>CALAJQ010000009.1 GCA_937922785.1 uncultured Acidimicrobiales bacterium
TCCTGCTCGAAACAAACGATGGTCGATGGTTCAACGCTGGCTTCGGTCCAGGAGACACTCAGGTGTTAACTCCTGACGTTCTCACCGCTCTTTCGTTCGAACCGACCGAACCGGTAGCGGGATCATGACCTGCTCCCGCCCAGCGTTCTTCGACGTAGCGAATGTCCAACGCACATGATTGGGTGGTGTTGTTCGCAGCAGATGTTCGAAACGCTCTAGTTCTGCGCACCGGTCCGGACTGGTGACGCGTCTCGCGGTTGCGCTCCTGGCTGTATTCGTCGGCTCGGCGGTTCTTCTATTGTCCGCTGGTCTGGGAAGTGCGAGTAGCGGTGCAGCTTGGTTTGTTGTTTGCTTGACGTCAGCGTTGGTGATGGTGACTGTGGTGCAGGCCCGTTCCAACGGCTGGGCTTCAGAGGCGCTTGTGCCAGTTGTCGGGTCGACGATCTTTGGCGTAACGCTAAACGTGATCGTCACCGGCTTTTTCGCTTAGCTGTCTACTCGCAGCAGCCAGGGTTAGCGAAAAGACCGATCATGATTTCGCCTCGGTATAGCTGACCAAGCGATGGCTTCGGAGAGGTTTCTGTCCAGTATTTGACCTTAAGAGCCATTCTGTGTCTGTCGTAGAATAGGTATGGAGCAGATGCCACCAGCACCAACGTCTATCTTGCCGGTAAAGCAGGTCAAGAACTTGGCAAAGGCTGTTCAGTTCATGCTAGTCGGCATGGCATTACTGGCTTTAGTCACTGTCTTCGTCGAGGCGAGGGTGGCATCTGAACTTCGGGCCATCGTGGATGGGGCTCAGCTCACACAGAGCACGGAGCGGTTGGTCGACGTAAGCGATTACCTATCGTTGGCATTTCTTGTGGGTTTGTTGGCGACTGGCATCACCACAATCGTGATGATGAAGCGAATGGCTGACAACGGCGCCTTAATGAGGCCTGGGCTAGTGGAACACAAGACTCACTGGGCAATAACCGGTTGGTTCGTGCCCTTCCTGAATCTGTGGCGACCGTTTCAAATGATGGATCAAATCTGGCAAACGAGCCGGCCTGCGTCTCAGACTCGGGGGCAGGAGATCCCTTCGGTCGCGAGATTCTGGTGGGGTTCGTTCGTAATCTTTAACGTTGCTTCGCGGGTAACGCCATCAGCACCGTGGGAGGGGGCAACGTTGAGTCAGTACGCGGCTGAATCCCAGGGTATTGCGATCGTGAGTGGCATCGAGGTTGTCTCGGCAATTCTGTTTTTACTGACGGTTCGTGCCATCGCTGCTCAGCACGAAGCAGCACTTGCCGATCCTGCGGTGCCGACCGCTCACGCCAATCGGTTCCACGCTCCGCCGCCAGTTGGAGTCTGGACTGTACCCCAAGCCCCTCCAGCGCCTGAATCATCGAACCCGAGCAGTCCAGGCTTCGGCTACTAGCGGTAGAAGTGAGGGTCGCTATTTGATGGATGGGTCGTTGACGCGGCCTACGAACAGGATGGCTCCGGTGTCTTTGTGCACGATGGTCCATAGAAATGGGTGGTCTGCAACCACGTTTAGGTCTGGCGGGGGAGGGCCGGACGCTTCAAAGGAGAGGGCGGTTGCTGCGGCGGCCTCAGTTCCTTTTTCATCCACAATCACTTTCGCGGAATGCACGGCCGAGCCTATGAATAGGTCCGGCGCTATCTGATCGAAGCCTGCTCCGGCGCAGAAGCCCTTGGGGCATAACCAGCCAAATAGATCGGCTGGCTCAAGCGTGAATTCCCACTTTGGCATGGTGAGCTGAACTGTTCCCTCCCGCGCTTTGGCGTCCATGTTCATTAGATCTTGCACACTTAGCGAGTCTTCAACCTGTGCCAACCCGTCTTCCTCGTGTGGAACGATTAGCCACATGGCTAGTTGGTCGCCGACGTAGTTGAGTTCGACTGCGTCGGCGTTGCCCAGGTCGACGAACCGTCGTGGGGTCGGGTCGAAGTCTCTCATGAACGGCACTGTCGCTTTTGAACCGTCAGCGAGCTTGAATACTTGATCGCTGGTTAGCTCGGCGAGGAATGGTGTGGCCCAATCGGCCTTCAGGTAGACGGTGTTCACTAGGGTCAATTCGGTGTCTTGCACGTTTTCTGGGCTGACGATCGTTGGGATTAGTCCCCGCGTGGTTTCCGAAACCCACGCATTGATTTGTGCGGCTGCGTCTGCACCGTTGGATGTGTCTACAGGTTGGATGGTTGCCCCGTAGTGGCTGCTCGCCGTTTCTAGAAACGGAGCGAGGGGAGTGAAGCCGACGTTCGGGAACAGTCGGTTCGCTGCGGTGACGGTGTTGGCGCCATCTGATGTCTTGGCGATTGCTTGGTCAATCGCGTTGGCGGCCGAGTGGGGGTCGGCATCGAACCCAAAGATCTCGTCAAGGACTGCTCCGCTGTCGGGAGATGCCCCGGCCCTGGCCAAACTGAATGCGAGCCCAATACTTAGAGGACTAGACACAGCGTTGCCGTCGAGCGTCTTGTGAAATTCCCAGCCGGCGGCGTTAACACCGGCGGCCCATTCGTTGGCTGCGTCATCGAGGCTCGCGGGCAGTCGTGTTCCAACCGGAGTGATCGGCTCTGTCACCGCTGGATCGATTGGGGTCGGCGAGGTTGATTCGCTAGAGGCGCATGCCCCAGCAACTACCAACAGGGCGAGCGCAAGAGCGAGAGATTGTTTCACGTTGATAAGACGCAATCTAGAACCATCTGGTCCCAAGAAGATTGCCTCGACCGGACCAAATTCAGCGCGATGGGACCAATTTGCGTGTTGGCGACGAACGTGTATCAGGCGTCGACTCCGCTGAGGTGTCCGCCATACCTAAGCGAGATGCGTTCTTCGGGCGAGGATGCGTATCTCGTCGGTAGCTCATTGCGAGTGAGCTTGAAGATGGTGTTGGCGGTAAACCTCTTGGGCCCGGACCCGGCTGCTAGCAGTGGCTTGCCAGTCACATTCTCCGCAGTGTGCTCGTTCTCCGGCCGGATCTCGAACAAAGTGAACGATTCCGCTATCAAGAGCAAGGGCATCGAAGTCGACAGTTGTCTTTGACCCATTCGGCAGTCTTATGAGCGCCCGTCCGTCTCGCTCGTCGAAGAACACTACGCCGAGATAGGCGAACTGGCCGGGCTGGTACTGGTCGGCCGCTTGAGTATTGGCGGTTGGTCTCGATGGACATCCTCCTGCGGTGCATTCTCGGTCGACGTCGACATCGCCATGCTTGAACTCATAGTGAAAGCAGACATAGTGCATCCGCTCGAACGTTTCATAGTCCGGCGACGCCACAGGCAGATCGCATCGCCGGCAGATCGGTGCTTCATGGTCCTTTGGCATCGCTAGTAGTCCCCTGGATCCGCCCGACCGGCGAGCTAACCATAGGACATGCTACTCGGCCTTTAGGGACGGTTCGATCCCATGGACAAGTGGCATTGCACGGACCTGCTAATCCGACTCTCGGATGAGCGGCCGCATGGACTCGGTTGAGCTGACGGGTGAGAACGCACGGTGGCGGCAAACCAACCATTCCGAACTTGAAGCTCGCTTCCCCGTTACCAGCCGTGTTCGTTTGGGTCCCACCCGTAGGCGTCAACTGACAGGTCTCGGCCGAGGCGGAGTGCGGCGAGGCGTAGGAAGATTTCATCGGCAGACACGTCTGAGATAGTGTCCGCTCACGGTCACTCGGCGCGAGGTTGAGGCTGCCGGAATAGAAGGCGAACAACTTCTCGGTGTCTTCAGGCTGGGGCGATGGCCATACCTGCTAAGCCCATTGTCGCCGTATGGCGACAGAAAGTTCCTGTCGCCGAACGGCAACACTGTCATGCTTGCTAGCTCGCTAACGGCAGAGGATCCTGCAAGTGCGACGGGCTGTTAGTCAAATCAATCGCCGACAGCATCGATCGATTTCGGCTGTTTCTGGGTTGTCGGTGTGCGCCTTCACGAAATTGGGGTCGACTCGTCGAAGGATGCATCTAACTTGGTTACTCATGGTGCTAGGTGTGTTTAAGAGGTTTCGGACGGGCAAAGCGAGTGGCTCTAAACGGTCGCGTCCCGAAGATGCTGAGCTTGATGGGTTGGTTTCTGAAGCGAGAGTTCTGCAGGCTTCGGGGTTAACGGTAGATGGGTTGTTGGTGAAGCTGCTGTCGCAGGCGCAATGTGTGATGGTTCTGATGGCGATCGAGGAGCTGGGTCTTGCTGAGGCTCAGGAGGTTGTTGACGTCAGTGGGGCTTGGAGTGACCGTGCCGAGGTAAATGAGTCAGCGCGCCAGGCCTTGGTTGATGCTTTAGTCGAGGCGGATGAGTTTGATTGGGCTATCCAGCGAGGCGACCTAGAGACGGTTAAGCGGATGCTCGAATCCGGTGTGAGTCCCAACGTTGGATTGCCGGACATCGATGAGACTGCGATGCATTCGGCGATTAGCCAAGGTCACGCCGAGTTGATTGATTTGTTGGCCGAATATGGCGGCGATTTGGAACAGAGGGACAAGTCAGGCTGTTCGGCTCTGAGTAGGGCTGCGTCAGGAGCCGATGGCAGTCGCATGGTTGGGGTTCTGCTTTCTTTGGGCGCTGTCGTTGATTCGGTGGATAACGCTGGTTGGTGTCCTCTGCACTACGCGGCCGCGTACGGCTTCCAGCAGAATGTCGAGGTCTTGTTGAAGGCTGGAGCGGATGCGGGCCTGCTAACGCGGGCAGGACTCTCCGCGCAAGATTTAGCACGCCGAAACAGTCACTCGTTGCAAGGTCTGTCCTAGGAAAGCGTGGTTACTGCATCGAACTCTCTGCACTGGGGACGCTGCGACGTCCTCAAGTTTGGTCGTTTAGGGAGTTGTAGCTAACGAGACTGCGAGTGGGGGTCGTCCTTGGTCACAGAGTCTTGGGAGTTGTCCGGGTACAGGTTTCTCGAAACCGTCTATCTGGCGGATAGCTCTGATGTCGCTGGGTTTGGGAACTTCGTAGAAGTTAGGTGGCGATGTCGGCAGCGGTAGGAAGACGTAGTGTTGATCGCCTCTGTGTGGTGGTTCTCGCTCCAACCGAGCGAATCATATTTACACTTGACGACGACGGACTCGTGACGAGGCCGTCGCCGGATAGCCGCAGTCGTCCACCCGCACTGGATTGAAACAAGTGACCCAACCACTCACTCAATATGAAACTCTGGTTGCGAAGGCGATTGAGATGCTCGAGCCGCTCGGCTCGGTTGTAGCAGTTCACGCTTTTGGCCCAGCTGATCCGGTGGGAGTGGCTACGGAATTTGATGTCATCCGTGGCGATTTCAAACTCAGTCTGTTGGTCATGCCCGACGTAGCACACCTCTACATTGACTCAGATGGCGATTCTGCGCGGCCTCATCTGTTCGAGTATCGGATAGCTGCTGAAGCCCAAGACTTTGAACGTGAGCTTCACATGTTGCTCACGCACGGGTACACGAGGCGGAGTTGGCGAGACAAGACTCTGGGAGTTGAAGTTACTGACGGAAAGGCCGGTTTCAAGTCTCGCAACCATCTGTTCAATCTTCTGCCTCGCCAGTTCGTGGCGTATGAGAAAGTCGACGGAATACTCAAATAGGAACAGCCAGAAATTTGATGTCTATGACTCGATCGTTGAATACTCGAATCGCATTGGGCGCTGCGGTCACGCCTATTGCCGTCGTCGTCGGGCCAAGGCGGTGATTAGGCGTTACAGAATTCGGTGCATGGACCTCCAGTGTCAGCCAACGTTTTCCCTGGTCAATACTGACGGCCGACTATTCGGCCCCACAGGTTTCAGAACAGATCGCCTTTGCGCATCGCATTGCGGACCTCCGCAAGCTTGATCTGCAGGCCGCGAATGAGCTTGATCGTCCGGTCGTCGCGGAAGCCCGTCGTTGTCTCCCAATCGATTGTCGAGCCCAGGCTGGAGCTGAAACAGACCTCCGTCGCCAGGAGTGCCCGTGCCCAGTCGGCGGTTGACATAAGTTCTCCGAACCTCAGGTGTTCGCGCAGCCTCTGCCCTTCGTCGAATAGGTTTTTGACGCCTTTGAATCCCATTGCTTGTGCCATGGCGGTGCTGCAGCTGCTGGGTCCACCCCACTCGTTGATGCCGCTCATGAGGAGTTGTCGCTCAGAATCAGTGAGATCGTGGGAGTGTCGGGCCTCTTGGCTGGGCACTGGAGCCGAACTGATGATGTGGCCCTTGCCAACGACGGTTCTTCGAACGCATCGGCGATTCGGAGGTGCTGGTGGCTCTCGGTTGCAAGTTCGTAGTGGCCGCGGCGTAGGTTTTGGATGAAGGCGTGACCTCGGATTACAAATGATGCGGTGCGATCGGACTTGAGATCGCGCACAGGTCTGAGCCGCGATTTTAGTCGACCGTGATCGCACTCCACTCGGTTGTTGGCGTATTGGTCGGTGTTGTGAAACGCGTTCGGGATCACTTCCTCGATCACGGTCTCCAAGGCTTGGGCTAGATCGGTGACGACCTCGTCGGGCTCACCATGAGCGGCCACAGCCGCGGTGAAGAAGGTGCGGGCCGCAGCGATGTTGCGTCGCGGAGAGACAAAGACGTCGATGACCTGGCCGCGTTCATCGACCGCTCGGTAGACGTACCGCCACGTGCCAGCAATCTTCACGTAGGTTTCGTCAAAAACCATCGTCCACCAACTGAGCGTCGGCATGGTCGAGCTGCATCGATGAGTAGGGGAGTGAAGTGTTGGACCCACCGATGGATCGTGACATGATCGACGCCGATGGATCGTGACATGATCGACGCCGATGCCGCGTTCGATCAGCAGTTCTTCTAGATCTCGGTAGGACAATCCGTAATGGAGATACCACCGGACAGCCAGCATGATGACCTCCGGTGGGAAGCGGTAGCCCGAGAAGGCTGTGCGATCGATGGGTGCTGGCTGTTGCCGTCGATGATTCAGCTTTACAGCCTGGCCGGGTTGCGAGCTGATCCCATAACGCAACGGTCCCCTGCAGGATCGTCCCGGTCCCATTTCCTGCAGGGCGATTACTCAGTCGGCCCAGCCAAGATTCCGAGGTCGCTCAGGATGAGGTTCCGGGCTAGGGCGTATGCCTGGTCGAACGCTGTGCTGACCTCACGGTACCCAGGCACTCCTCCGTGAGCGATCGTGTTGCGAAGTTGGCCCATTTCTTCTGCAGTCATCTCCCACCTTTCGATCACACCGATCCTCGTGCCTAGATCACGAAGTCGTCGCTCAAGCGAGTGCTGTGGCACCTTGGGTATCCAACGCTTTAGCCAGCTTCGATCCGGTGAGTTCAGGCTTGTTTCTTCGCGAATTGTTTCTAGGATTCGATCGCGTGTTTGTTCGTGTCTTGCTGGGGCAGGGCCGATACCGAATTCGGTTGCGTGATAGGCCTCTAGCGCGGACGCGAGGTCTAGGTACTTGTTGTGGATAGGGCGATCTGCGAGCGAGACTGCACCCAATACGAGGCTTACAAACTGGCCATGATCAGCATTCAGCGTGACGAGCTTGGTGAGCACGTCAGGGAGGCCACCTGGGTTCTGGTTGACGTTTGCGGCCCGGGCTAAAAGATCGCGCTCCTTCGGCTCATAGTCATGGTCCTTTATCCAGCCGCCGTGGAGCAACATGGGTTCGAGCGTGCGTCGATGCTTATCGGTTGGATTCATAACCGTCCAGCATCTAGCTGACTTTGCGAATGCTGGTGCGCCAGTTGCAATCTCGATCAGTCCAAGAGCGGGCTGAATCCAGTCATGAACCCAATAATTGACTGAACGGGGCGCCGAGTCTGTGAGAACCATCCTCGCCGTCATTCCCACAGCCAAGTTGTTGAAACCGATTGTCATTGTTGGGTCGTAGCCCCACTCGATTCGAGTGGAGCCTGACGTCCAGTTCCAGGTCCTACGGTCGACACGGGTCGTCAGGTTCTTGGCCCGTTTTCGAGGGAAAGTGTTGGCCGGCACGATCGGGTTTCGACCGAGGAGCAGAGCGAGACTCGGAAGGTCAACCGTCACCATCTTGATAAACGGTTCATCGGCTGAGTCTGCAAGAACACCGGACACCGCGCATTTTGCCAACATTGTGTTTAGTCGTCGGGGACCGAAACTCATCCCTGCCCACTGGCTATCGAACAGCGTGAAGTGTCCCTTCGATGTCTTGCCGTGGAGAGCAGGTAGCAATTCTGGGACCGGGCCCAAGAAAATCACGGCTTCGTCGTCGGTTGGCTTGGTAGGCGTCCACATGCGGGAAGGCGAATCTAGGAGTTCCAGGGCGGGTGGTTTGCCCGCATCCATCTTCAGTTCGCCTGAGAACTTGTCATCCTGGTGGTCGGGATGCCACCAGAGCCCGTGCGCTGAAGTCAATTGAAGCCTTTCTGTTCGGCCTAGTCGAGTAACACAAGATTAGCCCGCCCGTTCATTTCGGATGTAGCTGGCATAGCTGAGGTGCCGGAACGAGAGCGCGCCGCATGTTCGCTAGACAACCGACCTGAAAGCTTGACGAGCTCCCGATGACTGGTGTCCATTCTGTCAACCACCCAGAGCCAGCGAGGTGTGACCTGTGGAGCCATGAACACTTAGTCTGTTGGGTCCGATAGAACACCTCTATGGACAATCGGCTCAACCGTAGGAATACCCCGAGCACGACCGAGATATTGATGATGCGATCCAAGGCGACGGCGGAGCTCGATGCCGGTGAATTGCCTAGGGAAACCCTTCTCGGCAGGCTAGCTCCGGCTCCATCCAGAGCTAAGCTGTCAATCCCAAATGGAGATCTAGCCGACCATCTCGGCCCCGAACACAAGAGCGTAAAGGCCGTCCGTGATCGAAACGCTGCCATCATCGCTGTGCACCAGCTTGAACAAGAGCGCGTAATTCAAGAGGCTCCCGTTGGGGTTTCGCTTGTCTTCGCAGAGGTCGTGAGGGGTAACAGAATGCACTCGACCACATCGACAAACGAGACCTTTGCGGAGCCGATCGGTATACCACCGATCAGCGAAGCCGGACTCTTCAGCTCACATCTTCCGCAAGAGGCTGGACGGCAGATGACCACGAGGCATTCGATCTTTCTAGTTACATAGCGCGTCCATCCGGCCGCCTTGTGGGCTCGGATGGGCAACTGGTTCTGGAGGAAGCGCTGGAGAGTTTCCGACTCGGAAGGTTCATGTCGTGCTCCTTCATGCTGGGTGCATTCTCGGAGACGGCTTGGATGGAGGCGGCCTCGTTGTGTGCGCCGGTCGCAGCTCCCGTTGCTCAGGAGGTGGCTAAGCCGCAGCCGGGGGCAGATCGCGTCATGACAAGGACTCTCGACTTCCTCGATCCCAAACCCAACGGCTACACGCGAAAGCAGCTAGAGCCTTGGGTGCGCGCGACGTTAGCTGTCCGAAACATCATTGGTCATGCGAATGTTGTCAACAATCGCACAGGGAGTTTCACTGAAGCTTCTACGGCGGTTCGTGTCATAGATTCATACCGAAATGTCCATGAGCTTCACACAGCCCTAGGCAGGATGAATCTCTAGTGAACTCGCAGCACTACTGAGGGCGATCGGAGGCTTGAGCATTCAGCTCGCTACGCAGCAGCGGCCCGGTCTAGCCATCCTGTGCTGTTCAGATGGTTCCACGCTGCTGCTATGTGCTTTTCTGTGAACATAGTACTTTTGCGCTTGTTCCAGGACAGAACGCACGCCGTCACGGGTTCAAGCTCGGTCGTGTCGCTCTCGTTCATGGCGCACCAGTGCACAGACGAAAGCAGCTCCATCCCGTAGGGAGTTTCGAAGCCTTCAGCGAGGTCGAATAGTCGGCGAATCCGATCCTCTAGATCACGGTCTGGCAGTGATTCGAGGAATGATGCTGAGTCGGTCGCAGCGTTGCCGATCACTTTGATGGGCGTCAATTCCATCACAGCCGATGTGCCGTCACCGTATCCCTGAAGATGGTGGCCTTCGTGGCGCTTGAGGACCTGCCGGAGGTTGTCGGCATATGGGCCGTAGATGCCCTTCTGATAGTTCAGTTTCAGGTCTTCGCCGGCAGATTGCAGGAAATACATGAGCTTCTGGATTTCGAGTTCCGATGCCCCAATCGGTGAATAGCGATCCACGATCGCAATGAGCGCAGCTCGGTGTTTGGTGAGTCTTGGAACCGGCGTCGAGTCGGGCATTCGTTCTACCGCTGGTGCCCCGGCTGGGGCATACAAATGAACTCGGACATCGAGGTCGGCCAACGTGTCTCGAATCATCGGTTCAACTTGTTTCCATCTCAGGCCGCCGTTGCCACAGCCCAAAGGCGGGACGGCAATCGAACTAATTCCATGACGTTGAATCACGCCTCGCAGGTCGGCGAGTCCAGACGCTATGTCATCAAGTTGCGAAGCAGATCGCCAGTGCCTCTTGGTAGGAAAGTTGACAATCCATCTCGGCTGGAAGCCTCCGTTGTCAAAAACGAACATCTGGCCGGGCACGACCAACTCGTCCTTGCAGGCCTTGGCGTAGGCCGTGAAATTCTTGGGGAAGGCCCGCTTGAACTGGAGGGCAATCCCTTTACCCATCACGCCGACGGTGTTGACGGTGTTGACAAGCGCGTCGACCTCAGCCTCGAGCAAGTTTCCTTCTGCAGTGATGAATTCGGTCATCAGTAATACCAGTTCCGACGGACAGCGACTTGGGTGTCTGACCCAACACTAGTCAGTATGCCAACTACCTGTTCTAACCGGGCCTCGTCGTACACGCCGATTCCATGAATCGCTGTCCACGGGACGACCCTATGAACAAGCATCTCCGCTTGGCGGCGTTCCTTGCGGTCTGGGTCTTGCGCCGTGTCGTACCAGTACGTTTCGTTCATTAGCTCAACGTCCACGAGTTCTGTGAGCTTGCCGAGGTCGGTCTCAAAATCCGCGAGAGCGAGTGATGCGTTTCGGTCAGTGAAGACAAGCTGGCTTCCAAGCTCAGACAAGCGTTGGGGGTCAGCCACGAGGTAGACAAGATCCTGCTGGCTTCCTTCAAAAGAACTAACGGAACCGCCTTGGATGGCGTAGAGCATTGGCGATCTAGCAGCGAAGTAGAAGGGAACGTAGTCAGACACATGCCCACCCGGATCTACGGGTACTACCTTTGAACGCCGCCGCTCCTTGATGTGGGAATGGCCAATGTCGGTGTATCGGTCCGTGTCGTTCATCCTTGAGTCAGGCTGCAGCCCCTCCGCAACGATTGCGACCAGATTGCTTACATGTGTGAGATGAAATAGGAGACCGAACCAAGGTGTCACCATTCAATACACCTTGCAGCCGTAGCGGCGCGACCAATTTCGTTGGTCGCTGCGTGTAAGGATTGAAGCCAATGAGTGCCAAAGATAGCAAACGAGGTCTTCGTCACCAGTCATTTTGCAGCCTAGAACAGTCGGAGTCTGTGTCTGGAGCTGCACGCACATAAGAGCGTTGAGGCCAATTCGCAGACCACGTGTCTTTCGACTGGGATCGGCTGTCGTGTCTTCCACGCAGATCAGTCGGTCATGCAGTTTAGGAATTTGCGCGTTATGCATCTCCTTGAGAGCACCTGAACCCAGTTGAGACCGAAGCAAGTGAACCGCCGCCATAATTCCAGGTAACGATTGTTGCCCCCAGCACCTGCACATCGGAGGCCCAATCAGCAAGTCGACGCATTGCCACCGGTGTGAACGCACTCAGCGCCAAAACAGTTCTCCGCGTCCATCGAGTGATTCGCAAGGCATTGGGTGATGCTGAACGCAAAGGGCTCATCGCTGGCAACCCAGCGCGCCTATGCGACAAACCCAGCACAGCTCAAGACGATGACGAACGTCCCGCTTGGATTGTCGAAGAACTTCGCACCTTCCTTGTCATAGCCAAGAAGGAAGATTTGTTCGCTATGTATCGGCTGGTTGCTTTGACTGGAATGCGTAGAGGCGAACTCTGCGGGCTGCAATGGGTGGACATCGACCTGCTGCCAAGACCGTACGAGTTAGGCAAACGCTGGCGATGATCAACGGGACTCCGAAAGTAACCAGCCCAAAGTCACGGCGATCAAGGAGAGTTATCGACTTAGACGGCGAGACAACTGAGGTTCTCCGAATCCACCGTGGCGATCAACGAAAGGCCGCTGAGTTCGTGGGCGAGCGCTGGACCGAAACCGGGTACGTGTTCACGACTCCAATCGGAACTCCGCAACATCCTGACAACGCCGGGCGAGCTTTCACCCAACTGGTGCGAAAGCTGGATACCACCTACTTCGGACTACAGGGGCTTGGCCACACCCACGCCACCCACTTGCTAGCGGCAGGCGTAAATCCAAGGTTTGTGAGCGAACGGCTTGGTCACTCCAACGTCGAATTTAGCCTCTAGGTATACGGACATGTCCTGCCAGGACAACAACGAGCGGCTGTGGATGCAGTGGCTCAGCTGATCGCTTGGATCAATTTCCGCCGCTAGCACTGCTAGGGCTTGTCGTGCCTGCAGCTGAACATTTCTTGGTCATCCCAATTGTCGTCGCCATGTTGACATGAGATTTGCTTCTGCAGCCACTCCCGATACGGCGAAAGTTGAAGCCCCCATCCGTACGTGGAATTTGAGCCGGTTGCGAGACCGATCAGCTCATCGCCGTTCCATGTGTCGTAGATCGCAGAGCCGCTCATGCCGTGATCAATCACATCGCTGAGCAGCATCCCGTGATATGTGAACGTTGAATTCAAAGGCTGGGCGCTCGCTGACAACTGTTTGACCGTCGACGAGTAAGCGCTGCTGACGATCGCAGATGAGTCACCGCCGTGCATTGCGTCCCAGCTGTAGCCGACGGCGCTGACTAGCTGCTGGATTCTTGCCTCTCCAACCTTGCAAAATACTTTGCTCTTGGGCCATGAGATCGCCATTGGGGTGCCGAGTGACAGAACTGCGAGATCTGCCTGAGGGTGTAAAACAATCTTTCCTATGCCATTGCTCATGACAGTGTTGTACGGCGGGCGGCCAGACTTGATCCCCAACGTGATGCGCTCAGGTTCAAGTTCGTATTTCTCAACCACATGTCTGCACGTGAGGTAGTGGAAGGATGATCGGAACCGAACTGCGGTGCCGAGGAAGTCTCCGTCGTCGTCAAATTGGCCATCTCGTTTGTCAGCAGTCACAAACAAAGTTGCGGCGTAGGGTTGAAATCGGTCTGGACGCGCGGGTCTTTCCTTCATGGCTCACTCAAACTAACGGAACTCTAGGTTCGGCCCTAATCGCTTGCGAAGGTCGGTTCAGCGGCCGAATAGCTACATGCTGAAGCCTTGGTTCTTTTCAAGCTGGCCGCTAGAGGCCCCTCGCTGACATCGCGATCTGGGGGCACTGTTGCATTAGGCGATCGTTGGGCGCGCTGATCGTGATCGCAGCCGACCTCTCGGTTAGATGGTTTCGGTGAGTTCGTCGAATGCGGCGGCAACTCGCAAGTGTTGGTGTCTGGTTTCGGTGCCGAGTTGGTAGTGGCCGCGGCGTAGGTTCTGGATGAAGGCGTGACCGCGAATCACGACTGAGGCTGTCCGATCGGTCTTGAGACCGCGCATTGGTTTGAGCCTCGATTTGAGTCGGCCATGGTCGCACTCGACACGATTATTGGCCCACTGTCTGGGTGTTGTGGAACGCGTCGGGGATGAGTTCCTCAATGACGGTTTCGAGGGCTTGAGCGAGATCAGTGATGACTTCGTCCGGCTCACTGTGAGCATCGAGTGCTCGGTGGAAGAACGTTCGGGCCGCTTCAAGGTTGCGGCGAGGGGAGACGAATACGTCTATGACCTGGCCGTGTTCATCAACGGCTCGGTAGACGTAGCGCCTGACACCGGTGACTTTGACGTAGGTTTCGTCGACGAACCAGCGTCCACCAACATGGTGTCGACATGGTCGGGCAGCGCCGATGAGTAGGGGAGTGAATCGTTGGACCCATCGGTGGATGGTGACGTGTCCACTTCGATGCCACGTTCGGTGAGGAGTTCTTCAACGTCTCGGTAGGAGAGTCCGTAGCGGAGGTACCAGCGGACTGCGAGCATGATCACTTCGGGTGGGAACCTGTAGCCAGTGAACGCCGACGGTTCATCGGCAGTGGGTGATTGCGGTGCTGGCTCATCGACACACTCTCGCCGGGGGTCGAGCCAATCCCTCAATGCAACAGTGCCCACTCAACTAGTCCGGACACTTGATGTCACATACTTCGGCCTACACGGCTTGAGGCACACTCACGCAACTCACCTGCTGGCCTCAGGCATTAACCCGAGGACCGTTAGCAAACGACTAGGCCACGCCTACGTTGCGTTCACACTCCAGGTCTACGGGCATGTGTTACCGGGCCAACAGCGAGACGCCGTCAACGCGGTCGCTCAGCTCATCGCTTGACCACCCTTGACGTCCGTAAATCAAAACTGGTACCGATTCCTGCAACCTAGGATCGGGTCATGGCACCGTTGTTCGGCAATCAAATACGGACTGACATGACTATTGCCCGTCCTGACGAAAGCCCTTATGAGTTCTACGACCGGGTCGATGATGCGTACTTTGCCGAGTTGCGATCTGTGCTGAATCGTTGGTTCAAGCACTATCCAGCAGATGGGAAAGAGGCTCTGCGGAGTCGGATTGTCGTGGAAGAACATCACAACTCTGCTCTGTGGGAGCTGTATCTTCACGAACGTCTTTTTCAGGCCGGTTTCACAGTAGAAGTCGAAGAACAGGTCCGAAGCGGTGGTAGGCCGGATTTCAGGGTGACTCGTGACCGGCGTCTGGTGGGCTACGTCGAGGCCACTGTGGACCGGGGCACGACAGAATTGCGCAGGCAGGGTCGGGCGCGCGAACACTTTGTGTACACGCTGGAGAAGAGAATTCGGGGTCGCAGTCATGTTCTCTATTGCAACTTTGAAGCGGTCGGATTAGCGACTCCATCGTTGAGTAAGTTCACTGCCGATCTAGAGATCATGATGAAGGCCAGTATTGGTGAACGCGTTGCCACGCGTTTCCTTAACGATGGGTGGTCCGTCACGGTTGATTTGGAACCGCTGGACTCTCCGTCACCGCAACTTCTTGTCGCTTCGAGTTGGTTCGGTTAAGCGAGCTACAGCGCAACCCGGATTCACCCGGTTCGCGACCCGTTCTTTTGGGATTGTGTCTTGTCAGACCCAGGCACCTTGGGCCGTCGGCTCCTTTGGCCCCCGCAACTAACGCCGGTCGCTTATCTCGAGCGGCACTTCGTTTCGGTCGGATCTCGTGCGCAGGATTGCAATATGGAGTGGGCAACTTCTTAGATTCGTGCTGGGCAAATGGCCAAAGTATGTTCTTGGTGTGACTGACATCATTGGCGAAGCAGGCGCTCAGGGCAGATTGGAGCTAGCCGGCTTAGTGGCATTGGGGCTGGTGTTGCTTGTGTTGGCCTGGGTAGTGCTCGTGAAAGGTCTCAATCTGCTTGAGAGGGTGCTCGAAGCGATTGGCCTTATCTACTGGGGGGCTCCTGTTGCGTTCCTTGGAGCGCTTGTTGGTTGGATCATTTACGGATGGACTGAGGCTTCGGATATCTACATCGGGTCAGCAATCGGCGTTGGCGTGCTCTTCTTGATTGCTTTCATAAATGAGTAATTCTTCGCGATGGGAGAAGCCCGTCTTCGGAGGCTGTTCTGGGATCCGGGCGCGGCTATGTTCCGCCTTGCCACGTGATCGATCTAGTTAGCTGAATTGCTCGAGGGCCGCCAGTGGCGCCACTAATGACTGGCCAAAAACTAGTGACCACGCTGGCTCGACCATCGGTTTGGGCGCGTGACCGCCCAAACTGCGAGGTTGACGGGGCTTGCTAGAAACAGCGGCGTTCAGTCGGCACCAAGACGCACAAATCCACGGACAAGGTAGACAGCTTGTCGCAATGACTTGGCTGTATATCCGTTGAGAACGGAACTGTTGTGACCACCATGTGACCATGAGCCTCGGCTCGGCTCCACCGTCCGCCGCTTGTAAGCCGCTGAACTGGAGTTATGTAGTACACCCCCCGGGACTTGAACCCGGAACCTGCGGATTAAGAGGCCGACGTTTTCTGTCCGAGTGGTCCGGTGCAATCCGACAAGCAGCGGTTTTGTCCAGCGGTGTGCCCAGCCAGTCCGGCTGGGTCTGGTGGAGTCCGGTGAGTTTGGCACCCACTTAGGCACCCGTTTGTCAGTTCGGATTGTTGCTTTCGGGGCAAAGAATGAGTTGTAGTTGCCCTTGGCTGGTGGTCTCGACGGCGTCGTCAATGTCGGGTTGATTTTGGAGGTGCGTGATTTGGTCTGCCGCGTTAGTCGAGATCTTATTGAAGGTGGTGGTGGGAGCGGACGGTGCTCGTTGCCGGCGCTCTGGACGATGTTGTACATGGGCCTAACTAAATGGCTCGACATCCACCAACGGGTTTTTTTGCTCATCTAGGTTGCTGGATGTCATTCCAAGATCCCGATCCTTTTGGAGATTCATGTCAGCGCCTGCTCATCTTTTGAAGCGCCTGTTCTTTCTGCCGTTTTTGGCTATCGCTCTGTTGGTTTCGGTGGTTGCTTCGGCTCCGCCAGCGTTGGCTCAGGCTGATCCGTTGGATGGTTTTGTTGAGGGTGATGACGTGGCCTTCACCGAGGTTGATGAGGTTGTTGATGTTGATGTGATGGACAACGATTTCGATGATGATGACGACTTGGACATGCCGGCCGCGACGATGGAGATCATCGACCCGTCTGTTGATGGTGAAGCGGAGATGGTGTTCACCGATGATGAGCCGACTGCGCGGTTTGTTCCGAACGCGGGTTTTGAGGGTTTGACGAAGTTCCGTTATCGGGTTTGTTTTGGTGGTAACTGTTTCACTTTCTGGGTTTGGATCTTCGTTGGGAACTCTCGTTGCACGATTACCGGAACTAACGGTGACGATGTGCTTGTTGGCACTGCTGGCAGGGACGTCATTTGTGGTCGTGGGGGAGCGGACACCATTGACGGCAAGGGCGGCAACGACATCATCCTCGGTGGTAAAGGAGCCGATGTCATTAGTGGTGGTGGCGGTAACGACCGGGTCTGGGGCGGTAAGGGTGCGGACACGATCGAAGGTAACGGCGGAAACGACCGGCTGCGGGGTGGTAGGGGAGCCGATGTCATCAAGGGTGGAAACGGGAACGACCGCATTTTCGGTG
Source organism: uncultured Acidimicrobiales bacterium (assembly GCA_937922785.1). Taxonomy (GTDB): domain Bacteria; phylum Actinomycetota; class Acidimicrobiia; order Acidimicrobiales; family SZUA-35; genus CALAJQ01. The sequence goes on from CALAJQ010000009.1 coordinate 17,107, forward strand.
GTCGCGGTGTCGATGATCTCAAAGGTAACTCTGGTGATGATCTGCTTGTGGGCCGTCAAGGATCCGATGTGCTTCATGGCGGCGATGACAACGACACCATCCGGGGTGGACGCGATGCCGATCAGATCCATGGTGGTAAAGGTGCCGATGACATTTCGGGCGGTCGTGGGGCCGATCTGATTGATGCCGGCAACGGGTCTGACACTGTTAGGGCCGGTCGCGGTCAGGACCTGGTTTGGGGTGGTAACGGGGCCGACGATATTCGGGGTAACCGCGGCGCCGATGTGCTGTTCGGTGGCGCCGGTAACGACACCGTCAGTGGCGGTAACGGGTCCGATAAATGTTCGGGCGAGACGTTAACTAATTGTGAGGCCGAGCTCGCAGCCGAGGATCCATCGGTCACGATCGCTACTCCGGCTGACGGTGCAACTGTTGATCCGGCTGGTTTCACAATCGAACTCGCGGTTGAACCTGCCGGTCCTCCGGTCGAGGTCTTCATTGACGGAGACGCAGTTGGTGTAGCTGAGGCTCCTGATTACACGCTGACTGTGATTGGTGCCGGTCTGGCGGCTGGTTCGCATCTGATCACGGTGGAGACATTCTTTGGTTCGGCTGAGTCTGAGATTGTTGTCGGTACGCCTGCGATCGCGATCGCGACGCCTGCTGAGGGTGACCCGGTTGATGCGACAGGTTTCGATGTTGCTGTTCTTGGCGGCGACGGAACACCGGTTGATGTCTCGATAGATGGCACTCCTGTAGGTCAGGCCGTTGCCCCGGATTACGTTCTTGCGCTCACTGGTCTGACGCTGACCGAGGGAGTCCACGTAATTACCGCTACTGACGGTGTGACCACCGCATCCACAAATGTTGTTGTGCCAACGCTCACGCTTGTCTCGCCTGTCGTCGGCGACGAAGTCGGGACAGACGGCTTCGACGTGGCCGTTACTCTCGATCCGCCAGCGGGTCCGGTCGCGATCTCGGTTGACGGCGTTCCGATTGATGAAGCGACCGCTCCGGACTACACGGCAACACTCTCGGGTTTGGACCTGGCAGTTGGTGACCACACTGTTGAAGTCTCAGCGTTCGGCATAACCCGAACCGTCACAGTAACGGTGCCTGCGGATCCTGTGCTCGAAATTATCGCACCCGTGCCTGGGCCTGTGGCTAACGGCGACAGCCTTGACGTTCAGCTGACTGTGATACCGCAAGGTGACCCGATCGACATAAGTATTGACGGGGTTGTTGTCGGCCAGGCGCTGGCGCCTGACTACACCGCCACTCTGACTGGTCTTGGCCTTACGGCTGGGGATCACACTCTAAGTGTCGCCGGAAACGGTCTGACGGCTGAGGTAGTCATCACGGTCCCTGTGGTTTCTAACCTCGCCATTGTTTCTCCTGCTCCTGATGAGGTGGTCAGTGCCGACGAAATTACGATTGTCACCGCTGGTGCAGCGGGTGATCCAGTTGAGGTCTCGATAGATGGCGTTGTGGTGGGCTCGGCCTCAGCACCCACTTACTCTTTGACGCTCACTGGTTTGGCTCTCGTGGCTGGTGGGCACACGATTTCTGCCTCTGATCCGGCCGGGGGCGAAGCGACGGTCGATGTGATTGTGCCGACTCTGTCTCTGGTGTCCCCGATCGCTGGCGCTTTGTTGAATGTGGACTCGGTGGAAGTTGTGGCATCGCTCTCTCCAGCCGCTGGCCCGGTCGACGTGTTGGTGGACGGCGAAATCTTGGGCACGGCAACAGCTCCGGACTACACGGTCACCTTGACCAACATCGTCACCGGTGGTGGTACCCACACGATCTCGGTTGAAGCCTATGGCCTCACCGATTCAGCTGAAGTTTCGTTCCCAACCCTTGCCATCATCCAGCCCGCAACTGGGACTCTCGTAGACAAGGCAAACGTTTCGGTCGCTCTCGATGTGGCACCGGCGACGTCGGTAGCCTTAACAATCGATGGTGTTTCAGTCGGCAGCGCGACTGCCCCAGATTTCACAGTGAATCTGAACACCACACTTAACGCCGGCGAACACTCCCTTACTGCAACGGCGAACGGCGAGACACGGTCAGTCACGTTCATCGTCGGTGAAGACGGGGACGGATCAGACCCTCCGGCACCGGTCGTAATCACGGATCTGCCGCCGGTCATGGAAGAGGTACCTGACGGCTTCTTTGACCCAGATGACATCAACGCAGGACCAGGAGCCGACCTGTCGGACCGGAGCGACGCCACACCCGTGCCCCTCATTCCGCTCGATGACTTCGTGCCCCTGGGTGATGGCGTCGACGTTGCCACAATCAACCCGGACGGCGGTGCAGAACCATTGGCTGCAACGACGGTCACCGAGGAAGTCACAGCCAACATCGTGGACTTGGCAGGCGTTCCAGCGACCATTGAAGTTCCCGTTGAGGCTGTCGGTGTTGGCGGGCAGCTCACGTTGGTGACTCTGGACCCGGCGGTCACTCGTAACCTGACCCGTACTGGGTTTGCGTTCGATCTGATTGCGAGCGGGTTCGGAAACGACAACCCTGCGGTCGACGCTGTACCAGTCGGCTTACCAGCAGCTGGCGAAGAGGTTGACGAAGTCGAACTGGGGCTGGGTACGCCATGGATCATTCGTATCCCTGTGGATGAGGTGCCGACTTCTACTGATGATCAGCGTGAACGTCTAGAGATAACACTCCATCTTGGTTGCGACGCTGCAGGCCTTTGCCGCACCAGCGAAGACCTGGACACTACATACGACGCTGAAGCTGGGGTCATCGAGGCGGCTATCCCGGTTGGTCTTCTTGAGGGAATCGGCGGACCGCTCCAGGCCGCTGACCCTCAGTTAGTTGCTGATGGTTTGGTCGCGGGTCATGCGACTGCTGGTGGTTCTGGAACGAACATGTCGGTCTCTACCGGAAGCGGGGGAGCAGCCGGCGACTATTCGGCAACCGAGATCGGATTGCTAACCGAATGGCAGGTCGGCATCCACACCGGTGAAGCAACCACCTCTTACCCAATCAACGCCCCCGCTGCGCCCGGCCCGGTGCCAAGCGTCAGCCTTTCCTACTCATCGGGCTCGGTTGATGGAATCACTGACGAGAAGAACTCACAGGTTTCAGAAGTTGGTGCTGGCTGGAACATGCCTAACCCAGCTATTACCAGGCTTACCGACCTTTGCAACCGGCGTGATGAACCGTCCTACCGAGACAGTCTCTGCCTGCCCGCGGGACAAGATGACGGGTTCAGCATCTCTATGGCTGGAGTGTCGGGTCGTCTAGTTCTCAAGGAAGTCGATGCCAACGAAGACCCAATCGTTCGGCCCCACCCGTTTGTCGCCGACGCCACCTACATCGAATACGAAACTGAGACTAAGAACACTGCCCGCATCTGGAAGGTCACCGCGAATGCTGATCATTCGTTGTATGGGAACGGCGGAGCGGTGTTGGAATGGTGGGAAGTAACCACAGGCGACGGCACGCTCAATGTGTTTGGACGTAACGCAACCTTCACACCTGATAATCCGGGCGAGACAAGCCACTTCGCACCGCGAACCGCGCCGGAAAGCGTTCCCCTACAGTCGACGAGGGTTGTTCCTACCTACTTAGCTGACACAAGCAAAGCGGACACAAACCTTTGCGACGCCAACCTATGTGCCACCGTTATTTCATGGCATCTGGACAACGTGATTGACGCGACCGGGAACCTCCAAATTCGTGCCTACCGGCGCGGCCTCAACCATTACAAGGCTTATGTCGGCGGACGCTACGAAATCAAGGAATACACCCGGTCAGTGAGCCCAGCGATCATTGATTACGGGCAACGCTACGGACAGCTACCAAACCCATATGAGCCAACCCCTGATGTCTTCCGTGTCCGCTTCGACTACGCCTACCGCAACGCTGCGAATAACGGTGACGCTCCAGACGCCGACTTCATCGATACACCAACCGATCTCCTTTGCACAGCAACCAAATGCTCGGAGAAGACGCCAGCGTTCTTCAACAACATACGGCTGCACGTCATCTCAACTTGGGCTGGAACAGCTAGAGGCACCCAGACCGTTCTACGTCACAGTTGGCCAGAGGCACCGGGAACCAGGAAGAACGCCGAGAAGATGTTCCTTGAGAACATCCAGCTTCAAGAAGGCGCAGCAGCAACAAACGCGATCGACGATGCGCTCCCGATGATCACTTACGTTCCAGAGTTCCTCCAGAACGTAGTGAACGCTCCCGGCTCGATGTCGCCGATGAACATGCCCCGAATCGGAACGATCGAGACCGAACTCGGCGGCGCCATCAAGTTCACCTACGGCCAACCCAGGACTACCTCGTTGACGACCGTCGGTGGGCAGCTTGAATACTGTGGAGGCGCAACGTCGTCTGCTGCCAACCCAGCTAAGCCTGCGGTTCGGGTCGCCTGCTACATGTTCCCTAACGGCGGAGCTCGTTGGTTTAACAAATACGTTGTGACCGAAACCGAAACTGACGCCGACGGAGACTTCAATCCCGCAAACACCCCAGCTTGGAACAAGTCAGCAAACGAACTAGTCACATACGACTACCTGACCGAGCCAGACTGGGCTTGGGCCTCCAGCTACGAAGACCAAGAAGTCACCGACTGCTCGTTCTGCCCGTGGTCTTCATATCGTGGCCACCGCCAGGTCAGAGTCACAGATGCTGCCGGCAACATCACCGATCACTACACCTACACCGGTATGGCCGAAGACCCTTGGACTACTACCGGCAGCACCCAAACGCTGTTTGAACGCCTCGGCCTAGGACATCCCACTGTTGGGATCCCGATGCCAGTAGGCACGCAGGCCCCGCTCTACAACACCGTCGAGTCCCAAGGCCAAACAGCCGCTGTGCTGAGGTACGCGGCCGAAGGCGATCAGCGGCTACGTGACGCCTCGATCAACCGGTATGACTACGAAATCTTGTCGACAGAGTGGCCGACATCATCGAGAATGCTGAGCTCTAGCTCTACGGTCATCGGTTTCGCCCCAGGGTTCGCAACCTCAAAGTGGACAACTGAAAGCCTGACGTCCTACGACACCTTAGGCCGAAGCATCCAAACCGTCGAAACCGGCGACAACGTCGCGGGCCGCCGCAACCACACCGTCTACACCGATGACGGCGTCGATCCGGTTGATCAGTCAACTGATGACGTCCCGTACTTCCGTGACCTGGTTGCCCGGAGTGTTCAATCAGATGCTGGCGCTGTGACAGTTCCAGATAGCGACGACGTCGCAGCGTTGGATGTAACACAGATCTACTACGACAACTTGACGCTCGGGGCACCGCCGACAGTCGGTCTTGCAACAAAGTTTGAGGACCGTCTCAACATCACCAACCTAGACGCGGTGTTCAACGAGACGACGTCGTCTTATGACGAACGAGGTCTAGTGCTAGCCGTGGACAACGGCGACAACGGCGTCACCTCCAGCACATATGACCCCTCCTTCGGATTCTTGACGTCGACAAACGGGCCGATCGTTCCAGAGCCCGGAGACCCAGACGACGAGACCTTCTATCTCCAGGTCAAACCTGAGCTTGGTTTCGTAGGCCGGATAGACGCACCAAACGGCCAGACAACCCTCCTCACATCAGACGGACTCGGCCGAACTCAAACTGTCAAGTTGCCTGGCGCTCCGAAGGATTCATACAAGTTCACCTACGACCTGGCACCGGGATCGGGTCCTCTCAAGGTCCGGACCGACGTTCTACGCGAGCCGGACGCGACCGCTTATGAGTACACGTCGTCCTGGTCGTTCATGGACGGGTTCGCCCGCACTATTCAGTCACAGTCCCAAACCCAGAAAGGCGGCTTCTTCAAAGCAGTATCGATGAACTATGACAACGCCGGCCGCTCCTTCCGCCAAACAGTGCCAACCATTATCACTGGCATCGGCGGACTCTATTCCGACATGAACTTCGCACAACTAGCAGGCAGCCGAACAACCTATGACACCGCAGGCACCACAACTTTGGAGTCAATGAACTCTGCCAATGCTGCGGTCAACACCGCTAGGACTCAGGCGAAGGGGCTCTACACAGTTTCAACGGACCGGCTGAACCGGAACACGACAGAGACTTATGACGTGCGAGGGAACATGGTGTCGGCCGAAGACGCTGAGGGCAACGTTGTCGATTACACCTATGACCTGCGGGACCGTTTGCTGACAATCACCGACGCCGTCGTGACGACCGAGGAGGAGAGGAACGTTATTAGGAACGTGTATGACACCGACTCGGTTAAGCAGTCGGATTCACCCTTGAAGATGATCGATCCTGACTTGGGTGAGATTGTCTACACCTATGACACAGAGAACCGTATGGAATCTAAGACCGATGCGTTGAACTCATTGGTCACCACCTATGACGAGGCGTCAAGACCAGTCAACATCAAGTTGAGCACTGGTCAGATGGTTTCTGAGTGGACTTATGACGGGCAAGACCGGGTTGGTTTGCTGACTTCGAGTACGCATCACAACTTGAGACCAGGACCGGTGTCGGGAGGTGAGGTCATCAAGACCTATTTCTATGACAGTCGCTTACGGCCGACGTTCACTAATTGGCGTGTTCAACTGGCTGACGGCTCTGTCTTCCAGGAAGGCGTCGAGCGCTCCTATCGGGAATCAGGCCAGCTCAAATCGATTGCGCATGGAAACGAGGCCAGCACGGCCTTGGCAGCCGATGAGCGGGACGTTGGGCCGTCGAACGTTGGTAGTGACTACATCACAACCTCGTTCTCTTACGGACCTGATGAGAAGCCTTTGTCGATTGAGTCTGGAACCCAGTTCACAGCTCCAAGCTCCGTTGCTTCTGGGGCTTCGTATAACGCTCGGGGGCAGTTGACGTTCTTGAACCGGGTTGGGCAGACGGTTGATGCTGATCCGGCTTCTGGCGGTCTGGCGTCTACCTATAGCTATGAGGATTGGTCTGGCCGGTTGTTGTCGGCTGACACATTTGCGGGTGTGCTACCTGAGCCTGATCCGGATCCTTTAAACACTGAGTTGGTGCACTTGTATCGAGGTTTGTTGCTGCGTGACGAGGTGCCTTCAAATGCTGGGTATCAGTTCTGGGAGGGCCAGTTGGCTACCAACACGATTGAGACGATTGCTGGCGAGTTCATGTTGCAGCTTGAGTGGACGAACACTGAGACTGCGAAGCCTTCGCTGAACCCGGACACGACGGGGACCTTTGATGTGACCAGTAACGCAGGGTTTGTTAATTGGCTAGAAGATTCGGTGTTCTTGGGTTCCATCCCGGCCGGTGAAACCAAAGCAGCCTGGGTGACCGCACTGAATGCAAACAAGAACCCGTTGGGTGCTGACCCGAACTTTGTCTACCCGAATCAGAATCGTGCGAGGGGTGCGCTAGCGCAGGATGCGATCGAGTTGGCCGTGGGGAACTCGGCTATTCATTATGTGTCTCCTGAACCTCAAGACCCAGATCGGGACGCTAACGCCGATCTGATCCGCACTTTGGCTTATGACTGGGACGCGGTGGGGAACTTGGATCAGATTCATGAGTTTGATGGCGACACTTTGTCCCAGTTCCAGTGTTTCTCCTATGACGTGTTGGATCGTCTAACAGAAGGTTTCACGACCGCCAGTGCTGATTGTGAGACCGCTAGCCCCGATGCGACAGGTCCTGGTCCGTTTGATGTGGCCTACACCTATGACCCCATTGGTAATATCACTTCCGCTCGGGGTGTCAGCACTGTTGGTACGGCGACAACACCGGCTAGCTACACCTATGACGTTGACAAAGTCCACGCGGTGATCGGGGCTGGCGGTAACAACTATGGTTATGACGCTGTTGGTAACCAGACGTCTCGTAACACTGGTTCTGGTATTGAGACGCTTGGCTACGACGTACAGAACCGGCTAGTCACGATTAGCGGTGCCGGTGCGGATATGGAGGCGTTGTATGACGCCGAAGGCAACCGGGTCTATAGGAACCTTGACGGCGTTGAGACGTTCTACTTCGGCAGTGATTATCAGGTCTCTGATGGAGTGTCGGAGGTTACTTACAGTCTTGGTGGTCAGACTGTCGGTCATCTGATTGGCGCTGTGTTCACGGCTGCTTCTAGTGATCACTTAGGATCAGGGTCTGTGACGTTGACTGCAGATGCGGAACCGGTCGTTCAGCGCTACACACCGTTTGGTGTCATCCGTGGCGGCGGTATCAATGGGCTGCCGGTTGATGAAACATTCACCGGACAAACCGATGACCCAGGCACAGGCCTTATCGACTACAACGCACGCCACTACGACCCACAAATCGGCCGGTTCATCATGGCCGACGAGGTGCTGGATGGCTACAACCGGTATTCATATGTTGATAGCAACCCATTGAAGTTTGCGGATCCAACCGGCAATGAGTCCTGTTATGTGCCAGGCGCTTCAATGGGGTGTGCCGAGAAGGCAGACATGAAGCCGCCAGGGCCAAGCTGGTATGAAAGCGTTGCCATCTCTTGGTATGAGACGGTCGAGGATTTCAAAGCCGACAACCCCAACTTCAGTCAAAAGACGGCAGACGGCGCAGCTGGCTTCTTTGACGGGTTCTTCGCACTGTTGGGAGAAGAAGCTGTGCTGAGCAACCTGAGTTTGACCGAGGGCAAGTACGATCCCGACAGTTGGACTTATCGTGGCGGCCAGGTCGGTGGAACAGTCGCTATGACCGCCATGACTGGAGGCGTAGGTAACACCCTGTCGGCTTCACGAGCGATCGCTAACGGATCTACCAGGGTAAGCGCAGCAGCTATTCAAAGCAGCCGGGTCGGAATCGGAAGCGCGAACCTTGGCAATTCGGCCGCAACGCTCTCGTCAAAACCTGGGCTGTGGAACCAGCCTGGGCGCTTTATCAAAGTCGGCTGGAGCGGCGCCACGACACGATTGCGGGCCGGGGAACAGTGGACTACCGCAATTCGCATTGGAATTGGTCGAAGTAGGAACCCAAACCAGGCACTGATTCACTTGAACGTTCCCTTTACGCATGTTTCTCAGAAGTCAGGCCAGCTAGCAGATAGACTGATCCGTAGCCTTCAGTCCCTCCGGTAGCCATGAAAACTCCCTTCGTTGAAACGGTTTTAGCCAGGATGGATGCAGTGCTCGCTAGCTTGGGTCAACCGCCGGTCCTGAGCAACCCCTTGTTCCTCCGAGAGGATCGCCTGATTGGGCAATACGTGTTTGAGTTTGTCAAGCCTGGTGCAGTTCCTTTCCGTCTTGAACTGCTCGAGCCTAGCTTGTTAGTGTCGTTCGGCCCTGCAGGTACTCCACCGATCGAGTACTTCTCTCTAGATGCGGTTGAACATGAGGTTCACGGGTTCCCGCCGCTGTTCGAAAAATTGATGACCGCCGACATTACCGTACGGACACTGCTTTTTGGTCGCTTTCGGCGTGTCTATGTCGATAATGAGCTTCTGCTGACAAGCGTTGGAGTGTCGCGATGGCCTAGCAGGCGAAGTCACATCGCAACGGGTTGGACTAAAGCCGGGTTCAGACCAGCATTTAACGCAAGGATTGAGTGACCGTGGGAGTGAACAGCCTCCAACGATCTGCGATCGCTTCGTCGGCGGTTTGCCAAGTTCCTATGATTCGTCCTTCGCCGTGATCCTCGGTTAGATCGAACGCACCGGACTCGTGGACCGGCGTCGACGCTGTTGCGAAGACTTCGTGAAGCGAAGCTCTAATAGTTCCTTCTGATGGGTACGCAGAGATCCAGCGAATCAAGACTCTTTGGTCTGGGAGGACATGGCGACCGAGTAGCTGTTCCACTGGTCGGCCCCGATTAAGAGCCGCCGCTGCTTGTTCGAACGAGAGGTGTCGCATTGGTTCTTCGAACAGAACCACTGCGTGCAGCGCAACCCCTACCGATCCGTACGGTTCAGCGGTGATAGCGAACGGCGCCGCCCTCTACATGCCGCTAACTGGTCTGAACGGGGACGGAACCCCAGCCCGTATCCAAGATGAACTAGCGAACTGCCTGAACGGTTCCGCGACCAGCAGCGCAACCGCATCCGCTGACGGGCCCACCGGCATTGGGGGTGGCATAACTTCGGCTTCAGATCAACTTGCAGTGTTGGCAGCATCCGGGAATCTGCCGACCGGTAACGATTCGCGGTCGTTGGAGACTTGGTTTAAACAAGATGGCGATGACGGTGTCCAGTCGTTGATGCGTTATGGAAACAACTTCGGTATCGCCTATGACGACAACGGTTCTTTCGTTGTCTCAACAGGCCTCAACACAACCGATTTGCACCGCTTCAACTTGCCTGTGGGTCAGTCAATCACTGACGGTGTTTGGCATCACATCGTCGTAACGTTCGATGGCGCGTCCGTGAGAGTCCATTTGGATGGTTTCTTAGTTGGCTCCGAGCTGCTTGACGTTTCAGTTGATACGAGTCTTGCTGGTGGGGGCCTCCGAGTCGGGGAGCACGCTGGCAGCTATTCAGGCTTCGCTGTCTACCCGGCGGTGTTGACTGATTCGGAGATTGCCGAACATTGGACGCTTGGAGCGTCGAGCCGGACCGACGCATGCTCAGACGCACCCACCGATCCATACGGAGCGGCGGTCATCGCCGATGGTGCCGATCTCTACATGCCGCTAGCCGGCCTGAACGGGGACGGAACCCCAGCCAGGGTTCAGGATGACTTCGCGAACTGCTTGAACGGTTCGGCCACCAGCAACGCAACCGCAGCAACCGACAGCCCGGCAGGTCTCGGAGGAGCCCTCACAGCACCAACGAACGAGCTCGCTGCTTTGGCTTCGTCAGGTAATCTCCCGATCGGAGACGCAGAACGGTCACTGGAGACATGGTTTAAGACTGACGCTACCGACGGTGATCAGTGGCTGATGCGCTATGGAAACAACTTCGGTTTCTATCACGATGACAACGGATCGTTGGTTGTTGTGACAGGGCTCAACACCAACGATCGCCACCGATTCTTCCTACCCGCAGGCCTGTCGGTTACCGACGATGTGTGGCACCATATCGTGTTGACGTTCGATGGAGCCACAGTCAGGATCTACCTGGATGCCCAGCTAGTCGGCTTTGAGTTGCTTGACGTGTTCGTTGATACCAGTCTGGACCAAGGTGGCCTCCAAATCGGAGACCACGTCGGCAGCTACTCAGGTGTCGCCGTCTATCCAACCGCACTAACGCAACAACAAATCACTGATCACCTCACCGTAGGCAACACGATCGGCTAAACAGCGTTGGCTTCGGTAAACGAGTGGAAGCCAAGGCGCCATTGCAATAAGGATCTGTGGCCTCATTATGAGGTTTGAGAGTACCTTGGCGTCGGTCGCGACAGTTTGGCTCCAGGTGGTTCACCCGACCCTTCACCTCAAAATTGAAGCTGTCACTCGTCAGCACAGGCTGGCCTACATGTACAGGATATTGCCCCCTACGGTGAGTACTGGCCGAAATTTCCTGGGCGGCCTGAAGTCTAGGAGGACGTTCCGGGGACACAGCTTTGCGATCCCGGGTCGTTTGGATTATCGCCCCTGCGTAGGCCCACAGATATTGGCTACCTGACTCAGCAGATGCCGGTTGCCGACGATACCTGGGATGTGTGCTTCGCATGCGCTGGGCTGGTGGTTTCGGGGTTGCCGCCCTTTCTGAGTGGCGACTTGGCAAACCCTGGGTCATCAGCGGACTCGGTTCTGAAGTAGTCGGGCGGGGGAGTGCTCGGGTGATAGCAGCGAACACGGTTCGATGCCGTTGTAGTAACTCGGGACGATTGTCTTGGCGGCGCAGAGCGATGATCTCAAGGTCGATGATGCTTGGCTGGTAGCGCCTCAGGGTCGGCTAGGAACGCCCAATCTCATGATTGCTGAGAAAGGAACGGATGAACTCGACCGTTCGCGTTTCTCAACTTGGGATTGTGCTCGAGTTTCTGATCGCGGACAGTACGCAAAGAACGTTTCCTAAAGCAGATCGACTAACCCGCCGATGCCCAGGCATGCGTCTGATTGCGGCTGTTTTTATATCCACATGCCTCTCGGTATCGGCGTGCGGTTCGAGTGGAACAGTTGACGTGCGCGTCGGAGCGGAGTCTGAGCCGGCAACTAGTAGTGGGGTCGAGACAACAACTACAAGCGCTGCGGAGCCGATTCCGACAACGGACCGCAGAGACGCGTGGCTTAGCCATCCCGCTGCCGTCTACGTGGCGACGCCAGACTTCTTAGCTGAGGCAGGCCTTGATCTCAGGCACGTGATCGTGACTAAGCAGGGTCCGGCCGATCCTGCTGACGCTTTTGAAGGTTGTGCGTTCGATGTGCCTCCCGAAATGGACGGGCTTTCAGCTCATTACTTGAACGATTCAGGTGTACCCGATGCCAATATCACGATTGGTATCAACGAAGCTGAGCTAGCGCAGCAGAGCGTCGATGCAGCTAGGCAGATTGGCGGCTGTGACCCGAAGCTTCTCGGCGGGGAAGCGATCACTGTTGTAGCTGCTCCATTTGAGAGCAAAGCCGACGATGTGGTCATCCTCGAAGGAGTCCGTTCCGATGGAAGACGGTCCCTAATATTCGTGGCCCGTTATGGCGACATGATGATTCTTGTGAATTTTGGAGTCGATGGGGATAGTACCGCCGACGTGCCTTCAGCAGAGGCGGTTGTACAATGGGCCAACGAGCTGGCTGGCCACGGCTAGGCGCTCACTCTCGTCGATGAAGTGTTCCGGAGCGGACTGGCCGCGAGGCGGGCTTAGCTATTCATCCAAAAGATCTTCAAGGTTCGGGAACTTGTCTACTTCATTGTCAAGCGGTCGCTCGTCAGATCCGTCTAGGCCTATACACCCAGGCCCAGCCCAGATCGAGATTTCTATGCTGCCCCCATTGACAAGAATGGTGACACGCCGAAAGTCGCGGAATGCGGCAAAGCCGAAGACCGGGAACTCACCCGGCACGTACTGGTAGAAAATTCTTGCAACTGACCATCCCTCGCGTTCGTAGTGCTGGGCGGCTGGTTCCATCTTCGGGTAGACACCTCTGGATAGCTCAGCGACCTTTGAGAGGTCTTTGCCACGTTCGAGGTCGCTCAAGAAAACCGTGCGATCACATATCTCACGCTTTGTCGAGCCAAGAAAAAAGGTGTCGCCAGATGGCCTGACTTCGATCAGTGCGTACGCTTCGTTTCGCAAGTCAACGACCTCTTGCTCTAGCTCGTCATAACCACAGGCCTTTGTGTACAGAGCGAAGAGACAGACCAAGACCAAGGCCAATCGGACTGCTCGATTGCTAAGGAGATTTCGCAAACGTATGTCCCCTAACAGTGACGATCCATTGGAACGAGACCATAGGCCATCGATCTTGCAGTTCCCTGGCATTCGGTCTGGCGTGATCACGGGCTGCGTCGGCTGATCATTTATCATTTGCTGCTGTGGCATTGGCAGCGGCAGACAGTCCGATTGTGATGCGAACGCTAAGCGGACAACAGAAGCACGATGGCAGAGACCATCGGTGGTCGCAATAACTTCTCTCGTCGTCGTGACTGGAACGACTGCGGCGTGGTTTGTAAGGGATTTCGAGAGACGGCAAGCAATTGCCCTCCTACACGAAGGCCCAAACCGAGTGTGAGCTCACGAGAATCGTTCAGGCTCAGTGATACTGCGATTGGCTGGACTGGCGGGGGTTCGAAACTCTCTAGCTCTGCCCACTGGTGCGGATCCTTGAAGCCTCTTGCGCTAGCACTGCTGGCTGTTTATTTGGCTCAGCGATCTTGCTAGTGTCTGCTGGCTTGGGCACGGCGAGTAGCGGTGCAGCCTGGTTTGTTGTTGCCTGACGTCAGCGTTCATGACGGTGACCGTGGTGCAGGAACGTTCCAACGGCTGGGCTTCAAGGCGCTTTTGCCGGTTCTCGGGGCGAGGATCTTTGGCGTCACGCTAAATGTGATCGTCACTGGCTTCTTCACCTAGGGGCGTACAACCACCGGGCCACAGGATCGGCGGGAGAGCGTCGCAACTTGGTTCCCATCGCGCAGTCTTGATATGATCTGCCAGGAACGCACAGCACGTTGCACTGATTCCATTGAGACCGGCTCACACTGCCTTTGCGGGCCCAGCCCGTGCGCCTGTAGGGACTCAGTCACGATCCTCCGCTTTGGCGGTGTGGTTGGCGTCTGGGTTGTTGATGGTGATGTATTCGAGGGCGCAGCGGCCTTCGGTGTGGATCCATTTGAGGACTTTCGGGAGATCTGCTGTACCGATGTGCGGCCCGGCGAGGGGGTGGTCTGCGAGGTTGGCGTTTGACTGGGTAGTCACCTGGTCTTGGTGTTTGTCGCAAGTGCCACCGATGTTCCATTTCATGCGTTCGTTGAGTCCGGGTTGGATTGAGACAATCGATGCTGTCGGAGCGCGCTGGCATCGGGGTCTGGCGCATGTGAGGTCGTGGTTGTCGAAGCCGTGGTTATCGTGTTCGCACCCGTCTGATATTGATGAATGGGCGAATAGCAGGAGTTCGTGGAAGTCCGGGCGTGTAAGGCCAACGGTTCTTTTGGTGCGCACGAGCAGGGTTGGGGTGTTCCGTTGGCTTGCCCATTCGGTGGCGTCTTCGTAGAGTTCGTCGTCGATCCATGCAGTGGGTCTGTCTGCAACGTAGGAGGCGACGCTCGCGAGTTTGCGTGTGGGTGCTGTTGTCATCTGGAAGGTGACGTGTCGCATGGCTGACAGTTTTAGGAGGGGGCCGAACACTGTGTTGGCTGTAGGGCCCCAGGTTGTTGCCCATACGAGTTCGAAGAGGTGCGCTAGCTGAGATAGCCAGTACTGGTGGTTTTTGTGAATGGAGACGACGTATTCGTCTGTTTCGTGCCGCTGGTAGTGCGGTGGTGTTGTGTTGCCGGTGGGGTTGAGTACTCCGTCTACGTCTAGTAAGAGGAGGGGTTTCTGGTGTGGCAAGGGATCCCCGTAGTTTCAGCTAAGCCGGAGCGGGCATCGGTCATTGACCTGGCTCAAAGTGAGGTCGATCTGGGCCGGCGAGCACATGACTTTATTCTAGATGACCTGGTGTTCGCTGAATAAGAGGCGGCCTCGGAGTCGCCATGCAATCCGTTCCGAGGAAGCTTCCGGACGTGACGGAGTGACCGATTGTAAACCAGCGAATTCACGGCTTCCACAGGGTCTAACGGCAGTCTAACTACCCGGAGGTAGGCACCCGGTTAGGCACCAATCCGCCAAGAACTGGTGCCGTTAACGCACATAATCCCTGGTCGACGTGCTGCTGTGTAGTACACCTGATCGAACTGTTTGGAAACCCAGCATTCGTAGCGAACTTAGAGCGTGCAACGATTCGCCTTTGACCGGCGGAGCTACGCTTCGATCACTCCAGTTACTAGCTTTGCATCGATCGAGCCAGCTCGGGGTCGACTATTGAAATACCGCCCGGTTAGCGACCCGTTCGCAACCACAACCTGCGCAGCACCACTGTGGTCATTCATGTCGGAGTCTGCGACCCCGGGACGCACGCGGTTTTGATACATGTAGTCGAGCACTACTGACGAGCCATTCAAGGTCAGCGAGGCTGCCGAAGACCCGGACGTCGACGTTCCACGTTCGCCCGTCACAGCCATCGAGATGCTGATTCCAGTCCAAGTCTGCACGATTGTGATCTTCACATCTCGCGTTACGCGTTGATTGTTCTCGTCCTCGAACGTGGAAACGAGGTCTCCTGCGTAGTCACCAGAAACGTCGCTAACGTCTGAGAGGCCGAGGCTCCGGGCAAGCGGGTGTTTCCATAGGAGTCGGTCGAAGAGAGCGTAGAACGCTGCGTAGGTTACTGTGACCGAGGGGGCTGTCACGAGCCACTGGGGCCAGTTGAGCGTTGATGTCGCTACAGCGATTAACCATGCGCTGACAACGGCAGGTATTGCCAGAGCCGCATAGATCTTTAAGCGTGAAGACGACGTTGAGTAGCTGTGCATCAGAATGTCTCCCAGAGAGCATCGGCGATGACCTGGCCGCGGCTCGGCGCAAAGTCACCTGGGTCGTCGATGAACAGTTTGTGGATCTCATCGCAGCTCACAAAGGCAGGCTTGTTCGCAAATTTCAGCCAAAGCAGGACTTCTTCGAGCCGATCTGTGTCATTGGTTACAAAGCGGTCCGCAGGGGCATTGAACGTCATGCATTCAAGCAAGTAACCCGGTGACAGGCCCCTGTCTAATCGACCCTCATCGACAGCGCGATTTCGTAGCCGCTTGAGCTGCCTGACCGTCTTCTTGTAGTTGCCGGAGCATGCATTGTTCTTGGTGTGGCCGTTCGCAATGTGTTGCTTCGGGAAGTTCGTGATGGGCTGCCCGGCAAGAGGCTTGATCGAGATTCCCTCGACGAAGTCATGGTAGATATCCGAGTCGGAGTACGGGTACCAACGATATTGAATGCAAGGAACCACATCGGCGTCGACGTATCCGTCTCGTTTGTCAACTTTGATGCATTTGTTCTTCGAGTGCACGCGAGCCGAACCGTAGTAAGCGGTCAATGCGGCATGCACCTCTGATCTCAAGTCGCTTATCTGGTAACTCGAAGCCGGGAGCGCTTCATACCTGGCCTTTTGCGTTGGTCCAAGCCTGGTCGTAGAACCTCTGAAAGTCACTTTGGTCATGACCACCACATCTACATCGGAGTCTGCGCGGATGTTTGTGGCGTTGGCGTAACTGCCTTGGAGAAATATCTCAACGTTCCGTTGAGATTGGAGGTTTTTCAAAGCTGCTTTGATCGATGTATAAGTCTTCTGAGCGCTAGCGTCAGAGCCAGCTGCCGTCCAATTCGTATGATCTGTTCTCGAAGTCGTCACAAGTTCTGCTTCCCCGGCCGCCATGCCTTCAAACTATGTATACCCATTTTACCGAACTTACGTTCGAAATGACATGGCTGTAGTGCAAGTTCCCCTCAACATCCTCACAACATAGGCATTGTCCCTCGAAGTACGCTCGAAGCGTTCGCCGTCCGGTGTTCCGCCATTCTCTCGAAATCTTATGCTGAGGGACCTCGATGGCAAGCTCACTAACTCCGTGTTCAATCTCAACTGATTAGGCCATGCCGAGAGTGTCTCAAGGTCATGTAGGCAGTTGTCGATCACTCAGGGATGAACAACAACCATAGGTTAGCAACACAAATCCCAAGCGAATTGTTGCACGAGCGTTGGGGGGATATGTCCGACTGGCTCGTCCATTTCACGAAAACACAAGACAACTTACAGTCGATTATCAAGAGCCTTGCTGTTGAGGCGAGCGGACCGTTTGGTCGAGCAAAAGATTTCGAAAAGGTCAGGGAGAGTCAAAAATCTGCGTGCCTCAGCGAGATTCCGCTCGACCATCTGCAGAGGTTGTACCGGCAGCACGGGCGTTGGGGTATTGGATTTCGGAAGGACTTTGTTACTGCGGCTGGGGGAGGGCGTGTTTGGCATGTTCAGCGGGACAGCGAGCTCGACCGAGCGTTGTTCGGTGTCTACGGTGAGCAGATGTCTGACACCGTGAGCGGATTCTGGCAGTTGACTCCGTTTATGGACACGCTCGGACCGAACTACAATTTCGATTGGGAGCGTGAGTGGAGAGTCCCTGGCGGTCTGGCGTTTACCGAAGATGAAATTGGGTTTGTGGTTACCCCTGACGAGGCCGACAGTGATCAAGTCACAGTCAAATTGTGGAGGGACAGTTCGTTCCGTAAACGCGGGATTTTGAGAAGGTCAGGCCGTCAAGCCCAATCAGGCTCGGCTAACTGACCTCCGGTGTGATTACGAGGAACGGAGTTGCAAAGCCATCGGCAGCATGCGAAGAGCGGAGTCCGCTCGTGGCAGGAACCCTCCAATAGAGAAAATCTCGAGTGCATGGGAAGTGACAACTGAATCCGAGTCCTTGTACGGGATTTTCCAGGCTGTCCAGTCGAAGCGTCGGAATCGGGTGTGTTCTAATGCCAGTTCCGGGACCAATAAGGGCTGGCGGCAATACTTCCAACAGAGTGCTGCGTACCGAGCTGACGAAGTCGAACACGATCCGTAGTTTTGGTCATGGACCATATTGTCGATGGACTTGAGGTGCCCTGGCCCTTGAGGGGGTCATCGGAGCTGCCGGGGCGACGTCAACTCTGAAGCTGCGCTGTTTTCATTGAAGCGATTTCAGGTTTTGACAGAGATCCTGGCCCCGGAGAGCGGCTAGGCATCGGGGTTCTGATCATTATCAAATTGGTAGATCCCCGAAGTCTGAACCAAGAGATTGACAGCGTCAGCTTTGGTGACGTTGCCATTGGCCACTGCCCTTCGCAGCCTAAGCAGTTCCCTGGTGTCTATAACTAGCCCATTCACCTCAGCGAACAGATCCACGTCCTCTCGATTGGTAGCGAAGGGTACGGGTCGGTCTACCGGGCTCTTATCTAGGTTCTGGTTGATTATGTACCAGCGCGCTTCTGGCGGACGGCCAGTCTCATTCTCGAATAGCTGGGCCATCCTCTCAAGCCGGATCAGATCCCCCGTCTTCGCGCCGCCTCGTCCATACCCACGAACCTCAACGATGCACTCCCACGCCTCAAATGAGGGAACATCCAGTCTCAGGTCTTCGAGCAGCGTTGATCCGCTCCGTTCAGCATCCATATCGCGCACACCGAACCCGAGCTCGTCAAGCGCTTCGATGACATGTTGAACGAGGGTGTCCCCTTGGGTCGTGAGGAGCCCACGCCATGACGCGCCGGTAGAGGTCCGAATTGCGGCCAGGTCGACCTCAAGCTGTTTCTCCTCCACGCCAAATTTATCAACCAGCTGTGCATGGTCCGCTCTAAGCTCGGAAAGGCGCGCATCTGCCTGAATTTCTTCGGGGCTCATCCAGTCGGGATCTGCCGACCAATCAAAGATCGGTTTGAGATCGGGTGATTCTCGAGACCATCTATGAAGGGCAGCTTTAACCCACTTGCCGGGTGCTTCGACTGGCTCGACAAACACAATAAATTCTGGCTCTGCGCTTGCTCGATCTTCGCTTCCTGCTCTGCGCACAACACCAGCCAAGGGTCCAACAGCGGCAGACAGGAATGGGTCTAGGTGGAAGGCAGTCATGGAGACGTGGACAATCGTCTTAATACTTGTCTTTGAGAGCCTCAAAATCTCGGGTTGAGCGAGTTCTCCAAAATCATCTGCCAGAGCGCTATCTGCGGGGAACTCCTCCATAGCTCGTCCGACGATTCTTTCGCTGGACAGGAAGTGACCGATGTTGCCGCATTCGAACCAGATGGTCGGCGTAGTAGAACGGGCAGATGCGGGCGGCGTTCCTCCGATTCCTGTTACGGCATCCCACTCATCCATATTGATGGACCCGAACTCGCTCGGAGCGATTGTCTTTAGGGTCCCGACAATCGGCCTCAGTTCTGCTTCGAGTGAGTTCAGCACTGCCCGGTTTGGCTCGCCTCTACTGATATTTGCACGGCCCGAGATCACAAGGACCCTCGGTCTAGGAAGTTCGCCAATTAGAGCCATTTGAAAAGCCTATAGATAGGACTCCTGTGGTGGTCGAAGGATCAGCAACAAATCGTCCTCCTCGACGAGTAGGTCTGGACGAATGCCCGTCCACCCCTGTGAATTTGCAACGTTTCTCAAAGTCTCGGGCCACTTCGATCATTTAGTGCTGCCGAAGTTCGCAAAATAAAGGTCAACTGTTAGATCCGTCGTGAGTTGAGCAGGTTGGCTGGTCGGGGGTGTTTTAGGTTTTGCGACTTGGCTATCGACCATTGAGGTCCGACTTCGACGAGCCATTGAACAAATGGTTCAACATCAATGGTGGTGGGTAGGCTTACCCCTTGATCGATCCGTCGCGCCCCTTACCCTAAGGTCTGTCGGGGCTCAGTCTCCTTTTGGTCGACACGGGGCTAATTCTGTGCTGAGTCTCGACGTAGGTCTTGGCCATTAACAGGAATGAAGAAACCCCGGCCTCGCTAAGCGAGGGTCCGGGGTCTTGGGTTTGGTTAGTTCTGGAGTTCGTCGCGGATGTGACCTTTGAACTGCCTGAAACGAACCAATGGTGTGAATGGCACCTGATCTCGGCGGGCACCTCCTGCTGATAGCGGAAGGCCTGTGACGAGTTGGGGTTGATGCTCACGGACTAGCTGCAGAAGCACAAGATCCTGAGCAAACCTCAGCTGACGACGGCGAAGCCACCAGTCGTAGGGTGCCATGAATGAGAAGTATCGAATCATCTCGGTCCTTTTGGGATTATTCGAACCCAGTGGGTTCAAGCGAGATGGTCGATCCACCTCACTGGCGCCACACGCGCAAGGCGAGCAGCAGCAGTGAGACTCATTACTATTCATATGATCTCATATATATGCAGCTTGGTCAATATCTAGAAAGCTCCAAGACGTTGAGCGTGGTCCAGTGTTGCGCAGAGCTGATCAACCGCTTTTCGATATTTCACGTCGAATATGTAGCTGCCCTCGTAGGCGCGAACTTCAACCCATCCAGCTGGGCCGTCAATCGGTGCGATCAGCGCGATGTCATTGAAGTCAACCTGGAACTCAACGTTGCGGTGACCCACGAACACAAGTCGGCCAAGCAAGGCGTCCCCGGCCAGAAGCCCAAACGTGCCCATGCCTTCGTGAGGAAGGGTGTGCATGTATCCAGGGATCAACGAGAAGGCGTTTGATCCGATGATCGAATCCAAACGATCAAGAAGTGGCGCGCCACCACTAATCAACCCACCAAATGGCCCCTTGATTAGCGCACGTTGGCGTAGCGACAAGTCGCTCTGAAGGTTATGGACACTTAGCATTTCATTTCTCCTAGTTGTTGAGTGTTCGGCGGTTGAGTTCGTGTTTGGGCAAGGTGCTATCTCGACTGTTTAGGAGCTGCTCTGCCGTCTCGGAATGGCGCGGTGGGCGAGGAATCTCGTGGTACCAATCGGCGATTTGATCCCAGGCGTCATCGAGGATCAACATGTAGTCGTTGCATGCGCCGACGAGCGCGTGAAGGTCGCATTGCCGCTGGATTCCTGGGTGGTTGGGAGACACTGGGAAAAACTCCTTCCCTTTTTGCTCGCCAAGCTTCCATTCGCAACCGCAGGTCGAGGCCCATTCGTACCATTCGTCGATCAGAGCCGCAGCTCGTGCATCGCCGCTTGCCCAGCTGAGGAACGGATCCAGCTCGGCTTCGGGCGTTCGGCCCAATTCCGTAATTAGGAAAGAATCGTCCCTGCCGTTGTTTGGCGAGGCCATGCGAATTCTGTACATCGCATTTGCGAGATCGTCTTCAGAGCTGCGCTCAGGAAGAAGCCAGAGGCCCCCGAATTTGCTCTTGAACTGATGCTCAGCCCACAAGACCTTTGCGAAATAGTAGAAAGCGTCGGCAAGACACCCAGTAGCTTGCTGTTCCTGTAGATAGCCCTCATCGCCAGAACCATCGGGCATTCGGTCCCACGGTCGATCCTTTTCCAGAAGTGTCGACCGAAACGCCGTTAGTTCCCCACCAAGACCGCTGACGGGAGTCCAGATGGCATACATGGTCTCGAATCGCGAGAGCCATTCGACCGCAAGACGAGAGCCGATCGGAGTCCGCACGTCATTTTGTAGGTGCGAGAGTCGACGCTGAAAGACATGAATGTCACCGAGAATCATCTGGGCAATTTGCTCAAATAGTCTTGGCTCCCAGTGCTGGCGGAAGTGACCGTCGCTTACATGCATTAACTCAGCCGCGATTTTTCGGGCTTGCCCTGGCCGGTCGGATCTGCCACCTTCATGTAAGCCCAGGCTCGTCAACGCTGCATGTCCGTGATCGCCGCCGATACGAGTCGCCGCGTCTCTCACGAGAACTTCGATCATGGCCGGTGTGACTGGTTCGCCTTCGTCGACTGCGCCCGTTGCGACCACTGCTCTTTCGAGGCAGGGCATGTGCGCTTCGGCCAAGCGAAGAATTCCTCTTCGCCGCATGGCGGCCAGCTCTGAAGTTAAGTCCGCAGCGTCTGGTTGAGGTACTCCAGTTGAGGGGCGTTTCGACACATATCTGATCGTTACCATCAAAAAACCATCAAGTCACCCCCAGATGGACCATCACCCAGTTGGTCTCCAATGACGTCATTCACTTCAAACAGAGGAATGACTCATGTTCAACACCAACCAAGTAAGTACGAATGCAGCGCTACCTGTGCTCGCAAGGAAGCACCAACGTGAAGCCGAGCAGGCCTCGCAACAAGCAATTGTCGCAGCACATCAAACAGAGGGTGCTTCGCTCGTCGCGTTTGTCGCTCTGCAGGGAGTCGACTTGCTAGCGAGTCAGGTGATGGCAATGCACGAGCGTCATGGGGACATCGTTATTCCGATGGTCAAGCCGATCTTGGATGGCTACGGCAAGCGAGTGAGCGGGCTCATCCAAGGGCAGCGTTGAGATGCAGTCATTCACTCCAAAGGAAGTTGCGATCTATCTCCTGACCGCCCCGGACGCCAGGGCTCGCACAAGACTCGCGCTGCTTCGAGCGAGTCTGGAACTGGCTGTCGCGGACTACCGCCTGTCAGTGAGAGCGCAGAGACGATGAGGTTCGGCCTAGTTGCATCTGCTCCGGACAGCATCGTCAGGTCAGACAACGGTGACTTTGATGAGACCGCCTACCTCCGTGACTACTTTCGAAACTGGTATCGCACTCGATCTAAAGAAGGCCCCATTCCCGTTCGTGAGGTTGAGGAGATGCAGTCCTTCTTGGCAGAGATGAACGACGACTCGTGGTCGGATGGAGACCGGTAGTGCTTGACCCAAGGTTTCGACGATCGTGGAGCGAGCGAATAGCTCTCGGTCTAGTCGCTCTAACTGCTGTCGCTTTTCTGAGCGAGCTTGTCGCTGAGACGCTGTTTCCGGTCCGACCGATTCTTGTAACGGCGACCATTATGGCGATTGGGTGGACGTGGTTTTCAGCTCGAAATCGGTACTTCTGATGACGCACCCAGCAGACGGTTCCGTTGTGGATTCCACCATAGACCGCTCAGTTTTATGAGCGTATTCTTGAAGAGTTTTTCACTCGATGTGGTGTGGCATCTAACACATTCATCAAATCAAAAAACTCACAATTATGAGTTCGGAACATTAACAACAAAGGAGGGTAGGAAACGTGGCGCATCGAGATATTGAGGTTGAATTCGAATGGAACGGAGAACTGAACCTAGAGGCCTTAGCCCGTGCCCTCCTTGAGCATGTTCGACTGAGCCCCGAGAGATCAGCCCCCACCATGAGTGAGGCAAAACAGGAACGAGGGGCCGCATGAAAGTCTTCCGTCTAACATTCCCGCCCGACCTAAAGGAGTCAGCCATAAATGCTGCACTTGGAGGGCTTGCTCACGATCTCTATCGGAATCGACAGCCCCGACCCGTGATCTCACTCCGGTTGATTGCGACGCAGAATAGAATTGAGCATCACCTGGAAGTTCCGGAGCTTATGTCAGGGACCGTGCTTGGTCGACTTCGCTCAGTATTGCCAAGCGTAAGAATCGAACCGATTGAGAATCGAATGGGTGCCCAACCTCGGCTTGTTGTGGAACTCCGGATCACAGCCCGACAACGGCCGCTTCGGATCGATCGGAGCGCCTCAACGTCATCGGGAATTCTCAGTGCGGCCTCGTCGTTGCGCAAGAACGAACGGCTGGAAATGTGTTGGACTCTTGCTGGTGCTCCGCCGGCCAGACCGCCACGACAACAGAGCGGTTTGAGTCAGGGGGCTCTCATGTCATCGCTCAGCTTCCTAATTCCGAACGAAGCCGGTGTATTCGAAATGGATGCACTCCGGCAGCACCGAGCCAAGCAAGCCGAGCCATTGCTCTTTGGAGTGGTCCGAATCGCTGCCTGGGCTCCAAACATTGGGAGAGCCAGGGGCGTTGCGACGCCTTTGGTTTCTGCTCTGCGCACGACCTCTGCTCCGGGGGTTGCCTTGATTCCACGTCGGCTTCCTCAGGTTTGGCTACGTCGCCAGTATTCGGTCAATGGGCTGCCTCTCGCGCTATGGCCTATCGTGCTCAACTCAGCCGAGGCCACTCCACTCGTCGCTTGGCCTATCGATGGCCCTCAGGTTCCCGGCTTATCGCTCAACGGCTCTCGACAATTAGCCCCGACTCGCAACCTTTCGCAACGGCCCTGTGATGGTGTCGTCATCGCTGACTCCACATTTCCGGGTGTGAATCGACCCTTAGTTTTGAAGGATCAAGATCGCCTGCTTCATACCCACGTGATAGGCCCCACAGGTGTGGGCAAGTCCACGCTGCTAGGCAACATGATCGTCTCAGACGCCGAGCATGGTCACGGCGTCATCGTGCTCGATCCGGGACGTGATCTAGTCAACGATGTTCTTGACAGGCTTCCAAGTCATCGCCATGGAGACGTGATCTTGCTTGACCCGAACGACACTCAGTTTCCGGTCGGTCTTAACCCATTGCAAGGTGCCGGTCGGTCACCTGACCTTGTCGCCGAACAACTGGTCGGCGTTATCCGTTCGATCTTCTCGAACTATTGGGGGCCAAGGAGCGATGACATTCTTCGCACTGCGGTTCTGACCCTTTGCTACGCACGTGCAGATGCATCTTTCACAATGCTGGATATCCCAAAGATTCTGACTAACCCGACATTTCGGAGGCAAGTCGTTGGCAAGGTCAAAGACCCGACACTTCTTTCGTCTTGGTCCTCATTCGAGACACTTAGCGACGCGGCGCGCGCCCAGGCAATTGGACCGGTCCTCAACAAGCTTCGTGCATTCCTTCTGCGGCCGGGACTACGAAACATATTGGGCCAAGCCGAACCGGGGTGGTCGATCGACAGCGTACTGAGCGACCGCAAGATTCTGCTCGTCCCGTTGTCCGGCGGCGAGATCGGAGAAGACGCAGCCTCGCTGCTCGGTGCGCTGCTGTTCGCCAGAGTCTGGCAAGCAGCCCAGCGACGCTCGTCACTTGCCGCATCCGATCGTACTTCCGTGATGGTGTATTTGGATGAGTTCCAGACACTGCTGAAACTCCCGGCCAAGACGGGAGACGTACTAGCGCGAGCCCGCAAGCTTGGTCTCGGTCTGACATTGGCCCACCAGCACTTTGGTCAGCTAACTCCGGAGGTTCGGACTGACGTATTGGCGAACGCACGGTCACGGATTGTCTTTCAATTGGGGTTAGACGACAGTCGCCTCGTTGCTAAACAGATGCCCGAGATGTCTCAGACCGACCTCCTGAATCTTCCGCGCTACGAAGTCGTAGCCCGGTTGGCGGTCGATGGTGGGACAGCACCTGCGGTGACTGGTACAACCCGTCCTTTGGGTCGGCCTCACGGGCGCCGAGCTGCATTAGTTAAGCAGTCTCGTGGGCGATTCGGGAGGCCAATATCGGAGGTTGAGGAGGAGCTTCATCGGGGTTCTGAATCTCTGAAACATGGCTGGGATGTTGCTGACGTGATCGTGGGGTCGAAGCCCGTCCGAGACGACGACGAACCCGAGGTTCAGCTATGAGTTGGGTAAATGAAGTCTCTCCGTTCGAGTCGCCGCTCGGTGTCCTAGTCGTTCCGGTTTGGGCCCTTGAGCTGCAGCCGATTCAGCATAATCTGTTCACGAAACATGACTCACGGAGTGCGTCATGAGCTCGACCCTTAGTAAGCGGGCTGAGCGCGTCATTGACCAGCTCGATGAGATCGATCGCGAGTTGATTAAGACCGTTGGACGGTTTCGGCTTGTGTGTGCTCGGCAACTGAGGCGACTTTACTTTCCGTCTGTCGATGGGGCTGAGTCAGCGCCAGCGCGTCGAGCACGGCACCGTATGGCCCGATTGGTAAAGCTCGACGTACTCGCTCGATTACCGAGGCGCGTTGGAGGCTTTCAATCAGGAAGTGCAGGCTACGTCTACAGACTCGGCCCCGTCGGACTGCAGCTCACGCAATATAGAGGCACCCGAAACCGGGAATGGTCTCCGAGTCACTCTTGGGTTCGTCACAACCTGGCAATCACCGAGTGTTTCGTTCTGCTGCGGGAGATTGAAAGGGACGGCCTTAGCAAGCTTCGCCTATTCGATCCAGAGCCCCATAGCTGGCGGCCGTTCTTCGGGCCCTCTGGGGGACCGGAAACACTCAAACCCGATGCGTACGTCGTCCTTCAGGCCCATGGATTCGAGGAGCATTGGTTTCTCGAAGTTGACCGCGGCACCGAGTCCAAGAGTGTTCTGCGGCGCAAGCTAGATCGATACCTGGCCTACTTTCAAACAGGCCAAGAACAAGAACGTTTAGGTCTGTTCCCGCAAGTCAGGTTCATCGTGTCTCTTGCTGGGTCCCCCTCACTTCAGACGGAAGCGGACCGGGTATCCGAAATCGAACGCGTCATATCCCAGCTCCCAGAATCAGCTCAACGGATCTTCAGCGCCAGCACCTTGAGCAGTTTGAGTGACCAGGTCCGAGCTGGGCCAGTCTCGTAGCTCATATCGAAATCAGCAATAACCAAAGGAGAACAATATGAATGGAGTAACCCCAGAAGGCACTCACGGAGATCGCCCACCTGTCGAACAGGAGCGCTTGCCAGGGCCTGAGCCGCCTCGAATCTACGTCGCCTCACTATCGGATTACAACGCCGGGAGTCTGCACGGTGAATGGATCGACGCAACACAAGAAGCCGAGACGATCTGGAATGAGATCCAGGACATGCTCGCTCGGAGCCCAGAGCTGATCGCAGAGGAGTACGCAATCCATGACTACGAAGGTTTTGCAGGATGGTCACCCGATGAGTACGAGTCAATAGTTTCTGTCGCTGCTGTAGCGCAAGCACTCAGTGAACACGGACCAGCGGTCACAGCATGGATTAGTTACACGGACGAATCGCCAGAATCCGCCATCGAATCATTCGAGGAGGCCTATCTCGGGGAATGGCCTTCTATCTCAAACTATGTCGAGCACCTCGTCGAGGACCTGGGCGTCACAATCGCAGTCGAACCAGAGGGCTGGAGTCGCTACGTAAAATTCGACACGGAAGCACTTGGACGAGATCTTGCCATCGAGTTGAGCACGGCTGTGAGTCCTGACGGAGGCATCTATGTGTTTGACAGCAACGCATTGTGCTGATCATTCCATTGTGTTGTAAAAACCACGCTCAGAAATATGAGTGCTCCATGTTAAAATTCTGACACGTAAGCGGAACTTTCCAATGAAAAGAGAAAAAGACGTCAACAAACTCGGAGAGCTGTTGCGAAGTGGGCGACTCGCAAAGGAGTTGCCACTCAGCAAGCTGAGCAGCCTCACCGGAATTTCCGAAGGAAGCCTCGTCGGCCTTGAAAAAGGGCAGTGGCAGAAGGTTGATCCCGAGAAGCTAAGGCTTCTCGCTCAAGCGCTCGGCTTGAACGGCCGCGATCTCTTCGTGATTGCGGGGCTCATGCCCGATGAAGAGCTGCCAACCGTCACGGGGTTGCTGCACGCTCGATACCGAAGCCTGCCGACAAGCGCTGTCAAAGAAATCGATGCGTTCGTTGAGTTCCAACTCGGTAAACATGGAATCCGACCTGACCAGGCGGGCCATGAACAACAAGACAAAGCGAGCTGATTCGCTCGCACCCACGACTAGAAGGAGGGACCACATGAATCAAGAGATCCGACAACTTAGAGGCAAGATTGAGTCGATTAGTGGCGCCACCCGGGGCAGGAGCTTGCTCGCTGATCTTCGAGCCTCTGTCCCTCATCAGATCCTCGGGGAGAAGCAAGCCAAACTGATAGCAGAGAAGCTCGCGCAGAAGATGCGAGCACGACTTGAACTTGAGGACGACTTTCCCTTTCCAAGCGTTGCGATTGAAATCCAGCCTCGGATCGAGGTGTCGACCCACCAAGATCTTCAAGACCCCTCGGGGCATCCACAGTCAGGTCTGAGCGGCTGGCATCCTAAGAAAAGAAAATGGATCATCGCCATCAACGGGACTGATCACCCTCTCCGTCAACGGTTCACTTTGATGCATGAGTACGCACACGTAGTTCTGGGATCCGTTACTCGTACACCGAGTGAGCTAGAGCACTTTCTCCCATCTGTCGGAACCTACACCTCGACGGAGCGACTTGAGAACTTATGCGACCAGTTTGCGGCCTGCCTCTTAATGCCAAGACCATTAATGAAACGGGCATGGACCGCTGGGCACCAAGACGTCAGGACCCTTGCCAGATTGTTCGGCACCTCTCGTATGGCGACCCGATACCGTCTACATGACATTGGTCTGGTTGAGCCGGTCAGGCGCAGCAGGCCCTACTTTGGCGGAACGATGCACTTTCGGGACCAGTTGCCCGAACTCATAACTAGTCCCGCTGTGAGCCTAGGAGTTAAGTAAATGAGCAGTCGAAATCGCGCAGTTATCTATCTCCGAGTTTCGACTAAGCAGCAGGTGATGACCGGCATGAGTGATGATGGTCTGTCGATTAGCGCTCAAGAAGATATCTGTCGAGCGAAAGCCGAACAGCTGGGTGCCGATGTCGTAGGGATCTATAAAGACAAAGGTGAGACTGCAAGGAAGCGAGCAGGTCGAGACGAGCTTGCCCGCATGTTCGCCGATATCGAGACTGACAACGTTGACTTCGTGATCGTGTACAAGCTCGACCGATTTGCTCGCAACACACAAGACGACTCCAAGATGTCGGACGAGATTGCAGCAACGGGCGCACGCCTCATATCGGTCAGCGAGGACTTCGACGATTCAACACCACAAGGCTGGTTCACACACCGGATGTTCGCTGTCTTCGCTGAGTTCGAATCCAAACAAAGCGGCCAACGAATCTCTATGGGGATGGCGCAGAAAGCCAAACTTGGAGGCACGACACACATTCCTCCCGCTGGCTACCTCAATGCACGAGATCGTCCGAGCGGCAGCGGTGCACGAGGAATAGCCAAAATTATTGTCGATGAGGAGCGGGCACCGCACGTTCGTTGGGCGTTCGATGCGTATGCAACAGGCGAGTGGTCGATCCGTAGCCTTACCGAAGAGTTGGAGCAGCGAGGGCTTCGATCCCGACCGAGTCGCAAGTCGTTGCCGACACCGCTGCGAATCGGGCAAGTTCAGAAGATGCTCCGGGACCGGTACTACATCGGGTACGTCAAGTTCAAGGACGAAGAATATCCCGGCACGCACCCGAAGCTGATCGATGTCAACGTCTTCATGCAAGTTCAAGACTTACTTACAGCTCGGCGTAAGTCGAGTACGAGGTACCGGACTCACGATCCGTATCTCAAGGGATCAATCTTCTGCAAAAAATGTGAAGGCCGCTTCTACTTTCGACGCACAACCAATCGACACGGCACGGCCTACGAATACTTCATTTGCAGAGGCCGCAACAACGACAGGTCGTGTGCTACTCCTCACCTCTCAGTTGAAGAGGTTGAAGCAAAGGTCGAAGATGAGTACCGCACGGTTTGGCTAGATGCTGAGAAAACTGCTCGCCTTCGCTCTGTACTTCGAGCGGCCGTAGAGAAACATGACGGAGAACGAGAAGCTGTCGGTGCAGCGCAAGAGCTGCGCCTCAAGAGGTTACTCAACGAAGAGAAGAAGAACGCTGCCGCATACCACGCCGATGCGATGAGTTTGGAAGTGCTGCGAGAAGAGAAGAATCGAATATCAGGTGAACGCTTAGATGCAAAGGCTGTGATCGAGCGATCAGCAATTCGATACGCCGAAATCGAAGATGTTGTGTTGCAAGCGCTCGACCTGGCTGACAACTGGCAGCGGACCTACCTAAGCGCTACTCCCAAGGTTAGACGGGCGCTGAACCAGGTGTTCTTCAAGCGAATCCTTCTCGATGAGAGTGGCGATGCGGAGCGCGAACTAACTGATCAATATAAAGCACTCATTGATCTTGACGATGCTGTCGATCAAGCCGAACGGGCAAGCATGGCGTCGACTAAGTCATTCAATCGCACGCCTATCGACGTGGTCTGGAACGAAAAGAACCCCGAGTCTGCTATTGCAGCACGGGGTTCTCATAAGATTTCTCTGGTACACCCCCCGGGACTTGAACCCGGAACCTGCGGATTAAGAGTCCGTTGCTCTGCCAATTGAGCTAGAGGTGCTTGTATTAACCATTTGAGGCTAGCGGCACCAACCACCTAACCCATCCGGTCAAGAATATTCAGTTACTGAGATTTGGGGTGACCGAGGGGATTCGAACCCCCGGCATCCAGGATCACAACCTGGCGCTCTAACCTAACTGAGCTACGGCCACCATGTGCTCCACGATCGTATCGTCACCGCCGCCCAAAGGCGAGACAATTTCACCTCAGATATCTCGGCGTTCGCAACGTCTGATGCTCGTCCAACCCTTGCTGGTACCAGTCCCAGATCGAAGGATCTAGAGACCATCAACAAGCTTTTTGGTGCATATGTCCCGACACCGACCAGGGTGTGGCTAATATTTTTATGTGTCCTCTGTATTAGTCATTCATGAGGAGCCCGGATTCGCCGCCAGGGTCACACAATTACTTGAGTCTGAAAGTTTGAAAGTAACCGTGTGTTCTTTGGGGCGAGATGGTCTCGCTCAGTTTTGTATCGAAAAAGTTGATCTAGTCATTGCAGGCGCGTGCCTCGATGACATGGCTGGCCTCGAGCTCTGCCGACAGATCCGTTCATGCGCCGATACGCCGATACTGCTGGTCTCGCGGCTTCACGACGAAGAGCTAGTCATCAACGGGTTGGACCTTGGGGTTAATGACTTTGCTGCCGAAACCGTTAGCGATCGCGAACTCGTAGCCAGAGTCAAGGCCCTGGGTCGGCGGCAGCAGGAATCGCAAAGCAAGGGCCCGCTACCAACAATCGAAGGGTTCAAGATTGACCGGCGCGCCCGAACAGTCAAGGATCCCGAGGGCTGCCTGGTTGAGCTGACCAACCTCGAGTTTGATCTGCTGGTCCTCTTTGTGGCCAATCCCGGTGTCGCACTTGAACGAGAGTTCATCTTCAACCGGGTCTGGGGTCAACGTGGCCTGGGTTCAAGCAGAACCATCGATACTCACGTGGTCACCTTGCGGAACAAGATCGTGGGCCTCAAGGTGAAAAGCGTTCACGGGATTGGCTACCGCCTGGATCCCATCCAGCTGGCCGCCTAAATCGCGCAACGAAAACAGATCGTGTCCCGAAATAGACCAACGGCCCCCAAACTGGGGCCTAAGCTCTTACACAGACATGGCCGTTGTTAGCAACGTTCATCGAGCAGCCCTCGTAGCTCAAATGGATAGAGCAACGGACTTCTAATCCGTAGGTTACAGGTTCGAGTCCTGTCGAGGGCGCTGCAGCTCAGCGCCGAATAGGCAGACCTCCTCTGCGCCCGGACTGCTTCGGTGCTGCTCATTAGGGTCGGGCCATGGCGGAATTACCTTGGTATCAGCGCAAGAAGTGGGTCGTTAGCGCAGGGTTGGTCTGCGGAGTCGGACTCGGTCTTTTCATGCTTGAACCCATCGTTGATGACTTCGTGCCCATCTTGCAAAGCGAAAGTGCTTCCGAATCAGAACCTGAAGATCCCCAGCCGGCAGAGCCCGGGGCCACTAGCGCTGACGAAGCGGATGCCTCTGACGCCACCGAACCAGAAGAAGCAGGGACCGACCCAGACTCGACCGATGAAGACGCTAACGGCGACGGGCCAGAACCGGGGCCCGAGTCTGGCGATGCCTATGAATTGGTAATACTTGGCACCGAAGACGTGTCCGAGGACGGCACTGCGCTAACGGCCATAAGCGCAGAGCTGAACATTTACCCGGTGGACAAAGCCAAACTGCGCAACGCGCTGGATGGGGAATTGGAACAGTTCCGCGGCGAAGCAAACGCGGTTTCCATCAAGGTTTTTTATGACCGTCGAGAGGGTGGCCCCGCTGCGTTCGGAGTGTGGACCTGGGCCCCAGAAGGTGACTGGACAAAGGCCGAAGACGGTGACCCTGAAACTTGGGACGGGTACCAATGGGGCGAGCCCGAAATTCAAAAGCTTGATTCCCCAGAATCCTGCACGCCTCCAACCGAAGCCGAACTCGACCTGGCCGGCGCATACTACGGGCGCCAAATCTCAGAGCCTCCAGGCCCCGAGCCCGAGCCGGAACCTGAGGCAGGCGATGCAGAACCCGATGCCGAGCCAGAAGGCGGCGAGCCCGAAGCCGGCGAAGGTGAGGCTGATCTGATGGACGAGGTGGCCGAGGAAGCTGGCACCACTGTGGAGCAATTGACCGAAGCCCTAGATGCGACTTCGAGATGGACGAGCTGCTGATTCTCAAGTGCTAGGGGCGGGCTCAACTTGGCTGGTCTGTATGTCAGTCGTCGTCATATTTCACTTGCGTTGCGGTCCAAAGCGAGTGCTGACTCATTTGTGCCACCGATGGTTCTGACAAAATGAATATTCCGCTTTAACAGTGGCATCGGACACAGTGCACTCGGCTGACCAGGCCCAACGCTGTCGGTGAGAATTTGTTTCGTCACGCTGGGTGAAATCGCCCAGGGTTAACGGAAATGCAACATAGCTAGGGTCCGGCCCGTTATGAAACGAAAAACCGCTACCCGGGTGCTTGCTTTTGCAGCAACAACGGCAACACTTGCCGGACTTGGCTCACCACTGTCAGTGGCCGCCGAGAGTTCTGACACGAGCTATGAGGTCGCAGCCGAAGTGGCTGTACCCGAACTGGAACTTGCTGATGTTGTGGTGCCAGCGCCTGCTGCCACCGCAACTGACCAAGTTACCCAGAACCACCTCGACCAGATCACTCGCCTCTACCTCACAACCCTGGGCCGAACCCCTGATGCTGCAGGCCAGCAATACTGGGCCGAGCTCTTAGTTAACGGTCACACTCGAATCGCCGTGATCCGCTACATGCTTGAGACCACCGAAGCCCAAGAAGCCTCCAGCGGAGATCTTGTGGTTGACGCCTACCGCAACGCATTAGGCCGAACCCCAGACGACGCCGGTTACGCCTTCTGGGAGCAGTACGACACAGTGGCTGCAGTAGCCGCCATCTCAGACTCCGCCGAACACATCGCAGCAACACGAACGCTGCCTCCACCAAAACCTCAGATCCGTTCCTTCGCTGGCAAGGCCGGCTGGGTTGACGCCGGGCATGGGGTGTTTGTTCCACCAATCATGTTGGAAGTTCGCCGTTGTGAATCAACTCACAACTACACCGCGGCAAACAAGCGCAGCTCGGCTCGGGGCGCCTACCAGTTCCTAACAGGATCTTGGGAGTGGTACGGCCACGCTGCTCGCTATGACGCCCCCCAAGCCCACCTCGCAACTCCTGCTCAACAGGACGAGGCGGCCGCTCTCACTTGGCTGGCCGACGGCACAAGGCCTTGGAACGCATCACGCCACTGTTGGGGCTAAGTCTTTGCCGGTGGGGGTTCCCTCGGAAGCCCTAACAGTCGTTCAGCAATGAGGTTCTTCTGGATCTCACTGGTTCCACCGGCCACCCTCATGCCCGGTGCATAAAGAAACGACTCGATTGTTTCGGGGTTCCCGCCGGCGACTGCCGCTGCGCCCATCAGATCCAGCTCGGTGTTAGTTCGCATGGCTGCAAACTCGGTGACACTCAGTTTGGCAAGCGGCCCAAGCGTTGGGTCACCGGCGCTTCGGTCAAGCAGGTGACGGGTTGCCGACGCACTTGTTCGCGCCTGTAAAACGCGTGCCCGTTCTGTTGGCGAAGTGCGGGCGTTAACTTTGTCAACCAGCCTTTGTGTGCGCTTCTCTAAACCGATCCCGGCTGCTCCAACTTCAGCTCGCTCGTCAGCAAGAACCGAAACAGCCACCGACCATCCGCCGTGCAGCGGGCCAAGCAGATCAGCTTGGGCAACGTGGGCGCCATCGAAGAACACCTCGCAAAATTCGTGATCGCCAGTCATTTGTTTTAACGGGCGCACATCAACACCACGCCCGCTCATGTCAAACAAGAAGAATGAGATACCCCGGTGCTTGGACTCGGTCGGGCTGGTTCGGGCCAGCAAAATTCCGTAGTCGGCCATTTGGGCGTTGGAAGACCAGATCTTCTGGCCCGTGATCGTCCAGCCGTCAGTGGTTTGGGTGGCTTGAGTTCGAAGGCTGGCAAGGTCAGAACCGCTCTCGGGCTCGCTGAACAACTGGCACCAGAGTTTGGTGCCTGCCGCAATCGCAGGTAGGTAGCGACGCTTCTGCTCGTCAGTTCCGAAGCGCAGCAGTGCACCGCCAGTCAGCGCCGAACCCTGAAAGTTGAAATAGGGGGCAATCTCGCGCCGGGCACACTCTTCAATCCAAGCCCGCCGGAATTCGGGCCCGAGACCCTGGCCGCCGAATTCGGTTGGCCATGACACTTGAGCGAAGCCGTTCGCAAACATGTGTTGGTGCCATGCCTTTGCCCGGTCATGCAGGCGAGGCGGCATGATCGAACCGAAACCCGGGCAGGCCACACCTGCCTCGCTTGAACGGTTCAGGAACTGGATTGCGTTGGCGCGGAACTCTTCAAGTGATATCCCTCCAGAAACCATTGATTGACTCTAGCTCTGGCCTCGCTGCCAACGCCAAGCTCTGGTGAATGGCTTCAGATGCCAATAGGATCGTCCTGTTATGTCCCGATCGGTGTTGGTCTTTTGTGGTGGCGACGCGCCAAGTAGAAGCACGATGGCCAAGCTGGGAACACACGACCTTGTAGTCGCCGCCGATTCGGGAATCGATCACGCGTTGGCTGCTGAGATATCTGTAGACATCGCCGTCGGCGACTTTGACTCAGTGTCACAAGCCGGCCTCAACAAGGTCACCAACGGCGGCGCGAAAATAGTTAAGCACCGACCCGACAAAGACGAGACCGACTTCGAGCTTGCGCTAGACCAAGCGATCGAAGCGGGCGCCACTTCCATAACGGTTGTTGGCAGCGAAGGTGGCCGGCTAGATCATCAGTACGCCAACTTGTTGGCAATGGCTCACTCGCGTCTAAGCGGCTGCACGGTGCGTTCGGTTACTGACCAACACAACGTCACCGTCATTCACAACTCAGTAACGCTTGAGGCCGAGCCAGGCTCACTTCTTAGTTTGTTGCCAGTCGGCGGCGCAGTAACTGGAGTAGTCACTGAAGGACTCAGCTACCCGCTTGAGGGCGAAACCCTGCCCGCTGCCAGCTGTCGGGGAATCTCCAATACCTTTAGTGACCCTGTGGCCACCATCACGATCACTTCCGGAGTTCTGCTTGCGTTCGCAGTAAACGAAGCGCCCGAGATAACCGAGACCGGGCGATGACGGAGGTGACTACAGAGGCGGCTACAGAGGTTCAAGAACCGAAGCAACGAAAACCGCGCAGGTCTTGGTTTCAGCGCTCGGTTCTGTTTGTCAATGTTGTAGTGATCATCGCTGCGCTCGCTGCGGCATGGCTGCTGAACGAAAGCTATGGCAAGGTCTCGGAGATCACTCGAGTTCAGCTTGAGGGCGCCCTCAGCCCGATACCCGAACCCTCAGCACCGGGCCAACGCATCGTTAACGTCTTGCTTGTTGGCTCTGACTCGTCCGAAGGGCTTGACCCCAATGACCCCATCCAAACTGGTCGCCTCGGCGAGCGAAACGGCGACGTCATAATCATCGCCCACCTGAACGAAGGGGAAGGAACCGCGGCGCTGTTGTCGCTGCCCCGAGACCTATGGGTGCCAATCGCAGGCACCGAACGTGAGGCCCGAATCAACGCGGCCTTTGCCGTGGGCGGAGCGGCAACTCTGATTGAGACGATCGAGATGAACTTCGGCATCCCAATCAACCACTACGTCAACGTCGACTTCGCCGGGTTCCAGGGCGTGGTGGAAGCGGTCGGGTCGGTTGAAGTCTTCTTTCCCGAACCTGCTCGTGACTGGAACGCCACCTACAACCGCTCCCAAACCGGGTTTCTTATGGAAACTCCGGGCTGTCAGGCGCTTGAACCCGCAGAGGCCCTTGCCTACGTCCGGTCCCGCTACTACCAAACTCAGGCGGCTGATGGCACTTGGGTTGTGGACAATCAGGGTGACCTCGGCCGGATTCGTCGTCAGCAGGACTTCCTTCAGCGACTAGGTCAAACTGCGGTCGATGACGGAGCCCGAAACCCCTTCGTCCTGAACTCGCTAGTGAACTCCATGGTCTCCAACGTTGCCTTAGACCAAGAACTCACTCCGCAGTTTCTGTTGGACTTGGCTCAGCGGTTCCGCAACTTTGAACCGGGGGAGTTGCAGACCTACAGCTATCCGGCAGATCTGGGTTGGGCCGGAACCAATTCGGTTCTGTTCGGAAGGCCCGATGACGCTGCCCCCTTGGTCGCATTGTTTAACGGCGCCTCAATGATGGACCCGTCGACTATTGGCGTTTCGGTGGTGTTTGCTCCTGGCGCCGAGGACCAAGCTAATGAGATTGCCGAAGCGTTGGCCTCGGCCGACTTCGAGCCCGGCATCCCATCTCCTGTTCCACTTGAACCTCGTGTGGTGTTGCGTCACGGCCCAGATGGGGCCCAGGCGGCATCTGTTGTGGCACAAGTCATAGGCGACGGCGTGGGCATAGAACAGGTAGCCGGTTTGCAGGGCCGAGACGTAGTAATAGCAGTAGGAAACCCGCTTGAAACCGTCATCGGAGACAAGGCCGAAGTTGCCGATCCTCCCAGCTCAACACCTACCACTGGGCCAAATGACTCATCCACCCCGACCACTTCTCCGTCAGTAATTGTTGAAGAATCCGTTGGCGGCGCCGATGGAAACGGTGACCAAATAGTTAAGAGCAGCTGTTAGTAGGTCTATCGGTACCAAGTGAGAGCCATTTGGCCCTCACTTCCGATTGATCCAACCGTTTACTCTTTTACTGAACAGAAATTCGAATTTGAGGCGAGGATTCCAGTGGCAACAATTGCAGTAATCGGTACCGGCTACGTCGGGCTTACAACGGGTGCGTGTTTTGCACACTTGGGCCATGACGTGATCTGCGCTGACATCGATGAGCACAAGATCGCACGGCTTAACAAGGGCGAGATCCCAATCGTTGAGCAGGGCCTAGACAAGATCGTCGAAGAAGGCATGCGGTCGGGCAAGCTGAAGTTTGTTGTTGGTGCGATTAACGCGTCAAAGCACGCCGAATTTCACTACCTGTGCGTGCCCACACCTCAGGGTGGAGACGGCGCCGCTGACCTTAGCTACCTAGAGATTGCTGCCGCTGAAATCGGCCCGCATCTTCCCGCTAACTCAATTGTTATCAACAAGTCCACCGTGCCCGTGGGTTCAACTCGCGTAGTAGCCAAGAAGCTGAACCGCTCGGACGTTTCGGTTGTTTCCAACCCAGAGTTCCTGCGTGAAGGAACAGCAGTATCTGACTTCTTGAACCCGGACCGTGTTGTAATCGGCTCTGAAGACCAGGAAGCGTCAATTCGTGTTGGCACCCTGTACGCAAAGGTCGCTGCTCCAGTCATGGTCACTGACCCTGTTTCGGCTGAAACCATCAAGTACGCATCGAACGCGTTCTTGGCAACAAAGCTCTCGTTTGTTAACGCCATCGCCACCTTGTGTGAGCGTGTTGGCGCTGACGTAAACGACGTCGTACTCGGAATGGGTTATGACACTCGTATCGGCAAGCAGTTCCTGCGTCCTGGCCCAGGCTGGGGTGGTAGCTGCTTCCCGAAGGACACCATTGCGCTTCACAAGATCGCTGAGGACGCAGGTTATGACTTCTCAATCCTCACTGAGGTTTTGAACGTCAACACTCAGCAGTTCGACCGAACTGCTGCGAAGGTGCTAACAGCTCTCGGCGGTAGCGGAGCTGGAAAGCGTCTTGCAGTTTGGGGTCTGACTTTCAAAGCAGGCACCGACGATTTGCGTGACTCGCCATCCATCGAGGTGCTAACTCGCCTTCAGGACAGCGGCGTGGAGATTGTTGCCTATGACCCAGCGATTGACGCACCTCCTAGAGAGTTGCCAGACATCAAGATCGTGGCCGACCCTTACAGCGCAGTTGAAGGTGCAGACGCACTGGCAATCATGACCGAGTGGGACGAGTTCCGCTGGCTTGACTTTGACCAGGTCGCTGAAGCCATGAACAACCGTGCAATCGTTGACGGTCGTAACCTGCTTGACCGCTCAGTCGTGATGCGCCGAGGCTTCACCTACGTTGGAGTGGGCCGCTAACAATGGCTCGAATTCTGGTAACTGGCGGCGCAGGATTCTTAGGATCCAACCTGTGCGTCCGTCTCCTTGAACGCGGCGATGAAGTTGTCTGTATGGACAACTTGGTTACCGGCAGCGAAAAGAACATCGAATCGCTGTTCGGCAATCCGAACTTCCAGTTCGTCAAGCATGACGTTTCTGAATATGTCTGGGTGCCGGGTGATGTTGACTCGATCATGCACTTGGCTTCACCAGCAAGCCCGGTCGATTTCGACAAGATTCCAATTCAGATCATGAAGGTGGGCGCAGTAGCGACCCACAACCTCCTCGGCTTGGCGCGAGCCAAGGGTGCGAAGTTCCACTTGAACTCAACCTCTGAGGTTTATGGCGATCCACTGGTTCACCCTCAGCCTGAGACCTACTGGGGCAACGTGAACCCCATTGGTCCACGTGGCGTCTACGACGAGGCCAAGCGCTTCGCTGAGGCTCTTACGATGGCTTACCACCGCATGCACGACATTCAAGTTCGGATCGTTCGAACCTTCAATACATACGGTCCAAACATGCGTCCTGACGATGGTCGTGTGGTTTCGAACTTCATCACCCAGGCTCTGCGAGATATGGACATCACCATTTATGGCGATGGCATGCAGTCTCGAAGCTTCTGCTATGTGGATGACCAGATCGACGGCCAGTTGGCATTGCTAGATTCTGGCTACAACGGGCCTGTCAACATCGGAAACCCGAACGAGTTCACGATGCTCGAACTTGCCGAGCAAGTAATCGACGTGACGAACTCGAACTCGAAGATCACCTTCCATCCTCTTCCTCAGGATGATCCAACTCAGCGCAAGCCCGATATGACTCGGGTAACCAAAGAGTTGGGATGGGCGCCGAAGGTGCAGCTGCGAGAAGGTCTAGAGAAGACGGCGCCTTTCTTTGCGAAAGAGCTGGGTCTCTAACTCGGCCTAGACTCGGGTGGAGTGACTCGAGTTGCAGTAACAGTTGAGCAGTTCTGGCACAAGGTGCCAGGAGGCACTGGTTGGGCAACCGCCCAAACCCTCAAGGCGTTAGCCGTCGACTCTGACTTTTCCTATGTAGGGCTTGCGGCTCGTCATCGCTCGCCCAGCTCGTCGATGATTCCAGAGGCAGTGCCTGTCAGCTTCGCTGGGTTGCCACGCCCTGCGTTATATGAAGCCTGGCTGCGTTCTGGAATGGGGTCGGTGGAGTCCATCGTCGGCGATCCAGTTGATGTTGTTTGGGCATCGGCGATGGTCGTTCCGCCAACAAATGCGCCCGTTGTGGTTACCGTTCACGATCTTGACTTCTTGGACCATCCCGAGTGGCTCTCAAAACGCGGAAAGGGTTTCTTTCCCCGAGCGTGGCGCGCCGCTACTGAGCGCGCAGCGCTGATGGTTTGCCCTTCGGAGACTGTGGCCCAAGCGTGTGAGGCGCGTGGCGTCGAGGCGGGCCAAGTCCGAGTTGTTCCCTGGGGCGTAGACGCCCAGCGGGTCGATGAACAGTCAGCAAATATGACCAGGGCATCCTTTGGCCTTCCGGACCGCTTTGCCATCTGGGTTGGAACATTGGAGCCCAGGAAAAATCTCGAACGCGTCGTACAGGCAGTTTCACAGGTTGATGGGCTCCACCTCGCAATTGTCGGCCCCGACGGTTGGAGCGTCGACCATGAAAGTGTGATCGCGCCACTTGGCGATCGGGCTCACAAGCTAGGCCGTGTCAGCCAGGACGAACTCGCAGCCCTTTACGCCGCCGCCACCGTTTTTGTGTTCCCGTCTTTGGCCGAGGGTTTCGGTCTACCAGTGCTTGAAGCAATGGCCCAGGGCACTCCCGTAGTGACTTCGGTGGGGACCGGTACCGAGGACGCCTCCCAAGGCGCAGCTCTGCTGGTTAACCCCAAGAACGTGTCTGAGATCGCCGACGCTATTCGGTCAGTCATCTCCAACGATCAGACCGCAAGCTCTCTCAGGACCGCCGGATTGGCAGTGGCAAAGAACAGCTCTTGGGCAAAGACCGCTGCTGGTTATCGAAAAATCTTTGGCGAGGTAGCCCGATGACTCCACGTATGTCAGTAGTGGGCGTGAACCTGATGTGGTTGGTGCCTGGAGTTGTCGGCGGAACCGAGGAATACACCGTTCGGCTGTTGCATGCCATCAACGTTATCGATCCAGATGATTTGTGGATCAAGATCTACTGCCAGCCTGAACTCCTCGAGGCCTACCCGGACTTAGAAAGCCGTTTCGAAGTTCGGACTGGACCCCCTCTGAACAGCAAAGCGATGCGCATAGCCGCAGAGAACTCGTGGCTACTTGCCGCAAGCAGTGAAGATGACTTGTTGCACCACGCTGGATCTATGGCTCCGCTGATGAAGGGTCGTCCTTACGTCTTGACTTTGCACGACGTTCAGCCGTTGGACATGCCGCAGAACTTCAGCCCGGCAAAGCAGCGGTGGCACCAGAAGATGTTGCCTCGGGCGGTAGCGGGTGCAGAATTGGTGCTTTGCCCTAGTCAGTTCTCGGCCGACCGAGCCACCGAGCTGTTGAAGCTCCGCTCTGGCAAGACCGTGGTTGTACCTCACGGCCACGCCGAGATCCCGGTCGGTCCTCCTGAGACACATGTCAGTAACGAATTGGCGGCGAAGTACGGGCGCTACGTGTTGTATCCAGCCATCAGTTACCCCCATAAGCGTCACATTGATTTGGTGGACGCCCTATACGTCCTCCGGGACCGGTTCGAAGATCTGAACATAGTGTTCACCGGCCGGGCCGGACCTGAGGAAGAGGCTCTAGTGGCCCACGCACAAACACTAGGTTTGGGCAGCCGGGTGCATCATCTAGGGCGGGTCAGCGCCGAACGGCTAGACGACCTTTATAGGGGAGCGGCTGCGATGGCATTCCCCAGTGAGTACGAAGGGTTTGGCAATCCGGCGCTTGAGGCAATGGCCCGAGGTTGTCCGGTAGTGGCCACAACAGCGGGCTCGCTGCCAGAGGTTGTGGGCGATGCCGGGCTGCTGGTTGAACCGCGCAGGCCACGGGCTTTGGCCGCCGCCATAGCTCGCGTTCTGGACGAGCCGGACCTAAATTCTGACCTAAGAGCTGCCGGGCCAATTCGGGCAAAAGAATTCGGGTGGAAGGCTGCAGGAGACGCGCTGCTTGGGGCCTATCGTGTTGCGCTGCGAGGCATGAGTAAATGGTCATGAGAATTCAACTGCAGTGTCCCCATTTCGAGCCGGACCTTCACGCCGCAACTGGCGAGGTCATGACCAAACTGGTCAACTCAATGGTTGAACGTGGCCATCAGGTCGACGTTGTCACCAGCCTGCCTTGGTACAAGGATCACGATGTTGAAGCCGAATGGCGCGGCCGTCCGGTCAGAAGAGAAAAGACTCAGTGGGGATCAATAAGCCGAGCGTGGCCGTTCCCCACAGACAAATCCAAGATCACTTCTAGGGCAGTCGGCTTTGCTGGATTCACCGGTTTAGTAACAGCGTGTGCGTTAGCACTACCCAAGCCCGACGTAGTGATGGGAATGTCGCCGCCAATATTCCTTGGTGACTCGGCGTGGGCGGTGGCCAAGCGGCACCGGATCCCCTTTGTGTTCAACGTCCAAGACATCTTTCCCGACGTCGCTGTTGATCTGGGTGCGCTAACAAACGAACGCGTAATTGATTACGCCTCAAGACACGAGGCCAGTCTCTACCGGCGGGCCAGCGCAGTGAC
The DNA here is from genome assembly GCA_937922785.1 of uncultured Acidimicrobiales bacterium. Lineage (GTDB taxonomy): Bacteria > Actinomycetota > Acidimicrobiia > Acidimicrobiales > SZUA-35 > CALAJQ01. Next base: position 58,864 of record CALAJQ010000009.1, read on the forward strand.
GGTTCTAAGCGACGACCAGCAGGCAAACGTGCGGGGCAAATTACCCGACGATCAGGCCGAGAAGGTTCGGATCATTCACAACTTTGCCGACACAGAACGCGTACGTCCGGTGAAACGAGAAAACCCTTATCGAGATCGCCATGGCCTGAATGGCAAGACAGTGATCATGTACTCAGGCAACGTTGGTTTAAGCCAGAGCTTTGACCTCGTCCAAAAAGCGGCCACTCACTTTGCCAGCCGAGACGACATCCAGTTTGTTATCAACGGTGAAGGCGCAGCCCGGCCAGCCGTGGATGCTTGGGCCAAGCACCACGGCAACGTGACCGTCTCTAACTTTGCCCCTCGGGAAAAGGTCAGCGAAGTCCTAGGTGCCGCTGACCTTCACTTGGTGCTGTTGAAAAAGGGCCTTGCCAAATCGAGCACGCCATCGAAGCTCTATGGCATTCTGGCCGCCGGACGTGCGGTGCTTGCCTCGATAGACAACGGATCTGAAGTAGCAACAACGATTTCTAAAGCCGACTCTGGCATGGCAGTGTCTCCCGACAGCCCTTCAGAGTTCATCGAAGCTCTCGAACGGATGCTGGAAACACCGGAAGAACTGGTCGACATGGGTGTACGGGGCCGCCACTTCATAGAGACCTGGTACTCGCCAGCGGCTCAAGCCGAAGCCTATGAGCAGCTGTTTTTGGAGCTTACCGGGATGAGCAACTAGGCCTAGCGACCCTTATCTAGCTGGGTGTTGTCAGTTAGTATTTCCATATGACAACCGGAGTAATTCTCAGCGGATATTTCAGCCCCCTTCACGTCGGGCATCTCAACATGCTCGAAGCGGCGGCAGAGTACGGCGACAAGGTCATAGTCATCGTCAACAACAACGCTCAGCAAGTAATCAAAAAGGGCAAGGTCATCATCGATGAGGCGGACCGCCTTCGAGTTGTCAAAGCGCTTCGAATGGTCGACGAAGCAATGATCGCAGTTGACACCGACCGCACTGTTGTTGCCTCAATCGAAGCCATCGCCAAGGCCCACCCGGGCTACAAGTTGGTGTTCGCCAACGGTGGCGACCGTGAATCTGGAGCGCTTGTTCCTGAAACCCCGGTGTGTGAAGAGTACGGAATTGAGATGATCTTCGACATGGGCGGCAGCGAAAAGTCAGACTCATCAAGTCGGATCAACGTTGAGCTAGGGCTTGAGGACGCCCCGAGCGCCCCGCCCTCAGCAACGACCTAGACCGCCCGACCTAGCGAATCTATTACCAACACTGCTTTGCCTTCAGCTTTGCTGGCTTCAAGGTCGACGTGGGCTTCGAATCGCCATTCGTTGTGACCATCAGGGTCACAGATGATCTGTGTGACCCGTTGAGTTTGAGTGTCATAGATGAAGTTGTCTCTGCTCCGAGCGTCTGCGTCAATTAGCACGGCGTCGTACTCCTCGAAATATTGGCGCACTGTTTCGATGATGCCATCTAGCTCGAGGCTGCCGTAGCGATTCTGCGCCATTGACATGACCCAGGCGAACGTCTGGTTGTGAACCATGACCCGGAACGCCCGTTCATTAGTAGTGATGTCTTCGGGAGCGTGCTGTTGAGCCTTGTCAGACTCCGCCGCTGAGGTTGGGGTTCCCGCTTGAAGCAGCTCCCACTCGTCGATGAGGCTTGAATCAACACCGCGAACAAGCGCCCCAATCCACTCGGTGAGGTCAATAACCTCATCCGTTTGGTCATCTGCTGGGATGTTCTGGACAAGACCCTTGTAGACGTCAGACAGATACCGCAGAACCGTTCCTTCAGAACGTTTCAGGCCATGGTGGTTGATGTATTCACCAAAGGTGAACGCGCCTTCAAGCATTTCTCGAACCACAGATTTTGGGAAAACCGTCTCTTCACCAGCCCAAGGGTGTTTGGCCCGGAAAGCGTTGAAGCTGTCGTAAATCCATTCACGATCAGGGGCAGGCGGCTTCACCTCGTCGAGGCGTTCCATTCGCTCGTCGTACTCAACTCCCTTTGCCTTCAGCTCGGTTATCAGTTCACGTTTCGCCCGGTCTAGTTGAGCCCCGATAATCACGCCCGGGTTTTCCTGCACAGCCTCAACGATGCTGAGCATTTTCAAATGATGACCTTCGGCTCCAGAATCAAGTTCGTCGAACGCTTGCACCGCCCAGAGGCTTAGCGGCTGATGCAAAGCAAACTCATCCTGCAAATCGAAGTTGACCCTAACCAGTCGGCCCAAGTTGTCAGGTTCGGCCGGGAACTCCAGAACTTCGGCTTCTTTAAGTGATCTGTAGATGGCGATGGCTCTACGAATGTGACCTCGTTTGCGCTTCTCGGTCTCGTGGTTGTCAGTAACGAAGTTGCGTACTGCCGCGCAGCCATCTCCAGGCCGGTCCAACAGAAATAACAACATTTGGTGAGTCACATCAAAGCTTGATGACATCGGCTCTGGGTCACCGGCCACAAGGCGCTCGAAGGTGGCTTCGGTCCAGGCGGCGTAACCACGCTCGGGCGGCTTCTTCTTGACAACCTTGGACTTCTTGCCGCTCTTTGCCAGCTTGGCACCGGCCTTCTCGGCCAGCTTGATGTTCTCAACTTCATGGGCTGGCGCCTGCACCCACACAGTGCCGATGTCGTCGAAACCTTTTCGGCCGGCGCGTCCCGCAATCTGCTTGAACTCTCTTACCGAAAGCACACGGGTCTTAACGCCGTCGTACTTACAGAGTTGGGTGAACAGGACCGATCGGATGGGAACGTTGACGCCCACGCCAAGGGAGTCGGTGCCGCAGATCAACTTAAGCAGGCCTTCCTGGGCCAACCGTTCCACCAAGCGCCGATACTTTGGAAGCAGACCACCGTGGTGCACACCGATGCCGGCCATCACATAACGGCGTAGGTCCTTGCCCACAGGTGTGTCGAAACCGAACGCTCCAACAGCTTCCTTGATCCGCTCCTTCTCATCCTTAGTTAGAGGGTCGATGCTCAGATAGCTTTGGGCGGCTTCGGTGGCCTCGCGCTGGGTGAAGTGGACCACATAAATGGGCGCCTTCCCATCGGCCAGCAGAGCCTCCAGCGAGTTGTGCAACGTGGTGAACCGGTACTCAAACTCCAACGGCACCGGACGTTGAGCGCTTTGAACCAAAGCGGTTGGCCGGCCTGTTCGAGTCTCGAGATCTTGTTCGAACATGCGAGTGTTGCCCAGCGTCGCGCTCATCAACAAGAACTGCACGTGTGGAAGATGCAAAATCGGAACCTGCCACGCCCAGCCTCGTTGGGGGTCTGCGTAGTAGTGGAACTCATCCATGATGACTACGTCTACGTCGGCACCGGCTCCATCACGCAACGTCCAGTTCGCCAAGATTTCAGCAGTGCAACAAATGATCGGCGCGTCCGGGTTGACCTTGGCGTCGCCGGTAATCATGCCCACGTTTGCAGTGCCGAACTCTTCACAAAGCGAGAAGAACTTCTCAGAAACCAGCGCCTTGATCGGAGCTGTGTAAACGCTGCGCTGGTTGTTGGCGAAGGCGGCAAAGTGAGCTGCTGCGGCAACCAAAGACTTTCCCGACCCGGTCGGAGTATTGAGAATTACGTTGTTGCCTTCCAACAGCTCAAGGATCGCCTCTTCCTGGGCTTCGTAAAGCTCTATGCCGTTGTCCAATGAATAGGTGACAAACGAATCAAGCAAAGCGCCCGGCGTCGGTTCACCTGGGGCGTGATCTAACAGGCTCACCGGAACAGGTCGTCGGCCGGGTCACGAACGATGTCTTCAACCACCGATCCGGGGCCAAACCATTCCGGGTCGACTCCCCGAATCAGTGCCACCGCATGCCCGGTACTTTTTCCCCTGACCAGCTCGGCGGCACCCGCAAGCTCGTCAACAATACACACCTCGGTTACGTGAAGGACTCGACCCGTGGCGTCGGGGGTGCCCCGCAGGTCCAATATGGGCAAGATGCCTGCGCAGCCCAGTGCAATATCGGTCACACCTCGACGCCAAGGCCTGCCAAATGTGTCGGCCACGATGATGGCCACATCTACGCCAAGTCGGTGTCTTATCGCATCACGGATGCGCCGGGCCGAGCGGTCAGGGTCAACCGGCAATAGGCAAGCAACATCGGAGGCCACGTTCGAGCGATCGATACCCGAATTGGCGCATACGAAACCGTGCTGGGTTTCGGTGATAATCAGCTCGCCACGGCGCCTGAGCACCCGCTTTGCTTCAGAGACCACCAGTGGTTTGTGCGATAGCGGATCGTCAGGATCTACCTTTACTTGGCGGTCCTCAGCCTTGGACACCACCTTCTGGCTTACAACCAAAACGTCGTGATCTACAAGTGGGTGTTCGGCCTGACACGCATCGATAATTTGGCCGGCCAGGTCGTCACCGGCTCGGATTTCGCCCATTCCGCCGATGGCCACGATTTCCAAGCTGTTTCCCATCTCGCTGACCCTACCGCGAAGTGGCCTCGCGAGGCTCTAGGCTTTCCCGCCGTGGCACGTAAATCTTCTTCTGACCTTCCTAAGCCGATAAATCCCGATCAGGGAGCTGGCTGGTTCCTACCCGTAATCTTCCTGGTCTGTGTTGTTGGCATTGGCTCGGTGCTTTTCCTTGCAAACAATCGCGAGTCAAACCGGGCAGTAGCTCCGCTAGTTGCGGTGCCGTCTCTTGGGGTCCAGGGCGATCACTGGCATCAGGCGTTTGCGATCTATGCGTGTGACAGCTTCTTCCCAGATATCCCGCAGGAGGTTCCGTCACAAGAAGGAATCCACACCCACGGCGACGGTCTAATCCACATCCACCCGTTCTCGGTCAGTGCATCCGGACGAAACGCCACACTAGGCGCCTACTTCCGGACCACTCAAGCCGAACTAAACGACACCACCTACACGCCTGGTCCGTTTGAGATTGGCGGCCGTGTCCTTGATGAGGCTGCCGGTTGTAACGGTGAGCCTGCTGAACTTCAGCTAGCTGTTTGGGACAACGCGTTCTCAACCGATGCACCCGATGAGATCATCACTGAAAACTTGGCCGACTTCCGCTTCACCCAAGACGCCGCTTCGCTAGTTCTTGCGTTTGTGCCTGCAGGGGCAGAAATTCCACCTCCACCTTCAGCTCAGGCAATCGGTGGTGTCAGCCCGACCTCGCCGCTGATTGAAGATCCAGCCCAGACCATCCCGGCGCCCGAAGGCATTGATCCCGAAGGCACCGATTCTGAAGGCACCGATACCGGCGGCGACGACACCACGCCAACAAGCGAAGAACTGCCAGACGACGAAGGCTAAGCCCGGGCGCTTAGCTCAGGCAGACTCGGGCCAGCGCAGCAGCGTCGGCTTTGTCTTTCATAATTGTTGGAACAACTACTGCTTTCACGCCTTCGGCCTCAATGGCTGGGGCAAGGTCAGCATCGATCTCGTCGATGATCAGAGTTCCAACGACCTCGGCATACCACCGGGCGACCCCCACAGCGGTGGCTTCGCGGCCTAGCTCTTTAAGCAGTCGATCGGCTGGCCCCTTAAGTGCTTTGCCGCCAATGATGGGCGACACGGCAACGGTGTCGGCTCGGCGCGCAATCAGAGCGTCCCGCACTCCGGGAATGGCCAACACCGGATCGATCGACACGGCCGGATTCGACGGGGCCACCACGATTCGCTCGGCACTGTTGATGGTCTCCAACACGCCAGGAGCAGGTTGGCAGTGGTCGGCTCCGGCGAAGCGAACCGAGGTAACGGCCACGTCGTGCTGACGTCTGACGAAATAGTCCTGGAAGCTAATCTCGCCTTCATCGGCGGTGGTAACCATCGTGCGGACAACATCGTTAGTCACTGGCAACAAGGTGAAGTTGAGGTCCCACGCTTTGGCAATCTCGCCTGTGACTTCAGCCAGTGTGGCGCCCTCGCCAAGACGGTGAGTGCGATAAAGGTGGGTTCCGATGTCTTTGTCACCAAGTGAAAACCAATTGGTGTCCCCATATCGTCCCAAAGCCTCCATGGCCTGCCAGGTTTCACCTTCAAGGCCCCAGCCCCTCTCGGCGCTGACTGCTTCGGAGACCGTATAAACAATAGTGTCGAGGTCGGGGGAGATGTTAAGTCCGTGAAGCACAATGTCATCACCAACGTTGGCAATTGCGGTGAGTTCAGAATCGGGGACGATCTGAATCATCCCGCGCAACAAGCGGGCCGCCCCTACGCCCCCGCAGACCACAGCTACTGTCACGGAGCTAGACCCTCGGATACTTCATCTCCCACTCGACCAAGTCCATGTCGGCTTCGACCATCATTTGAACTAGTTCGGTGAAAGTTGTTTTAGGGGCCCAGTCCAGCTTCTCCAGGCACTTCTTAGGATCGCCGATTAGCAGATCAACTTCGGCCGGCCGCATAAACCGCTCGTCTTGGACCACGTGGTCCTGCCAGTTCAATCCGACGTGTCCAAATGCCACTTCACAAAATTCTTGGACGCTGTGGGTCTCGCCAGTTGAGACGACGTAATCGTCGGGCTTGTCCTGTTGCAGCATCAGCCACATGGCTTCCACGTAGTCTCCGGCAAATCCCCAATCACGCTGGGGATCAAGGTCGCCGAGGCGGATTTCGTTAGTGAGACCGTGTTTGATTTGCGCCACGTGATGGGTGATCTTGCGAGTCACAAATTCCAGACCTCGACGAGGGCTTTCGTGGTTAAACAAAATGCCGCTTGAGGCGTGAAGGTCATAGCTTTCTCGGTAGTTGACGGTGATCCAGTGGCCATACACCTTGGCGACGCCGTAAGGGCTTCGAGGATGGAATGGTGTGGTCTCGGTCTGGGGAACCTCATGGACCTTGCCGAACATTTCCGACGAAGACGCTTGATAAAAGCGAATGTCGGGGTTGATGTGGCGAATGGCATTCAGCACTCGGGTAACGCCAAGTGCGGTGGTGTTGCCAGTGAGCTCGGGTTGGCTGAACGACGTCTGCACGAACGATTGGGCGGCCAAGTTGTATAGCTCGTCGGGCTTCACAGCTGAAAGCGCCTGGTTCAACGAGGATTCATCTAAAAGATCGCCGGGAACGAGATTGATGTCTTTCTTAATGTGGTCGATTCGCTCGTAGTTGACAGTTGAGGTTCGGCGAACCATGCCGGACACCTCATAGCCTTTTTCCAGCAGTAGCTCGGCCAGATATGAACCGTCCTGGCCGGTGATTCCGGTGATTAGGGCTCGTTTGGTCATGAGGATGCTCCGGGGGTTGATTGCTTCCTAGCGTCAGCCAAGATATCGGTCAGGGTTTGGCTAAGTGGGATGGTCGGTTTCCAGCCGGTCGCCGCTTGCAGGCGGGCGAAGCTGCCGCGTAGTGCTGGAAGCTCCACTGGCCTCATTAGTTCGGGGTTGATTCTGGTTTCCACCGGAACTGTTGCTTGGTTAACAAGCAGGGCCAGTAGCTCGCTCATCTCGATGTCCACGCCCGAGCAGATGTTGTAGGTCTCCCCAGGTACCCCATCGGTGCCTAGAAGGCGGTAGGCCTGCACGACGTCTCGAACGTCGGTGAAGTCACGACGAGCACTTAGGTCACCGTGAGTAACTACCCCGCCGCCAGCGGCTTCACAGTCAACAATCCGCTTAGCGAAGCTGGGTGCGGCAAATCTGGTGCTTTGTCCAGGGCCGATGTGATTAAACGGTCTGGCGATCACTACTGGAGTTGAGAATCCCCGGCAGTACTGGCGGGCCAATTGTTCGGCTGCAACCTTGGAGGCGCCGTAGGGAGAGTTCGGCCGGGTGGGAGTGTTCTCGGTGATGGGGAGGTCAGCGGAGGGAACGGTTCCGTAAACGTCTGAGCTTGAGACAAAGACAACCCTGGTTCCAGGCTTGGTGACACGAACGGCCTCGAGCACCGATTGCGTGCCGTTGGCGTTGGCTGAGAAGGCGGCTTTGGGATCATCCCAGGAGGCGCCGACATCGCTAAATCCGGCCAAGTGATAGATGATGTCAGGCTGATGGTCGCCCACTAGGTCACACCACATTTTGCTGTCCAGAAGATCAGGTCCTCCGGTAGTGCGACTAACACAAACAACGTCGTCACCAGACTCAGCCAAGTGTTGGGTGAGGTACGGCCCAACAAAGCCGCTGGCACCAGTAATTAGGGCTGTCGTCACAGTGGCAGGATAGACCGGGCGGCCACCAGATTTGCCGTTTCTTGGTGACGAGGCGCCGCCTAACTGTGGCTAGCGCGCTACCACCAAATCCGGTCGTTCCCAGCTAGCCTCTAGCCGACGTGAATGACGCTTCTGCTCCATGGCTAACAGAACCGCGCCCGGCCCCCTCAGCTGATGAGGAGGCGCCGGCTGTAGTTGCTGTCGTTGTTGTATCCGAACCTCAGGATCACTTCGAGGACCTTCTTCAGTCGCTGGCGTCCCAGGACTACCCCAACCTGTCAGTACTGGTGGTTTACGGAGGCGAATCTCGCCCTGTTGTGGATCTGGTGTCTGACATTCTTCCCGATGCCTTCATTCACCAAGCCCCGAACCAGGGCAACTTCTCGAAGGCAGCAAACCAATCGTTGGAACTGGTCACCGGCGCTTCCTTTTACCTGTTCTGTCAAGACGACGTAGCGCTTGACGCTCGGTGCGTGACTGTTCTTGTTGAAGAGTTGTACCGATCCAACGCCGGAATCGTTGGCCCGAAACTTGTCAACTGGAAAGACCCTCGTCGTCTTGCCTCCATTGGCATGGGTTCGGACCGCTTCGGCGCGCCTATCGACCTTGTCGAACCCGGTGAGTTTGATCAGGAACAATACGACGCCGTCAAGGACGTCTTCTTTGTTCCATCCGGAGTTCAGCTTGTCAGAGCCGACTTGTTCCGAATTCTTAACGGCTTTGACCCCGCAATTGTCCACTACGGCGAAGCCCTAGATCTGTGCTGGCGAGCCCACCTGTTAGGGGCACGAGTGGTAGCGGTGCCGGCGGCGCGAGTTCGGCACATGGATCATGCCGCCGAGTTGAATGACGCCGATGATCGACGAGCTCTACTTTCTCGCCACCGGCTTAGAACAATCCTCACGACCTCCTCGCGGTTGAACTTCTTCAAGACCGTGCCACTAGCAATCATGTTGTTGCTGATGGAGACCCTTTATGCAGTGGTCACGGGTAAACGGCGAAGAGCAGCAGACTCGGTTAGGGCGATCACTTGGAACCTCCGTCGCTTAGGCTCGCTTCGCAAACGTCGAAAGATGCTGCGAAAGGTCCGCCAAGTTAGTGACCATGAAGTCCGCGAGATGCAGGCCCCGGGCTCGGCCCGGGTCGCTGGGTTCGTTCGGGAGCGTTTCGGGCGGGGCCGAGTGCGTTCCCCTGTGGGTTCTTTGCGGCGAGTATTTGGCGGGCGCAATGGCGAAATCTCAGCCGACGCGGTTGCGATGGTAGTCGGGCTCGCTCTGGTGATTCTGTTCTCCAGCCGAGGTTTGATTGCTGACGGTGTTGCCCCCGTCGGGCGCATTCCGATAATCGGTGACGGTTCAGGCCTTTTGGGTGAGTGGCTTGGTGGCTGGCGTAGCATCGGCGTTGGTGGTCCCGGCAACGCTCCCACAGCTTTCTTGGTGTTCGGAGTCCTGGAGCTCCTGTTCGGCTGGTCCAAGCCGCTACTGAATCTGTTGGTCGTTGTTGTGCCTCTGTTCGTAGGAATTCTGGGCGCATCCCGCCTGGCGCGACCATTTAGCAGTCCGAGAGCGGCGGGTCTTTCGGCAATCGCCTATGCCGCAAACCCTCTGGTTCTGTCGATGATGTCCTCAGGAAACTGGGATGCGCTTATCTTGTGGGCTGCAGTGCCGTTCTTCTTGGGGTCTCTGTTCAGAGTTGCTGGCGTTTCCCCGTTTGGCTCTTCACAAGGTCCTTTGGGCGAAGGGGTGCACTCTCGGCTGTCGCCGACGCGTCTGATCCGATGGGGTTTGCTAGTAGCGGCTGCCGCAACTTTTACTCCCGCAGCAATACCCGTTGCAGTCATCTGCGCTTTGGGCATGGTTGTTGGCAGCGTGATCCGCTTCCAGCGTGAAGCTGTTCTGCCTTTGCTTGCAGCGGCAGCTGTAGCGGTAGCTGCGCCAGCAACCCTTCACCTGCCGTTCACCTTCGATGTGCTCCAGCGGTTCCGGTGGGAATGGCTGGTCGGGCCGGGATCTCCTGAAGCCTCAACCTCAGTCTTGTCTGACTTCGTGCTTTTTGCCCCTGGAGCGGTTACGCCCCGTCTCATCACCATTGCTTTGTTGGTGGCCGCCGCAGTCGGGCTAAGTTTCTCCAAGGGGCGCCGCTTCGACGTTGCCGTCGTGGCGTGGTCGGTTGCTCTTGTTTCGTGGTTCCTGGCTTGGGCCGGAGCTCGGGGCTGGATCGGCTTTGATCTCCCGGCCGCAGAGATGCTGCTAACGCCCGCAGCTGCAGCAATAGCGCTGGCCGTGGCCGCCGGAGCCCGATCGGTAGAAGTTGACCTCGGCGGCTACCGCTTTGGCCTCCGCCAGCTGCTTGCGGTTGCCGGGGCTTTGGCCATGGTGGTGGTGGCCTTCGGTGGGTTGGTGTCGTCATTCGACGGCCGTTGGGAGCTGCCGATCCAAAGTTATGCAAACACTACGGATCGTCTAGTTGCGGCTGAGACCGGCGAGCAGCGGATCCTATGGATCGGCGACCCTCGCATTCTGGCCAGCGAACCGCTCCAGTCAGAAGCTGGCATTTCTTACTCATTGACCAACTCGAACGTGCCAGACGTGCGTAACCGCTTCGTGCCCGGTACTTACGGGCTGAATGACCAAGTTGGCGTTCGGCTTGACCTTGCGGTGCAAGGGGAGACCGTTCGGCTTGGCCGCCTACTGGCAATCTATGGCATCGACTTTGTAGTTATCGTGCCCCAGCTTGCGCCGGCACCTTACGAGCGGCCAGTGAACGGACCCGTCCTAAGCAGCGGTGCAGACATCTACGGCGCTTTGGGCAATCAGCTTGATCTACGCCTTGTCAACGGCACTCCAGACCTCACGGTATATCGCAACGAGGCCTCGCTTGGCCCGGCGGTGGCTCTGCTGAACAGCGAGCAAGCCGACGCTGACACTGTGGCTCAACAGCTGGATACAGACCTAACTTCTGGCACGCGACTAGATCTAGCCGCTAGCGCTGTAAACAAGTGGAGTGGATTGTCTTTGGCCGCTGATGGGTCCGAGGTGTTGGTCGCAGTCACAGCAGACGGGTGGCAAGGCGGTCGAGACGGTTTGGAAGTATCTGAAGGATTTGGTGGCATGGTGATCGCTTCAGCTTCTGAAGGTGGACCGCTGGTTCTTACTCGCCAAACGCCTGGTCTTCGTTGGCTAGCGCTTATCGCCCAAATGGTCATTGTTGGTGTGGGCCTAGCGCTTGCCCGTCCGAAGGTGTCCAACCCATGATCCGTTGGGCAACAATCTCCTTACTTGCAGGCCTGCTTGCCATTGGCGTGTTGTACGACCGTTCGTCTCCGCAGGTCATCGACCAAGTGGTCCCGGTTCAAGAGGTCGTTTTGACTCCAACGATCTCACGCCCTGGGGGTCTAACTTCAGTTTGGTACTGCCCCGTTGGCTCCAGCAGCTCCAATGGATACGCAGATCACCAAATCTCCATCACCAACACCGGCGACGAGTCCGCTGTCGCCAACCTGACGGTCATAACCGACGATGGGCAAGGTATTACCCAGCGTCAAGTAGTGCAGTCGAACTCAACCGCCGTAGTAGATGTGCCGTCACTTTCAGCCGATGACGTCGCTAGCGCCTTAGTTGAGGTCGTCGGCGGCGAAGGTCTGGTTGGCCACACGGTCATGACCGATCAAGGCCCCGCAACAGGACCATGTGCCACAGATGCTTCAGACCAATGGTTGTTCGCTGGTGGCGCCACTTCTAGAGATGCACGCTTCTACCTCGTCCTGATGAACCCATTCGGCGAAGACGCAGTGTTTGACGCCGAGTTCCGAACCGAAAGCCGGACCAGGCGACCGATCGCACTGCAAAGTGATGTGGTCAAAGGCCGTTCGACCAAGGTGATCGACATCACCGAACATGTATCCCGAGCCGACATGGTCTCCACAGTGGTCAACGTGACCGTTGGACGCTTGGTTGTAGAGCGGCTCCAGACCTTCGACGGAGTGCTCGGACCAAAGGGAGCGGCTCTTACGCTAGGCATTGCCAGCCCGCAGACCGATTGGTTCTTCCCAGCAGGGCGAGTCATAGCCGGAAGCGATCACCGGCTGGTTGTGTTTAATCCCGGTGAGACTGGGGCGGAGGTGGACGTGTCGTTCATGTTCGAGAATCCAGACGAACCTACCGCAGTTGGCCTCGTTCCTATAGAACTAACGATTGCTCCCGGTCGGTTTGAGATGATCGACGTTGGCGACCTCGCGATCGGACTTGGACTTGACCTCCCTCTCGAGGTGGGAATGGTGGTTCAGGCCGCCGACGAGTCAGCAGTGATTGCCGAACGCTGGCAGCTGAGTCCTGAGATCACATCTGACCCGCTGGGCACCGTTCCAATCGACGAGCCGGATTCGGAATCGACGCTAGATCCCGAGACCGGCACAGAGCCCGACGCCACTCAAGACCCAGACGCTGTCGACGAGCCAGTCGTCGAGCCATCGAATCAAACCGGTGAAGACGGCGCAGAGCCAGACGAAGTTGACCCTGATCAATCCGATGGCCAAGAAGATGAAGAACACGAGGACGTTCCAGAAGAAGAGATAGAGGACCCACTACCTGAGGGCTTCTCTCAGCCGAGTGCCACGGTTGGCCTCGCCATCAGCCGGGGCGTGTCCCAGCTCTCCACAGAGTGGCTTGTACCTCGAACTGAGATGCTGGCGGGTAATGGCACGGCCGTGGTTGTTTCAAGTCTTGAAGGAGCCAGCGTTGAAGTCCGGCTCATGGTTGGCGGCGAGCTGCAGCCTCCGATAAGAGCAACCGTTCCGGCGTTCGGCCGAATTGTAGTTTCGATGGGCAGCTCCACAACTTCGGCGCCAATGGTGATCACTGCAACTGCCCCAGTGGCAGTAGAAGTGCAGCTGGTTGACCCCGGTAGCCAGATTGATGTCTCGTCAGCGGTTCCAGTTACGATTCGCTAGTGGATCGTCTGATCATTCTTCTGGTGCTTTCGGCTGCGGCCGCGGGTGTTGCTTTGCTTCTCCAGAAGCGTCGTCCTGAACCGCCGTCGGCTCCGTCCTACCGGGCGCCAACCCAGCTAGACCGCAACGACTTTGTCAGCCCCGAGACCCCGATCCTCATTGTCAGTTTCACGTCTCGAACTTGTAAGTCTTGTGCGGCTACGTGGCAGTCAGTTAATCACGGTGTGGGGGAGCGGCCTCAAGTGGTTACTCAGAACGTCGAACTCCAGAACGACCCTGCCGGACTACACGAGCGCTACAAAATCGACGGCGTCCCCACAACGGTAATTGCGGGCGCCGAAGGAATTGTTCACGCCAGCTACTTCGGCGAGATGACACCAGAAGCAATCTCAAAAGCTCTCGGCTAAAACGCTCCGGCGCCTAACGCGCCAAAAAACCCTGGCGTCTGGCGGTCCCTGGGCCCGAATGCGGGCCTGAGCACAGCCAGAACCGAGGTAGTTACGGTCGTCGTCCGCTTTTGGCGGTCCCTGGGCCCGTATGCGGGCCTGAGCACAGCCAGAACCGAAGAGGAGGTATGGGTTTTTGGTGGCTATACGCCTTGAGGAGACGGCTCCACTGGATCGCCGGCGTCGCTTGAGCTGAGAGGTGGTTCGTCAGCCTTAGCTATCAGGCGCAGGATTTCTTCTCCGTTGACCGTCTCATGTTCGAGCAGCTGCCTAGCGATGAAGTCAAGAGCGGTGCGCTTCTCATCGAGAAGGTTCGCACAACGGACTTCCATCTCAATAAGGATCCGGCGAGTTTCCTCGTCGATCAGCTTTGCGGTCTCTGCCGAGTAGTCCTTGGAGTTGCTGCCATCGCCCAGGAAGACCGGGCCATTGTCGCTAAGGCTCATCGGGCCAATTCGCTCACTCATGCCCCACTCGGTAACCATCCGGCGAGCCATGTTTGTGGCTTGACGGAGGTCATCAGCGGCTCCAGAAGAAACTTCACCGAAGATTAGTTTCTCGGCCATCCGGCCACCAAGAGCCATGGTGATGCGGTCTTCGGCCTCAGCCTGTTCGAGGCTGTAGCGCTCGCCTTCGGGCAAGGTCATCGTGACACCAAGGGCCATGCCGGTGGGAATGATCGTGACTTTGTGAACCGGATCGTGGGTTGGAAGAACAGCAGCAGCTAGCGCGTGGCCAGCTTCGTGGTACGCGGTGCGCTCGAGGTCTTCTTGGCTTCGAACCATGTTCTCGCGCTCGATACCAAGCAGTACTCGGTCACGGGCCTGCTCGAAGTGAGTTGCTGCCACTCGGGTCTCGCCTTGGCGAACAGCAAACAGCGCAGCCTCGTTAACGAGGTTGGCCAAGTCCGCACCGCTCATGCCGGGAGCGCCACGGGCAATGACGTCTACGTCAACATCTGGGCCCATCTTCTTGTGCTTCATGTGAACTGCGAGGATTTCCTTGCGGTCATCAAGTTCAGGAAGCGGCACAACTACCTGACGGTCAAAGCGACCAGGACGCAGAAGAGCAGGGTCAAGAATGTCAGGTCGGTTGGTTGCGGCCATCATCACGATGCCTTCGTGAGCCTCAAAGCCGTCCATTTCTGAAAGCATTTGGTTCAAGGTCTGCTCACGCTCGTCGTGGCCGCCACCCATGCCGGCGCCACGCTTGCGACCAATTGAATCGATCTCGTCAATAAAGATAATCGCTCGGCCCATCTTTCGGGCCTCGCTGAACAGGTCGCGGACTCGGCTTGCGCCAACGCCTACAAACATTTCCATGAAGTCAGAACCAGTAACTGAAAGGAACGGCACGCCGGCCTCACCGGCGACAGCCCGGGCAATCAGAGTCTTACCTGTTCCTGGAGGACCCACCAGAAGGACACCCTTGGGGATGCGGGCTCCGATCTCGGCAAAGCGAGCGGGCTCTTTCAAGAAGTTGACGACCTCGGTTATTTCACGCTTAACACCGGCGTAACCGGCCACGTCTTCGAAAGTGCTGCCAGGGCGTTCAGATGAGTAGGTCTTGGCCTTGGAGCGGCCAATGCTCATGATTCCACCCATCTGGGACTGTTGGCGCTTGGCCATCCAGTAGAAGAATCCCAAGATGAAGATGAAAGGCAGGAACGGAACGAGGTTCCATAGGGCGCTTTGGGTTGGTGTTACCGCTTCAAAGCTCACTCCGGCTTCACGAAGCATCGCCTCGCCATCGGAGAAATCGGCCAGGCCAGTTGTGCTGAACCGCTCTACGAACTCGCCTTCGATTTCGCCTTCAACCTGAGCGTCGGAGGTGAATACGCCGTCGATGTTGCCAGATCCGTTCTCGTACTTAACCGACTCAACCTTGCCGTCATCAACGAACTGCCACATCTCCGACAGCGTGATCTCTTTGATCTCAGGGTTAGAGCCGTTTGTGCCCGTGAGAATCGCAAGGATGATGAGAATGCCCATCGCCACGAATAAGGCCATGCGCGGCCATCCGCCGTCTGCTTTACCGGGCATTTTTGGGTTGCGGCCTTCAGGAGGAGGGGGCGGAGGTAATTTGCCGTCGTGTGCCATGGTTACAGCCTAATGGAATGGTGTAGCAGTGATGGAGTCGCGCTGGCGCGAGTTACGTGAGTGTTCACACAGATACCGTCGGTCTAATGACGCCAGCATCAAGGATTCTGGAAAAGCCGCCTTGGGGCATGGCTGAAATACTGCGCTGGTTTTTTGTTGCCCAGTTGGGGCCCATTGTTGTTGCAATCATCCTTTTGAGCTTCGTTTTTGGTGAGGAGGGGTGGCCTACGCCAACGCCAATATGGCTCTTAGTGGTCAGCAGCTTCATGATCTGGGTTGGATACGGCCTGGGCACCGTTCTTCAGACCAAGCGAACCGGTGCCGGACCAGAGTTTGAACTAGGCCTTAAGGCCCCGATTGCCCACTATTTGGCAGCAGGCCTGCTGGGGGTCTTCACCCAGGTTGTGCTGGTGCCTGCCTTGTACTGGCCAATCCTGAAGATGAACCCCGATTTAGACGTTGGGGCAGCGGCAGAAGAACTGACCGAGAGCTATGACACTGCAGTTGAAATTGCCCTGTTCTGCCTGGTAGCAGTAGTTGCTGCGCCGGTTGTGGAAGAGTTGTTTTATCGAGGTTTAGCCCTTAGAGGGCTTACCAACCACATGCATCCGGCGCTTGCTGTAGTTGTCACGGCGTTTGTGTTTGCCGCTGTCCATCTCCAACTAGTTCAGCTTGTCGGGCTGTTCATGTTCGGGCTGATAGCGGGGGCAGTTGTCTACTTCACTGGCCGAGTCGGGCTCTCCATAGCACTCCACGTTGGCTTCAATCTCACTGGGGTTGTCGGCCTGTTCTGGCTGTAGTCAGGCTGGTCGATAGACCAAAAGGGGCCTAGGGCGGGCGGCTCATTGGCGTCGGTGTCACTTAGAGTGAACAGCGTTCGGCCGATTGATCCCTATGGCAGTTCAAGATGCGGATAGATGTCCGGCGTGCAAGAAAGATCTAGTTCGGGTGAAGATGCTGGTTGATGGGAACAACCTCGTCATGACCAGCTGTGCGAATTGTGATATTCGTCAGTGGAGCCGAGCAGGTGAGCAAATTGACCTTAGTGAGGCGCTGGTGGAAGTGGGCGAACACTCAGGCCGCCGCCGCTAGCTGGAACAACAGCCTCTCAAGCTTGTCAGAATTGGCCGTCAGTGCCTGTTAACAAGTTGAGAAAACGCCCTGACATGACGCCAAACTGGCTGCAGTAGGTGTCACCATGGTGTAGATATGACTGATCTTGCCGTTTCGCGGCCACGGGCAGATCCAAAAAGATCAGCTGGGGCGAAGTCGGCCCGGCCTTCTGCAGCTCGTTCTTCTTCAGAGGCGTCTAAGCAGCCCTTTTTTGAACGCATGTCACCTAGCGCGTGGGTCGGCTTGGCCGCAGCGGTTGCCTGTTCGCTATTTGTTTTTATGCAGATGCGGCCTGACCTGCTGCTTTCAAACAACACGCCAGCCGGCGGAGACATGGGCGCCCACGTTTGGGGTCCTGCGTACATGCGAGACAACCTTCTTGGCCAAGGACGGCTAATCGGTTGGACCCCAGATTGGTACGCAGGTTTCCCGGCCTACCACTTCTATATGGTGGTGCCGGCCCTGGCCATAATTGCGGTCAACGCAGGACTGCACCCAATTATTGGTTTACCGCTGGCTGCGCTGGTGCTGATCGCCGGTTGGGTGTTCGCCCAGCGTTACCCCAGCTACAAAGCCCTTGTGTGGTCAGCGGCGGGCGTGCTGGCTGTTCTCCTTGTTGGGGTACCTTATGGAATTGCGTTCAAGCTCGTAGCGGTTTCGGGCGTAGTCATGTTCCCGTTAGCGGCTTGGTTTCTTGGCCGGCTGGCTGGTTCGCCTGAGCCTGTGCCTGGCGTTTTAGCGTTTGCTGCGGTCATCTTCTTGTTTGACCCCAACTTCACGATCTATGGCGGAAACGTGCCCTCGACCTTGGCTGGGGAGTTCGCTTTCTCGATCAGCCTGTGTTTGGTCCTGGTTGCTTTGGCGCTGGTGTTTCGCGGAATGGACAATGACCGAGGTCGGGCCGGCGCCGCAGCGGTAATTGCTCTGGTCGCCTTGTGCCACGTAATCCCGCTGATCTTTTCGATCTTTGCTCTAGCTGTAGTGGTGTTCCTGGGTAAAGACATTCCCCGTTGGTGGACAGCATCGTTTGGCGCAGGGCTTGCGCTGGTTGCGGTTTCAGTAGGCGATCAGTACTCGACCAGCATCAAAGTTGCGGCGGTTGCTGCTTTGGTTGCTGTAGCTGCGGCGGGCCTTTATGCGTCTAAGGCGATTCGGCAACGATCGCTTTGGCTAATGGCGGCAGGCCCATGTGCCGCATTGATCTCTGCCTTTTGGCTAGTGCCGTTCTACCTTCGCCGCGATTATTTCAATGACATGGGTTGGGAACGACTCGACGAAGTGGGCGACGCCCTACTCACAACCCCCATGCGGATTGCTTTGCCGATCGCCGCAGTCTCTGCAGTGCTGGCTTTTGCCAGCCGGGACCGAGTCGGAATGCTGTTTAGTGTCATGACAGTGGCCTCGGCCGCCGCAGTTGCGAACCTGGGCCAAGGCAAGCTTTGGAACGCCCGGCTGCTGCCCTTCTTCTATCTCTCGGTCTATCTGCTGGCTGCTGTTGGATTGGGCCTTGTTGTTCGTTTCGCAGCAATTGCGATCTCTGAGAATTTCGACGCGCCGGATCGTCGTATGACTATCGGGTCTGTGTCGCTTGGGTTGGCCGCACTTCTTGTGTCACTTTCGGTGCCGCTGCGAAACCTGCCTTTCGCTGAAACAACTGACGAAGGTGCTTACTCAATTCTTGGGTTTGAAACCGAGGCCAAGAGCTTTGTTCCAAGTTGGGTGGAGTGGAACTTCTCGGGTTATGAGAACAAACGCTCTTACCGGGAGTACTCATCAATCGTTACAACGATGGCAGCGGTAGGCGAAGACGACGGATGCGGTCGGGCAATGTGGGAATATGACCGCAGCCTTGACCGCTACGGCACTCCGATGGCCCTCATGCTGTTGCCACATTGGACAGATGGCTGCATTAGTTCGATGGAGGGTTTGTATTTCGAAAGCTCAGCCTCCACGCCGTTCCATTTCCTAAACCAAAGTCTCCTTAGTGAGAACCCATCAAGGGCCCAACGAGATCTTCCGTACCGGGGCTTTAACTTGGACGCTGGAATTGCCCAACTCCAAACCACCGGAGTTCGTTACTACATGGCCCAAAGCGACACGGCCATTGCTGCGGCCCGTGAACACGAGATGCTCACCGAGGTTGCTGAGTCTCAACCGTTCGTAATCTTCCAAGTGGCTGGCACCGAACTGGTCCAAGGCCTCAGCGTAGAACCCATCGTGACTACGGGCCCAACCCGTGAACAGATGGGTCCTCTGGCCTCACGGTTTGAAATTGGCTGGGAGTCTCAGGCAGTTGAGGCTTATAACTCTGCCTCAACCTGGCTGGCGCTTCCCGCCGAAGATGGTCCTGACCAATGGCAGCGCAGAGATGTGATGCTTGCTAGCGACGGCGTCCAGATTGAGCCAGCAACCGTCACCTCTATTGAGACATCAAACTCCAAGATCAGGTTCTCCGTCGATGAGATCGGCAAGCCAGTACTGGTTAAAACTTCTTACTTCCCTAACTGGGGCGCATCAGGAGCTGATGGTCCGTACAGGGTCGGCCCCAACCTGATGGCTGTGGTTCCGACCTCTAGTGAAGTTGAACTGAGCTATGGCTACACCGGGGTCGAGTACCTTGCCTACTTGCTGACCTTCGCCGGTCTGGCCGGGCTGGCGCTATTGTCCTGGGCCGAGCGTCGCAAGTCTGACTTTGTGTTTGCTGCGATACCAGGCGAGCCAACTCGAGTTGATCCGACGGCAACCTTGGATCCTCTACAAACTCTTGATCCCGGTCCTGCTTTGGAAACAATCCCCGAATATCAGTCAGGTCCCCAGTATTCGCCAGACCCCGAGGTCGGCACAGCCGCCGAGGTTGAATCACCGCCAGACCTCACGCCGCCCGTCGAGCCTCTGTTTCAAGAGTTCCCGCCTGAACAGACCTAAAGTAGGACGCTCATGAGGAGCCGGCTGAGAGTTTTTGCGCTCGTTGGGCTGATAGCCACAGCGCTTGACCTAGGCGTGTTCAGCGCGCTGGTCGACCGAGGTCTAATTGCGGCCGACATCGTAGCGCTGGCGATCGCAGCGGTTGCCTCCTATGTCGGGAACCGGCTGTTTACCTTTAGGGGCAGCCCTAATGCTCGTTGGGTCAGAAACCCCGGACTTTTCGGCGCAACTGCTTTGCTGGCCGGATCGGTCGATCTTGTTCTGGTTGTTCTGTTAGTTGAAGGTGGATTCCTCGGGCCCATGCCCGCAAAGGTGCTAGCAATCGGCGTGGCAGCTTTCGTTCGGTGGGGCGCCTATCGCTGGATTCTGTTTGAGGAAGTTCGAACTGAGCTTTCGGCCCGGCGGCAACGGCCTCCATCCAGTGGCGACCTCCGCCTTAGTGTTGTGGTGCCTGCTTACAACGAGGCGGCTGCTATCGGCGTAACCATTGCGGCTCTGTATGAAGAACTGCAGTCTGCGGTGCAGCGAGATGACATGGAAATAGTGGTTGTTGACGACGGGTCAACTGACGGCACCGTCGCTGCAGCTATCCGGGCTGGTGCCCGAGTCATCAAACAGCCGAAGAACCGGGGCAAGGGTGCTGCGGTGCGGGCCGGAGTGCTGGACTCGCGCGGGCGCTCAGTGATCTTCACCGACGCCGACCTCGCTTATCCGCCTTCTCTGGTGGTCACGATCCTGGATGAGCTCGAAAGCGGCTGGGACGTCGTTGTTGGGTCTCGCAGGCATCAAGAGACCACAACTTTGGTGAAGGCCCGACGGCTACGAGAGCTTGGGGGCCGCATGGTCAACTGGCTAACTCATCTTGTGCTTCTTGGTCATTTCCGTGACACCCAATCTGGAATCAAAGGATTTAGAGGCGATATCGGGCGGGTCATATTCGAACGGGCACGGATTGACGGGTTTGCCTTCGACGTCGAAATCTTCTTGATGAGCGAACAGGACCGACTCAGCCTTACAGAGGTCCCAGTGAAGGTTGAGAACAGGGCAGCGTCTTCGGTTCGCCTAATTGTCGACACCGCTCTCTTCTTTGGTGACCTTGTCAAAATCAGAAGAGCGGCAGGTTGGGGTTGGTACCAACCAACGGCAGCTCAAGAAGCGGTGATCCACAACTACAGCGAGATCCCTAGTTAGCCTCTAGGAGTGCATGACCTAGATGTAATTGTTAAGGCTTACGACATTCGGGGGACCTATCCCGACCAGATCGATGCCGAAACCTGTAGAGCTCTTGGTGTTGGGTTTGGTGTCTATATCACCGAGCAAGAACCTGACACCACCGAGATTGTGATCGCTAGAGACATGCGCCCTTCGGGTCCGGAGCTGGTCGCCGCGTTCGCCGAAGGCGTGATGAGCCGAGGTCTAGACGTTCTGGACGTCGGGATGGCCAGTACAGACCTGATCTACTTTGCTTCAGGATCGCTAAACCAACCTGGCGTGATGTTCACCGCGTCTCATAACCCTGCTGGTTACAACGGCATCAAGATGTGTCGGTCCGGTGCTGCCCCAATCGGCCAAGACACCGGTCTTGATCGCATCAAAGAGGTTGCCAACACCGGTGCAGATGACGCGGCCAAGCTGGGATCGCTAAAAACAGGCGACATGCTTCAAGGGTTCTCAGACCATGTCCGTAGTTTTGTGGACGTGTCAGAGCTTCGCCCACTAAAGGTTGTTGCCGATACAGCTAACGGCATGGGAGGTTTGGTGGTGCCGGCGGCTTTTGACGGTCTGCCCTTCGAGCTGGAAATGATGTTCGAAGAGCTGGACGGCACCTTTCCAAACCACCCAGCTGACCCAATTCAGGTTGAGAACCTTGCATGGCTTCGCGAGCGAGTGGTCGAAAGCGGCGCCGACATAGGTCTTGCCTTTGACGGCGACGCCGATCGAGTGTTCCTAGTTGATGAGCTTGGCGAACCGGTAAGTGGTTCTTTGACTACGGCGCTGCTCGCCCGGGCAATGCTTGAAAAGAATCCTGGCGCAACTGTTGTCTACAATTTGATCTGCTCCAAGGTTGTGCCAGAGATCGTGGCCGAGCACGGCGGAAAATCGATCCGCTCTCGGGTGGGGCACAGCTTCATAAAGCAGATCATGGCGGACGAAGACGCAGCCTTCGGCGGCGAGCATTCAGCCCACTACTACTTCGGAAACAACTGGCGGGCCGACTCAGGCCTGATTGCATCGATGATGGTTTTGGGTGAGTTGTCCAAGTTTGACGGAACCCTAAGCCAGCTGGTGGCGCCATTGCGTCGCTACGGGGCCTCGGGCGAAATTAACACTCGAGTGAGCGACGCAGCAGCGGTGATAGCTCACGTGGCCGATCACTATTCGGATCGCCAGACCGACACTTTGGACGGGCTAACTGTGGATTCGGGCGATTGGTGGTTCAACCTTCGAGCGTCAAACACCGAGCCTCTTCTGCGACTCAACCTGGAAGCTGCCGATGACGAGGCTGTGGCTGATCGGGTCGCCGAAGTCCAAGCTCTTATGGCCCAGATTTAGCCAACGTCGTGCAACATCTACAAAGCCCGATAAAGGCCAACGCCTGGGGTGACACAGAGTCAATTCCACAATTGCTAGGGCAAGAACCCACTGGGAAGCCCGCGGCGGAGCTCTGGATGGGTGCCCACCCATCAGACCCGTCGATCGCCGGTGGGGTAGCGCTTAATGAAATAATCGCTGCGGACCCCGAGGCGAACCTGGGGCCCGAGGTCGCCCGCAGTTTCGGGGAGTTGCCGTTTTTGGCCAAGATACTGGCGGCCGCAAAACCTCTCAGTGTTCAAGCTCATCCAAACCTGAGTCAGGCCAAAGCTGGTTTCGCCCGTGAAAACGCCGCAGGAATCGCTCTTGATGCCCGAGAACGGACCTATCGCGATCCCAACCACAAGCCTGAGCTGATCTGCGCTCTAACGCCGTTTGACGCAAAGTGCGGTTTCCGTCGACTCAGTCAGACCCGCGAGCTGTTCGCCGACCTTGGCGGCGATGAACTTTCGCCGCTTCGAGAAATGCTTGGCAGCTCGGGCCCAGCGAATGAGGTACTGGCAACGACGCTGACATGGTTGCTTGAACTCTCTGCCGAGGCCGCCGGAACACTAAGTCAAGCGGTGGTGGCCCAAAGCGTGGCCGGGTCTTGGACTGGTGCGTGGTTTGCTCCAGACCTTGGCTGGGTGCCTGAGATAGCCAGTGAGTATCCCGGTGACATTGGTTCAGTAGTCACCTTGTTACTCAACCACGTGACCCTTTCGCCTGGCCAAGCACTGTTCCTGGGCGCTGGCAACTTGCACTCGTACCTCAAGGGTGTTGCGGTTGAGATAATGGCCAACTCGGACAATGTCGTAAGGGGAGGACTGACTCCAAAACACATCGACGTGCCTGAATTGTTGGCTGTAGTGGACACAACCCCAATCGAGGTGCCCATTCAGATGGCGGGCCCCGGTAGCCATACATTCTCTGCTCCAGTTGCAGACTTTGGGTTAACTCGGGTTGTTCTGGGTGACAGCCGCTGGGTTGAACCAGACGGTCCGGAAATCGTATTTGCAACCGAAGGTGCGCCGATACTGACTGTTGATAAGACCGCTCAAGAAGTCACACTTGGAAAGGGCGACGCAGTGTTCGTGCCAGCTTCAGATGGTCCTTACCGGGTAAGCGGACTTGGTGTTTTGTGGAGAGCTACCGCAGGTCAAGCGGAGACTGACTCGACCGGTTAACCTGACGGCCCTATGGCGTTAGATCCCAAACTGCTCGAAATCCTGGCCTGCCCTCAAGACCGAGGCTCTCTGCTCTATTTCGAGTCAGAGTCCTCGCTTTACAACCCTCGGTTGAAGAGGCGTTATCGAATTGAGAATGACATCCCGGTCATGTTGATTGATGAGTCAGAAGGTGTTGATGACTCTGAACATGACCGTCTGTTGGCAAAGGCCGAGGCGGACGGCATTTCATAATGTCAGAACCACTTGACTCACTAAAAATGTGGGACGCCGTCATGGGTCTGCCTGAACAGATGGAAGCAGCAGTTGCTGCTGTGGGTGGCATCGACGGCTTGCCCGACCCCAGCGTCATCGATCACGTGATGATCCTAGGTATGGGAGACTCGGGGTTCGGTGGTGACGTTGCGGCTGCCAGCGCCCGGCCTTTTTCTCCTGTTCCAATCGTGGTTTACAACGGTTACCTGCCTCCTTCATGGGTTGGGCCCTCCACACTTGTCATCGCGATCTCCCAAAGCGGTGGCACTGAAGAAACTCTGGAGTCTCTCGAGGCAGCGGTTGAAAGCGGAGCGTCGCTTGTTGCAGTGACAACCGGGGGAGAGCTTGAAAGCTTGGCCCGCCGAGCGGGTGCTCCTGTTGTGGGAGTGGAGGCCTGTTCAGACATCTCAACTGCGTGTCTGGGGTCAATGAGTGTTCCCGCGATGCTTACGCTTGAACAACTCGGATTTTTCTCGGGCGCAAGAAGCTGGGTGGCCGATGCCATCGAGCAGCTCAAGATCAGCCGTGATGTCTACAACTCGCCATCTAACCCCGCCAAGGAATGGGCCGAGCGGATCGGTTCGACCATTCCCGTTGTTTACGGCGGCGGCGCTACCGGATCAACCGCAGCTAAGCGCTGGAAAGTTGCTTTGAATCAAAACGCCAAGCGGCCCGCCTTCTGGGCTCCGATGCCAGACCTTTGCCACAACGAGCTGTCAGGCTGGGCTGGGAATCCCGAGTTCACAAGCGATCTCTTCACCCAACTCCACCTCCGTCATGACAATGAACATCCACAGACCGCTAGGCGGTATGAGTTCATTGCGGAGGCGACCAGCAGCGCAATGAACGACATCATCTCGGTGGAGGCCGGGGGAGATGGACCCGTCGCACAGCTGTTTGATCTGGTGTTCAGCGCCGACGTTTTGTCGTTGGAACTGGCTTATGCCGACGGAACAGACCCCGGCCCTCGCCCGATGATTCAGAACATGAAGGACTGGCTAAAAACTCACTAGCTTCTCGATTGGCCGGGAGCCCTTCGTTCTGCCCATCATTAGCTCATGAAGATCCGGATTGGCTACGGCCTCGGCACAACTAGCATCTCCAACGATCAGGACCGGTTTAGTGAACTGGTCGACAACCTCGAACTGCTTGAGTTCGACTCGTTGTGGTTTTCAGACCGTCTAAGTGGCAATAGTCCCGAACCTATGGTGGCCATGGCTTATGCCGCAGGCCGAACCCGAAAGCTTAAGTTCGGAACGGCGGTCATAATCGTTCCGGGCCGAAACCCGGTGGTGCTGGCAAAGCAGATTGCCAGCCTTGACCAACTAAGCAATGGCCGAGTGCTTCCAGCCTTCGGGTTGGGTATAGCTGATGCCGGCGAACACCAGGCTTTTGGAGTTGACCCCAAAGATCGGGGACGTTGGTTTAATGAGGCCGTCCCACTGATGAAACGGTTGTGGACCGAAGACCGCGTAACCCACCACGGCAAACGATTCAGCATCGAAAACGTGACGGTGCGGCCAAAGCCGGTTCAGGAACCGGTGGAGGTGTGGCTGGGCGGTAGAGCTCCGCTTGAACTAAAGCGGGTCGCAGTTCACGGTGACGGTTGGCTGCCAAGCTTTACCACGCCGGCACAAGCTTCAGCCGGCCGCGAAGTAATCGAGCAGTTGACCCTAGAACACGATCGTGAGATCGAAGATGAGCACTATGGCGTTCTGATCCCTTATCGGGCAGACAATGAAGAACTAAGTGACCGGTTCCGTGCGCTGCTGGCTAAACGCGGGCACGAGGACTCCGCTGAGCAGGTGATTCCTGCCATGAGCGATCTGCCAAGGGCCCTGCAGAGCTTTATCGACGTTGGGTTCTCCAAGTTCGTCTTAGTGCCAGCAACTGAGCCTCAGGTTTGGGCTGACCACCTTGGTGACGTTGCCGATCTGGTTAAGCCTCTGGAGAACTAGTCCCTGGGGCGATGTCTGGCTAGATAGATGGGGTACTCTCGTAGCTCATGTCTGAATCATCACGTCCAAGAACTGTCGCCGAAGGCGACTACAAAGTAGCCAACCTCGACCTCGCCGGAATGGGCCGCAAGCAGATGGAGCTTGCTGAACACGAGATGCCTGGGCTGATGGCTTTAAGAGCCGAATACTACGACGAGCAGCCTCTTGCCGGAGCCCGCATCATGGGCAGCCTTCACATGACAGTTCAGACCGCTGTTCTCATCGAAACCCTTACCGCACTTGGTGCCGACGTTCGATGGGTTTCGTGCAACATCTTCTCCACACAAGACGAAGCTGCCGCGGCGGTAGTCGTTGGACCGAACGGCACAGTCGACAACCCAACCGGTGTTCCCGTTTATGCCTGGAAGGGCGAAACACTAGAAGAGTATTGGTGGTGCACTGAGCAGGCCCTCAAGTGGCCGGGCCATGACGGTTGCAACCTGATTCTTGACGATGGCGGCGACGCCACAATGTTGGTCTCAAAGGGTGCGCAGTGGGAAGCAACCGGCGAAATTCCTCCAGCTACCGACGACGATCCTGAAGAATGGCATGTCGTGATTGACCTGCTTAACAAGCTTGCGGCTGAAGACAACACTCTTTTCACTCGCATGATTGCTGGCATCCGTGGCGTCTCCGAAGAGACCACCACTGGTGTTCATCGTCTTTATGAAATGCTTGAGAACGGCGAGTTGAAGTTCCCCGCAATCAACGTGAACGATGCGGTAACCAAGAGCAAGTTCGACAACAAGTACGGAACTCGCCACAGTCTGCTTGACGGCATCAACCGCGGTACCGACGTAATGATCGGTGGCAAGGTTGCCATGGTGTTGGGCTTCGGCGACGTCGGCAAGGGTTGCGCGGATGCACTTCGAGGCCAAGGCGCTCGGGTTGTAATTAGCGAGATCGACCCCATCTGCGCTCTTCAGGCTGCGATGGAAGGCTACGAAGTAAACACCGTCGAGCAGATGCTGGGAGAAGCGGACATTTTCATTACTTCGACTGGCAACAAAGACATCATCACTGCGGAGATGATGAGTCGAATGAAGCAGGGCGCAATTGTTGGCAACATCGGTCACTTTGACAACGAAATCGATATGGCCGGTCTGTTCAACGCTTCAGACATTCAGCGAATCAACATTAAGCCCCAGGTTGATGAGTTCCGTTGGCCAGACGGAAAGAGCATTCTTATCTTGTCTGAAGGTCGGCTTCTGAACTTAGGCAACGCAACCGGCCACCCAAGCTTTGTTATGAGTGCCAGCTTTACTAACCAGGTATTGGCCCAAATCGAGCTTCACAAGAACGCCGAAGACTACGGAATCAGCGTGACGACCTTGCCAAAGATCCTGGACGAGAAGGTCGCTCGACTTCACCTCGATTCTCTAGGTGTGAAGCTAACCAAGCTCAGCCAGGAACAAGCCGACTACATCGGTGTTCCCGTTGAGGGCCCGTACAAGCCAGATCACTACCGCTACTAGAGCTCTAGTTGCAAAGGATGTTGCTGGCGGTATCTAAGGCTACGAATTAGGGGGGCGGCGATGAGCGCCCCTCCCAGAACGTGATGTGCAATCAGAACTGTGGCCGTCGAGGAATCGGCGGCCACAGTTGCTGGTGTCACTAGCGAGATCACCAAAGCAAGCGCGCAAACAGCGATGAATATCGGGACCGCTTTGCCTGCCCCTCGAACCACGAGCGCCGTTGCGGTTGCCGCCAGCGCTACAACAACAAGGCTTGTTATAACGGCGCGAAGACCCACAGCTTCAGCCCCGTCGACTTCATAACTGACTCCAAGTGCGTTGGCTCCAAGCCACAGGGCAGCGCCGCTCGCGATAGCCAAACTAAGACCGATCGCTCCGGCCGCTAAGACAGCGATCATCTCAGGGTCGAGCTTGCGAGACACAGCGCAATGTTAGGGCAAATTGCCAGTCTCAGGGAACGGCGGCCACCGACAGTGCCCAGACCCGGGCTGCCCCCGCCTCAGTTAAGGCGGCGGTTCCCGCTGTAAGCGATGCGCCCGTTGTCATGACGTCATCTACCAGAACAATCCGAGTCAAGCTGGTTGGCATGGCTTTCACATATGGACCCGAGAGTCGTCCGACTCGATCCTGACCAACTTGGGTTGGGCCCGCTTGGCGCTTAAGTAGCTGTCTGGCTGGCAATCCAACTGCCTGGGCGACTGTGGTGGCGATGATCTTGCCTTGGTCATATCCGCGTTTGCGTTTGCTCGCAGAGTTGGCGGGTACCCACGTAACAACTTCGGCTGCTCTTGGCACTGCTGGGCTCAAGACCTGAGCCAAGTGTCGAAGTATGTCTCTACGACCCCGATTCTTGCCTGCAACTATCAGCGCAGCAGCTAGATCGTCATAGGAAATTGCTGCCTTGGCCCACTCTGCGCCAGGCACCGCGATCTCGGGCGCAGGAACCAGCCCTTGGGCACAGTCGCTACACACGGTGCGCGCCGGGGTGCCACAGCCCGGGCAGTTGCGTTCGAAGAGCATGGAAACACCCTAGATATGGCCTATGACAACAAAGCACAGGTGCCTGCACACCTGATTCTGACCGGGCTTAACTTTCGGCTGCGGCCATTACTCGTAGGAAGTTGTCGCCCCAGATTTTGCTGATCTCGCCGGCGTTGAAGCCGTGTTCCAACAGCGCCACCGTGAGGTTGAGTGACTTTGATGCATCAGCCAGACCACCGATTCGGCCGCCACCATGGTTGAAGTCGTTGCCGACTCCCACATGGTCGACTCCGACTCTGTCGACGATGTAGTCGATGTGGCGGATCATGTCGTCAATACTTCCCGATCCGATCACGCCCATAATTGCCGTCTGAAACTCAAGCTGAGTTTCAGCGTCAGGTAGTTCCCAGTAGAGCTCGTAGGGGTAGCTGTAATTTTCTGCCAGCCCGAACCGCTTGCGAATGTCGGCAATGGCGGTGATTGCCGCGGGCTTGGACACATCCACAAGCGAGGGCCCGAAGGCCGAAACGTGAATCACTCCGCCTACCTCGGCAATGGCGTCGATCTCGACGTCGGACAAGTTGCGGGTCACGTCAGACATCGCTCTCACGTTTGAATGGCTCGCAATCGGTGGCGATGTGGAAAGTTCTATGGTCTGAAGCGTGGCTGCAACCGACATTTGCGACACGTCTACAACTGCCTTCAGCTCATTGATCCGGCCGATGGCCTCTCGGCCTAGCGGTGAAAGGCCACCGTGTTCTTCGGTGACTTCGTAGGAAGCAGTCTTCATGTTGTAGATGGGCCGAGAGGAATCGCAGTAGTCGTTGTGTCCCATGTGAACCAGAGCAAAGACTCGAACGCCAGCGTCGTAGAAATAGTCCAGCACATTCAGGTCGCCTTCGAGCGATTGAGCGTTCTGAAACCCAAGCAGCACCGCAGTCTTGGCCGAGTTCTTGGCAGCAGCGATTTCGTCCACGGAGGTTGTGAGCACGAGGCTTTCGCTGTTGTCTCTAATGGTTGCCAGAACTGCCGCCAACTTCTCATCAGCCATTACTCGAGCTTTGGCGTCACTTGCCGGTCGGCGAGGGCCCCAATTGGAGGCAATGCACATAACAACAGCGCCTACCCCTCCCGCGGTGAGCTTTTCCGGCGAGATCATCGACAGGCCATCAGGACCAAGCAGCCCTTTGTTGGAGGACTCGATCACAACGTCAGCATGAGCGTCAAGGACGAGGCAATCGGCGTGGATTGCCTTTGCAGCGGCCATGGTCTGAGCACTGGGGTTGGTCTTAGGCATCAAGCCGAAGCTAACCAGTGACTCGAGTTTGCCCCAAATCGCCGATGTCTCAAATCGCCGCTCCACCAGGGCGCCATTTTGGAGAGCCTCGCCGAGCATGACGTCCAGGGCACCTATTGTTGCGGATCTGATGGACCACCAAATTCGTCTTGACATACAAGGTCTACGAGCGGTTGCGGTATTCCTTGTAGTGCTCTTCCATGCTGACGTTGGTGGCTTCGCCGGCGGTTTTATCGGAGTCGATGTCTTCTTCGTGATCTCTGGCTATGTGGTCACGGGATCCTTGCTCAGAAATCATCTGCCATTCGACGGAGCAGCCTTCGGAGCATTCGTGCGGCGCCGCGTCAGGAGGATTCTTCCGGCGCTTGCCGCGATGTTGGCGGTGACCGCAACGTTGTCAGTTCTTCTTCTGCCGGCATCTGCACAACGCACAGCTTGGCGGACCGGTGGATCTGCATCGCTGATCGTGGCGAACTGGTATCTAGCGATCGAGCCGGCTTCGACTGGCTATTTCCTGTCCACAGCGGATCGCAACCCTTTTCTGCACACCTGGTCGCTATCGGTCGAGGAACAGTTCTACATAGGGTTGCCGATAGTTCTGTTATTGGTGGGCAAACGGGCCGCTCCGAAACAAGCCCGTCAGCGGTTTTTTTGGACGTTCGTCGGGTTAGGCGTATTGAGCTTCGGACTGGCTGTCTTGGTTGTGGACATCGTGGGTCGGTTCACAGAGTGGACCTTCTATGCATCACCCTTCAGAGCGTGGGAGTTTCTCGCCGGGTGTTCCCTAGTTGCCTTGAGGCCAGGTCACAGGAGGTTCGCTTACGGCTGGATTCCGGGCCTCGGACTAATAGTGGCCTCTGCTGTGACACTTAGCGCCGACAGCGCTGTGCCTGGGGTGATCACCCTGGCTCCTGTCTTGGGCACGATGTTGATCTTGCAGTCGGTGCCGCAGGCGCGACTTCTCAGTTGGGGGCCTCTGGTTTGGATTGGTGACCGCTCCTACGGCTGGTACCTGTGGCATTGGCCAGCGATCGTGTTTGCGCAACTGTGGTGGCCTACCAACAGCTGGGCTGCCGTCGGGGCTGCCTTTTGTGCCTTGGTTCCTGCGGCCTTGTCCTATCGGTGGTTGGAGAATCCGATACGCCGCCGCGAACGGATGACCAATGACTTGCGGCTCGTTGCGGCATGCATAGCTGTTCCAATGGCTGCCGTCGTCCTACTAGGAGGCGCAGAGGCAGTGGTGTCAGGCGATTCTCGTGTGGAAAGCTACGAGGCGGCGGCAGAACTGCCAGGTAGCTATCGCTTGGGTTGCCATACCGCATCTCTGGCTGACCTACCTGACGCGTGCAATTTCGGCGCCGTTTCAGGAGCCGGCCCCAGGATCTTACTGAGCGGCGATAGTAACGCTGCCCAAATCGATGACGCAGTAATCGAGGCCGGAACCAGCCTCGGGGCAACCGTCACGGTGGTTACCAAATCAAGCTGCCCGGCGGTGGCCATGGCCATCCATAATCGGCCTAGCGCGGCTGGCAGTTGTTACGAGTGGGCCAGTATCAATAGAGATCTCCTCGCTCAGACCGCATTCGATGTCATCGTGGTTGCCTCAGCGAGCGACCTAGTCATTTTGCAGAACACTGCAGAAGACGAGCGGCCTGTATCACTTACCCCAGACAGCCCTCAGGTCATAGATCCTGCTGGAGTAGCTGAGATTTATCGTCTTGCACTGACGGAATTCGCCGAGAGCGCAGGACCGACCGGGGCGCACATTGTTATTGTTCACCCCATTCCCCGTCCACTACAAAGCGGCCGCTGGAAGATGGAGGACTGCCCAGTCGGGAAGGTCCTCTTTAGCGAAAGTGCTTGTGCGGTACCCTTCACCGACAATTGGGAAGCACTTAGAGAGCTGGCAGTGACCGTGGAAGATGAGGTCGCGGATCGGTTCGCCTGGGTCTCAACGGTTGATTTGGCGCCAGCACTTTGTCCTGGCATCTGTTCGATGCGAAACGGCCAGGGTGATTGGCTGTGGCGAGACTCCAACCACCTCGGCGACGGAGCCTCTGAAACAGTTCAGCCTGTGTTCGTAGACGTTTTCGAGTCACTGCTTAGCCGGCAGTGATTACCCAGTGACTCGAGTTTGCCCCAAATCGACGTTTGCGGCGGCGGCTTCACCTGAGGTGAGATCGTCACCATAAACAGCAGTACGAGGAGCTCGCTTGACGTTGAGCTCCGAATACATGGCTTCTGATGCTTCTGTGTTGGTCGGAACCAGCGCATTGGTTTCCGCAGCCGCGGTGGCCTGGGCCTCGAAGAGCCGAGAATGGACCGTGTGAGCAAACCCTAGGGAGTAGCTCATGCGGGATCGAGGTTTGTCAGCGACAAGAGCCAAACGAAGTTGGGGAAGTAGATGGTTGACCAGCGTCATCGTCAGGTCGAGGTCGGTTGGGCGGCCGAACAGGTAAACAAAACCTTCGCCCCGGCTTGTGTTGCCAGCCCCGGTGCAACGGTTAAGCGAGGCCACGCATTGATGCAGGCTTACCACACCGCGAGTCGCATTGCCCCAACCGCTGATTGCCACTATTCGCTGTTCGATGGGCCCAGACTCTTCGAACTCAGATGACTCAATCTGGTACCGCGTCATCAACTGTTGGGCTTTGGCCTCATAACTTTCGCGCTCGGCCTGGTGCTCACTGCTGTTGGCTTTGGCCAGGAGCCCGTGGACCCGCCGAATGATTGTTTCTCTGTCCATAAGTTTCGCCATGACTCCAGTGTGGCGAGAGCCTATGACACCAATCCTGACTAGCGCCACAGCGTTCAATCTGCCTAGTATCTCGTTCAACAACAAAGCTACTACCCAAGGAGTTCCCTCTATGGAAGTATCGGTCAGCGGTCGTCATACCACCGTCTCTGAGTCGCTCAAGCGCCAGGCGGAAGAAAAGATTGGAAGGCTGGATCGATATCTGAAGGGGATGGAACGAGCAGACGTTCATTTCTGGGAAGAGAACAACCCGAGGATAGGTAACAAGGAAATATGTGAAGTGACCATGGAAGGCCATGGCCACCACATTCGCTGCAAAGTGAGCGCCCCTGACGGCTTCACCGCCATTGACTTGGCCGTCGACAAGCTGGAGCGCCAGCTGCGCAAGCTCAAGACCAAGGTGCAAAAGAAGAAGCGGGCTCGGGTTCGCCCCGAGCTTCCAACCGAGCTTGTGCCCGACTCGCTAATCAAAAACCCCGACGATCTTCCCGAGCCTGTGTACAGCATTGTCAAGGCGAAGCGGTTTAAGTACAAGCCCATGGATAGGGGAGAGGCAGCGCTTCAGATGGATCTTCTGAACCACGACTTCTACCTGTTCATAGATTCCGAAACTGAGCTGGCATCGGTGGTGTACCAGCGAGACGACGGCGACGTGGGGCTTATCTCGCTCGAGCCATAGTTTGTACCCAGTGTGAAGTCTGTCTGGTGGCCTGATCCAGACGATAATCGCCGGTAGGATCTGGCCGAGATGAATATTTTTCACAAGATCCTAAAAGCTGGCGACGGTAAGCGTCTAAAGGCGATCAGTGCGGTTGTAGATCCTGTCGCCGCGCTCGAAAATGAGATTTCGGCCCTCTCCGATAGTGCGCTGCAAGCCAAAACTGGTGAGTTTCGTTCGCGGTTAGATCAAGGAGCCGATCTTGATTCGATCATGTTCGAGGCCTTTGCAGTAACTCGCGAGGCCGCCAAGCGAGTCATCGGGCAACGTCACTATGACGTCCAGATAATGGGCGGCGCAGCCATGCATTGGGGGTGGGTTGCCGAAATGAAGACTGGTGAGGGCAAGACCTTGGTCTCGACTCTGCCGGTCTATCTGAACGCCCTGGCGGGCAAAGGCGTCCACGCCATCACCGTGAATGAATACTTGGCCTCCCGCGACGCAGAGTGGATGGGCGAAATTCACCGCTTTCTCGGCTTGACGGTTGGCCTGGTTGTTCCCAGCGGTTCAACCGACTCTGCCTTCAAACGCGCGCAGTACGCCGCTGACGTTACCTACGGCACAAACAACGAGTTTGGCTTCGACTACCTGCGTGACAACATGGCAAGGTCGCTCGAAGCGATGACCCAGCGAGGTCACAACTATGCAATTGTCGACGAGATCGACTCGATTCTCATCGACGAGGCCCGGACGCCACTGATCATTTCGGGCAAGGTCGCAGGCGCTGCTGACCTGTATTACAAGTTTGCCGATGTTGCCAAAAGGTTGGTTAGAGACGACCACTATGAGGTTGACGAGGAAAAGCGAATCGTTGCGATCATGGACGAAGGCGTAACTCGGGTTGAAGAACTTCTGGACATCACCAACCTGTACGACGGCGTTCAGGGCGACTTGGTTCACCAACTCAACTCCGCTTTGCGAGCGAAAGAGTTGTTCAAGAAGGACAAGGACTATCTCGTCGCTAACGATGAAGTAAAGATCGTTGATGAGTTCACCGGCCGTGTTCTTGACGGACGTCGTTGGAGTGACGGTTTACATCAGGCGGTGGAAGCCAAAGAAAAGGTCCGTATCAAGGAAGAGCAGCAGACAATGGCCACGGTCACTCTGCAGAACTACTTCCGCATGTACGACAAGTTGTCGGGCATGACCGGAACCGCTTTGGGCGATGCCGCCGAACTTGAGAACACCTACGGTCTTGCGGTTGTTCAGATCCCAACGAACAGGCCGTTAGCAAGAATTGACCAGGCCGACTACATCTACAAAACCGAGATGGCAAAGTTTGATGCGGTTGCTGAAGACCTTGAAGAGCGAGTAGCCAATGGGCAACCTGTTCTTGTTGGTACAGCGTCGGTGGCAAAGTCTGAACTGTTGTCTCACCTGCTTGACAACCGATCGGTTAAGCATGAGGTGCTAAACGCAAAGGCCCACTTCCGTGAGGCCGACATCGTGGCCCAGGCGGGTCAGCCCGGGGCTGTCACTGTGGCTACCAACATGGCCGGACGAGGTGTGGACATCATCCTTGGCGGCAACGCGGAGAAGCTGGCCGAGCGTGACTTGGCGGCCGAAGGCCTAGAGCCTGATTCTGAAGAGGCCGAGGCTTACCTCCAAAAGCGTCTCGACCACTGGACAACGATCTGTGAAGAACAGGGCCAACAAGTTAAAGACGCCGGCGGTCTTTATGTTCTTGCCACAGAACGTCACGAGTCTCGCCGAATCGATGATCAGCTCCGCGGTCGCGCTGGGCGTCAGGGCGAACCGGGTGAAAGTCGGTTTTACCTAAGCCTTGAAGATGACCTCATGCGCATCTTTGCGTCGGGCGCCATGAGCTGGGTAATGGACAAAGCCATGCCCGACGATGTGCCGATCGAATCCAAAGCTGTGACCAAAAGCGTCGAGCGTGCTCAGCAGACGGTTGAGCAGCGAAACGCCGAGATCCGCAAGAACGTTCTCAAGTACGACGAAGTCTTTAACCAACAGCGCCAGATCGTCTACGCCCGCCGCATGCAGCTGCTTTCCCAAGGCGACCTTGAGGAAGACACCGAGGCCGCAATCGATCAGCTGGCCAACGACATTGTTGCCGCCTACACCCAGGACGAACTCGATGACACTTGGGATCTTGATGGGTTACACACAGAGCTGAACACCTTTTGGGGCACCAAACTTGAGGTGAAAGACCTTGAACAGGCGGGGAACCTTCGCGAGCTGTCAGCCATGATTGCCGAGGACGGGCACGAGCATTACGCCGCCAAGGAGGATGAGGTCGGCACTGAAATGATGCGTAAGGTCGAGAGGCAAATCATGTTGCAGCTGACCGACCAGCGGTGGCGAGAGCACCTCACCGACATGGACGCTCTACGCGACGGCATCAGCTTGCGGGCGATGGGTCAGAAAGACCCGTTGACCGAGTGGCAGCGCGAGGGGTTTGACCTCTTCTCAGACATGATGTCTGGCATCAACCAGGACTATGTCCGCTATGTGATGCACGTGCAAGTTACGGCTCCAGAACCAGCGCCTGCTGCCCCCTCGATCACTGCCGATTCTGCTGCGGCCAAAGCTAGTTCAAGCTCTGGCAGTTCAAGCTCAAGCGCTCGACCGGCAACCGGCAAGCCCAAACGCGTTGCACAACCGGTCGCTACCGAACTGACTGCTGGCCGCGCCGACACCTCAGCCATAACAGGGGGAGCCTCTGCTCAGCCTGAACCAGAGGAGCCTGCAAACAAGACCGTCGTGAAAGACGAGTGGGATAAAACACCGCGGAACGCTCCCTGTCCGTGTGGAAGCGGCAAAAAGTTCAAGCAGTGCCACGCTAGATAGAGTCTCTAGCCACCATGGCCGATCTCACTGAAGCGCTAGGCGCCCTGCGAACTGAACTTGCCGAAGCCGAGGAATACCTTCGCGTGCCTGAACTTCGCGCCCGCCTGCCTCAGCTGGAGACCGAGATGGGGCGACCCGACCTGTGGGATGACGCCGAGCGGGCTAAAGGTGTGCAGACTGAGTACAGAGCGGTCAAGGACGACCTCGAGCTGTATGACCATCTGGACACTTCGATCTCTGATGTTGAGACTCTTTGGGAGCTTGGCAAAGAAGAAGGCGACGAAGCATCGGTGGTTGAAGCTGAAAAGATGATTGAAGATCTCGCCGCTGAGTTTTCTCGGCTAGAGCTTCGGGCCTTGTTCACCGGCACCTACGACGAAGGTGATGCCCTTTGTGAAATCCATTCCGGTGCTGGCGGCACCGACTCACAAGACTGGGCCGAGATGATGTTCAAGATGTACAAGCGTTGGGCTGATGCCAAAGGCTTTACTTGCACCATCGAAGACTGGAGTGAAGGCCAGGAGGCCGGTATCACTGCGGCTACCTTCACTATCTCTGGCCGTTACGCGTACGGAATGCTTCAGGCCGAACGGGGCGTGCATCGTCTCGTTCGAATCTCCCCGTTTGACTCCCAAGCTCGGCGTCACACAGCGTTTTCCTCCTTTAGCGTGTGGCCCGTTATCGAAGACGCAGCGAATCAGGTGGACATCGATGACAAGGATCTCCGAGTTGATGTGTTCCGGTCATCAGGAGCTGGCGGTCAGCACGTCAACACCACCGATTCCGCCGTCCGAATTACTCACCTGCCAACTGGCATCGTTGTGAGCTGTCAGCAGGAACGTTCCCAACACCAAAACAAAGATCGCTGTATGCAGCAACTGGCATCAAAGCTGGTTGATCTTGAGCATCAAAAGCGTGAAGAGAAACTGGCCGAAGAAGCGGGCGCCTCAAAGAGCACCGAATGGGGCTCGCAGATTCGTTCCTATGTCCTGCAGCCATATCAACAGGTAAAAGACGAGAGAAGTGGGTTCACTTCAGGCAACCCAGACGCAGTGCTCGGAGCTGGCGCTGTTGATGAATTCATGGAGGCGTGGTTGAGATGGCGTCGAGCTGGCGCTTAGTAGCCCGTCTCCTGAACTATCCTGACTCGCTGGCGCCAAAAAGCCTGTGTAATAGCGGCCAAGATGCGCTTAGAGGTTCTTCATGATCAAGCTTGAAAACGTAACCAAGGAATACCAAGGGTCAAATATCGCGCTGCGCGATGCCAGCGCCGATATTGCAAAAGGCGAGTTTGTGTTCTTGGTGGGACCTTCAGGCTCGGGCAAGTCAACCTTCTTGCGGCTATTGAACAAGCAGGAAGAGCCCGATGAGGGCCGAATTTTTGTAGCTGGCAAAGACATTGGGGAATTGAGCAACTGGAAGGTTCCAATGTTGCGCCGCAACATCGGTTGTGTCTTTCAGGACTTCAAGCTGCTTCCAAGCCGGACAGTTGCAGAAAACGTCAGCTTTGCCCTTGAGGTGATCGGTCGGCCTCGGCACGTGATTAAGTCTCAAGTGCCGGCGATCTGTGAATTGGTTGGCCTTGGAGATAAGACCGAGAAGTATCCTGACCAGCTTTCTGGCGGCGAGCAGCAACGAGTGTCGATCGCCCGAGCATTCGTTAACCGGCCCCTGATTCTTCTTGCGGATGAGCCAACTGGAAACCTTGATCCACAAACAGCGAACGGCATCATGCGGCTTTTGGACAGGATCAACAAGACGGGCACCACGGTAGTGATGGCCACTCACGACCGAGGCATTGTTGACACGATGCGTCGCCGGGTTATCGAGCTGTCTAACGGTTCGATCGTTCGAGATCAAAGCCGCGGTGTGTATGAGTAGATCCCTAGTAAGTAGATCCCTAGTAAGTAGAGCGCCAACAAATAGAGCGCGAGTAAGTGGAGCCTTAGACAGAAGAGCGGAACGCTAATGGCTATCAGAATGGACTACGTTGCCCGCGAGACCGGCAACAACCTGATCCGAAATCCATCGTTAACCATCGCCACTGTCCTCACAGTGGCCGTGAGTTTGGCCCTCTTGGGCGCAGCGTTGGTTATCCAACAAGGAGTAAGTGGTCTAAACGGCAGCTTCGAAGATGATGTCGAGTTCATTGTGTGGATGGTGAACGATGCCGACCAAGAGCAGGTTGCCTCGGTCGACTCGGCGTTGGCTTCAAGTCCGGGCGTGAAGGACCATAGGTTTGTCAACCAGGCCGAGACTTACGCCGAATTCGAGAGTTTCTGGAAAGAATCACCAGAGGTACTCGATACGGTCTCGCCTGGAGACTTGCCGACCTCGTTCCGGGTGGTGCCTGAAATCCCAGACTTGGCCGTTGTGGAAAGCCTTGGGGCCGAGTTTGAGGGCCAACCGGGTGTGCTCAAGGTGGACTTCGCGGCCGACTACATCAAGCGGTTGAATCAGTTCTCATCAGCGGCGTCGCTGACTATGAGCATCGCGGCGTTCGCCTCAGCTCTGGCGTCTTCGTTGTTGATGTACAACACGATCAGGACCGCTCTGTTCGCTCGCAGGCGAGAAGTAGAAGTGATGCGGCTGGTCGGAGCAACCAACTGGTTCATCCGAATTCCGTTCATGCTGGAAGGTCTTATTCAGGGCCTAGTGGGAGCCATGTTCTCAGCTATTGGCGTTTGGGCACTGGCTCGAACAATTAGGGACGTCATTTTCAAGAGCGGTTTCGGTCTGTTCGATAGTTTTGCCCTGACCAACAGCCAGCTCTTGCCAATAGCGATCATCTTGCTTGTTTCAGGTGCTGCTATCGGCGCGCTTGGTTCGGGCGTTGCGGTAACTCGTTACCTAGACGCCTAAGGCTCGTAAGCCTGCCGTTGTTGCTGCGGCGATTAGTACGACTGGCCCAAACGATGCGCCGCGCCACACCGCCAGCGCTCCCACCAAAACGCCGCCAAGACGAGCGTCAACTGTGAGCTGACCTTCTGAGTCGGTGAACGTTTGAATCACGATTAGGCCAGCCAGCAGCGCTGGAGGAAGCAGACGGGCCAGCGCGATTGTGCGATCAGATGTGATCAAGCGGCCCAGGCCAAGCGTGCCGGCAACTTTGAAGCCGAACGACCCCGCCGCTATCAACAATAGAACTGACCAGCTCATCTGTGTCTCACGATCTTGTCTCGGGGTTGACGGCTTCTTCAGGATCAGGGGGTGGCCCGGCCACCAGCAGCGCAACCACAGCGCCACTAGCGGCGAGAAGGATCGGTAGTCCGGGTTCGGTGAACGGAATGGCAACAGCCGCAACGACCGCGCCGACCGTTGCAGCCAACAAGCCTGGTCGATGTTTCAGCCCCGGCGCCATGAGCGCTATGAAACCTGCCGGAAAGGCGCCGTCCAGACCGAATGTTGCCGGGTCGCCCATTGCGTTGCCTCCGACTGCCCCCAGCAACGTGCTGAGATTCCAAAAGAAGAAAACTGATAGACCACCCGCCCAAAAGGCCGGTTCGCGATCTTGTGGTTTTGTCTGTCCCACCGCCAAGGCCGTGGATTCGTCAATTGTCAAATGGGCGCCAAGCACTCGCTTAGGTAGCGACCCGCGCACAAACTGGCTGACCGTCATGCCGTACAGACCGTTGCGGGCGGCCAGCAGCAGAGCGGAACCAGCGGCACTGATGGGGGAGCCGCCAGCGCCCAGCACCCCTACGGCTGCGTACTGAGAGGCACCGGTAAACACCAACAAAGACATCACACAGGTCTGAGCAACGGAAAGACCGCTAGCCACTGACAACACACCAAATCCGGCGCCGAAGAGCCCGGTGGCAGCGCCGATCACGATGCCGTCGCGCACGTAGCCGCTTCTGAGATGGTTTAGGTTGGCATCTGAAGGTCGGGTCACTTGTCTCCGAGTGCTTGGTGGAATGGCGTCGACGCCGTTTGAGAGGCTAAACCAGCAGGTGTGGACTACGAGCAGATTAAATATACGGTCAACGGGCACATCGGGACGATCACCCTCAATCGACCCGACCGCCTTAACGCTTTCACCCGGGAGATGGGCGCTGAGATAATAAGTGCATTCGACGAGGTCGACGCCGATGACAACGTCCGAGTTGTGGTTGTTACCGGTGAAGGTAGGGGATTCTGCGCCGGCGCCGACCTTGCCGCGGCCGGCGAGGACACCTTCAACGCTGCTGCCCGAGGCCGAGATCCGGACAAGGTGAATCGAGATGGGGGAGGTTTGGTATCGCTTCGAATTTTCAACTCAACCACCCCCGTCATCGGAGCGATAAATGGCCCAGCCGTGGGCGTCGGTATAACGATGACCCTGCCCATGGACATCCGGCTTGCTTCTGCGAGTGCGCGTATTGGTTTTGTTTTCAACCGTCGGGGCTTGGTTCCCGAGGCGGCGTCGTCATGGTTCCTGCCCCGTCTAGTAGGCATCTCAAAGGCGCTTGAATGGTGTTACAGCGGCCGCGTGTTCGGTGCGCCCGAAGCGGCTGATGCTGGGCTAGTAACAACAGTTCCAGATGATGAGATTCTCGATCGCGCGTATGAGATGGCTGGCGAAATTGCCACCTACGCATCGCCAGTCTCAGCGGCCCTGACCAGGCAAATGCTGTGGCGAGGACTTACCTTTGACCATCCGATGCAAGCGCACAAGGTCGATAGCCGGGCTATCCAGGCTCTTGGTGAGCTGGCAGATGTGAAAGAGGGCGTCAGCAGCTTCTTGGAAAAACGGGCGCCAGAGTGGACACTAAACCCCACCGAAGACACTCCAGAAATCTTCCCCGAGTGGGAGGAACCGACCTTCCGTTAGGCCCCGTTACGATTCAAGTCTTATCGCGGCTGATGCCGCCCTTCTCATTGCGGTTAGCACCGCCGGAAAATTCCAAAATAAGGAACCCCGGATGTGCGATAAATCGGAATTTGTGGAGGCGTTTGTTAGGCGCCATTACAGCACCGAACTACTTGATGTTGATGCTAATTGCATTAGGTTGATTAATGGTACGGAAATATTCACATACAGCCTTTATGTGGAGCTGGACAGAACTTGCGATGCTCAATGGGCCTCCGTAGTCGAACATTGGTTTTCCATGTTGGATCTAATACGTGCGCGGATCGCCGATACCGGCTGACCAGTAATGCAAGCTTTGGCCGCTGGTAGATGTAGCCTCTTTGTCGGGTGCAGGTGGGAAGCGTCGCCCCTTCTCACCTGCGCCTTTAGTCAACTAGCCCGAGGTGGAGTATCCTCGGATCGCTGTTGGCACATGGGGGACATGCTTTGGATGGCGATGACGTAGTACTGAACTTCACCTACTTCTTGTATGTGGTCGCACCTCTGGTGAAAGACGAATTGTGGCTACGAGTGCTGTTGATGTGCAGCAGCTGCGGCTTTGCTTTGTGGGCAGTGCTGATCGAAAACAACTACACGCTTGTTTGGAATCTGTTGTTCTTGCTTGTGAGCCTTCGGAGCATCTATCGAATCGTCACCGAACGTCGGCCTCATGTTCTTAGCGAAGCGCAAGAGCGTGTACGTAGCCGTCTGTTCCCAGAGATGTCTGGCCGAGACTTTCAGAAGTTCTGGGACCTCGGAGAAGACCATCACGCAGTCGGTGAACAGCTAACTGTTCTTGGGGAGCCAGTGAACGATTTCTGGGTGTTTGTGGACGGTGAGATTTATGTGGACTTGTCGCACGGACGCGTCAATCTCAAACCAGTGGACACCATTGGCGGAGTGTCCTACATCATGGGGGAACAAGAGCTGGCGACCGCA
Organism: uncultured Acidimicrobiales bacterium; assembly: GCA_937922785.1. GTDB lineage: Bacteria > Actinomycetota > Acidimicrobiia > Acidimicrobiales > SZUA-35 > CALAJQ01. The sequence goes on from CALAJQ010000009.1 coordinate 100,326, forward strand.
TCGGTTTTTGCCGTAAATGCCCACCTGAGAGTGTGGGGCAAGGTTCGTTTGCGGGCACTTGCCCATACCCACCCTGAGCTGAACGCTCCCTTCTTGAGCGGCCTAGGCCGAGGCTTGGCCAACAAGATGCAGCACTAGCGATTCGATGAAGCCGAACTGCAAGGTGTTGCTGTAACGTGCGTTCCATGGAAACTGAGAAACTTCCGCTTCGCCAGGCGTTCTTTGGCCTGATCTTTGCCGCACTGTTTGTGGTAGCGGGCGCAATTGCGGTCTCGGCCTCATATGGCAACGAGGGCGGAGACCCCTATGGCACTGGCCATTCTGAAGACGGCGATCATTCAGAAAAAGATGATGACCATTCAGAGGACGGCGAAAGTCACGATGAAGACGGCGAAGACGGCGACAGCTAGCTCGTTTGGGCCAGCTAAGAAGTAGGGTCAGGAGTCAACAGGGCGATGGTCGATGAAACGGTCATTCGAGACACAGCTTTGGTTTGCGCGGAGTTTCTACGTGGGTTCACCGACCGGGACTGGGGCGTCGAGGTGCCCGGCATGGACATGTCGATCGCTGCGGTCGTGGCCCACATCGCAGACGGTTGCCTTTGGTACGCCATTGATTTGTCTGCGGAGGGAAAGAGTCTGCAAGCTGCCGAGCACGGGGTGAAGGTTGACACGACGAGCACCGACCTGGTCGACACGCTTGAGACCTATGCAAACGTGGTTGCTTCAGTTGTCGGCGCAGCTTCGAGTTCGGCAAGGGGGTTCCACCCACTGGGCAATGCCGACCGGTCTGGTTTCGCTGCGATGGCGTGCGACGAGATGCTCATTCACACCAACGATGCAGCTAGCGGTCTCGGGGTCGATTTCGTTCCGCCTCAAAGGCTTGCAGATCAAGTGCTACGCCGATTGTTCCCGTGGGTCGACCGGTCTGGCGATTCTTGGAGCGATCTTCTCTGGGCTAACGGGCGGATAGCTCACCAGGGAAAGGACCGGTTGACCAACTGGGCGTGGCATTGCGCCCCGCTTGAAGATTGGAATGGCGAGATCGCACAACGCTAGTCACCTCGAACTCCAGCAAGCCGCTAGGTGGTTCGTGTCTCGATCATGTTGTTGGTTGCATCGATCACTGTCTTGGCCACTTCGTCTGGCGTGGCGTTAGTCGTGTTCACGACAATGTCGGCTGAGCGAACCAGCCAGTCTCGGGCTTGTTGGTATTTGGCAATGTGGTCGAGTCGCCAGTCTTTTGCCTCGAGCTCGACTTCGTCACTTTCGATTCGACTGCGGAGCTCCTGCTCGTCGCAGTCGAGGACGACGTGAAACACCGGCAGCTCTCTTTCTTCGAGCCCGGCACGCAGCTCTGCCCAGTAGCTCTCGGAAAGCACAGTCTGCACGGCTACCAACGCGGAACAGTTGCTGAAGCGGAATATCTCGTCCACCACAGCAGGGACTAACGCCCGCCAAGGGGGTAGGTCTTGAAAGTCGTCGAAGTCGAAGTCTCTCAGATTGCCGGCGAGCAGGTAGCCGACGTGTTCAGGGTCGAAGCTTCGCCACCCGGGTGTTTCGGCGACGAGCCCAGCAGTCGTAGTTTTCCCGACTCCGAAGGTGCCATTTATCCAAACGATCACGATCTGATCCTAGATGTTCTCGGTTTATACGAATTCCACCATGCGTTCGGCCAAATCGAACTTGGGTTCAAGTTCCGCCGGTTGCACATAAAAATCACGGAGCAGATCGCCAAGCTCGGGCTCCGCATTGGCGAATAAGTCAAGGAACGCTTTGCTTGAAGGAACGCGATGGCCACGGACATCAAACCAGTGCTCGGTCGACGCCTGCACGAGTTCGACAAGAGCGATCCCTGCGGTGCCCGGATCGCGTTGCGACAGAGCCCGGTCATGTCGATCATCGCTGGGATCGTCCGCTCGGCGAGGGTTCAACGAATCCTCGACCTTGGATCAGGGCTCGGGTACTCGACCCTGTGGCTAGCTGACGCTGCTGGCCCCGCTTGACAAGTTCACCGCCACACCGCATCGGTTAGGGTGGCGGCGGCGACAGTCAGCCCCGTACCAGTGGAGGAAACGCAATGGACCGTGTTAACCACCAGCCGCCGGATATGTGGGGCGGACCACCCGGCCAAGATGGCTTCCCGTTCCATCAAGCCGTTGTCGAACCAGCGGGTCGACGAGTCCACGTCACCGGCCAGGTGGCTTGGGATGCCGACATGAACATCGTGGGTGGCCACGATCCTGCTGCCCAGACCCATGCGACGCTGGACAATATCGCTCAAGTGCTCGATGGGCTTGGCGGATCACTCGATGACATTGTCAATATGACGACGTACTACGTGAACCAAGACGACTACCCCGCCATCACCGAAGTTCGGGCAGCGCGTCTCGCTAACGAATTCGGCCCGGCCACAACCGGCATCCGCGTCGCTGGCTTGGTCGTGCCCGGGTTGCTCGTCGAGATCGCCGTCATCGCGGTTATTCCTGAAGCTCGATTCCAGGCGCCGGATCGCTAGCCGTCGTTCGAACGTAATCCCAAAAGGGCCGGTACCTCGTGCTGTCCAGGACTGTTGACAGGCGTAGGCTCCCAGTCCGGATCAAGTTGCACTCTGCGTTATTCGGAAAGCCCAAAAACCAAACTTGACGAATCGCGCTGGTGCTCCGCCCACCGACCTCACTCGATAATCGCAGCCTCAGAACACTCAGGGCCGCGCCACAGAACCGGCGAAGTGGAACGCAATTTCTGTTCCGATAGTCGCCCATAATCACGCGGCTTCAACGCTGGATGCCAGCGCGCTGTGAGTTTGAGCGGTTTGGGTTGGTCTTGCCTAGAACCCTCAACCAGGAATACAACTCAGAGTGATATGGAAACCACAACCAGTGAGTGGAGCTGGGGGGAATCGAACCCCCGTCCGATGAGGAGTCACCGCCCTCGCTACGACCATTCCCGAGGTTCGAGCTTATGGCTGCTCATGGGCCGGGTCCCGGGGAACTAGGTTCCCTGCCACCTAGTCTTTCCGAGGCGTCAGCGGTCTTTGCCAGCTGTCAGTGTTCTCTCACACCGTCCACCACTGCTTCTGTTACCGGGCTGCAGTGATCAGGCCCTGCGTGGCCTCGCGGCTCGCAATTTTCCTCTAGTACCTAATTAAAATTAGGCGGCTAGAGCGAAGTCAGCTTTGTTGCCATCTTCGTTGATGCCCTGTTTAGCGAGTCTGAGCAACTCGGGTCGCACGGACGACTTCCCGTCTCAACGTCGAAACCGATCAGCCCCGTGTTGGACAGTTAGAAACTGTGCATCTAACTATTCAGTTTTGTGTGTTACTACATGCCAGCAATCAAGCCGGCCGCTGGCCAAATAGGGCCAGTCCGGTAGTGTATCTGACCAGGGCTTCGCCTTAGCGTCGGTTTCTTTCAGCCAAGTCTCGACGGGCGTCGCGATCTGCGTCACGTTTTGCAATCATTTGGCGCTTGTCCACTGTTTTTCGCCCTCGCCCGACTCCAATTTCGAGCTTGGCCCGGCCCTCTTTAAAGTAGATCGACATGGGAACAAGGCTGACTTGTTCGATATTGACTGTTTGTTCTAGGCGATCCAACTCATAGCGGTGCATTAGCAACTTGCGGGTTCGCTCTCGGTCAACCATTCCTTGGGTTCCAGAACGCGAATAAGGGGAAATGTGAAGTCCGACCACATACAGTTGACCGTCTTCAAACCGGGCATAGGTGTCTGCTAGCTGGACTTTTGACTCCCTGAGGGCCTTAACTTCGGAACCTCGAAGCACCATCCCTGCCTCGATGGTTTCGGTGATGTCATAGTCACGCCGGGCTTTGCGGTTAGTAGCCACCATCTTGATGCCTGTTGCTGATTTGGCCATTATTTAAGGTTATCTGGGAACACAGGAGCAGGGGTTGGCGTTTCCTATGATGTAAGTTCGGTTTAGAACCCCAGGAGGTTGCCGAAATATGGCATATTCACAAACCCAGACCATGAACCCGGTCATCAACGAGCTAGAGGATGTTCGTGCTGACTTTGTAGTCAAGGTCTACCAGCACGTGTTGCTAGCAGTGGGCGCATTTGTTGCGTTCGAAACGATTCTTTTCATGACAGGAATCGCCGAAGCATTCGGTGAGTTCGTATTCGGCGGCGGAGGCATAACCTGGCTGCTGATTCTTGGCGGCTTTATGGTCGGCCAGTTCATCGTTAGCCAGTCGGTATCGAACATGGACAACCCAAGCGTTCAGTACGGCGGCCTCTTCGGATCAGCTGCGCTGTACTCGGTCCTGTTTGCTCCCATGCTCTGGTACGCCTTCCGAGACGGATCACAGAACGTCGTGATGGCAGCGGTCGTAACCGCCGCCGGTTTCGCCGGCCTGACGGTGATCGGCTTTGTCACCCGCCGCGACCTCAGCTTCATGCGGCCACTAATCATGTGGGCCAGCTTTGCGGCCATGGGCGCAATTGTGATCTCACTGTTCACTAGTGCTCAGCTTGGTGTTTGGTTCAGCGTTGCGATGATCGCTCTTTCGGGCGCTTCGATTCTTTACCAGACACAGAACATCGTGCGCCGCTACCCAGCTTGGGCCCACGTTGCTGCGGCTGTCGGCCTGTTCAGTTCACTAATGACGATGTTCTACTACGTGCTTCGCCTGTTCATGAACCGCAACTAGACAAATATTCTGGCCGCATAAAGCGTCGCCAAACGGAACTCTGGCCGCATAGCCCGTCATAAACGACGGGGTGTGCGGCCAAAACCGTTTTGAGGGTCGAGGTATGCGGCCAAAACCTTTTTGAGGGTTGGGCTCCGGGTTAGCTCTGGCCGAAGGCGATTGCCTCATCCCACGAAGCTTCGTCGGCAAGCAACCTCCGAAACTGCATCACATGACGGGGCCGGTTCATGCCAAAGACTCCGGTCAACTTGTTGTCTCTGCCGAAGATGGCGGCGAAACGGCGCTCTTCGATACTGCCGTCCACAATCATCATCTCGTCGCCTGGTTTGGTGCGTCCGGCTAGCTGAATCTTTCGGTCGTACTGGTCGCTCCAGAACCATGGGATCGGGGCAAACGGTTCTGGGGTCTCTGCAGCGACCAGGCGCTTCGCTGCGTAGGTTCCCTGGTCAATTGCGTTGTCCCAGTGCTCAACGCGCATCAGCTCGCCGAAGCGCTGGTTGGGCCAACGGGCCACATCTCCAGCGGCGGCAATACCCGGCGCAGCCAGACAGGTCTGGTCACAAACCACGCCATTGTCTAGTTCAAGACCGGACCCTTCAAGCCATTCGGTATTAGGGATGGCTCCGATTCCAACCACAACAACTTCACACTCAATGGTTGATCCGTCGTCAAGAATCACACCGGTTACGCGGTCGCTGCCCAGGATGTCTGAAACTCCTACGTTTAGTCTCAGATCAACTCCGTGCTCGCGGTGAACTTCACCACAGACCAAGCCGATCTCAACACCGAGGCCCCGGATCATTGGCGCTTCAGCTGGGTCGATCATGGTGACCTCGAGTCCCCGCTGGCGAGCGGTTGCGGCCACCTCGGCTCCAATAAAGCCAGCGCCCACAATAACCACGCGGTTTGGTCCTGCCGCTAAATCGGCCTCCAGACCGATTGCGTCATCAAGAGTCCTCAACACATGCAAACCCGGTCGGTCTGCCACACCTAGTTTGCGAGCCCGAGCACCCGTGGCTATCAGCACAGCGTCAGAACTAACGGTGGTTCCGTTTTCAAGAGTCACGCTACGTTCGGCAACGTCCAATCCAGTTGCCCTAGTTCCCAGATGAAGGTCAAGTTCAAGCGCGTCGAATTTGTCCGGCGCGCTAAGGCTGATCCGCTCGTGGTCCCACTCGCCAGCTAGGAACTGTTTCGATAGCGGGGGCCGGTCATATGGAAGGTGCGGCTCGGCCCCGATCAACGAGATACGGCCGTCAAACTCAGAGCGTCGGAGTGACTCGGCTGCTCTAAGACCGGCCAAGGATGCGCCGACGATTGTAAGTGACCTAACTGGCGCGCTCACCCTTCAGATGGCAGATCAACCAGGCTAATTGCCTGCTTGGGGCAGCGTGAGACAGCGTCTTCAACTGTCGCTCGCTGTTCAGCGCTTGGGGTCTCGTTTAACACATAGAGGAAGTCGTCATCGCGGACTTCAAATACCTCAGGTGCAATGTCCATGCAGATTGCATTGCTTTCGCAAAGGTCGAAGTTGACCTCCACCTTGTATCCGGCTGATTCGTTGCTCACTTAACTCTCCTGATTTTGTGCCCACGCATGTGCTTCGGCGACCCATTCTGACCCAACTTTTCCTCCGATGCCACACGCCATAGCCTCGGCGTGTGAGAGTTACCGCCGACATTGTCCTCGAAGTGACCCAGACCGCCGTCGTCGCCCATTCCGATGGCGTGGTTGACTTCGAAGGCGGGAAAGTCACATGGGTTGGCCCGGCGGCCGATGCGGACCCGGCCGGTGAATCGGAGAGTCGGCACTTAGGTGGCCTGATAATGCCCGGGCTTGTTAACGCTCACGCTCACACCCCGATGACCCTGCTCCGCTCGGTTGGCGACGGCTTAGATCTGCATCGTTGGCTAACCGAAGCCATCTGGCCGTTAGAACGCCAAATGACTGTCGACGATGTCTATTGGGGAATGATGTTGGGATCGTCTGAGATGTTGCTCAGCGGAGTTACTACTTCTCATGAGATGTACTTGTTTGATGGGGCGCTGATAAGCGCAGCCAACGACACTGGCGCCCGGCTCGTCGCCACTCCCGGCGTAGTGCAGGCGCTCCACGGTTCTGGCATCGATCGGCGCATCAGTGAAATTTCGGATCTGCACAAGGCCCACAACGACCCTACGGGCCGGATTTCGGTTGGCTTTGGCCCGCACTCACCGTATGACTTGGAGCCTTCGCAAGTGGCCGAACTGGCCGATCAGGCCAAGGCGTTAGACGCGGTCTTGCATGTTCATCTTGAAGAGACTGAGTCTGAACGTAATCAGATTCTGAGCCAACACAACAAGACTGCAACCCAACTCTTAGCCGACGTCGGAGCACTCGAGGCCCGGGTGGTGGCAGCCCATGGCGTGTGGCTGGATGAGAACGACATGAAGCTGCTGGGTCACGCCAATGCCTCTGTTGCCCATTGCCCGCAAAGCAACCTGAAGCTTGGTTCTGGTTTTGCCGATATCGCAGGGATGGCAGCGGCGGGCATCAACGTTTGCATCGGCACTGACGGGCCAGCTAGCAACGACAACCTGGATCTATGGGACGAATTGACGTTGGCGCCGACGCTAGCGCGTGGGTTAAGGCGTAATCCAGCAGCAGTTGGCACAACCGAGGCGGTCCTCATGGCAACAACAAATGGCGGCGCAGCACTTGGTCAACCCGACGTCGGTACCTTGACCGCAGGGTCACGGGCTGACCTCATTCGGCTGTCGTTAGACCATCCCAAGTTTTGGCCAGGCGTAGATGCAGATTCAGTGATCAGCCATTTGGTATTTGGCGCAAGCGGGTATGACGTTACCGATGTCTGGGTTAACGGAAAGCAGGTGGTTAGCGGATCACAGCTGACCACGGTTGATCTCGACCAGGTAAAGTCTGAGGCCCGCAGCCGAGCGCAAAGGCTTCGGCTTTAGTTGGTGCTGGGCCGAGACCTCTAGGGCAGTCTGATGTTGGTGGCTGGCTCGGGGTCTGACTTGTAGTCAGTGAACTTCTCTAGCACTGCAGCCATTTGATCTGATGAAAGCAGCACCGGTTCTCCGATTGTTCGGGCTCGGAGGTATTGCTCACACAATGATTCAACTTCGATCGCCAACGCCAGAGCGGCTTCTACAGTCTCACCAATTGCGATCTGCCCGTGGTTTGCCAACAGGACGGCCTTACGGCCAACAAGTCCGTCAATTACGTTCGAGGCAAGCTCGGGTGTTCCGAACGTTGCATAATCAGCACATCGAATTGTGTCGCCGCCGGCCATTGCCACCATGTAGTGAAACGGTGGAACTCCCATTCTCAAAGTAGCCAACGCGGTTGCGGCAGGGGAGTGCAGATGGATAACTGCCTTGGCATCGGGGCGGGCAGCGAAGATGGCGTGATGGAAGTGCCACTCAGAGCTTGGTCGCCTGGACCCGTAGGGCTGACCTTCTGAGCCGACGTAGACAATATCGCCCGGTGTCATCGAGGTGTAGGGCATCGCCGAAGGAGTAATGAGCATGCCTTCGTCCCAACGAACGCTGGCGTTTCCTGACGTACCCTGGTTGATTCCGGAGCGGTTCGCTTCCAGGCAGGCTCTAATCAGAGATTGGCGATATTCACGTTCTTTCGGGCGAATTACGTTCATTTTTTGCTTCACTTTCTGGCCTGGCGGGAGGGCTTGTGTGGCGAAGGTCACAGTAGTCGGACCCTAGCTCTTGGTGGTGCCACTCGGATAGATCAGACCTACCCATAGAATCAGTTTTCAAGCAGTGCTGAGACTGGAAAGGTCAATGGTGCCTGACAATCCCCCGATCAAGATGATCGCCACTGACATCGACGGCACGATGTTGAACAGTGACGGTCTTCTAGCTGATGAAGTTCGAGACTCGCTTCACCGGGCCCAAGACGCAGGAATCATGGTGGTCCCCACGACGGGCCGGCCGAAAATGATCTCGAACGACGTCATCGACTCTTCTCAGCTTCACAACTACTGGATATTCGCCAACGGCGCCTTGACGTGGCACTTTGGCCGCGCCGAGGCCGTTCGCAGTCACTGGATGGATGTTGAGTTCTCCCAACAACTGATTCGAACTTTGACAGACGGTCTGCCCAACGTCGGGCTGGCCGTGGAGTTCGCAGATTCTGTGGCCTACCAACAGGGTTTTGAGCTGATCGTTCCAACAACACCAGGCGTGGCACCAATTACCGATATGGCCGCAGCCGTATCAGAACCTGTTCAGAAGATCCTGGTGTTTGATTCTTCGCTGCACATTGACGAACTGTTTGACCGGGTGGGTGAGCTTGTTGGCGATGACGCCGTGCCTTCACACTCGGGGTTGCCCTTCATTGAACTCTCTGGAGATTCGGTCACTAAAGGTCTCGCAGTGGCTGATCTTGCTAGTGACTACGGCATTACTCAGGCCGAAGTTGCGACCTTTGGTGACAACCACAATGACGTCTCAATGCTGGAGTGGTCGGGTCGGAGCTATGCGATGGGCAACGGATCTGACAGTGCCAAAGCAGCAGCCAAAGTGGTAATCGATACGAACGACAATCACGGTTTGGCCCAACAGGTTGATGCCCTTGTGGCCGAGTGGAGGTGACCGACGGTCAGGTCAATCGATCTAGCTGACCAGTGAGTCGGCAATAGCTCGAATGCCCGCCACCGAGTTGAACAGGCCCGTGTGGGAGGTGTTTACCTCGACACATCTTGCGGCTGGTTCAACTGACAAACGCCAGTCAACAATTCCGTCAGTAGTCGAGTACACGCTTATCAGCTCGATGTTTGACGGGAACGGCACGTAACGCAGATCGTCGATTTCTTGTTCTCGGACTTGGTCCACGTATCCAAACGCGCCGGCCCTCCAGGCCTTGTCAAGAGCTTCCGCGGGCAGCTTTACGATGAAGAAGCTTGGATACTTGATCGTTAGAGGTGTGCCAACGGCAATCAGTCTGTCAATCCGTTCGGGTTGGCGTACCGAAACAACCCGGCCGAATTGCCCTCCTCGAGAATGCCCGATGATTATCGCTTTACGGTCACTGGAGGCCCCTAAAGCGTCGAGTCCAGCCTCAGCAGCATCAACAGCTTCATAGGAGGGTCCCATGTTGCGGCCCACGTCGGCAATATGGACGTCCCAGCCCGCTACACCGAGCACATGCGCTAACGGATCGGCGGTGGCTCTGCCACTGAAGAAACCAGGAATGATCAGGATCGGGCGGCCGTGTCCGAGGGGCACTGAATCGCCGTGCCAGATCGGGTCCTTCTTTAATTGGCGAAGTTCGAGCGGGCGACGAGCCTCACGCCAGACGGGTCTCTTGACCCACGCATCGAACCCTGAAGGCGGCGTAGGCATTCCCGATCGACTCACAGCCCAAAATCTAGCCGAATAGCTGGTAGAACGGGACCGTGGCGAAGCTCAGATTCTTTTTTGGGACGATGGGGTCCGGTAAGTCAACCCAGGCCCTTCAAGTTCATCACAACCTGACTGCTCGCGGCCTCAGCTGCATTCTGTTTACCCAACTTGATCGCCAGGAAGGCACAGTTTCGTCTCGGCTTGGCGTCTCCGCACCCGCCCGCCACCTTGGTCCTGGCACTGACGTGTTTCGCATCCTGGCAATGGAGCACACGACCCCCGTGGGAGTTGATGCTGTTATCTGCGACGAGGCGCAGTTCTACAGCGACGCCCAAGTTGATCAGCTGGCACGAGTGGTGGATGAACTGGGCATCGAGGTGTACGCCTACGGATTGCTCACTAGCTTTCAGGGCGAGCTTTTTCCTGGTTCGAAGCGCCTTTTAGAACTGGCCGACATCAGGGTCGAGCTTCAGGTCGAGGCGCGCTGCTGGTGTGGCGAGCGGGCAACCCAGAACGCTCGCATGGTTGATGGCCGACAGGTCTATGACGGAGAGCTCAAAGTGGTGGGCGATACCGATACTGGACACCAAGCAGTTGTTACCTATGACTTGCTTTGTCGTAGGCACTGGATGGCAGGTAAGGCAAACTCCCAGCAGGACGCCCTTTTTGACTAGTGTGGCGAATGTCGGTTGGTGAGTTTGTCATGAATGGAGATGGATAGAAGTGATTGTAGTAGCACTATTGATTGGGCTAGCAGTCGGGTGGTACGTCGGCTGGCGACTAGCGACGCGGTCTTCACAGAAACTGATCTCGGCCCAGGACGCACAGAATGCGGTGCTGCTTCGAGAGCGTCGCGAGTCTCGCGCCGAGGCTGACCGTCTAAAGAACGAACAAGAACGGCAACTGCGGATGTTGGAGAGAGCCGAAAAGGCAATCGCCAACGCAAAAGCCAAGCGAGACAGTCAAGCTCAGCTGATTATTGATCTGACAGAGGGCGCTAGCTCCGAGGCGACTGCTGCCTAAGAGATGCCATTTACCAGAGCGGCGTCAACCGCCGGGCTAGCGGTAGCGAGCACGACACGAGACGTCAGATTGGAGGGCCAGGACCCAGTTCTAGCTTCGCGGTTTGAGTTGGGACTCATCGCTGCGACTGCGCTCCTCGAGTTAGGAGACGCCGCCGCCGATCTGGCTGACGCTGGTGGCGGCGCAACTGGGACTGTTCAAACATCGGTTCTTCAGGGTGCCCATCGACTTATCTCGTTTGGCCTTCAGAAGCTAAACGGTCAGGCGGTTCCTCGAACCAATCAAGGCAACCCGTTTGTCCGGGCCTATCAGTGTGCTGATGACCGTTGGATTTACCTGCACGGCGGGTTTGATCACCTGACTGTCGGGCTGGCCACATTGTTGGATGTCAGCGCCGAAGCCGGCCTGGCCGAAGTTGGCCAAGCTGTGAAGGCCTGGAAATCATCAGATCTTGAGGCAGCGATTGCTCGTGAGCGACTCTGCGGAGCTCTAATCCGGACGCCGGGCGAATGGCGAGCGCACCCTCAGGGCCAGGCTCTAGCAGAGCTGCCACTTGTGCGACGCACTCAACTAGCCGGTGACCGAATCGCTTGGGAGCCACATCCTGTGCAACCGCTGGCTGGGTTGCGAGTGTTAGATCTAACCCGCGTCTTGGCTGGTCCAACCTGTGGCAAATATCTGGCGGCTCTAGGTGCTGACGTGTTACACGTCAGAGGCTCTGAGCTGCCGTCTGTACCTTCGTTTGTTCTTGATACCGGTCTTGGTAAGAGGCAGGCCTGGTGTGATTTCAACGACCCAAGCGAACTGGCACAGCTGACCGAGCTGGCAATGCGGTCCCACGTAATCGTTACCGGATATCGGCCGGGTGTTGTGGACCGGTTTGGTTTGGGGTCGGGGCAGCTTCGAGCAAACGGTTGGAACGGTGTGTACGGGTCGATCTCTTGTTATGGCCCTGAGGGCCCTTGGGCGAACCGGGCAGGATGGGAACAGTTGGCCCAAGCCGCTACAGGGATGCAATCAATCGAAGGCGGAATCTCCGCCCCTGCCGTGACGCCCGCGGCGGCCACCGACTACACAACCGGCCTGGCCATGGCGGGAGCGGTGTGTCGTGCTTTGGCAACGCCAAACCCAACTGATCTTCATGGATCACTTTGTCAGACCGCTAGCTGGATTCTGCGCCAAGGCGCCATCTGTGATCCGCAGGCAGCAAGCGGCGGCGATCCGTCGATGGCGGAGGTTCAAGCAGAATTCGGAACGTTAACTCACCTAGATCCAGGGTTCACTGTAGAGGGTCTTCAAATTGGCTGGAGCAGGCCACCGCGCCCGCTGGGCTCAGGCCAGATGCGCTGGTAGCTGCCAATCAATCGGATCAAGACCGCTTTCGGTTAATAGTTGGTTGGTTTTTGAGAACGGCTTTGAGCCAAAGAATCCACGGTGGGCCGACAGTGGCGAGGGATGCACCGACGCCACAACGTGGTGTCTGTTGGTGTCAATAAACGAGCGCTTCTTGCCTGCGGCGGACCCCCAAAGGATGAACACGACCGGTTCGCTCTTGGTGTTCACCGCCTTAATCACCTCATCGGTGAAGGTCTCCCAACCCTGGCGTTGATGAGACCCAGCTTGGCCGGCACGGACTGTGAGCGTGGTGTTCAACAACAATACTCCCTGACTAGCCCAGTGAATTAGGGAGCCGTGCTTGGCGGGCGGTATACCAAGGTCAGATTCAAGTTCTTTGAAGATGTTCTTCAGAGAAGGTGGAGGGGGAGTTGGCGGTTTCACCGAGAAGCACAGGCCGTGGGCCTGCCCGGGTCCGTGGTACGGGTCTTGCCCAAGTAGCAGAACCTTTACGTCTCGATACGGCGTGAGATGCAGTGCCGCAAACTCATCTTCGGCGGCAGGGAATACTTGGTATTGAGAGCGTTCGGCCGCAACAAACTGGCGTAGCTGGGGCCAGTACGGCTTTGAAAACTCTGAACGAAGAATCGGATTCCAGTCGGTGTCTGCCACAACAACGCGACCTTATCGCTCTAGCCTTCACAGATCCGCTTTCTAAACTCACACTCACACTCGGTCTCTGTATCGGCGCTTGTTATTGGTTTTCTGATGCTCTTGCTTGGGGCCTGCACCGATGGCCAGGCCGCGTCAACTTCGGTTGCACCAACTGAGCAGCTCACAACCACGGTGGCTCCGACAACTTCAGAATCAACAACAACGACCGAGCCCACAACAACAACGACGGCCGACCCAATCTTGGTTCAACTGGATGAGTTGTCGGATCAGGAGAAGATCGGGCAGTTGTTGATGCCAGTAGTTGCCGGAACTTCGGCATTGGGAGTAACTACCGAACAAGGCCAATTCAACGTGGCATTGGCCGGGTTTGAGACTCCGGTTGAAATCGTTGAGGCCTTCCACCTTGGCGGCATCATGTTTCTTGGTCCCAATGTAGAGAGCCCGGAACAAGTCCGGCTGTTCGCCGAGCAGCTAAACGAATCGGTGCACGCCCGTGGAGGGATTCCGTTGCTGATCTCTGCAGATCAGGAAGGCGGCCGAGTGCGCCGGATTCGGGGTGAGGGGGTAACCGTGGTGGACTCGGCCCGATCCTTTTCCGGTGACGTTGAGGCCATACAGCAGGCGGGTCGTATCACTGCCGAAGAGCTTGGGGCTTTGGGGATCAACATGATCCTGGCTCCGGTGGCTGATGTCGTCAGCGGAAACGCCGGAGTAATCGGTGACCGATCTTACTCAGATGACCCACTCGTGGTGGCCCAGGCAGCAGCGGCATCCTCGGTTGGAATTCAAAGTGGCGGCGGCCTTTCAGTGGTTAAGCACTGGCCTGGTCACGGCGACACTTCGGTGGACTCTCACAAGTCGCTGCCGGAGATCTTGGCCAGCCCTGAGCTTTGGCGAGAGCGAGACGCAAGTCCATTTGCAGCAGTTTTTGAATCCGGCGTCGACGCTGTGATGGTTGGTCACTTGGCGTTTCCTCAGCTGGACCCATCAGGTCGCCCAGCCACAGTGTCACCGGTGCTTGTTAACGATCTGCTCAGAGAGTCCTACGGTTTCGAAGGCGTGGTGATGACAGATGCGATGGACATGGGGGCCGTCTCAGATTACGAGCGCGGTGAACTTGCCGTCTTAGCGATTGAGGCTGGCATCGACATTTTGCTGGTGCCGCCTGATCTGATCGCAGCCCATGATGCGCTGACAGCAGCGGTAGAGAGCGGCAGGATCTCAGCCGAGCGACTCGATGCATCGGTTGAACGGATCTTGCGAGCGAAAGCGGCTCTGAACGAACGCTAGGCATGGTGCCCAGCTAGGCGTTTTCATACACCGGCGCCGCAGTCACCACGTAGTTTGACTCGTACCGACCGAGGTTGCGATTGAACTCTCCACCGCAGGTGATCAGATGAAGAGCTGGGGCACCGCTTTGCCTGAACAGCTCGGCCGAGGGCAGCGTGTCACGGCTGAAGTCCGTTCCGCGTATGGTCCTGTAGTTCGCGACCGAGCCATCAGAGAGGTGCACTTCGATTGCGGACCCGCCCTCAAGTTCGGTCAGGTCCCAAAAGACGCCTTCGGCTCCACCCAGGTCGACATGGCCAGCAAGTACCGTCGCCCCGGCTTCGCCCGGTGTTGAACCGAACTTGTACCACCCGGCTTCTGTACGACCTGGTACGGCAACGGTAGATTCGCCTGCGTTGGTGCTGTCGGCGCCCGAGGTGTCTGGCTCGAGGCCCACTGCCTCGATCTTGGCGTCAACACCAATTGATGCAATGACAAGCCTGACCGGATATGGCGCGTGGACCGTTTCGAGCGGATCTGATGGCCGAACGTCGACGTCGCGGGCTGAGGACACAACACTGGCTTGCACCCGAGTGGATGGCTCGAGCTGCTCGAGGTCTTCACGCAGTGCATAGCCGCTCTCGCCTTGGCTGTTCGACCAGAGAAGCTGAGGCGCTATCAGCGCAGACATCCCGATGGTGCCGATGCAAAGGCCACCCACAAGCGCAGCCAAGTAGATGGCTAAGGAGTTCTTCGTCTCTGCCACGTTGCTCCAGCTACGCCGCTAAGGGTGATTAGCCCAACAAGTATCAAGGCGATCCCTAACGTGGAGATAGCCGACACATCCTTTAAGCCGCTATCGCCAGTTGGTACTTCGCCCGGAGCAGTGTCTAGCCCATCGAATCTCTGCACGATCGCAACTACCTCGCCATCAGAGCCCGTTGCTGCAGAAACAGTTGTAGAGCTTCCTTCTGAGGCGTCGACGCTGGCAGCAAGAACTTCGTTGCCGTCAGCATCTAGCAGCACCACGTCGTGCTGGCCCGCGCTTAGCTCAACCTCGATATCTTCACCGTTGCTAATAGGGGATCCCGCAGGCTCTCCGTCGATCAATACTTGAACGGGACCGGCCGCTGCGATGTGGCGCAGGCTGAGTCTTGATTTTCCGGCGGGAACCGGGAGTCGATTGTCTGCGAAAGCGCTGATAGTCGGCTGGCCGTCGGCATCCAAGTGGGCCGACACTGAAGTGGCCTGGTCAGCAGTGAGATCAAGGTCAGATGTCAGCGCTGGCTCATCGTCTCGGTCTTCGGCATTGGCTGGAGGATCGTCCACCGCGGCAAAGACTTGAACTTCTTGATTGCCCGCCATTAGTTCCACCGGACCGGCGATGGTTTCAGGGGCGAAACCGCCAACCAATAGTTGGCCGTTTGAATAGACATCGAAACTGGCATCAGGAATGCCGTGCACAAGTTCCACCGGAGACTCTCCAACATCAATTGCAGGTGCTTCGGTTGTTGTTGGAGCCTCTGTCGTGGCAGGTGCTTCGGTTGTTGTAGGTGCTTCGGTTGTTGTTGGAGCCTCTGTCGTGGCAGGTGCTTCGGTTGTTGTTGGAGCCTCTGTCGTGGCAGGTGCTTCGGTTGTTGTAGGTGCTTCGGTTGTTGTTGGAGCCTCTGTCGTGGCAGGTGCTTCGCTAGTTGTGGGCGCTTCGGTTGTTGCCGAGGCAGAGCTTGTTGTGGTCTGGGCGCCATCGTCATTGTCATCGCCCGAGCCGATTAGAAGTGCGCCGGCAACCACAAGCGCACCGACTCCCAGAATCCCAATCAGTGCACCCCAGCCTGCTCTTTTGTCTGACAGCTCTTCCTGGGCTGCGGCTGACCATTTCGGTTCTACCACCGGTTGTGCGTCGGGCACGATCGCTACGCCCGCAGGATCAGGCGCAGGCTTGGAGTCAGTCAGGTCGATGAAGGTGTCGTCAGAAAAGAGCCCGACCGAAACCGGAAGTCCGGCTGGCACGCCACTCATGGCAGAGGCCCCGAAATCCGCCAGGTCATAACTGGTCATGGTCGGCCCTGCTGCTGCGGCCAACTCTCGTGAGAACTCTGCAGCGGTTCGGTGGCGCTGCATGTAATCAGGGTCAGTGGCCTTAGCTACCACCGCTCCTAGGGCTGCTGGGCTGGCGCCCTTGGCCGAGGCTAAGGAGCGCTCAAGCAGCTTGCCGAGGGAGTAGACGTCGGAGCGAACGCCGGGAGTCTCACCAGCCAAGACTTCAGGTGCTACCCAGTCGGCGAGGTCTTCGTTGGCCGCGCCACCGCGCCCGAGACCCATGCCGCCGACAGCAACTGTTTCTGAGATGATCGAGACCGACTGGGGCGAGATTCCGCCGTGCCGAAGGCCAAGAAGGTGGCCCTTGTCTACCGCTTTGGAGGTTGCCGCAACTAGCCCTGCAGCATCTTCCCACTTGAGGTTGCGACTCATCGCTAGGCGCTGGCGCAGTGTTGGGCTGAAGGTCTGGAGCTGTGCCAGCTGGAGGTGGCCCTGATCAATGTCGGCGCTAAGTGTTGGCACCAAACCGTCGACCTCTGTGGTCTTCAGGAGTCTTTCGACGTGTCGCTCATCCCAAGTTATGGGAGCCTTTACAACCTCTACTGGGTAGGCCCCAAGAGTAGAAGAGAATCGGTCGTACCCAAACCAATCTTCCATCGGCTTCTGATCTGAGAATGTGTTGGTGTCGCCGTTGCCCGCCAAGGCTGCTTCCTCCGCAGTCGAGTGTGCAAAACCTATCTAACTTTGAGGCGAATTACCCGACAAGCTGTAACACCGACAAGCTGGAACGCAACTATCTCCTAACGCACACAACCCCGTTTGGTCGACAACAAGACCAAACGGGGTTGCTTGAAACTTGGCTCTACTTGGCGCTACTTGGCGTTAAGCGGCTTCGGGGTGGTCGGAGTCTTGATGACGCCTACCCACAGAGCGGTTACCACAACACATCCGATTGTTGCTGCTGTGATGTTTCCGCCAGCCCAAGCCTTGATTGCCCCGCTCAGTGCCAAGGCTGTGAAGAGCATCGACGCTGGGCCGCCATTCCAAGGTGTCCTTGGTGCTAGTAGTGACTTGCGCTCTACTGCAGAAACCTTAGAAACAATGCCAACAAGGATTACTGTTGATGCCAGCATCAGAGGAGCCTTCTGGAACCACCAGTCGGCAGATCCCACTGCTGCAGTTGGCAACCAACCCATTGCGTAGAACACAGCGCTGGCTGCTACTGCAGCAGTCATGTGCCAGAGGTAGACCGACATTGCGATTGCGTTTGCACCAACAACGACACTCCAAGCCTTTGCTGACTTGGTCAAGTAGTTGCTAATTGCTGGGGCGAAGACCAAGGCAGTTGCTGAGTATGCGAGGCCAAAGAGCATCAGGGCTAGCGATGGAGGGTAAGTAGGGGAGTGAACAATGCCGTCGAAGTGAACCATGGCCATTGGGTATGGTCCGACGGTTACTGCGGCCGCAGCTGCTGCCCAAGCAACACCAGCGAATGCAACGAGGTTCTTGCCAGTAGGAAGCATTCCATCTCTCCAGGCAAAGCCAGCTACTTGGAATAGCAGCCATCCAAGAACCCAGTTGAGGTGGCGGATGTTGGTGAGCGTTCCAAGAATGCCGTCAACTTCAACAAATCGAAGTGCTTCGAGCGCCAAGTAGAGGCCGATTCCGCCGCCAAGAACTAGCTTCGGCGACTTCCGGAAGGCAGGAAGAACATAAGGGGCCACTGCGGTATCGATTGCATAGTTGGAAAGGAACCACAGTGGGATTGCTGCCGCAACTGCGCCGATACCAACGAGGTTTCCAACGCCTAATGCGAATCCGACTGCGATGATTGCAAGCCATGATCCGGCAAGTACGGCGGCCGGAGCGGTCATGCGGCGTAGGCGGGCGATAACCCAATCTTGTGGCCGGCCGTCTCGGGCGTTGTGGGAGTCAAGCGACATGGCGCTGGAGAAACCGCCAACTACAAAGAACAGTGGCATTACCTGGAAGAGCCAGCTCATCCAGCTGAGATCGACGTTGTATTCAAGAGCGTTGCCGCCAAATACTTCGCCGTTTGCGTCAAGACCGATAACGATCGCTGCCCAGTGGCCGAAGGCCACACATAACATCGCAGCGGCTCGGTAGAAGTCAACCGCTCGGTTGCGGTCCGACTTGGCTGCTGCGGCCATGTCGGAGAGTTTCGGACTAAGGGAGGTGGGGGTTGTTGTCATGTACTAATTAAGCCATTCGAGAGGGCTTGGCGGACCTGGGGGATTCCCCCAAAAGCCCTTAGGGGATCGGCAGCTTGAGTTGGGGGCTGGGTAGGTCACGCGGCCCATTTCGAGGCCAAAGCCGCGTCGATGCGCCCAATATGTCGAAGGATTCAAGCGGCGTTGGGTTGGGATGGCGGACCTACCCCAGCGCCGCACATAGGGGGTCAAGTCTCAAACCTGGCTAACTCGTGTTTTTGTGGATAACTAGTTCTGCAGACAACAAATCTCGGCTCGTGTTACATTCAATCCCGCCCATGGCTGACCGTTCTGTTTCCTCGCTTCCTGCTGATCTCCGAGCTGTCATCTTTGACAAAGACGGGACCCTGGTGGACTTCCACGACACGTGGGATGCCGCACTTGGACGAACGCTTGAAAAGGTGCTTGGTCATGACCAAGCCGCGCAAGCGGCGGTTGCAGAAGGACTCGGATTCAACCTCGAGACTGGTGTAATCGCCGACGGTGCCCCGTTTGTGGCCGATAGCGCCGAAACGCTGTTCTCTATTATTGAGCCCCACGCTGATGTTCATCTCTTTGAGTCAACACTTATTGCTGAAGGAGCGAATTCGGCTCGCCCCCTCCACGGCGCAACCGAGACCATCAAAGCTTTACGCACCCTCGGATTGAAGATTGGGGTCGCCACCAATGACGCAGAATCGTCCGCCATCGCCCAGCTGAACGGGCTGGGATGGAACGGGTTGTTTGACGCCATCGTTGGATACGACAGCGGGTATCGGCCTAAGCCGAGCCCCAATATGATCCTCGGCTGTTGTGAGCAGCTCGGAGTTCAGGCCAATGAAGCTGTCATGGTTGGCGACACTGCAACCGACATGAGGGCCGCCAGTGCCGCCGGAGTGACACCTATCGCAATAGGAGAAGATTCCGCTGCGGTATCTCTGTGTGACTACCGCCTCGTCGAGCTGGCTGACCTAACAAAGCTGATTGGTTCCCAGCTAAAGCGCTGAGCCACTAAGTTCGGCTCATGAGCGAGCCCACATCCCAGACCGACAAGAGTCTTGTCCTGGATGATCTAGATGAGAAGTTCCAGGCGTTTCAGGAGCTCCGCAAAAGTGATTCTGCGGCAGCAGCAAACATCCTGGACACCTTGGGAGCTCAAGACGATGTAGATAAAGACATAGTGCTTGAGCTTTCGTCTCGCCGTCCGCTTGGGCATCCTGAGCGTTTCCCCGAAGCCCATGCCCTGGCGGTCCGCGCTCTGGAGGTACTTGACCGGAACGGGGCCCGCGGAGTTCAGATCGCCGGGCTAGGTCCGCTTAATCCGGTTGCCGCCTTCGGCGTTCAGCAAGTGGCGCACTTCATTGTGCGCAGCTATCAGTCAACTGTTTCAGATCAGATGCTTCGTCTCTATGAGCGGCGCGAAGCTAATTGCGCAACCGATGACCCCGACCAGTGGATGCTTACCAGGGCTCGGATTCACATGCAGCGAATCGCCCCGGGCTTCAAACGAAGTCTGTTAGGGGTGCCCGCCTTCTTGCTTGGTGGCGCAGTGATCTCCGGCGTTGCCCGGGTGGTTCAGTCATTGATTACCTCGGCTCTGGCCTCTTGGTACACACGCTTGGGTGCCGTAGTGATCATGGCCCTGATCATCGGTGTCACTGCCTGGATCGTTCTTAGAGGAGCCGCGGTGTCTCGCCGTCGGATTAGTTTGACCATGGACACCCCGCTTGAGGCTCTTTGGGAGACTGTTGGTCGCTGCGGTAAGCCGCCCAAGGATCCGTCGAGAGTGATTGCGTTGATTGCAATCGGACTGGCGTTGCTTCCTTGGGTCTTGTTGCCGCTTGGCCTCGGCATTGGTTGGCTCACACGTTAGCGTCGGACCGTGGCTGAAGAAGTTCTAGATTTTGATTGTCCCCGCTGTTCGAACTCTGTTTCGGACCGTTACTACGGACCGTGTGAAGCCTGCCGGGAGCAACTGAGAGCCACCATGAAGCGGACAGGTGAAGCCGCCGAAGCCGCCGAATATGAGCCGAAGATGAATGTCGTGCCAAACGCAGTTGCCTCCAAGGAATAGGTCAGCGAATAGTCGATGAATGCCGTCGAAGTTGCGCCCGGATTAGCAATCTTTCCGAGATCGGAATGGGCAGCCAAGCCGCCGACTGGACCACTGGAAAGCGAAGCATTGGAAGATGTGCGCTTTTTGCTGGTGCATCACACGGCATCTTCCAACGACTACGGCATCGACAGCGTGGCCCAAACGCTGCGAGGCTTCTATGACTTCCACACTGGAGCGGAGAAACAGTGGCCAGACATTGCTTACAACTTCCTGGTTGACCGCTTCGGCCGAGTCTTTGAAGCACGGCAGGGGAGTATTGAATCTCCTATTAAAGGAAGCGCGACCGGCGGCAGCCAAGGTTTTGGGATGTTGTGTTCGTTTGTGGGCAATCACGCCGAACAGCCACCAAGCCCAGAAGCAGCCAAAGCCATGGGGAATCTGCTGGGTTGGCTGGCGGCGAAGTACAGCATCGACATAGCCGAAGGCGTTAGCACCGAGTTCGCTTCAAGAGGATCGAATCGCTGGCCTGCGGGCACAACGGTTACTGCCCGAACCATCTCGGGTCACCGTGAGATGAGCCAAACCACTTGCCCTGGTGATTTTGGCTTCGCTGCAATCGACTCCGAAATCGCGCCGAGGGCCCGAGCATTTCTTGCCGAGCTTCAGCCCCCAGAAACCACTACAACCGAACCTCCCGAGACCACAACCACTGCACTGGATTCGACCCCGACCACAACAAGCAGCACAACCAGCGCTGAGGTTGCGGCCGACACATCCAGCACAACATCTGGCGGTTCCAGTCAGGAAGTCACGGTGGAGGCAGAACCGAGTGCGATTCCGACCAGCTGGTTGTTGCCAGCAGCTGCGATGGCCGCGGTAGCTGGGGCGATCGGTATCCGGCGACGCCGAATCTGAACGGAGAATCGGCCATTGACTGACATCTCGACGCGCTTCTCTCCTGTTTTGTTCTCGACCTTCCTAGGAGTACCGCAGCTGGTCAGTGATCTAACTGAACTATTTGGACCCGGGCTGGCCAGTCACATCTAGGTAGTCAGATCTAACCAGAGCGGCGCGTGATCGCTAGTTGCATCGGCCGACCTTTCAACAACATCAACAATGGCATGAGCGGTACGGCTCGCTATCTGTGGAGTTGTCAGGATGTAGTCAAGGCGCCAGCCGCGGTTTCGGTTGAAGCTGTCGTGGGCGTAGTTCCACCATGAATAGAGGCCAGCAACTTCGCCATGGCTTTCACGAAATACATCAACCAGCCCAAGGCCGAGCAGACGGGCCAGGGCTGAGCGCTCTTCGTTGGTAAACAGGTTCCGCTTTCGGTATCGATCTGGAGCCCAAACATCAAGATCTGCCCGCGCGATGTTTAGGTCCCCGGCAACAATCAACTGAGGATGATTAACAAGGTGGCTGCTTACCTCATTCGTAAAAGCTTGTAGCCATTCAAGCTTTGCTGCGTGTTGTGGTGTGCCAGCCTTTCGGCCATTGGGAACATAGACAGCAAGCACCGGGCCCGCCGAGGTGTCAGCGATGAGGGCTCGACCATCGCCCATGACGTCTACAACGTTTGAAATAGGCTCTCGGCTGGCGATTGCAACATGGTTGGTCTGGGTTAGGTCATAACCGGTTTGGGCGAACATTGCCCGCCCGAAGACACCCGAGGTGTCCCTCAGTTCTTGAAGAGCAACCACGTCAGGTTCACGCTGTTTCAACCATGTGTCGACCCGTTCGGATCGTGCCCGAATACCGTTGATGTTCCAAGACGCAACACGCACTTTCTGAGCCTAGGGTCGGCTAGGTTGGCATGCGTGAATTACCCCGGATCTGAGCCAATCGAGATTGTGCCGCTCGAGAACAAGCCCGATCTAACAATCGCAATTCCCGGTTCCAAGAGTCATACGAACCGGGCTCTTATCTGTGCTGCAATGGCAGACGGGCGATCTGGGCTAGAGGGTGCGCTCTTCGCAGATGACACCGAAGCCTTGTTGTCGGCGCTGTTGACGCTGGGCTTGCGCGTGTATGCCGACTCTGCCAACTCAACGGTGACGGTCTTTGGCTGTGCGGGCAAGGTGCCGGAAGGTCCTGCTGAAGTCGACGTGCGAATGTCGGGCACCACCAGTCGGTTCGTCATACCAATGCTCGCTTTGGGTCCAGGTCCTTACCGAGTTGACGGTCACCCGGCCTTGCGGGACCGCCCGTTCGAGGATCTCACCGTCGCCCTGCGCGAGCTTGGTGCCACGATCGATTCTGACTCGCTTCCAATGGAAATCACCGGTAGAGGACTTAAGGGCGGGAAGGTTTCAGTTCCCGGTTCGGTCAGCTCCCAGTTCCTGTCCGGCCTGCTGCTAAGCGCCCCATATATGCGAGGTGGTCTAGTTGTAGAAGTGACCGGGTCGTTAGTGTCCAAGCCTTACATCGACCTGACAATTGCGACGATGGCCCAGTTCGGCGTGGCTGTGAAGAATCACGAGTATGTGAGGTTCGAAGTCTCGCCGGGTGAATACTCTGCAAGTCGGGTGCCAATTGAACCTGACGCAAGTGCGGCTTCGTACTTTTTTGCCGCTGCTGCGATAACCGGCGGCCGCGTCCGCGTGAACGGCCTTGGCACCAACACCGTCCAGGGTGATTTGGCGTTTGTCGACATTCTTGAAGAGATGGGCGCAGAAGTAGTCAGAGGCGCCGACTACACCGAAGTAGCGGGCACCGGATCCTTGCAAGGTGTCAAGGTGGATATGGCAAACGTGTCCGACACCGCCCAGACCTTGGCCATCGTTGCAACCTTTGCGTCCAGCCCAACGGTGATTGACGGCATCGGCTTCATTCGGCGAAAAGAGACTGACCGGATTGGTGCTGTGGTAACCGAGCTGACGCTTTTGGGAATCAGCGCCACCGAGAACGACGACGGCATGACCATTTATCCGGGTGTGCCCCAGCCCGGCATGGTGCAAACCTATGACGATCATCGGATGGCTATGAGCTTCGCTCTGCTTGGTCTTAAGCATCCAGGCATCACAATTGAGAACCCCAATTGCGTCGCAAAGACTTTCCCCAATTTCTTCGAGACGCTGGAGATGCTGGCGCGCTAGTTTGATGTTGTGCGAGCAGCATTACTTTCAGGTCCAAAGAACGTCGAGGTTCAAGACGTTGATGAGCCAGAGCTGATGGCTGGGTCTCTGTTGGTGGAGATCATCTACTGCGGCGTCGGTGGCTCAGACTCTGAAGCCTACGAATCAGGCTTGCTAGCCGCTCCCGCCTGGTTTGGTCATGAATGGGTCGGTCGGGTGCTTGAGGTTGGACCCGGAATCTCGGGTCACTTTCCGGGCGAACGGGTTGTAGGAGCCGTGTCGCCGCCGTGTGGAAGCTGCGACCAATGCCGTGCTGGACTTGGCCAGTGGTGTAAATCGTCGCTAGAGATGATTCTTGGCGCCGACCCGTTGGCGTCGCCTCATGGAGCGTTCGCCGAACGGATCCGGGTGGACGCTCGGCGCGTTACTCGTATCCCCGAAGGCGTCGACAACCGAGACGCTGCACTTGCTGAACCAGCGTCAGTGGCTGCTCACGCGGTTGTTCGGTCAAACATGGCGTTGGGCGATCTAGTAGTAGTCGTAGGCGCTGGAGCGATTGGCTGTTTGCTTGTTCAGCTTGCTCGGTTAAACGGGGCTGCTCACGTTGTTGTTGTCGAGCCGGATCCGTTTCGACGTGAGCTTGCGTGTGATCTTGGAGCTACGGCGGCATTTGGGCCAGGGCCAGAAGCGGTTCAGTGGTTGGCAAAGCACGGGCACTGCCTCGGTGGTGACGTCGTGTTCTCAGCGTCGGGAGACCCCGAAGCTTTGACTTCGGCAGTGCAAGCAGCTCGACTGGGTGGCACGGTGGTGGCGGTTGGCGTGTCGGGCGATTCAGGTTCTCTTGCTTCGGCTGATCTGATTGAACGCGAAATAACTCTCCGGGCTTCGCGTGGTTATGGCATCGCTGATGTGCACCGGGCTCTAGAACTGATGGCCGGTGACCGGCTTCGGGTGAGCGGTTTGATTCAATCGGAAACGCTTGGTCTCGACGATCTTGCCCAGCACTTTGCGGCTACTGCGAAGAGCCAACCCGGACCACCCAAACACCTGGTTGCGCCCACACAAGCTAAGTAGCGTCCAACGCTGCCAAGAAAGAGCGAGCCCAAGTTACCGCGTCGTTGTGGCGCACAGTGGCCTGAAGGGCCCGCATTCGATGGCGGCCTTCAGCCGGATCCATATTTACAGCCGACATGATCGCGGCCTTTAAGCCATTCAGGTCATAGGGGTTGACGATCACCGCGTCAGTCAGTTCAGTGGCAGCACCGGCGAACTCGCTAAGCACTAGCACTCCGCTTTCATCAGGACGACTGGCCACGTACTCCTTGGCTACAAGGTTCATTCCATCGCGAAACGGAGTCACCAACATCACATCTGCAGCCCGGTACAAAGCGAGAAGGTCTTCGAAAGGCCGGCTTTGATGGAGATAATGGACCACTGGAAATCCGAGACGGCCGTGTGCGCCGTTTATTGCACCGACCAAGCGTTCCACCCGTTCCCGAAGATCGACGTACGCGTTGACCTTGTCTCGCGACGGTTCGGCAACCTGAATCATCGTGGCGTCGTGGCTGCTTAGTTTCCCTTCAGCAAGAAGCTCCCCGAAGGCTCGGAGCCTCACGTCGATGCCTTTGGTGTAGTCGAGGCGATCCACTCCCAGCATGACTACTCGCGGATTGCCGAGCTGGGCTCTCAAGTCCGAAGCGCCGGTTGTAACTCCATGTTGCTTAGCTTTGTAAGCCACAGTTTCCTCGTCGATGCCGATTGGGAAAGCGCGTACTTCTATTGATCGACCATCGGCAGACAGCGCCCACTTTCCCTCCGAGCTGGCCAGACCTAGGCCAACTGCCAGCCGCGAGAAGTTCTCTGCATCATCGGGGGTTTGAAATCCGACGACGTCGTTATCTAGTAAGGCACTAGTGATCTCGGTGCGCCATGGCAGCTGGTTGAACAACTCTGGCGGAGGAAATGGGATGTGGAGGAAGAACCCGACCCGAAGGTCCGGTCTGGTTTCACGCAGGAGTCCGGCAACTAGCTGAAGTTGATAGTCATGGATCCACACCCGAGCGTTGGGTGCTGCGGCGTCGGCGACAGCTTCAGCGAACCTGCGATTGATTAGCTTGTAGCCGTCCCACCAAGTTCGGTGGAATTCCGGTGCCCGAACCTTGTCGTGGTAGAGCGGCCAGAAGGTGCCGTTCGACATTCCGTCATAGTGCAGTTCTTTCTCGTCCTCGGTGAGGGCAACCGGGATGAGTTCCATGTTGTCGTGACGGAAGCGCTCGGTCATCTCTACACCGATGTGGCCAGTCCAACCAACCCAGGCCACATCGTCATAGCTGGCCAACGACGGCGTCAGCGCTGCGACCAGGCCACCGGGGCTCACTCCCCAAACAAAATCAGCGGCGTTATCGGGGTCGGGGATCTGCTTGACCGGAAGCCGATTTGCCACCACGACGAGCTGGGCGCCAGGTTTCATGTAGTTACATTATCCCCCATAGGCGAACTAACACATTAGCCGCCATGGGCCAACAACGAGCCAAAGAACAACATGGCGATACCTAGCACTGCGCCAAGTCCGCCAGTTACTCCCTTGACCATTTTGGACGTTGTGCCAGCATGAGCGGCCGCCGAAGCACCGGCGGCAATCACGAGCAGGAATTTGATGCCAAGCGTTACGTTGTATTTGGTCGACAGGTCGGTGCCAAGCGCAAGAACATTCCAGATGCCGGTAACCATCGCCAACACAAAAGCTGGCCAAGCGACCTTGGCGAAGCCTTGGGCTGCGGCCTTTGTCGCCTCCGGGCCAATCTTGCGTAACCCAGGCACGATGCCAGCCAAAACGAACTGACCGCCGACCCAGATGCCGGCGGCCAGAACATGTATAAACAGTCTTATTGTGTCAAGCGATGGAGAAAGCACAGGGTTTTATACCCGTTTAGCTTTAGGCCCGCTCAACTAGACAGTGACTAACCGCCGGAAAGCATCTTTCCGAGCATTCCACCTAGACCCGAGCTTTGGCCTCCGCCGCCACCGGTGAGAGCGCCCATGATGTCGCCGAGGTCTACACCGTCGCCGTCATCGTCGAGCATTGCGGCCATTGCCTTGCCAAGCATGCCGCCTGGCTGTTCGACTACTTCACGCTCTTGGCGAAGCATCGAACCGATGTCGGCAGCGCCAAGGTTCTGCTGCTTCTTCTGGCGAGACAAGTAGCCCATGACGATTGGTGCCAGGATTGGCAGCAGCTTCATTACTGAGCCCATGTCCAGTCCTGATCCCTTGGCAACCTGCTGAGCCACAGGCTCTTGGCGTCCGCCGAGGACGTGGCCAAGGATTCCAGAGCCGCCAAGTAGGCCAGCTAGCTGACCCATTACGCCGTCGCCGTGATCATCCAATGCGCTGGCTAGTGATTCAGCGCCTTGAGGCTGACTGGCGTTGCGGGCCAGGCCTCCGATTAGGGCCGGCAGTGCTAAGCCGATGGCCTTCGAGGTAGCGCTCTGGTCAGAACCTAGCGAGCCAGCGATCTTGCTGACGCCTCCAGGGCCGAGCTGAGAGAGAAGATCTTCAAGCATGTTGGACATAATGTTCCTTTCGTTGACATCAACCTAGCCCCTAGTTCGGTCCGAAGCATCTGAAACGGGCTGGTCAGGCTGTTTCAGGCTTCAATCGTGGGCCTTCTTGGAAAGCTCTCGGAGCTAGTACCGCTAATTCTCTGGGGTGATCCACCTATGAGCGTTTGGCCGGTCTATTCTGGCGCCCGGGTGGAGTTGGCATCCCTGAGGTTCTACTTCAATGTCAACCCCAAATAATCGCCAGGTTTCAGGTTCGGTCCGTAGCGGCTCGAACCCAGCTTTTGTGCGCCGCTTCGCACTGTTGCTCCTGTCGTCGACGTTGGTCCTGCTGTTAACCGGAACCGCGGTTGCTTCTATCGATTCTGAGCCCCAGACGCTGAACACTTGGGTTGACGGCGGCTGGGTAGACGGTGAACTTCCCGACGCGACTGTGCTGCTTAAGCGAGTCTCATCGGCAGATCCCGCGATTGCGGGCGAAGTAATTCCTGCGTTGGAAGCTCTTAGCGAGGTCGACGCAACTTTGGTTGACACCTTGGCCAACGGAGATGTTGCGGTCCATCTTTTAACCTCGGTTGATCAGGTTGAGTTGAATTTGGACGCGATTCAGGTTGCGGCCGAAACCGCAATGCCCGAAGCCGAAGTTGTGATCACCGGTCGGGCTGCCGTTGACCGCCAGCTCCTGCAAACAATCAACAACAACACGTTGTTGGCGATGATTCCGGTGCTGATCATGATCGCCATTTTGGTGACGTTGGCCTATGGCTGGAAGCTTGGACTAAGCGCCTCGGCAGTAGTTGCTCTCAGCAGCGGGCTGGGTGGCGTGATTGGCGCCCGGGCCGCAGGAGACTTTGACGGATCGCTTGGATCTACTGCTCTACCGGTTGTACTTGTTTCGCTTCTTGTATCGGCGGTCTTTGCATTCCGTCTGCTGGTCTGGTTTAAACACCCTGAGGGAGACAACCAGGCCGACGAGATTCGCCGCTCGGTGGCCCACCTTCTTCCAGACGCTGTTGTCTTAAGTGCGGGGCTGATCGTAACGGCGGTTTTCCTCGAGGTGCTTGGCGCCGGACGCACTCCCGCATCGGGAGTTGCTATTGGCACCGTCGTGGCCACGATCGTTACGCTCGCACTATTCCCAGCGATCCTGGCAACCCAGCCGCGAGTTTCGGCGCTGGGCGAGTACGGCATGTTCAAACTCGACATCCCTGATGGTCGAGATCTGCCACTTGCGGTTCTGGCTGGTCTTGCTTGCTTTCTTCTAGGGCTCGGCTTGTTTGCCAGCCGAATCCCCAGCGACCAACTCCTTGATGAGGCAGCCCTGGCTACTGGTGCCTCTGCTGGGTCTCAGCAACTAATGCAACTTGGTGGCGATCCAACTTCGTCAATCGTGGTAGCCGTGCCGGCTGCAGTCGATGAAGCTGACTTGGATCTGTGGGCCCAATCGGTCTCCAAGATTCCAAACGTCGGTTGGGTTGAGACAGCAACTGGTCGCTATGCGGCCGGAGAGCCCGCTACTACTCGCGCCGCAGACGATGCATTCCGCAACGACGAAGGTTTCCTGGTGCTCGTCGCCCCAACTGTTCCAGCTCGCTCGGTTGATGCTCAAGCGGTGGTTGACATGATTGGCCGTGTCGATGGCCTAGGCCAAGAGGTTGTGCTTTCGGGAGTCCCAGTGTCAGCCGCAGCAGACGCCAACGACGCCGCAACCCATCTTTGGCTATTGGTTGCAGCGCTATCAATAGCCGGGGGAATCGGAGTTCTTGTCCTCGTTGGTGATCTCACTTTGGCTGTAGTGAGTACCGCCCTGCGGCTTCTGACCTCGGCTGCACTGATCGGCGTTTACCACCTCGTGACCGATTCACCAAGCGCCATAGAGCTACACATCGCAGCGCTGGTCGTGGCAGTCGGAGTGGGCTTGTTCGAGCTTGGGCTGTTGCGTCGCATCACCACGGAGGTCTCTACCTCACCTGACCCATCAGCAATTGTGACCGACGCACTTCGTACGGAAGGCCGCGCCGCATTGGGTGGGCTAGCCCTAGTTGTTATCGCTGGCCTGGGATTCTTAGCTAGCGACCTCGTAATGGTGCGGCGAATGGGCATTGCCTTGGCCGTAGGCATCATCCTTGAGTTGCTGCTGGCAACATGGACGTTGCGGCCCGTAGTTTTGGGCGACCGGGCCATTCGTCTGCTGAATTCTCCAACTCCTACAGCCAGGGGGTTGATCGGGGCCCGATCATCTGACAAATTGGGCCGTATCGATCCTGAATGGCGGAGAGTCGTGTCGGGGCTGCTGCGGGCTGAGTTTGGTTTCCAAACCGATCCATCCCATGCTGAGTTGGCCACTGTCTTTGTAGAGGGAACCCCTCTGTTCGGAGAGCTGTCCGCCCACAATGTCAGACTTCGTGAAAGTGGCCTCAGGGTCGCAGGCGAAGGACCGAAGTTATTGAAGGTGAAGGCTGTGAACGACGGTTCGCCGGTAACGCTGGCAATAACAGTGGATCACCCACCTCGCCAGCTGCTCGACCGTGACGGAAAATTGCTTGGTGTTCGGCCAGCTGAACGGCGCGACGGCATGTTGTGGCTCTCTCAAGACCCCTCCGGCCGCTACCGGATCGCCGAAGCTGTGGACATGGGCTCAACCCCAGGACATGGCGACAGCCTCGAGATCAAAGCTGGCGGAGCCCACACCGAAGCTTCGGTTTAAGATTTCACGTTCTCCGCTGGCCGCTCCCGACTGGCCTCGATTGATCGGTCTTGATTGTTCGAGCCGTTAGTGTGGTCGAATGGAAATCGCTGAGTCAGTTTTGGATCTCATCGGAAACACTCCGATGGTCAAACTCCGTCGAGTCGGAGCTGACATTGCGTGTCCGATTGTTGCCAAAGTAGAGGCCACAAACCCGGGCGGGTCATCGAAGGATCGCCCGGCGGTAACCATGATCGACGCCGCTGAAAAGGCAGGTCTGCTAAAGCCTGGGGGAACAATTGTTGAACCAACCAGTGGCAACACCGGAGTAGGGCTGGCCATCGTTGCGGCTCAGCGAGGCTACAAATGCATCTTCGTTGTCACTTCAAAGGTCGGCAAAGAAAAGGTCGACCTTCTTAGGGCATATGGAGCCGAAGTTGTTGTGTGCGACGTCGCGGTCGCTCCCGAAGATCCCGCAAGCTATTACTCAACTGCAGAGCGTTTGGTTAAGGAGACTCCTAACGCTTTCCGGCCTAACCAATATGACAATCAGGCCAACCCCCAAGCGCACTATGAAACCACTGGTCCTGAGATTTGGCGCCAGACCGACGGCAAGATCACACACTTTGTGGCGGGGGCTGGCACCGGGGGAACTCTTAGTGGCGTCGCCAGGTACTTAAAGGAACAGAACCCCGACATTCAGATCATTGCCGCCGACCCAGATGGTTCGGTTTATAGCGGGGGATCGGGTCGTCCATATTTGGTGGAAGGAGTGGGCGAAGACTTTTGGCCGAGCACCTATGACCCCTCCCTGGTTGACCGAGTAATCCCAATCTCAGACCGTGACTCATTCATGATGGCTCGTCGGGTTACTGAAGAAGAAGGCCTCCTGATAGGCGGATCCTGTGGCACCGCGGTTGCGGCAGCGGTGAAGGTTGCCGAAGAGCTAACTGCAGATGATCTGGTGGTGGTTCTTTCTCCCGACTCAGGACGCGGATACTTGTCAACTGTCTTTAACGAGTCCTGGATGCTTAACTTCGGCTTTGTCGAAGCTGAGGGACCTCGAGTTTCCGAAGTGCTCGACAGCCGTGAGACGGATCGGCCACCGTTGGTCTACGTCCAGCCTGGAGACACAGTTCGCGACGCAGTCCTTCTTATGCACAAGCATTCTGTTTCCCAGCTCCCCGTCGGCAAGGGTGAGATGCCGTTAGCGGCTGCTGAAGTCTCAGGCTCAATAGATGAGTTGCGCATTATGGAAGCTGCATTTGGCAACCCAGAAGTCTTTGATCTTCCGGTCGAGCAGGTCATGAGTGACAAGCTGCCCACAATCGGAATAGGCCAGGCAGTCGCTACTGCCGTTGAGCTTCTGGACAATGCTCCAGCGCTTTTGGTGCTTGATGGCGGACGACCCCGTACAGTGCTGGCCCGAGCAGATCTACTTTCTTTCCTTTCACTCGATCCAAAAGCTAAGGCTTAACAATGGCAGAAGAACAGTCCAGCCCAGCGTGGGGATTCAACACCCGCGCAATTCACGTTGGCCAAGAACCCGAACCAGTTACTGGCGCAGTCACCGTGCCAGTTTTCCAAACCTCAACTTTTGCCCAAGAAGCCGTCGGCAAACACAAGGGCTATGAATATGCCCGCACTGGCAACCCAACCCGAACGGCCCTTGAGCGCGCCTTGGCATCGCTAGAAGGCGCAGCGTTTGGAGTTGACTTCGCTTCTGGTCTTGCGGCAGAGGACGCAATCTTGCGTCTTCTAAGCCCTGGTGATCACGTGGTCATGGGCAACGACGCTTATGGAGGCACGTTCCGATTGATCTCCCAGGTTTTTGGCAAAGCTGGGATCACATGGAGCGCACATGACCTGACCGATCCTGCTTCGTTGGCCGCCGCCTGGCCCGAGAAGACCAAGCTGGTCTGGGCCGAGACTCCAACCAACCCTTTGCTCACAGTCATCGATATTGCTGAGGTGGCCAAAGTGACTCACGCCAACAACGCAAAGCTGGTGGCCGACAACACGTTTGCAACCCCCTACTTGCAACAACCTCTGGCCCATGGTGCTGACATCGTCGTGCACTCGACCACCAAATACATTGGTGGTCACTCAGACGTCGTTGGCGGGTTTGTTGCCACCAACGATGCCGAGGTTGATGCCCACCTTCGCTTCATCCAGAACGCGGTTGGGGCTGTGCCCGGACCATGGGATTGCTACCTGACTCTTCGCGGTGTCAAGACGCTGGGTGTTCGTATGGACCGCCATCTGTCGAACGCTGCGGCTGTGGTCGAACTTTTGACTCGTCATGACGCAGTCTCAACCGTTCTGTATCCAGGTCTACCTGGTCACCCAGGACACGCCGTGGCTGACAAGCAGATGAGCGGCTATGGCGGCATGGTTAGTTTTCGTGCCGCTGGCGGGCGCGACGCTGCAATCAAGATCACCGAAGGTACAAAGCTGTTCACCTTGGCCGAGTCACTTGGCGCAGTTGAGAGCCTCATTGAACACCCAGGCGTCATGACCCACGCTTCGGCTGCTGGGTCACCGCTTGAAGTCCCGGCCGACCTGGTGCGTTTGTCTGTGGGGATCGAAGACAAGGCGGATCTGATCGCCGATCTGAGACAGGCACTGAACTCAGTTGCCTAAAGGCTTAATCGCCGTTGAGCCCAAATCGGGTCGCTATGAGTCGCTCGAGGCCGCCGTTGTTGCCGGTGGTGGGCAAGTGGTGCCCCCCGCTGATGCCGAGGCGCTTGTTTGGGCTGACCCTGCAGTTTCGGAAACGATGGGCCCGACAATTGCGTCGAGCCCTCACCTTGAATGGGTCGCTTTGCCGTTTGCTGGCATTGAGAATTTTGGTGAGTACTTGGATAACGATCGCGTTTGGACTGCGGCCAAAGGTGTCTATGCAAAACCGGTGGCTGAGCACGTGCTTGCACTTGGTTTGGCTGGTCTTCGCGAGGTTGTCACTTATTCTCGCGAAACCATGTGGTCGTCCCAGAAAGGTCGCAATCTGCTGGGAGGCAATGTTGTTGTCTTCGGCGCTGGTGGTATCACAGCGGAGCTGATCCCGATGCTGGCCGCCCTTGACTGCGAGATCACTGTTGTGCGCCGTAAGACCGACCCGGTGCCAGGGGCGAGTCGGGTAGTTGCTTTGCATGACCGGCTTAGCGTGTTGGGTGACGCTGATCTGGTTGTTCTGGCTTTGGCGTTGACACCCGAAACCACGGGTGTGATCGGAGCAGTCGAGTTGGCAGCAATGGCACCCCATGCTTGGCTGGTGAATGTGGCCCGCGGCGCCCACGTCGATACCGATGCGCTAGTGGCTGCGCTCAAGGCCGATGAAATCGGGGGAGCGGCGCTGGACGTTACCGACCCAGAACCCCTGCCCGACGGGCACCCCCTTTGGACCGAGCCCAGGGCCGTGATTACACCCCACGTTGGCAACACACCAGAAATGGGAATACCGCTGCTGGCTGACCGAATTCAAGCAAACGTAGAGCTATTCATCGGTGGTCACGGGCTGCTGGGTGTAGTTGACGTCGAAGCCGGCTACTAGAACTCCAAACACAGGCCAATAAGTTGACCCGTTTTTTGTTCGGCGAGATCGCCCAGTCGAACATTCACCTAGAGGTACTGTGATGACAGTTTTAGTACCGGGACCAAATCTCTAAGCGACCAAAATTGACTTTGACCAGGTCGACCAGTTGCGCTTAGGGTCATCAATTAAGAAGGGGGAGATATGGCAGTAACTACAACCGCTCATAGTGATGCCAGCACAAAGGCTGGATATCCGACCGTTGCCTCGCGAGCTAGGGGGTGGGCCTTGGCGGCCCCGAACCAGTTGGCTCTTCGTGATAAAGACCTTGGAATTTGGCACGAACGCACATGGGGTGACATCTGGGATCTGGTTCTGGACGCAGCGCACGGTCTCCTAGCCCTAGGCGTTGACGTAGGTGACCGAGTTTCGATTCAGGCTGAAGACATTCCTGAATGGGTCATATTGGATCTTGCCACTGTGGCAATCCGAGGTATCAACGTTGGCCTTTATCCCACCAACCCAAGTGCAGAAGTTACCTACGCGCTAAATGACAGTGGCGCCAAGGTTCACCTGGCTGAAGATCAGGAACAGGTCGACAAGGTCCTAGACCTGCCCCGAGATTCCTACCCGACGGTTAGCAAGGTCATCTACGTGGAGCCTCGCGGCGTACGAAGCTATGAAGACGATCGGCTCATCTTCTGGGACGACTTCATTGCAATGGGGCGTGAGCATCGCAACGCCAACGCAAACGCTGTCGAGAACCGCATGGGTCAAGCTGAGGCCGCCGATGTGATGACCTTGGTCTACACATCCGGCACCACCGGCCCGCCCAAGGGTGCCATGATCACCAATGCGAACTGTCAGTTCGCTATCGAACTCTTTGGCTCAACTCCGGAACGGATGCCCGATGGCAACGTTCCCAATCACAAAGACTCAGCCCTCACCTACCTTCCTCTTTGTCATATTGCCGAGCGCATCTTCTCGACTTGGTCATTTGTTGGCAACGGAGTGGTGCTGCACTTTGGTGAGAGTGTCGAAACTGTATTGTCCGACCTTCGTGAGGTCCAGCCAACGCTGTTCTTCGCTGTTCCCCGTATTTGGGAAAAGCTGCACGCCGCAGTGGTCATCAAAGGATCAGACTCGAGCCCGGTAAAGAAGCTCTTGTTTAACCAGGCAATGAAGACGGCCAGTTGGATTGGTAAGGAACGCGCCGCCAATGCAGGCGACTGGACAGTACCAACTCGCATCGCGTACGGCATTGGTTATGTCACTGTGTTCCGTGCACTTCGAGAACGCCTCGGACTTCGGCGGGTTCGCTACGGCGGCACCGGAGCGGCACCAATTGCCCCTGAAGTAATTGAGTTCTTCATGGGCCTCGGCTTAAACATCTACGAGCTTTACGGCATGACCGAAAACACCGCTATTGCCACAGCGAACCTCAAAGGTCGCGTAAAGGTTGGAACCGTCGGTGAGCCATTTGATCAGATCAAAGATGGTCTTCGAATTGACGAGACCACCGGCGAGATTCAGGTCAAGCATGATGGCGTGTTTGCTGGGTATTGGGGCAAGCCCGAAAAGACCGCTGAGACTTTCACCTCCGATGGTTGGCTGATGACCGGCGACGTTGGCGAGTGGGTCGATGGCACCCACGTGCGAATCATCGACCGCATCAAGCACATCATCATCACATCGGGAGGCAAGAACATCTCGCCTTCAGAAATTGAAAACACCTTGAAGGTCTCACCCTTTGTGAACGAAGCAATGGTGATTGGTGACGGGCGCAAATATCTGACCGCCCTCATCGGCATTGAACTCGACACAGTCGGCAACTGGGCCCAGAAGCAGGGCCTTGGATACACGACCTACCGCGATCTAAGCGAGAAGCCAGAAGTAATCGCTTTGATCAAAAAAGAGGTTGATCGGACAAACGAGAAGTTTGCCCGAGTCGAGGGAATAAAGAAGTTCCACTTGCTCCCCAAAGAGCTGGATCATGAAGATGGAGAGACCACCGCAACGATGAAACTCAAGCGAAGCTCGATGGAAGAAATATTCTCTGACCTTGTGGAGTCCATGTACTAATGCCTGCCCTTGATTCAGTTGTGATAGCCAGTGGGCTATCAACCTTTGTTCAAACCCTCACCAAGTCGATAGCCCTCGGTTGCATCTATGCGATGTTGGGCCTCAGCTTCGTGTTGATCTTCAAAGGAACCCAAGTTCTGAACTTCGCCGCCGGTGCCATCTCGATGGCTGGCGCGCTGTTCATGTCAATCATGATCGCTGACGCCGGTTGGCCATTCTTGCCATGGAGCAACCCGTTTGCCCCTGACGGGGGCCGGGCCAGTATTCCGCTCTGGATATTGCACCTGATGTTCGCCCTGATCTTGGCGGCGCTGATGGGCATGATCATCGAACGCCTGGCGATCCGGCCGATGGTTGGTCAGCCGTTGTTTGCAATGGCAGTGGTAACCCTCGGTTTGGAAATTGCTATTCGTCCATTCAACCTTGATGCGTCAGCGGGCCAGGCTCGCAGTATCGGTGTTCCTTGGGGAAATGGAACCTGGACAGCTGACTGGCTAGATGGAGCAGTGATTCCCAAGAGCTACCTTGCCGCGATCATCGCGGCATCGATAGCGTTCGCGGCAGTCTACTTTTTCTATCGGTCGCGCTTTGGTGTGGCGATGCGAGCTGTTGCGTTCGATCAAGAAGCGGCAATGGCCCAGGGCATCAACGTTGGCCGAGTCTTCTCGGTGGCGTGGGCACTTGGAGCCGCTTTGGCTGTGCTGGCCGCGATCTTCTTTGCAATGACGCCTTGGCCACCTAACGGCGCTGTGAGTCTCGAGATCCATCCGATCTGGGTGTTCCGAGTCTTGCCCGTAATCATCTTGGGTGGCTTGGATTCGGTCGTTGGCGCAGTTTATGGAGGCCTGATCATCGCTTCGTTTGAGATCTTCGCCGGCCAGTATCTGTCGCAGTGGACCTCAATCCTCGGCCCGGGCTATTCAACGATTGTTCCTTACCTAGCCATGCTCGGCGTGTTGTTGGTTAAGCCATACGGCTTGTTCGGCACCGCAGAAATCCGGAGGGTCTGATATGGCATTCGGAAGACCGTTACTGCGAACTTCTTATGAAGAGGACGCCGCAATATTGCCAACCGCCTTTCAGAAGGCTGGCGTTGGGTTCCTGATTCTTAGCCTTTGCTTGATGGCGCTGGATGCTCCCATATTCGGAGCGATCCCTCGGTACTTCCTAGGCAACACTTGGCTTGTTCCGGTTGGAATCACCCTTTGTTTTGCAATCGGGGCGCTCGGCATCAACATCTTGGTTGGTGTCACCGGTCAGGTTTCGCTTGGCCACGCCTTCTTCATGGGCACTGGCGCTTACACCGCTGTGATGCTTGGTGGGAACCTCGGAGACCAAGAGAGCTGGAAGGCCTGTGTTCCGTTCCACGACAACCTTGGGCTTTTGGAACGCCAAGGTGAATGTGGGCTCGGTTTGCCGATTTGGATTTGGCTACCGGCCGCAGGTTTGGTTGCCGCACTTATTGGCATCATCGTTTCACCAGCGGCGGTAAAGGTGCGAGGGCTTTACCTCGCCATCGTTACCGTTGGGTTGGTCTTTATCGGTCTTCACCTGGGTCGGATGTTGCCCGAGTGGGCTGGTGACTTTGAATCAGGTCGACGGTGGCCCAAGCTCGACATTCGGTTGTGGAAAGAAGAGACTCCGCTCATCGAAATGTCCGAAGACGGCAAGTGGTTCGGGTTAATCAACTTGACCGAGGAACAAAAGCAGTTCTTCTTCTTGTTGGCAATCGTGATTGTCATGACTCTCTTGGCCAAGAACTTGGTTCGCAGTCGAACCGGGCGGGCTCTTCAGGCCATTCGTGACCGGGACGTGGCCGCCGAGGTCATGGGTGTTCCCGAGTTCAAGTACAAGCGCCTCGGCTTTGCGATCAGTTCGTTCTATGCCGGAATCGCTGGTGCCTTGTTTGCCTCTTTCACAGGAAGAGTCTCACCGATTGACTTTGGGCTGTTGTTATCAGTTGACTTCATCGCAATCTTGCTAATCGGCGGAGCAGGCACCATTGCCGGCACACTTCTTGGCACAGTCTTTGTTGAGCTGCTTCCAAACGTTGTGGAGCGCTTGACTGAATGGTTGGCCGATCAAATCAGTACTGGTGGAGTCACCGGAACAATCGCTGACTTCTTGTTAACTACCGGAGCTGCGGGCGACTTTGGCCCGATTTCGATTGCTCCGACTGCACCGGGTTGGCCGATGAGTGTGTTCTTCTGGAACCTGGTGATTTATGGCGTTCTGATTGTTGTGTTCTTGATCTTTGAGCCCCTTGGGTTGTTCGGAATATGGATCAAGTTCCGCAACTATTGGAAGGGGTGGCCGTTCAGCTACTAGCTGATCGGTAAGAATGTTGCTCGGACGTAAGGTTTGAAGAAAATGCAGATCTATTGCTGACTCGGGTCAGCGGCAGAAATATAAACAACGGGGAGGACCCTAAGAAATGAAACTCAAGAAAATTCTGGCGATGCTATTCGCCCTGAGCCTTGTGGCTGCGGCCTGTGGTGGTGACAGCGACGATGGTGACAGTGGAGCTGAAACCACTGAAGCCATGGAAGACGGTGAAACCACCGAAGCCATGGAAGACGACGACGACGGCGGAGCCATGGAAGATCCAGCCGAACTCGCAACCGACTCTGGTGTAACTGACGAAGTAATTCGTCTTGGCATCAACGCTGACCTTTCCGGTCCTTTTGCTTCACTTGTTGCAGAAATCGTTGAAGCTCAGACTGTTTACTGGGAAGTTGTCAACGAGAACGGCGGCATTGCTGGCCGTATGATCGAACTTGAAATCCTCGACAGTGGTTATGCCACTGACAAGGGCATCGAGAACTATCAACAGCTCGCCCAAGAAGGCGAAGAAGGCGTACTGATGATTTCAGAGAACACCGGTTCTCCAATCACCGCCGCCATCGCTGAGGATGCCGAAGACGACGACATGCTTGTTATCCCACTGAGCTGGGCGTCACTATGGCCAGCTAACCCAAACATTTTGGGTAAGCAGTCCACCTACTGCGCCGAGTCAATCAACGGTGTTGCATGGTTGGCTGACCGTGTTGTAGCTGACGGTGGCGAAGCAAAGCTCGCCATCTTGTCTCGTCCAGGCGAGTACGGCCTTGACGGCGCTGTTGGCGCTGCAATCGCTGCTGAAGAACTCGGCATCGAAGTTGTTTACGACGGAACCGACCAGGTTGCTGGCGATGACCGCACAGCGGTTGTTTCACAGCTAGTTGACTCCGGCGCAACCATCGTTTGGACCACCCTCACCGGTGGCGAGACTTTGGACATCTTCGGATCCGCAGTTAGCCAGGGCTTCGAAGCTCTTTGGTCAGGAAACTCACCAAGCTTTGACTTCAAGGTCCACCTCGGTTCTGACTTCGCTGCAGAGTTCGGTCAGTACTGGTGGCACTCCACTTACCAGGTTGCATGGAACGCTAACGAAGAGCCAGGCATGAAGGAAATGGTTTCAGAGATGACAGCACGTCGTCCCGACGCAACTATCTCTGATGTGTTTGCCTTCGGCTGGATTGAAGGTCAGTTGGTACAGCAGATCCTCGAACAAGCCGCCTCCAACGGCGACATGACTCGTGCGGGTGTTGTTCAGGCTGCTAGTGAAATCGAAGTTGACTTTGAGGGACTTGCTCCCAACCAGAGCTTCTTCGGTGAGTACAACGACATCGTCGTTCGTGAGACCTACATCTTCGACGTAGATGAGACCCAGTGGGACCTCCAGCCGCTAAGCGCTGGCACCGGTGGCACTGGCCTTGTCCTCGAAGAAGGACCGTTCGTCTCTGACGTACTAGCCAACTATGAGTTTGACGGAGCTTGCATCTAAGCAAGCGCAGTCAGTAATACCTAAGTAATGACTTGTGCTGTCCGGCCGGAACAACCGCCGGCCGGACAGCCCCAAGTTCAGAAGTACCTACCTAAGCGGAGTTAGCAGTGCTAGAAATCTCGAACCTCGAAGTGGTCTATAGCGAAGTCATATTGTCCTTGAGGGGGCTGTCATTGACGGTGCCCGACGGTGAGATCGTGGCTCTGCTTGGGTCCAATGGTGCGGGCAAGACAACAACTGCTCGCTCTGTGACGGGGTTGCTAGGTAACCACAACGGTGAAGTAACAAAAGGTTCGATCTCCTACAACGGAACAGAAATCCACGAGCTGGACCCATCGAAAATGGTTCAGATGGGCATCTCTCAGGTGATGGAAGGTCGTCGATGTTTTGGCGAGCTCACCGTAGATGAGAACCTTGCTACCGGAGCATTCACCAATAAAGACAAAGCAAACGTAAAGCATCAGTACGACAAGGTGATGGAACTGTTCCCCCGCCTTCAAGAACGTCGCAAGCAGTTAGCTGGCTACATGTCTGGCGGCGAACAGCAAATGATTGCAATCGGTCGAGCCCTTATGGCTGACCCCAAGTTTCTAATTCTCGACGAGCCATCTCTCGGATTGGCTCCTCTGCTGGTTCAGCAGGTTCGAGACGTGATTCGAGATCTAAACAAAGAAGGCATGAGCATTCTGCTGATCGAGCAGAACGCAATGATGGCCCTCAGTATTGCGAACACCGGCTACATCATGGAAAGCGGCAAGGTCGTTATGGACGGCGATGCCAAGCGACTCCTGGCCGATGACGACGTAAAAGAGTTCTATCTTGGCCTCCACTCTGGCGAGGATGGCGAACGCAAGTCGTTCAAAGACGTTAAGCACTACAAGCGCAAGAAGAAGTGGGCCTGATGGAAAACAAACCGTTGCTAGAAGTTGAAGACATCACGCTGCGCTTTGGCGGTGTAACAGCGATCAACGGCGTCTCCTTTGAGGTCAGAGAATCAGAGCTGTTTGCCATCATCGGTCCTAACGGAGCGGGCAAGACGTCTTGCTTTAACGCAATCTCGCAGGTCTACCGGCCCCAAGAAGGCGACATTCGGTGGAAGGGCAAGTCGATCATGGGTGAGAGCCCTGACGCTGTTGCGCGTCACGGCATCGCCCGAACATTCCAGAACATCGCGCTCTTCCCACAGATGACGGTCATCGAGAACATCCTCACCGGCCGTCATATCCGGATGAAGAAGAACTGGGTTCAAGGCATGCTTTGGACCAAAGCGGCCCGCCAAGAAGAGATGGAAAACCGCGAACGCGTCGAAGACATTGTTGACTTCCTCGAAATCGTCGAGTGGCGAAAGGCGCCAGTTGCTTTGCTGCCATATGGCATTCAGAAGCGAGTTGAGCTGGGCCGTGCTTTGGCAATGGATCCAGAGCTACTTCTACTGGACGAGCCGGTCGCAGGTATGAACCTTGAAGAGACCGAAGACATGGCGCGGTTCATCCTCGATATTCGCGAAGAACTAGGAATTTCGATGGTCATGGTCGAACACGACATGGGTCTTGTGATGGACATCGCTGACCGTATTCTTGTGGTCGACTTCGGCGTTCCGATCGGCATGGGCGTGCCTGATGTGGTTCAAGCCAACCCCGACGTCATCGCCGCTTACTTGGGTGAAGAACTGGAGTCGGTCGACACATCGGCGATTGACGCCGAAGTCGTCTGAGAACCAGTAAGAAGTGCCTGTAAAAAGTGCCTGTAAAAAGTGACAGTAGTTCTTAACCCATTCTCCCGGCACCAGGAGTGGCTGAAGCACGTCAGCGAAGAGCTGCCGGGCGAGAACGTCGTCCTTTGGCCCGACGTTGATGATCCGAGCGATGTCCAATTCTTAGTGGCATGGCTGATGCGGCGCTCAGACTTAGCGACGTTCACCAACCTCGAGGCTATTTTGTCTTTGGGTGCAGGAACTGAGCAGTGGCAAAAAGACGGAACTCCAGACGTTCCCGTAGTCCGCTTGGCTGACCCAGAGATGGCCTCGGAAATGGCGGCCTATGCCCTGTACTGGGTCTTGCACTTCCAGCGTGAGTTCTCCAAGACCCCAGGCCAACAGGCCAACAAAGTGTTCCAGCAGCCGCCGTATACCCAGACGGCTCAGTTTCCCGTCGGGATACTTGGCTACGGGACCATAGGGGCGCGGGTTGGGCAAGCCTTCGCTGATCTCGGATACCCGATTAATGCATGGAGTCGATCGGGTGGAGACTCCGAATCGGTAACTCACTACCAGGGCCTCGCCCAACTCGACGATTTCTTGGCCAACTCGATGGCGGCAGTCAACGTGTTGCCTTCAACCGAAGCCACCACTGGCCTTCTAGACGCTAAGCGTTTCGCCGCCTTGCCGGCTGGTTCGGTGTTTGTGAATATGGGTCGTGGCACTGTGTTGGACAATGAAGCCTTGATGGAGGCTTTGGACAGCGGTCCACTTAGAGCAGCCGTTTTGGACGTCACCTCGCCTGAACCGCTACCGGAAGACTCGCCATTGTGGAGTCATCCCAACCTGCATCTCACGCCACATATCGCCGGAGCCACCCAGGTGTCTTCTGCTTCCAAGCTTGTGGCTGCCAACATTAGGCGAATGCTCTCGGGCGAAGAACCCTTCCCATTGCTTGACCGCAGTCGCGGCTACTAATACCGTCTGGCGATGGTTGCAGATCGCACAGCAAGTCTTACCCATGGCGGCGACGCACCGACGCCCGACTTCTACTCATACCGATGGCACCCAGTTACCTCTGCAAGTGTGGATGGCGACTTTGTAATTGTCGGCTGGTCCGATGGTTTGACCTATCGCTGCTACAAGTATTGGCTCCGCGAAAACGCGGTGGATGCCGGGGGTGTTGATCTTGCGACCAGGGAAGGTCTTATTGACCCGGCCTTCCACCTGGACGAATTAGCAATCGGCTCGGCGTCGGTTGGTGCTGACGGGTCTTTGCAAATCCGATGGTCGCCGGAGTCGGTCGACGCCACCTACCACCCAGGCTGGCTTCGCCATGTAGCTGAATCAAAGCACCTGCCTTCGAGTTGGTTGCCAGAGCCGACAGCTTGGACCGCAGAGTCATTGACCGAGCCCCCAACTCATGACGGAACCAACGTCTTTACCGACCCTGAGGTCCTGCGAGCTTGGGGCGACGATCTGATGCGATATGGCATTTCGCGTCTAAGTAACTTGGGGACAGATCACGACTTTGGTCTCAAACTGGCTGAGCATTTAAAGGTTGCAGTGAGAGACACCAACTTCGGACTTGCGTGGGACGTCAAAGCCGACATCACGATGGCCGGAAGCGCAGACACCAACTCAACAGCAAACTCAAACCTGAGGTTGGGACCCCACACCGACTTGCCAACTCGTGAGACCCCACCGGGTTTTCAGTTCCTGCACTGTGTTGTAAACGAAACTGAAGGCGGATTTTCAACTATGGCCGACGGCATGGCAATAGCGGCCGAGCTTGAGGCGAACCATCCCGAGCACTATGAAGCGTTGTGCACCCTCAAATGGGTGTTCTTCAATCGCGGTCCCGGCATCGATCATCGATGGTCCGGTCCCTTGATAGACCATGGCGTGGACGGATCGCCTCTGACGTTTAGAGCGTTCTATCCGGTCCGGGGGTTCCCCGACATGGCGCACCAAGACATGCCTCGGGCCTATGCAGCGATGAAGGTCTTTAGCCAACTTGGCGCCCAAGACAGATTTCGCATGGCCTACCCATTCGCTCCTGGAGACATGGTCGGCTTTGACAATCGGCGCATCCTTCATGGACGCGACGC
This sequence comes from uncultured Acidimicrobiales bacterium, assembly GCA_937922785.1. Taxonomy (GTDB): domain Bacteria; phylum Actinomycetota; class Acidimicrobiia; order Acidimicrobiales; family SZUA-35; genus CALAJQ01. The sequence goes on from CALAJQ010000009.1 coordinate 143,533, forward strand.
ATTCGCCTCAGGTGGTAAGCGCCATCTTCGGGGAATGTACATAGACCAAGACGAAGTCCGGTCTTTTGTGAGGGTCGCTAACAGAACCCAAGCAGCTGGCCTCGACAAGCCCGAACTACAATCCCAATCCAACCGAATTCAACAGGAGTCCTAATGCACAACGGCGTGTTTATTACATGTGCGGTAACCGGTGGCGGCTACACCACCCACAAGTCCGACAAGGTGCCAGTCACCCCCGAACAGATCGCTGACTCGTGTATCGAGGCGGCCAAAGCAGGCGCGGCAGTTGTGCACATTCACGTACGTGAAGACAACGGTGAGCCATCGCGAGACATAGACAAGTTCGCCGAAGTTGTTGACCGGGTCCGGAGCTCCGACACCGACGTGGTAATCAACTTGACCGCGGGCATGGGTGGTGACCTAACTCTGGGCGAAGTTGAGAATCCGCTGCCGCCGGCGACCGAAGGCACCGATATGGCTGGCGCCACCGAACGCGTAGAGCACGTACGTCGATTGAAGCCAGAGATCTGCACGCTTGATTGCGGCACGATGAACTTCGGTGAGGGCGACTACATCATGACGAACACTCCGTCGATGCTGGAGGAGATGGCCAAGCAGATGGACGCTTTAGGTGTTCGCATCGAGATCGAAGCCTTCGATACTGGCCACCTAGCCCATGCCAAAGACCTCGTCCGCAGAGGCTTCATCCCCAATCCTGTGATGGTGCAGCTCTGTATGGGAGTTCCTTGGGGCGCCCCTGATGACCTCAACACGTTCATGGCGATGCGGAACAACATCCCAGACGACTGGACCTTCTCGGCGTTCTCCATTGGCGCTAACCAGCTGAAGTACGTTTCACTTGCGGCTCAGGCCGGAGGCAACGTCCGCGTCGGTCTGGAAGACAACATCTACCTCAGCCGGGGAGTTCTTGCCAGCAATGGTGACTTGGTCGAGCGCGCTGTGACCATTCTGGAAGCGCAGAACTATCACGTGCTGACTCCGGCTGAAGTTCGAGACAACCTCAAGCTCACCAAGCACTCCTAGGCGGTTCGAAAATGACAGAATTTGTGCCTCAGCTGCCTAAGCAGGCAGCGGTGGTCGGGTGCGGAGTTATTGGGGCTGCCTGGGCTTCTCGCATGTTGCTTAAGGGCGTCGACGTTGCGGTGTCGGACCCATCGCCGGATGCCGAATCGATCATCTCCCAAGTGCTTGCCAACGCGGTTGTGGCCTATGACGACTTGGGTCTCGCTACTGATTCACAGGGCACTTACACGATCGCCAGTTCAATTGGCGAGGCAGTCGCTGGTGCGGAACTAATCCAAGAAAGTGTGCCAGAACGACCCGAAATCAAGAGTGCAGTTTTGGCCCAAATTGAAGAATCCGCTGCGAGCGATGCAATCATCGGGTCTTCAACGTCTGGCATCAAGCCAACGACAATGCAGCAAGGTATGGCTCATCCAGAGCGGCTTGTTGTTGCTCATCCGTACAACCCGGTGTACCTGCTTCCAATAGTTGAGATCGTTGGCGGCGAGCAAACAACTTTAGGAAACGTGCGCAAGGCACAAGGTTTCTACGCTGCACTGGGCATGAAACCAGTTCACGTACGAGTCGAAATCGATGCCTTCATCGGTGACAGGCTTCTGGAAGCCGTGTGGCGAGAGGCGCTCTGGCTGGTCAATGACGGTGTTGCTACAACGCAAGAGATTGACGACATCATGACCCACGGATTCGGTCTTAGATGGGCGCAGATGGGCCTGTTTGAGACCTACCGAGTTGCAGGCGGGCTAGGCGGGTTCCGGCACTTCATCGAGCAGTTCGGGCCAACGTTGGACTGGCCGTGGACAAAGCTGATGGACACCCCCGACTTCACACCCGAACTGGTTGACAAGCTGGTCGAACAATCAGATGCTCAGTCAGGCCATCATGACATTCGCGACCTCGAGCGAATACGTGACAAGAACGTAGTTGGGTTCCTGAAGGTTCTTGAGGCCAACCAATGGGCCGCTGGCACCGTGATCGCAGAACAGCGCTAGCACCCCAGTTGGACTGCGAGATAGCTAAATAGCAGCCAGCGTTGCCGCCACGACGGCCACCAAAGCCACCATGAACAAGATGAGAGTTAGGCCTTGATGGCGGGCTCTGGCGTCGATAAGCGTCCGTTGTTTGGCATGAGGGGGTCGTTTGAGGCGCATCGTTACTCCGTGAGCCTTATTGGGTCACCAATGACTCTCGCTGCCCAGCTTGCGATGTCATCGGTGCGCATCGGAGTGCCGTCAGCCTCAAACTGTGGTGCGTACTCGACCCGGAACCAATGGTCTCCCCAGTCGAGGCCGCTGAGCTCGATACGTATCGTCACTGTTCGGCCCTGGAAACGGTAGGCGTCGGGGTCAGAGATGGTCCAACCAGGCGAAGCAAGCGGGACTCCGCTGCCGGAGACGCGAAGGCAAGGCTCGCCGCCGCAAGTGTCGTTGGCGACGTAGTCAGCGCTGAAATCAGGTGCGATCGGAGCTGTGGCGACCCACTCGAACGGCAACGGGTTTCCGGCTGGATCGAGGATGCGTAAGTAGTCCATGCCTTCGCCCGGGTCATAAAGGCGGACTTCAAGAGTCTTGCCCTGATGGGTGGGCTCAATTTCAGCTAAGTAGAACTGGGTTGTAGCGAATGGGGTTTGGTCCATAGCTGCCCTGATCGGTAGCCAATTGCGTGCGTAAATTCCTGGGCACAGCGCATCTGTTCTGCGATCACAGACTGCGTCGGTGCCAGCCTTGCGGGCTTGGATTGCAAAGTAGTTGCCCGCCTTGGAAAAGCCACCGAGATAGGTTTCGTCCATCTGTACCTGTAGATACCAGCGTCCCTCGTTAGCGGCACCGCCCGGAATTGTGTATGCCTGAGCCCATTCTTGGCAGCCAGCTTCGGAAGTCCTAGGCGGGAACGGCTGCACGGGTCGCCACTTGGGCGATCCTGGCGAAGGATATTCGATGATGTCGGCGTCGGTGTAGGGAGTGTCAGTAGCATCCCACATCGTGGTCATCAGTCGGGCTTGTTGCCCGTGATTGAAGGCGTCGTTGTTGGTTGAGAAATCGCCAAGAGGCCTGATCTGTGCCGGGTCGGTGCCTTTGCAGAAAGCTGCATCGAACAGCCATACCTCGGTGCTGTTGAGTGTTCCGGGCGGAATGTCCACAACAAACCAATGGCCGTCACGATTGTGGTTTGGGTTGGTAGTGGTGTTGCTGGAGAAGTGAGTGACCATCTGGTCATAGGTCAAAGTGGTGTCGTAGTTGGTTCCGTCGTTTGGCGGTTCTGTCTCACAACCCCAAGTTTCGTTGAAACGCCCACCGTGGACATCGCCGTTGTGGGGGAAAGAACAATGGCCTTCCATCGCTAGCAGCAGTCCAGACGGAGGTTCCCCCTTAAAGGAACTGCCGTACCCCAGGATGTTGTAGGGCGATCCCATCGGAATCGGCAGAACGAACTCGGCGTTGGCGAAACGTTCGATGACTACGTCGCCCGCATCAAGGGTGAGGTCGGCGAAGAACATGACTCCGTCCTCTCGCAGCCGGACCTGAACTTCCTGCTCGCTCGGAAACTCGACTTTCATTTGAGGCGAGGGTCCGTTGTCCCAGTCCCAAGCTGAAATGTCGGGCACGTCGAACCCGTTCTGGCGAACTACTTCCAAAGCGGCTTGTCGAGCCTGGTCTTGGTCGGGCATTCTGGCCACCGCAGCAAGTGAAGCGGCATCGGTGGCCCGCTGGGCGAGTGTTCCCTGGGCGTACCAGCCGCCGACGTCCACTGCGAAGGCTGCAATTACCATCAGCGGAACTAGAAGTAGTGCGGTGAGCGCTATTACGTAGCCAGACTCTTCGCGGCTTGTCGCCTCGTTTGAACTTGTTTTCACACCCACCCCCAATCAGACGTCAGACTCCTGTTATCTAGTCGGAACTTTGCCTGGTTGACTTAAGCGGCTGCGGGCCAATTAGGTGTGTCTATCTTGATCTATCAACAAGTTATTACACAAAGATCAAGTCGAAATGGTCCAAAACAATGCCTATTTCTGACCAATAGTGATGGTTGTGCCCCGGAATAGCGCCAAAAGCTCGCCGTCTTGATTCACAACGGTGACGTCGAAAATCCGGCTCTTTCCGAGTCCTCCACCATGGGACGCGGTCGCAACCAACCGATCGCCCAGCTTGGCTGCAGCCAGGTAGTTGATTGATGCCTGCGAAGCCACTGCGATTGCCGAGCCGCTGTTTGCCGCAATTGCCATTGCCGAGTCGGCCAAGGTGAACAATATTCCGCCGTGACCTGCACCTTGGCGATTCAAGTGGCGCTGCGCCACGGTTAGCTCGCATTTGCAGTGGCCGTCGCCAGATTCAAGCGTCTCGATGCCAAGATCCTGGGCTGCGTGTGTTGCGCTCATGACCGCACCCTACACAGCGGCAAACCGACCACCTAACAGGTGTTGGTACCAGAACTCCAGGTCCGGGTTCAGAGGGTTCGCTCAAATGGAGTGTTTGCAGCCTCGAGGGCCAGAATGGCTGCCAGATCCTGAGCCACCGAGGTGGGTAGATCCGGCAGTCGCAAACCGCCCAGGCTTCCACCGTGACCAGCGGTTCCTACCAACAACGTCGCAAGCGAAAGACGACGCTGAAAGTAGCTTGATGTCACCATGACCCCATGGACCTTTTCTTTAGGCAAGAGAGTAAGTTGCTCGTTTAGTACTCCGACCCTGGTAAGCATCTGGCTATTGCCCATCGCATATCCCAAACGCTCGAAGCGCCGCTTTGCGAAGAACCACCCCATCGTCGCAATACCAATGGCTACGGCGACACCGGTATAGGTGATAACGCCAGACCATATGCGGCCGGCGACCACAGCAGCTAATGCAATGATGACGGCCAGGAATAGGAAGCGCACAAACACCCGGCGTTGGGCGAGCGGGCTGACTTGTTGCAAGTTGTCCTCGGTTAACTCAACTGAGCCGATTGCCGTTGGCGCCAGCGTCGCCCACTCGCCGAGGTCCGCCGCTGGGTTCAAGATGGTCATATGGCCGGTTTGTGGATCCTCTACATCGGCGGTGGAGAACCTGACTTCTTCCAGCCCGAGCCGGCGCGCCAGCCAGGGTCTGTTTACTCTGACCAGCTGGATTCGCTCACGGCGGGCCGTTATCTGACGCTCGGTTAGGAGTCCTGCTTTCATCCGCAGCCGATCGGGGTCGTCCCAAAGCCTGAACCCGCCAAGAGTTAGCACCCTTGACGCAGCGCCCGCTGCGCTTAGCAACAACCCGGCGATCGGCACCAGGCCGAACCAAGACCAAACGGGAAGGTCAAGAGGAATCATCTCGCTGATCAAGTCGCCGTTGATCCAGTTAAGCCAAGCTAGGAATAGGCCAACGGCGATGTTTGGTATTGCTGAGTTGACCACGAGCGCCATTGAAATCCGGAACAGCTTTGGCGTAGGCGGGTTCACGATTGGGGGAGAGTCGTGCTGATGCCCCGCAGTTGAAACCATTGGCGGTGCAAGCACGCCGCCAGATCCCTGTACTGGTGGCGCACCAACGTGTGGATTGGCGAGCTGCGAACTCTCGGTAGTGAGCCGTTTGTTGAGATCAGTTCTCAACAGGGCCGTGAGGCGTTCGGCCTCTGCACGCTCGATTAGCCGAAGCTTGATGTCGCCGTCGGCGGAGGCGTCTGAAATGGTTAGTTCAACCAGTCCAGTTGCACGGGCTAGCAGCGGAGCGGTCGTCGAAAGGTTCTGTACCTTTGAGCGTGGTAGCACCTGTTTGGTGCGAACAAAGATTCCCGAATTCAGGTACACGGCCTCATCGTCAAGGGCGTATCGCGTTGAATACCAACGCGCGAACGCAAGGCCCAGCGGGACCAAGAAGAACAGCAGTTCGGCGTAGCGCCCAAAGAAGGAACCGCCAGAGTCGGATCCGCCTAGGACCAGAATAAGGGGCAAGATGGTCTGGGTAAGGGCCTGAACTACCAAGGTAACCAAAGTGAGCGGATGGGGTCTAAGCCACTCCACTATTGTGCAGGCCTCTCAGGCGGGGCGACAGGAACTGTGTTTGGGGACACTGCGCTTGGGGGCCCAGCGTTTGGAGGCCCAGCGTTGGGAGGCACCGCGTCAATTGGGACAGGGTCTTTGTCTGGGTTGCGGCCTTGGCCAAGCTCGGACCGCAGGTATGCAACAGTTGAGTCTTCTAGATGTGGGATGTGAAGGTTCGGGCTTGCCAGACCGGCAGTGTGGACATTCAAAGAACTGAGGTTCAAAGCTCGGTCAATTGGTCCATCAACTGTGGTGACGGTCTGTACTCGGTTACGGGGAACAGTAGCCACATGGCGCTTCAGGATTCCCCACTTCGCTGCTATCCAGTCCTCGGTTATCTCATAACCCCATGCTCGCCACTTTGCTGACGCAATCCACCATCCGGCCAGGCCGATCCCGCCTCCGATGACTAGCGCCAGCACTAGCGGCGGCCCGGGGAGCGAGGTGTCTTCATAAACCCTGATCAGGATGTCTACTAGCGCGATTGCGGCAAAAATTACCCCGCCGACGGCCAGGCCGGCGATTCGCCAAAGTCGGCGCACAGAAATTGGTAGCGGCTGCATAGGCAAAGTCTGCCACGTTGCGACTACGCTCGGCTGTACAGGTCCTACATCCCGATTCCGGGAAAAACTATGGGAGAAAAAATGACCCTAACTGCACTACTTGAAAAGCTAAGCGTTCGTTTCTCGGCGCCAGTTGTCCAGGCCCACTGCGATGGCCCCTGTGGCGTCTATGACCCTGCAAGCGCACGCATCGCAGGCGAGGCTGTTCTGTCAATGACAAAGAAGCTTCTTGATCTTGGCGACAGCCACGACACCGCTACTGAGAACACCCGCTCTCGCTATATCGCAATCAAGGAAGCAGAAGCCGAAGAAGCAAAGCGTCAGCTAAACATTCTTTGGCACGACTACTTCAAGCCAGCTCACCTAGAGGATTACCCAGAGCTTCACACCACTTTCTGGAACGCAGCCAAGCAGGCCTCGGCTTGCAAGACCAGCGTCAGCGTGGAAGCAGCAACCGAGCTGATGACTCAGATCGAAGCGATCCACAACATGTTCTGGGCTTCAAAGGGCCGCGACATCCCTTGGTATACAGCCAGCTAAGTATTAATCGTTTGGCAAACGCCGTCGTCGAACTTGGAGCATGGGCTCTTGGTCGGCGGCGGCGTTTGCGCGTAAGCGGCCAATCTATGCAACCGACTTTGGTCGATGGTGATTACCTTCTGGCAAAGCCGGTGCCGGTTAGCACCCTTGCAGTCCTCGACGGCAAGATGGTCATAGCAAAGCACCCACACACCGGAGTTGAGATCGTCAAGCGGGTGGAGTCGGTGCGCCCCGGTGGCTTATGGCTGCTTAGTGACAATCCTGCCGAGGGTTCTGACAGTCGTAGGTTTGGAATCGTTAACCCCGAAAGCGTGACTGATGTTGTGACGATGGTCCTAAATCGTCCGTTCAACTCCTCCGATAGCTTCGGGTAGCCTTGCTCGGTGGTTATTGCGTGTTCTGGCTTATCGAAAGAATTCGGATCGAGGGTCCTGTTTAAGGATGTCACGTTCCGTTTGCAGCCAGGCAAGCGAGTCGCCCTGCTTGGGGGCAACGGAGTTGGCAAGACGACGCTGCTTGAGATCCTGGTTGGAATTGGAGAGCCAGACACCGGCTCGATAACCCGTCCAAAAGGCTCGAGGATTGGTTACCTACCTCAAGAGCTTCTCGAAGAGTGGCCCGGAAGCGTTATCGAAGAAGTCCTGCGTGGCGCTGACCACATATTGTCTCTCACTGACAAGCTTCGGAAGCTTGAAATCGAGATGGTTAACACAACCGGCAAGGCCCACGATGACGTGCTCGAACGCTACGGCATTGTCCAAAGCCAGTTTGAAACTCAGGGCGGATACCAGGTTGAGGCCGAGGCCCGGCGGATTCTCGGTGGGCTCGGGTTTACCAGTGCCGACATGGATCGGCCGCTGAAAGAGATGAGTGGCGGTTGGCAGATGCGGGCAGCGCTGGCCCGGCTCTTGTTGGAAGAGCCTGACGTATTGATCCTCGACGAGCCGACCAACCACCTCGACGTGGATTCGGTTCTTTGGCTCGAAGAGCAGCTGCGCGCTTGGCCTCACAGCCTTTTGTTTGTATCTCACGATCGTGACTTCATCGACGCCGTGGCTGACAAAGTCATCGAGGTCGCATGGAACACGACAACCGAGTACACGGGTGGCTTCGCCGAATTTGTGGTGCAGCGCGAAGAACGAATCGCCATGGCCGCAGCCAGAGCTGCCAACCAGGCGCGCCAGCGAGCTCATACCGAACAGTTCATCGAGCGCTTCCGGTATAAAGCAACCAAGGCCCGCCAAGTTCAGAGCCGCATCAAGACGCTTCAACGCCTTGAAGAGATTCCAGTCCCTAAGGTTGCCGAGCTAAAGCTTGCCTTCGGCTTTCCTGAGCCTCGGAGATCCAGCAGAGTCGTCATTGATGTTGCCTCTGCCGACATGGGATATCCCGACGGCGACGTTGTTGTTCACGACGTCAACCTGGTGGTTGAGCGAGGTCAGAAGCTGGCCCTCATCGGACCAAACGGCGCCGGCAAATCCACCGTGCTGAAATCCATCCTGGGCGAAATTCCGGTAAAAAGCGGTTCGGTGACCATTGGGTCTAACGTCGATGTTGCCTACTTTGCTCAACACCAAGTTGATGCGCTCGATTTGTCGTTGACGGTTGAACAAGAATTCCGCAAAGCGGTCGGAGCGCAGCCGAAAAACCGTAACGCCCGCACAGTGCTTGGGTCCTTTGGGTTCCGAGGTGATGCTGTGGACCGCAGAGTTGGAGATTTGTCCGGGGGCGAACGCACTCGCTTGGCCTTGGCCGAGACGATGTGTAACCCGGTGAACCTGTTGATTCTCGACGAACCGACCAACCACCTTGACCTTCCCAGCTGTGACGTTTTGGAAGATGCGCTTTCTGTCTACCCAGGAACCGTTTTGATTGTCAGTCACGACCGGCACCTGATTCGAAACACAGTGGAGACACTTGTTGAAGTTCGTGACGGGCAGCTCAAACGCCACGATGATGTTGAGGAGCACGTGCTTAACCGGCCGGCCGAACGCCCAACTCAGTCATCAACCAAGGCCAACACGTCTTCGCCGAGCAAGACCAAATTGGCAAATGTTCAGCACAAACCGGGTTCGGCCGCCGACACCAAAGCCAGGAAGAGGGCCGAAGCCGAGGCGCGGCAATCAGCAAGGCAAGCCCAGAAGAACGTGGAGCGTCTTGAACGCAAGGTTACCCAAGCTGAAGCGGTGGTAACTGAGTTCGAACGCCAGCTTGCCGACCCAGAAATTTATGATGACAAGAAGGCAATGCAATCGCTTATTGCCGCCCACGACAAGGCAAAAGCCCTGGCAGCGAACCTGGTATCACAGTGGGAAGAAGCTGTTAGCGCTTTGTAAAAGAGATCCCTAGCATGGACATGGTTGGGATTAATGCTTGATATTTACCGACTTAGGCCGATGGGACTAGGTGTTTACAAGCGCCTTAACCCGATTCCAAGCACTCAAAACCATGCTGTTGATCTCAGTCTGCTTGATGGCCGTCATGGCTTCGATTTGGCTGATCGTCAAAGGGCCAGACACTCCTGACGGTTTGCCGTTTGTGGATGAGTCAACCACCACGACCTCCACCAGCGATGTTGACATCGACCCAACCACTACAACTACTGGCGATCAGCCCGGCGATACCTCAACCACTACATCTACATCGAGCACCGACGGCTCTGACCCCGGCGTCGATCAGACCACCACAACATCGGAGCCGACTGCGCCCGAGACCACGTTTGGGCCTGCACCGGCGGGACCCTCTACCAGCATCGGCAATAGCCCTGAAGAGACAATTCCTCCAGGCTCGCCATCAAGTTCAACCCCGGCACCCGCACCACCAGCTACGGTTCCAGAGACCCCGACTACAACTGTGCCGACAACGACTGTGCCCACAACAAATGAACCTGAAGGTCGCCAACTCGTGTTTGCTGAAGAGTTCGACTCGTTTAATCCCCGAATCTGGTCTGTCGAGAACTCAACATATGGCGATGGCAACAACGAGCTTCAGTGCTACACACCCGAACAGGTGACCGTGGCTAACGGCTCGCTCGTGCTTAGAGCCGAGGCTCGTACCGTGACTTGCCCGAACGGCTCTACCCGAGATGTTACGTCTGGCATGGTGCGAAGCCGAGGCGTTGAATTTGCTCCCGGACAGTCCATTGAATTCAGGGTGAAGCTAACTCCCGATGATGAGGCTAACCAGGCCGGACTTTGGCCTGCCGTTTGGTCATCCAGCTGGGCTGGCGGGTGGCCCACCGGCGGCGAATGGGATGGGCTTGAAGTCATGACCGCAAACAACCCGAGGCGGTCGGTCTACTCGATTCATTACGCAAACAGCGCTGGACAGCACGCAAAAACTTCAAAGGAAGTTGTTCAAGCCGAGAACTTCTCTGCCAACTGGCACGTCGTCAGGTTTGACTACGGCGATGACGGAGTCCTTACCTGGTATCTGGACGGCACAGTTGTTTCAGTGGTTGACGCTGCGGACACTGTGCAGGGTTGGCCGGCTCCATTCAACCAAGCGATGACAGAGCTGAAGATAAATCTGGCGCTTGGTGGTAACCCCGGGCCTCTCGATCCGAGAGCTTTGCCTGCAACCTTCGAGGTTGACTACATACGCATCTACTCTTCATAGGTGACTGCTAGCCCGAACTCCACCAAACCAAAGGTTCAGAATGTGATCGGAGCTATGGCTCCGCTTGTGTTCATTGGGTTCTGGCTTGTCAGCGGGTTAATTACCGCCGCTGATTACTCACCATTTGTGGACGCTATTAGTCGTTTGGCCGCTAGTGGCAGTGACGTCCGCTGGGTCATGACCGCAGGGTTTGTCTTGTTTGGCGCCGGCATGTTGATTTTCGCCCCAGTGGTTGCAGCAAAGTTTGGATCTGGCACAGCAACCGCTGTGAGGGTTAATGGTCTGGCCACGTTCGCGGTAGCAGCAACTCCGCTTGACAGTTCAGGCGTGATTGATCAGCTACACAACCTGTCTGCCATAGTCGGCTACGTGTCGTTAGCGGCAATACCAATACTGGCATATCCCACGTTGGTAGCCGACAGGCGTAACTCTTTGGCCCAAGTTGGATTGGGCGTAGCCGCAGTGGCTGCAGTTTCTCTGACACTGTCAGTGGCAGGACTGCCAACCGGCTTCTTCCAACGCCTCGGTCTGACCAGCGTTGATCTGTGGCTTTCGGCCTTTGCCGGCTACGGGTTTGTGGCAGTTCCTAACCGTAAAGGTTGAGGACGTTATTGATTATTCCCAGGTGGCTGTAGGCCTGAGGGAAGTTTCCGAGAGCTCTGTCATTCTCGGGATCATATTCCTCAGCCATTAGACCAGTGGCACCTACAAGACTTCTTAACCCGTCGAAAAGCTCTTCAGCATCGTCGCGGCGCCCGACCATGACCATGGCGTCGATCAGCCAAGAGGTCATCAAGTTGAATCCGCCTTCGCGCCCAGGCAGTCCGTCATCTTCTAGGTAGCGGTAAACGGTTTTACCACTTCGAAGCTCTGCTTCGGTTCGGGCGACGGTTGACACGAACCGTTCGTCGGTGGGCTCGATCAGTCCCCACAACCCAAGAGCCAGCACCGATGAGTCCAAGTCGTCACCGTCATAGGCCGCAGTAAAGGAATTGCGGCTGTCATTCCAGCTGTTGGTTAGCACGTCTTGTGCGATTTCGGCTCGGAGCTCAACCCAGGCTTCGGGCTCACGGTCCAGGAACTGGTCTGCAATTGCGATTGCTCGATCAACTGTGACCCAGCACATGGTCTTTGTGTAGGCGTGGTGGCGAGGCGGTTTACGGATCTCCCAGATTCCGTGATCTGGCTCTTTCCAGCGTCGACTTACCGCTAGAACCATGGCCTCAACAAGGCGCCAGTGTTCTGAAGACAGAGCTTCGCCCCGTTGCAACATCAGGTGCACTAGGTCAACAATTGGACCGAAGACATCAAGCTGGACTTGACCATCGGCTGCGTTGCCAACACGTACTGGTCGTGAACCGCCATAGCCCGGCAGATCGTTGATCTCAGCCTCAGGCGGAAGGTGGCGTCCGGTTACGTTGTAGAGCGGAGCCAAGCGCTCGGGATCGCTTCTGGTTTCAAGGATGCCCAGTACCCAGTCCAGAAAAGCCATGCCTTCGCTGTGTGAACCCAGGCGAGCTAGAGCCGAGGCGGTTAGAGCTCCGTCTCGTAGCCAGCAGTAGCGATAGTCCCAGTTGCGGACCCCGCCTAAAGTCTCGGGCAGACTAGTCGTAGCGGCGGCAACAATGGCACCGGTTGGGCCGTGGCAAAGACTTTTCAACGTGGTTGCGCTAGAGCTGACAAGGTCTCGATGGGCCGATGGCAGCTGTAGGCGCGCAGTCCAGTTAGTCCAATACCGGAGCGTGTCTTCACGGCGGTCGATTTCGGTTCTGGCGTCAGGTCTGAGCGTTCCAGTGCCGCTTCGCATCTCAAGCACCACAGCACCGAGGTCTAGATCAATTGTTCCGACGGCCGTTTGGTGAATTCCGTCGCTGACGATTTCCCAAGTGACTTCTTCAGAACGAAGCACAAGAAGATCCGCGGTTCCAATTACCATCACGCCACCGGGACGGATCTCAAGCTGGGTTGGGACCCGGCCAAAGTCGAGTCGGGGCGCAAAAGTGATCTTGGCGATGCCGCTGCCTTCGATGACTCTGATGAGGTCGGAGCGACCGGCCAGGCGGCGGGTGCGACCACTAGAAGCGTCGAGGTAATCAGTGACCTTGAAGGTTTGGAATGTGGTTTCGAGAACCTTAGAACCCTTTATGTAGCGCTGATCCACTGGAGTGGAGCCGTCGCCGGGTTCGATCGAAAAGTGGCCAGCGCTCTCGCCGCCAAGCAGATCAGCGAAGATGGCAGCAGAGTCGATACGAGGAGCGCACATCCAAGATATTCGCGCCGACGGAGAAACGATCGCCGCTGTTCGGAGATCCGACAGGATCGAGTGATCCTCGATCGGAATGAGACCAGCACCGGCCTGCCACTCGGCCCGAAGTTCAGCGAGAAGGGCAAGCACATGAGCCACAGTGTCGGTGTCGGCCACTCGGTACCCGGCAGCGGTTTCGCCGTCGCCAACTTTGATGCCGACGTCGGGGCCAGCCAGGGTCTTGAAGCCGTTCTCATCAGTGACGTCATCACCAACAAACAACACAGCGCCAGCACCAACTTGATGGCGGATCTTGTCCAATGCCCAGCCCTTGTTGGTCTCCAGAACTGCCATCTCGATGATGTCTTGACCGTGACTTACAAAGACGCCGTCCAGGTTGGCCGGACCCTCTTCAACTTCGGCCCGAGCAAGCCTTTCGGTGTCCGGATCAAGGCCTCGGAAATGCAACGTCACGCCCGCAGGCTTTTCCTCAACCAGCGCTCCGTAGCGGCGGCCAATGTCTTGGGTTGCTTCGGTGGCACGCTTGCGAACTTCTTTTTGCTCGGCGCTCAGTTGTGAGGAGAATCCAACGTCGAACTCAGATCCGTGGCTTCCAACCAGGCGAACTTCTTCAGGAAGACGCGAAAGAGCGGCAAGATCCCTAAGGGCCCGACCTGAGACAATACAAACAGTCGTGTTGGCGAGATCGGCCATGGAACGCAACGCAGTCACTGAGTCACGATTTGCCCGTGCTGCCATTGGATCGTCAACGTGTGGGGCCAATGTGCCGTCATAGTCACATGCCACTACCAGGTTCGGCACCCGTGCCAGGTGTCGAATTCGCTCGCCTAGATCGCCCAGGCTCTCTGTTGTCATTGGATGAAACCTACTCGGTTAGCGGGGGCAGTCGCAGACTTCACCCGAAATTCTGTGCTCAGTACTGATGTCAAATATCGGTGCCTCGAAGCTGATCCTTGAGCCGGTTGACCAACGATCGCTCGTAGTTGATGTCGATCTTGGCCGCAGCTAGTTCGGCCTTAAGCGATTCGATCTCGCCGAGGCGCACCTCAAGCTCAGTTTCGGCCTTGGTGGCTCGCCGCTCAGTATCTATGAGTTCTTGGACCCAACGGTCTTGGGGCGCTACCTGAGCATCGGTTAGATCGATCGTTACGTCATTGTGTTGAAGCTCGCCTTGAAGATCAGCGTCGGGTTCGGTGGTGGTAAAGACCGGACGGATTCGGCGCCTGCGATGAAACTGAGAATCGATCCATTCGGCTGAAAGGCACCATTGGCCACTCTCGTCCTGATGGCAATCTGGCGCACCAGAAGCTAGACGTCGTCTAAGCGTGCGCTCAGAGACCTCCCAATGGTCCACTACTTCTTTCACCGACAGATACGGCGACCGAAACTCTGAAACCTCCGCAAGCTCCACGCTAGAAACTTAGCCGGTTACTGCTTGTAAAGGTCCGACTATGCGCTCGCTTAGCGCCATGGCGTTCTCAGACACGTTGCCTTTGGCCAGCGCAAAGCCGGGAACAATAATTCGAGAGACGCCAATTGCGGCAAATTCCTGAGCCGCTCCAACCGGATCTTCTCCAAGTAACCCGGGATGGAATCCAGTGATCTCAATCGACATTGGGTCTCGGTTTGCGTCAGCGGCGCTCTGGCGCACGATGTCTACCTTGGTGGCCACGTCGCTGACGTTTCCCTTTGCCGGGAAATAGCCGTTACCCAGCCGGCCGGCCCGTCTGGCTGCAGCAGGGGAGTCGCCGCCTACGACAATGGGAACGGCTCCCGACGGCGGCTTGGGGTTGGAGCTGACTCCGGAGAACGAGGTGAATTGTCCTTGATAGGAAGCATCGTCGGAGGCCCAAAGTGCTCTCATAGCTTCGATGTACTCGTCTGTCCTAGCGCCCCGTTTCGCCCATGGAACCCCAAGTGCGTCGAACTCTTCTTCCAGCCAGCCGACCCCGATCCCCAGCAGGAAACGATCGTTACTTAGCTGGGCCAGAGTGGCGCACGCCTTGGCTAGAACAGCCGGATTGCGCTGTGGCAGAATTACGATTCCAGTAGCAAGCTTGATTGACACAGTGTGGGCACCTGCGAAGCTGAGCCAGATTAATGGGTCAGGGATTGGTGAGCTAGCGTCGCCGGGCATCTTGCCAGTTGGGGAGTAAGGGTATTCCGAGGAGTAGGCGTCAGGCCAAATGACGTGTTCGACAGTCCAAAGGCTGTCGAAGCCGGCCGCTTCGGCGGCGGTGGCAAGTTCAACCACCCCACCTGCATCAGCAAAGGGTCCAGTGTTGGCAAAAGCGATTCCCACATCCATGGGAACCGATCCTAGCCAACCAGGCGGATCGGTACCTTTGCGGTCTCAGACTCTGCGCTGTCGCCTTTGCCCCTGGTTTCTATGATCAACATGCCATCGATGTGGTTGATCGTGGGATCGGTTTTGGACGGCTTCACGTTTGGCGCAAGTGGGATCGAAACCTGACCGTTTGCTTTGCTTCGGCTTAAAGTCCAGCGTTGCCCAAGAATTTCGGGCGGCTCTGACGAGACTGTGATTTCCCAAGGTCCCGAGCCCGGCGCAGGGTAGGCCAGCGAGACTCTAGAGCCAGCCTTTGCTTTCAAAGTCTCAGAGCGAGACCGGCCCTGTGACCGTTGGCCAATTGGCACACCTTTCAAGACAAGCTCTCGGGCAACTTGTGCTTTGAGGTCAACCACCACCAAGCGATGGTTGCCCGTGTCAGCAACGATCAATCGACCGTCGGGCAGAACAACCGCAGCTTCGGGCTGGCAGAAACCGGCCACACCAACTGTTGTCAGTTTTCGTCCCTCGATCTTTCGAAGTCTGTTGTTTCCCGTGTCCACAACAATTAGAGATCCGTCAGCCAGTGAGATGATCTGTTGCGGGTTCTGAAGGCGGGCCTTTTCCAGGTTTCCGTCGACCAGGCCACTTTCAAGTGGAGCTGAGGTCTCGATGGCGCCGGTTGTCGTGGTGCGAACTACTCCGCGATTGGTACGCAGCCGTAGGTTGCTGGAAGCCGAATCCAAGAAAACGATTCCGGCTTGCGTTACCAGCACCGAAGCTGGCTCAGCCAGTTTGGATCGACTGGTGTGTCCGTCGGCGTGGCCGATCTCACCGGAGCCGGCCAACACAGTTGAGCTTGAACCGGGCCGCAGCTTCAGAAGCTGGTTTCGGCCTGAGTCGGCCACAACGATTGAGCCTTTTGAGTCAACGGCAAGCCCTCTCGGTCGCCCGAGGTCATCAGCCACGATCCCGGCCGAGGAGGAGGCCGTGTTGACTGCAACAACGCTGCCGTTGTCAGGTAAAGACACAACCACTTCGGTTGGGCTCAGCTCGCAAAGCTGGCCTGGGTTGGTCAGACCGCCGATTGCCCGTTGTGCTTGAGCCACGACCTTGCCATCCACATAGCTCTTCAACTCAAAAACCAAAAGACGATTGTGGCCGCTGTCTGAAACCACGAGGTGATCGTCGTCCAGCAGTGCAAGACCAGAGGGCCAAGCTAGGCGGCGGAACTCATTTGTGGGGCCGGGTGAGACCGTGCTGGGCATCGGTAGTGGCTGAGCGCTTGGCCGTTTGTCGTTCTGAGCCTTGACAACTAGCGGGCGACAAGCCTTGGTAAGCAGCTTGACGTCTGCGATGCCGGCATGCATGCCTATAGCGTTGCCCAGGTGGTCGATTACAACTGTGGCCGGCCATCCGCCCGGGCTGTACGCGTTCCACGTCTTGAGGTCCTGGTCGTGAATGACTGGGAATCTGATGCCGGTACGGGCGACTGTGTCGGCGACTACTTGGGGGTCCCTTTCATAGTCCAGACGCGGCGAATGAACAGCAATCACGGTTATCCGAGAGCCGAGCGTGTCGGCCAGTTCGCCAAGTCGTTCCATATGAGTTCGAGTTGCCTGGCTCGAAACTGTCCAAAACCCAAGGACAACAACCCTTCCACAAAGGCTGTCCCAGTCGATTTCGTTGGTCGTCAGCCAGTCGGAACCAGTAGGCGGTGGAGCGATAACACGCATTGGTTCCAATCGGCTGAAGCGGCCCGAAATCAACTGTCTTGGAAACCTATATGTGTTGTGGTCTATCTTCACAGAACACGCACTTACCAAGGGGATTTGAAGTGAAAGTTGCGCTCACCATTCTGGATTTTCTAAATCGGGCCGAAACCGTATACCCGGACCGGGTCGCGATCATCGACGAGCCCGACCAGCCGGCTGACCCCATGCCAACGATGACATATGCCGAACTGGCCGACATGAAGCGTCAGATGGGCGTTGCGATGGACAAAATGGGTATCGGTATGGGCGAGCGGGTTGCCATGGTCTCGCATAACTCGGCGCGTCTACTAACTGGGTTCTACGGCGTCAGCGGTAACGGACGGATCTTTGTGCCGATTAACTTCAGGTTGAACCGCGAAGAGGTCAGCTACATCATCGAGCACTCGGGTGCAGTTGCTTTGATGATTGACCCAGAATTGGAAGACGAACTGGGCGACATCGAATGTGAACGTAAATGGATCCTCGGCGCCGAGAGTGACGCAGCCTGGCTTGGGCACGAAGGCGAGCCTGAGCCTTGGGTTCCCGACGAGGACGGAATCGCTTCGATCAACTACACCTCGGGCACTACCGCTCGACCCAAAGGGGTTGAGCAGACTCATCGTGCCCGCTGGACAAACGCCGTCACCTTTGGTTGGCACGTTGGTGTGAACGACCGTGACGTGTACCTGCACACGTTGCCCATGTTTCATTGCGACGGCTGGGGGATGCTCTACACCGTCACCGGCATGGGAGTCCCTCACGTCGTTCTCCGCAAAGTTGATGGCGCCGAGATCCTACGAAGAGTTGAGAAGCACGGCGTAACGTTGATGTGCGGCGCCCCGGCGGTTTGTTCCGCGGTGCTGGATGCCGCCCAAGACTGGGAAGGCGAGATCCCCGGCAAGGGAACCGTGAGAATCGTTGTTGCTGGCGCCCCGCCTCCCACCGCGATAATCGAGCGCATCGAAACGGAATTGGGCTGGGAGTTCATTCAGATCTATGGCCTCACCGAGACCGCCCCACTTCTTACGATCAACCGCAACCGGCAAGAGTGGGACGACCTCACTCCGCTCGAGCGGGCGAGCCGGCTGGCTAAGGCCGGAGTCCCCGCCATCGGCATCACTATGAAAACATCGTCGACTGGTGAATTCCTCGCCCAGGGCAACCACTTGTTGGAAAGCTATTGGGACAATCCTGAAGCCACCGCAGAAGCGCTTGAAGGTGGCTGGTTCCACACCGGAGACGGCGGCTACTGCGACGAGGACGGTTACTACGCCATCACTGATCGCAAGAAGGACGTCATCATCAGCGGCGGCGAGAACGTCAGCTCGATTGAAGTTGAGGACACGCTGTTCTCTCATCCTGATGTGAACGAGGTTGCTGTCATTGGAGTGCCCGACGACAAGTGGGGTGAAACGGTGAAGGCGTTGGTCGTGTTGGCCGAGGGGTCTTCAGCGACCGAAGCTGACCTCATTGCCTACTGCCGAGACAAGATGACTCACTACAAGTGTCCAACCTCAGTTGAGCTACGAGACGAGCTGGCGCGCACGGCCACCGGCAAGCTACAAAAATTCAAGCTGCGTGAGCCCTACTGGGCTGGCCGAGACAAAATGATCAACTAGCGTTGATCGCTCCGCAGCTTTCCATCGCGTTGAAGTACTTGGCGTAAAACTCGTCGGTGTTTTCACCGGTGATCAGCACGTCAAGTTCGTCTGGGCTCAGCTGTTCGACAATGGCTGAGGCCACACACGGTGCCTTGTTCGGTGCGACTCCCTGATCAACAAGCTGCCTTCGCAACGCTGAGCGGACTTCCTCGACGATCCCACATCCGAACATTGCTTTGAATTGAGCCAGCTCGAATTCTCTCGGAGTCGGTTCGGCCCACAGGTTCGCGATGAGCTGAGGTGTGCCGAGTTCTGTAGTGAGGGCGGCAACTACACACTGGGCCTGTTCGTTTGAGACGTCCGGGTTTGCGTCAACGAATGCCTGGACCAAATCGGCGTTTGTGTTCACAACCACGCCACATCGAGACATCGCTCGGCCCTGGTCTTCAAGAAACGCAGCGCTAGGGGCTTCAGCTTCGAGCTCCTCTGCTACGCCGTCTGCGTCATAGGTTCCAACTAGTTCATCAACAACACACTGCGCGTCTTCCGAAGAGGCAATCGGATTTGATTCCATGAACGCTGTGACAAGTTGATCTTCAGTGCTTGAGCACCCGGCCGCCAGCACAGCCGTAGCCAGAACCAGCGCTGCTACTCGCATGGTGACGGCGATCCCGGCGAATTTGTAGCTCGCTCAATTACCCAAGTTGAGTCTTGGAGAATCAGTTCATAGGTGAGGTCCCACTTCGAACAAGTTTGACCCTCAGGGCCAAACTGGGCGTCCTGGTTACTAGTGAACGAAACCCACGCCTCGACGTTCCCCTCGGGCGCTGTGAAGATGTTGTAGACGTCGAGGTCGGTAAGGAACGACGTGCTCATTGATTGCACGAACTCGTCTCTGTCAATTCGATCCTTCAGGCGAGGACCAAGGTAGAGGTCATAGGCTTCGCCTTCGCGGCTTTCGTTGATCAAAGCAATGTATTCCTCAAACGTGTCACTGACGTCGATTAGTCCGGGGTCAGAGGAAGGTTCGGGTTCATCTACTTCGCATCCAAGAGAAATATCGATGGTTCGGGTTAAACCACCGTTCAGGTAGGCCTGGATTTCGGAGCCTGCGACTACGAAGGAGATCGATTCGACGTCAATGAACTTCCAATCCGCAAGACCAACAACGGTGCCGTCGATATCTATGAGGGGCCCGCCCGAGTTACCTGGGTTGATCGGCGCATCGGTTTGATGAAACAGCACCCCAGCGTCGGTGTAGTTGAGGCTTGACACAACGCCTCGTGCCAGCGACAAGTTCAACCCTCGGGGGTGGCCTAGCGCAGCAACCTCATCACCCACGCGGACGCCAGAATCGTCGATGACGAAGTTGTGGCCAGTGATCGGGGTAGTCACTTCCAGCAAGGCAAGGTCTCGCTGTTCATCAGTGCCTACCACCGTTGCGGTGGCTGTTGTGCCGTCAGCCCGAGACAGCTGCACAATTGAGGCATCTCCAATGACGTGGGCGGCCGTGAGGATTTCGGTCGGGCTCAGCAGAAAGCCGGTGCCGGTTGAGCCGCCGCCATCGCAGAAGCTGGCTTCGACCCGAAGCACGCCGCTTGAAACTCGTTCGAAGGCGTCGGCGAAGTTCGGAGGCGCTGTGGTTGTGGTGGTCGGAGCGACCGTTGTGGTTGTTGTCTCCGCGACTGTGGCTTCGGTTGTGGTAACCGGTTGAGTGGTTGGGGGAACTGGCTCGGTGGTTGAAGTTCCACCGCCGACTTCGACGCCACATGAGGCCATCAGGAGAGCTGTTGCCGCTATCGCAATTCGAGTTTTGTTCAAGTCACCAGCCGCCTGTTTTCGAGCGTAGGTTGATCCACCTTAGAGCCTTATGGAACCCTACCCATTGCACCCCAAATTGGGCCTGAACTATGAAGAGGGCGTGGGGATATTTCAGAGTTTTCCGATAGTGGTTGTGCTTGTACTGACAGTGGTTTTGGGTGCGCTCAGATCCCGCTGGATCACGTCTAAGTGGCGACTTGAACAGTTAGGTCCAGTTGCCGAAATTGATGAGCTCGTGCGCATCATCGCTGGTCTGTATCGGCGCTCGAATCGTCGTGGGGATCCTCGCAGCGCTGCGATCACTAAGTGGGTCCAGCCGTTCCTTCCGATGATCGATCAATGGGAGGCACAGAAGGCTGAGTTAAAGAAGCAGGCAAGCTTCACGACCTGGCTAAAGCTTGGAATGCCGAAGTTCTTGGTTCCCGATTATCGAAGCGCAACGCTTCAGCTTCACGCAAGAAGTGCGGTGGCGCCGATATTGGATCAGTTCAATGCTGGCCCGGTGATGTTGGAAGGTTCGCTGGGCGACGATTTGTGGCGTGCGCTAAATGTCGACTTGCCAGACAGGGTTCCTCAAGCCGTAGGCCTAGCCGCAATGCGGTCGGCCCACTAGCTGAAAACCTCCCCGATTCCGGTCTGCCGCCCTCCCCAAATTTCTGCCCCAGGCGACAATTGGTGTCACCTCCAGCAGACAGAACGAGGAATTGTCACTTACAGCAGACAGAACGCGTCTCATCGCTGTTGCTAGGTCAGCTGCAGACGATATTCACGTAACGGCACTCACATAACGACCACTCACATAACGACACTGTCATAGGCCTTCGTCATAGTGGAAACATGACAACTTCCACCAACGAACCAACAGTTCTTCCCCAGCCCGAACCGCTTCCAGACTTCGAACCGCCGTACATCGAACAGCGGCTCAGGCTTGCTTCAGACAACCCGTCACCAGAAACTGCCAGTGGCGACGCCGAACCAGTTTCTGCCCTAATTCAAATGGCGACCTACCGCTTAAGCGCGGTTTTTGGTGAACTCCGATGGGTCGACGGCGAAGTTGCTTAGCGTTTGGCTCGAATGTCTAACGGGCGTGAAGTCTGTGAGTAGAAGTCGTTGCCTTTGTCATCGGTCACGATGAAAGCCGGGAAGTCCTCAACCTCAATCTTCCAAACGGCCTCCATGCCAAGTTCTGGGTATTCCAGAACCTCGACCGACCGAATCGAATCCTTAGCTAGCCGGGCTGCGGGCCCGCCAATCGAACCGAGGTAAAAGCCGCCATGGCGGTTGCACGCATCCACGACCTGTTGGCTGCGGTTGCCCTTTGCCAGCATCACCATCGAACCACCGGCGGCCTGGAACTCATCCACATAGGAATCCATGCGCCCAGCCGTGGTCGGGCCAAACGAACCTGACGCATAACCTTCGGGAGTCTTGGCCGGACCGGCGTAATAGATGGGATGGTCCTTGAGATATTGCGGCATCGGTTCGCCTGCCTGAAGCCGCTCACGAATCTTTGCGTGAGCGATGTCGCGCCCTACGACCAACGTGCCGGTGAGAGACAGCCGAGTCTTGATCGGGTGTTTGGTTAACTCAGCCCGAATGTCTTCCATAGGCTGATCAAGGTTGATCGGTATGACCTCACCGGATAGGTCTTGAGTTTCTACGGCGGGGAGGTAGCTGGCTGGATCGGGCTCTAGGTGTTCCAGAAAGACGCCGTCGGCATTGATCTTGGCCAGGGCTTGTCGATCGGCAGAGCAACTAACCGCCAAACCAACCGGAAGTGATGCGCCATGGCGGGGGAGTCGGATTACGCGGACGTCGTGGCAAAAATACTTGCCGCCGAACTGGGCGCCGATTCCGAACTCTTGGGTCAGCTTTAGAACTTCGGCTTCCATATCAAGGTCACGGAAACCATGTCCTGACTCCGAACCCGAGGTGGGCAGCGAATCGAGGTAGCGGGTCGAGGCGAGCTTCGCGGTTTCAACTGCGAACTCCGCAGACGTTCCGCCGATAACCAGGCCCAGGTGGTACGGCGGGCAGGCCGAGGTGCCGATTAGGCGAAGCTTCTCGTCAAGGAACTTGCGAAGTCCCGTTGGGTTCAGGATGGCCTTGGTCTCCTGGAACAGATAGCTCTTGTTGGCCGAGCCGCCGCCCTTGGTCATAAACATGAACTTGTACTCGCTGCCTTGGGTTGCCTCAAGCTTGATTTCACCCGGCAGATTCGTGCCCGTGTTCTTCTCTTCCCACATAGTGAGCGGGGCCATTTGCGAGTAGCGCAAGTTTGAGTTTTGAAAGGTCTCTCCAGCGCCGGCGGCAAGCGGCTCACGATCATCGCCGTCGGTCAGCACGTATTGGCCCTTCTTGCCTTTGATGATGATCGTGCCAGTGTCTTGGCATCCGGGCAGGATGAACCCAGATGCAATGTTTGCGTTAAGCAAAAGCTCGGTTGCCACAAAGCGATCGTTCGCTGACGATTCTGGATCGTCGATGATCTTGGTGAGCTGCTTGAGATGGCTGGGCCGTAGAAGATGACTGATGTTGCGAATTGCCGTTGCGCTTAAAAGCTTGATTGCTTCGTCGCTGACCTTTAGGAACTGTTTGCCTCCGAGGTCAACGGTTTCCACGCCGTCGGTGGTGAGCAGGTCATACTCAGTTTCGTCAGGACCGAGGGGGAGAATGTCTTGGAATGATGCCACAGCAGTCGAATATAGGGGATCTAGTAGAGTGATGGGGTGCCCGACCTCCACCCAAACGCGAAGCCCGGACAGGCCTACAAGGGCCTAAGCGTCAAAGAGTGGGATTCGGTTATTGAGCATGGTCGGCTTGTAAAGCGGCCGGCAGGCACCACGATTGCTCGCGAAGGTGAGGCTGACCGAAGCGTCATTGCCATCAAGGCCGGTCAACTTGACGTTGTTCTGCACTCAAAAACCGGGGCCTCCATGACGGTTGGCTCGCGCTGGCCCGGGCAACTTGTGGGCGAAATGGCAGCGCTTGACGGCGAGCCGCGCTCAGCCTCGATTGTGGCCATGACCGATGTTGAATTGGTGATGATGAGCAAGGATGGCTTCCTCGCGGTTCTAGAAAAGAATCCGGCAATGGCTATCGATCTGCTGATTCAGGCCTCGCTGCGCTTGCGTGACATCACAAAGCGTCATGCTGGTCGCTCTAATTCGCTGAGCACCAGAATCGCCACCCGGCTCACCCAGTTCGCTGAGGGCTCGGGTACCAACAAGCTCAATCTCACACAGGACGAGTTGGCCTCCTGGGTCGATGCCACTCGCGAGTCCACATCAAAGGAACTCAAGATTTTGAGAGACGCCAAGATCGTCAAAACGGCGCGTGGTTCGATTACGGTTTTGGACCTAGAGCGCTTAAGGGCCCTGGCCAACGGCGTTTAGCGGCGAGTTAATCGGTGGCCGAGGCACCTGAGATCCCTCCGAACTCAAATGCCCGACCACACGACTTCGTTTACTGGACCGCCGCCGCGGGCCCAGTAACCGGTTACCAAGCACAGTGTCGTCGGTTGCGGCGACTCCGTCTGTGAATCACCTCACCGACCAGGTGTGTCATTTGTCACTATCGCGGGCCTGAAGCGGGTTCCGTACTGTTCGACTCTTAGGGCCAGCGGTTGGAACCAATAGCTTTCGCATCATGTCTGAGGCTGCAATCGTGGAGCTTTCGATGTACTGATCGTGGTTGCTCTCGATGTTCTTGGCCAAGTATCGATAGTTGACCATCATGCACATGCCCCGTTCCCAGCCCACTTTGCCCGGGTTAGCCATCCAGTTAAGTCGCTCAACCTGGGCGCCATTGGAGAGATGAAAGTGTGCAACTGGGTCTGCTGCTCGCTTGCCGTTGGTTTCCTCGATCAAGTACCTCGCGCAGAGCCGCATAAGCGGGGCCCGCCGAGAGCTGAGTTCTGAATCAGGCGGCGGCGTGTGGGCAGCAATGACCTTGGAAAGGCCATCAATTGCCGCCTCCTCATCGCCGTCGCTTAACCAATCGATCTCGGCGGATGCCAAAAGGTTTGGTTCACCCAAGTTCGACTCCAGCCAGCTTCGAAAGCCGGGAATGGGAGACAGGGTTGCGAACTCCTTGATGTCAGGCAGCTCTTCGCTAAGCAGTCCGACTACTCGCTTGATCAACCGGTCGCCAAGCGACACTCCCGACAGGCCCCGGTGGCAGTTCGAGATCGAGAAGAAGACTGCCGTGTCAGCTCCCGCTGCTGGCAGAGGTTCCGACTGCTGGTCCAACAGCGGTTCAAGCTTGTCCGAAATTCCTCGAGTTAGGGCAACCTCCACAAAGATCAGTGGCTCGTCAGGCATGGCTGGGTGGATGAAGGCGTAAAGGCGTCGATCGGTGTCGAGTCGATCTCGAAGGTCTTCCCAGCTCGCAATGGCGTGAACAGCCTCGTACTCGATCAGCTTTTCAAGCAGTGACGCTGGTGATTCCCAAGTGAGGCGCTCAAGGTCGAGGAGGCCTACATCAAAGAACCGAGCCAGAATCCGGCGAAGGTCCTGGTCCAAGGCCCGCAGCGATGTGTCTTGGCCCCGAATGTCTAGAAGCTCCTCACGCATATCGATTAGGAATGCAAGGCCACCATCCATGCCAACAAACAACTGAAATAGGCGTTCCCTGGGCGGGATCAGTGCCTCTCGCAGCGCTTGTTCTGCCTCACGGCGATCGTCGGAATTGTTCGATCGGATGACCCGGTCGATGGTGGCGTCGACCAGGTTGTCATCATGGTCATAAGCCCCAGCTAACAGCTCGAAGAACTTGCGCCGACCAGTTGGGCTAAGTGACAAAAAGGTACGAGCAATAGTTGCGGCACGCCTTTGCGCAGCTGGCTCGCCGCCACGAGCTTGAATGCATTGATCGAGAACTCGGCGAAGCCGGGCCTCATCACGAGCCGTCAGATCAGGGCTAGAAAGCGGCGCATCATCTTCAAAGCTTGAACGCCAGTGGCGGACCTTGCCCACCATCCGGTCGAATCGATTCGTTTCCACGCCCTAATCGTAGGCGCTGTTCCTGGCCGGTCGGGCGTCAGTATCTAGCTGGCCGGTCGGCGGTATCTAGCTGGCCGGTCGGCTCTATCTAGCTGGCCGGTCGGCCAGTGTAAGGAACAGGATCGCCGGGTTGGGGCAATAGTGGAGTGGTCCACTGAAGGTACTTGCCCAGGTCAAAGCAGATCGCCCGCCATTCCTGGGGATCCCAGCCGTTTGCAACTTGGAGCCCGAGGTCGGGGCGAATGTGAACCAAAGCAGGCAAGCGTTCGATGCCCAAGGCCTTAACAGTTTCGCGATCGTCGTCAACCAATGTCAGAAGCGACTCAGCCCACGGACCCAAGAACTCTTTGCAACCATCAGGGTCTGCGGTGGCCAGCCAGCCCACACGAACGTCAGCAGGCGCGTAATGTTCAAGGAGTCGCCCAGCAGTCTCTAGAATCCAGGCACTTTCGTGCGTGTAAGGATCTAACGCGACCAGCAAAAGCGGGAACGATGTAAGCCAATCTCGGACTTCAAAACCATTGCCTTGAACCGAAGTCAAGACGAGGTCAGACGGTGCACTCTCCACGGGCGGCGAGGCTAGCGCAAGGAAGTCCATATAGGGAACATTTGAGCCGATATTCGCTTAAGTTGGCAACTTTAAGTGCCTGATTGGCTAGTTCTGTGCAACAGGCAAGGAAGTTCTGTGCAGCGGCGAATCCGCATCAGAGCGGCCCCGAATATATGATCACGCTCATGAGCATCGAACATCTTCGCTACGTCGCCCGGGCGTCTGGGGCTGAAGTTAGTTCGCTGACATCTGAAGCCGCCTACGCACTCAGTTCACTGGCCTATCAGGAGCCACGAGAGCTGCTCACAGCATGCCGCCGCCTATTGCACGCCCAGCCCACCGTCGGGCCGTTGTGGTGGCTCTGTGCCCGGCTGGTGATGGCCTCAAATCCTTCGCAAGTAGCTCACGAGGTCGTTGATGAACTTCACGAGGATCGAACTGCTCGCAACTTGTCGCACGAAATGGCCGATAACTCAGTTGTGGGCGTTTCGGGATGGCCTGGAATCACCCTGGCTGGACTGCGGAAAAGGGGCGATGCTGCGGTTCTCGTGCTGGATGTGGAAGGCCAAGGTTTTAGCGCCGTTCACTATCTCGAAGACCAATATGTTGACGCGTCGCAGGTGGACAGTCACCAACTGGCAGGGCTGGTGTCAGAGGCTGACTTGATAATCGTTGAAGCGGCCGCAGCTGGCGATGCCGCAATGCTTACCGACGTCGGTTCCTACGGATTAGCCGCGGTGGCCAAAGCTCAAAATGTTCCCGTGTGGGCTGTTGTGGGCCCAGGTCGGCACTTGCCCGAGCAGTTCTTCGCCGAGATCTTACTGAGAACACACGACGCTGACCGACCAGCTTGGGTCGGCGGCTATGACGTGTTGCCCTATGGCCTGATCGACTCGGTTGTGACGGCAACCGGTCGTCGTTCAATTAGCGACCTTGGTAAGTCCAAATGCCCGTTTGCGCCCGAGCTATTGCGTTAGGCCGATTTCGGCCCGGTGGCTAGTTTTCGGGCAATCACCTTCAGACTCAGCGTTTCGTCAGCACCTTCGAAGATCGATAGAACGCGTGCGTCAACAAAGAGGCGGCTGACCTCATACTCCTCGGCGTAACCCATTCCGCCGTGGATCTGGAGCGCTTCACGAGTAACCCATTCTGCCGCACCGCAGGCGTAGGCCTTGATGAGCGATGCCTCCATCTTGCCCTCGTCTTTGGCCAACATTTCGCCAACCTCATAGGAATAGTGACGAGCGCCGGCAATGATCGCAGCCATCTTTGTGAGCTTGGCCTGAGTCAGCTGAAAGCTCGACAGGGACGAACCAAAGACTGACCGATCGTCGGCGTATGCCCGGGCGGCCTCATACGCGGCCTGCATGACGCCAACCGCGCGGGCTGCAGTTTGTAAACGACCGTTTTCGAAAGCGGCCATCTGAAAGTAGAACCCGCGCCCAACGCCAGCGTCTAGGCCGATCAGGTTCTCGCCTGCAACCTCGTAATCGGTGAAGGCCAATTCGTAGGAATGCATGCCGCGGTATCCAATGGTGTCGATCGGACGGCCTTCCATTTTCCCGCCATTGGGCCCCTCAACTACAAACCCGTGACCGTCCGTTCGCTCTTTTGGAACCACGAACATGCTCAACCCACGATGACGCGCCGCTGGGTCTGGTTCGGTTCGAGCCAGCAACATCAACACGTCGGCTCGGGCCGCGAATGTGCACCAGGTCTTGGTGCCGTTAATTAGCCAGTTGCCGTTCTTCATCTTGGTGGCAGTTACTCGCAGACCAGCAACATCAGACCCGTAGTCCGGCTCCGTGACCGCAACTGCGGCCATTATTTCACCAGTTGCTAGAGCTGGTAGCCACTTGCTCTTTTGCTCGTCGGTACCGCCTACCAACAACGCCCGAGACAGAATCTCTGGCCGGGTGATCAGCGAACCGCCAGCACCCAACGAGGCGCGGGATAGTTCTTCGGTTGCGATGACCATGGCGTAATAGTCGTCGGGACCGCCCGCAGCAGATCCGCCATAGATCTCCGGTATCGAAAGGCCAAACGCTCCGAGGTCGCTCAGCCCGCCGATGATGTCCTCACCGATGTCTGCGTTTGTTCGGTGGATGTGTTCGGCTTGGGGCTTGATCTTGTCGGCTCCGAAGCGGGCGAACGTTTCTCGCACCAACTCATAGGTCTCGTCGAGATGCCGCGGGCCCTCAGCTGAAGAGTGTGAGGCAACCAGGTCGGGGGACCGCCACTTACTTACGAAGGGTCGTGCATCGTCCAAGCAGCCAACGTCGACACCCCAATCGCCTTCACGCCCAAACATTCGATCGGCGACTTCAGCAATTGCTTCGGCGGCAAAGACCTTTGTAAGGGCGGCTTCGGTTTGGCCTCGGGCCCCGTAGTTCAACATTGATTTCGCCACTGCTAGCTCGGCACTGGAATGCGCTAGGTCGAACGCAAGCACCTGCTTTAGGTCAACGTCGTCAGGGCTGATCTGGGCCCAGCCAGAATCCACGGCTGCTTGGGCAATCAGAAGAGCTTCAGATACATCGTTTAGATCCTGCACGCGGACCATTGTCGACGCCAAGCGGCTCCGGTGGCAAACCGCTATATTCCTCGACGTGACACAGATCGACATTCCAGTTGGAGCCCATCTCATCGGTGGCGAATGGTCCACCACGGGAGGCACTGCGTTGAGCATCAACCCCGCCCGGCCCGACGAGCCTGTTGGCGAACATGCAGTGGGCGACGCTTCAACTGCCGCCGACGCAGTGAGTGCTGCGGTCGATGCTCAAAAGGCGTGGCGAGACATCGGCTTCAAGCGACGAGCTGAAATTCTCGAAGCGGCTGCAATCCTGTTTGATCAGCGAGCCGACGAGCTGGCAATGCTGGCCACCCTCGAAGAGGGCAAGACGTTGCCCGAGTCGCGCGGCGAGGCGACGCTTTCGGCCGAGACCTGTCGCTACCAGGCCGGTGTCATCAAGATGCCACGCGAAAGCGTCTATCCGTCTTCCAAGCGCGGCGAAACCATCCGCACACTTCGAGCCCCGTTGGGAACAGTCGGCGTCATCACGCCCTGGAATTTTCCGATTCTCATTCCAGTCTGGAAGATTGCCCCAGCCTTAGCTGCAGGTAACACTGTCGTGTGGAAGACCGCTAGCAACACGCCGCTCACTTCAGTCGCGATAGCGAAGGTGTTCCAAGACGCTGGCGTACCCGCCGGAGCGCTAAACCTAATCCTCGGCCCTGGCTCAATGGGTGGTGCACTTGTTGCTGACGGCCGAGTTGACGGTGTCACTTTTACTGGGTCAGTTCCAGTTGGGTTCGGCATACGCGAAACCGTGACTGCTCGCAACGGTCGAGTGCAGCTTGAGCTGGGCGGGCACAACCCGGCCATCGTGTTTGATGACGCAAACCTAGATGTTGCCGTTCCCCTGATCGTGGCTGGCGCCATGGGATCCACTGGGCAGAAATGCACCGCCACCCGCCGGGTGATTGCGGTTGGCGGAATCTATGACGAACTTGTCGAACGTATGGGTGGCGCGGTGTCGGCACTGAGCATCGGCGACGGTCAAGACCCCAACACCGCTATCGGCCCAATCGTTGCCACCAGGGCCCGAGCCGAGGTAGCGGAGGGGCTTGACAAGGCAATTTCCCAGGGAGCTGAAGTGGTGGCAACGGCCTCGGTTCCAGATTCCAGCGAGTGCTACTTCGCTCCGACTCTTTTGACGGGCTCAACTTCGCTAGACATTTGGACCGAAGAGGTGTTCGGACCGATAAGTACTGTGGTGAAGGTTGACTCTGAGGACGAGGCGTTCGAGTTAGCAAACAACACCGAGTTCGGGTTGTCAGCGTCGGTGTTCACCAACGACATGTGGCGAATCGACCGGGCCACCCACGAGCTTCAGGCTGGCCTCGTCAAGATCAACGCCCCAACCACCGGATCAGAGATTCACGTGCCGTTCGGAGGCGAAAAGTCTTCCTCTGGCCACGCGCCCCGAGAACAGGGCGACACCGCACTGGATTTCTTCACCCGCACCCGTTCGGTCTACATCAACCCCGGAACCCCAGCGCCCTAAAACTCTTTCTGTCATAGATCTATCGGTCTATAGCCCGATAGATCTATGACAGAAGCATGTTCTGCAAGTTCCCGAGGGGGTGTTAGTTGCCCGTTAGCTTGGCGATTAGTTGGTCGACAGCCTTGTCGGCGATTTCGGCCATTTCGGCATCTGTTCTGTCTTGAATCGGATGCTCCACAAACAGCCGTTCAGGTTGGAACCCGAGCGCCTCACCCTGAATTTGGGCGGCATCGACAAACACTTCGGATGCAACAAAGACACCGGGAACTCCCCGGCGTTCGAGATCGGCGATGTCATGCACACTGCATGACGTGCAGCTGCCTCAATCGGCTAATGCTTCGATCACCGCATCACAGCTCGTCGCAATCTCGTGCCGCAGATCAACCGGCGCAGGTTTGGCAAAGGTGGGCTTGGTGAAGCGTTTGATACTTGCACCTTCTGCGGTCAGGCGAGTTTCGAGTTGATCAAGGAACTCGGCACCTCGGGCCTTGGAAATATCCAACAGCCCTATCGTCAGACCAGAGATTGAAGTTGGCCGGGCCACGGTCTCGATGGCCTCGGTCTTAGTACCCATTGTTGGGTCTAACAGAACTGTCACGGGGTTATCTCCTTCGTTACTAGCTCGCTACCTTTTGCTCCGCCAACCCATCCGGTCAGCAAAGACGAGAACAGCCCTGCGGGACCGCCTACGTGAATAATATTCATGCCGCCAGCCCGATACTTGGGCAGCTGTGAACCAGCGAAAGCTTCGGGGAGGCCTTCGGTGATTCCACCGACGCCTCGGATCAGTTCGTCTGAGTCCAACAACAGCAGCTGGTCAAGCTCGGCGGCCAGCCTTGCCTTGTCCCAACCGGCCTCAGCAAAGATCCGGCCGTGTTCCATTCCAACCGCCAACATTGCGTCAAAGCCGATAACCAACTTGTGGTGGCCGGCAGCCTTCAGCGCCCCCGCAAACGATTTCGCAAGGGACTCTGGATCTCGCGAGAGCTGGTCGATAATTGGTGACGGGCCTTGCCCCGCAAATAGCGTTACAGCGTTTACGCCTTCGGCTAGGCCCCTAGTTGTGGCAAGCGCCTCGAATGGTGAGTCGTCAGTGTTTTCGGCAAAGCAGAATCCAACCTTGCCCGGCGAACCTTGCATTGACATGTCCACTTGGCCCGGTCGGCCTCCGCCGACGTTGCGAACAATCAACTGAAGCGCACGACCGATCGTGGCGTTCGCTCGGTTGCCCTGGCCGAAGGCGTTTCCGCCCGAGTTCATGCCAATTGCTTTGGCGATGGGTCCGTTGACAATGATGATTGGGCCCGAGAAATATGTGGTTGCCAACAAGCCGTGCATATTGAATTCATCAGAACAAGCTGCCTCCACTGCGGCCAACAGAACCGGCATGTACTCGGGTTTGCAGCCTGCCATGACCGCATTGATGGCGACGTGTTCGACAGTTAGTGGAGCCAAATCAGGGGGCACGTCACACACGAAGTCACCGGGGTTACGGCTGGTGCCGTCCAACATGTTGAGCACTCGTGCCTCAGTTGGTGGCACGACCGGCAACCCATCGGACCAACCCCGGTCAAAGGCGGCCTCGATTGGATCTTCCAAAGTTGCAAGATCCACCCGGCGGGCCTGAAGCGGCACTGAAGAGAACCGGACGCGAAGCTCGTTTGCGATTGCCGGGTCCACACTTAGCGAGCCGCAGCCGGGTCGCATCTCGGGAAGTTCGGCCCCGATGTCAGAGACTCCAGAAACCGAGCGCCATCCGTCACGGCTCCAACCGACTGTCCGTTCGACCTCAACACCGTCTGCGACTCGGATGAGAGTGGGCACAGTTTCGATGTCGTTGTGAAACGAAATATCTAGGTTTGTGTCGTCAACTACAGCCATCCCAGCTGGGAAGTCCGGATCGTCCTGGGTGTAGATAGTAAGGGGGCTTCCAGACTCTCTGATCTGGGCTAGCGCCGGCACTACCAGCTCACATGTCGGGCAGTCATGTTTGACAACTGCGACTATTCCATCGGGCAAGCTCATGGTGAGACATTATTCACAAAGCTGGTATCGGTCGAATTGGAACCGTTACCTTCAAGATCGTGCGTTCGGCAAGATTGAGCTTTTGGCTAAGCTGCGAAGCGATGGGGGTCGCCAATGATAACGGATGGGACTCGAGAGCTGAATGATTGAGCTTACGTTTTACGGGGTTCGCGGCTCGACACCATGTTCTGGTCCGGGAACGCTGCAGACCGGCGGCAACACTTCTTGTGTTTCGGTTGCAGTTGATGACGACGACCTGATCGTGTTCGACCTCGGAACTGGGGCTCGTTATTTGGGCGCAGATCTATGTTCCACCGAGATTCTGCCAATGAAGTGCACAGCACTGGTCTCGCACCTTCACTGGGACCATGTACAGGGCATTCCATTCTTCGGCCCTTTGCTGCACCCCGAAACTGAACTACACGTCGTTGGACCCAAGCAGACCGACTTTACGCTCGAAGAAGCCATCCACCGGTTCATCTCGCCCCCGTTGTTCCCAGTTGAGATGGCTGAGATCCCCGCCAAAATGACTTTCCACGAGGCGTCTCGAGGCACGATGACTATTGGTTCAGCCACGGTTTCGATAGCGCCACTCCTACACGTCGGCGCCACAAACTGTTACCGGGTTGATGGCCCCTCAAGCGGTTCCGTTGCGTACTTGTCAGATCATCAGGAACCGGCTGACGGTTCAGTCCCAGCCGACATCGCAGAATTCTGCGCCGACGTTGATGTGCTTATTCACGACGCGCAATATGACGCCGCAGAACTTCTCATGAGATCGGACTGGGGTCACAGCACAGCAGAGTTTGCGGTGAACGTTGCGCTGGCTTCTAATGCCAAGCGCCTGGTTCTATTCCACCACGACCCGTCGCATAACGATGATTGGGTTGCCGATGCAACTGCTAAAGCGCAGGCCCAAGCCGGTAACCGACTTGAAGTAATTGCAGCCGTGGAAGGCATGACACTTACTTCGGGCATCTAAGCTCGACGTTCATGGAATCTGTAAGCATCGACCCACAAGACTTTCGCCGTGTCCTCGGCCGTTTCCCCACTGGTGTAACCGTGGTGACGGCTAACGCTTCGGGTGGCCCAATTGGTGTTGCGATCGGCTCGTTTGCCTCAATTTCGCTTGACCCACCACTTGTTGGCTTCTTCTTGGGCAACCAGTCAGGTAGCGGAGCAGCCATCCAAGAGGCCGGTCACTTCTGCGTGAACGTTTTGGCCGCAGATCAGATCGAGCTATGCGGGGTCATGGCGTCACGGGGCGATGACAAGTTCGAAGGCGTTGACCATCATCCGTCGCCGGTAACTGGCGCTCCGGTGTTTGGTGGGATCATGGCGGCCATTGATTGCAAGCTGCACTCTGTTGTTGAGGCGGGGGACCACAACTTGATTGTTGGTGCAGTTCAACACCTGGAAGGTTCGGACTTGACCGACCCGATGGTGTTCTTCGGCGGCAACTATGGAACCTTCGGCCCAACTGCCTAAACAGTTGGACCGAAGTTGCTCTGTCTAGACCACTGGCACTGTTGCAATAGCGTCAGCCATTTGCTGGGGATCCCATGTTGAGTCTTCAACTTCGCCCCGAAGGAACTGGTCATAGGAAGCCAAGTCCAAGTGGCCGTGGCCACAAAGCGCGGTGAGGATGACCTTTTCTTCACCAGTCTCCTTGCAGCGGTTTGCTTCGCGGATGGCTGCGGCGATGGCGTGGGTTGGTTCGGGGGCCGGAACGATGCCTTCAGTCTTGGCGAACTGAAGCGCTCCGTTGAAGCACTCGGTCTGGCCGATCGACTCTGCCTCAACGAGGCCAAGCTCATAGATGTGGCTGACAAGTGGACTCATGCCGTGGTAGCGCAACCCGCCAGCGTGAATCGGATCTGGGATGAAGTCGTGACCTAGGGTGTGCATCTTCATCAACGGCGTCATGCCTGCACTGTCGCCAAAGTCATAGCGATACTCGCCCTTTGTAAGACTCGGGCAGGCTGCGGGTTCAACGCAGCGGATTGTCGGGTCCATATTGCCCTTCAGCTTCTCTCGCAAGAACGGGAATGAAAGCCCGCCGAAGTTTGAGCCGCCACCGGTGCAACCGACCAAGACGTCTGGAGTCTCGCCAGCCATCTGCATTTGCAGCAACGCTTCTTCACCTATGATGGTCTGGTGCATCAACACGTGGTTGAGCACCGAACCGAGGGCGTAACGGATCTCGTCTGACTCAACAGCCATCGCAACCGCTTCGGAGATTGCGATGCCAAGGCTGCCCGGATGATCCGGATCTGCGGCCAACAGCTGGCGGCCGAACTCGGTGAGGTCTGACGGACTTGGATGGACCTCAGCGCCCCACACTTCCATCATTGTCTTTCGGTAAGGCTTGAGCTTGTAGCTTGCGGCCACCTGCCACACCTCACACTCCAGTCCGAACTGGGCGCAGGCAAAGGCCAGAGACGAGCCCCATTGTCCTGCGCCGGTTTCGGTGGTCAACTTCTTAATGCCAGCCTTGGCGTTGTAATAGGCCTGGGGTACTGATGTGTTTGGCTTGTGAGAGCCAGCCGGGCTGACGCCCTCGTACTTGTAGAAAATCTTGGCTGGCGTGTCTAGCAACTTTTCCAGACGATGGGCCCGGAAGAGGGGCGAGGGTCTCCAGATCTTGTAGATGTCCATCACCTCGCCCGGGATGTCTACGTAGGAATCTTGGGTAACTTCTTGCATTATCAAGTCCATCGGGAACAGAGGAGCGAAGTCGTCCGGTCCAGCAGGTTCGCGGGTTCCAGGGTGTAACGCCGGTGGTGGAGGCTCGGGAAGATCTGGAACGATGTTGTACCACTGAGTGGGCATTTCGGACTCGGGTAGCAAGTACTTGTGTTGTGTCATGGGTTCCCCTTATGTAAGTACTCGGAGTCTCGCGTAGTTCGCGTGGCCTAGACGAATTGGTTCTTCTGGCCTATTAAGTTCCGGCGGTTGGGTATGGACCGCACGGCTCAAATGTGGTTCCCTAGGCAGTCCGGTGTGTGCCGGAGGAGAACACTTCTTGTGAGTTCAAAATCTAGAAGCTTTACGGGCTTCGCAGTTTCGCCGTTTTGGTTCGCTGCAACCTTCGTGACCATGGGCTTGTTGTACGAATACGCCAGGTCAGGTCTCTATCTAATCGGATTCCTCGCAGTTGTGATTGTGATGCACGAGGGCGGCCACTTTCTGTTCGCCAAGCGTGCTGGCATGAAACCAGCTGAGTTCTATTGGGGGTTTGGCCCTGAAATCGTCGGCGTCAACTACAACGGATGCCGCTTCGGCCTAAAAGCCATCTACCTGGGCGGTTATGTACGCATAGATGGAATGACACCAACTTCGGTACTGCCCGAGGGTGTCTCGGAAGAAACCACTTACCGCAACGCCAGCCACGGCGGCCGGCTGATGACCATCCTTGCTGGACCGCTAGTGAACATTGTGTCCGCGCTTGTTGCCTTCGGTGTGGCGGGACTGTTGGCCGGTGCCACCATCTCCCAGGCAATTGGATACTCATTCGAAGTTCTTTGGATCGTCGTGACGGTCACTGCCGATGCGCTGGCTACCTTCATGACCAGCATCTGGGATTACACCTCTTCATCGGTGACCGGTGCTGAGCCTCCTGCTCGGTTTACCTCTCCGATTAGCCAGGCCGAGCTCTCCGCTGATGCAGTTAACGGTGGTCTCGGCCAGACGTTGCTCTGGTTCGGAATTCTCAGTTCTGCTGTTGGCCTCTTCAACCTGTTGCCTTTGCCCCCACTTGATGGAGCGCATGCGATGGTCACCGTTTCTGAGAAGTTGGCCCAGGTCTTGCGGAGAGATAAGTCGATCCGTGTCGATGCCCGCAAGCTTGAGCCGTTGGCCTATGTCACCATCGGTCTGATTCTGGTGCTTTCGCTTGGAGCGTTTGTGATGGACCTTCGCGAACTTGGAGCCTTCGACAACTTGAGCTTCACTCTATTTGGTCAGTCAAAAGCGGTCACATTGTTGCAGCTGGGAGCGCTGGAACTAGGTTTGTTGTATGCCTATTTATGCGCTCGGCGAGCACGAACCCAAGATCGACCCTTCAGCCTTCGTCCATCCTGAGGCCGTCATTATCGGCGATGTCCGAATTGGCCCCGAATCTTCGATCTGGCCGTGTGCTGTTCTCCGGGGCGACGACGGATACATCTCGATTGGGGCCCGGACCTCTGTACAAGACGGTTCGGTACTTCACACCACGCCCATGTGGCCGACGATTGTGGGTGACGACTGCGTGATCGGCCATATTGTGCATCTCGAAGGATGTACGGTCGAGAACGGTGCACTTGTGGGCAACGGGTCTGTTGTGCTGCACCGAGCCATTGTGCGAACAGGATCGCTAGTGGGCGCCAATGCCGTGGTCACTAACGACATGGAAGTGCCAACCGGAGCAATGGCGTTAGGGATCCCAGCCAAAATCCGACCCGACACCGTCGTGCCAGAAATGATCGCCCTAGGTGCTGACTCATACCTGGAACGTGCCCGCACCTACGGCAAACTTCTGCGCCGGCTCGACTAAGTGCTGATTGCTGAAGAGGCGTTTCGCCGAAACCGTGACGAGCTTGAGGCAAGAGGCGTGATCTTTTGCGACGTAGCTACTGGACTTAGCGAGAAAGGCGAGATGGTCGGCCCTTACCTGGCCAGGCTGATGAGCCAGGCAGACAACTCAACCTCGGCTGGCTCGTTCATGTACATACCCCCAGGTGTTGAAGTTGAGAACCCCATTCAGGCGAACCCTCAGAACAAGGCCGAACGAATGAGCCAGTTCGACCGCACTCTGATACTGGCCGATGAAGGCTCAAAGATTCACTTGATCGAAGGTTGCTCGGCGCCGGTCTACACGTCGAATTCGAAGCGCTCGTCAATCGTGGAGATCGTGGTGAAACCTGGAGCGCACGTAAGCCACACGACCATCCAAAACTGGTCCAGCAATGTGTCCAACACCGAAACCAAACGAGCCTTTGTGGAAGCTGAAGGCCAAATTCAGTGGATCGACGCAAACATAGGGTCTCGCCAAACCAAGACCGCTCCTGCCGTTTGGCTAACCGGCCCCAAGGCCACTAGCGAATCGTTTTCGGTTACCTACGCTGGACCAGGACAGCATCAAGACACCGGGGCCACGATCGTGCACGAAGCTTCTGAGACATCTTCCAAGATCGTCTCTAAGTCGATCTCCACGGGCGGCGGCAGAAGTACATATCGCCCAACAGTGCGGGTGGTTGACGGCGCGGTTAGTTGTAAGAGCCGGGCGCAGTGCGACGCGCTAGTGCTCGACGACAAGTCAACCTATGAAGCTTTTCCCGAAACCGAAATTGGCACAAGTGCAGCGCAGGTCCGCCACGACGAGACTGTGTCTGCTATCGCTGCGGATCACGTGTTCTATTTGATGAGTCGCGGACTTTCATATGACCAAGCCACGGGCATGCTCATCAACGGGTTCATCGAGCCTGTGGCTCGGAAGCTTCCTATGGAGTACGCAGTTGAACTCTCTCGACTGGTCGAACTTCAGATGGAAGGCTCTGTTGGCTAGTGAGGGGTTGGCTAGAGAGGGGTTGGCTAGAGAGGCGTTGGTTAGTGCAGGTTAGAACTTGCTTCTGTCCTACAAGGTTGACCTCATTGTCTTCCTCGTAGGACAGTCTCGATTTTGGCTACTCGCCGCCACCCATGCCTGGAATCTTGTCAGTCATGTCGCCTAGATCGCCCGCCTTGTCAGCCAAGTCCTTAGCTTTCTCACCGAGATCTCCTGGAAGCTTGTCGCCATGCTCTTCGACTACTTCTGATGCCTTGTCGGCCATATCCTTGGCCTTGTCAAACATGCTCATGTGTAACTCCTTAAGTCACTAGTTAGCAGATCGCCCTGTTGTAGCAGCGTCTCATATAAGACGCTAGATCAAGCTGTTTTGTCGCGAGAAATCTAGGTGTGAGCAGTTAGGCGACCTAGCTAACAAGCTGGCTAGAAGGCCCCCTCCAGCGCCAATTCGATCATTTGGTCAAAACCAATTTGGCGCTCTTCAGAACTGAGAGCCTCGCCACGGATTATGTGGTCACTGACTGTGCATATCGCCACAGCGGCCACGCCATGCTGGGCCGCCACTCCGTATAGCCCGGCGACCTCCATCTCCACTGCCAAATAGCCGTACTTCATTAGTGTTTCGTTTGTGGTGGTATCTGGGTCATAGAACGAATCGGAGGTGAACACGGCTCCGACCTGGGTGTTGACATCTCTGGCTTCGGAGGCGTCAACCATGGCCCGCAGTAACGACCAGTCTGCAAGGGCTGCGTGTTCCCGGCCACCAATGCGCGCTCGGTTTACGTTGCTGTCAGTGCCAGCCCCCATCGCTACGACTAGGTCCTTCAACTTCAGATCGTCGGCTAGAGCGCCACAGGATCCAACCCGGATGAGGCGGTCGCAGCCGAAGGAGGTGATTAGCTCGGTGGCATAGATCGACATCGAAGGGATACCCATACCCGACGCTTGAACCGAGATTGGATTCCCTTTGTAGGTGCCTGTGAACCCAAGCATGTTGCGCACGTCATGCACCTGTCGAGCGTCGTCAAAGAAGTTTTCTGCAATGTATTTAGCCCGAAGGGGATCACCGGGCATTAGGACGGTTGGAGCGAAATCGCCAGCTTCGGCGCGGAGGTGAGGGGTTGCCATAGATACAACATGGCACAATTGAGGAGTAATGATGCGACAAAACTGCAAGCACTATCAAAGCCGCACCTATCCAAGCGGTGACACTGTCAGAAAGTGTTCCCTCGACCTGGCCCCTGAGGCTCCCTGGAACTGCCCTGCCGACTGCGGCAGGTTTGAGCTTCGTTTGGCCGATGTCGGCTGGCAGCACGGCACGCTGATTGTGCCCAAAACCCCGGACGCTCCATCGAGCGTGGGTGAAGACCCCTCTATTGGGGCTCTGCTTGATTCGGCCGAAGACATCATAAATAGCGCCGGGCCCTCGATTCGGGCTGATGTAGACGCAGAACGCGAACGAAACCGACCAAAGCCCAAGCGAAAAATGCCGCGGTGGTGGCCGTTCAAGCGCTAGGTCTCAGCGGTCGCCCCTATATTGAGGCTCTCTCATGGACAAATTGACCGATAGTGAAATCGAAGAGGCAGTTAAGAAGCTCCCGGGCTGGACTCGTGACGGCGACGCCTTGGTAAGTGACTGGCGCTTCGCCAACTTCGACGTAGCGTTCGGGTTCATGACCAGAATCGCGGTCGAGTCCGAGCGACTTGATCATCACCCCGAATGGTCAAATGTGTACAACCGGGTGACGATTCGCCTGACAACACACGACAACGGCGGTATCACCAAGATGGACACAGCCTTAGCTCAGTTCGTTTCTGACACCGCAGCAGTCATGGAACCCTTGCACTAACCGATAGCTAGTTAGACAACAGCCCCTGGGCTTGCAGGTAATGGGTCTCATTCAGGCTGTGAATTACCCGGCGCTGACCTTTAAACAGAATCCTGTGAACGCTGGCGTGTGATGGCTTAAAGAACATGTCTTCTTCTGTGCCCAGAATGTCGGCGAGGTAGGCGTTTATAACACCGCCATGGCAAGCCACAACGACCGTCTCACCCGGATGGGCGGCAACGGCGGCCTCAACTCCGATCCCGACGCGCTGGCGGAAGTCACGTGAGGATTCAGTGTGAGGGTATGAGTCCCACTTGCGGCTTTGTACGAAACGCTCCCAGACTCCGGTCTGAATCGCTTTGCCAAGAACGTCTTGGGGGCGTGAATCAAGCGGCAACCCGCCATACATATGAATCTCAGCCAGGTAGTCGATGACCGTTACATCCAGGCCATGATGACTTGCGACGGCCTTACCGGTGTCGTTGGCCCTAAGAAGTTGCGAGCTGTAAACAGCAACCGGCGACTCTGAAGCCAGATACTCACCAACACAAGCGGCTTGCTTGTTGCCCAACTCGCTAAGCGGAGGGTCGACCCAATCGCCAGCGACCGAAGTCTCAGGGTCAGGCCATTGCTGTTGCCCGTGGCGCACCAAGATCAGTGTGCCGACGTCTTCAAGATTGGCCAGGAACGCGCGGTCGATTGGCGATATGCGCTTCTTGGTCATCAGGCAGTTGCCTCGTCGATGGCTTGGGTCAACGTATTCCAAGACAACGTTGCGCACTTGATGCGTACAGGGAATTTCACGACGCCTTTGAGCGCCTCCAGATCACCAAGATCCACTTCGGGTTCCGCCGTAGCTTCGCTGGCGGGGTCTCCCAGTGCATCGCCATGAACACTCATCATTGCCTTGAACCCCCCGATGATCTCTTGGGCCTCAGCGACAGTTTTGCCTTTGACAGCCGCCGACATCATCGATGCGGAGCTCTGGGAGATGGAACAACCCTGCCCGCCGATCTTGATGTCGGACAACACGCCATTGGAGTCAACGTCGATGTA
Source organism: uncultured Acidimicrobiales bacterium (assembly GCA_937922785.1). Classification (GTDB taxonomy): domain Bacteria; phylum Actinomycetota; class Acidimicrobiia; order Acidimicrobiales; family SZUA-35; genus CALAJQ01. The sequence continues at coordinate 184,109 of CALAJQ010000009.1, forward strand.
AATGACGATCTCATCCCCGCACAAAGGGTTGAAGCCCTCGGTTCGGGTTGCCGGTGGCGGCAGCTCTCCCTTGTTGCGAGGGCTGCGGTAATGATCAATGATGATCTCTTTGTAAAGTTCTTCGAGGCCAGACATGGGGGCTCCTAGATGCTGAAGAAGTCTCGGGCTTGCACCAGAGCCTCAGCCAACGCATCGATATCGTCGGTGTCGTTATAGATATACAGGCTCGCTCGGGCAGTTGCATTTACGCCGAGGTGACGCATTAGCGGTTTAGCGCAATGATGCCCGGGCCGGACACAGACAGCGTGCTCGTCAAGCACCTGACTTATGTCGTGGGCGTGAACGTCGGCCAGCTCTAGCGATAGCACACCACCCCGGGCCGCAGGCTCTGACGGACCATAGATGGTCAAGGTTTCGCCGACGGTTTCGGTCAGGGTTCTGAGCGCATAGGCGGTCAGCGACACCTCATGCTCTCGCACCGCTTCCATACCAAGCTCGTTCAGATAGTCAACCGCTGCGCCTAAACCAACCGCCTCAGCAATTGGTGGAGTTCCGGCTTCGAACTTGCCGGGCACGCCATCAGGGGTGAAGCCATCCTTCGTTACGTTCAGGATCATGCCGCCACCGCCCAGAAACGGAGGCATGGCGTCCAATAGTTCGGCCCGACCCCACAACACGCCGATGCCCGATGGGCCCAACATCTTGTGGCCGCTGAACACGATGAAGTCTGCGCCCATGTCGACAACGTCTGTAGGCATGTGAGGCACGCTTTGGCAGGCGTCGATCAAAGTGACGGCACCAGCCTTTTGAGCAGCAGCGCACAAAGCCTTGGTGTCGGTCAGGGTGCCCAACACGTTGCTCATGGCGGTGAAGGCAAACATCTTTGCGCCGTCAAGAAGCACGTCAAGGTTGGAGGTGTCCAACATCCCGTCTTCGTCGATTGCCACCCAGCGGATCTCGAAACCAATCTCGGCGGCCAGCATTTGCCAGGGCACGATGTTGGCGTGGTGCTCCATGATGGTAAGCACGACGGCGTCACCAGATTGCAGGTTGGCTCGGCCCCAACTATGGGCCACGAGGTTGATTGCCTCGGTGGCGTTCTTGGTGAAGATGATTTCGTTGGCGCTGGGGGCACCAATAAATTTCGCAACCTTTGAGCGTGCGTCTTCGTACGCGTTGGTTGCTCGCTCGGCCACTTGATAGACGCCGCGGTGAACGTTCGCATAGCTATGGGTGTAAAGATGATCCATTGCGTCCAACACCGAGGTTGGACGTTGCGACGAAGCACCCGAGTCCAAATAGACAAGGCGTTTGCCATCTTGGATCTGGCTCAGGATCGGGAAGTCCTTGCGGATCTTTGCGATATCAAAAGTGGGGGAGCTAGTCATTATTGAGCCCTTCATAAACCTCGGTTCCGCCGGTTTGGGCGACAATGCCATCGGCTAGAACGTGAACAACATCGGGATTGAGACTGTCGAGTAGAGGTTTGTAGTGAGTAATTAGAAGCGTGCCAAGCTTGGGCTGGCCAGCGCGAATGTGTTGAATACCGTTGGCAACAGCTTGGAGTGAGCGCATGTCTAGGCCCGAGTCAGTTTCGTCCAACACGACCATCTCGGGTTCGAGAAGCGCCATCTGGAGAATCTCATTGCGCTTGCGTTCTCCGACACTGAAGCCAAAATTGAATGGGCGCTCGATGAATGCAGGATTCATGTCGAGTTTGTCGATCCATTCGCTGATGGTCTTGGTCAATTCGCTGGCGCCTATCTCGATGCCTTTGCGGGCGCTTAGGGCTTGGCGCAAGAAGCCAAGAACGCTGACTCCGGGAAGCTCTTGGGGGTGCTGGAATGCTAGGAAAAGACCAGCCTTGGCCCGCACATCGGTGCCCCAGTCAGTGATGTCATCGCCGTGAAGGCGGATCGCCCCCGAAGTGACCTCATACAAAGGCGAGCCCATCAAGACCTTGGCCAAAGTTGTCTTGCCTGAACCATTAGAACCAATCAACGCATGGATTTCGCCGGGCATGACGGTGATGGTGACGCCCTTGAGAATTGGAATTGGCGTTTCGCCGCTGCTGGCGACGGTTTGCACATGGAGATCTTCGATTTCGAAGAGTGGCGTTGCCATAACTAGAAGTCTATGAGCACTACTTCACTCCGAGAGATCCGAGCGGCACCTTTCTAAGTGCCGTTTGACCGGCCTCTACTTGAATCGGGAATGTCCTCTGACCCCACCATTGGGGCGTTGTCGTCCAACACCGCAAGCGCGGCCATTGCCATTGCCACACCGGCCCCGGCCAAGGTCACAATTGTGATCGAGGAACGAGCTACCAAGTCACCGGCGATGAAGTTGGCCAAACCGACCATTCCGCCGAACGCCAACGTCCACAGCGCCATGACTCGGCCTCGGATTTCATCGGCGATGCGCTCCTGGAGGTAGGTAGAAAGCGAGGTTGTAAAGATCAGGTAGAACAATCCCACAAGAAAGATCACCGGGAATGCCAACACGTCGTTTCGGAGCAGACTGAACAGAACAAGTACAAGTGAGAACGAAGCCAGCGCCAGACGGATGATTAGCGCTTTGGACTTCTTTAGCAAGACTGTTCCTGAACTTAAGGCGCCTGAAACCGCGCCAAGGCCGAAGGCAGCGTAAAGCCAGCCGTAGCGGATTGTGTCAGGGCCAGGTTCGCCCCGTTCGCCCAAATCCATGCCTAGGTTCACTTCGGCAAGGTTCGGAAGCTGGCCGATGAACGGCAGGCAAAGCAACGCGAAGCTTGCCATCATCACAAGCGGTAGGCCTATCTGGCGTTTCGATCGGGCCAGCTTGAGACCTCCGAACAACCGATCCCACTGGCTAATTGCGGCTGGTTCCTTGGGCGGAATCGTGGCCATTGCCAACGCCGCGATTATGAAGAAGTAGGTAAGGCCGTTGATCGTGAACACATCGGAAACGCTCCAGCGTGCTGCCAGGTATGTGCCGATGGCTGGGCCGATGACTCTGCTGATGTTCTGTTGTAACGAGTTAAGCGAAATGGCCGCCGACAAGTTATTGCGCCCTACAAGCGAAGGCAGCACTGCATTGAAGGCGGGGGAGAACAATGCTTGGCCCAGTCCGAGCAACCCCACGATCAGAACAAGTCGGGCTTTGGTAATGTCGCCGTCGGCAACTTCATAGGCCAGCCACAGAGTTACAGCGGCCTGCCAGCACTGGGTGAACAACAGCAGCTTGCGTCGGTCAAGAGAATCAGCGAGTGATCCGCCGACCAACCCGAACACCAACATCGGAAGCATCTGGAAACCAATTACTACGCCGATGAAGCGAGGGTCTCCGGTTAGCTGCCAGGCGAACAGCCCGAGCACCACGTTCTGCATCCACCGACCAAGGTTCGATAAGAACGTTGCGATATATACGCGTCGAAACTGAACCTGCCCGAGGGCATCACGAGCAGTTCCAGTAGAAGCTGCTGGGTTTGTGACCGTCACTAATGCGCAGTTGTCGTTGAAGAGTTGTTAGCGCCGCTTTTCACTACCAACCCCGGTCGATCCATTCGTCAAGGCTTGGGCGTTCGGCACCTATTGTGGTGTTGTCGCCATGACCCGGGAGAACGATTGTGTCTTTGTCATAGGTAAACAGACGCTGATCAATTGACTCAATTATCTCTTTGAAGTTGCCGTGTTCGAAGCTGGTGTTGCCGGGCCCGCCAGGGAACAATGTGTCTCCGCTAAACAACAGCGGCTTGTCGACCAACTTGAAGCAGATTGACCCGGGCGTGTGGCCAGGCGTTGTGACGGTATGAAGCCGAAGATCTCCAACTTCAATCATCTGGTCATCCTCAAGGATGTAGTCATAGCTAGGCAACATCGAAGAATCGGCCGCGGTAATTCCAACTTCGTAGCCAGCGTCTCTAACCTGTGGCACCGCTTGAATGTGATCGTGGTGGCCGTGAGTCTCCAAGACGGTGCGCACGCCTAGAGCTTTGCACAGCTTTAGCAGCTGCTCGTGTTCGTTGGCGGCATCAAGCATTACTGACTCACCGGTGTGGCGGCATCTAATGAAGAACACATTGTTCTCGTAAGGGCCGACGACGATCTTGTGGACCTCGACATCGGTGTCGCTCCAATGGAGAGTGTCGGAGGAGTTTGTTGCCGTGTGGAAGCTCATGGCCAAATGACTTTCTTGAATTCGGTTATTGATACTGACTGAAACAACCCGGCTTTTGCATATGGGTCGTTTTCGGCGAACGCGTGGGCTGCTTCTAGGTCTGCAGCTTCGATGAAGATGCATGAACCAGCCATCGAACCGTCGGGGTTCAGTAGCGGGCCAGCGATTGGCGTATCGAACTTCCCAAGGTACTCAAGATGGTCTGGACGGTTCGCCTGGCGGATGCTGGCTGAGTCTGGAGCGTCGATTGCATGAAGAACGAAGAGCACACGACCAAGGTAGCTGAGCGGTTGGCGCGTGAGTAACTTCACCCCTGTATCGGCTGGGCCCAACGCCTTATTCTCGCAGGTGAGGCCTGGCGGCAGCGGTCTCGTTTTTGGTGGCGACCGAAAAGGCGGAGCATGCAGGCGAATAAAGTGGTGGGGATCATTGGGCTCGTTGGGGCCCTGTCATTCGGTAGCTGGTGGATGGCCCAAGCAATGATTGCGGGCAATACGACGGCGGTGCTGGTGCGAACACTGGCGGTAGCGGTAGCCGGGCTCTATTATGTGGCGCTTTACCGTTCCAGGCTGTTTCGCCCCCATCGTTACCATTAAGCGACAATCAGTAACGTTTTTGCCAGATGGTGACGATGACTGGAACACTGTGTTGATCGACCAGTGGTAATACAGCAAGTAGCAATACAGCAAGTAGCAATACAAGTAACAGCAAGAATCTCAAAATTAGGGTTTAGCTTCGGCGCAGTTCGCCGGATCGGAAGGATCTAAATGCGAATCAAACGTGTCGTAGTTGCGGCAGCAGTTTCACTAGGTTTGTCGGGCGTGGCTTCAGTGCCCGCCGTTTCCAGTAGCAACGGGCCTGACGCCCCGACGTTCATGGAACGGGATCTGGTGATCGACACCGTTAACGGGATGCCGCTGAGCCAATCTGATATCGAGGCGCATCACTCGCTGGTCGCTTCGCGAATTGAAGACCAGCAGGCAGATGACGGCCTGAACTATTCCAAGATCTCCAACATGGTCAACGGCCAGGTAAGCGTTATCTATGTGAACCCAAACACACCAGAGGCAGTGAAGGTGACCATGAACGCCGCCATTGCTGACTGGGCCTCTTCGTTTGCCCTGCACCCGAACGCTCCGCTGGAGATGTCGGTTGACTGGACCGACCTCGGCAACCCCAACATCTTGGGGTCGGCCGGCGCCGATCGTTACTTCCTTGGTGGCCCGTGGGACAGCCCAGACTGGATTCCGTCTCCACTAGCCAACGTGCTGGCCGGTTATGACTACAACCCTGACCGACCTGAGGTGCGAATCAACTTCAACTCCTCATTTAGTGCATGGCACTTTGACCACACAACCGATCCTGACTTCGGCGACTATGACTTGTACAGCGTCGCTCTTCACGAGATCGGCCACGGCATGGGCTTCGCCGGTTCAGCCTCAAAGCCATTTGGCCAAGGCGCTGACCTGGACCTAAGCGGAGGTGCTCCTCTGACCTATGACCGTCGAGTTTCCTTTGGCGACGTGCCGATTCTTGACGCTCGGCTCACTGGTGATCCAAACGCCATCCTTACTTCGGGCAACTTGAACTTCAACCTCGGTGGCGGCCGCAAGTACAGCACCTACGCACCGGGCCCAGAGTTCGAGAACGGCTCTAGCTACTCACACTTTGACGAGTTCACCTATGGCCCTGGCGCAGCCGGAGCCTTGATGACCCCGTCAATATCTAACGGCGAAGTACAACGTCAGCTCGATGTTCCAACACTTGGTGTGTTGGCCCAAATCGGCTGGCCGATGGCCGTCACTGTCGCTACACCAAACATCGACTGGGTCAACCCAAGTCCCGGTCAGATTCAGGTTGGCTGGAGCGAAAACATATTCCAGAAGGCCACTCCAGCCCATTACTACAACGTGTCTGCTTATCGCAGCGGTGTCCTTGACGCCAGCGTTGATGTTGCATGGTCTGACACAAGTGTCGTGTTGGACGGGATCCAATACGGCTCAGACTATGAGATCGTTCTGACACCGATCAGTGACACCACGTTTGGTATTCCGGCCAAGGTCGAAGTACGAAGCGCAACTGATCCAAACGACACTCAGGGTCCAAGTGCTCCTGGTCAGCCGGTCATCGAATCTCAAGATGAAGGCCGCAACGCAAAGATCAGCTGGCCAGCTTCCACTGACAACGTTGGCGTTGACATCTACCGGGTCTATGAGGGCGACAAGCTCTTGAAGACAGTTCCGGGAACCTCGGCACGGCTGTCTCTAGACATTGGAACCCACAACGTCTACGTGCAGGCCGTTGATGCAGCCGGAAACGTTTCTGGCCCGTCTCCACAAGTTCAGATCGTCATCACGGCTGATCCGATCCAAGACATTGCTAACGCATCAGGCTTCACCGGCGAACACGCCGACGTGCTCCGTTTGTACTGGGCCTTCTTCAACCGTGACCCAGACACTGGCGGCGCTCAGTACTGGATCGGCATCTCGGACCAAGGAAACTCGCTCGACATAATTGCCGAGCAGTTCGTGGTCAGCCAGGAGTTCCAGAACACCTATGGCTCAACCTCGAATGAAGATTTCCTACGGATTGTCTATTCGAACGTGTTGGGTCGGGCTGCTGACCTCAGTGGTTACAACTACTGGCTTGGTCAGATGAACGCTGGTTTGTCTCGTGGAGGCGTGGTCCGCTGGATCGCCGCCAACAACGAGTTCATCGTCCAGCACCCCTACCCAAGCTAAATCGCTATAGCACTTGCTTCTGTCATAGATCTATCGGTCTATAGCCCGATAGATCTATGACAGAATGCGTTTTGGGGTGAGCTAGAACAGACCTAGAACAGATCTAGGAAGCTGGCCCAGGTGTCGCTGAGGTCTATGTAGCGTCGCACTAAGAAGGCGCCGCCTAACGCAAGGCCCATTACGACCACCATGGAGACCCACGTGCTCATTGGGATCTTGCCGTCCTCGGGAATTCCAGGGGCTTTGCGGCGCACATAACGAAGCGTTTTCTCGGCCCACTCGAAGTCCTGGGCCAAGATTACAAGGCCGCCTGCGATTACAACCCAACCGGGGCCAGGCAATGGCAACAGCGCGATACCGATGATGACTGTCAAAAAGCCGGCAGTCATGCGGGCCAGCCGAATGAAGATGTGGGCCTTGGCCTTTTCCTCAGTTTGTTCTCTAGTGCCAGTGTCATACTCTGCTTCTACAGCAGCGCCTTCAAGGCGCTCACTAAAGTCGGAGAAGCGGTCGCTTAGATCCGACCGGTAGTCGCTTGCACGTTCAACACCGCTCCGCTTTGAGCTCTCTAGGGGATCACCATCCATCAGCCCGACGTTACTCGCTGCACCACAAAGCGCTAAGCGCGGTAGTCAAATGGTCAACATCTTCGGTGCCAGCCATCTCCCGAATCGAGTGCATCGCAAGTTGTGGCGCCCCAACATCTACCGTTGGTACGCCAAGCTGGGCAGCGGTGATTGGGCCGATGGTAGACCCACATGGCAGGTCGTTGCGGTGGATGTAGGTCTGGGTTGGGACTTGGGCTGTTGCACATGCCATGCGAAATCGTGATTCTGATGCTGCGTCGCTGGCGTAGCGCTGGTTCGAGTTTCGCTTCACCACTACACCTCCATTTAGTGCAATGTGGTGGTTGGGCTCGTGCTTGTCGACGTAGTTGGGATGAGTGGCATGAGCGCCGTCGGCCGAGACGACATAGGACTTCGCCAATGCGGTCAGGTAACCGATGCGGTCAAGGCCGGCTGCTGCCCCGATTCGTTCAAGCGCGTTTGACAAGAATCCGCCCGCTGCTCCAGTCGCCGAAGCAGACCCAACCTCTTCGTGATCGAACAAAACCAGAATTGGGATAGTGCCCGGTGCGGAGTTTGCGGCAGCATCGGCCAGGGCGTACGTGGCGCAGAAGCTCGAAAGTAGGTTGTCGATTCGGGCCGAAGCGAACATGTCACTATCTCGGCCAACAACTGCGGGGGCGTGCACGTCATAGGTCATGAGATCCCACGCAAGAATCTGGCTGGCGTCGACATCTAATTCAGAAGCCAGCCAGTCGTTGAAATCGCCGTCTTGGCTATTGCCGTTGGCCCACATTGGAATGATCTGGGTCTGTGGGTTGATCTTTAGGCCGTCGGATCGGATCTCACGATCTAGGTGGATGGCAAGTTGAGGAACCCTCAGAATCGGCTCGTTGATGTTGATCAAACGCTGCTGAACGCCGTCGTTATTGGCTCCGGCGTTGTCGGCTATTGAGACTCTTCCGGCCAGTCCAAGGTCTCGATCAAGCCAAGAGTTAAGCAGTACGCCTCCGTAGACCTCGACGCCCAGCTGAGCCACCCCAGCAGAGGAAATATCAGGCTTTGAGCGCACCCGGAGGTTGGGGGAGTCGGTGTGGGCGCCAACTACGCAGAAGCTTGAAGGTGGAGCGTCATCGGCAAAGTGCCAGGCGATGAGGGATCCGCCTACCACGCCGACGTATGAACCAGCTGATGTGGGGAGGTCTTTGCCCAGTTCAACCAGGTCAAAGCCGGCCCCGACGAGCCGTTGGGTTGCCACTTGTGCCGCGTGATATGGAGTGGGGCTGGCCTCAAGGTCAGCAAGTAGTCGCGCAAGATTGTCGGTGTCAGCCATCGATAGCCGAATCTAGCGTGCCTTACGGTAGTCTGGGACCACTCCTGGTCGGGCCAGCGCCGTCCCGCCCCGGCCGTTTGCGGCCTTAGCCCTTTGACCCTGGAGGATCAATTGCAGCACAACCGGAAAGCCGAGGGTCTTTACGACCCCAACTTTGAACACGACGCTTGCGGCGTTTCGTTCATAGCGGACCTCCACGGCCGCAAGTCTCACCGAATTGTTGACCTGGCCCTTGGTGGTTTGGCCAACATGCAGCACCGCGGTGCCACCAATGCTGAACCAAACACTGGTGACGGTGCTGGCATTCTGGTCCAAATCCCTGACAAGTTCTGTCGAACCCTCATCGAAGGGCTTCCAGCCGTTGGCCATTACGCCACTGGCATAGCCTTCCTTTCAACCGACGACACCAAGCGCGCCGCAACAAAGACAGCGGTTGAGGAAGTAGTAGCCGCCGAAGGGCTTCAGGTTCTTGGCTGGACTTCGCTGAACACCGATTCAACGGGCCTAGGTGACGAAGCACTAGCTGCAATGCCTGTTTTCGAACAGGTCTTCATCTCTTCACCTGCGGGTCTCAGCGGTCTCGAGCTTGATCGAGAGCTTTATGTCGCACGCCGCATCGTCGAGAGGGATCTGGACCTCTACTTCTCGAGCTTGAGCTCACGCACCCTCGTCTACAAGGGCATGTTGACCACGCCACAACTTGCAACCTTCTTCCCTGATCTGGGCGACCCAGACTTTGAGTCTGCTCTGGCATTGGTGCACAGCCGGTTCTCCACCAACACGTTTCCTTCTTGGCCGCTAGCCCACCCGTACCGGTTTGTGGCTCACAACGGCGAGTTCAACACCGTTAAAGGCAACCGCAACTGGATGCACGCCCGTGAAGCGCTGCTTGGCGCAGACCACTGGGGCGATCGAATCGAAAGCATCTTCCCGGTCTGTCGCGACGGAGCGTCCGACACTGCCAGCTTCGACGAGGCGCTCGAGATGCTTCACCTCGGCGGATACCCAATTCACAAAGCTGTTCTCATGATGATTCCGGAGGCATGGGAACGAAACAACGTGATGGACCCGGCACAACGCCACTTCTATGAGTTCCACGCTTCGGCTATGGAGGCCTGGGATGGTCCAGCGTCTGTCACCTTCACCGACGGTGATGTTGTTGGCGCGGTTCTCGACCGCAACGGTCTTCGCCCCAGCCGCTACTGGGTCACAGCAGACGGCATCGTGGTTATGGCTTCTGAGGTCGGCGTGATTGATGTTGACCCAAGTGAAGTGGTTAGCAAAGGACGTCTTGAGCCGGGAAAGATGTTCCTGGTAGACACCAACGCGGGCCGAATCGTCAGCGACGACGAGATCATGCAGGAGCTTTCCACCGAACACCCTTACGGCCGATGGCTTACCCGAGTCAGCGATCTTGATGATCTTCCTCCGCGGCCTCACTTCCAGCCGGTGCGTGAGCACCTTGTGCCCGAACAGGTCTCAAACGGCTACACCCAAGAAGAGATCGAGCTGATCATCGAGCCAATGGCGGCGATGGGTAAGGAGAGCATTGGCTCAATGGGAACCGATACTCCCATTGCGGTTCTGTCTGACCGTCCTCGGATGTTGTTCGACTACTTCACACAGCTCTTTGCCCAAGTTACCAACCCACCGCTCGACGCCATTCGCGAAGAACTCGTCACTAGCTCTCGGGTCCGGCTTGGTGCACAAGGCAACCTCCTTAAGCCCGGCCCCGAATGGTGTGAGCAGCTCCGGCTCTATCACCCCATTGTGACCGAGGACGAGTTGGCCCGTATTGCTCACGCCAACGACGGCGGAGACTTCCCCCACCTTGGCTCAGTAACTCTCACAGGCCTTTACCCCGCAGGTTCGGGCGTCGACGGCATGAAAACGGCGCTCGATGAATTGCGGGCTCGTTCGCTACAGGCCATCGAAGATGGCGCCAGCATCATCATCTTGTCTAACCGAGGCGCCACCGCAGACTTGGCTCCGATCCCGTCGCTTCTCATGACCGGCGCGGTGCATCATCATTTGGTTCGGGCCCGTAACCGAAACAAGGTTGGCCTTCTGATTAACGCAGCAGACGCTCGCGAAGTTCATCACTACGCCTTGCTGTTGGGCTTTGGGGCAAACGCCGTTTGTCCTTCGCTTGTTTTCGAAACGCTTGAGGACCGCTTTCCAGCCGGCGCTCCAATTAGCCTCGAGACTGCCCGAGACCACTACAAAAAGGCATCAAGCAACGGAATCATCAAGGTGATGTCCAAGATGGGCATCTCAACCGTTGCGTCATACACCGGAGCTCAGATCTTCGAGGCGATTGGCCTTGATAAGTCAGTCATGGACGAGTTCTTCACCGGCACCACTTCCAAGCTGGGCGGAATTGGTCTTGCCGAAATCGCCCAAGAGTGTGAACTTCGTCAGCGCATGGCGTTTCCTAGCCGGCCTGAGTCCTTGGCTCACCGGGAACTTCCCCTTGGCGGCGAATACAAGTGGCGCCGCGAAGGCGAATACCACCTGTTTAATCCCGAGACTGTCTTCAAGCTCCAGCACGCAACCCGGACAAAGCGCTATGACATCTACAAGGAGTACACCCAGCTGGTCGATGACCAGGCGGAGCAGCTGGCGACTTTGCGTGGACTGTTCAAGCTGAAGCCCAAGGGCGAGCCAATTCCAATTGAAGAAGTTGAGCCGATATCAGAAATCGTCAAACGCTTCGCAACTGGCGCAATGAGCTATGGCTCGATTTCAGCCGAAGCGCACGAAACTTTGGCCGTTGCCATGAACCGGTTGGGCGGAAAGTCCAATACGGGTGAAGGTGGCGAGGATGAAGAACGCTGGGTCATAGAGCCAAACGGCGACTCACGCCGTTCTTCCATCAAACAAGTGGCCAGCGGCCGGTTTGGCGTTACATCTGCCTACCTGTCATCGGCTGATGACATCCAGATCAAGATGGCCCAGGGCGCCAAGCCCGGCGAGGGTGGCCAGCTGCCGGGCAAGAAGGTTTACCCGTGGATTGCCAAGACCCGTCACTCAACACCGGGCGTGGGTCTGATCTCGCCCCCGCCCCATCACGACATCTACTCAATTGAAGATCTTGCTCAACTCATCCACGACCTGAAGAACGCCAACCCGGAAGCTCGAGTCCACGTGAAGCTGGTTGCCGAGGTCGGTGTGGGAACTGTTGCGGCGGGAGTTTCAAAGGCCAAGGCCGACGTGGTTCTAATTAGCGGCCACGACGGTGGCACTGGCGCTTCGCCTTTGACCTCGCTGAAGCACGCTGGTGGTCCTTGGGAACTGGGCCTAGCTGAGACGCAGCAGACCTTGCTCATGAACGACTTGCGAGACCGAATCGTTGTGCAGGTCGATGGCCAGATTAAGACCGGCCGCGACGTCGTAATTGCTGCCTTGCTGGGTGGCGAAGAGTTCGGTTTCGCAACTGCTCCTCTTGTTGTGAGCGGCTGCATCATGATGCGCGTGTGTCACCTCGACACTTGCCCGGTCGGTGTCGCAACACAGAACCCAGAGCTAAGGGCCAAGTTCAGTGGCAAGCCTGAGTTCGTGGAAACGTTCTTTGAATACATCGCCGAAGAGGTTCGCGAGTATCTCGCCCAGCTCGGTTTCCGAAGTATCGAAGAAGCAGTTGGGCAGGTCGAGTGTTTGGACACGATGGCTGCGGTTGATCATTGGAAGGCCAAGGGCTTGGACCTGGCTCCAATCCTTCACCTGCCCGAAATCACCGCCGATAACGACCGTTACAACACCGTCGTTCAAGACCACGGTCTCGACGAAGCATTGGACCAGCGGCTCATTAGCGATTGTCGCAACGCGCTTGAAACTGGCGAACCAATTCGAGGCTCATACCCAATTAGCAACGTAAACCGGACCGTTGGAACGATGCTCGGACACGAGCTCACCAAGATCCACGGCTCTGGTGGATTGCCCGACAACACAATCCAGTTGGACTTCGAAGGCTCCGCTGGCCAGTCGTTAGGGGCATTCATGCCCAAGGGCATAACACTGCGCTTAGAAGGCGATGCCAACGACCACGTGGGCAAGGGGCTTAGTGGTGGGCGCATCGCAGTATTCCCGCATCGAACTGCCACCTTTGCCGCCGAAGATCAGGTAATCGCTGGCAACGTCGTACTTTACGGAGCGACCAGCGGACAAGCCTTCATTAGAGGTCGAGTGGGTGAGCGCTTCTGTGTTCGCAACTCTGGTGCTGACGCAGTTGTGGAAGGCATTGGAGACCACGGTTGTGAATACATGACCGGAGGGCGAGCAGTGGTTCTTGGCCCAACCGGCCGCAACTTCGGCGCCGGCATGAGCGGGGGAGTTGCCTATGTCTATGACCCCAACGGAACATTCTCTGGCCACGTAAACCGTGAGATGGTCGACCTTGAACCGCTAAGTGAAAAAGATGCTGTGGCAGTAAAAGAACTGATCGAACTGCATCAAGCCGAAACCGGTTCCGCAGTCGCCCGCAAGGTGCTGGCTGGATGGGTGACCGAATCTCATATGTTTATCAAAGTGATCCCCAAGGACTTCAAGCGTGTGATCAAGGCCAGGGAGCTGGCTGAGTCCGAAGGTCGCGATCCAGTAAAGGCAGTCATGGAGGCCGCACATGGGTAACCCCAGAGGATTTCTAATCCACGACCGTAAGGTCCCGAGCCGTCGCCCAGTGCCAGTTCGCCTTAAGGACTGGAAAGAGGTCTACCAAGACTTCTCTGAGGCAGACGTGCGAGATCAGGCGTCTCGTTGCATGGACTGCGGAATCCCGTTCTGCAACAACGGGTGTCCTCTTGGCAACCTCATTCCTGACTGGAACGACCTTGTCTATTCCGAGGACTGGCGGGGGGCGATTGATCGGCTGCACGCCACCAACAACTTCCCCGAGTTCACCGGCCGGCTTTGTCCTGCTCCTTGTGAAACCGCGTGTGTTGCTGGCATCAATACCGAAGCCGTGACGATCAAAAACATCGAAGTTTCCATTATCGAACGGGCTTTCGCCGAGGGCTGGGTAACTCCAGTTATTGCATCGAAGCCAACTGGAAAGAGCGTTGCGGTTATCGGCTCTGGGCCCGCTGGCCTCGCTGCCGCCCAACAGCTAACCAGAGCTGGTCACCGGGTTGTGGTGTTTGAACGCGCTGACCGAATCGGGGGCTTGTTGCGTTATGGCATCCCCGAATTCAAAATGGAGAAGCACATCCTCGACCGCCGTCTGAACCAGATGGAAGCCGAAGGCACAGAGTTCCGCGTAAACCAGAACGTTGGCGGACCCGCCGAAGATCAAGACTCGGTGGCAGTTGCTGAATTGCGTGAAGAGTTCGACGCAGTTGTGATGGCTGGCGGTGCCACCCAAGCACGAGACCTTCCACTGCCTGGCCGAGAACTTGAAGGCATTTATCAAGCAATGGAATACCTGCCTCCGGCCAATCGCGTTCAACTTGGCGATATGGAACGGCCAGAGATTCATGCTGGTGGCAAGAAGGTTGTGATCATTGGCGGCGGCGACACCGGCGCCGACTGCTTAGGCACCGCTCACCGCCAAGGCGCCGAGCACATCTACCAGTTTGAGATCATGCCTCGGCCTAGCGACAGCCGGCCCGAATCCAACCCTTGGCCAACCTGGCCCATGATGTATCGCGTCAGCTCGGCCCACGAAGAAGGTGGCGAACGATGGTTTGCAGTAAACACCACCTCCTTTGTTGGTGAAGACGGAAAGCTCACGAAGCTTCTCGGACACGAAGTTGAGATGAATTTGGTTGATGGCAGGCCTAGCTTCGACGCCGTTGACGGCACCGATTTCGAGCTAGACGTCGACTTGGTTTTCCTAGCAATGGGATTCACCGGACCAGAAAAAGGTGGCCTACTGGATCAGCTTGGCGTGGAGCTGGACGGCCGCGGCAACGTCGTGCGTGACAAGAACTGGGCCACATCAGAAGATGGAGTCTTCGCTTGCGGAGACATGGGCCGAGGTCAAAGTCTGATCGTCTGGGCAATAGCTGAGGGCCGCAGCTGCGCCGCCTCAGTCGATTTTGCGCTCATGGGCGAAACGCTCCTGCCAAATCCAGTTCGGCCGACCGATCGACCTATGGTCTAGGCGGGCGCAAACCCAGTTCATAAGCGGGTCTTCGATCCGTTCGGTCTATTTGGATAGGCCGAATGGCCCTAAGGGCTAACGTCATGAGCTCTTCTGAGTCGATGGATGTCCATGACCGATCAGAAGAAGAATGCGCCCACTCCTGTTGGGGTGGCCCTAGAGAAGGCCCGCCATCGCGTCGGGTTTTCTTCAGAAGCAGCCGCAATGGCAGCGGGTATCTCAGCACGAGAATTGGCGCAGATCGAATCTGGGCTACGGCTTCCAAAACCTGAGATTCTGAAGGACCTTTCTCGGGCTTATGGCGTTGATCCGATGCGATTCGGTACCGGTCGCTGGGTCCCACGTGTGCCACCTCGTTATGACGCTGAAGCTGGCGTTATATGGCTTGGCTATATCTCGATCGCTTACTCACACACCGTTCACGACAACGACTACCTATTGCGTTCAATCGGCGGGGCCATCCGGACAATGCGGTCACTTGATAGCCAGAAACCAATATTCCTGCGTAGCAACGACTACGAAGTTCTGGCCGAATTGATTGACCTCGACCATCCAGAGCTTGTCGAAGACATGATGCGCAACCTGAATCAGGACAAAGAGCATGTGGAGTGGCTAATAGGCGCTCTCAAAGAAGTAGTTGACAAGCCTGCAGTTCTGCAAGCGCCCTTCTAAAGATCGAGAGAGCTGGTCTACTTCTCGGTAATTAGATCTTCCAACGCCAGTCGGTATAGCGCTGAGCAGACTCTGAAGGCGCTGCTTCCGGTTCTTGTGATTACTTCTGCTACTGAGGTTTTGCCGTCTAGTAGTGACAAATAACGCCACTCGTCTGCGGTGATTACCTTCTCTTGAGTTTTGTTTGGAAGCTCTGGACTTAGCTTGAAAGCTACGTCGGTGTTGGGAATCCGCACGGCAATTTCTCGCCAAATGTCCAATCGCTGACGCGCTTGGTTGATCAAATCTTCGGCCAGCTCTGAAAAGCGGGAACCCAAGGGATGGGTCGCTCCCGGGGTGAAGGAATAGTCCTCAGTGCTTGGAACTAGTAGTTCGAACAGGCCATTTAAGTTGTGTTCATGCAGCAATCGACCCAGGACCGGCGTTGCTTCTGGTGACATCTGAGCCAGTGCCTGAGCTGCTGGTGTGGTGCTGTCGGCTGAAAGTAGCTCGGCGATTCGTCCCACTGAAGCCACGTTTGCGCCAAAAAGTACGTCAGCCACTCTTGGGCTTGACGGTGTCATCACCAAATAGATACGTCCGGCGTCGGTCCAGATTTCACTTTGAGCGCCAACGTTCAGCTTTCCACTGGCCGATGATCCGGCCAGCGACATCAGCACAGTGTCCAGCGGTTGCGACGCGAGATTGCCTTGAAAATCGGATTGAGGATCCACAACATCAAAAGCTACTGCCTTCTTGGCCTTGACAGGTTGATTGTTTGCCTCAAGGTCAGCTCAGAACGGCCGAAAGTAAGAGAACGAAGGCAAATCTAAACCTGTGAGAGGGCTATGTTAGCTAACACAAAACTACGGACGAAACTCGTTGCAATCGCAGTTCCGCCCATGCTCGTTCTCGCAATTGTGGCGATTTATGGCGGATTCGTTACTTTCTTCAGAGACTCAATGTCAGCTGATGAGCTGCAGAGTGATCTCCGCATCATCTCCATCCTTGCGCTTGTTGGAATTATCTCCAGCATCTTGGCTGTGTTCGCCATGCGCGACCGCATCATGGCGCCAATCATTGAAGTTACCGAAGGCGCTGTTGAGCTGGCGGAGAACCGCCTACCAGTTCTCATCGAAGGCCTTCGTAACCCCAACGCCGAGATACCAGAGTTCGACCCGATTGACTTCAACCAGACCGATGAGCTTGGCGACCTTGCCGCTGCGCTCAACAAGGTTCAGATCACAGCCAGCGACATTTCGGCTGAGCAGAAGAACATATTCAAGCGAGGCATCAGTGACCTCGTGGTCAACCTGGCTCGACGCAATCAAAGCCTTCTTGATCGTCAGATCGAAAGCATCGACCGTCTCGAATCAGACGAAGAAGATCCAGACCGTCTTGAGCAACTATTCAGCCTTGATCACCTAGCAACCCGAATGCGTCGAAACGCAGAGAGCCTCTTGGTTCTTGCCGGTTCAGAGCCTGCTCGCCGTCGCGGTGGGCCAGTTGCCTTGGCCGACGTGATGCGCGTCGCAATGAGTGAGATTGAGGACTACCGCAAGGTCCAGCTATCCAACATGGAACACGCGGAGATTGGCGCTCAGAGCGCTGTCGACCTTGCGCACCTCATGTCGGAGCTGATCGAGAACGCAACCCAGTTCTCTCCACCTGACGCCCCTGTTGAAGTTAAGGGTGGCGTTGGCGAAGGCGGAAGCTATGTGATCGGCATCATCGATCACGGCATCGGCATGAACGACGAGCAGCTTCTGGCCGCAAACGACCTCCTGAGCAACCCTCCAGATCTCGGTATCACTTTGACCCGCTCACTTGGCTTCCTCGTGGTGGGCCAGCTTTGCAAGCGTCTCGGTGTTGCTGTTGAACTAGTGAAGACCCCTGGCGCAGGCACTACCGCAATCGTGGTGGTTCCCTCATCAATGTTGGCTGGTGCAGTTCGTCAGTCGGTTCAGGGCCCAGAGCACGGTTTGCCCGCAGCTCTTGCCACTCCACCGGCCAGCTACGTGCCGGCCGCCGCCCCGGTTTCTGAACCAGTGGCTGCGCCTGCTCCTGATGCGGCTGCTGCCCCAGACACTGGGGGAGTAATTGAAGCGCCCGAGGGTTGGGCTCAGCCTGCTCCTTCGCTGCAAGACTCTCCAGTTCTGGATGCTCCACCGCAGTGGGATCAGGCAATTGAGACTTCAGCTAACTTCGATACCCCTTCGGTTATCGCTCCTTCGTCTGATATCGAAGATTCATGGCAGCCTCCAGCGGTTCCAGAACGTCAGACCCCTGTAGCCGAAGCGCCGACGTATGAAGCTCCGGCGTATGAAGCTCCGGTTTATGAGGCTCCTGCCCCCGATCCAGCTCCAGCGTTTGAGACGCCTGTTGCGTTTGAGCCGGCCCCTGCTGAACAGCCAGCCCCGGCCTTTGACGAAGCTCCTGCCTTCGATTCTGCTCCGGCGTTTGATTCTGCTCCGGCGTTTGAGGCGCCTGCTGCGTTTGAGCCGGCCCCTGCTGAACAGCTAGCCCCAGCATTTGACGAAGCTCCTGCGTTCGACACCCCTGCTCCGGCACCAATTGCTGGCTGGGATGATCCCGAACCTGACTTCGCGGCTCCTGCACACGCATTCGATCAAGCCCCGGCTGTCGAACCAGCATCAGCTGCAGAGGTACACCGGCCAATTCCTGGTTGGGACGACGTTGATCCAGCCGCCGACGACCCGGCACCGCTAATCGATTGGGCGTCAGAGCCTGACCCCGCATCTGCCCCATCAGCTGGCTATATCCCCGGTTGGGACGATCCACCCGAAGAGGCTGCCCAGCAAGAAGCCCGACAGCACGATGCTCCCCAGCAGGCAGCCCCAGAGCCAGCACCAGCCTCGGCTACGCACTCTGACCCGTTTGCGGCAGCGTTCCAGACCCCAGTTCCGGGCCAGATGCCTCCAGTCGCAAGACTCGATCAGGCCATCCCGTCCGGCGATGATTTTGATGCCGGTGTCCAGGAACTTCTGGAGCCAGCCCCTAAGCGAACAACAGCGGGACTCACACGTCGAGACCGCGATACAAGTCAGGCCCCAGTTTCGGAGAGCCGCCCGGTTGCAGCCAGTGTTCGCAGCCCGGATGAAGTTCGAAACATGCTCGCGCGATATCGCAGCGGACTTAAGGGCAACCCTGGAAACGGAGACCAATCATGACCGCAATGAGTACTCAGGCGAGCAACGTCAACTGGCTTGTCAACAACTTCGTTGGCCGAGTGCCAGGCGTGACCGAAGCGGTCGTTGTGTCTTCAGACGGACTGCCTATCGCAGCTTCAGAAGGTATCGACCGTGACGGCGTGGATCGCTTTGCTGCAGTTTCCTCCGGACTGATCGGCCTCGCTTACGGCGCTGCCGGACGTTTCGGGGGCGGCGCAGTCACTGAAGTGATCGTCGAGATGGAGCACGCCTTCTTGTTCGTAACAGGTATCAGCGACGGTTCGCTGCTATCGGTCAAGGCAACATCAAACGCCGATGTTGGCTTAGTGGCCTATGAGATGGCAGTCCTCGTTGAGAAGGCAGGCGCAGTGTTGTCACCTGAACTTCGAGCTGAACTACAGGCGGCCCTACCACGATGAGCGACGACGCCCTAAACGCGGGAGCAGCGTTTCGGGTGAGGCCTTACCTTTTGACAGGGGGCCGAACACGAAGCGTTGTTGACCTCCCAATTGAAGCCTTGGTGCGATCGACCCCAATGGGTCACCGTGCCCTGGAGAACCTCTCCCATGAGCGGCGAGACATCGTCTCGCTTTGTGCAGAACCCCAATCAGTTGCCGAGATTTCGGCACGACTAAATATCCACCTGCAAGTAGCCCGTGTACTGGTCGGCGATCTCGTCCAGGCTGAACAAGTAGCAATTCACACGGCTTCCACCGATACGACCACACGTCGACCCGATCTCCAGTTACTGGAGAAGGTGCTAGACGGACTCCAGGCACTGTGAGGCGATCATGAGTAACCCCATTCCAGTAAAGATCGTTGTCGCAGGCGGATTCGCCGTCGGTAAGACAACCTTCGTAACTTCAATCTCTGACATCGACCCGCTCACCACCGAGGCAGCAATGACCAAGGTGTCTGAGGGTGTAGACAACCTCGGTGATGCCCTTGGCAAGAAGTCAACCACTGTGGCCATGGACTTTGGTCGAGTTGCCCTTAGTGAAGAGTTGATCCTCTACCTATTCGGTACTCCGGGCCAGGATCGTTTCCACTTCATGTGGGACGAACTTGTTCGCGGCGCTATCGGTGCCTGTGTTGTTGTAGATACCAGCCGCGTCGAAGACTGCTTCGCAGCGGTTGACTACATGGAACGCTCGGGCGTGCCTTTCATAGTTGCGATTAACGCATTCGATGGCATGCTGCGACACCACCCCGAGGACGTTCGAGAAGCCCTCGACATCCCGGCCCATGTGCCGGTAGTGGTAACAGACTGTCGTCACCGAGCCGCAGTCCGCGACACCCTGGTAGCGCTAGTACGCCACGCAATGATGATGGCCCATCAACCGGCCTAAAGTCGGGGGTCAAGTCTCGAAGTTGGCTAACTCCGATTTCTGTGGATAACTCCGTTCGCCAAGCAACCTAGCTGATGACGGCTACTACGTCGCCGCCGCCAACTGAGTCTCCGGGGCTAACCCGGACCTCAGATACGGTGCCGGCCTTTTCGGCGGCCACGTTGTTCTCCATCTTCATTGCTTCAAGCACGATGATGGTGTCTCCGACTTCGACCTCTTGGCCGACTTCGACCGTCACCTTTACAACAGTGCCCTGCATAGGAACCGTCACCTGACCCGAGCCCGAACCACCGGAACTGGCGGCCGCACTACGACGCTTCTTCGGCGCCGCCGCCACTGCGCCGCCGGCAATGGGCGGAACCCACATCGACACGTCGAACATCTTGCCGTTGACCTCAACCTTGACGTCACGGCGAACCTTTGGCTCGTCGTCCTCTTCAGACGCGGGAGCCGCCGGGCCCGACTTCACGCCGGTCAGGTCGAGATCGTTCTCAACCCACCTCGTGTAGTGATTGACAGCGGCGAAGTCGGCGTGTTCAAGAATTGCGATGTCGGCGGGAATGGTGGTGGCTACGCCTTCGATCTCGAACTCTTTTAGTGCCCTCAACGTCCGAGCGATAGCGGTGTCACGATCCTGACCCCAACAGATCAGCTTGCCAGCGAGGTTGTCGTAGTACTGGCTGATTTCATCGCCAGCTTCGTAGCCGCCATCCCAGCGGACGCCGTAACCAGAAGGCACCCGAAGCTTGGTGATCTTGCCCGGACTAGGTAGGAACTTGCCTTCGGCGGGATCTTCACAGTTGATACGAATCTCAATTGCGTGGCCCAGGACCTTGATGTCCTTTTGAGTGAAGCCAAGTTCGTGGCCCGCAGCCACTTTGATCTGAAGCTCTACAAGGTCGGTACCGGTAACCATCTCGGTGACGGGGTGCTCAACCTGGAGACGGGTGTTCATTTCGAGGTAGTAGTAGCTCTCTCCGTCCCACATGAACTCGACAGTGCCCGCTCCGATGTAGCCACACTTAAGGGCAACATTGACAGCAGCCTCGCCCATTTCCTTGCGGATCTTCTTAGGCAAGTTCGGAGCTGGTGCCTCTTCAACCAATTTCTGGTGGCGGCGCTGAGCGGAACAGTCACGCTCTGCCAAGTAAACACAGTTGCCGTGAGAATCGGCAAGGACCTGAATTTCGATGTGGCGGGGGCGCTCAAGGTAGCGCTCCAAGTAGCACTCATCGCGACCGAAATACGCCGTTGATTCACGTTGGGCCGACTCAAGAGCGTCGGCGGCTTCTTCGGCAGCGTGAACGACTTTCATGCCTCGGCCGCCGCCGCCAAAAGCAGCTTTGATGGCGATCGGGTAACCGAACTCTTCGCCGAATGCCAGGACGTCATCGACGCTGGTTAGGAATTCGCTGGTGCCGGGCACGCCGTGGACATCGGCAGCTTCGGCCGCTTTGCGGGCGGAGATCTTGTCACCCATAACCTCGATGGCGGCCGGGGGAGGCCCGATGAAAGTGACGCCGGCTTCGGTAATAGCCCGGGCGAAGTCGGCATTCTCAGAGAAGAAGCCATAACCAGGGTGGACGGCTTGAGCACCGGATCTGGCGATGACGTCCATGATGGCTTCGGTGTTCAGATAGCTCTCGGCAGCAGTCTGGCCTCCAAGTGAATATGCCTCGTCAGCGAGCCGGACGTGGAGTGCCTCCCGGTCCAGATCGGAGTAGACGGCGACCGTGGCAATGCCCATCTCTTGGCATGCTCGAATGACTCGTACCGCGATTTCGCCGCGGTTAGCGATAAGGACCTTGTCAAACACCTGTCTATGGTGCCCACATGGCGAGTAAAAGTGAAACTTCAGGCGCACCAAATTCGAGATTCGTCACTTTCGAGGTGGTTTCAGAGACAGGTTCCACCAACCAAGACCTCGCCGTTGCCGCGGCAAAAGGGGCTCCCGAGGGCTCTGTTCTTATTGCCCAACACCAAACTGCGGGCAAAGGGCGCCAGGGGAGGTCATGGCTGAATGCCGACGGCTCTTTGTTGGCGGCTAGTTGGTTGATGCGGCCCAAATCTGCTCCCAGCACATGGGGCCTGATTCCTCTCATCACTGGTCTGGCTGCAGTTACTGAGGCGCAAGCGCTTGGGGTTCCCGCAAAATTGAAATGGCCAAACGACGTTTTGGTGGGCTCCAAGAAGCTGGCCGGAATCTTGTGCGAGTCATCGCTGGGCTCAAACCCGGCAGTGATTGTGGGCATGGGCATGAACATTTCGTGGGGATCTGAATCTGCCCCTGAAGAAATCGCCGATGTTGCGGTGAGTCTGGCCGATTATTGCGACGAACCCCCGAGCCCGATCGAGCTAGCGAGGAACGTGCTATCCAGGTTCGAATTATTGTGGCAAAACTGGCACGGTGATAGCGGCATTTCGTTGGACACGCAGGGTTTGCTTGATGCCTACGCTCCTCATTGTGTGACTCTTGACCAGCCCGAGATTGCCTTCTCTTTGATTGATGGCACCAAAGTGGTTGGCCGACCCTTAAGGATCCACTTAGAAGGCGGTTTAGTGATGGAAACCGCCGACGGCATCCAAACCCTTACCGCCGGGGACGCACACCATATTCGTACTTAGATTTGGTGCCCCCCTGCCGATAGGTCTTGTGTATGAGTAAGCGGGCGAAAAGGGTCAAAATGTCTATTGCCGTAAAGGCTGCATCTGTGGCAATTGCGCTTGTCCTGTTTGGAGCGCCGGTTGCCGCTCAAGAGGCCGAACCAGAGCCCACAACACCAGCAGCGCCAGCCCCCGAGCCAGCACCCGAACCAGCGCCAGCGCCAGCTGAAGGCGAAGCACCCGCTCCAGAGCCAGAGCCGGCTCCGGCTCCAGCTGAGGGCGAAGCTCCTGCGCCTGCGCCCGCCGATGGTGAAACTCCTGCAGAGGGTGAAGCTCCGGTCGACCCTAATCTTCCGGTACCTGAGAACGATGACCCGCTTGCGGATGAGGGCGAAGGCGAAGAAGCGCCTGCAGAAGACGTTCCGGTGCCTCGAAGCGGCCGTTACGCAAACCAGCCCGACTTCGAACCTCCGACAGTTCAGTGGGGCAACGTTCGTGACGCCGAGAATCGCCTAGCGATTGCCATTGAAGAACACGCCGATGCCGTCAACCAGGTGCGCAGCCTTCGCATTAGCGAAAAGGGCCTCCGGGTCAAGCTAAAGGATCTGGGCGAAGAAGCTCAAGAGACCATCGCCAAACTTGAGGCAGCGGAGAACCGATTGCGGGCAAGAGCGCTTAACGCCTTCACCTCTGCCGACACCTCTACTGCGTCGGTATCGGCGCTTGACCACGACGACCTGCTCGAGGCCCGTTCTCAACAGTTCCTAGTTGAAACCGCCTTCAAGGTTGACCAAGCCACGATTGAAGAGATCATCCGGCTCAAGGGCGATCTGAACGACCAGTCCCTGGAAGCCTTCGACCGGCTAAGTCGGGTAGTTGAAACCATCAACCGAATGCAGCTGGTAGTAGTTGAGCTGGCCGGAGTAATCGAACAGGCTGAGCTAGAAGTTGAAGTGTTCAAGGCCGGCAGCGAGTTCTTTGTAGCCGACCTCGTCTTCCCGGTGTATGAGCCATATGACGAAGTGCTGATTGACTCTTGGGGTTATCCGCGAGCGCCGGGCACGCCTGACGAGCACTGGCACGAAGGCATCGACATCTTCGCCCCTGAAGGAACACCAATTGTTGCCGCCGAACGAGGAGTCGCCACCAAGGTGGGCACGGCAAAGCTTGGCGGCCTTCGAGTATGGGTTCAAGGCGAGAGCGGTACGAAGTGGTACTACTCACACATGTCAGCAATCGCTGAAGGTCTTGAAGTTGGCGACGTTGTTGAGGTAGGCGATCTGCTTGGCTACATCGGTCACTCGGGCAACGCTGTCGGCACGCCCGACCACCTTCACCTGCAGGTTCACCCTGACGGCGGCCGGCCAGTGAACCCTTATCCGATCCTTAAGGTCATTTCAGATCACGAACGAGCTGAGGCCGCTGCTTTGGAAGCAAAGCTGGCCGAAGAAGAGCGCAGGGCTGACGAAGAGTCAGACTCTGACACCGACCCGGTCCAGAATCTCGGAGAGTTCGGACCGCTCGAAGATCGGGCCGAGGGCGAAGGTATCGAAGACAATGTTGCCGACGGTTGGGACGCCCCAGTTGGGTTTGGCAATATTCTCAACTAGTTAGTCTCAAATAGAATTTCTTAGCTAGCCGGCTTGTGTCGGTGCAGGGCCTGGTCAAAGCGCTCCGTGCAGAACCGGTTGTCGACTAAAGGCCAATCATCTACCTAGAGGCTGTTCCAAGGCTGTCGAACCAGCTTTTTCCCAGTCGGGGAGCGACTTTCGTATTCCTAGGATACGATCTGCCGCCGTGGGTAAAATGACTCGATCGGTGCGTCTCGCGCTCATTGCCCTCCTGCTGCTTGTGTCAGTAGGGGTACCAGTACTTGCTCAGCAGACCCCGGGTTTGGAAGAAGCTCGCACACAAGCTGGTGAATTGACCGCTGAATTCCACCGTTTAGAGTCAGCACACCTTGAAGCCGAAGACAGGCTTGAGGAAAACCGTGCACGCACCGCAGATCTCCGAGCCGAAGTTGACCTTCTTAAGAAGGCCGTAATCACCACTGCTGTTTCAGGCTTCACTCGGTCGCTTGAGGTGCCAGAAGTTGTTAAGTCTGGCTCGCCAGTTGATGCGGTCCGGGCCGACGCCTTGGGTGATGCGGCCATCGGAGCCGACGACGACGCAATCGATTCCTACTCAACGGCACTTGCCGACCTTCGGCTTCTTGAAGGCCAGCTAGCGGTTGAGGAAGAGGCCGCACGGGCTCTTCACGACGAAGTCAAGGTGGCCTACGAAGAGATAATCGTGGAGCTTGAACGACTTGAAGCAGCCGAAGTTGAGCGTCTGGCTTTGGTTGCCAAGCGAGCTGAAGAGGCCAAGCGAAACGGCGGAGTGTTCTTCGAGCTTGAGTTCTGCCCACTTGCCGGTGCTCACACCTTCATTGACTCTTGGGGCTTCGCCCGATCTGGTGGGCGTCGCCACAAAGGCGTCGACATGATGGCCAAGACAGGCGTGCCTATCGTGGCTCCGCTTGACGGCACGGTTGCCCATCGTTCGAACCGCGTGGGCGGCCGCTCGTTCCACCTGACTACCGCGGATGGCACCTACATGTACGGCACTCATCTGTCGGCCTATGGCAAGAGCGGCGAAGTCAACGCTGGCGACATCATTGGTTACGTCGGCGATGACGGCAACGCCGCCGGCCTGCCTCACTTGCACCTAGAGATTCACCCTAAGAAGGGCTCTCCAACCAACCCATACCCTTCAGTGGCCGTGGTCTGCGAAGGCGCCACCTAAAAAACACCCCATCTCAGGTTCTGGCTGTGCTCAGGCCCGCTCTTTGAGGTTCTGGCTGTGCTCGGGCCCGCATTCGGTCTCAGGCGCCGCCAGAAGCAGACGGCGCCTGTAAGTACCTTCGTTCTGGCTGTGCTCGAGCCCGCATTCGGTCTCAGGCGCCGCCAGAAGCACTGGGTTCTTTGGCGCGTTAGGCGCCGATCATGTGGTAGCCGCCGTCGACGTGGATGATCGACCCGGTCGTTTGCGGGAACCAGTCGCTCAACAAGGCCACACATGACCGCGAGACGCCTTCAGAATCGTTGACGTCCCAGCCCATTGGGGCTCGTTTGACCCATTCGTCTTCGAATTTCTTAAACCCTGGGATCGACTTGGCAGCGATGGTTCGCATAGGCCCGGCCGCTATCAAGTTGCAGCGGATCTGTTGCTCGCCAAGTTCACGAGCCAGGTAGCGGTTCAGCGATTCCATGGCTGCTTTGGCCATACCCATCCAGTTGTAGGCAGGCCAAGCAACGGTGGCGTCAAAGGTGAGGCCAACAATCGAACCGCCGTTTGGCATTAGGGGAGTGACGATGTCGGCGAGCGATCGAAGTGAGTACGCCGAGACCTCAATAGCGGTTGAAACGTCACCCCATTCGGCTCCGAAGAAGTCGTCGCCGAGGCAGGCCTCAGGAGCAAAGCCGATGGCGTGAAGGGCCCCATCTACGGTTCCCCAACGGCTCTTCAGTTCAGCTGAAAGTGCTTCGCGATGTGATGCGTCGGCGATATCAAGCTCGAGAACGTCTGGGGTTGGGTCTAGCTTGCGGGCGGTTCGCTGAGTCAACCGGAGGCCGCGCCCAAAGCCAGTCAAAATCACCTCGGCCCCTTCGGCGATTGCTGTTTCGGCTACACCGAACGCCAGAGAGTCGTCGGTGAGAACACCGGTGATTAGTAGCTTTTTGCCATCAAGTAAACCCATAGCTATCTGACTAGCACTGATCTGCTTCGGTTACTCCTAATGCCAGAGTTTCTTGCAATAGGGTTTCTTGTAGGGCGCTAGTTTGTTGTGCATGAACTCTAGTGATTCGATTCAGCTAGACGCACTCAGGTCTGTATTGCAGCGAATCTCGGGGCTGGCCAGAGCTTGTGATCTGAAAACACCAGTTGCGCACCTTGGGCGCTGGAAGGTTCGAGACGTAGTGGCACATTTGGGCGGTGTTCACCGTTGGGCAACTGAAATTGTGGTGACTCGGTCGATGGACGGGTCAGGCAGCACAAAGTCAAAGTTGGACGGAGTCGAGCTTTGTGATTGGTTCGACGAAGGAGTTCACGAACTGCTTGGTCAGTTGAGCCGTGCCTCGGCTGATGAGCCGTGCCCGAACTTCAACCCCGGTTCGGATAAGAACATTGGGTTTTGGATCAGACGTCAGCTGCACGAGGCAACAGTTCACGCGTGGGATATCGAACGGGCTTTGGGTGACACGACAGTGATCGATCCTGCAATCGCAGCGGACGGGGTAGACGAATTCCTCGACGTGTTCGTCCGAACTCGTGGGAAACAAACTTTGACCGGGCCGCTGGTGTTGACCACAACCCAACCCGCGCAGTCGTGGACCTTGACTCTCGCTGCAAAACCAGGTCGGGTTGACATTGAACCGGGCAGATCGTCAGAGGTTGAAACGGAACTATCGACTACGTCGGAGAAGTTGTTGCTGGCGCTTTGGGGTAGACATCGGTTCGATGACGTCGGCTTCGAAATCAAAGGTGACCGCCAGACAGGGGCCAGCATGTTCGAACCAGCTGAGTCTTAGAACTTGGCCCGACACAAGCTCACCTAGCAGCGCGATCGCCTACGTATGAGCCGCCCAGTTGTCTGGATATATAGTCTTGGACATGGCTGGTGACCTAACTTTCGAGACAATCCTGCCGCAACTGAGCGGTGATGACGTCAAGCTTGGCGATCTGAAGAAGATGGCCAAGGAGATTAAGCGAGACCACGACTTGGCGATGCAACTGTGGGCGACACAAGAAGTGCACCCTCGGATGATGGCGACGCTGATCTTCGACACGAAGCTGATTACGCAGGAGTTCATCGATGAGCTGATTGTCGATCTCGACGTCCACGGCTCCGGCGATCGGTTGAAGATCGCCGAATGGCTCCTTGCCAATCAGCTGATGAAGACCAAGAAGACCAAGGCGCTGCTCGACAGCTGGCAGGACGCCGAAGCGCCGCTTCTGCGGCACCTGTTTTGGTATCACCAGGGTCGGATGCGCTGGGTTGGTCAAACACCTCCGGAAAACACCGTCGATCTTCTCGCTGCGCTTGAATCCAATATGGCCTCCGCCGAGCCCGAGGTGCAGTGGGCGATGAACTTCACCGCCGGTCACATCGGCATCCACGACGCTCAACATCGCCAACGTTGTATCGACCTCGGCGAACGCCTCGGTCTCTACAAAGACGAAAAGGTCGCCCCAAATTGCACCCCCAACTACCTCCCGGAATTCATCCGCATCGAGGTCGAAAAGCTGCAAGCTTGAACGGGGCTGCAAGCTTGAGCGGGTCAGCCTCGATAAAAGAGAAGCTTGCCGCCATGAAGGTAAGGCGGCAAGAGCGCAGGGCCTTTGAGGAACGTATGCGGGCCGAGCGGCGCCTGCCTCCAGGGCAGCGGATCACATACAAATTTCCTGTCTTGCATCTCGGGCGAGTGCCCGATTTTGATCCCGAGAACTGGACGTTCAAGATCTTCGGGGCAGTTGAAAATCCGGTTCAGCTCACTTGGGCACAGTTTCAGCAGCTGCCTCGCACGAAGGTGACGCTTGACCTTCATTGCGTGACTCAGTGGAGCAAGTTCGACACAGTTTGGGAGGGTGTATCCCTGCGAACCTTGATGGACCTTGGCCTCGTCGAACCGAAACCCGACGCAACGCATTTGATTCAAGTTGCCGAAGCCGGCTATCGAACCAACCTTCCGTTGGAAGTCGCCCTGCAAGAGAACTTCCTGTTAGCCACGCATGTGAACGGCGAGGCCCTGGAGCCCAAGCACGGCTACCCGTTGCGGGGCGTGACGGGTCACATTGTTGGCCGCCACGATTTGGAAGACGTGTACTTGTGGAAGGGCGCGAAATGGTTACGTGGGCTGAAGTTCGCCACCCACGACGAGCCGGGTACGTGGGAGAAAACCGGCTACCACAACGAAGGGGACGTTTGGCGTGAAGAACGCTGGGGCTTTCGCATCTAGCCCGACACCAGCCTCAGTTGTGGCACGCTTTGTCTTATGACCGATGGCCCGATTCTCACAAGCGACCTGGCGTTGTGGCCGTTGGAAGTGGCTGATGCCCACGACATGGTCAACGTGTTGGCCGACCCTTCCCTTTACGAATTCACTGGCGGAGAACCGCCGACCCTCGACGTGTTGCTTGAACGTAACCGCCACCAAGTTGCCGGATCACCCGACGTTGGCGAGACCTGGCTGAACTGGACGATCCGTAGCGCCGACGGCGGAGTAGCCCTGGGATTCATCCAAGCGACAGTAGTGGGACACAGGGCGGACCTCGCCTGGCTTGTTGGGGTCGAACATCAAGGTCGCGGCATCGCAACTAAGGCTGCGGCCGCAGCCAAAGACTGGCTCGCAAACACCGGCGTTGGCCGAGTGGAGGCCCATGTCCACCCGGATCATCTGGCGTCCCAAGCCGTTGCCCGACGGCTTGGAATGTCGTTAACCGGCGAAGTGGACCGAGATGGTGAAGAGGTGTGGGCGAGCGAGCCCACACCCAGCTGGGGCAAGCTCGACTAGCCAGGCTCCTCGACTAACTGGGGCGGCGCTGACTAACCGAACCCTCTATCGCTTCGGCAAGTCCGTGGGCTGCTCTACTTGCGAGGATCTCGAACGTTTTTGAGAAGGCATCGTCGGTAATCCCGACAGACTGGGCGAGGATCAGCTCGGCCGAATAGGTGACAGTGCAGCCGTCATCGTTTGAGACAATGGCGGTCTCATCATTGGATGCCAGTAGGTCATGCTCGGCCTTCACCCGGAACCGCTCAGGTCTGACGAAACTGGTTACGACATAAGTGAGAGTCATCGGGCCCGAGAACCCGTCAACGGTCACCTCAAAAGCTGCGTCCAGACCCGGTTCGCTACCGCCGATTTGGGTGACTTTGTGAACACCTGGGTCCCACAAGGGGAGGTTCGTCAGGTCGGCCATGTACGCAAAGACCTTCTCCGCAGTCCACGGAGTTTGCACTGTGAACGACGACTTGGCCACGGGGTCGACTGTACTGCCACCGAATCCTCCCACCGAATCCTCGCCCGAATTGGAGGTGTGCCAGACTGCCATTGAGCAGAACGAAGGTGAGCAATGGCATGGCTAGTAACTCTGAAATCGGTTCGGTTCAGCGCATCTCGCTTGCCGTCGACCACGCGGCCGGTCTTGAAATCGTTGACGAAGCCCAAGCCGTAGCGGGCTCGGGCTTAAAAGGTGACCGGCACTGCGGCGCCCCGGCGCGCCAAATCAGCATCCAGTCGCGTACCGAGCTTAAAGAGGCCTCCCAGAAGTTAGGGCGAGATATAGATCCGGACCTGACGCGTCGAAATATCACCATTGATAAGGGCGACCTTCCTCGCAATCGTGGCCAGCGGCTGTTCATTGGAGAAGTGGAACTTGAGGTATTCGCGGACGCCGCGCCATGTGAGCTAATGACTACGTTGATTGGCGAAGGGGCACGTCCGGCTCTTACGCGTTTGGCCGGGATTCACTGCAAAATCATTTCTGACGGCCAGATCTATCTGGGTGACAAGCTCATGCTTAGCGAGGCTTAGCCGCACGCTGTAGCTGGCTGCACGCTTGCAGAATCTCAAGTCTCTCGGCAACAGCGCTGCTGGCCAGCCGTTCATGGGCTGATTTGAGCGCGGCCCGAGTTGTGGCTTTACGACGGCTGGGATCCATCGCGTTGCGGCCCATTGCCGACACTTCCGATGGCCTCGGTTGGAAGGTCAGAACCTTGGTGCCGTTGTTTCGAATGTGCTTCACCTCTTTGGCCAACCGCAGACTATGAAGCGGCCTGGCCGTTGGTAGGCCAGGGGGCGGCCGTTCGCTAGTTGCCGACATCGGCGAAATTGCTACGACAAGGTCAAGCTCCAGGTCGGCCAATAGATCGGCGTTGGTAGCTGAATGCACGCCCCCGTCGACGTAGCGAGATCCGTCGTGGATCACGGGCTCGAAGAATCCGGGAATCGCAGAGGAGGCCTGCACTGCTACGCCGATCGAAGCGTCGTGCCTATCTCGACCAAACACGACCCGCTCGCCGTTGTCCAAGTCAACCGCGCAGATCCACAGAGGAGCTTCCGGCCACTGCGACTGGTCATACAGCATGTTGATTCGCTCGCCAATTACGTCGGCGGAGATCTGACCGGTTGGCAAGATGCCAGCGAGAACTTTGCCCGGGCTCCCACTCGCTTTGAGTAGTAAGCTCGGCGATGCCGGCCGCGGAATACCAGAGATAGGTTTCGGCCGTAGGTCTAGCGCTGGCGGACCGCCAGTGAGCGCAACTAGAGCCGATGCCTCGGGCGAGATTGACTTTCCCAATGTTCTGTTGGCCAGGTCTTTCGGTGGGAAGCCGGCGCGAATGATTGCACCTGTGCTTGATCCGGCCGAGGTGCCCACGATGATTTCGGCGTCACGAGCATCAAAGCCGGCGTCGGCTAAAGCGGTCAGGACTCCGGCGTGATATGCGGCGCCCACTACGCCTCCGGCTCCGAGAACTATGCCCACTGATGTCACAGCCCAAGTATTGCAGAGCGACACCGGATCGCTTAGGTCAGGACCGGCGCGAGCCTGGGATCATCGTGTGGCAACTAGCGCACCTGCGCCCAACATGGTTGCGCCCGAGGCTCGGCCAACACGGCGGACAGCAGTTCGCGAGCGCATGACCGAACGCAGGCGGTCAGCCAACCCGGCATAGGCCACGGCGATCACCAGCCACAAGGTCACAACAATGGCTACAAGCGCCAGATACTGGGCCAGCGACACGGTGCCCACGTCTACAACCGTGGGCACCAGGGCCACATAGAACAACACTGCGTGCGGGTTGGAAACGCCAAGACCGAGTCCAACAAAGAGATCCTGTATTGGGCTGCGAGCTTCGACCTGATCTGGTTGGGTGTCATAATCTCGGCGAACTAGCTGTTTCAAGCCGAGGAAACACAAGTATCCGGCACCAGCAAACTTCACCCCAACAAAGGCGGTTTCGAACCGTTGGGCAACCTCGGCCGCTCCCAGCAACGCCAAGCTCAGCAACGAAATCTTGGCCAAAGTCACCCCGGCAATGAACGGACCTGCTGCACGGAGTCCGCCACCAAGCCCGCGACCGAACACCGTCAGCGTGTCGGGCCCGGGAGGGGCGGCTGATGCGGTAAACGCTGCAGCGAAAATCAAGAGTTGAAGCGTCATGTGTGCTTGGAAAGTACCAGTGGTAACTGTCCGGTGCTAGCAAGTATCGAAATCGGTAAAGCAGAACGGGTTAGTGAGGCATACTGGCCGAGTGATCGAGCTGACCGAACTTGTTGAATTGGAAACCGCAGTGTGGCGGGCGCTTCAAAGTGGTGACGCCGCCGCCGACGTGGCGTCGTTGTCGGAAGACTTTCTCGGGGTCTACCCAACTGGCTTCTCGACTCGTGATGAACACGGCCAGCAACTTGATGGAGGCCCGACCGTGGCTCAATTTTCGATTAGTAACGCTCGAATGATGTCGGTGTCAGAAGGCAACGCGCTGTTGTCATACCAAGCGGACTTCAGCCGTCCCGGCGAGGGAAAGACTGTGAGATGGTTTGTCTCTTCGCTTTGGTCGCTCCGAGATGGCCGCTGGGTGAACACGTTCAGCCAAGACACGCCGGCAGAGATGAGCGGTCAGTGAAACCACAAGATGTGAGCTTCCGTGACGGTGCACCAGCCGACGCGTCCGACCTTGCGATATTGGCTGACGCTGCTGGTCGCCGGATCGTGTCGTGGATTTGGGATGGTGACGCAGCGCCTGGCGAAAGCAGCTTCGACCTGGGACGCACGGTTATTCGATCTGCCGAAGACAACACCACGCACCACAGCTATTGGCGAGTGGCAGAGATCAACGGTGAGGTTGTTGGCGGGCTGAACAGTCACCTGATGGCGCCATCGGACAGCGCGTACGTTGCCAGCCAGGACGAAGTGGTGAGGTCTTTGCTTGAGTTGAAAGCAATGGCGGTGGGAACTTGGTACATCTCGGTTGCCGCTGTCTTCCCCGAGCTACGCGGGCGCGGCATCGGAACCAAGATTCTGGCTGAGGCCGAACTCGTTGCTAGTGCGGCTGGCATCAACCGAATGTCGCTGATGGTTGTCAGCGCCAATCAGGGCGCGCTGAGGTTGTACGAACGCTTCGGCTACAGCGAATGGGCGCGTGATGCGTTTGTGCCGTTTCCTGGGTCAGACCCCAGCGGCGACTGGATCCTTATGGCCAAAGACCTCTAAGCCGCCACTCACCGTCAGCCACTCACGCCCCCTCCCAAATTTCGGCCGCCCCTCTCCCAAACCACTCTCCCAAATTTCTGCTGGAGGTGACATCTAGTGTCACCTCCAGCAGACAGAAGGCTCAATTGTCACCTACAGCAGAAATTTGACGCAGTTGATCGAGGCTTGCGGCCGAGGCGGAGTGAGCGGGCTAGCGAGCGTTTGAGCGTTGACCGCCCGAGCGTTGGCCACCATTGCCACCCGAGCGGCCTGAACCGCCAGACTTCTGGCCGTTGCTCTTCTTGCGATTGCCGCCGCCGTTTCGGGCTTGGCCGCCAGACTTTTGACCGCCACCGTTGCCGCCGCCGTTTCCGTTGCGGTTACCGCCGGAGCGCTTGCGTGACCCGTTCTTGCCTTGGCCTCGTCCGCCGCCAGAACGCCTGCGTCCGTTTCGTCCGCCGCCGTTGCCTTGAGGCTGTGGCTGGTCTGGTCGTGGGGGAGCGAGGGTAAGTGTGGCCGCTGGTGAGAGTGATGCCATCTTCGCCACATCGGGGTCTGTTAGCGGCTCGTCCAATCCGATTTTGCGCTGCACCTTGCCCATGTCTCGTCGCTGATCGCTTTGAATCAGCGAGATCACAACTCCACCCTCGCCAGCACGGGCAGTTCGGCCCGAACGGTGAACATAAGTCTTGAAGTCTTCAGGCGGGTCATAGTGAACAACCAAGGCCACGCCGTCGACGTGGATGCCGCGGGCGGCCACATCAGTTGCGATCAGGGCCTGAACGCGATTCTCGGAGAAGTCGGCTAGCGCTCGGGTTCGCTGGTTTTGGCTGCGACCACCATGGATCGCTGTTGCTTTTACACCGTTGCGGGCCAGTTGCTTGGCAATACGGTCGGCGCCGTGTCGGGTCCGGGAGAACACGATTGCAGGCCAGACAGCGTTGATTGCTTCGGTGGTCAGCTTGGTGCGGTCTTCCTTGCGGGAGTTCCAGAACACGTGGCTGGCAGAGGTGATGTCTGGAGTTTCTTCGCCCACTTCGTGTCGAACCGGGTTGGTCTGATAGTCGCGGGTCAGCTTGGCGATGTCGCCATC
Organism: uncultured Acidimicrobiales bacterium; assembly: GCA_937922785.1. GTDB lineage: Bacteria > Actinomycetota > Acidimicrobiia > Acidimicrobiales > SZUA-35 > CALAJQ01. The sequence continues at coordinate 218,131 of CALAJQ010000009.1, forward strand.
AAGCGTTGCCGAAAACAGAACGGTCTGACGCTTTTTGGCTGTCTTGTCGAGCAGACGTCGAACCGATGGCATGAAGCCCATGTCGGCCATACGGTCGGCCTCGTCCAAGACAACTTTGTTCACTTCACGAAGCGAAACGTCGCCCCGGTCGATCAGGTCTTCAAGGCGTCCGGGGCAGGCGACCAAGATGTCGACGCCACGTCGGAGGAGGTTCAGCTGTGGTCCATAACCAACTCCGCCATACACAACGCCGATGCGGACCTTGCCCGAGAAAGACGCAAGCTCTTCGTGAATCTGGTCGGCAAGCTCGCGGGTGGGGGCAAGAATCAGTGCCTTGGGGAACTTGGGTTCAGCTCGATCGACAGTGGCCACCAGCGGGATTCCGAACGCAAGAGTCTTGCCCGATCCGGTAGGGGCTCGGCCGCAAACATCTCGCCCGGCGAGGGCGTCTTCGATAGTCGCTGCTTGGATTTCGAATGGTTCGGTGATGCCTCGTTGTGCGAGCGCGTCAACAATTCTGCTGGGCAATCCCAGCTCGGAGAAAGATTTAGTCATTTTGGTAATTCCTTATGGCGGCGCGGCTTGGTGCGCGACGCGGGTATTGGGTTCGATCGAAAGCCCTGGTATTGGGGTAGGGCGCTAGGTGGAAGGTGGCTCACGTTGACTGGAAGAACCGATGCCTGCCTGCGAACCCAACGACAGCGAACTGTCGAAGCAACTGTTAACTGTAGCGCAGATATCAACGAAGCCTGGGCATGCGTGACCCATGTCCCAAGCCCCACCTCCTCCAGATTTTGGCCGCACAAAGCGTCGGTAATCGTTGCTTTGGCCGCACAGCACCGACGCCTTTGTCGCTTTGTGCGGCCAAAGCCAGTCTGGGTGTCGGTTTGTGCGGCCAAAATCCGCCGCAGCGGGGGAGCTTGGATAGCTATGGTCGTGAACGTATGACCGACTGGATTGACCAACCCGACGCCCATCTCAACCCGATCGTGGCCGAGGCGTACGACGCTGGCGGCTCCCGCGAGCAGCAGCCAGAGTTCATCGCAAACGTCGTCGAGGTATTAGCGGACCTTGCCGATGGCGGATCAGTGGTCGAGTTCGCAATTGGCACTGGCCGAATTGCGGTGCCGTTAACCGAAGCAGGCGTAAGCGTCAGCGGCATGGACATCTCCCAGCCGATGCTTGATCGGCTCAACGCCAAGCCCGTGGCGGCAAACATCACAGCGATAGTCGGCGACATGACCAGCACGGTGATGGGCGAAGACTTTGCGCTGGCCTACTTGGTTTACAACACGATCATGAACCTGAAGACTCAAGACGCGCAGGTCGAGTGCTTCATAAACGCCGCCAAGCATCTGAAGCCAGGCGGTCGGTTCGTGATTGAATGCGGCCTTCCGATGCTTCACAGACTCACCCCCGGCGAGACCATCAAGCCGTTCAACGTGTCTGAGCAGCACCTCGGGTTCGAGGAACATGTGGATGCGGTGAACCAAATCAGCATCTCGCACCACTATCACATCAACGGTGACCGGGTCCGAACGAACTCGCCCTCATTCCGGTACGTGTGGCCATCCGAACTAGACCTCATGGCCCGAATCGGCGGCATGGAGCTAGAGCATCGCTGGGAAGATTGGAACCGCACCCCGTTCAATGGCGAAAGCACTGGCCACGTCTCGGTCTGGCGCAAGCCGGCCTAACCAACCGTGGCTGAAGGCCGATCGAGGCGGGTCAGCAGCACGAACAGGGCTAGCGACAGCACTAGTAGTGAGGCCTGGTATGGATCTGCCGCAGAGGTAGAGCCCACACTTGCGCTAATCAAGAAGCCTGCGGCGAAGAAGCCCATCTGACCGGCGGTGGAGACAACGACGTCCAGGATGGTCAACACTGCCACAGAGGTGTCGGCCTGGCTGCGCTGGTGCGCCATCTCCAACAGCGACATGCGGATGACCGTTCCGGCAGCCATCGCTGCGGTGATCGCCGCCAAGGTTGCAATGGCGGCGGCCGTCCCCGAAACCGGCCGGCTGATTGCGATGATCACTCCGGCACTTATCAGCCCCACAAGCGCCCCGATCTTGGCTCGTCGAAGAAGGAACGTTTCGGTTGGTTGCCACAGGGCCGCAACTGCCAATGGGCCGGCAGTAACCGCGGCGGCCACCCACCCCAGGTTCGCTGTCGGCCAGAACGCCTCCGCCGAGTAGGCGATGAAGAAGGGCCAAGCCGGCAGTGCCGAAAGCGCAATGGCTAGATACAGCGGGGCAAACTCGGCGTCGAACAACGTCTGCCTAAGTGAATACTGGCTCGCCAGTTCGATGTCGCTGGCGCCACCGGGCATCGAGGTTCGGTCGACGCCTCCAAGCCCAACGACGGCCATCACCAGCAAGCACCCAAGTAGACCGATCGTCAGAAGTACAGCTGTGCGGCCGTTAACTCCCAGCCTTCCGATGATCACCACGATTCCGATGAGGATCAGGCCGCCGACTGCCCGGGCTTGGGCATTGAGGCGTTGGCGAAACGACGGGCTAACTCGTTCCGAAAGCAGGGGCTGCCACGACGTTGCCCAAAGAACAGATATCGCAAGTTCGGCGGTAACCGAAGCGACGATCGCGGCGGCAATGACCACGCTTGCAGACATCGGAACCTGAACGAGCCAAGCCATCACGGCGCACAGAACTGCCATTACCAGTACAAAGAGTCGAAGCCGAGATTGGGCTTTTCGAAGAGGAGAGCGTGCGGCTCGCAGCTGAACTGGAATCGACAATGCACCAAGGCCAATGGCTAAGCCAATTTGGTTCGGACTCATGCCAAGGTTTTCGACGGCGACAATCTGGAAGACGGGACCGATAAGCGACGCCGTGAGAATCGGAATTCCGACCGCAAGGGCGACGTAGTTCAGTCGTTCTCTCCCTAGTAGATCCACCGCCCAATTCAATCAGCTATCTGGAGCGGAAAGGCCTTGCTAGGTTGAGCTTGTGGCAGATAAAGACCCTGAGCTTCCCGATCGAGAGTTTGGTTGGTGGGACATGTTCGTTCACGAGGACGACGACGCTCGAGCTGATGGTGACTGGGCTCACGACGAACGCTCGGTGTTACTTGGTTTCCTGTCTGACCGACGTTTGACGCTTGAAATGAAGTGTTCGGGTCTCGACGCAAAACAAATGGCTCGCCAATCTGTTCCGCCCTCGGATCTGTCATTGCTTGGCATCGTGCAGCACCTGACAAGCGTCGAGAACTATTGGATTCAACAAGTCGTGTTGGGCCTAGAAGGCCAGCGGCTCTATGAAGATGGAGACGGCAACGACTTAGCGTTTGCCGTCGAGGCCGACCAGGAGATGGTCGAATCGGCTTGGGCGAATTGGCGTGAGGAAGTGGCGAAGACAACCGCAGCAATCGGCGCCATAACTGACATGGGCCAGATGGCGAAAGCCCAAGCGATGCCGATTCGGGAGATCTTGGTGCATCTCATACGGGAGTACGCCCAACACATGGGCCACGCCGATCTGCTGCGGGAACGAATCGACGGGCGGGTCGGCCAATAGCTAACGGGTAGCTAAATAGCCCAGCCGTCGCGACTCCCTTGGCCGAGCTTCGATAGTTAAAGTCAGAGTTGTGCCATTCACTTTGCTGCCAGCGGTTGATGTTGCTGGTGGGCAGGCCGTTTGGTTGGTCAAGGGCGCGGCTGGCTCTGAAATCTCTCATGGTGATCCCCGAGAAGTTGCCCTCGGTTTGCAAGCGGCGGGTGCCGAGTGGATCCACCTTGTTGACGTAGACGCAGCGTTTGGTCGCGGTTCGAACACTGAGCTGCTTAAGACAGTGATCGACGAACTGGACGTGAAGGTGCAGGTGTCTGGCGGCATCAGCGATGAGGCCTCTTTGGAACAAGCGTTGGCTTCGGGCTGCACCCGAGTGAACCTGGGGACTGCGGCGCTCGATGACCCCGCCTGGTGTACGAGTGTCATTGCTAAGCACGCCGAACGCATTGCCGTGAGCTTGGACGTTCGGCTAGATGATCTGCCCGACGGTTCAACTGCCTACCAACTCTCAGCCCGCGGCGGTACCGGCGACAGTGGCGAACTGTGGGCCACTGTCGAATGGTTAGACGCAGTTGGTTGTGCTCGCTACGTAGTAACCGACGTAGGTAGAGATGGTTCGTTGTTGGGCCCTAACGTGCAGCTGTATGAGGCACTGGCGCAGGTGACTTCAACTCCGGTCATAGCTTCGGGTGGGATAGCTTCGTTGGTTGACTTGGCCGTCCTTGCCGAACTGGCCAAAGTCACCAGCGTTGAAGGTGCGGTGCTGGGAAGAGCCCTACACGCCGGAAACTTCACGTTGGCTCAAGCCCTGGATGTGGTGCGCACCGGCTAGAGCGAGGACCCCGAAGAGCTAGTACTCCGGTGGCCAGTCATGCACCTTTGTTTCACCGTTCTTGATTGACAGGTCAACACACTTTGCATGCGATGCCAGTTGATCTCGAAGCGAGTAGTCATGGGTGGTCACCCAAACTTGGCTGAACTTAGAGGCTCCAAGTATCAGTGGAGCCAATGCGTCAACAGCCCCGGGATGCAAGCTGCTTTCGGGCTCGTTCAGCACTAGCAGTTCGGGCGGCCGGGTCGATAACAATGCCGTTGCCAAGCACAAGAACCGAAGCTGACCGTCGGACAATTCAGAACCTGTAAGTGGTCGGTTGAGCCCTGGCGCTTTCATCCCAACTGAGAAGATGCCGGGCGATGGAATATCCAGGTGTACCGAGTAGCCGGGGAAGGCCGACCCGACTGATTCCGACAGCGCCCTCATGTCTCCGCGTTCGGCGATGGTGGCGATGGCTGCGCCGAGGTCATCGCCGGTTGGACTTAATGCATCTACCCGAACACCAGGCTGTGGCCGGCGGGACTTGGCCGAAGGTGATGAATCGAACTGGTGGTAGAAACGCCACCCACCAAACGTGTTACGCAGCGAGCTGATTTCGGGGTAGAGGCTTGGGTCGCCGATCTGGCTGAGGATCGATTCGGCCGGGTTGAGCACGGCGGCGTGCATGGTTTGTGTGCCTTCTGAGCTGGTTAAGGTCGCCGAAGCTTTTGAGCGGTCAACGACGGTCATCTTCTTTGTGCGCTTCAGCCCGTAATAGACGTATTCGTCTTTGATTTCGGGGTCAAGCACAAACGGCGTTCCGAGGCCGCTTTGCATCAAACCGGCCGCCAGCTCCAGCGTCAGGTCATCTAGGACCGCGGTGAACTTCATCCGTACGTGCCCCTTGCCACGCTTGCCCGCCCAAAGCGCCGACGGCATCCCGCCCTCGGCTAGCAAAGCCGTGCTTAGCTGGCCGGCGGCCGATGCTTGAAGTAATCGCAGGGCGTTGTACAGGTTGCTCTTGCCCGACCCGTTCACTCCGGTAACCACTGTGAGCTGTTCGAGGTTCAAGTAGACGTTGCGCAGCGAACGGTAATTCTCGACGTGCAGTTGACGAAGCATCAGTCAGTGTCGCCGGTTGTAGTCATGGCCTAACAAAATACCACCGGGTTCGGCCGCACAACCAATGGCCTAGGTTGGTGCCATGACTCAGTCTGGAAGCGACCGCATGAAGATCGGTGTACAGCTGCCCGAAGTCGAGTGGGAGGTGCCGTTTCCCGAGTTGATCAAGATTGCCCAGACGGCCGAGGCGGTCGGGTTCGATTCGGTTTGGTGTGGCGACCACTTGATTTATGACCTCCCGGTCGGCGCCCGCGGCCCGTGGGAAGCCTGGACGACGTTGGCCGCGCTGGCGGCCAGCACTAGCACGATTCAACTCGGCCCCCTTGTTGCCTCCACCAGTTTCCACGCACCAGCGATGTTGGCTAAACAAGCAGCGACGGTTGATGCAGTCTCCGAAGGTCGGCTGATCGTTGGGCTAGGGGCGGGTTGGAACAAACGCGAGTACGACGCCTTCGGCTTTGCCTATGACAATCGAGTGAGCCGGTTCGAGGAGGCGTTCACAATCATCCGAACCTTGCTGCGTGAGGGCGAAATCGACTTCCACGGCAAGTACTACACCGCCGACAAGTGTGTGCTTCACCCACGGTCACCACGTTCGGGTGGACCGCCTTTGATGGTTGGGTCAATCGGCGAGCGAATGTTGGGCATCACGCTGCCTCACGTCAACGCGTGGAACATGTGGTGGAGCTCTTATGGCAACACCGCAGCTGGTTTCGCTGCCGAGAAGGCCCGGGTTGATCAGCTGATTGCAGCTGCGGGTCGAGCAGTAGATGACGTTGATGCCACGTGTGCGGTTCTGGTTCAACTAGATGGAGGCAAGGGTCGACAAATGGGCGACTACGACGCCGACGAAGATCCGGTGCAACCACTGCGCGGAACTCCAGCCGAGTTAGCCGACCAACTTCGTGAGTTTGAAGCCGCGGGTGCTGCGCATGTGCAGCTCTGTGTTGACCCGATCACAATGGCCAGCATCGAATTCTTAGGCGATGTGTTAACCGAGTTTCGCCAGCACTGACGCCTCGGGCTGGTCAGGCCCGCGCCCGAGCGCCCCGAAACCCCGCTTCAGAAGCGAATTTAAGTTGGGTCTAAGTCGGAGTATTTACTCTTCAGTCAGCCAGCACCGTACGATGAGCCGAGCCTTGGAGGGAGGGCGCATGGAGTTTCGAGTTCTTGGGAAGTTGGAGGTTTTTCGCGATGGCGAAGCCGTGAACCTCGGCTCGTTCCGTCAGCGGTCACTGCTGGCGCTCCTACTTTGTGCGCCGAACTCGGTCTTATCGACGGACCAGATTATCGACAGCCTTTGGGGTGATGACGGTGGGCCAGACAAGCAGAACGCCTTGTGGGTCTATGTGTCGGGGATTCGGAAAGCGCTTGAGCCTGATCGTCCCAAACGAACCGACGGAACCGTTCTTCTCACAAGGTCGCCTGGCTATCTGGCCGAGGTAGACCCCGATTCGGTCGATTCGTTACGGTTTGAGCGGTTGGTGGTTGAGGGCCGGGCACTGATCGACACTGACCCTGCGGCTGCGGCGATCGTGCTTGGCGAGGCCCTGTCGTTGTGGCGGGGTCGCGCATTTGAGGAATTCACCTACGAATCGTTCGCCCAGATCGAGATCGGGCGGCTCGAAGAGCTTCGGGTTGAAGCTGTCGCGGCCCGAATCGAAGCAGACCTGCGGTGTGGCCGTTCACGCGAGCTTGTGTCCGAGCTCGAAACGTTGGTGAAGCAGCATCCCCATCGCGAAGAGTTTTCGGGCCAGTTGATGTTGGCGCTTGCAAGGTCTGGCCGCCAGGCCGAGGCACTTCGGGTATTTACCGACCTGCGGGCGAGGCTCGTGGAAGAACTGGGCGTGGATCCCGGGCCTGCAGTTACGCGTATCCACGACGAAGTTCTTGCCGGGATGGACACCTCAATCTCGGGTGGGCTTTCCGGTGAAGTGAGCCCGTCGGCCGGGCTGGCAATCCGCGGTTATGAACTGCGGGAGAAGTTGGCCGAGACCGAGTCCTGGGTGTCGTTCAGCGCTTACCAGCCCGCGGTCGGCCGTGAAGTGGTGATCAAGGTTTGTCGTCCTGCCCGTGCCAATGACCCAGACTTCATTCGCCGCTTCGAAGCCGAAGCCAAGCAGGTCGCCCAGCTTGAGCACCCCCACATCGTGCCGCTCTATGACTTCTGGCGAGAACCAAACGCTGCATACCTTGTGACAAGACGCGTTGGTGGCGGAAGCCTTGCCGACGTAATTGAGTCTTCAGCGCTGACGCCCGCCGATTCGGTCGGTGTTCTCGAACAGATTGGTAGCGCACTGTCGTTGGCCCATCGCTCGGGCGTTGTCCATCACGACATCTCACCAGCGAACGTTCTGTTTGATGTGGAAGGCAACGCGTACGTGTCGGACTTTGCCATAGGTGACGCTGACTCCGGCTCTTCAAGCGCGGCCGACGTCGACCTGGACATCTCTGACCTGGGTTCAGCCATCGCGCAAGCTTTGACTGGGCTTTCCGGTGAGGCCGAACAAATCCGTGGTGCTTTGCCAGCGACGGCACGCGCTGTTATCGATCGCGCCACTATTGCTGAACCTGGTGACCGCTATAGCGACGTCAGCTCGTTTGTTCACGACTTCCGAGTAGCAGTAGGCCCTCCCAGCGTTTCTCTAGAGCTCCCGATAGCTGCTGACACTCCCAACCCGTACAAAGGACTGCGGTCATTCGGCGGCCCCGACGCGTCTGATTTTTTCGGGCGAGAGCGCCTTGTTGAACGGCTGTTGGCAGCTTTGGGTCAGCCCGGTCTCGGTGGCCGCTTTGTAGCCGTGGTCGGCCCAAGTGGCAGCGGAAAATCCAGCGTCGTTCGGGCCGGTGTACTCCCTGCTTTGCGTCGTGATGCGCTGCCCGGCTCCTCTGACTGGTTCAACGTAGAGATGACCCCAGCACCTCACCCGTTCGAGTCACTTGAAGAGGCCTTATTGGCCGTAGCGGTCAGCCCTCCGCCTTCGCTAATCGATGTCTTGGTGGGTTCTGAACATGGGATCGATCGTGCCGTTCGTGCAGCGTTGCCCGACGACGGATCACAGCTGCTTCTGGCAATAGACCAGTTTGAAGAACTCTTCACCCAGGTTGACCAGGCCACATCGCTACAATTCATCGACTCGTTGGTTGACGCCGTAACGGCCAAACACAGCCGGGTTCGAGTAGTTGTCACTTTGCGAGCAGACTTCTATGACCGTCCGCTTGGCCACGCCCGCTTAGGTGAGCTGCTGCGTGACGGCACACAGGTGATCACGGCCATGAACGCCGAGCAGCTCGAACGGGCGGTCGCTGGCCCGGTCGAACAGTTCGCCATTACATACGAACCGTCGCTGATAGCTCAGCTGGTGACAGACGTGGCCGACCGCCCCGGCGCTCTTCCGTTGTTGCAATATGCCCTGACCGAACTCTTCTCACAGCGCAAAGGAAACCAGATCACAAGTGCTGACTACGCCGAGCTTGGGGGCGTGTCCTGTGTGCTCTCCAAGCGGGCCGAGGGGCTTCTCGCCGCGTTGCCAGCGGGTGCTCACGATGTCGCTCGCCAGGTTTTCCTACGGCTTGTAACGGTCGGAGTTGATGCGGATGATACGCGGCGACGAGTTCTTCAGAGCGAGCTGGAGGCTTTGCAGGTCGATCGGTCGATCTTGGATTCGGTGCTTGCTTCATTCGGGCGCCGTCGCCTGATCAGCTTTGACAGAGACCCAGTCACCCGCAGCCCAACGGTAGAAATCTCCCACGAAGCCCTCTTGTCCGAGTGGGACCGGCTGGCCGGATGGATCGACGCGGCCCGGTCCGACCTTGTCAACCAGCGCCGGTTGGCTGAGGCGCTGGCCGAATGGAACGCGAGTGACCGTAGGGCTGACTTCTTGCTCAGCGGCGGCCGCCTCGACGAGCTGCACGGTTGGTCGACCGATTCGGCGATGATGTTGTCTGCGCCTGAGGCTGACTTTCTCCAAAAGAGCCTTGCCGCAAGACACAACGCAATCGAAGCCGAACGACAACAGGAGAAGATCACTGCCGAGGCGATTCGAAACGAAGGCCAGCGACGCAAGCAGCTAGTCGGCGTGGGTTTGGTTGCAGCCTTAGTTTCCGCTCTCGCGATATTCGGCATTTTCCAGTGGCGCACGGCGTCCAGCGAGCGGGCCAACGCAGAAGCTTCCGCGCAAATGGAGGAAACCGCTCGCCGTGTTGCCGACAATGATCGTGAACGGCTTCAGATCGTTAACCAGAGCAATGAACTGGTGACGCTCTCAAACGTCGCGTTGGCCACTGGCGACCCCGACCTTGCATTGGCCTACGCCGTGGAAGCCCTGCGGATTTCGGTCAACAACCCACTCACGTTTGACCAATCGCTCGACGCAACGCACTGGGCGCTCCAAGCCCTAGGCGCACAGTACGACGTTGGGCCCGACGTTCAGGTGGTGGTGCGACCCGGTCCAGCCGGGCTTACTGGCGTGTTTGTCATTCCGGCCGACGAGATGATCGAACTTGCCGAGCGAACTAGCGACCGTCGCCTGACCGACAGCGAATGCGAGGCAGTCTTCGGAGATGGTTGTCAGACGGTCGAACCACTTCCGGCGGGGGCATCCGGCTATCGAGAAACCACAGGCGTTGGACCAATAGCCTCAGACGTACTTGCTGGCACATCAGTGACCGTTTCGCAGTTCTCAATCGAAGTTGACCCGGCGCTTGAGGCCGAGTTCGAAGCCTTCACCGACGCAACTGGAATCAAAGTAGACCTCCAGGAGAGCACGTCCGCGAACGACCTGGACCGCTTCCTTTCTGGCGAGATTGCTCGACCCGACGTTGCAGTAATCGGCGGTCCGGTGCAATGGACGCAAGAGCTTGCCTTAGACCTAGGCACATTCCTAGACCACGGAACCTTGCGCTCGGATTTTGGCGACTACGCACTGAACCTCGGAGCCTTACGACCGGGCACTGCGGTGGCTGAAATAAACGAAGTGGCAACATCCATCCCGATAAACGCCAGTTTCGACAGCCTGGTTTACTACCCGAAAGGGGCCTTCGACGCTGCCGGCTACAAGGTGCCGGAATCGTTGGAAGAGCTATACGAACTCTCCCAACAAATGGTGGCAGATGGCCATACGCCTTGGTGCTTCAGCTTCAAGTCCGGCTACCCGTTTAATGGTTGGCCGGGAACAAACTTGATGGAAAGTTTGGTGCTTCGCTTCGGCGGCGTCGAAACCTATGACGCTTGGATGGCAGGCGAACTTTCTTCAACGTCACCGTCTATTGCCGAGGCCGGTCGGTATGGCGACTCTTTGCTGTTTGGCGAGGGCTTCGTGAGAAACGGGTCGGCATCGATTACTGCCAACGAGTTCCCCGCCGACATGCTGTTCCTGCTCAACCGAGACGCCGTCACCAACGAAGTGGACCCCCAATGTTGGTTGCTTCACCAGGCCGACTTCATGTACGGAACGGTGCCCCCAGGAAACACTCCCGGGGTAGATCTCGATCACTTCATTCTTCCTCCGGTAACCGCAGGCGAACAGGCGCCCACTAAGGCTGCCCTGTCCACAGCAACCGCTCTTACCGATCGCCCCGAGATCCGAGTGTTTATGGAATATCTGGCCAGCCCAGAGTTCGGAACAACCTGGGCTGCCCAACCAAACTCAAGGTTCGTTCCTGTCAACCGACGCTTTGATGGGTCGGCTTTCGGACCGGCGGGTGACGTGGTGGCCGATAGTCGGCGAGGCACCGCCGAATGGCTGGCCCAAGCGATTAATTCAGATGCGATGCGCGTGGATGCTTCTGATCACATGCCGCCCGAGATTGGCGGCATCACTGAAGACGGCGCACCTGGCGTGTTCTACCAAGGAATGGTCGACTGGGCTGATGGTGTGCGAACCATCGACGAAGTATTGGCGGCCATGGATGCCGCATGGGAAGAGTGGCGGCTAGCGAACCCGCTTGGAGATGAGGGCCCTATTCCTGACGAGGCAGGTTCTCCCGATACTGGGTCTGATGTCGGGTCAAGTCCTGTTGACGATGGCCCGGTTGAACCGCCGGTGCCGCTTGGACCCGATGGCGTCTACGCAGTTGAGGAGTTTCCTGCTGGCCCGCAGGCTCCCGGGACTTACCGCAGCGACATCCTGGGCACGCCAATAACGGTGACTTTGGAGGGCTCCTGGATATCGCCGCATAGCATCCCCGGTCACACTGTGTTTATTGATCCGGAGTCGCTGAGCGTTGGTGACCGTGACGTCACCTTTTTGCGGCCCTATGTGCTGGCGGACCCGACAGATCCCGGGGCGGCGCCCGCGCCTGGAGTCCTTCGACCGGCTGAGAACATCGAGGAATGGCTGGATACTTTGGTTGACGGAATCGTCACCGGAGGTCCGGAAACTGTTGTCATTGGGGGCCGCGAAGCCGTTTATTTCGAGGCCCAAATTACCAATACCGAGGTTTGTGGGACATTCCTTTGGTGTGCCGGCTTTATTGCCAATACGGTCGACGAACAAGGCAACATAAGCGGCTGGAGTTTCGATCCAGGGACCCGTCAACGAGTCTGGTGGATTGATCAAGGTGATGAGCAACCACTTGTGATTATCGCTGCGACAAGGAGCGGCGACACGGGATTTGAGACTAGGGCTGACGAGCTGCTGGACTCGCTGATTATCGGCGACCCACAGCCGCATCCGGTATCTCGCGCAGATTCGGGTCTCTCACAGTAATTGACACCCAATTGGGCTAATTATCGCTGTTCAGGCGTGTTCACAGGTTGCCCTTAAGTCAGGCTTAAGTAACCAAAGGTCAGCTCAAAGTCGACTGTTTGACAGTCGAAGGCATGTGGAATCACGTGCTTGGAACAGTTATCGGATGTGGGCTTCTTGTGGTCGGCTCAGTAACGACGACCGCGCCTGCTGATCCTATTCAGCCGATAGCTCTGGTTGCCGAGGCGCCCGTTGCCGAGGCTCCGGTCGAACCGGCGGCTGTTGAGCTTGTTGACATGAATTCAGAGATGACCGAGATGGCCAACTGGGCATTGGACCTGTTTGACCAGGCCCAGCTCGAACTGCCCCCGATGCGCTTCGTTCACCACCAGGGTGACCGAGAGCCATGCCGTGGCCGAGACGGCCTACATCGCCTGGTCGATGGTGTAAGCGTCATCGAGGTGTGTGCGACCGAGGCCACTTTCCCAACCCAAGTCATGATCCTGCACGAAACCGCCCACGCATGGGTTGGTCATCAGTTAACCGACGAGCGCAAGGCCGAGTTCAAAGACTTACGAGGCTGGGAACACTGGCGAGACTACGAAGCGGCAGCATGGCACGACAACGGCACCGAACAGGCAGCTGAAATCATGGTGTGGGGTTTGATAGATCGCCCGCTTCGGATGGTGCGAATCTATGACACGACCTGTGCTGATCTCGAGGCCGGGTATTCAACTCTCACTAGTGAACCACCACTTCACGGCTTCCGCGACTACTGCTAACGCGTTCTGCGACCGGGACACTTCGCCGCGATTGTGCAATGCTCGGTGCAACGAGGAGGAGAGATGGAATTCGTAACGCCTGGTGCCGGCCAATGGGACCTTGATAGATCTCACTATGAGGGTGGGCTAACTCCAACAGCCGCCGACATCGGAGTCAGCTCGCTCACCAATGCCTACCGCAAGTTGTTCAAAAAGTTGGGTGTGCCCGCCGAGACGGTCGACGTTCGTTTGGTCAACGGATTCTTCTACACCCGGATACGTCCGCTAATCGGGCCAGACCGCAACGTTTCCAAACCGCCTCCGGCGTTCGCCATAAAACTGGTCTCACGGATTCACCCCGAGTTCCGACGACGTAACGCTTCGGCTCAACAAACTCTTGACAACAAACCGTGGGAGGCAGTTGTTGCCGAGTGGAACAACGAGATTCGGCCCCGCTACGCCGCCCGCAACGCGGAACTTCAGCGGGTCGACCTTGCGGCACTAAGTAACGACGATCTGGCTGGCCATCTGGATGAGTTGATCGCTCATCTTCGAGAGACGAATGAAGAACATCATCGGCTCCATGGTTATGACCTGGGCCCGATCGGCGAACTGCTGGTTGCTGGGCGAGAATGGGGTATCCCGATCCCTGAGATGTTGTCCACTCTCGTCGGGGCGTCACCTTCAACCCAAGAGCCGGCCCGCAAACTGATGGAGATCAGGCGCTCAGTTGAATCGGCGGGTGGCTCACTCGATTCGCTTGAGCAGATCAAAGCCGCCTCGCCCGAAAGCAGTCGGCTGTTGGATGACTACATCGCCGAACACGGCCACCTCCTGTACGCGGGGTATGACATCGACACGCCGACGCTGGTGGAAAATTTGGATGTTCTGCTCAGTTCCATTCAGTCGGCCAAGGAGCCAGTTGACGTTTTGAAGATGGCCGCCCAAGCCGCTGCTAGCGTGAGGCAGCGCTTGTCGGTGGCGAACCAGGCCGAGTTCGACACTCTGCTTGTTAGTGCTCGGCACGCAATGGACATGAGGGATAACAACGGCCCGCTCACTCTTCAATGGCCGTCGGGTCTGTTGCGGTTGGCCTTGCTGGAAGCCGGCCGACGGTTGGTTGAGAGTGGCCGGATTGTGGAGGCCGAGCACATGTTCGAACTAGAGCCGCGTGAAATGTCGGCGATCGTTCGTGCGGGTTCGGGGCCGTCAGCGCAGGAGTTGGTGGCCCGGGCGGCGCACCGAGTTGAACTGGCCCAGCTCGACCCGCCTCCCACTTTAGGGACACCCGAGCCGCCACCGCCTCTGGACGCGTTACCGGAAGCGACCGCCCGGCTGTTGTCGATTGTGAACGTCTTGGTTGATGAGTTGTTGACCACCGCTGCGGTGGACGAGGCCGCGATTGCTAACCGGACGTTCAGCGGGTCGGGGATCGGCACCGAGCCCTTTGTCGGGGTTGCTCGCACCGCAACCACGGCCGAAGAAGCAATGGCGGAGATGGAACCCGACGAAGTCTTGGTCACCCGCACCACCTCGCCGGCCTACAACCTGGTCATCTCGATGGCCGGTGCTCTGGTCACCGAAACTGGGGGAGCAGCTTCCCACGCGGCGGTGTTGTCCCGGGAGTTGGGCCTGCCTGCGGTGATAGGAGCCGCCGGTTGCCTGCAGGGCATCAACAACGGCGACCGGGTTGAAGTTGATCCAGCAGCAGGAACCGTACGAGTACTCAGCTAACCCCTGGCAGCCGCCCCCTTCTCCGTTTTGGCCGCACAACCCGTCACTTTTGTCGCTTTGTGCGGCCAGAGCGCCTGTCAGCGTCGCTTTGTGCGGCCAAAATCGACCAGTGTCCTCGGACGTGACATGCGATGCTGGTGGCATGGGTGCTGCCGGTGTGGACTACGACGGTGAGATCTCGAAACAGTATGAGCAGGGCCGCAGCCTTAGCCCGGCAGCTGTCTCGACGTGGCGTGAGGCAGTGGGAGACCTCATCCCTGACACAGGACTGATAGCCGACGTCGGGGCGGGCACCGGTCGGTTCGCTCGACAGTTTGATTTGCTTGCTCCGGGCCGAGTGCTGGCGATCGAGCCATCATCGGGGATGAGGGGATCGGCCCAGCGTTCACACCCCGGTCAGGTCATCTGGATGGGTGGCAGCGCCGAGCGAATGCCGCTGGCTGACAGTTCGGTCCAGTTGGTCTGGACCGCGTTCACAGCCCACTATTTCGATCTAGCCGCGGCGGCGTCGGAGTTCGCGCGGGTCTTGGCGCCCGGTGGCCAGGTGTTGGTGTGGCACGCATTCCCGGACATATTTGACGGGCTCGAGTGGTTTCGATGGTTCCCTACCGCTCGGGCACTAGCGGACCAGCAAGGAGTTCCTTCGGCGCAATTGGTTCAGCGGACCTTTGAGGACGTTGGGATGATCTTCGAGGGCCGGACTGAACATCACATGCGAATCGCCGACGATATGGCTGTGCTTGCCGATCGGCTGGCACATCGTTCGATCTCCACCCTGAGTTTGATCTCCGACGAAGATTTCGAGCAAGGATTGACCAATCTCCGGGCCCACGCAGCCGAATCTGACGGTGGCGATCCGGTGTATGCCGTAAATGTCATGCTGCGGTTCCGGGCTTAGGTGTCTCCGGATGGCTCAGCAAGGAAGTCGATGGTGATCATCGGCCACCGCTCTTGCCAGGCTTTGGACGCCATCCGGTGCCGATAGACGTCGGCTGAGGTTGGGGTTGAAACGTTGGCGTGACCCGCAACTCGAAGAGGTCCTTGAGCCCTCCGCCTGGGTCCAGGATGGTGATGGTGTCATCGTGGTTGAGGCGGGCTCCGACAGCAGTAACCAGATCCGCCCATCGGGACATGGCGTCTTCGATGGACGTGTAAGGCACGGAGTCACCGGTGTAGGTGTGGATCGTCGCCTGGTTGACAACCTCCCAAGTCACCTCAGGAATCACAGATGAGAGTTGGACTTCGAGTTCACTCTCATACGCCGAGTCAGTGCGCACATCGTCGAAGATCAGCACGTCTATATCCGACGG
The DNA here is from genome assembly GCA_937922785.1 of uncultured Acidimicrobiales bacterium. Classification (GTDB taxonomy): domain Bacteria; phylum Actinomycetota; class Acidimicrobiia; order Acidimicrobiales; family SZUA-35; genus CALAJQ01. Next base: position 234,091 of record CALAJQ010000009.1, read on the forward strand.
CAGCGTTGGCTCGGGCAGCGAGTGCAGGTGATCCCACACGAGGTGGGTTCTAGCTCTTGGGGTCCCGCAATCTGGTGCGTAGGTCACGAATCGTGCTGCGAGTCGACAATCTGATGGCTCGAACGCTTGCTCGAACCGTGGTTGCGGTCGATCGAAGCTTAAGTCGAACCGCAGTGATGGGTCTGGCGACCACGCGCAACGCGTTTCGTGAGGCAACAAGTCCAGATCGAATTGATGAGCCCACCGCAGCACCGACGGACCGAAATGGTCTCCACACCGCCGATCCAATTCGACGAACTATCTGCGTCGCACTCACGAAGCTTCGGAGCACCGCGGCCGCCGCCTGCATAACTGGCCTTCCTACCATCCGAGCCAGCGTCAACGCATGTGCGCGAATGACACGACTGAATGCCAGCGCCGCGTCCCAACCGGATCGCAGCACGCCCCGAATTCGGGCGGCCACCTTGAGTAGCGGTTGAAGCACGGCTCGCCCGAGCCGGATCATCGCCGTCCGCGCGCTAACAAGCACTCGACTAACCGCCTGCGCGACTTGACGGAGAGGGACCAGGATTCGCTTGCCCAGTTTGGCGATTGCCCGGCCGGCGTGTTTGAGGGCGTTGAGCACAGCCTGGGCGAACTGGCGTAACGGGACGGCCAGGCGCCGAGCAAACCCAGCGATTGCTCTACCCATTCGTTTGATTGCGTGAAGTGCCGCTTTTGCGGCCTCGCGCAACGGTATGAGGATTCGCTTAGCCAAGGCCGCGATTGCTCGTCCCAGTTGGCGCACCGAGTTGAGCACCGCCCGTGCGGCCTCGCGCAACGGAATCAGGATACGTTTGGCCAGGGCTGCGATTGCTCGGCCGAAGTGTCTGAGGGCACTCAGGACGGATCGAATCAATTCGCGGGCGGCTACGGCGAGCCGTTGTAGTAACTGCGCAACGTACCGAAACGGCTTCAGTACCACGTGACCCAGCCGGCGTAGCGCATCAGTCACTGCCCGAGCCGCTTTCCGCACCGCCGACACGACCGCCCGGCCAAACGCTCGGACGGGAGCTGCGATGGCGTTCCACATCTTGCGAATCGCGGCGGGCAGAGCTTGTGTCAGAAAGGCCTTGGCTCCATCCCAGGCGATAATCACCGGAGCCAGGGGAACGGCCAGAGTCTTCGCCAGCCAACCTAAGTCTTCGTCTGTTTTGGAGGGTTCGGAGTCAATCTCAGGAGGCGCGTCCGTTGGTTCAGCTGGAACCTCGGATTCGGAGGCGATCGCCTCGGCGTTGGAGGACGCTGGTTCTTCGGCCTGGGCCTCGGCCCAAGAGCTATCGGTCATGTTCAATCCGAAGATCAGCCGCCAGCAAGGCAGCCTCATCAAGGGCCGTGCTGCCAACCTCGGCGTCCAGTTGCATCCGCGCCTCGGCGCTGGCTTGGCGCAACCCATCGTCCGGCTTGCGCTTCAGCTCTTCGACGGCCACCAGTAGGTTGCGAAGCGAATCGAGTCGATCGGTTGCGTAGCGATCTTCCGCGTCAGTACTGAGTTCGTGTCCGTCTAACAGCATCGCAACTTCAGTGACCAGGCCATGGGCCGCGTTGCGCACCCGGATCTGCTGGAACTCCGGAAGATCATCCGACATTGCAATCGCTTGTTGATGGGCAGCGACCAGTTCTTTGATGGGCGCTGGGCGTTTGTTCAGAAGTCTGCCGTCACCAATGAGCGACTGAATCTTTGAGTCTCGCCGCTTGCCCTTTAGTCGGCGGAGCCCGGATCGAATCGGCAACACCGAGCCAAGTCCTACTCCGGCAAACCCGCCGAACAGCACAATCGCTGGCAGTGCAACCACTTGGCTAGCGACAATTGCCGCTGCGCCTCCTGCTAGTAAGACTGCGTCGGTGGTGCCTGGTCCGTCGTCATCGACATCGCCGAACAAGTCGTCGAGGATTTCATCCACTTCGCTGCGGTTGCGGTCCACCTGGGCCAGGGGCAGCAACGGTCCAGGCTTGGCAGGAACCACGACGAGGTGCGATATGTCGGTTATCCGCCCAGCACTCACAAGAAGCAGGTTAGAGCGACCTAGCCCTGCGCGCTCTTCATACCAGGTGCCTACCCAGCCGCCCCCTTCTGCGTTTTGGCCGCACAACCCGTCACTTTTGTCGCTTTGTGCGGCCAGAGCGCCTGTCAGCGTCGCCTTGTGCGGCCAAAATCTGAACATCGCCACGAGTTTCTTGTCTGGACCAAATTGGCGATACGGTGTCCCGCTGTGACGATGATGCTTTTTGACACCGCTCGCCGGGAAATTGTGCCTTTCGAACCGGGTGAGTTGGTCAAGATTTACACCTGCGGTATCACCCCATATGACGCCACTCACCTGGGTCACGCTGCTGCTTATATGGGTTATGACATTCTCCAGCGTCGCCTACGAGATCTTGGTCACGAAACCCGAGCTGTCCGCAACGTCACCGACGTTGATGATGACCTTCTGCGCAAGGCCCGTGAGGTTGGCATGCACTACCTCGACCTGGCAGCGAAAGAGACAGCCAAGTTCGACGAGGACATGATTGCCCTCGAAATGATCCCCAGCTATTCCGAGCCTCGGGCCACTTCGGCTATCTCGGAAATTCGCTCGCTCATCGATGTTCTGCTCGAGAAGAACCACGCCTATGTCGTGGATGGTTGGGTCTATTTCGACGTGACCACGTGGGACAAGTTCGGCTCGGTTTCGGGTTATGACCACGAGACCATGCTGACGCTTCACGCCGAACGGGGCGGCAACAACGAAGACCCGAACAAGCGCAACGCTCTTGACTTTGTGCTGTGGCAACCGTCGGCTCCGGGTGAGCCTTCCTGGGAAGCGATGTGGGGTGCGGGCCGGCCGGGCTGGCACGTGGAATGTTCGGCCCTGGCGATGCGTGAACTGGGCGAAACGCTCGACATTCACGGCGGCGGATCCGACCTGATCTTCCCGCACCACGAAGGCGAGGCTGCACAGTCTGAGGCCGCAACCGGCCAGCCGTTTGTGCGTCACTGGATGCATCAGGCGATGGTCCGGATGGATGGCGAGAAGATGAGTAAGTCGTTGGGCAACCTCGTCTTTGTTTCCGAGCTGCGCAAGACCTATGACCCTCGAACCATTCGCCTGGCGATCGTGAACCATCACTACCGCGAAGAGTGGGAGTGGAACGACCAGATCATGCCCGATGCGGTTGCGAGGCTTGCAGCGTGGGAGGCCAGCGACGGTTCTTCCAGCGGTGATGAAGTCCTCGAACAGGTGAGAGCTGCGCTGGATAATGACCTGGACACCCCGGCGGCGGTGGCGGCAATCGACGCTGCGGCAGCGGCTGGTGCCGACATCAATAAAGCGGCAATGTTGCTAGGTGTGCGGGTCTAAACTTGATTCGGTGATTACCGTTTCCCTTCCCGATGGATCTGAACGCAAGCTCGATCCGTCAGCAACCGCACATGATCTTGCGGCCGATATTGGCTCTCGTTTAGCCAAAGATGCCTTGATTGCCGTCGTCGATGGCACCGAGGTGGACATCAACGCTCCTTTGACCGACGGGGCAACGGTAGAGATAGTCACCCCTTCTTCCGATCGAGGCCTGCACACTATCCGGCACTCAACCGCCCATGTATTAGCCCAAGCCGTACTTGAGCTGTGGCCAGGGTCAACCTTTGCGATCGGCCCGCCTATCGAAAACGGTTTCTACTACGACTTCGAGCTGCCCGACGGCGGAACCTTCCAAGAGGAAGACCTAGAACGCATCGACGCCAAGATGCGCGAAATCATCAAGGCCCGTCAACCGTTTGTTCGCACCGAAGCCTCGCCAGCTGAAGCGCTTGAGTTGATGAAAGACCATCAGTACAAGCGGTCGATCATTGAGGCCGTGAACTCGGGCGACGCCGATGCCGAGTTGGCCGATGAAGCCAGCGGCGACGTCATCAGCTTCTACCGCAACACTGATGAGTTTGTGGACATGTGCCTAGGCCCTCACGTGCCTCACACCGGTCACCTCGGTCACTTCAAGTTGATGTCGGTGGCTGGCGCCTACTGGCGTGGCAGTGAGAAGAACCCGATGCTCCAGCGGATCTACGGAACCGCGTGGGATTCAAAGAAGGAGCTGGCTGCTCACTTGCATCGCCTGGAAGAGGCAGCCAAGCGTGACCATCGCAAGCTGGCGAACGAGCTTGACCTGTTGAGTTTCCCCAGCGAGCTTGGCGGTGGTTTGGCCGTGTGGCACGCCAAGGGTTCGATCATGCGCAAGTTGATGGAAGACGACGCCAGGGAACGTCACGAGGCTGGCGGGTACGACTTCGCTTATACCCCTCACTTGGCGAACGCCAAGTTGTTCGAGACTTCAGGCCACCTCGATTTCTATGCCGACGGTATGTATCCGCCCATGGAGATGGACAACGGCACTTATTACCCGAAGCCGATGAACTGCCCGATGCACACTTTGGTTTACAGCTCGAACCAGCGCAGCTATCGGGATTTGCCCATTCGTCTGTTCGAACTTGGAACCGTCTACCGGTATGAGCGGGCCGGCACTTTGCATGGGCTCATGCGCATCCGTGGTTTCACTCAGGATGACGCTCACATCTTTGTCAGTCAGGAAGGTCTTCAGGACGAGCTGGCTTCGTTGCTGGCCTTTGTTCTTGACGTGCTGCGGAGTTATGGCTTCACCGAGTTCCAGGCCAAGTTGTCGACTAGGCCCGAAGAGAAGTCGGTCGGTTCGGACGAGCTTTGGGAACAAGCAACTGAGGCCTTGAGGCAGGCGCTTCATGTTGCGGAGGTCGACTATGTGGTCGACGAGGGCGGCGGTGCTTTCTATGGCCCGAAGATTGATGTTGACGTTCGTGATGCCATTGGCCGTAGTTGGCAGCTGTCGACTATTCAGGTTGATTTCCAGTTGCCCGAGCGGTTTGATCTGACCTATATCGATTCTGATTCTCAGCGCAAGCAACCGGTGATGGTTCACCGGGCGTTGATGGGTTCGTTGGAGCGTTTCTTTGGTGTGCTCATTGAGCATTACGGCGGCAACTTCCCGGCGTGGCTTTCGGCCGAGCAGGTGCGGGTGCTGCCAGTCGCTGAGGCTCATGCCGAGTATGCAGAGCAGGTGACTGAGCGTTTGAAAGACGCCGGGTTCCGGGCTCATCTTGACGATGCTGACGATGGATTGGGTAAGCGGATCCGCAATGGGAAGACTCAGAAGTTGCCTTACATCTTGGTGGTTGGTGATGACGATGTTGCTGCTGGGACTGTTGGCGTGAATCCTCGTGGTGGTGAGGTGGAGCGTGATGTTCCGGTCGACACTTTCATTGAGCGCTTGGCTGCTGACGTTGCGGCCCGCGTTTAGTACCTGTGGCGATTGAACGATTGTTCTCGGGTTGGCGCCTCGGCCACGGCAAGGGTGTGGCGAGTGATGGTCTGGAGTTTGAAGACCTGTCGCCGGCTGAAGGCCTAACGCTGTTTGAGACCATTCATCAGAGTGATGCTGGTGATGACCGGACCTACGTGTTGTGGCGGGGTGAGCATGTGTATGCGTTGATGAACGTGTATCCGTATTCGAGCGGGCATGTGTTGGTGGTGCCGAATAAGGCGTTTAAGTCGATGGACGTCTTGCCTCAAGAAGTGCATGAGGAGTTGTGGGACACGGTTCGCACGGCGTCGATTGTGATTAAGAAAACGTTCAACCCGCATGGGCTGAACATCGGCCTGAACGAAGGCACGGCCGGGGGAGCGTCAGTGCCGGATCACCTTCATGTGCACGTGGTGCCCAGATGGGCGGCCGACACGAACTTCATGACCTCAATCGCCGAGGCCCGCATCTTGCCAGTGTCGCTTGGAGCCACATGGGAAATGTTGCGGGAGAACTGGGTATAGCTGGCCTACGGCTCTGGCTTTCTGCCTGCAGCGGGTGAGACAAAATGTATGCCATGCCGAATTCGCCGACAGCTACGCCGATGACAATTTGGGCGTCATCTGATCGCCAAGGGCAGATGACGTGTTGACCTCAGTCGTACCGCGGCGTAAGGGAGGCTCGGTCGACCGAAGATCAACGCGATTCCGTGTTTACGAATTCTACGAGACGGCTGAGGGAGTTAAGAGGGTTCACGGCAGGTACGGATATGAGTTGCGGAACTCCTCATTATCTGTCACATAGAACACCATGTCTGGACGAGTGAGGCGATCTCGTTTTGGGTTGTTGCCAAATTCGTTGGAACCTCTGACTAGATCGAGCCAATAGTTGTATCCGGCTTGATCGTATGAGCGGCCGAGTACGTTCGAATACACGATCTCAACGAACTGGTCGGGGCTCGTGCCAGCGTAGTTGTTTTCCCACTCAGCGGAGGCTGACATGAAGCGGGCAATCTCAATAATTCCATACTCTGTGCCGTCCTCCTCGCCATCGAGCACTCGAATCCAGTACTTCACGCCTTCAACGTCAGGCTCACGGGCAAAGATGGCCCGATATAAGCGAAGTACGGGTGGGTACTTGCGCACGTCGTAGTCACTAGCCCCGACGAGCTCGGCGATTGTCTCAGCGTTCTTAACTCGCTGGGGCGTGTCCGGGGGCAGCGGACCAGATTCCCCCCATACGTATATGTCGGAGTAGCCAGTGACGTCCCGGCTGAGAATTTCGTCTGGTGAAGAGAATGCCATGAAGCTCCCGTTCCGATCGAGCGAGATACTGCGGAATCGATCTGAGCCATGGGGGGTCTCGATTGCCGTGCCCGGATAGTCGGAGATTCCGAAAAACCTCCTGGTCAGCGTGCCGCGGAAATACGCGATCCTTCTTCCCGACGCCGAAACCACGCCCTCAGAGGAAAAGTCAACAACCTGGTCAGTCGAAGATGGCGCTCGGATACCTGCTATCACTCTGAACCCGCGACTGTCATTGACCCCAATCTGATTACCAGAATCGGTTGTCGACAGCCGAATAGTTGATCCATCTCCGTCCGTCTCATAACCGTTGCCCCCGCCAACACGAAACGTTTCACCTGTGTCGAAGTCGTGCGCAAACAGAAACTGGTCATACTTACCATCACCTGGTCGATGCAGCTCTGATGCGCTTGAAGAAAACACCACGTACCGGCCATCCCCACTGATGGCGGGACTGGGCTTAGGCTTAAATTCGAACCCAATTGGGGCGATGTTAATCGTGCGGTTGTTTGCTCTGTCCCATCGATACAAGTCGTCCCCGTGATTGAACACCACCCGTGAGCCGTCAGCTGAGACTCCCGGAGCGACCGCAGCACGCGTATCCAGATTCGAACCCGTCAGTTTCATGCTGATTTGACCTGTCGCAGTGTCCAAGATCATCAGTTCTGTGCTGAACCGAAATTTCCGAGATTCGGGAGCTATGTCGGAAGCGCGAGAGACGAAGGCGATCGTCGATCCATCAGCGGAAATGGTTGGGTTGGTCGAGTCGCCGTTTCCGTCGGTCAATTGGCGCGTGACACCAGTTGCTCTGTTCCATAAGAAGATGTTTGATCTGATAGTCGATGAGACCGGCGCATCCGGGTCGATCAGGTTCGTCGCTTCGGATTGGAACGCGACAAGGTTCCCGTCCCCGGACACGCTTGGGTTAAGCGAACTCCTATTCCCGTTCGGGGTCACAAGGAAAAACCATGAGTCTTCCTGCGCCGAAACCGGTCGCGGCGACACGACTGCTGCAATCAGAGTGGCAGCAACAACCACTCTTGCTAGAAACTTGCAAATCGGCATTCAGCTCTCCTTCTTGGCTGTCCGCCAGTTTCGCTATGAGCGCGCAACGCAAGCGCAACAGGGTGATCAACGGGTGGGTGCCGTCCCTGTGGAACCGGCTAAGTGCCCTCCTAGTGATGTTTCGCCAGCGCAGCAGGCCGACCAGCCCGGCGTGACGCGGTCCAGGCGAGTGTGTATCGTTCTCCCTCTGGCGTGAGTCCGGCGAAATTGGTCTCTTGGGGGTAAGCATGGCCGTCAGAACGGGACGAAATCAGATTGAGTCGGGACCCTTAGCCTCTGGCCACGCTACCGCACCGGCGAGGTCAGTGCAGAGCTATGCCTGAGTACTTTGACACACAGGTCACGATTCTCGATGAGCTACTGCGTCGCAATGGTGTGACAGCGGACATCAGCGAGGATGGTTTGGAATTTGAGGTCTTGGACAATACGGCCCTTGGCCAGTTCTCAATCAGGTTGGCATTTGTGCCGCCCGATGATGCGTCACTCAACTGGCTAGTCGTCATCGTCTCGCCGCAGATTCAATCCCTCGGTGTGATTGGGGATTTGATTGACGATCTTCTTGACGTCGAGGGAATCGTCGATTGTGAGTTTGACGTTGTCGATGGATCGGCGCGAATGCTGGTATTCGTCCAATTTGACATGGAACCGACTGGCTACCGGGAAGTCGTGGACGACGCAAGACAACTCTTTGAGGAAATCGCAATTGAGCATTACGCGGCGGGTGGCGTATTCTATGAAGCGGAACACGCTGGCGCTCTGGTCACTCCGGGTTTTCATGAACTCGACGCAGTCGGCAAAATCTTGGCCGGCGGAAAGGCCGAGAGTGTTGCGTATGCACTTGCAAAGGACTTACTTTCTTCTGCGATAACTCACTTCACGCTCGCCGATCTCGATTGGCATTCCCTATTTTGCAGGCTCGCCCAGGCCGACGCCGCTCACGTTTGCGGAGATGTCGAAGAGTCGCTTCGTCTAGGGGAACAGATTCTGTCAGAGCTACGCCAACTCGACTACGAAGACTTAACTGCAACGGCGTTACATCTCCTGTTTGCTGCTGAACATCGATTGGGTAATCAGTCTCGAGCAGCCGCATTGATCGATGAGGCGCTCCTGATAGGGGAACGCATCTCGCACGACGAGGTCGCGAACTGGCAGTCAGACCGGGACGCCTTTGTCGGGATGACGTCAGGAAACATTGCGCTAGCACTGGATACAGCCCGGTTCCGACTTCGGAATACTCCGGAGGGCGACACCGTTGCGTGGACGACACGGGCTGTCGAGCTTGGACGGAGCCTGACGGCAGCGGGAAACGAGAACGAGGGGATTGGGATCATTCGTGAGGCGTTGGCGCGTGCTCGGCAGGCGGCGCTTGAGATCGAGGCAGAGATTGGAATAGAGCTTGCAGCCTCACTGGTTGAGACCCAGAGGTTTGATGAGGCGCTCCTGCTTCTCAACGACTACGAACCTCGTTTAGGCGTTGGTGCGGTTCTCGCTCGTAAGCTGGCTACCGATTTGAGATTCATGTGCGGTGATCCTGACGTCAAGTTTGGGAATGATTCGTCTGGCTACGAGGCCCTGGTCAATAGGGGTTCAGTGCTCTATCAAGCTGGAAAGTTTAAAGAGGCTCTGTCGTGTTTTGAGGAAGCTGACCCGATCACGACAGCTGCTGGGAATCGAGTCGCTCATGCTCTCAACCGTGCGAACTTGGCAGCCGCTAAGATTGCCCTAGGGGTCACCTCAGGACAGATATCGACGGACAAAATTTCCGATGAGTTGATACACGATCTTCTCCCGGCGATCGCAACCGCCGAAGAAGTTCGGCACTCGCTTACGACCAGCAACGAACGATCGAGTTGGGCCAGCAAGCTGGGCCAGGTGTATGAAATGGCGTTGGGGATGTGCCGGTTCGCAGATGAGCACGGTCTAGCTATTGAGCTAATCGAGCGAATGAAGGTTCAAGGCATGCCCGATTCCTACCAGGGCCGCCTGGTTGGCCGGGGGGAGCAGCAGAACTCAGGTGTTAACTCGGTGCCTGCCGTAGCCGCCGCGCTGCGGACCGGCACCGAGGTCATCTCACCGCCACACCACTATTCGGTCGGCGGAGTCAGCCGTCTCGCGCCGCTCCACGCGAAAACGATGGCCCTAGAGCGGCGAGCCGAGGCGCAGGGAGGTGAGGGTGCGTGGTGGTGGACGATGTGGTCAGGATCAGCTGGCGTTTTCTGGGGGGTTGTAAACCCAATCGGCAAAGTGTTTTCAGGCAGGCTGGACAAGTCTTCCGATCTACTGGAGGTTGACTCGCTAGCCCCGGATCTTGAGAAATGTGAAGCAGCCCTATCCAGCCCTGGACGCGGGCTAGATGGTCTCTTCGGCGCCGATCACGAAGAATTCGTTAGAGTCTTCTCCTCGCTCGGGTCGAAGCTCATACCTGAGCCACTCATGGAAGCGCTAGCGAAAGCGTCAGAACGGGACCCGGTTCGAATCATCTATTCGCCCTCTTCGTCGATGGCGTGGCTGCCGATCGGACTGCTATCCGCTGAGGGCAAAGGACGCCGAAACTCCTTCCGCTTGCTCGAAAGGGCAGTCGTCCAGCTCGCGTCACCCTACACGACTCCGAACGAGTCGAAGCGGGATCGCATCACCAGCGCGAGCCACTCGATCTCGATACTAGACCCGACGAGTGAATTCCCAGATTTGGAAGACCTTGTCCCAGGGGCCGAACTCCTGATGACGGGAGCTGTGATGCAGAACTCGAAACCTGGCACGGCCATCGCCATCGCGACGAGGAAGAACATAATCAACCTTCTCTCGCAGAAGGGCTGTTCAGGTATGCCGGTAATGCTGTTTGGGGGCCACGCGGCTGGTCCCTCTCGCTCGGACCCTTTGTCCGGTGGACTCGTTTGTGCACAGGCCGAAGGTGAGCCCGCGTTGCTGACGGTTAGGGATCTGGTCGAACGCGCAGATGCTCTTTTCCCACCCCGCAGTGTCATCCTTTGTGCGTGCTCGTCGGCACGGGACAGCTCGGATAAGTACCGAGAAAGATGGGGGCTGGGGGTCGGGTTTCTGATCGCGGGCGCCCAAGCGATAGTGGGTTCCACTTGGGATCTGCTCGACAGCCCTGCAAACTCCGATTTCGCCAGGCACCTTAGGGAAGAATTCAAGAAGCCTGGAGTTGACCACGCTCTCGTTGTCAGGAACGAACAAATGAGGTTGCTGCGGGCTTGGGAGAATGCAGTAGCAACTGAGGACAGCGACTTGATTCCCAACCTGTTCCCGTACTACTGGGCTCCCTGGGTAGTGATGACGGCCTAGCGGCCGTCAAAGCAGCAGCGCTGCAAGCCAACCTGGAATCGGCTCATAGCAGAGCGTGTTGCGCGGCTGTTGCGCGCCCAAATGTACCTTTCGGGAATGGCGGATCTGGAATCTAGAGAGGCCAGGAAGACGTGTTGACTCGGGCTGCTTGAGCCGGCAGCTCAACACCCGTTAAGGAGGGGGACCCCTTGATCTGGACACTTTTGGGATGGATTCTGATGGTTGGCCTTGTGGTGGCCGGCGCTGGTTTGTTAATGCGAATGATTCCAGTAAACCTGAAGAATATCCGGTTTGCGGATACCGACATGGAGCACGCCTTTTATGAAGTAGTGGGATTCTCCCAAGGTGTGTACGAGGGAGATCTTGGGTTTCCCTCCGGGTTCTTTTACGTAGATCCCGAGAAAACGAACGAGCCCTCTCAAATCCGGATAGTTGAGGCCGAACCGAGCGGATCAGTCGCAGACGGTTGTTCTGAGTACATCGGATCTTTCGCGGCAGCTGGCCTGGATGGTGGCGGACTCTACGGGTGTTTTTGGTTCATGGCGGTCGCCGCTATTGGGTCGCCCTTCTTCATAGTTTCGTTCCTCGATCGCCTCTACCGCTTCTGTTTGAAATCTCGAATCGAGGTGAAGCTGCGCCAGGCCAGTTCAGACTCATTCGCCGACTTTGCGTTCTACGGGGCGTCCGGGTATCTCGTCCGGAAGCGGTACCGCTTGGCACTTTCTGAACCGCCTAAGCCACTGGCCTCTGTAGAGGAGTCGAGCGCATGACTGACGAACAACCTGATCTAGGTCCGGTTGCTCTAACGACGGAACACATCGCCGAGCTGACCGAGCACATGAACCGGCTGGCAGCGGCCGCCGTTCCACTGCTTTCCGATACCCATCAGAAAACTCAGCATAGGGTCCGACAGTTAGAGCAGCGGCTTCATCTTCGGCAGGAGCGACCGACCGTCATGAAGATGGCTTCACTGCTTACCAGTGTGCAGAGGATGGGGAACCGAGAGGAGCTTGGGACTCATGTTGAAGAAGGCCTCCTCAACATCCTGTTCGGACTTGGGTACGAGCAGTTCGCAGACGTGGGAGACCCCTTTGATAGCGCCGAGCACGAGGTCCTCGAGGCCCAGGAGGGCGCACAAGATCCGGTCGTGGCGCAGGTTCATGCCAAGGGTCTCCGAGCCTTTGATGACGTGATCATACGAGCACGAGTAACTGTCGGAAGTGGCCAAGCCGTGGGACAACAACAAGAGAATGGAACTAGCACATGAGAGTTGTAGGCATTGACTTAGGGACGACGAATTCTGTAGTTGCGTTCGTCGACGAGAACGGCGAGGCACACGCGATAGCGGACGAGTCAGGTTCGAGGATTACGCCCTCAGTCGTTTACTTTCCGAGCGGGGAGGACCGAATGGAGGTCGGAGCGTTGGCGCAGCGCCAGTCAGTCCTAGAGCCCGACCGGGTCGCCAGGTTGTTCAAAAGGGGCATGGGACTAGAGACATTCCTGCCCGACGGCAGTCAGTTCATGGTTGATGGCAAAGAGCTTCGGCCAGAGCTGCTCTCATCCTTTGTGATCCGCAAGCTGGTCAACGTTGCCGAATTGCACCTTGGAGAAACTGTCTCTGACGTGGTTATCACTGTCCCCGCATACTTCGGAGAAGCTGAGCGGACGGCTACTCAAAGTGCAGGCGAGATTGCCGGAATGACAGTCCACTTACTGCCGGCAGAGCCGATGGCCGCAGCTGTTGCATTCGGTCTTGAGGAGCCCGGAGCGGCGGGGACGATTTTGGTGTTTGATTTGGGTGGCGGGACATTCGATGTAACCGTGCTTCGGCGAGACGGGTCGGGTGAGCTCCAGGCGGTCGCCCACGAAGGGAACCGCACACTTGGAGGTGCCGACTTTGACCAGCTCATTGTCAACAGAATGGCGGTCCAGGCGGCGACGGAGGTGGGCGCAGACCTAGCTTCTGACCCGCAAGACTTAGCATCGGCTCAAGAAGCAGCCGAGGAGATCAAGAAGGAGCTGAGTACCCGTGACAAGGCTGAGACGGCACTCATCGTCGGTGGGTCGCGGGTCCGATTCGAACTCACTCGATCCGATTTCGAAGGTCTTATCGCCCACGCCGTAGAAGATACCGAGCTGACGGTTGAGCGGGCGCTCGACGCAGCTGGCTTGACGGCGCAGGACATAGATCAGGTTCTCATGGTCGGTGGTTCCAGTCGCATCCCGGCGTTCAAGGAAATGTTGGCGAAGTACTTCGGCAAGGATCCATTGGCGTCGAAAAATCTGGACGAGGACGTGGCCAGGGGCGCCGCCTTGATGGGGACTCTAAGACTGGGGCTTGCCCCAACGGAGTCTGCGCTGAGTCGGCTTCCTGCCCCTCGAGACATCTCGTCTCATGGGCTTGGCATAGAGGCCCTGGACGAATCCGGTAACACGATGAACGTGGTCATGCTTCCGAGTGGAACGCCACTACCGCTGCTCGAACCTGTCAAGCATACTTTCGGCACAGCATCCAACAATCAACAAGAGATTCAGATATTGATTTACGAGGGGGATCAGTCCGATATCCGATTCGTGGAGGAGCTCGGACGTGGTATGGGCCGGTTCGATCAGCCGAAACCGATTAACCACCCGATAAATGTTGAGATGTCACTGACCGAGGCGGGCACGGTTCATGTTACAGCCAGCGACGGGTTGAGCGGGTCACACCTTTGTGACGTCGAAGTGCATCGCAAGACCTCTCTTTCCGCAGTCGACATGGCGGCAGGCACCGAAATGCTTAACGACTTCGAGGTGTTCTAGCGATGACCGCCACCGACACTGCATGGCTTGTAGAACATCTGGACTACGGACCAGAGCCGTCACCCCAGGACCTCAAGGAGTTTTTCGGGGTTCCACCCTCGCCCGAATCAGAGCTTGAAGGGAACATCCGCGAGAAGCGCAAATACTGGAAGGGACAAGAGAGCAGGTCGCGCGTTGAGACCGGCAGGGAAATCGCCAAGGCTGTGCTTCAGGCCATCCAGGAAGCTGAGCATGCGTTGTTACGGGGGTCAGACGTCGAGACCAGCGGCCCCGTTCCCGAGTTCGCCCCGACGGGTCCTGCCAAGTCGATAGACGACATCTTCAACGAGATCGAACAGCTCCTATTCCGCGGCCGTCACAGTGACGCCCTCGACCGGTTGGGTACCTCCGAGGCCGACTGGGGCAAGCTGTCCAGATTCAAGGATCTCCGAGCACGTGTCATTCTTGATGTTCTTGAACAACGGCCTGACCTGTTGCACGGCCATTCGGCGGTCCAGAGCGCTATTGACGATGCTAGGAGCGCGATTGACGAGCTGGGTCCGGAGGAAGCTCGGTATCTAATTCTTGTTGATCTGCTCGAAGCGTCCGGCAAGCGCCCGGAGGCAGACCAGGCCTTTGAAGAAGGTCTGCAGAAAATAGAGAAGCCGTCGCCCCACTACCGTGTGCGGGAACTTGTGATTCTCACGCGATCAGCAACAGTTGATCAGCTGATCGTCCGCGCTTTGCGTTTCATCGACAGCGCAGAAGGCGACGCCGACGCTAGGTCCTCGGTTGTCCAAATGCTGGTGACGAAGGCTGAAGGTGTGTTGCCACTGACCGACCCCACCAGGCTCGCTCAGTACATCTCGTTGGTGGATGCCGCTGCGTGGGCTGCCATCGGAATCCCCGAGGCAGAAAACGCGGTGCGCCCACACAGGATGTGGGCGGCGTCGGCCGGTCAAAAGGTCTTCTCCGGTAACTGGCAATGGCGTGCGTTAGTCGCAGTGCTCACGGGCTTCATAGCGTTGCCAGTCTTTAACATCATGCTGTCTAAACCTGCGTACCAAATACTCCTGCTAGGTCCGGCCAAGGCGACGACCAAGAAGCTGGCGATGAATGTTCGGGCTCAGAACCGCGCCTACTTCATGGTCACCCGCAACAACTACGTGGAGCACGTCCATGCAAAGGCAAAACTTCCCTGGCAGTCAGTTCGAGGTCAGTTCTATGAGATCGACAATGCTGAAGCACTCTTCGACTTTTAGGAGAATCCATGACTAATACTCCTCCCCCCGAACCCTACAGAGCGCCGCCAATGACGCCTCCTGCGATTGAGCAGAGCGTGTCTCCGGAAGACCGAGAACACTGGGATCGAGTCATAGAACGCTCATTCGAAACCTATTCGGAAGTCCAGGGCGCGGCCTTTGACGCGATTGAACACAAGAACCAAGAGAACGAACGTGTTCAAAAGGTCCTCAACGAGAACAAGGCCGAGGCGGACCGGCAGTTCGCAGCGCAAGACGCAGAGCGCGCTAAGAGGAAGCAGGACAAAGGAAAGCAGGGTAAGAAAGAGCAGGCAAAAACAAAGCAGCCCAAAAAGAAGCAAGGTAAGAAGAAAACTAAATCCAAGGGCCGTTCGCGGTCGAGGGACTAGTCGATGTCTTGGTGGAAAGTGGCGGGTGCCGCTGCGAAGGGCGTCAATCGTGCGAGTCGCGACCTTGGAGAGGCGGCAGGCGAGGCGTCAGCATCTCGGGCTCTAAACAAGATTCCGCGCAACGTGGCTCGTCGTGGTTACCTCATTCCTGGAGACCCAACGCCGCCAGCAGGAAGCAACCTTCTCGACTTTCGAGGGCTCACTACCACCTCAGAGGCAAAGAGTCTCTCTGCTAGGGGACAAGGTGCTGCCGCGTTGGGTGCTGTAGTTGACCTGAACCAGTCACTTCCCGCGGGCCCGTTTCGACTTCCTGTCGATCATTTCTACCGACACCTAGCGATCCTCGCCCCGCCAGGTATGGGCAAGACCTACGGAATTATCGCTCCGCTCGCGGTGCGATTACTAAGAGCAGGTGCAAGCGTCGTGCTACTCGACGTCACCGGCGATCTGCCAGAGCAACTCTCGTCCTTTTCTAGAGAGACTCCCAGTAATCAGGCGGCAAAGGTTGCGTCATATCACTGGTCCGTGCACCCGAACCGGGGACGCCATCGGTGGAATCCTCTTGATGGGTTAAGCCCCGACGATGTTGTCGGTATTGAAGGAATCAAGTCGGCCGTCATGGGAGACGAACCACCGGATCCTAAGCATCGTGATTTTCACGATCGTGATCTTCGCCTGTTCGGCGGTTTGCTGACGCTGGCCCTACATACTGAGCCGCGAGCGACCCTTTCTCATGTTGCAGAGATCGCTTCGAGTCATTCCCGACTCGAAGATGTAGCCAGTCGAGCGCCAGCAGGGCTTCGCTACCTAGTGGCAGACCTTCTTGAGGACGAGAGCTCGGGCTTGTGGGGTCTTCGCAACAAGCTTGAACCATTCCTCGATCCGGCAGTACGTCGGGCCACAGAACAGAGCGACTTCTCCCTGGAATCGATTTCGCGACAACCTTCGCTCTTGGTTGTTGGTGCCGAACTTGAACTTCGCCAACGGTCCAAGATGTCGTCAGCTCTTCTGGTTAACCGCTTGATGGCAATTCTGCAGGGCCAATACGGAGACCAGGGTCGTCAACCTGTTGTGTTGGTAATTGATGAGGCACCCGAGATTGCGAAGCGAATCGACCTTGCAGCGATACTTGCGACAGCTCGCGGTGCTCGAACGGGAGTCGTCTTGGCGGCTCAAAACGCCACGCAGTTTGGCGATGAGCGCGAGAGCTCTTCGTTGTTGGACAACTGCGACGGAATGATCTTGCTCCCGGGTGCATCTAAAGCGAGCCTCGAGATCTTTAAGACACGGCTTGGCCAGCGTGAGATTGAGCGGCGCAGTGTGGGAGAAGATGCCTCAGGCTTCAAACGAAATGTTCGAGTTGAACGTTCGACTGAACGAATCGATCTAATCGGCGATCGAGAACTTCTTGACCCGCCGTTCTCCCGCCATGCCGCCTTCTACCACTCGAGAACGTTAGGCACTTCACCGATCGCGCTCGACATGACTAGGGGAGTGATAAGAGAATGAGACTCAAACAACACACACTGAAGACGATCGCTGCGTGGCAGGAAAATCCTAATCGGCCTCGCGGGCTATGCAAGTATGAACCATCGTGCTCGGCCTATGCGCACGAAGCAATTGAGAGCTATGGGCTGACCCGCGGCTTCCTCCTTTCTTTCGGTCGCATCATGCGATGCAGCCCTATCGGGCGCGGCGGGCATGATCCTGTGCCGGTTCGGAACTAACTGTGGACCGACACCACAACATTCCCTTGTACCTATCAATCGTTGCTGCGCTCGTTGTCTTCGCCGGAATGGTGACCGGTGTTGGCACGGCAAGCGGGGGGCGACCATCTCCTATTGCAAGCTCTAACGCTCAGGGCTCGGGTGCAGTCGCTACCACGCCCGCAACATCCAGTAACTCTGGACAGACTGTCAACCAACCTGCAGCGACTACCCAGGCCACGGTCGTCGGATCGTCAACGCCAGCTTCCGGGCGGCTATGTAACGCGATTGCAAACGACCGAGCTGGTGAGCAGCTGACCTCTCTTACATATCGGCGAAGCGTGTCGTTTGGTGTCGAGATTTGCGTGTCGCAGTCCGGGCAAGCTTGGTACCACGGTGCACGTCTAGCGGGTGACGCTCGCAACGACTCGATCACGCTGAGGGCGAATGAAGTTGGCGCCGGAATCTATGCCGCTTCTAACGGCGGGTGGCAGTACGAAGCCACAAACAGCCGTCTGCTGGTTACGTCCCCCACAGGTGAGGTTGCAGTTGACCAACCGATGGTCGAGCTGCGCCAGCTACCGGGTGCGAATTCTCAGCGGACAGCCACACTCCTGGTCAATGTTGCGCACATTCGCGCGGAGCCCGACCTGAGCTCCCGCTCGATCCGGAGAGTCTCAGACATCGAGGGGGCCTCGATGCAGGTCACTGGTCCAAATATCGATGGGTGGCATCGCGTAGATCTTGATGGAACAAGCGGCTGGCTCTTTGGCGCATTCGTATTCCCAACAGATTTCAACATGACGATCGCACGCACGCTAGACGAAAAGACCGCACCCCTATTAGATCGAGGCGGCCGTTCTATCGATGTCGAGAATGCGTCTGGCAGCTATGTGCTTGTCATCGAGCAGAGCAGCGGACTCTGGCAGGTGATCCTGCCAGACGGCATGACCGCATACATCGACCCTTCTGAATTTCGGGTTGTCCGATAGTGAAGCGGATTCTCGGAGCGCTGTTTCTTGCGTTCGGCATTGGGTTTGGATTCGGATCCATTGTCGCGCCCGATACCGGAACGACCTCCATAACAACCTTGGTTCAGCAAGTTGGTGATCAAGCCCAGGTGCGGGCGGAGCAGGTGGCAACGACAGCTCCAGCAACGACGGTGGTTGTCGCCGAATCCACTCTTCCGACACCAGAGCCAGTGGTGATTGTGCTGCCAATCGACCCTCCAACCTATGAGATCGCTCTAGCAGCGAGTGAGCATCTCTCTGCAACCGTCCGGCTGCCCAGCGACTGTGGCCTGCCGGTTGACGTCGCTAGCTCTTTGCCTAACGCCGAGCGCTCGTACCGCTCTGGCGTTCACCAGGGCATTGATTTCATCTGCGCCGAGACTGGCCGCGCAGCGACGGCTGCTCTGCCAGGGCGCGTTTCGGTAGTGGTGCGATCATTCCGCGAACCGACACCAGCGGATAGGAATGCGCTTCTTGGGGTGGCTGCTGAGATTGACCGCACCCCCAGCTCATTGCTCTCCATGTTGTTCGGCAACTTTGTTGTTGTTGACCACGGTCGCTTGGACGGAATTGGGCATGTCGTTACGGTCTACGCGCACCTGGCAGAAGTGGATGACTCGATTGCGCCCGGAGTGGTCGTCGAAGCGGGTCAGCGACTCGGCGAAGTTGGCAACACCGGCACCTCGACTGCCTCTAGCGGAGGAAGCCGACCCCAGTCGCTTCACCTTCACTGGGAAATCCATGTCGATGACTTGTACCTAGGTGCGGGGCTGAGCCCGTCGGAGACACGGGCTGTTTATGCCGCTCTTTTCGAGGAAGGCCGGTAGTTCCTCGATGAGCCTCGACACAATCCTGAAACGGGACCACAACATTCCGCTGTACGTTTCGATTTTCGCAGCGTTGGTAGTTGCTGTCGGCACAATCACGAGGTCTGGTACATCAGTAGGGGCAGTGCAGCCAGCCCCGGCGGTCACGACCCAGGTCAACAGCTCTGGAGTAACTACTACTGACAGCCCTGATGGAGACGAAGTGCCGGGCGATGCAGACGGGTTCGAGATCTCGACGGCCCTGGCCCAGAGTGGCTTTCCTTCGGTCCAGCTCTCGGCGTTTGGAACGACAGTCACCCTTCACGGCCAAGTCGCTGATGAGATCACTCGCCAGTCGATTCTGGATTTTGTAAGTCGGCAACCCAATGTCGACAGAGTCGTCGACGCCATGGTTTTGGAAAACGCTGAACCAGCCCCCACAGAGCTGGCGGGCTGTAGTGATCCGTTCGGATCTGCAAGCTGGCCCACTACAACGGTTGGTCCGGTCATCGAGTGTCCTGAGAATCCGTTTGGCACTCCAACGAGGCAATTGAGTTCGAAGTCAGGCAGATGGATCGCCGTCCTTGACTCGATCGATATTCGGAATGCGAGCGCCGTGGACTCTGCGATCAATGAACTCGAAACCCTTCTAGGAAGTGTTGAGCTCTACGACTCGCGAATGCATGCAGGACTTCGCGATCCGTATTGGGTGGTCTTCGCCGGGCCGTTCAGCACTCGCGACCAGGCAAGTGCGTTCTGCGTGTCACGGCCCGAGCTCGAGCCCTGCTATCCGCGTGAGAGATGATTTGTGCTTTGCAGGTCGGCGGTCACCACAGCGAGTCGTTGCGCGACCGTTGCGCCTGCTCGAACACCATGTCCTAGTCAGCCCAACGCCGCTTTGGCGAACGCGATTACGACAAACAAATGAAAGAAGAAAACAATGCTTAAGTGCAAGAAGTGCAACAAAAACGTCCATGAATGCCCAGTCTGCAAAGGCCAGGGAGGCACGCGATTCACCCAATGTCGCAAGACATGTGACATGACCGGGTATGTCTGCAACGAACACGGCGGCCATTGGAAGTGATTGAGAGACTGTGTGTGGCGACACCAAGGAGTGTTAAGAAATGGGGATAAGGGGAGTCGGGTATCAGTTCCAGACGAGTGCTTCCGAGGAGCAAGTTAAGGAGGCGTTCCACTACGGCTTTTGCCGAAAATTCTCGTTCATGCAAAGGCTTATGTCTCCGTCAGCGAAGTACAGGGGGTGGGGCTATGACGGCAATCCTCCCGATGACGCCCGCGGCTTTGACGGCGTGATCGCTGCAGCGGGAAGCGGCACAGGTTGGCATGTTCTCCTGATTGAGGCTGCAGGACCGAGTTATAAGGTGGCGATGGTGGATGAAGACGGCCACGTGGTCGGGACAAACCGAAGCTCGTCAGCGTTTGGAGTTGGCTTAGTCAAGGGTTATGCAGATCTTGAGACCTCGTTGCGCTCTGGGGGTCACAAGTTTGACGGGAGTAAGATCCGTTAGCTGCGGGAAGGTACCGGTGTGTTTGGTCGTGAGAGAGGAGCTCTTAAAGCTAACGCGGCGATGAATGCGCTTGATCGAGGCGACCTTGTGAAGGCTCAGAACCTGATCGAGCAAGCGCGCGTCCTCTTGGCTCAACAGCGGGACTCGGTCCTTAGAGACGCTGATCTTGGAAACGCGGAACGGCTTCAGGCGAATGTCTACCTCGAACGTGGCGACATCGAGTCAGCGCTGAGGCACCTCGATCGAGCCGAGAGGTACCTCCTAACCGAGCGCTGCCTGTCGCGACAGGTCGGACGCGAAGACGCATCTCGTTTCCTGTATGACACGAGTATCACACTTGCTGAATTGGGCCGGGCCAAAGACGCGCACGATTATCGGAAGCGAGCCGACGAGCTTGCCCAGGGTTCTGAGCTCATGGCCAAGCTCACTAGTTCAAGGGTCGCAACATCCGGGGCGGCTGAAATTCTAGTTGGAGACGATTCGACTGACGCTGCCGATATCGCCCGCTTGCGCACACTTGCTAGCCATTCTGTAGGAGCGGACAGGCTAGGAGCTCATGGGAACTTGATCACCGGTCTGCTTCTATCAAGTTCTCACCGTTATGTGATGGAAGGGTGCCGGCTACTGCCGGATTGGTGGCTGGCCGCCCGCGAGTCAGTAAATATCGACGCGGCCACGCGTCCTGCAGTTGCCCTGGCAAATCTCTACGACGTTGACGTCAGCCCCCATGTGGCCACTTTGACCAAGACAACAACCGATATGGCCAATGCAGCGGCTGCTCAACACAACCGGATGGTCGAAGCTCAAGTCCGCGTTGCTTCCAGCGCAATCTACGCGGGCAGCGCACTCTGGCCACAGGCGCTGTCCGAGTCATCGATGGCACTGGTGTTAGCGTCGGTTGGTTTGGGTTCACAGACATCATCTGCCTTGCGGAACGCGCTAGTAGAGCTCGACGATCGAGCAAGGCACATAGCTTGCTTGGCTGCGTTCAAGCTCAACATGCCGCAGCTACTAGCTGAGTTAATTGAGCACTCCCGAGTACAGGCACTTCCGGCCGACACAAAGCCCGCCTCTGTCTCGAGCGTCGGGGCCTCGGGCAGGGTGCTGGAAACTGGATACCGGGTCTTCGAAAAGCAGCATTGGGTATCCGTCGACGGCCGCTCACATCTTGGTGAAATCGCAGCTAGCAGAGGATTCGAGGCAGAGACGTCTGCACTCGACGCTGTATTTCAAACTCAAACGGGTGACAACCGCTCGTGGCTTGGCATTTGGCTCAGCGGCGGCTCGTCGTTTTCAGCGTTCAGGGATGACGTTGGAGCTTGGGATCTTCGTTACATCGAATCGCAGTTAGTGACGTGGCTTGAGACAAATGTGGAACCCCTATTCGATATTCAAGACACATCAAGTGACCTGTTGACACTCCTAAAAGAGGACCTGTATCGCTCCACTGATAGCGAAAGGAGCGCTATGGCGGAAGCCGGCCAAATGCTGCTCCCGACGCTTCTAATCGAGCAGGCCCGTCGAAATCTGACAGACAGCACACCATCAACGCTCATTCTCTCAGCAGATCGATTGATGGTCACCTTGCCCGTTCCGGCGCTGTGCGTTGAAATCGACAGCGAACCAGTGCGTTTAGTGCAGGCGTTTGACTTACTTGCAACTCCGCCGGTGCGAATATGGGAACAGCTGTCGTCTGAACGCGGTGATCGTCCTCAGCTTGGTGCTAGCTTCATCACCTGTCTTAATCCCACGGGGGACTTACAGAACGCATACGCCGTGCCGCCCCAAACCACGCTCCTCCTCACCCATGAATCTCTCACGAGCGCGTTCGGTCGACCGTCCGCTCATGCCACGACGGAAAACCTTGGTGCGGCCTTTTCAAGAGAGGCAAACGCTCTAGGCGCGCTGTTTTACGCCGGTCACACATGCATCGGCGAAATCGATGAGCCTCTGAACGGTGCCTTGGTGCTCCAGGACGGGAGCGTAACAGCGCGAACAATTCTTGAAGACGACTGGCAGTTCCCGCAAAGGGTATTGATGTCTAGCTGCAGCTCCTCGGGCGGTCCCTCACTGATGACGGGGGAGTGGCTTGGTCTCCCAACGGCTCTGATGCTCTCAGGTGCGCGGGAACTCCTGGTCACGAATTGGTCGCTTCTCGATACTGAGTTCACCGAACAATTTGAGAGCCGGTTGTGCAACCGATTGCTGGATGTTACGCCTTTGCACAAGAGTCTTAGCCAAGCGCAGCGGGAGGCACTTGAGCAGTGGTCCCGGCGAAGCGAAGGTGCGGACTCCCCACAGCTTCCGGACCAGTTCACGACAGCTCCGTTTCCTATGATTTGGGGCTCGTACGTTTGCGTGGGCGTTTAGGTAGCTACGAATATGCGCCCTGATTGTGCTTGGTCATCAGCGATCTCAGGATGCAACCGCAATTCAGCCACAATCAGCGTCCACCCGATCATCGGGCTCATATCCCGAAGATCGCAGAATGGGTCCACGTCGCGATTTCTGCAAGGGTTGCGGCTTCGTCGAACGATTCGTTTGCGCATGGACGTAGCAGCCTGATCGAAGCCAGTGATTCAGAGAGCGGCGCCGCAACTTGCCTCAGATAGTCGGACTCATCCGACATGTCGGATCCCATGATCTACCGAAATTCCCTACTTGTCAGGGAGACGCCCTGCCTCAGTCAATAGGGCACGAGACAAGGAGGTGTGGCATGACTCTCGGCCGATAACAAACGAGGTCAGCGTCGGAGGCGAAAGCCCCGGCGCTGACTGACGTTTTCGTAACACCCTATCTGGGAGAGCTTGATGTCATAACAATCCATGGCGCCCAGTAGTGCGGGTAGAGTTCGGCAGCGCCTACTTTGTCTTCTTCGACGAGCGCCTGTTCCCACATCCGCATCAGTTCCAGTTGCACATTCCGAACAATGAGCGGGTAGTCAGCAAGTGGGTCACGAAACTCTTTCCTGAGACGCTTCGCGAAGTTAGAGGTCGTGGGACTGTCGAGAAGATCCCAAGTTGATCCAGCGACTGCGTCAGCTCCCGCCAGGAGAAACCCGATTCCTAGGCCCCACCGTTCTCGGTGATCATTCACGTCATCTATAATCGAAGAGCAGGCACACAAAACGACACTCCGGGGTGGATAGAGGCTGTCTGCTGCTTTGACTAGATCTCTGACCGTGACGCGTGATGACTCGGATCTTGTTCGATCGAAGACCAATCCACTCGACAACGGGTCGGTACGTTTAGCGCCGCATGCATGTCCGGCGAACAACAACACAGGAATTTCCGCTGAGGCAGGTTGGGCGAGTAAGTCCAAGAAGTTCTGGCGGGTTGCAGCGGCGATTCGTTGATCAAGATGTGTCATGACTTCGCCAGCCATAAGCAGTTCTGCGTCCTCGACTAGGTCTTCGACAAACACCAGCTCATTTGTGGGATCAATAACCGAAATCGAACCTACGGAGGTTTGCGCAGTCATCTTGCGCTCCCGGGGATGTATATATGGCGAAGCGAGCTGAATCACTGCCCGCTCGATTAGCCGAAACGACTTCTCTTCCTGTTCGGTCTGGACTTCCAACAGTCCAACCGGGAGCCAAGACATTGATGAAGCAGGCGAGTAAACGATTCGAATCGGGGCATCCTCCGATGCTGCCGCCGCAGCCTTTGCTAGGAGGTCGGGAACTAAGGCCGCACCTAGTGAAGCGAAGAGTCGCTCGAAGGTGCTGCGGTCTTCGCCGAAGATCCCCTTGAGTGCCACATCCGGGGAGGAAAGGTTGGCGAGAACCTCCTCGAGTTCGGTATTGGTTAGCCCGTTCTCGAACTCGGCAGATCGGTCGATCCGTCCAGCGTCAACTTGACCGGTTGGGGCGAATACAGCCCAGTAGGTACCCATACCGCCCGCCCAGATCGTCCACAGCCAGGCATCTGAACCCGCCTGCGACCGGGCCAGATCCTCGATTCTGGTGACGCTGTCACCTTCACTAGCTAGCTGACTCCTCCCGCTGACAGAGAAATGATCAGGCGGCTCAATGACTTCAGAATGACTATTCAGCGCAGCTAGCAGACCTGCTGAGTGTTCGCTTGGGGAATCGCCGATTTCAGGACTCTTCCGCTCTTGCAGGTCGGGAATGCCCTGTGCCTTCATGCGCTCAATTAACTCGAGGGCAAGGAAGTGGTCGCCCGTCATTGCGCACATGCGCAAGGCGACTTCGTAGAGGTCACTTGAGTTTGTCGCCCACCCTTGTCTGGCATCAGAAGTCGTAAGTGAGTGCTGTATCTTCTCGGCCAATTTGATTGCCGGAACTAGGTCCTCAATCGCCTCACACGCAACGGCAATTTGCGCCTCAGTGTCCCAAAAGGCAGCGCGCGCCAGCTTGGCTATCACGATGTTCGCTCGATTCAGAGCTTGCGTGAAGTTGTCACCTGCGGCTTCAGCCAGCCGGTGCACTTGCTGGAAACATTCCAATGCTTCATCTGAGCGCCATTGTTTGATCAAAGCGAGGCCTTTATGGGTCAATGCGTGGTAGCCCGACCCTTCGTCAATTTGATCGGGCTCCAGGTCACTTAACGTGACGCGTAAGCTCCTTGCAATACTCAGTGTCAGAGGGTCTCCAGCGGTAATCATGGGCTCATGTTCATCCAGGAGCGACCGGGCTTCGTCGAATTGTTTGACTTGAATTAGCGCTTGCGCGAGACGTAGACCGATGTCTGGGTATCTCGCGAGACCGGCGGCCTTTGCCTTCCGAACTGCCTCCCGCAGAAGGCCGATGCCTTCGTTTCTACTTCCTGTATTTACGAGCTGGTATCCCAGGTCTGCGGCCCTCTGGGTCCAGGTGCCAACATCTTCCTCCGGCGTATCAAGCAGCCTGGCCCTTAGTGCCTTTAGCCCGGCGGCAGTTTCTCCAGTGGCGCCTACAACAACATCACGTTCTACAATCCAAGCAGGAACGTCTTTGTGATCGATGCTCTCACCGATCTCGATAGCTTCATTGATCAGGTCTAAGGATCGGGCGTAGTCGGCCTCTACCCCGAACTGCTGGGCGAGCCCCATCGCACGCAAGTCATCGAAGCCACTCACTCTGAGCTCGGGAGCCATGTCTTCCATCAATCGCTTGGCCCCAACGACGTCCCCACTCAGCTGAAGTGCATCGGCCAACGTCAAAAGCATTAGGAGCCTGTGCCACTCCAGTCCCGCGTTGTCGAAGACTTCGGCGGCCACGGCCAGCCGATCCAGACCGAATGAATAGTCAGCCAGGTTCGACACGTACTTGCCGTAAGCCCGATCTATGGCGAGAATCAAGTCAAACCCCTGGGCCTCGTAGATCGCTTCATTAGGACCCTGCCACTCGCGGTAAAAGCTCCCGCCGCGCTCGTAGTGAGCGGCAGTCAGCTCTTTGAAGACATCAGCCAGATCTGATGACACAACATCGAGATCAGCAGTATCCATAAAGATCTCGGCAAGCCAAACAGCACACGCGGTTGCATCTTCAGACCAAAGAAAGCACTCAACGCCCTCTTCGGAATCTTGCCCCTCGTCAATCAGATAGCCGACCTTGCCCAACATGTTGATCGGTGGAGTCTTGAACCCTGCCCGCCAGGGGATTTCTTCGTCATATGACGGCCAAATGATTATCGTCAGGACGAACTCGCCGTGCGAGGTCCGCACAGTCCGCAAGAATTCGAACCGTTCGTCGATTTCGAGCACGGGGATATTGCGGTCGATGAGCGCCTGGTGAAGCTGGGCGCACTGGCCCAAGAAGTATTCAGTCATTTCCCGTCGGCTTACTCTTCGGGCGAGATTCCACGCTCGGTCTCAGCCCAAAACTCTTGGTGGTGATCTTCGTCAAGCGCAGCTGCCGCAGCCTGGGCTAGATCAATCTCACCAGCGGCGGCATACATCTGGCTCGAGAGGTACCACCACCTGCGGGCCGAGCGCTCATCACTCGAGCGACTGGCGGCGAGCGCCAAAAGCGCCCACTGCTCTGCGCGAACCCTCTTGTGATCCTGAGCTGACAGAACCTGTATCGCTAGAGAGCTGACTACTTCGACTCGGTAGTGTTCCATGTCAAAACCAGGAGGCGAGTCAGCCTCCGAGACATAGACCAAGTCATCGCGATGCATAGCGTCGGTGTAGACCACTGGGAATCCTGGCTGCCGTTCGTCGATGCAACGTACAAAAAGAGGGGTCGTGCTTCCGTCCGGGTATGGAATGGTGACCTTCAACCTAACTGTGCCCTCGTGTAGATACGTCTCCACCGTTACGATGCCCGCGAACATGCCAGCCTGGAAATGATCGGCGGGCAGTTGCATCCAGAGAGCATCGCCCAGCCCGGCAGTTCCTAGCGTGCTTCGCGTCCCTATCCGCAATGCTGGCCCAATCGGTCCAGCTGGTCCAGCACTTTCGGCGCCTGTCCAAAGCCGGGTTAGTTCTTGATGTCTGGTGTCGCTTTGATCCAAGAGATTCATTGTGACGAGCAGCGCTTCGACTTCGATTGTGTCAAGGTCAGCCGAACGACTCTTAAGCAATCGCGGCACCGCCTCCTCCAAACAGATTGATGTCAGTTCCGGAAGCTGAAGTCCTGCTGAGCGAACCCGCCCGAGTACCACGATCTGATCGATAGCCCACGCAGACCTTGGCGATCGATTCATCGGCAGGTTCTGAAGAAGATCGATTACTGCAAGGCGAGAGAGTTGATCGGCCAGGGCGTCGTTGAGGACTTCGACGTTCGTTAATCGCTCTGGGTTGCCCAGGATGGATTGAGCCTGGTGGTCGCCAAATAGGAGGCTCAGTGTCACGGCGCTAGCGGCTTCGGGGTCTATCCAACAGGAAGTGACGGCTCCGATCCGCATTGAATCGAAACGGCAACTGATTCCTGGCCCCAGTCGGAGCCCAGCATCGCCAGCGGGACCGGGCGCCGATCCGCTGAGATGGATCATCTCGGCTTCTGGGACGAACTCGACGTCTAGTACCTGCGTCATATTGTTTTCGCCTCGCTGTCTGGCACCAGACCGGCATAGGCCAGTCTGAGCAGGCCGCATACGCCATACCGGCTGGCTACGACCGGCGACTCTCCGCGGTATCCGCGGGTGACTCGCTGGAGGGTGACGTAGTCAGAATTCTTCTCATCGCCAGGAGCTTCGTCTTTGTAAGCACTGCCCCAAACCGGGTCTAGCACACACATAGCGTCGCACACCTCACTTCGGACCCAATTCCCGTTGTCTGTCTCCTGATCCCTTGCCAACCCGGCGGCGAGATCTTCGATGACAAGTTCTTCGGATCGCCGTTGAGCAGCGATAAGCATGAGTGTGATCTGGAAGCGTTGAGCTACCAATCCCCTTTGGTTGTTCGTTGCCTGCTCTCTCCACTGGCGCTGGTACGCGCGGCCAAGTAACCCCGGCGCTTGCCACGATTGAACAATCATCTCGCGCATGAACTCACTGAACATAACCTCGTAGATGGCTTCCTGGGCAACGTCGTCTGTTGCGGTAAAATCATCGTCGTAACCGGTGTTATCGCCGGGTGGAGCGAACCTCGCATTGTCGGAGTGCAAGTCGTGAAATCTATTCTTCACGGCCTTAATGAAGTAGGCAATCTCTGATGTCAGAACAAGTGGACCTGCGTCCAGACGGTCAAGCCAACGCAGGCGCACATAGACTCGAAATAGCACCTCTTGCGTGAGATCTTGATCGTGGCTGGTCGATGCTGCTAGGCGTCTTGCAACCTTGACGACGGCACCCGCAGTCACGATCTCAGTAGAAAACCGAAGCTTCTGCTTGCGAATTTCAGGATCGGATATTTGGAGTTCGGATTGAATCCGTTTCCTTTCCCTTGGGATCCAATACTCGAGGAAATTGTCAGGGTCGCTCTTGTCAATGTTATGGCGCGTGTCTCCTGCGATGTCGCTGATTGCTCGTGACAGGTGAGTTGTGATCTCGCGCGAACTCGTCAGCTGATTCAGCTTAGTTTGGACCGTCTCGACGAAGTTGTCGTCTGTGAGGTCAGGAGGCATCTTTTGATCGCCGTAGTTTGCACCCTCGTCGGGCTCTGCGGGCAGTTCGCTCATGTGACCTCAACCTCGACGACTCGCTCGCCCGGCCTATGGCCAGCGGATGCGCTAATAACCCTGATTCGGGCTCCAGGTTGAGTATTCAGACTAAACAGCTGTTGAGCAAGTGGGGTGACGAAAGCGTTTTCAATCGCCCCGATGATCCCGCGCCCGCCCATCTCTATATCTGTCACGGCATAGGCTTTAAGCTCCGCCTCGGCGTCTGCTGACACTTCTAGCGACGCCCTGAGTTCGCTCTCAACCAGTGAAGTAACGTCGCGAAACAATTGGTCGTAGATGAGTTCTGCAGACGTTTTCGAGAGGTAATCGAAGACAACTATGTTGTCTCTGCCGATTAGGTTCAGAAACTCGGGCCGCCCGAGAGCGCTGTGGAAATGATGACTGATGGCCTTGTTGAGATCGGTGACAAGCTGTGTGAAGTCACCGGTGTTTGTACGCGCTTTCATCAAGACGCTCCCGTTCTCGCCTTTCACTTGTCTATCATCTGCGTATTCAGGAACTGTCATTCCAAGATTCGAGGTGAACACGATGATCGCCTCTGAGAAGCAGGCAGTCTGGCCTGCTCCGTCCGTTAAGCTCCCGTGTCTCAGTACTTCGAGAAGTTTATCCAACACGCGTGGATGAGCCATTTCGATGTTGTCAAAGGACACAACGCAAAATGGATTCTCGTGTACGCCGTTAGCAAGTTCGCCACGCGGCTTGAGCCCATAGTGGTCACTTGGGGCGCCTAAGAGCCTGTACTGAGCATCAACGGACGAGAACTCGCTCATGTCGAATCGGAGTGGTTCCTCGGATTGGAAAACGATTCTGTTGATGGCTTTCACAAGCTGAGTCTTCCCGACGCCGGTCGGCCCTGCGAAGAACAGAACGCAGCGCGGCCTTGTTGGATTTCCTGCCGGGTGAGCCCCGCTCATTCCGAGTGCCGATCGCTTCAGAACGTCGAGGGTTTTGGCGATAGCCCGCGGCTGCCCGAAGACCTTCAGGCGGTCGCCCCACCAATCGCTTTCTGACTCATCGTCAACCGCCCTGGTGAGGCTCTCTTCTGCGGCTGCCAAACGCTCCTTGAGCTCAGGCTTTAACCAGACGTTCTCTAGAACTCCGACGCGATGCGCACGAGCGGCCTCGTCGATCCTGCTCATTTGATAGCCGTGTGTTGTGGCGATGCGCCAAATATCTTGCATCGAACGAAGACTTTGGTTGTGTGTTTGGGCGACGAACTTGGCCGTCGCGTCTTCTTGAGGTTCGTTCTCTTCTTCCTCGAGTCCCCTAAGAAAGTACTCAGA
This sequence comes from uncultured Acidimicrobiales bacterium, assembly GCA_937922785.1. Taxonomy (GTDB): domain Bacteria; phylum Actinomycetota; class Acidimicrobiia; order Acidimicrobiales; family SZUA-35; genus CALAJQ01. The sequence goes on from CALAJQ010000009.1 coordinate 263,949, forward strand.
CGCTGCCTTAGCCCGCGTTGCTCGGTCGGGGAGTGGGATCGTGATGTTCCGGAGACCTTCGTTGCCGGCAACGAACCAGTCGGGCATATCCGCCAGTTCATGAGCCAACCAGAAGATCGGGCAGCTACTTTCATGCCGAAAAGCAAAGCGGGAGAGACGTTCGGCCACCAGAAATAGATTGTCGTGAATCTGCTGGTGGTCCTGGCTCAGTTGAAGTCTCAACCGAGAGGCGTAGTCAATGACAAGTGCACCCCGAGAGCGCCGGTTCGATGTGACAAGTGTGAGTATTGGCGCTAGATCGGCCAACGGAGCGCTAATCTCAAACTGAGGTCGCTCATCTATCTCGACACCGAAAACATTGTTTACCAGGTCCGTCCTTTGCTCAGGATCACCAGCGTGAGGACTGATCCGAAAACCCGTTACGGCGTCCCAAACAACGACCCACTCAAGACCGAGATTCGCCAAGGTCGCAGCGAGAGCATCGCAAAGTGTCTCGTACTTGGTCAAGACTCGCTCGCCGTTTGGCTTGGTCCCCGGAAGCAAGTACTGGTCGGATATGTTTCCGGTCAGCACGAACTGCGGAGTCGAGTCCACCATGAGTTTTAGGCTCTGAACCCAAGTAGGGGTGGCCGCTTCACCCATCACAAACCCTCTGCCACGATTGTAGGACGTCAAACTCCTGTGCTCCGCTTCTGTTTTCTGCTGAACTTCGCCATGCACTCCTCGTGTTCAGCGCTGAGCGCGACGAACACGAAGTCCTGATACCGGTCATTGAGTTGCTTGATTGAGCGGATCGTCTTTGACAATTCGCGCGCGGTAGGCCGTCCGCCACCTGTCTTCCCCTTAGCGCTGGTTACTACAACTGATGTTGGATTGGTGGGCGCAACAGCTGCGCAACATCGGCTGACGCATATTCCGACTTGTCAGGCTCCTCGACGAAGTCAGTCACCCGGGTATGCGTATACCTGGAACAACTGCATCGGTAAGCGATTCGTCCAAAGTGCGACGAGTCGAGCCCTTCGAGGCCGAGATCAACCCTGCGGCACACGGCTACGTGGAAGCTGACTGGGTCGTGACTGGCGACTTGCTCTTTACGTGTCGGCTTAGCCTTTGGCAGCGGCTTTGCCATGAGGTTGGCGATTTCTTTCATCACGTTGGCTACGCGTTTGACGGGCCACATGGTATGGAAATGATCGACTATTCCCAGATTCGGGGCGGGTCCCGACTACTGAGCGATGTCATGGTGAACAATATCGTTGGCGTCGCACGGTACAAGAAATGTGAATACTGCGCCGAGACGATTGTTAAGCAGGCAATCGACGACCTTGAGGCAGACCTCCCGTTCGCATGGTCTCGATCTGCCTTCACCGGGCTGGTTCGACTTGCTCAGATCAAACGTGGCGAACAAGGGCATTCTGCTAAGGCCGCCTTGGCGTTAGCCAAGCTTTCCGAGCGCCTGAATTCAAGGCAGAGGTGGCTGTGCAGCAATTATGTAATCGAGGCAACTCGAAACTGCTGTTGCCGGTTGGAAATCGAACCCTTAATGAAGGTTTCAGACGGCGCCCAGCGTGCGATTGTCGACAAGCTGGTCTTGCCTCACGACCTATGGCGCTCCACAACTCTTGAATCCCGCTTTTTGGTCAAATAGGGTGCGGTGTCACATCGGCTGGCACTGCGCTCATCGGGCAATCTGGCTTGCCACGTAGGCTTCGAGCTCGGTTCCGTCAGCAAGCCTGGCTGCATTGTCGTTCATTGCCGTAGCGGCAAAGACTCTGCCTAGCTCGAGGCGAGTTGCGACCTGCCAGCCAAGCATCGATGACTTGTCAACCAAGTCGATCGCGCTATCGAAGTGCTGTTGCTGAACCGACCCGGTGGATAGGAACCCTCTAGCCATATCTACAGGGCCAGCAGCCGCGAAGCCGCCGCCGACAACGATCATTGAATCTCCCAGTGGCGCTAGCGAGCGGAGAATTGCAGTCTTGAGCCTGTCTAGATCCGAGAGCCCGACGACACGGGAAACCAACGACAGCGCGCCAATACCAGCGAATGACTCGTGCGTAAGGGCTCTTTCACAAACCGACACTGCCAGCTCTGCTGCTTCTTCTGATCGACCCGCTTCCCAAAGCGCAACAGTAAAGGCAGCTTCGGCGAGGACGGAACCCACGACCTCTGAGTTCGATTGTTCGAAAGCGCTGACAAGTTCGCCGGCGTTGCCTGTCATCCATGAGGTTACGAACTGTTGAGCTAGCCAGGCTGCGGATGCTTCCCGGATGCCGTAGCGGTGCCCATGAAACATCGCCTCGTTGCTGCTGGCCGAAGATGCGGCAATCTTGCCCGTAGCGCATTCGACCGTCCCTCTTAACAAGAGATGGTGCCACCAGTTGAACGGGTCCGCAGCTCCCACTGGATCGCTAGCCGCTGTCTCCAGCGCTGCAATAACTTCAGAAACCCGTGTGGCCCCAAACAGGTCTAGAGCTCTTACGTGGATGGCGGCCGAGGGAGTGGCTTCATCCATAAACTTACCGGCGAATCGTGGGTCTGAGAGCCTGGCCTTTGGTGACTGTGAGGACACAGTAGCTAGCCAGTTTGCCCGGAAGCAGTCAGCCCAGTCGGTCGGAGATTGGGCTAGCTCGATCGCCTTGTTGGACCACTCTCTCGCAGTTCCCGAATCTCCTGACACCGCTAACTGTCGACAAGTTTCTACCGCATGGCGAAACTGGTCGGCGGGGTCAAGTGAGGTCGGATTGACTCCCAAGAGCAATGCGACTCTGGCTGGGTCACCGGTAGCGATCTCCGCTTCGGGAAGACCGCTGAGCGCCACATCAAGTGCTGAAGCCCAATCGCTCCGCTCCAAGCACTGCTCGAATGCTTTTGCTCGAACCCTGCCTCCAGACTCGCCGAACCTGTCTAGGCACGATGCGAGCATGGCTTGGAACTTGAGTTCGGTCTGGCCACCCAACCGATGGTCCGCTCGTCGAATTGCTGCGGCGGCTTCTCTATATGAACCTGCCGAGTAATGCTGATTTGCCGATTCCAGCAGGGTGGAGGCGATGGCTTCCTTGGTAATTATTGGGAATGCTCTATCTTGCAACTCAGCTCGCCGGTGAATATTGTCCTCACCGATTGAGGCCGCCTGGTTGAGCTTCAGTAGGGTCGGTCCTGTCGCAGCTTCCAGGAACGCGTCTCGAACCAAAACGTGGCGAAACCGATATTGATCCTCATCGGCTGTGTCCTCAACGTGACCGGCGGTTATCAAAGCCTCCAATGGCGCCAGAAGGTTGTCGACCGTCATTTCGAGGATTATTGCGAGCCTTCTGAGACTGAATGCCATCCCAAGCACTGCCGCTCCAATGCCGACTTGGAGTGCGTGGCTAGCAGATTGGCGGACGACTAGTTCGATGCTCTTCAGCCCTACGACGCCTCTATGTTTGAGTGTCTCTGGCTCAGCATTTTCAGCCACGATTCGCGCTACGGCAGGTAGTCCGGAGCTGAGTATCAGTAGCTCGGCGGCGAACATGCGTCTCAAGCCAAGTCGACTGGACGGATGTACCTCGGCGACGAGGACTTGCAGATCTTCTTCGGTCAAGGGGCCGAGCTCAATCGAGTCGGCGCCGTCTCTGTTTAGCGTGCCGATAAGTTTTGCCCACTCGCCCGTCGGCCGTTCGGCTCGTCCCGCAATCAGGATTTTGAAGTCTGGCCCGACAGACTTCGATAGATATTCAACGAATATCGAGGATTGACTGTCGAGCCACTGCGCATCGTCGAAAATCAGGAGAACGGTGTTGGGTGAAGATACTCCAAGTGACTCCGATACTGTGTTCCAGATCCTGGCCCGTCTAACGAGGTCCGATTGGTCTATGTCGTCCGCAACGAGCCCGTCGATAGTAGGGGCAAGTTCTGGAAAGGCCGTCCGGAAAGGGCCGTAGGCTGCTTGGGCATTTTCATGAGCGGGCACATAGGAAATAGTTGCTCCAGAGTCATAGGCTTCACGCGCCAGTTCGGCAAGAAAGCGCGTCTTGCCGACACCGGCAGGTCCAGACACGAGCAACACAGAGTTGGAGCCACCAAGCCATTCGACACCCCGCTGGATGGACTCTTTTCGTCCTACGATTTGATCATGCGTGCCCCCAGGGATTGCGATGGCACTTGAGACAATCTTTGAAGCGTCGGCGCGTTGCAGCTTTTCTCGGAGGTCTATACACACTTCATCGGCAGGCAGGGAAAGAGCTGAGGCCAACTCGGTTGCGTAGCGTTCGACAAATCGGCGGGCGGATTCATTTCGGCGCGCCCGGATATGTGCATCGACGATCAACTCAGCCAACGGTTCGTTGTAAGGATCTTCGTCAGTCATCTTGCGGCACGCTGCGAGTACTTGGTCAGTAATCTGGCTAGCCGGACCCAACGACAACCGACGGACCAGTGACTCTCGTGCAGACTGAGCGCGCCTGACGGCATCAACAACAATTGGAGACGGCTCAATCTCCGGAAATGGTGTGCCTGATAGGAGTCGAGCCAGGGTTTCTTCCGCTATCGGCTCTGCCTGTTCTGCGATCAACTGCAACTCCCAGAAGTCCACGTCCAGGTCTGATAAAAGCGTGTACCTACCGTTTGCAGAAGGAAGATTCTGTTCGCCGATGACTTTTCTGAGGCGTGAGACCCTCATTCGAAGTGAGCTCTTCAGTCCCTCGGAAGACTGGCCGTCAAACAGTTCGTTCAGGAGCTGTTCGGTGGTCAGACCCGTAGGCCCGGCAGCAACTAGAGCCGCGAGTAATGCCGCTTGAGGCGCGCTCTGACTGCGGTGTTCACCGTCCGGCTTTTCAATTGAGACCTCGCCCAGTACCCGAACCTGAGTGCTGCTGCTCACGTTCCCCCCTTCTTCTGACAGCAGTGACGACTACGTCACTGAAGATGCCCGAGAGTACACACTTGTCCACTGTTCGTCACTATTCGCTCAATTTCGAATGATCCAAGTCGCCCAGTTGAGTCCAGGTGGACGCCCAAGCATGGCGCTGTCCCGATGCCATCAACATGCCAAAATCTCCGACGCGAATCGGATGGATCGGCCCAGTTATAAATGGGCGCGTTATCTGCCGCAACTGACGCCACCCACTGCTGGATCTGTTCGAGTTCTTCCAGGTAGCCCTCGACGAACACCGCGCATCCCCGAGCGTTCACGTGGCCTGGGTAAGTCGGGCAGGATGATATTGACTGAATGGCAAATCGAATGAGGTGTTGTAGCAAGTGGGCTCTCATGAGACCCTGTCGTCGCTCCGAATTCACGAGACAAGAGACTCGGGTCCCCTCTAGCACCCGGTGAGTGGTATCCAGGTTGTGGACATGTTCGTCCTGAGGCGTAATCTCGCTGCCGAACATGCGAGCACTACCAATCGTTCCATTGTCACCAGCTCTGCCCCTGAGGTCTGGCGAGAAGCAGGAACTGTCGAGAACTACTTGGCTACCTCGGACCCGTAGAACCCGGGCATCAAATAGCAGTTTGCCAGGGTCGAGGTAGTAAAGCGGCCTGGTCGTGAGAGTGGGGCGAGAACCACTTTTCATTGCATTGGGTCCTCGAAGTAGACGCGTCGCCGTACAGCTAGTTCTTCGCTTATGTGGCTGCTCCTAGAAGCGCCGTAGCTCGTTTCGTCCTTTTCGGTCTTCATGTGCGCCAATTGTGATGGAGCCGTAGCAACAGATCCGCAACACACAGTGCCCGACGACCAGCGTTGTTGCGCATCTGTTGCTGGCGTCCGGCGAAGATCTCACCAGTCATCGATGCACGGATAGGGCGTCAACAAATCAAGAAAGCTAGGGACACAAATGATGGACAGGATATTTACCGGCGACAAGAGTGAGGTAATCACAATGTTCGCCGGAATTTTCGCCGGATTGTCGGTACTGGGAAACACTGAGAATTGGGTAATGGCTGGAATTGTCTTCGTGGCCGTGTGGTTCGTGCTCCAATTCGCCTGGCGCAGATTTCTCGGAATGTTTCGGCGGAACTAGTTCGGCCCAGCCTCGTTGCGCATCTGTTGCTCACATCCGGCAAAGATCTGGCCTGACGTCGATGTGGGCCAGGAAAGAGCGCAACGATCTTCTTGTCGATTGATGCGGATCTAGACGACTCAACTCATCACTATTTCGAACTACCGGGAGAACCAGAAATGATCGAATTCAAGAGCTCCTTTCAAATCCCAAAATTACAACAACTAAGAAAGCCAAGGACACAAGCGATGGACATGACGGCGGCCGGTAAACCCAACCTTGCTGATCTCGGATGCATGCACCGCCGCTCACGAATAGGGCTAGGGGAAGTGCTATGAAGAATCTCAGCGACAGAGCTCGGCTGCCATTTCTGGCGTGTGTGGTCTTGTTGGCGTTGATGGCCGGGCCACCTGTAGTATCGGCGAGCGAGCAGACACCGGACTCAACTGGGCCGACCGCCGACCCTGTCGGTCACGTCCCGTATGGGTTTGCTGCAGTGCAAGCCGACGGAACTATTACCTTTGATGAATTCGCGCTCGGGACGACGATAGTTGACCAGTACCAAGCGGCAGGTGTTCGATTCAGTCAGTTGTTCCCTGCGTTTCTGACAAGCGATCGATCGCAACCGACGTCGCCCGTGATATCTGGTTCGCCGAAATTCTCCGGGCCAATCGACTTCTCGGTTGTTGATCCAAACTCGGGAGCATCCAGCATTACGAACGGCGTGTCCTTTGAGGTCGGCTATATCGACAACCGGCTCTCTATTCTGGTAACAACTTTCGACCGGTTCGGGAACACGCTTGGCAGCTTCCGGCCGAATAGCCTCGGAATCAATCAGGTCGAGATCCCTCTGAGCGGGATCTCTAGAGTCAGGATTGAGGCAACTGAGTTCGAAGCCCAAGGGTTCGCAGTGGACAACCTCCGGCTGAACACAGTCGAGGTGAGTGAAGTTCAACGAGTGCTTGTTCTCGGTGACTCATATACCTCCGGTGAAGGCCTCCTGGGTGACGGGGGTTTGCGGTATGACTGTGGAACCGACATGGTTGCGACGAAGTACTATCGCGATTCCAATGTTCCGCTGGCGGTGGGCGCTGTGGACCGTCGCGCTTATTGCGACACGAGGACGTTCAATATTGGCCCATCTGTTCTCGGTGCCGTCGTTGAACGCGAGCTTGTTAATTATGAGAACAAGTGTCATCGCCACGGCCGCGCATGGGGCGTGCAAGCGGCCAAAGCATTGGGTGCCACGGACAACAACCTCATGTTCGCAGCATGTTCCGGTGCCGTTACAGCGAACCTCGGTTACGACTCCCGACAATTCTCGCTAGCGTCCTATCCACGATCTCCAGTCAACGTCCATGGCGGGCAACTTCAAAGCAAAACTGCTCAGGACTGGGCAGATGAAGGAGGCGCTCCGGACCTGATTCTCATAGGAATCGGCGGCAACGACGGTGGGTTCTCTGGAATAATCGAAGAGTGCTTGAAGAGGGAATCCTGTGACGAGGATGTTGACTTCACCCGAGCGACTATCAACGGCATAAACGAGCGGGTGTTTCCAAGACTCAGTCGCACGTTCAGCACCATCCGAGATACCTACCCGAATGCTACGATCCTGGCTTACGGCTACCCCTCCGTTGTTACGCCTGATCTCGACACATGTATTGGCCTCCGCCATCCGAAGTACCTTCTTTTAGGGGAGATCGACCGCAATGAGAGGGCTTGGGCCGCGAATTCGGTCCTACCTACGCTCAACCTGGCAATTGAAGACGCTGCCTCAGAAGCAGGCGTTACGTATATGCCGATCACGCAGGTGACCGCTGGACACGAGATCTGTTCCGATAGTGCGTATGTGAATGGCATCCGTCTCGGTGACGACAAAGTTGTAGTCGGGAACGAATCGATGCACCCCAATGAGTTCGGCCATGATGCCATTGCTGATCACTTTATTGATAACTACACCGATGGAAATGGGCGTATAACTTTCAGTAATCCAGAGCCCCAAGACAACATCAGGCCACCGACACAACCTATCCCGCTAGACATTGGCAGTGTTGCAGTAACCCCGCAGGGCGAATGTGGCGCCGACTGCGTACAGCCAGCGTGCTCACCGGAAGTCTGCAACTTGTCGATTCAACTGAGCGGATTCGCGCCGAACACTCCGTTGCAGGTGCAAGCTACGCCCGTCCTAGACAACGCCGACAATCTGACAAGGAAGGAATTAGTCGCGGACTCCAATGTGTTGACCGACGCGAACGGTCGGGCCAATGTGGAGTTCACCCTTCCGCTAACGGTCACAGGAGTAGTCGACGTCGAGGTTTCGGGCATGAGCCCTGCAGGAACCCCACAACGAGGCTCTCGGCTCGTAGAAGTCGAGCGCGAGAGTTTTACACCAACCGTCGATGCAGCGGATCCGTTTGATGGAACCGTCGCCGAAGCCGAAACCATTGATGAAATTTTGGCAGCTACCGACTACACCATTCAAGATGCCGACACACTACGGCTCTATCGAGCGTTCCTCGACAGAGAACCAGATGTGGCCGGAGCTATCTACTGGATACAAACTAAACGGAACGGAGCGAGCCTGGACGACCTGGCCTATGGGTTCGCGGCCTCGGTAGAATTTACGAACGAATACGGAACACTAGGCAACGCAGCGTTCCTCAATGTGTTGTATGCGAACATGCTCGCACGCTTGCCTGATCCGGATGGATTTGCCTACTGGCTTGACCTGATGGACAGCGGAGAACTAACGCAATACAGCGTCGTCAGATGGGTTGTAGCAAACCAGGAGTTTGTTCTCCGCTATCCCTATGCCCCCACCCGACCATGAACCGACCCAATCAGGCAACTAAGGGAACGGCAGACCGGCGAGGCCAGGGATCTGATGCAGCCGGACCGCGTAGGGCCGGTTGGGAGGTAGCTATGCGTTCAACGTTCTTAGCAGTTGTGGCATGTCTAGCCATGGTGGTGTCGATTGCAACGCCGGTCGGAGCTGCTATCGAGGACGCAACCAGTGTTGAGGAACTATTGGAGCAGCCTGACTACAACGGGGAGAGTCATGCGGAGATTCTGCGGCTGTATCAGGCGATCTTTGGCCGGTATCCGGATTTGGAGGGTGCCAAATATTGGATTCGGGTCAATAACGGAGCGGAGGACGGCACCCGTCATGATGTGTTAGCGATCGCAGGTTTCATGTCCGGTTCCGCCGAGTGGTCTACCTCCTATGCAGGCACTAGTGACGAGGTGTTTCTGGAGCGTGTATACACCAACGTTCTGGGGAGGGACTATGACCAGTCTGGCTTTGACTACTGGCTTGACACTCTGAAGGGCACGAATGCGACGGGGGAGAATCCAGACAGAGTCAAGCTTGATCGCCCCACAATGGTGTTTTATGTGACGGCGAATCCCGAGTTCACCAAAGCTTATCCATTTACCCCAACAGGACCCGGTGCCCTTCTTGGCCGAGACGATCTCGCTGGTGTCGCCTTCGGAACTGATGCCGATGCTGCGCTGGCCGTTGTGATTGACGTAGCCGGAGCGGCAGAGGGTGATAGCGGTTGGGTGTTGCTGTCTCCGTCACCGGAGGGCGGGTTCACTGATAAGCCGGACGAACTCGATGGTTCTGGGCACAATTCAATCTTCCCCGAAGTGCGGTATGTGTGCTGGGCCGATGGCCAGATCCGCACCTGTGCAATCTTCATGGGTGATAACGCAGGTCGGCGATGGCTATCAGGCTGGGAGTCTGCCTGGACTAACGGATTCGACGTACAAGCAATGTCGACCGGCTGGGCTACGGCCGAACTGTTCGCAGTTGGTGCCCCGGTCAGCAGGCTAGCGGACGCGCCTTCGACTGTTTTCTCTGGGGGTGAGGGCGGCATGCTGCTCTTTTCCAACGGCACGATCAGCGGTAGAGCTCAGGGATTTTTTGATCGAGGGTCCGGGACACCGAACTTCGGTGATTACATATACTGCCTTACAGCCGGGGACAGACCTGTTCCTGGCTTCTTCTCAACCTGCGCGGTCCCGCTGGGGTTCCCTGAACAGGCGCAAGACCCAACGTCGTCGCCAGAATTCGCCTTGCGGCACTGGTTCGCCAACGTCGACCAGGAGGATCTCCTCGGCCAACGATTTGAACAGCTCGATCCATGCGATGAGTTGAAGCCCGGCACTGACTACTGCTTCCTCATCCACGAAGATTCGACACCGGAAAGCGTGCTGTATCTGATGGGGATACCGGAATCACATATTGACATCGGAGTCTACGTTCAACTCGGACCGACGGGTTGGGCAGTTGCCGGCTGGACCTTTAGCCCGCCCGAGACTGGCTACGAAGGATCATGAGCCGAGGGAGTAGTTCTGGAATAAGGGAGTCCAGATTGATTACGAAAGTTGAACACGTAAGCGGATGGAGGGAACTGGCTTCGCTAGTCGCGTTCTTGCTCGTTGCGATGACTGTCATCGTTGTACCGGACCGGGTTGTTAGCGCTGATGTGGAGCAGGCGTCAACAGTTGATGAACTTCAGGCTCAGCTCGATTATGACCCGGTCAATCACGGTGCGATCCTGCGTTTGTATCGGGCAATATTCGGTCGTGAACCAGACGTTGTGGGAGCGAAATACTGGATAGGCATAAACCGTTCCGGATTCACGGTTCTTGACATCGCCGGTTTCATGTCAGGTTCCACGGAATGGTCAAACAACTACGCGGGCACGTCAGACGAAGTCTTCGTGGAGCGAGTCTATATGAACGTGTTGGGTCGAGCGTTTGATCAGGAGGGCTATGACTACTGGCTTGATCTTGTAAAGACAGGTCAGCTCAATCGTCCTGGCATGGTGTTCTACGTCACGTTGAACCAGGAGTTCGAAAAAAACTACCCGTTCCAGAGCACAGCCGGGGGCCACATAGTGGGGACCGACCTATTCTTCGGTCATTCGATCGCTGACATGTCCACTGCTGGTAGCCAAGCCGCGGAAGATGCAGCCAACGATATGTTCGCTGACATCTGGGACCTCTACGGGCCGCCAAGCAAAGACCTGGGTTTATGGCACCATCAAGCGCTCGCTGGCGATCCATCCTGTGAGGATTTCTACGAACGCTACGTCGAGTGGGGTCCCGTGTTGTTGAGGTTCCAAAGTCATCCTGACAACCTCGGTTTCTTCCTGGCGACTATCCAATCACCTGGAAACTTGGGCGATCCCTACTCAGGTGCGTTATCGCCCAATCTAATTCGACTGCCTAACACGAGTTGGTTTTTCACTGGATCTCAGGTCGCTAGTGCCGCGTCTTTGCCAGGAGCCTCAATTGTGCAGTTTGGTCAGATATTTCAAGACGGCTCGCAGCAATATTTTGTCGAGGGAAAACTGTCAGGCGGAACATGGACCGTCTCCGGTGAGCCCCTCTACCTTGAACCAGGGGTGGATGAGGTGCCACCGCCTGGAGAGGCCAGCAACTACATCTGGGCATCTGATGATGCCCGAAGTCAGGGACAGCACTGTCCGATTGACATGGAGCCCACATACCCAGATAGAAACGTTGGTGGCCGGGCCTTGAGCGAATGAGCGTGGTTCAAAGCAGACGACTACGCAACAGCGGGCGCAGTTGCCAACCAGTTTTAGTCGCGGCGCGATTGCCAGGCCATTCTTCTCAGCGTCACACATTGGAGACCTGACTATGCCAGGACCATCCGAATCGTCGCTGCGACTGGTCTGTGGCCACCAAGACTTATGTCTAGTCGGCTTGCGGGACACCCCAGCCCGCGCTACCAAGGTGCTTCAGGGACGAACAAAGAGGGGCAATCATGAGCGGGCCTAAGTGCTCGAGCTATGAGAATAGAGCCGCACGCGAGGCTCGTGAGAAATTGGCGGCAGATCAGTATTTCGACGAGATAGCTCGGGAGGTGTCCGCGTTTCAAGCCGAAGCAATGCTCGTGTCCAGTCGGATGGGCATTGCGAGCCAAGCTTCTGTACTGGTGCCGCGCCCAATTGGTTCTGCCTCCGATGTCCGAAGCGCGGCTAACTCCATGCGCGCTGCCTTGGGTGACGCGAGGTCCGCTCATCGGCAAACAGTCTTCGACGCGGAGATAGCTGAGCTGGCCGTCACCATCGCCTCCAAGGCAGCACCGGTTGAAGCCCTTGGCGAGCGAAAATATGACGGGCCTCGAATCGCCCACTTTGATGTCGACAGTTGGGACGCCCGCCTCCAGCGTGCTCTCACATCAATTCCGAACGACGTCACGGACACTGAGTTAAGCGCAATTCGATCAACAGCTGACGCAGCCGCCACCGCGATTGCTCGACGGGCACGGCCGTCGGTAGTGACGTCACTCGTAGATTCAGTGAACCAGTTAAGTTACCAGGCGCGTCGCAGATCGGAACTCCATGAGATGATAGCTTCCGAGCGGGCTGAGTTGCGCAAGCAGCTCCTAGAACTGCCTGTAGACGACGTTACTCTCGAGCTGTTTCGGCAGATAGATGCGAGAGATCCTGGCTTGCACACGGCGGATCTTGCGACGACTGTGGCGTCCGACGTCACCCGTCGAAGTGCACTGGCAGCCGAGAGCGACCGAATCGAAGTGCTCGCTGCAGCCGCAAAGGCATTGGCAGATGCCGGATATCAACTAGGAGAAGACTTTGCTACATCGACCTCGCCCGACTCGATAGCACGAGTCGAAGGAGGACAACACGCTGTTCGCGTCCGTGAGCACTCTGGAGAACTGCTATTTAATGTCATTCGTGTGGACCCCGAGGGTAAAACCGCTCCGGAGCAAGACGGCAGAGCTGAAACCAGATGGTGCAAAGACTTCGCAGGAGTTCGTCGCAAACTCGCAGCTGACGGAATTGACTTGGAACTAAGGATGCATATCGCTGCGGGTGCGCAGCTTGTCGACGTAATGACCCCACAAGAGATCGGCGAGACATTTGGCGTAGAGGCGGCCGCCGCTTTCGTATTCGAAGAAGAGAGCGATCAGCGGCCAGCGAGCCATCAGAAGCAACGGCTCAGTTATGAGTAGCGGCGAGCCGGGCGAGAGCGACGCGGACATCGGGCCCACTTTCGGCTTTCCCTCTTGGGCTGAGGAACTGCGCACGACCCTGGTTGCTGCGAGTCATTTCGTCTTGTCTGGCAATACGACTGACCTGGCCTGGCGCTCGAGCGCGACGGCAGGACGCCCAGCAACGGTTGCGACCACCCTTGCCGACTTGCTTTTCGAACTTGGTTACTCAGGGTTGGTTGAGTTTGATATCGGGAGAGGCGCGTGGATCGAGCCGCGGCAGGGGAGCCAGCCCGACCCGCGCCTAGCCTCAATCACCGAGCTTGCAGATCCGAGCTCAAGGGAGCTTGGCGGCCTGGCGCGCATCGCCGAAGCCATAGCGTTTCCAGCAGATGAAACTGGAACTCCATTCCGCTGCGGCCTTTTAGTCCACCGTGCCGATCAACTCGTTCGTGATTCGCAGCATCTAACCGAAATCGAGTTCGAGCAGTTTAGGGCCCTCGACTATCTAGCTCGTACGGCCACGCCTATCGGATCCCACTTCAATCCAATCGTGTTTCTCACAAAGAACGACTGGGACCTCCCTACCTCTTTTGGGCAAAACTCCGAACAAGTGAGGCGCCTTGTTATCGGTCCACCCGACCGCCAAACAAGACTCGACTGCGCTCGCTTGCTGCTATCGGCTGAAACGACCGACGATCGCCCAATTAGGCAGTTTGCTGATCAGACGTCTCGGATGCGTCTAACGGAAATGCTCAAAATAAATCAAATACGACGAGACATGGGGCTCCCAGCTTCGGAGATCGTCGACGCAGCGCGATCGTTTCGTGCGGGAGTGCCGTCAAACCCCTGGCGGCAGCCTCAGTTGCAGCAAAGGCTCAGAGAAGAGCTCGGGCCCAATCCGACGCTCTCCGAGGAGATCATGGGCCAAGACTCGGCGATCGAGAAGTCAATCGATATCTTGATTCGATCTGCTGTCAATCTGACCGCCGCTCACTCAGCGCCGTCGGCCACTCGGCCTAGAGGAGTGCTGTTCTTTGCCGGGCCGACGGGTGTCGGCAAGACTGAGCTTGCGAAACAGATAACCCGCCTCATTCACGGAACAACCGACAACTACGTTCGTTTCGACATGTCTGAGTTTGCCTCCGAGCACTCGGCAGACCGGTTAGTCGGTGCTCCGCCCGGCTACGTGGGTCACGAGTCGGGTGGCGAGCTAACTAACGCCATCCGCCGCGATCCGTTTTCGATCGTGCTGTTCGACGAGGTTGAAAAATCAGACAGTCGTGTTCTTGACAAGTTCCTGCAAGTGCTCGATGACGGCAGGCTCACGGATGGGCGAGGTGAGACCGTTTACTTCACGGAAGCAGTTCTGATCTTTACCTCTAATCTCGGTATCTATATCGACGGTGTTGATCCCCATGGGAATAAGACGAGGCAACTCAACGTTACCCCGGGCACTGAATTCGAGGAGTTGTCTGAGAAGGTCCGCTCGGCGATCTCAGCACACTTCACAGAGCGTCTCGAGAGACCAGAGCTTCTTAACCGGATCGGATTGGACAATATAGTTGTATTCGATTTCATCTCCCGCGATGTCGGGGGGGAGATTCTTGTCAAGATGCTCGGCCTCGTCGCTGAGCGTGTTCGCAATGAGTCTCCGAACCGAGAGGACTCCCTGGACATTTCAGCGGAGGCGATGAGGCAGCTTTCCTCGCTTTGCCTAACTGAGGATGTACTAGGCATGGGAGGCCGTGGAATTGGATCCAGGCTTGAAACCGTTCTTGTCAACCCGCTAGCAAGAGCGCTCTTTCAGGCTCAGGAGCACCGGTCGAGCCCGACGAATCACACCGTTGAGTCGATTGACTTCGGGGCGGGAACTAGCCGCGTGGTGCTCCGATCGGAGACAACGTGACTGAGATCGTTATCTGCGACCACTGCAGTCTTCAGCACGGAATACACGAAACGAATTGTCGGGTAACCGGGTTGCCGCTTACACAAGATCGCCGAGTCCCTAGACCTCCTGGGCGAGGAACAGTTGGAGTCCCACCCACCGATGGCGTGGCAGGTGAGACGTCCTCCTCGGCTAGATCAGATAGAAGAGACCCATTCGCCGATCGCTTCGCGTCCCAGACAGATTTCACGAACGATGAGGTGGCCCAGGTTGCGGTTGCCATCCAAAACAAGGTTTTCGTAGTCGTCGAGACCGAACCGCTTTTGGTGGGTAGGACAATGCATGGCCATAACATTGAGCTTCCCGACAACGTCTCAGCTAGTCACGCCATATTGCGATTGAGTCAAGGCCGGCTAACGATCACCGATGTCGGTTCGGCGGGAATCGGATCAACAAATGGCACCTTCGTCAACGGCCACCGAATCCGTCCGAGCACTCCCATAGCCATTACCGTCGAGGACCTTGTGGAACTCGGCCAGTCTCCAGCAACTCGGATCGAGTTGGTCAAATGACGGTCGACTTTGCAGGTTTTACGACTCGCGGACCGCGCCGCGCAGAGAATCAGGACGTAATCGGCTTTACTGAGTTCACCTCGGCTGGCGAGATGTCTAGCCCACTGAGTGTCCAGCTCAGCAGCGATGCCGGCGCCGCCATCGTAGTCGACGGCATGGGTGGCCAAGCCGGAGGCGCAACGGCCGCCGGCCAGGTCGCTCGACGACTTGCAGCGGCCGCAACCGAAATTCACAGTGCTGATGCGATCCGCGTGCAAACTCATGATGCTGCGAGAGACTTGCACTCCGCAGCGACGATCGATTCATCGCTCGCAACAATGGGTGCGACGTTCGCAGCAGTTTCTTGGACGAGACATTCAGTCTCCGTATTCCACGTTGGTGATTCCAGGGTCTACGGGCTTTTCGGAGAAGTGTTTAGAAGGCTCACCGATGACGATCGAGTCAGCGCCGACTCGAACGTGCTGTCTAAATCGGTTGGGGGCACCCTCAAGCTGGAGCTCCCCAATCCAACTGTGAGGCACTTCGAGCGGGGCAACACAGCGCGCTTTTTACTTTGCACCGATGGTCTCAGTGACGTCGTCCCCTTCGAGTCGATAGAAGCAATCACACGAACCAGATCGAACTCTCAAGCGTGTATCGATCTTGTCAGGCAAGCCTGGCCGACAGCAGATGACAACATTTCAGTAGTTGTCCTCGACATAAAAGCCACACCTTTGCCCGAACAAGACGACGCGCTGGCCGGTACGGAACTGCAGGCAGTTGGCGCAGATGCGCATGAGGTGCGCAGTCGTGGTGAACGCAGCTCGCCAGTGGCAGAAGTCGGGCAGCACGGACAAAGACGTAGGTTCTGGCGAACAGGAGAAAAGCCATGACTAGCGATTCGAATCAGTCGGGCACACGGAGAGAATCCAGTGCGTCGAACTCAACGGAAGGCGGCACCCGGAGGGAAGCAGCGGGTCGCTCGGCTGGCGGGCCACATGACGATGGCACACGTAGAGAATCTGGGGCATTCGCTACCGACGGATCAACTTCTTACGGGAACAGCCAGCTACTACCTAGTCTCCAGAATTCGTACCGTTTCATTGCCGAGCTTCCGTCTGGCAACGAGGCGCAAGTCCTTCATTGCTTCAGCCAAGACGCAGAATGTGACGTCCTTATCAAGCAGTACAACAAGGGGATTGAGCCGGACACATCAGCGCTCAGGAGTCTTCAGCAGGTTGACCTGGCACACGTCATAGAAATCCATGCCTTCGATATGGACCCATCGAGTAGCCGCTTCTATGAGGTGCTGGAGTGGATTCCCGACGGGACGCTACGCGATTCGATTACAGATGACGATGTAGCAGGCCGGCTCAACCTAGTCATCGAGGAACTATCCACAGCGATTGCTGGCATCCACGACTCGGGAGTAATTCACCGCGACATCAAACCAGAGAACGTCCTCATTCGAGACCGAGGCGAATTGGATCTAGTGGTTGCCGACTTCGGCATAGCGCGCGCACTTGAAGGCACCAAGCGGATGACCACAGTGGCGGGCACTATCGAATACCGAGCTCCCGAGACGATTAGATCCGCTGTCGCGGTAGAGAATCGACCGGGTGCCGACTGGTGGTCGCTTGGAATAATCGTTGCTGAGATCTACTTAGGCCGAAGCTTTTTTGCACTGCCGGACGGAAGCCGTCGGCCAGTCGCTGCTATCGAGGAAGATGTCCGACGTGCGCGGTTGGATTTTGATCAGATCGAAGACGAGAGTGTGCGCCTGCTGTGTCGTGGACTTTGTACTCATCAGCCGGAGGACAGGTGGGGTGCGGCGCAAGTTTCCAAATGGCTGATCGACCCGGCCGATCTATCTCTAACTGTCGCCGCGGAGAGTTTTGCACAATCAGGTGGGTATTCGGCAACAGTCGTGTTTAACGGCGAGCACGATAACCCGGTCGACTTATCCAGCGCACTCCAAGATGATTGGAAGAAGGCAGAGCGACTACTCTTCGACGACACAAGCCAAGAGCTCATAGATCAGATCACATTGGCGTGCGCTACCTGGGACAGGCGTGATGTCCCCGAAATACTCAGTCGGGCCAAGTTAGAGCGCGATACAACCTCCGGCGAGCTGCTAGCACGCCTCCTGATCCGGCTTGATTCCGAGCTACGTCCCATTTACGACGGTGTCGACGTTCGGCCGGCGGCATTGCGGCGAAACCCTGCTGGACAAAGCGTCGAATCTCTCCAAAAGATCTCAACCCAACGGATATTGTCGATCTGGCGGGACCTGCCGGGCATGGAAGGTGCTGAAGCCCTCGACAGACGTTGGCATGAGATGGAAGCGGCTGTGATAAATCACGGTTCCTCCCTTTGGACCAGCGATATCCGAGACGCTGAACGACGGCGTATGCTTTTTGCTGCGATCAATCCTGCCGTTGCGACGAAGGGTCTGCGGAGTCGCCTAAAGGATAGTGAGCACTACCACGAAGCGAGGCGCAGTCCTGAATTCGCTAGGCTGGTCCGACGCCGAGCGAGTGTAGCTGACCTAGCGCTTGCCGCCGCAGTTGTGGATAGCGTTGGAGTGCGAGTCAAAAGCGGCTCTATCGCTGCGGTTAGCGGGGACCGATGGTGGTCACATTCTGGAGAACAACAGGGAGCGCTTGCAGCGATGTGGGTGACTCTCTTCGGCATAGCCGCTCTGGGCTACTATCTCAGAACCGAGGGGCGGCTGCCGGATATTGGTCTGGCTCAATCGACCTTACGCTGGCCAGCTGCGGCTGCCGTCGGAGTGGCGTTTGTTGGGATGTTCCTTAGGCGAACACTACTGATCTGGTTCCCCCTCATTGCGACTGCTGGAGCCGTTGCCCTTGTGCGCAACCCATTCGTCTGGGATTCATTCTTTGTCACGGAAACGAGTGAGTCTCAGTTCGCGGCAGCAGTGCTGTTGGCACCATCTCTAGGTTTCTTCCTCGCAGCGGGTGTGACCATTATGAAGTTCCGTGGAATCACCTTTCCTGCCCTCGCTGCAGTCTGTGGTTTGGCGTTTGTTGCGACATTGGACGGACCGCTGAACTGGCTCGACCAGCGAAGCACCATTGAGTCTGCGCCAGCTAGCGCTCCGACGACAACCGCTTTGCCGACCGAGGTTTCCGGCGTCACACAACTACCAGCTGCCGAGGCTTGCTTCGTTGCTCAGCTCGCGACGTTCGATACCTGGGACGATGCTATGGAGGCAGCCAATAGCGGCGGATTTGTGGCAGGGCCCTCAGAGTGGATTCCAGGATGGTCGCCAGGCAAGTGGGTCGTGTTTGCTGCATTCCCGTCGGTGGAGGAGGCGCAACTGGCTGTGAATGCTGCCTCTGGATACCAAGGAGTAGTCGTGGAGATCCCTGCTGGTGGCGATGCGTGTGTCGGGTAGCATCGCTATCTCGAGAATTCACTATCCAGTAACTGCTCTGGGATTTGGTCGCCGAATTGGTATTTGGTTTCAAGGCTGCGGGATTGGATGTGTGAATTGCATTTCCCAGGACACGTGGAATCGTGGCGAACCTAATTGGCCAGTCGCCCACGTGATCGATTCGGTGATGGCCCAAGTGCGGGACATGGGCGGGTCTGTCGACGGGATTACGATCACCGGAGGCGAACCGACTGAGCAGTGGGAGGGAGTGAAGGCCGTCATCGCGAAGCTGAAAGCTGCCCTGGAGGCCGATGACCTTGCCCAAAATCCACTGGACGTCATCCTGTTCACGGGCATTAGTTGCGACCGTCTTGCCGACGTCGCCCCAGGTGTTGACGAAGTCGTTGATGCGGCTGTCGCCGGGCCATACAACGAACGCCTTGCGTCGGATGCGCCGCTTCGCGCATCAACGAACCAACAAATCCTCACGTTCAGCGAGCTAGGCCGGTCGCGTTATGAAAACGCCGAGCAATATGAGAGAACTCACTTGCAACTCGTGGTCGATCGTGGCTCAATGCACATAATCGGACTTCCGAAACCGGGCGAAATGCCTCGGCTCGAAGACGCCCTAGCTTCATCTGGAATCGATCTCCTGGGTGTGTCCTGGAGATCGCATTCGAACGCCGCCAGCTCTCCAGAAGGCTAACCGTGATCCGGAATCTCTAATGGGATCGCCATTGCGCTCGCTTGGATTGCTATTCGCAGTTGTCATCGCCATGTCTATTGCCCAAGTTCCGAACGACGTAACAGCAACAGTTGCGCTTTTCTGGCTGCTGGTGGTTACCTTGTTGATCGCTGTTTCGGGAGGACGACCAGTCAGGGCTACAACCGCTGGACGCAGGTCAACGAAAGCCCGCCGGCCCGGTTACCTAGCCCGGTACGATCTTTTTACCGAGGCGCTAGTACCGACGGCGATGCTTACCGGTGTTGCCTTTTCCGAAGCATCACACATCGTTAGGGGCCTTTCGATAGCCACCGTTGCAATATCCGCAGCCATATTGGCCTTCTTCTTTTTCTTCGTATCAGTTCGACTAGGCGCCGCGATCGCAGGCCTTGCAGGCTGCCTAGGTGTTCTGTTCTCGTTCTTCTTCTCGTCTTCGCCTTGCCGTGATCAAGTTTCGTCAGCGGGCTTGATCATCTTCTCAGCGGTAGTCGTGGCCGGTGTTGTGTCCGCCGGGCTCTTCCGAATTCCGGTCCGGGTTCCCGCTTGGCTGTCACCAGCTCGAGTGATCGATACTCTGCGATTGCGGACCCTCCCAAGGCGCCGCCCCGCTGGCACATGGATGCTGGCGCTATTTGGGTTAGTTGAGTTGGCAGTTTTCTCGGCACAACCTGCAGGGATGGATATCTGGTCTTCGGCCCCAGCGGGTGCCGTCTGGGCGTTTGGGTTGCTGTTAGCAGTTGTCGCGTTCTTGGGCCATTACGCACCGGAGCTTGTAATCAGC
Organism: uncultured Acidimicrobiales bacterium; assembly: GCA_937922785.1. Taxonomy (GTDB): domain Bacteria; phylum Actinomycetota; class Acidimicrobiia; order Acidimicrobiales; family SZUA-35; genus CALAJQ01. The sequence continues at coordinate 284,263 of CALAJQ010000009.1, forward strand.
CTGTGTGCTCTGGGCCTTCTGATCGCAACGGTTTATCTTGCAACTCTAGAACTAGTGTCGACGGTCGGAGCGTGCATCCCTGCCGGACACTTCTTTGTTGTCACTATTGCGGCTGCCGTTGGTGCGGCTGGCGGTCAACTTTTGTCCTTAAATCCGTAGTCTGTTCCGTTTGTCGTCGCGGATAGTGGCCAATTGCAATGCGCGGATGGCCTGGGCGGTTGCATTGCTACTTCGTTTCGGCATTGCACGGCGTAAGTACCGCGGTCTGCGCCGGGCTCATAAGCCCAAGGTCATCGCATCTGCCTCCGCTGCGACTCGGTGATCGCGATGTTGTCACTGGCTCAGCGGGTGTCAACCGCCATCGTTCTGAGCTTGAACGTGACGGCAATCAACCTCTAAGCCCCAAAGCCTCGGGCGTCTTGTTTGAGAGCGGTGTCGATGCTTAGGGCGCAGGCGACCACCAAGCTGTTTAGTGGTTCTGCCGGTCGGTGGTGTACTTGGACGACGTAGTTGTCGGCTGTGGTGAACATTGTTTTGGCGATGCCTTCGAACGTTTTGGTCACTCTCGCTATTTCAGTGCCGGAAGCGTCTTCGATTCTGAAGTTCCACGCTCGCCAGTTCTCGCCTTTGATCGCGCCGAGTGTCATGCCTCCTGATTCGATTGCGAAGTTGATCTTCCCGAACACGTTCTGCTGAACGATTCGTCCGATCTCGTTACCCGAAGCATCCGAAACAATAACCTTCGACTTGAATATCTTGCCGGGTCTTGTCAGGCCGAGAAGTAGACGACCGCCTGCGTCGTGAACCTCGAGCTTGGTGACGAAGAACTGATCGATACTGCCAAGCAGTCGAATGAGCTTTCTAAATGCTGACTGGCCGACTTGTTCAACCGAAGCGATTTGTTGTCCGTTCTGATCAAAGATTGAGTACTGGTTGTTCAACTCAATGAGCTTTGCCTTCTGATTCACCACCAGAACTGGCTCGTTGAAGATTGACCCGCCGCCACCGCCGACAGCCCCTTGAATCCCGGCGCCCCGGTAACCGGTGCCGCTGACTTGGTCGGCGATGTTCTTGCCCTCGTTGCCGACTGTTAGTGCTGAGTCGATCCGGTCGAGCTTCCCAGGTTTCGGCGTCGGGCTAGTTCCGGGTGCGTTCACGGGATCGGAGCCTGATACTCCGGCGTTGCTGATGTGATCAGTCCAAAGCTCGCCGTCCCAGTAGCGAAGTTCGGCCCTACCAGTCGGGTCGGGGTACCAGTTGGGCGAAGGTTCAGACATGGCCTGATGCTAGCTGCGCCTCGCTCAGCCGGTGACAGAAGACTACGGTCGAAGCCATGAGCGAAAACCTACAGAACTATACGAAGGCTGTTTTCAGCTTCGACCACGTACTCAAGTCGGCCAAGGACACCGTCTACGCCCGCAAGGCGCCGTGCGCAGGATGGACTGGCACCGATGTGTTCGAGCACGCTTTGGGCAATATGTCGATGGTCAGGGCTTTCGCCAAGACTGGCAAGGGGCCAAAGTCGACACCGAAGCTGGGCAAGGATCCGTTGGGTCAATGGATCAGGTTGCGTGACGATACTCTCGGAACCCTCGACCAACCAGACGTGTTGCACTCGACCGCGTCGGAACCGTTCGGACCCGACTTTGGTGACATGCCGGTCGACGCGCTCGTTGGGTTCATGGCTGCAGAGCTAGTTGTTCACACGTGGGACATGGCTCGGACCGCCAAGGTCGACGAGCGGCTTGAGCCAAAACTTGTGAAGTTCACCCATGCCGCATGGAAATCACTGGGCGAGGACGTGCTGCGGATGGAAGGCATGTTCGGTCCAGCGATCAAACCGGTTAAAGGTGCCGATGCCCAGACCAAGATGCTCAACTTCCTCGGCCGCAAGGTCTGACACCCGGGTCATGAGCTAACGATTCACCGTATGCATACGTAAGACATACATGTTATGCTAGTTGTATGGCTCAACGTACCACGCTTTCACTTGACGAGAGTTCTCGTAGGCTCTTGGCCGAGTTGGCCGAGGTGTACGGGTCTCAAAGTGCTGCAGTCAGAGAGGCGGTTGCAGCTCAGCACGCGATGCTGGCACGGCGGGCGAAGCGGCAGGCCTTCATCGATGATCTGGTTGCTCAAGCTGGCGAGCCGAGCGATGAAGACCGCAACTGGGCCCGACGGGTTGCAGTCGAGGCGGCCGCTGCTTCGGTGGCGGCAAAGCAGTGATTCTGGATGCGGGAGTTTTTCATCTTGCCGAACAGAATCCGCGACGGCTGGCCGCATTGCTTCAAGAACTAGGGGAGTCGGAGTTCGCAACTAACGAAGGCGTGATGGCGCAGGTCTGGCGTCATCCGGCTCGTCAGGCGCTCATCTCACGCATGCTGTCAGCACTCGACGTCGAAGTGGAACCGCTAACCAACGGTCGAGCCATTGGAGTGCTGTTGGGCCGGACCGAGACAACAGATGTGGTCGATGCCAGCATTGCGGTTATGGCTCAGAGCCGGCAGCAAGCTGTGCTCACGAGCGATCCAGGTGACCTCACAATTCTAGGAGCAGTTGCAGTCGCCCTTTGACCAAGTTGTAGTGACTGGTTGCGGAACCCAAGGATGCGAAGATGAACCATGCGCATCAACATTTCTTCTGGCGACCCGTTTGAATCGGTCTACGGATATTCACGAGCTGTCCGAGTTGGCGATCACGTCCACGTTTCTGGAACAACTGCACAACCACCGTTCGTCAAAGGTTGCGATAGCTACGTTCAAGCGAAGAATGCTCTACAGATCATCGAACAGGCTCTTATCGAAGCCGGCACGAGCTTCACCTCAGTTGTTAGGACAGTCACCTACGTGACCGACATGGCCGACGCATCGCTCGTAGCGAAGGCGCACTTGGAAGCATTCGAAGCTGTGCGGCCTGCAGCCACGCTCGTCGAGGTATCCGCGCTCGATGATCCGGCACGGAAGGTGGAGATCGAGGCATACGCAACTTGTTCTCCGCAGGAATCCAAGCCTTAGAAGCAAACGACGCTAGGTTGGTTCAGCGCCCGGTAACAAACAACCCAAGCGATTCTGAACCCGCTGGGACGCCGAGGCGTCGTTGACTAGCGGCGTAGCCAGCTGTCTAGCGCCTCGGTCAGTTTGGGCATGATTAGCCAGCTGAGGATGGCGACGCCTCCGATGTTGCCGGCGAGGACGGTCAGTAGGTATGGGAAGTTGTCGGGTAGTAGCCGGCCGAGGATTCCGTTGAGGACGAGGACGGTGGGGTAGAGGGCGAGTAGCACGGTTGCGGCTTGTTTCCATGTTTTGACTTTGCGGGGGCCGAAGGAGAACCAGCCGGCGTATCCGTCGACCACGTTGAGTTGGCGTTCGCCGTCGATGTGTTCGTCGAGTCGTTCTAGTTGGTGGCGTCGTTCGTCAGATGACAGCCAGCCATCGAGGTGTGGTTGGGATCGGAATGAGAACACGATGACTGTGTCTTCTTGTACGCCTTCGACTGGCGCGAATAGTTGGGTGCTGACGAACCCGTCGAAGGTTGCCATTGATTCGGCTACGTGTTCGTAGTCGAGCTTGAATGCTTCCCGGTTTTCGGGGCGGACGCGGAATGAGGCGACTGCGGTGACGGGGTCGTCTCCGGTGTTGATTGCTAGGCGCTGGACTCGGGCTTGGCCGTCGGTGAGGTCGGCGCCTAGGGCGAGTAGTTCGGCGCGGTGGGGTGATTCGAGCCAGTTGTCGAGGAGTGATTGTGATTCGAACTGGTAGACGATGACCCATTCGTTGGGGTGGCTTGGGCTTGGTGGTTGGAGTTCGCTGCCGAGGTGGCCGGGCATGGCGGCGGCGGTGTCGGTGATGTTGTGGAGCCAGCGTTCGAAGTCGCGCTCGTGCCCGGTTCTGGGTCGTCGGGCTACGATAACGGTGGGGGTCACTCGATTCTCGATGATGCAACCTCCTGCTAACGGCCAAGACGACCGGTCGTGGCGACCCGGTCGTGGCGACCCGGTCGTGCTGGGAATTGTAGAGTGACGGCCGGGCGGACTCCGCACCGCTTTGGGCGGGTGAGTGTGGCGCAGCTTCCGCGCCCGGTGGTCATCAAAGTCGGGGCCAAGTTGTCGGGTCGATGCCGGAACCTCCGGCGATGTCAAGCTCATCATGGCGCCGGGAGGGGCCGCGGTCACAGCCACGAAGCGGGGATTAGCAAGTTTCTTGGACATGGGACTAACTAAATGGCTCGACATCCACCAAGGGACTGCGCCGTCCATCTAGATTGCTGGACGTCATTCCAAGGTCCCGATCCTTTTGGAGATTCATGTCAGCGCCTGCTCATCTTTTGAAGCGCCTGTTCTTTATGCCGTTTTTGGCTATCGCTCTGTTGGTTTCGGTGGTTGCTTCGGCTCCGCCGGCGTTGGCTCAGGCTGATCCGTTGGATGGTTTTGTTGAGGGTGATGACGTGGCTTTCACCGAGGTGGATGAGGTTGTTGACGTTGATGTGATGGACAACGACTTCGACGATGAAGACGACTTGGACATGCCAGCCGCGACGATGGAGATCATCGACCCGTCTGTTGATGGTGAAGCGGAGATGGTGTTCACCGATGATGAGCCGACAGCGCGTTTCGTCCCGAACGCAGGTTTTGAGGGTTTGACGAAGTTCCGGTATCGGGTTTGTTTTGGTGGGACTTGTTTCACTTTTTGGGTTTGGATCTTCGTTGGGAACTCTCGCTGCACGATCACTGGAACAAATGGTGATGATGTTCTTGTCGGAACTGCGGGCCGGGATGTCATTTGTGGCCGTGGCGGTTCGGACACCATTGATGGCAAGGGCGGAAACGACATCATCCTGGGCGGTAAGGGAGCCGATGTCATTACCGGCGGTGGCGGAAACGACCGGATATGGGGCGGAAAGGGCGCCGACACCATCGAGGGCAATGGCGGAAACGACCGGCTAAGGGGCGGTAGGGGAGCCGATGTCATCAAGGGCGGAAACGGTAACGACCGCATTTTCGGTGGCCGAGGAGCCGATGACCTCAAAGGCAACTCCGGTGATGACCTGCTGGTCGGCCGTCAAGGGCCGGATGTGCTTCATGGCGGCGCCGACAACGACACGATCCGAGGTGGCCGTGACGCCGATCAGATACATGGTGGTAAAGGTGCCGATGACATCTCCGGTGGCCGTGGCGCCGACCTAATCGATGCCGACAACGGGTCCGACACCGTGCGTGCTGGACGCGGTAAGGACCTTGTCTGGGGCGGGAACGGCGTCGATGACATCCGAGGCAATCGCGGTGCCGATGTGCTGTTCGGTGGGGCCGGTAACGACACAGTTAATGGTGGCAACGGGTCCGATGAATGTTCGGGCGAGACGTTAACCAATTGTGAGGCCGAGCTCGCAGCCGAGGACCCATCGGTCACGATCGCTGCCCCGGCTGACGGTGCCACTGTGGATCCCGCTGGTTTCACAATCGAGGTTGCGGTTGAACCTGCCGGACCTCCGGTCGAAATCTTGATCGACGGAGAGGCTGTTGGTATAGCTGAGGCTCCTGACTACACGTTGACTGTGATTGGCGCTGACCTCGCTGCCGGTTCGCACCTGATCATGGTGGAGTCCTTCTTCGGCTCAGCCGAATCTGAGATTGTTGTCGGCGCACCCGCTATTGCTATCGCCTCACCTAAAGAGGGAGACCCCGTAGACGCCACCGGTTTCGACGTTGCAGTTATTGGTGGCGACGGAACACCTGTCGATATAGCGATAGACGGCACGCCTGTAGGTCAGGCGATTGCTCCCGACTACATCCTGACGCTCACCGGTTTGACATTGACCGAGGGCGCTCACGTCATAACTGCTACCGACGGTGCGACTATCGCAACCACAAATGTAGTGGTCCCGACGCTAGCGCTCGTTGCGCCAGCCGATGGTGGCGAAGTTGGTACCGACGGCTTTGAAGTTGTTGCCACTCTTGATCCAGCAGTGGGACCAGTATCGATCTCGGTTGATGGCGTCGTGATTGATGAGGCAACTGCTCCTGACTACAGAGCGGCCCTGTCCGATCTAGCGTTGGCAGTCGGCGACCACATAGTTGAAGTCTCGGCGTTCGGTATAACTCGCACCGTCACAGTCACAGTTCCAGCAGACCCCGTGCTCGAAATCATCGCGCCGGTAGCTGGGCCAGTTGCCAACGGTGACAGCATCGAAGTCCAGCTAAACGTGACACCACCCGGTGACCCGGTTGACATCAGTATTGACGGCGTGGTTGTTGGGCAAGCCTTGGCCCCTGACTACGCGGTGACCCTCACCGGGCTCGGCCTTACGGCCGGTGAGCACGTGCTGTCGGTGGCTGCTAACGGACTGACGGCCGAGGTGACTTTTGCGGTTCCGGTTGTGTCGAACCTAAGCATTGTTTCGCCGGCTGCGGATGAAGTCGTAAGTTCGGACGAGCTTGTCGTGACGATCGCCGGTGCAGCCGGTGACCCGGTTGAAGTCGAGATGGACGGAGTCAGTGTCGGCTCGATTTCGGCTCCGAACGCGGAGCTGCTGTTAACAGATCTTGGTCTGGCTAGCGGGTCACACACGATCACGGTGACCGATCCTGTGGGTGGCTCGGACACGGTTGATGTGATCGTGCCAACCCTCACGTTGGTGTCTCCAGCTGCCGGTGTGCTTTTGAACGACGATTCTGTTCAGGTGGTAGCGAGTTTGACTCCAGCCGCAGGACCGGTTCAGGTTCTGTTGGACGGCGAGATTCTTGGTGAGGCGACAGCTCCGGACTACACCGTCGACCTAACCAACGTCGTTGTCGGCGGCGGCGACTACACGATTTCGGTTGAGGCATACGGTCTCACGGACAGTGCGCAGGTTGAGTTCCCTCGGCTCGCGATCAGTTCGCCTTCTGACGGCACTCTCATCGACGCCAACTCCCTGGCAGTGACCGGTGTGTCAGAACCGGCTGGAGCAACAGTTCAGTTCGCCATCGACGGCGTAAGTGTCGGTACTGCCACTGGACCCGAATATGACGTGACGCTAACGGGGCTAGCTATGACCCCGGGTGAGCACACCTTGACCGCCACGGCGCATGGCGAAACGCGGGAGGTCACGTTTATTGTCGGTCAACCGGGTGACGGATCGGAACCTCCAACCATTGCGCCGCTCGATCCGCTTGGGGAACCTGAGCCAGATCCGGGTGCACCGTGGTTTGATCCAACCGACATTGACGCTGGCCCAGGCCCAGACTTGTCTGACCGCAGCGACCCTGTACCGGTTCCGTTGATTCCGATTGAGACGTTCGCTCCGATACCGGCAGACGGGATCGACCAGCCAATTATCACTAGCGGTGGGGGCGCCGACCCGCTCCCAGCGGTCACAGTCACCGAAACGGTGACCAGCGGCACTGTGGAGCTGGTTGGAGTTCCTGCTTCGTTAGAAGTTCCTGACGAAGCCGTCGCTGCTGGTGGTCAGATCACTCTTGAGATTCTTGACCCTACGGTTACTCGGAATCTAACTCGGACAGGTTTAGCGTTCGATCTCCGAGCGTCCGGGTTTGGGAATGACAATCCAACTGTTGTTCAAATCCCGGCGGGGCTGCCAGTTGCTGGTGAGGAGATTGAAGAGATCGATCTGGGTGGCCCGACTCCGTGGGTTATTAGGGTTCCCGTCGACGACGTGCCCTTAGCTACTGATGACGCGCGCGAACGTTTGAAGATCACAATTCACCTTGGTTGTGACCCGACGGGGCTTTGCCGGACAACAGAGGATCTAGACACGACCTACGATGCCGAAACGGGGATGCTCGAAGCGGCAATACCTGTTGGCTATCTCGAAGGAATCGGGGGTCCAGTCGCCCCAGCCGCCAACCTACGAGCGGGCGATGCGAGCACGATTGGTCATCAGAGCGCGGGCGGAGAAGGGACGGCTGCGTCAGTGACGTCGTCGGTTACGGGCGCAGCCGGTGACTATTCGGCGAGTGAGATCAGTTTGTTGAGTGAGTGGCAGGTTGGTATTCAGACTGGCGAGGCCACAACGTCTTACCCAATTCAGGCGCCAGCGGCTCCGGGTCCTGTCCCGAATCTCAGCCTGTCCTACTCATCGGGATCAGTTGATGGGATTACTGATGAGAAGAACTCACAAGTCGGGCTGGTTGGCGCTGGCTGGTCGATGCCGAACCCAGCGATAACTCGGGTCACTGATCTTTGCAACGCAATCGATGAGCCGTCTTACCTGAACAATACGTGTCTGCCTGGGGGAGATGATGATGGTTTCAGTATTTCGATGTCGGGTGTTTCTGGCCGTCTAGTCAAAACCGACCGCAACGGTGAGGACCCATTCGTTCACCCGTTCGTTGCTGGTGCCACCTACGTTGAATATGAAACTGAGACGAAGAACACAGCCCGTATCTGGAAAGTCACAGCCGATGCTGGGACCGGGCTGGCAGGCAATGGCGGAGCGGTCTTGGAATGGTGGGAAGTCACAACGGGTGATGGAACGCTAAACGTCTTTGGTCGGAACCGAACCTTCGTTCCAGTCGATCCAGATGAAGCTAGCCACTTTGAGGACCGTGTAGCGGCGGTCGGGGTACCGCTGAACTCGACCAAAGTAGTGCCCGCATATCTGGCTGACACTACGAAGGCTGACAATGAGGACTGCGCGTCGAGTCTCTGCCCAACCGTTATCGCTTGGCATCTCGACGGGGTTATAGACGCTTCAGGAAACATGCAGGTCCGGAGCTACCGCAAAGGCCTCAATCATTATGAGTCCAACGTCGGCGGGACCAAGAAGATCCGTGCGTATGACCGATCAGTCAGCCCCCACGTCATCGACTACGGCCAACGCTATGGCCAAGTTCCCAACGTCTATGAAGAGACACCGGATGCTTTCCGTGTCCGATTCGATTACGCCTACAGAAATCCCGCGAACTCTGCTTCGGCCAGTGACGCTGATTTTGTTGACACCCCAATGGACTTGATGTGTTCGGCGACGAGTTGTTCGAAGAAGTCGCCCTCGTTCTTCCACGATATGCGGCTGCACACAATCCGGACTCAGGCTGGGGACCTACTCGGCACCCAATCGGTCCTTCGGCAGGTCTGGCCCGACGCGCCAGGGGCAGAGAAGAACGCTACAAAGATGTTCTTGCAGAACATCCAGCTTCAAGAAGGCGGACGAGAGGTAATAAACACAGTTGAATCAGCTAACGCTGTGTTCGCTATCGAAGATGCTCTACCGATGATTACCTACACCCCGACGTTCCTGGAGAACGTGGTGAATCACCCGAACAAAATGTCGCCAATGGCTATGCCCAGAATCGGAATCATCAACACCGAATTAGGCGGAGCAATCAAGTTTACCTACGATCAGCCAACCAAATTCGGTGAAACATCGGTCACCGATGATGGCGGCCTAGAAACCTGCGGCGGCGCCACAACCTCAATCTCCAATCCGACAAAACCAGCTGTCCGGGTTCCGTGCTACATGTTCCCATCCGGTGGTGCCCGGTGGTTTAACAAGTGGGTCATAACCCGAACCGAAACCGACGCGGACGGCAACTTCGACGCCGAAGGCAACTTCGACCCCGTCTTGACCCCAGAGTGGAACAAGTCCGACAACGAAATAGTCACCTATGAGTACATGACACCGCCGGACTGGGCCTGGTCATCTTCTTTCGAAGACCAAGAAGTCACCGATTGCTTCTACTGCCCGTGGTCCTCATACCGTGGCCACCGCCAAGTCCGTGTTACCGACAAGGCGGGCAACATAACCGACCACTACACCTACACCGGTATGGCCGAAGACCCGTGGTCATCAAGCGGCAACACCCAAACACTGGGCGAACGTCTGCCAGATGACCCAGCCGTCCGGTTCAAAATCCCGATCCAAGGCGTCGACGTTCTCTACAACACCGTCGACTCCCAAGGACAGAAAGCTGCGGTCGCCCGATACACCTCAGACGGAGACCCAGAAAACCCGCAGATCGAGCATCTACGCGACATCACAGTGAACTCCTATTTTCATGAGCAGCTCTCAACCGAGTGGCCAACCAGCTCACGCATGACCCGGTCGGTCGAGAAAGTAATCGGCTTCGCCCCGGGCTCAAAAGCCAGCGAATGGTTCACGCTCACCGAATCCATCTATGACCAGTTAGGACGTTTCGATCGGGCGATTGAGAGCGGTAGCGGCCGCCCGGTAAACGAAGGGGGAAGTGGGCCGATAGGGGTAAGAACCAACTACTCCGAATACGCGTTCGCTCTAGCAAAGCCAGCAGTCGAACCTCCCGCACTCCCAGCAGATGACGTCCCATACTTTGTTGACCTTCCCATCAGAAACACTCTCGCCTCAGGCAACGCCGCGACGGCGCCAGCGAATAACAACCTGACTGCTCTTGATGTCAGCGAGACGTTCTATGACGGCAACACAACACTCGCAGGCACACTCACGAGGGGCCAGGCGACCACAACACGGGATCGTACGAGTATCACAAACTCTGTGGCTGTATTCAACGACACCACGTATGCCTACGACGAGACCCTAGATAGCGGAGTCACGATAAACCGGGGCCTCGTCACAACCATTGACGATGGCGTCGGCGGCGTAACTAGCCACAAATACCACCCGCTCTTCGGGTATCTGCAGGAAACTGACGGGCCAATCCCTAACCAAGCCGGGATAGAAGACATCACCAGGTTCGACGTGAACCCAGCGTTGGGATTCACCAGTCGAGTCGAAGCCCCCAACGACCAAACCACGGTACTGACCTCTGACGGCCTCGGCCGAACCCAAACGGTCACTTTGCCTGAATCGCTAACAAACCCGTCGAACGAGCCGTCCTACATATTTACATACGAACTCACACCAGGAAACAGTCCGCTACGGGTTAGAACTGACGTGCTACGCGATCCGGGTGCCGCCGAGTATGAATACACCACAGCGTGGTCCTTCATGGACGGTTTTGCCCGGAACATTCAGTCACAAGAACAGACTCAGAACGGCAGCTACTACAACGTCACATCAATGAACTATGACAACGCAGGCAGACAGTTCCGCCAAACCGTCCCGACAATCACACCAGGCACGGGCGGCGTCTACCTCGACCGAGCCTTCGACACGGTGGCGGGAAGCCGAACAACATATGACACTGCAGGAACCACAACCGTCGAATCGATGGACGCCGCCGGCAACGCTGTGACGCGCACCGCAACACAGGCTAAAGGGCTCATAACAACAACTACCCAAGCATTAACGGAGGTCGATGTCCGGACCACAAAAGAGGAATATGACGTGCGGGGCAACATGCTTTCCGCCGAAGACGCTCACGGAGAAGTAGTCAACTACGAATACGACTTACGCGACCGCCTCCTCACAATCCTTGACGTCGAAACTCAAGCAGGTGCTAGACGACCCACAATCACGAACCGGTACAACACGACGACCGTCAAGCACTCCGACTCCATCCTCGAAATGGAAGACCCGGATCTCGGGTTGACAAAATACACCTACGACTCTGATAACAGACTCGAAACCGAAACCAGCGCCCGCAACATCACCCTCACGAATGTTTACGATCCGGCGTCACGCCTTATCGAGCGGAAACACGGTGCGACGATTGTGTCCCGATGGACCTATGACGCCCCAGGGGCGGTCGGCTTACTGTCGCTCAGCGAGCACAACACAATCGACAACGGCGTCCTGACCGGAGCAGTCGCAAAACAAGTCACCTATGACGAACGGCTACGACCAGACTCAACAACCTGGGCAGTCACGACGAATCCCGGCACACCTAATGCTGAGCAGACCAACGGAGAAATCACAAGTGAATACCGAGAATCAGGCGCTGTCGAGGCAATGGTGTTCCCGGACGGGTCTCAAACGTCCTATGCGTATGATCCTGTTGAACGAGTCAACGAGATCACTCACGCCATAAGTGCCGCCCAGTCGGGTGAAACGGTCGCCCACGGCGTCCAGTACAACTCGCGTGGACAAATGGTCTTCGTCGCCAGAGGAGATGCCGGGTCAGATGAAGACCCAGGAGCAGACGGGCTCAACTCTAAATACGAATATGAAGACTGGTCAGGTCGTCTTCTCTCTTCCAAGACTGCGGTCGGTCTGCAACCCGATCCTGTTGACACGTTTGATCGGACCAATATCGGGAAACTCTACCGAGTGCTCCTAAACCGGGAAGCCGACCCGAACGGCAAAGCCTTTTGGGAGGACGCCCTCGCCGGCGTCGGCGAATTCGCAGGCAACCCGCAAACGATCACCCAAGTAGCAGACGGAATCATGTTCCAACTCGAGTTCAAGGGAGGAACCATCGTCGACGAAAACGGCGACGTCATAGCCACGATCCCGAAGAAGTGGGCAGATTACAGAAACTCCCCAGAGAACCAGTTGATCGATGTACACGGCGCTAACGCAGCGTTTGCTGAATGGGTATCGGAACGAATCCTGGACGACACAGCCACCGCAGCAACAAAGCTCGACTGGAAAGACAGGCTAAACAGCCCGCCAGACGCCCCGAACTACATAACCAGGGGCGAACTTGTTTGGGAACAAATGGATAACAACCCCACAAACCCAGTGATCGACCCGCCACCACCAGAAGCCGGGCCCGTTGAGGTAGACGCAATCCACGAGCTTGCATACGAGTGGGACAGGGTCGGCAACCTCACCTCAACCCATGAAACGTCAGTCGATCTGTCCGCGGACCCGCCGGCACAGATAAGCCAGTATCAGTGCTACACCTATGACGACCTTGACCGGCTATTAACCGGGTTCACTACCTCCCAGGCCTCCTGTAACAACAGCGACAATGCGGGGCCAGACCCATACGACGTTACTTACAACTATGACGCCATAGGAAACATCACAAGCGCCAGCGGAGACCAGACCGTCAACGGCGGCTACGCCTACCATCCAGTCAAACGGCACGCAGTCACCAACGCGGGAGACAACAACTACATATATGACGAAGTAGGAAACCAAACGACCCGAGTAACCGGCCCAGCAGGCTCAACACAAACCCAGAACCTCCGTTATGACCTCCAGAACCGGTTAGTCGCAATCACCGGCGACGGCCCCGACATGACAGCGCTGTATGACGCCGAAGGAAACCGGGTGTACCGCAAACTCGGTACTGAGGAGACCTTCTACTTCGGCGCCTACCAGCAGCGAGACGGTATCGATCAGATCACCCACTCTCTCGGTTCCGAAACCATTGGTCACACGATTGCAGATTCGTTTGTGGCGGCCGCTAGCGACCATCTCGGCTCGGGATCAGTCACACTGGCCTCTGAAGAAAATCCATTGCTTCAGCGGTACACCCCATTCGGTCAAGTTCGAGGTGCGAACGTCAACGGACTGCCCGTTGACGAGACGTTCACCGGCCAGACGGATGATCCAGGCACCGGGCTCATTGACTACAACGCTAGGCACTACGATCCATTGCTAGGCCGGTTTGTCATGGCCGACCGCGTCCTCGACGGCTACAACCGTTACAACTACGTGCACAATAATCCGCTCAAGTATACGGACCCAAGCGGCAACTGTTCATGCAGCAAAGGCGAGTACCGGCCAAGCAGTCCGCAGGAGCCAGATGCTCCGGCACCGACGGCGCCGCCGTCGCTTGTTAGGCCAGCAGGAGAAGGGCCCTACATAAACGAAACAGTCACGGCGGATGACCTCATTTTCAACTCGGATGGGAGCTGGAATATTAAGCGTGCTGTCGTGGCCGACCTTGGGGCGACACAGACATCAAAGTGGCGGTGGAACGATGATTGTCAAGCGTTCTGGTGCGAGTATTTGGGTTGGGGGTTTGTTGCTCCAAAGCAAGGCACCTATACGAGAACTGTCACTGCCGATCGGGCCGTCCTGATAAATGCGGTCCAAGGGGCCGGGGGAGGCTGGGTGCTCGAGACGTTTGAGGTTGAGAATCTTGTCATAACCGAATCGATATTCAAATCGGGGACGGTTCTGCAAATCCCGAGCCCGGATAAGTCGATGCCCGGGGTCGCTCTAGGAGGTTCTCAGATCCAGATGATTTATGGTGGGGACTAAGTTCGACGGGCGAGCCCGAGTACTCATTTACTTTTTCTTCGTCGATCGTAATTGGGGAAACCCATAGAGTTGAGTTTCTTATGGCCACCCCGACCTGGTACATCACGGAAGTTACACCAAGGAGGAAGCAATGAATAGGATCCTTTTAGCAGGATTGTTGTTACTTGCTGGCTGTACGCGTGGGCCGACGTTTGACGCTGACGCGTCTGATTGTGATATCCGTCATCCGAGCTTCACTGAGCAGGCGCGGACTACTTGCCTCGCGACTTTGCAGCAGGGCGGGGCGCCGTTCTCGACCATCAATTTCTCGGGTGGCCCTGACGCAAGTGGCAAGCGGGCAATCTTGCTGTTGCAGACGGATAAGCCCATCGAGTCGGTCACCGCTAGCGATGGAGCGGAGACAGCACACACTCGGCACGTCGCGATGGTGGTGATGGGTCCTGGTGCTGCTGGTCGTGAGGTGACGCTGACGATGGAGGATGGAGAGGTTCGCAACTGTCTGAGTTCAATAAGGGTGAACTGGAGTTGCAGCTAGATTTGGGCCTCCATGTTGAGCTTTACTGCACTGCTGGGAGTCAGGAACCCCGGGCATGTTAGGAGAATGGAACTCATTAAAGGGGGCGAAGGAGCTAGTCAGGCTCGCTATTGTTATGGTTGCGTGTGCAATTGTCTTCGGCGGCTCGCTGTGGTGGTTTCTTGACGAGGCGGGGTTGGCGAAGGTTGTGATATTTTGCCCGCTTCTGATCGCGAGTACACGGAGGCATTTGAGGTGGCCGGGATGGTTGGCGGAGAGATCCAGTCCGATCCATCGATGCCGCAAGCTCAGTCTCGGAGCTTCACAGTCGACTCAAATTCTGACGAGTTGGTTCTGTGGGACGAGGTAGTCGCAGAGCTCGGCCCCTGGGTTGGGTGCCCTGCGGGGCGAGCGAGCCTCGAGGCTTGGGATTGGAGCGACCAGAATCGGATGACTCGCCGTTCTTCGTGTTCGTGTCCTCAGTAGGAGATGATGATGACCTTTTAGTGTCTCTCCGCTGGTCCGACGAGCCTTCCCACGCGAAATGCAACTAGCGCTACCCCCGAAATGGGTGGATAGCGATGTCTGAGGTTGTTGCGTGCACTGTTGTGGGCTTGATCTGTTTCGTTACTGGCTACCAGTTCCGCTCGGCCCGATTAGGAGATACAGGGCGTTTCGAGACGTCGCGTCAGCAACAGATCGTGTTGCTTGTGCTTCTTCCGTTCTTTATCGCATTGGGTCCGATCATCCTGTCGATCCTGGGCAACGAGCTCTGAACGGTCAGAGGCGAGAAACGATGAGGCATTGATTCACATCACGGTGTGCGTGAAGGTGCCGAGTATTCATCCGGGCTGATTTGGGCTGGTAGTAGTGGTCTTCCTGGCTGTAGCGGGGGCTTTCCGGGCGCGTTGAAGCAGGGGGTTGCGGCGTTTGGGTCAGGCTGAAGCGCTCCGGGTTTAGTGGAGGGCTTTTTGTCCGGGAACCGGACGGTTCTCGGGGTTGTTTTGATGGTAGTAGTTCTTCTCGAACTCGATCGGTGGGATGTCACCGATAGCGGTGTGGATTCGGGTGTTGTTGAACCACCAGACCCAGTTGAGTGTTGCTAACTCGAGATCGTCTGCTGAGCGCCAGGGTCCTTCGGGTTTGACGCATTCGGTTTTGTAGAGCCCGATCAGGCTTTCAGCCAAAGCATTGTCGTAGGAGTCACCAACTGTTCCAATCGATGCCAACGCGCCGGCGTCGGCGAGCCGGTCGGTGTATGTGATCGCACAATATTGAGACCCAGCATCAGAGTGATGTATCAAACCGTCAACTAGCTGTCGGGCCTGGGCTCGCGTCCATAACGCCATCTCCAAAGCGTCCAAAGGCAGTTCTTTCGGCATGTCTGATCTGGTTCGCCAGCCAACAATCCGTCGCGAGAACACGTCGATCACAAACGCGGTGAACACCATCCCAGACCACGTCGGCACATAAGTGAAATCGACGACCCATAGGCGGTTCGGCCGGTCGGCTTTGAACTCACGGTTCACCAGATCAGGCGGCCGTGTCACCGCTGGGTCAGATTTGGTTGTAACAAACTGCTTGCCCCGCCGGACTCCACGTAAGCCTTCACTTCTCATCAGCCGTTCGACCTGGCATTTCGGGATATGACCGATTTCAGGGTGCTGGCCTTCTGCTTCTTCGCGGCATAAATGCTTATAGACCTTGCGGACTCCATAGAGCCCACGGCCGATCTTTGGGTCTGAATGCACACGACGAACATGTTCAACAACACGGGCGTCTCGGACTGCGCGTGCCGATGGTGGCCTCGATTTCGCTGCGTGATAGGTCGCTGGGGCGATCCCGCAATCATGCTCGCGAAGCACCCTGCAGATCGGCTCGACCCCGAACCGGTGACGATGAGAATCGATGAAATCGACTACCACGGAAGTCGCGGGTCGAGCTCCCGCGCAAAGAAACTTGATGCCGCCAACAAAATCTCGTTCGCACGCTTCAACTCTTTGACCTCGCGTTCGAGTTCCTTAATCTTGGCTGCCTCCGCGGTGGTTGTTCCAGGCACCTTCCCCTCATCGATCTCGGCCTGTTTACACCAGCTCCGCAGCGTGTCTTTATGAACCCCAACACGCTGCGCGATCTGTTTCACCGCGCCATGACGAGACAAACTCTCATTCTCCGATTGAAGCTCAACAACAAGCCGAACAGCCCGCTTCTTCAACTCCGGCGGATACTTCCTCGGTTTCGACATAACCTCCACCTTTCCGTGGAATTATGCCTCCAGCAAACCCGGGACGCTTCAAACCGACGAACGACCCGGCAACGGATCCACACCCAACGCCTCCAACCGGAACAACAACGTCCTCGGACCCCACCCCGGATTATCCAACCTCAACTCCACAATCAAAGCCTCAACCAGCGGCGACATCTGATGAGGACACGACCCCGGC
>CALAJQ010000010.1 GCA_937922785.1 uncultured Acidimicrobiales bacterium
TGCACTCCGAAGCAGCGTTCGCAGCCGTCTGCGGCGTGTCACCAATCGAAGCATCATCCGGGCGGGTCAGCCGTCACCGACTCAACCGGGGAGGAAACCGCCAAGGCAACAACGCGTTATGGCGCATCGTCATAGTCCGCATGGCCAACGACCCCCGCACAAAAGCCTACGTCGAGCGAAAGACCCAGGAAGGAAAAACAAAGAAAGAAATCGTCCGATGCTTGAAACGCTATGTCGCCAGAGAAATCCACGGATTACTCGTCCACGACCACGCTGCGATCAACGGCGCAGACCTACGACAACAACGCCTCCACCAAAACCTCGCACTGCATCAAGCAGCCGACGGTCTCAACACATGGCCAATCGCACTATCAAGGCTCGAACGAGAAATCACCCACAACACCGACCTCGCCAACCGCTACCAACACTGGCTCAACCAGGCCGCTTGACATATAGCTTCCATAGGAAAATCACTAACCTAGACCACTTGCGCCTCATCAGTCTGACTGCGAATTCTCGGGCCTCGGAAGAGATTCTCTCGCCAGGCACTTTTTCAATTGCGTCGGCAAAATTGTCGAAGTCTGATCACTGGTTAGCCTAGTGTTGACGGACCGTCGTTCGAACGCTACCCAGTGCTTGTGAGGCAGCTACCAGCGGGCTTGGATTGCCCTCAAATCGTGATTTCGCTCGATCCGCATATCCCTGAGGACTTCTATCGCCATCGGCTGAGGACAGTCGTTCGGCCCGCTGAGCTTCGTTGAGCTGAAACCCAAGACTCGACGCATGGTCGAGAGTTGGAGACAGGCGGCGAGAGCCTTCGTGGGAGATCACAGCCCAGTTCTCCTGATGCCTATCAGTGTTGCCAATAAGCGCATCGAGGACCAGATAGCCGCTAAAAATCTCGAAAGCGGTCATGCTTTCGAAGCCTGTCGGCGGACTGACACTCTCGAGGGCCGCTCGCACAGCTTCGATTGTGTATTCAGCGCGGTCGTGCGTACTAACACCAAACACGCCGATCTCAGCCAGGAGTTCGTTGCCGTGTACCAGGCTCCCCTCGTTCGAAATTACCTTTCGGCTGATTATCCCGAGATCTGTCTCAGCGCCGTGACCTCCGGATGCCAATTCAACCTTCGCTCGCGGTAGCCCCATTGTGTCGGCGATGAAGCTGGCGATTCGTTCGGCCCAGTCGTCGCCCTTCCGGTAGGTGACGCCGTCGGCTGTGTTAGAGGTTGCATCCTTCATCAGCCAATAAAAGCCACTCACCGGATCTTGAAGCCATCGCTTGGGATTCGTGCCAAGGGTCTCCTCCTGCTCGACACACCAATTCGAGACGTCAATGTCCAAGAAGCCTTCGTGTCAGTGGCCATTTCGTGAGATGCTTACTCGATAAACCCGTTGCCCGGCCAACGCTGGGACTTGAACTTCTCCCACTCATCTTCCTTGGTGAACTTGTGAGTTCCGTTGTTGATGCGGGCATAACGGTTGGTTTGCTTCACGTGTTGACCTTGTTTGTCAATAATCGTCACCTTGGCTTCAACCGGGAAGCCGGAAGGGCGAACATGCACACGGCAGATGTCCTTCCCCTCGACCGTGAACATTTCGGTAGTTACGTTGGCGACTGCCGCCGCCCCCAGTGCGTTCTTTAGCTTGTCGTTGAACGCAAGCAGGAACATGTCATCGTCGGCCTTGCCGTCCTTGCGGTATTGGGCGTAATCGCCCTCCATCCCGAACGCGACGCCGTTGCCTGCTGAGTCTTCGGCCACGCCCAATAACAGAGTGCCACCGTCGTAAGAGTTCAAGAAGGCCGCCACCGACTTGATAGCTGCCGTCTCAACTCCCTTGTAAGGCTCACCGCTATCGGCCTCCACACCAAAGGTCGACTTGTACTCCAGCCAGTTCCCCTCCCCCGCTGCGAGCAACTCGCCGATAGGACAATGCTGCTGGTTCGCAACCCGAGCCTTGGTGCGCAGCAGCGGCATGTATGCCCGCATCACGTCGCCAGCAAACTCGTCGTTGTCTAGGAAGTTCTTTGTGATGTCAGTGGAGGTCGCCATCTGGTCAATCACAGCGTCCTGAAACTGGCTCTTCATCGCAATGTTGAAGTTCGCTGGCGTGTTGACCATTGCCGCTTGCTGGACTTCCGGCTTGTCGGCCATCTTCTCAACGAGACCGTCGAAGAACAGACGGTCGGCTGGGTCGAAGTCGGTCCCGTAACGCTCGTTGAGTCGCTTAATGATTTCCGACAACAACTCGGCTTCGGGCACACCAGGACGACCAAAGATCTCGCCGGGGCCGGCCAGCTCCCCCTCATCTTCTGGTAGCGCAATGGAAACCTGTTCATCGATCAGCCTGTGGGCCAAGTGGGTTAGATCAACTTCATCTCCCACGTCCGGCAGCTCTGCGCCGGGCTCTCGTATGAACGCTGCAAGCGCTCGGCAGAACACATAGTCCCGTTCTAGCTTCACATCCCCGAACGGCACGATCTGTGCCAGATAGCCGTAGGCGCTCACGAACTTCTTCAACGCGTCTCGGAACCGACCTTGCTCATCCTCATCCAGCGCTTCCCTGAACCGGCCTTTGGCCCCTTCGAGCAAACCATGTATCCGATGGGTCGCCGTCGGGTCTTCCATCAAGACGGCTACGAACGCTTCGGTCTCCTCTATCCGCAGCACGTCGAACTGACTCATCTCGTGGTGAGCGTCATACATAAGGTTCGGATCAGTCGGCGGAGTCTCGGTCTGCACGTACCACGGAGCGAACGCAGTTCGAATGTCATCAGCAGAGTTGCGGAAGTCCAACACAAAGGTTGAATCCTTACCCTTCATCGAACGGTTCAGCCGAGACAAGGTCTGCACCGCAGCCAGCCCGCTAAGCGGCTTGTCGACGTACATGGTCTGAAGCTTGGGCTGATCGAAGCCGGTCTGATACTTCTCGGCAACCACCAAAATCTGGTACTTGTCACTGTCGAACTGCTTCGGGGTCTGCGATTCAGGGAAGCCGTTTAGCGAGGTTTCTGTGTAGTCGATCCCGCGGTCCTGGAGCGTTCCGGAGAAAGCGACAAGCACCCCGACATCCCCGATTCCGTTCTGGGCACAATATTCACGCAATGCGAGGCCGTATCTCAACGCATGGAGCCGGGAGGCGGTGACCACCATCGCTTTCGCTTGACCACCGATCAGC
The DNA here is from genome assembly GCA_937922785.1 of uncultured Acidimicrobiales bacterium. Lineage (GTDB taxonomy): Bacteria > Actinomycetota > Acidimicrobiia > Acidimicrobiales > SZUA-35 > CALAJQ01. The sequence continues at coordinate 3,181 of CALAJQ010000010.1, forward strand.
TTTGCGACCTTGTCACGGAAGTGGTTGATGATGATGTCTGCCTTCTGCGCAAGGTTGTGCTCGTGCAGACTCACGTACTTTGCTATGGCTGCCTTGGCTCGCGCCGGGTCATACTCGGGGTCGCCTTCGGCCTTCTTCTCAATGTTCCAGTAGGTCTGGTAGGTGGTGTAGTTCGCAAGCACATCGTGGATGTAGCCCTCTTGAATGGCTTGACGCATTGAATACAGATGGAAGGGCACATAGGTCGGCTCGCCACCCGCGTCGGCGCCCTTTGTTCCGAACGTCTCAAGCGTCTTCGCCTTTGGAGTGGCGGTGAACGCAAAGAAGCTGATGTTGGTTTGGCGACCCCTGGCTTCAACTGCGGCCAACAGTCTGTCTTGTGCAGGGTCGGGCACCTCTGCGTTAGAACCCAGCTCTTCCCGTTCTGCTTGGGCCAAGGCGTCTTGTGAATCGACTAGACCCCCGCCGAGCACCAGCTTTAAGTCTCTGGAGGTGTCACCTGCTTGAGACGAATGGGCTTCGTCTGCGATTACGGCGTATGTCCTGTGGGGCAGCGTGTCTATCTTCTTGAGCACGACGGGAAACTTCTGGATCGTGGTGATGATGATCCGGGCCTGCTCGCCTTCCAGTGCTTCGGCCAATTGGGCAGAGTTCTCATCAATTTTCTGGACGACGCCCGCAACTTTCTCGAACTGACCGACTGTCGCTTGCATTTGTCGGTCGAGCACTTTGCGGTCGGTGATAACAATGACCTTGTTGAACACCTTGGTGTCGGCCGCGTCGTGGAGCGTCGATAGTCGATGTGCCAGCCAAGCAATGGTGTTCGATTTCCCCGAGCCCGCCGAATGCTGCACCAGATAGTTGTTTCCAGGCCCGGCCTCTCTCGCATGAGCCGCGATCTTGAGCACTGCGTCCCATTGGTGGAACCGGGGAAAAATGACGGCACCTTCGTGAGCTTTGCCTTTGGGGGTCGGTTCGACATGCACGAAGCGGTTGAGAATGTCTAGGAGGGCGTGTCGTTCCCAAACCTGTTCCCACAAGTATGAGGTGCGGTGACCATTTGGGTTGTCGGGATTTCCAGCACCATTGTTTCGACCAAGGTTGTAGTGGAACCAGCGAGTGTTCCGGCCCGCTACCCGTGTCGTCATCCATGCGACCTCGGTATCTACCGCAAAGTGAACGATTGCTCGCTTAGCGATGGTGGTGTTGCTGGCATCACGTGTTGTTTTGTATTGCTTCTTTGCGTCTTCTGCTGTCTGTTGGGTGAGGTGAGTCTTCAGCTCGGCGGTTGCGATTGGTAGTCCGTTCACGAACAGGCACAGATCTAGGGTCTTCCCACCCGACGTTTCGTACGGCAGTTGACGAGTAACTGTCAGGCGGTTGGCGCCGTAAAGCTTCAACGTTTCGGCATTGAGCGCTGTTGCGGGTTTGAAGTATGCGAGCCGAATGGTGACACCGAGGTCGATCACGCCATTTCGGAGCACCTCGATTGTGCCGACCCGATCAAGTTCCTTCGCTAGCCGCTTCACGAAGTTGCGCTGAGCGGTATCGGGGTCGCCGCCGTGCAGCGCAATCAGTCGAGCCCACTCATCTGCTTGGGTGGCTCCGATGAACGCAAACAGCTCGGCAGTATCCAGGCCAGCTTGTGGATCGAAATCTCGAGGCTCGGCTTGCTCGGTGCCGACCTTCGATTCGCTGTATCCGCCCGAGGCGGCCAGTGCCGCACAGATTTGGCTTTCGAAGTCGAACTCTTTTGGTCCCGCCATTAGTCGTCGCCTCCTGAGCGCTCGATCTGTCGTTCCTTGAGTGTTACTCCCGAGACATCCCGCCATTCGACCCGGCCGTTGATATGGGAAGCCGTGAGCACTAGGGCCGCCGCCGATGGTGTCTTGAAGAGGGTGTCCTCGGTAAGGGTGTAATGGTCGCCGTTGTCTGTCAGCTGGCCGGCCGCAATCATCCTGGTGCGAGCGCGGTTGCCGCTTTCGCGCAGTGAGGGCGTTGCGTCCTTGCGGGCGATTGCGCCGGCGAACACGAGGAAGCCGTCGGACCGTTCTTGACCCTCACCCTTCCCTCCGCGCGTATCCAGGTAGTAGCGAATTGCTCGACTTGGGTCACTGGGTGCGACCTCAACGGCCTCGAACGCATCGATACCGAGCACCGGGAAGATGGCACGCATCTCGGCAAGGAACCCAGCGGCTACGGCGTGGTCCGAGGCTGGGAGGTGTGGTGTACCCGGTTGGTTCCCGTTGGCGATCGAAACGCGTTTGGCGCTCCGGGCTAGATTGATGAGTTCTGCTTCCAAGTAAGAGATGTGTGCCCGATTGAGGGAGCTATTGCCAGACGTAAAAGTAACGGTCGTGTCCCAGAAGTCCTTGCCGTCATCGCCCTGATGTTGACTAAGGCGCTTCCCGACGTTCTCACCCTGACCGATGTAGATGCGCCGGTCGTACTCCTCATCCGGATCATCGCCCAGCAGAAGGTAGATGCCAACTCCATCAAGCCCTTCGGTCCGAGCCAAGCCCAGATCGCTTCGGGAGAAGACCAATCCGCGACCAGTCCAATTCGACTTCTCGACAACCCGAACACCATCCGGATCAGCTGCGGTGACGATAATCGAGATCACATAAGGAAGCGCCATCAAGCAGCTCCCGGAACTGTGAAGTCACCCGCAACTGCGACTGTGATCAACGCCTTCCGGTGCTCGACCAGTAGCTCTATTTGGCCTGTTAGAGACCTCGTTAGTCGGCTGGTTTTCTCACGCTGAGCGTCAAGCCTCGCAACGATTTCAGCCTGCTCATCAAGCGGAGGAAAAGGAAACCGGTGCTCACGCAACTTCTCACCCGTTAAGTGCACAATCGTCGCTTGATTGCCTTCAACGGTGAAAGCGTTGATGTTCGAGGCGGCCCAGAGACAGTACATCAGGAAACGCGTATTGCCCTCTGTCACCGGCCGAACCCTGTGGAGTGCTTTCTGAAAATAGACGTCATCAACCTCACCGGCCCATACGGCAGAGCGTCCAACTTCTCCACCTTCGCAAACGAGGAGATCCCCTTTGACGAGCCCGCACCGGGCCCGGTCATTCGAGCTGAACGACATGGTCGGTAGATCATCCAAGTCGAACTCGTCCCAGCGCACGTTTGTGTTCTTTATGTACATTCGCTGCTCAGGACCTTGGGCAGCTTCTGCGTTGAGCATCTTCCCAAGTTGCGATCTATAGAAGGCACCAAGAGTTGGCACGCCGTAGTGGGCGGGGAGCTCGCCGAGCCATTCGATTCCGGAGGGCTGCGTCGGACTATCACCTGATGTCAGAGCACCGGTGACTCCAAAGAAGATTGATCCTTCAACGCGCTCTTCAAGGAGGTGGATGAGTTTTTGTTTCTTGGCGATGAGGGCGTCGATGCGGGCCGTCTCGACATCTAGGTAATCCGCAATCGCCCGCTGCTCCTCCAACGGCGGGAGCGGGTACGAGAAATTCACGAAGTCGCGCTGATACAAATGCTCTATCGTCGAACCGCTACCTTGTAGCGATACAAAGTCCTCGAATAGAGCTGACTTCAGCACGTAGTACATAAAGGTCGGACTCACTATTGATGAGGTCAGTCGGACTCTGAAAACTCCCGAGTTGAGGGTCGCTGGCCCGTCCAGACCCTTTACAACTGCGACCTTTCCGATAGTGCCGTCCTTGGTCACGAGGATGTCGCCGTTGCGTAATTGAATCGCTGGGTCACGGTCCCAAATTGCCCGATCGACCCTCTTGCAGCCTTGCCAGTCGATGTCTCGATCTTGGAAGTCGGTGCCAGTCACGAGAATGTCTCCGTCGTCGCGATGATCGCTCGTGCTGAGACCATGCCAACCGATCCGAGCATTAATAGCGGCGTCGAACTTTAGGCGACTGCTTTTGACAACAACGCTCACTGCGTGACCTCGGCGAGCAGCTCTTGAATCTCGGCCTCTAGTTGTTTGATCTCGGCGTCGATTTCCGCCAACGGCCTCGGTGGGGTGTAAACGTAGAAGTGCCGGGTAAGTGGAATTTCGTATCCGATCTTGGTCTTTGAATGATCGACCCATGCGTCATGTACGTATGGGTGGACCTCGGCTTCGAGGTATTGCTCAACAGCCTGGACGAACTGCTTGCTGGCTAGTCGTTCGGTGACGACTGGCTCGTAGCGCAGTGAGCCTGCCGGAAGCGGAACGTTTTCGTTGTCGCGCAGATCGCTGTCGGGTTCGGGATTGCCCTTCTTATTGGTGACAACTTCTGCCTCGGGGTCCTTGATTCCAAAAGCCCCAACAATCGCTTTCTCGAGCGGCTTGCCCTTCGCGTTCGCCCGGCTCATTGCCTTGGCTGCGAGCTGGCGAATCGACTCGTCCGATTCTGAAGAGCCAATCAAATGACCCATGTCGGCCAGGATCGAGTCTTGCTGGTCTTCGTTTAGCTTGGCGAATTTCTTGTCAGCCTTCAACGTCGCGATACCGGCGTTGGTTACTTCCCATCGCATCTTCAACGGCCGTTCTACCGTGATGCGCAGGAACCCGAAAGTCTCGTTGTCGAATATCTTGCAGCCAACCTTCCCGCCGCCGTTGTCGCTGTTGGCGGTCTGTTCTTCGAAGGCGCCGTAGGTCCGTACGATCTCGTCGATATCGGCCTGGCCAACTTCCTTGCGTTTCTCGCCAAGGCTTTTGCGCATTTTGGAGAAGCACTCACGGGCGTCGATCAGCTGAACCTTGCCCTTGCGCTCGGCGCTCTTCCGGTTCGACACGATCCAGAAGTAGGTGGAGATGCCTGTGTTGTAGAAGAGTTGGTCGGGCAGAGCCACTACGGCTTCCAGCCAGTCGTTCTCGATGATCCACCGGCGAATTTCTGACTCGCCGCTGCCAGCAGACCCGGTAAACAACGGGCTGCCGTTGAAGACGATGGCGAGACGAGAGCCGCCGTCCTCAGGTCGCTTCATCTTCGAAATCATGTGCTGAAGGAAAAGGAAGCTGCCGTCGTTGATGCGAGGAAGGCCAGCACCGAAGCGGCCGTTGAATCCTTTGTCTTTGTGTTCGTTCGTGACCTCGTCCTTTACCTTCTTCCACTCCACACCAAATGGCGGGTTGGCAAGTAGGTAGTCAAACTTTGCGCCAACGTGGCCGTCCTCGGAGAACGAGTTTCCATAGGCGATGTTCGCGGCGTTCTGGCCTTTCAGCATCATGTCTGAACGACAAGTTGCATAGGTCTCGGGGTTTAGCTCTTGGCCGTAAACCTCTAGGCGGGCTTTGGGGTTTAGCTGTCGTAGATGGTCCTCGGCCACGCTCAACATGCCACCCGTTCCGCAGGCGGGGTCGAACATGGTTTTCACGATGCCGGGCTTGGAGAGGAGCTTGTCGTCGTCGATGAACAAGAGGTTCACCATCAGGCGAATCACTTCTCGGGGGGTGAAATGCTCGCCGGCGGTTTCGTTGGAAAGCTCTGAGAAGCGTCGAATGAGTTCTTCGTAGAGGTAACCCATCTCTAGGTTCGAGACGGTGTCGGGGTGAAGGTCTATCTCGGCGAACTTGCCGACCACCATGTACAGCAGGTTTGCCTTATCTAGACGGGCGATCTGGGTGGCGATGTCGAAGTGTTCGAGGATGTCACGGATCTGGGGGGTGAATGCTGCGATGTAGGCCTGCAGGTTGGCGGCTATGTGGTCGGTGTCATCCAGCAACTTGGGCATGTCGTACTTGGATGTGTTCCAGAGATGCCGCGTCTCGGTGAGCCGGTCAAGGACGGGGCCATGGTTCTCAATGCCGCTTGCCTTGGTCTTCTCGTACTTTGCGAGCATGTCCTCCTTGACCGGGTCGATCACGCAGTCGAGCCGGCGGAGAACAGTGAACGGCAAAATGACCCGTCCGTACTCAGATTGCTTGTAATCACCCCGCAGCAGATCAGCTACCGACCAAATAAAAGCCGCATGATTGTTGATGCTGTCCCCACTCATAGCTACATGATGCCGCAAACTGTGTCGCTCTTGGGCTGTTGACCAGCATTTTTTGGCTTTCGGAACTATCTAATTCTCACCAAGCGAACCAGATCAACTATCGACCCGATGTGCAGATAGGAGGCCATGTGAGGTTTATAGCCAGACCCACGAACTAGCCGGGCGCTACGCAGGAACAATGAGGCTCCGGTCACCAGGACATAGCTTCCCAACTAGCGCGTCCGCTAGAGCCGGGATGTGGGTCGATTCAGGAAGATAAGTGACCTCGGACTTTCGGTCGCAAAGTACGACTATTTGAATGTGTAGCCCCTCGTCAGTTAGGCGTTCAAAGCCTTCGAACCAAGCGAGAACTACGCGCGCAGCTTGGTAGATCTCTTCGCAAGTGACACCTGGCAGAGTCTCGAACGCTGGTGCGTAATCATCGCAATCGTCTCCGCTCTCTACTTCGGCTACAACTTCTGGCCCTTCAACTACCCAATCTTCCCCACTTCCCTGACCTGAGAGCAGCTGTTCAATCGACATCTCGTATTCGCTGTCCCCAATGTTCAGCAACATCTCGTTCGATAGTTGATCTACAAAGGCAATTACCGGGAACCGTGCTGCGCACCCTTCGGTAATGTCATCTTTCACTACGCGGTCAAATGTGGGTGAGTAGTCAGGCTCAAGGCCGAGCTGCTCGCCTTCGCTGTTGAACAAGCGGATTGATTCGTCCAACAACGAGTCCGGAGTTAGGCCATCGGCAGGGCACTCATCTGCGTAGCGGTAGGTGATGGTGGAAGTAAAGAACAGCCGTCCGTTACCGTCGTCTTTGGATTCTGGCACCACACGAAGCGCGTTGGCCGCTTCTGACTCGTCGTCAGTTTGCACATCTTCCTCTTCCGCCTCGACTATCTCATTTTCTTTGCCCTCGGGCTCCCCAGCGGGGGCTTGATCCGAAGTGCCACTGGCAGCAGTAGTACTAGAAGCAGTCGTTGAAACACCGACGGACGCGACCTCCTCATCATTCTCGCCATTTGCAAGCGCTCCAATCAAGATGATTGCTCCAACCGGAAGAAGGAACCTCTTCTTCTTCCAAAAGGGTTTGCCGGTTTTGGCTCGCACCGGGCTGTCATCCAGACCAGCCAGCGGGAGCGGAGGCGGGTTACTGCCAGGACTTCGAGGCGGCGGAGGTGGGGCGTTGTCAGACACTTAAGTAGCTTTCGTTCGGCTCTGTTTACGATCAGGAGAGCTGGCCAGTTTGACATCTTTGCACATGGTTTGCGCAACTCCGCTAACCATCGACGACTAGCCGCTTCCAAAGCACAACCCCAGAGAGCACGTGCATCGACGCAAGTAGCTAATCGAAGAGTGACTTGACGGTGCTGCGATAAAGCCACTCCTTGCCCAATACGCATTTGGGTGCGTCGTTCTAGTGTCAGAACATCGACAGCTCAACTCAGGTCCGTCCGACATCACAGGTTGGGTTCGCTACGCTCGCGCAGGTATACAAATCATCGATCGCCAGTAGTCCGACATCATGGCCAACAAACCCGTCTGTGCAAGGCGTTACCCGCCCATACGACTTTCAATCACGGACTTAAGGTCCACCGCTATCTGACGAATACTGGCAGCGAGCGACTCAAGTTCGGTGTCCGGGAGCGCAACCGTCGTCAAATGAGCGTCTTGCCACGTTGCGTGGTAGCAAACGCTCGTACATAGGCCGGGATCCGTCCATCATTTGACAGCGCAAATTCAAGTTTCTCGGTTTTCTCACCTTTGCTCTGCAAGACTCAGCCCGTGGAACTCAACAGCGGCGCATACGACAGCCTCATAAGCCAGGCGATCGATGATGCCCTTTCAAAGAGCCAGCTAGTCCCAGCAAAAGCCAAGCTCGATGCCGTCGAAGCACCCAACCAGTTCGCCCGTCTGGTTGCTGAAGTCACACGCCGTGCAATTGCCTCGATCCCCACTGCTGACCGGGCCGCCCTTGGCGCGGAGCTGACGAATACGGTCCTCGAAACCATCCAGGCCGAGTTGAAGAAAGTGAACACGCAGCCTGATCGTGTCCAGACCGACCCAGAGCCGCAACTTTTAACCGCTCTCGCTCCCCCAACACCGACTGGCAAGCCAACAGAGATAGCTCACCCCAACACACCTCTCGCTCAAACCTCGCTTCTAACTAACGCACCCAAAGAGCCCAGCCTTCTCAACGAACTTGAGAGCGAGCTTGCGTCAGCCGACAGTGTCGAGATACTCGGTGCGTTCATCCGGTTCAGCGGAATTCGGCAACTCATTCCAGCGATAGAGCGGCTCATTCAGCGTGGTGGAAGTGTCAGAGTGATGACCACCACCTACACCGGAACCACTGAAGCCCGAGCACTTACCGACCTGCAAAAGGTCGGTGCCGAGGTGCGGATCTCATATGACACAACGGCCACCCGGTTGCACGCCAAGGCATGGCTGTTCCGACGCAACAGCGGGTTTACTACTGCCTACATAGGCTCATCCAACCTCACCCACCAAGCCCAGGTAACCGGGCTCGAGTGGAACGTTCGGGCATCAATGGTTACCAACCCAGACGTCATCGACAAGTTCGAAGCGACGTTCGAGTCCTACTGGAACGACGACAGTTTCGTGCCATTCGACGAAGACGAATTTGCCGCACACCGCCAGTCAACCATCACTTCTAGTGACAACGCCGACTTTGATTTCGCATTCGTAGATCTCGTTCCCAAGGCCTTCCAACAAGCCATGTTGGACCGGGTCGAATTCGAACGTACGCAAGGCCACACCCGCAACCTGATCGTCTCCGCCACTGGTACAGGCAAGACGGTGATGGCCGCCATCGACTACCGCAACCTCAGATATTCGCTCGATCGGAGTCGCCTACTGTTTGTTGCCCATCGCAAGGAGATTCTCAAGCAGAGCCGCCGCACATTCCAACTCGCTTTGAAGAACGCAAGCTTCGGAGAGCTATGGGTAGACGGCGCCCGACCCGCCGAATGGGAACACGTCTTTGCGTCGGTGCAAAGCATCGCAGCCGGCGACCTTGAAGCTCTACCGCCAGACCACTTCGACGTCGTGATTATCGACGAGTTTCACCACGCCGAAGCCGCCACATATCAACAGCTCCTCGACTACCTGACCCCGCAGCAAATGTTGGGACTGACAGCCACGCCCGAACGGGCAGATGGCCTAAACGTTATAGATCGGTTCGAGGGCCGGATAGCCGCCGAACTGCGTCTTTGGGACGCACTCGAACAAGGGCTACTGTCGCCGTTTCACTACTTCGGAATCGCCGACGGAACAGACCTATCTGGCGTCAAATGGGCTCGCGGTCGCTACGCCACCGAAGACCTAACCAACGTTTACACAGCCGATGACGCTTGGCTTGGCAAAGTACTTCAAGCGCTCAATGAAACCGTCACCGATCCAAACTCGATGCGAGCCCTCGGGTTCTGTGTCAGCGTGGCCCACGCCAACTTCATGGCCCAACGTTTCCGACGAGCAAACCTGAAAGCAGTTGCAGTCACCGGCGAAACACCGAAGGCTGAACGAAACAAGGCCGTCACGGACCTACGGACCGGGGCGATTCAAGCCATCTTCTCAGTCGACGTATTCAACGAAGGCGTCGACATCCCCGAAGTAGACACTGTCTTGTTTCTGCGTCCTACAGAGAGCGCCACCATCTTCTTGCAGCAACTTGGGCGCGGACTCCGGCGAACCGATGACACCGCACACTCAGTGAAGGACGTTCTAACCGTTCTCGACTTCGTGGGCCATCAGCGCACGGAGTTCCGCTTCGATCAACGCTTCCGCAAGCTCTTGGGTGGCAACCGCACCGAAGTCGAGAAACAGATCGAACAAGACTTCCCGTTCCTGCCAGCTGGTTGTTCGATACGTCTCGACAAAGTCACCAAGGAACTCGTACTCGCCAACATCAAAGCGGCTATCCCAACAGGCTGGGCCGATCGCAAACGCGAATCCCGAGCGCTTGGCGATCTGTCACTGTCCGAGTTCCTCGAAGCAACCGGACTCGAACTCGCCGACATCTACGCCGGCGACCACAGCTTCACCGAACTCCGACGCGCATCCGGTTACTTGCCTGAAGAGGCATCCACTGACGAGCGTTCAATCGCCAGAGCCATCCGACGAATGCTCCACGTGAACGACCGCCACCGGCTCGACTTCTTCCTCGCCCTGCTGGGTAGACATGAAGTACCAGATGAGTTGGATTTGAGTGCTGACGAACTGCGAGTGGCAACGATGATGCACTACTTGGTGTGGCGCGTCAAACATCCGAAGCCCCTGACTACCGGGTGGCAGCAACTTTGGAATTCCGGACCGATCTTTGACGAACTCAAGACTGTTATCGCAATGATGCGAGCGGACTTGCACCGGCCAACCGGGTCAGCTGCCTTTGCTCAGGGCAATCCTCTAAACCTGCATGCGCACTACAGCAGAGACGAAGTGCTGGCAGCCTTTGATGTGGGCAGCCCAGGCAAGCCACCTTCAGTAAGAGAAGGTGTGAAATGGGTTGAGGAACACAAGATCGACCTGTTCTTCGTGACCCTCAACAAGAGCGACAAGGACTACAGCCCGTCCACGATGTATCACGACTATGCAATCAACCGAGAGCTCTTCCACTGGGAGAGCCAGTCAACCACCTCAGCAGAGTCGCCAACCGGGCAGCGGTACATCGCTCACCGGGCGAACGGCACCGGCGTTGCTCTCTTCGTGCGCAACGGCAAGAAAGACGCCAACGGCCACACAGCGCCATATGTATGTTTGGGCCTAGTTGACTACGTAAGCCATACCGGCAGCCGGCCAATAGCGATCACGTGGAAGCTCAGAACGCCAATGCCAGCAGCAGACTTCATGTCCTACCGGGCCGCCGTCGCGTAGCTAAGCATGGGCCGAAGAGAGCTGGCCCACAAGGCAGTCTTGACCCCATCGCTCTGGGGCTCGAACCTGCGACCTTTAGGGTATGAGCCCAAGTAGCAATCCCCTGCTAACCACTCGCCCGAACCATTTCGCCCAACTCCTCGTTCTACGATCGCCTGGTGCGATCGATAGCTGGCCGAACAGATTTGTCCGCCTTGACGTGGATCAAGAAGCTGATCATCGTTGCGCTTGCCGGCATCTTCCTCATCATCGTCGGCGGATGGATCTTCGTTGCCCTTCACGCCCGAGGCCACATCGTTTCCCTCGCCGAAGCACCGGCTGCCGAGGTCGCGATCGTGCCCGGCGCCAGGGTTTATCAAGACGGTCGCCCGTCTTTGGCGCTGCGCAACCGGCTTGATGCTGCCGCCGCCCTCTACAACGAAGGCAAGGTCAAACACATTCTGGTCTCCGGTGACAACCGCCTAACCCGCTACAACGAACCCGCCGCCATGCAGCGCTACCTTCGCAACCTCAACATTCCCCAAGCCGACATCACCCTCGACTACGCCGGCTTCGACACATGGGATACCTGCATCCGAGCCAAAGAACAGTTCGGCGTTGACCAAGCCATCGTCGTCACCCAACCCCGCTTCGCCCAACGAACCGCAGCCCTCTGCCAGTCGGCCGGGATCGACGCAACCGTCGCACAAGTCGACGACTACCTTTCGTCTAGCGCACGGAGACTCCGGGCTGATGTCCGCGAACGCCTCGCCACCGTCAAAGCAGTTGGCGACATCATCCGTAAACCCGACGCCCACCACGGCGGACCCTTCGTTGGACTAGTCGGCTCCGACGACGACAACCTCTAGCTGCACCACAAACCCGTCGAGTCGACTGCACTGACGCAATAGAATTTCGCCATGCCCATCGCCATCACTCCAACCCTTGAGCTGATGGCCAGCATCTACCAACTGTCAACCCGGGGCGGCACCGACTCGGACCGGTTCAAGGCATACGTTCGAGCAGCCCCAACCAACCCGATTCACGGCTACAACCCGATGACGTCACAACCCGTCCTCGAAACCGTAAAAGCCCTCATCAAGATTGACGCCGAATCCATCGCCGAAGAAGCCGCCAACACAACGGCCCGGCAGATCGGATTCAACCCATCCACAAACCCCAACACAGCCATGCATCTTTCGGTTGCCACTCCCGGCATGTGGACCGATCGGCTTGCAACCGAAGTCGACCACCGGCTCAAGGCGAAAGACCCCACCGCAATTCTGCTGTGGAACGACAGCCCGGCAACGGTCGAACACGTCCGCCAAGAAACCATCGCCCAAACCGTCCGGTTGAAGCTAACCCAAGACCGCCTAGGCCAACCGCCCAAGACTCTGGCGGAAGCCGTGGCCCAAGAAGCCCAAACGCTAGCTCTTGCCGGCCACACCGGCACCCACAGCCCACACGCCGCCGAGGCCCTAACCGAACACGCCGACAACGAGAGCCTGGCAACCATGGTCGGTTTCCTCTACGGAGACGAAGCGGCCGCAACCTTGGGTTATGCGCCAATCGGGCTAGGCAACCGCGGCGGCTACAGCCACGCCATCGCAACTCACAGCTGACGAGTCGTCCAATAGTCGACATGCTCACTCGCAGTCCCTTCAGATTCGCCGTTCTCCATACAGGCTGCGATATCACTCGCTCTTCGAAACCCGGTACGGAACCACGAGTACTACGCCAACGCTGGCCAAAGGCGTTTCTTGCAGAACATTGTCGCATATCCCACTATGTTTCTTTATGGCCCAGCAACTATTGTCTCGACGAGTCTGGGAGGACAAATGAATCAACCTGAGCGCTGGTACTCGGACCCAGAGGACGCAACCCTCGAGCGGTGGTGGAATGGCGCCCAATGGACACACCACACGCGGCCGAGCCAGAACGTCCAGACGCCGCCACCGCCACAGGCACGAACGGTTCCACCCCCGCCTCAGGCAAGAGTCGTTCCGCAACCACCGCAGATGCCAACCCCTCCCCAAATGCCTGCTATTACCGATACACCTGTCGCTCGCGTTCCTTCGGTCAAGTCTCCTCCGCCACAAGCTCCGAGCCCGCCCGCAGCCTCCCAAGATGCTCAACCCAAGCCGTCCATGTTCCGCAGAAAACGCCAAGTTGAGACCGAAACGAATCAGCCTCGCGCCGGTTCATCACCAACCAGCTTCGTTGACGCGACGCCCCAGTCTGTGGTTGCCGATGGCCTCGATGGTGAACGAGAGCGTTGGCTCCAGTTCGCAAGGTCGGAGTTCGATGACATGGTTGCCGAATTCGACAACAGGCGGGCCGAACTTCAAGCAGAGATGGCAGCCCTAGAAAGCCAAATAGTCGATGACAACGAAGTCCTGTACCTGCAGGAGATGGGCGTCTTGCGAGAAGGAGACCACCCGGCGGCGTCGTCGATTGAATACAAGCACAGCATTGACCGAGCCCGATCAACTCGCAAGGAGATGGCTAAACGGAAAGACGCTGTGCTGGGTTCAACTAGCTGGCAGGTCAACGGCTCGCTATCCGAAGGGCGCAAGATGGTCGAACAGTTCAGCAAGTTGATGCTTCGGGCATACAACAGCGAGCTCGACTCTTTAATCAAGAAAACGAACGCCAGCAATTCTGCAAAGCAGGTGTCCACACTCGGCAAGAAGCGAGACCAAATCAAAAAGCTTGGACAATCTATGAACATCGAGATTGCACACCGGTATCACGACCAGGCCGTGTACGAAATCCGCCAGACCGGACTGTTTCAGTATGCGAAGCAGTTGGAAAAAGAAGAAGAACGCGCACGGCGCGAACAGCTGAGAGAACAGAAAAAGGTAGAGCAAGAAATCAAAAAAGAGCAGGACAAACTCGACAAAGAGGCGACACTCCACCGTCAAGCTTTAGAAGCACTAGAGGCGAACCCCGATGCATCAGCCGGAGAACTGGAATTGCTCCGGGCCAAGCTCGCCGAAGTTGAGGCAGCTCAGAATGACGTGTTCAAACGTGCAGCCAATACTCGAGCAGGTCACGTGTATGTAATCTCGAATCCTGGATCTTTCGGTCCTGGCGTGGTGAAAATTGGGATGACTCGTCGCTTAGATCCAATGGATCGGGTAGTCGAGCTTGGTGACGCTTCCGTCCCGTTCCGCTTCTCGGTACACGCAATAATGTTCTCTGACGATGCTGTAAGTCTGGAAACCGAGCTCCACCAACACTTTGAGCCCAGAAGGATCAACCGCATCAATCGAAGAAAGGAGTTCTTTAGGGCAACACCGCGAGAGGTTCTGGACGCGTTGCAAAAGATGAACGCTCACGTCGTCGAATTCGACGAAGAACCCGTCAATGATGAGTGGATGGCTTCACAGTGAAAAAGCGGAGCTACAAGTCGCTCGCTGACCACCCGAAGTCTCAGCGCTATCTCAAAAAGCTAAGCGGTGAGAAGCTTTCCGGAATCGATGTGATTCGCAGCAGCAGGTCAAGGTTCGGACGGAAACGGTAACACGCAGCTTGCTTGTGACACAGATTGTCAGCCCGCGTGTGATCGGGTCCGACGACGACAACCTCTAGCGCCATGACAACCCACAGCTAACGAGTTGCCGACAACACCACTAGGAACTGGCCGCCACCGGGCTCGATCTTGGCCTCAACGCCAAGGCCTGGTTCTAGACGCGAGATGCGATCGACCAGCCACTCCCCCGCCTCGTTCGCATCGTCAAGCGTCGGGCACCGAGCCATCGCCTCACGCCCGCCCTTGGCCTTAAGCCGGGCCACACTGGGGATGATCACCGCCGGGTCAACCACAAACAAATGGTCAGCCCACGCCACAACCGCCTCGTTGTTGCCTTTGCCCGTGTTACAACCACGGTGAGCCAGCCGCTCGCCCATGTCCACCTGTTTCTTCTTTGCCTTCTTCTTCGTTACCCGCATGTCGATACTGGCGCTGCGGTCATCGTGAGAAGGCATCTCCCGATCAACCGGCTCATCACAAAGCCAACATCGCCAACCATCGGTCTCGCCCACTTCATCAACAGAACTCAAGACCCACACTCTATTTGCCTGACCCGGATTACCTGGACTGGCCCGAAACCACCACAATCACCCACTAGCCACGCTTGCTGGCCATCAAGGCCGTACCCGCTGACTGGAGTTGAGCTGGCTTCGGTCGAGGGTTGAGCCGACTTCACCCGACCAAAACGGACACTAACGTCCGTTTTCGTCGGGCCAACTCTTGATTTCGGGCTGTCACACCCCATCGTTAGGTTGGGCTTATGAGATACGACGATGCATCCAAGGCGCTCGTCGGGCTTGCAGCTTCTCGACACAATGCGTTTCACACATCCGAAGCTGCCGCAATCAACTTCAGCACTAAACGGCTCCGCAGGGCTCAGCTCCGAGATGAGCTCTACTTGTTGCACCCAAAGGTGTGGGCCTTCAGAGACTTGCCAAGCTCACCGGCCCAGACGCTGCGGGCCGCCACGTTGTCGGTTCCGGGTAGCGCGGCGTCGCTGATGTCGGCCGCTTGGCTCCACGGCTGGATCGAGACGCCACCGCCAGTTCCCCAGCTGTGGCATGCTGCCGGCAAGGATCGACGCCGCAACGCAATGGTGGTGAACCAGCGCAGTGGGGTCGACCCAGGCCGCGACATCACCGTCTCCAAGTTCATCCCCACGCTGAACAAGGCTGCGACGTTATGCCTGTTAGGCATAACGGCAAATCGCCTGGTGGTAGAGAAATGTCTGGACGAATTCCTCAGGACCGAATCGACCACGTGGCTAATGCAAACCCGGGCCCGACTGGATACCCGTTGGTGCAAAGGGTCTCGCACACTCGCCGACATTCTCGACGACCCCCAGCGGGTTGATGGAGTTCCGGACTCGTGGCTAGAAAGAGTGACCTCGAATCTGGTCAACCTTGACTCTATTCCTCCCATCGAACTGCAATACCCGGTGTTGGTTGGTGGTCGACGACTCAGAGTCGACATTGCGTGTCCCGAACTGAAGTTGGGTATCGAGTTTCACAGCCGCCAATATCACTGGGGCGTCGCTAAGGAGGATGCCGACAATAACCGAGACTGGCTACTCTCCTCAGCCGGCTGGCACGTGCTGTACGTGACCTACTCCCACATCATGAGACCAGATGAGTTCATCCGACTCTTCACCCGGGTAGCTACTGCCCGAGCCAAACTCTTCGCGTGACGCCGGGCAGAGTTCACCCGACGGAATGGAACACTAACGTCCGTTTTCGTCGGGTCAACTCTTGCTCGGGGCTTGAACGGGCTTCAGCCGGTGACTAGTCCTCTTACCTGGTCGATGAAGACCTCACGGTCGGACTCGAATGGGGTTGCGAGGAGTGCGTTGTAGCGAGCTTCCAGAGCCGCTTCGCCGCACCAGTTCGCTGGGCATTCGACGTCTGCTGTGTAGTAGGCATCGGCGTCAATTGTGTAAGTACCGGACTCGGGAATGGTCTCGAAGGTAATGACACAGTCGGACTCAAGACCCGTAGCCCACTCAACACCCGGCTGGCAGTCACCGCTTTCGAGACCATCTGCGCTGTAGACGATTCGCTCGGGAACAAGGGTGACCGTTACCGTTGCGGCCGGGAACTCCTGCAACCATGCAGTGGCCGACTGGTCGGTCCACTCGTTAACCCAAAACCAAGTCTCCAGGTTCACAATCAGTGGAGTGTCTTCGTCGCCTACCGGAGAGGTCTCGGGAATCAGCTCGGGAATCCAAACTTCTTCAAAGGCGTAGTCAGCCAACCGTTCGGCAATCTCTATAGGTGGAGTCTCATCAACCTCCCACCCGCCAAAGCCGAAACCGGCCCGAGCAGGACAGCGCCACACCACAAATTCTGCGTCAGGATCAGGGCTGCCGAAGTAGTTGGGCTTGTCGTTAGTAGGAGGAAGCCAAGGATGAATAACACTCTCGGCATCTTCTTCACTCAGAGGGCCATAGAAGGAGCATCCAGTCCAGCGACTCGACCCCGCTCGAAGCCGACCAGGTGACCCGTTCCTGGAAAGGCCAATGCTCACGTTCCTGCCGTCGACATTGGCGTCTGGCTCGTTCCCGAAGTCCGCAGATGCTGGCGCCGCTGCAAGCGACGCAAAGATAAAGACCAGCGCGATTAGATATCGCACGGAATATCCCGGCCGCTCGACTTCCCGTAGGCTTCGATTCTCCAACGCCCATCGGCGAACCTAAATTCGAAAGAGTGTTCTAGCGCTTCGTCGTCAGCTGGTATTACGACGGACCCATCAGACTCGAGAAGCTCGACTTGCCCGAACCTGCAAGTAGCGATGAAGGCGGTCTGATTACTGGGTGTCAGCAGAGGAGGCCCATACGCCCTAATGACCGTCGTTCCGTTCGCTAGCTGACCTTTCGCTGACACGTCCTCGAAGAGCGTTCGGATTCGGTCGCGCTGGTCGCCTATGAACAGTTCGTCTAGTCGGGGGTCGTTGGGATCTGGGGTTTCATTGTTGAAGGTCCAGAACTCGGTGAAGTCTTCAAGCAGCGCCGCGATTTCGGCTTGGGCGGTTTCGGGGTCGAACTGTTCCACGACTGTGGTTGACGATGTTGTGGGCTCGGACGTTGTCGACGTTGTTGAAGGCTCGGTAGTGGTTGGCGCTTCGGTTGTGGTTGGTTCGGCTGTTGTGGTTGTCAACCTGATGGTTGGCAGAGTTTCGGCTTCGGAACTGCTGCTACAGGCTCCCGCCGTCAGGGCAACACATACAACTAATCGAGCGAAACGGTTCATTCCTAGCTCCCTGTTTCAAGCTTCAAATTCGGAGAGGCTCACACACTCGCAGCAGCCGCCTCTCGAAGACCGACTCGCTACTAACAACCCACGAGGGTACGACACCGATCCACAACCAACAAGAGGGTCATTCAAACCATCGGGCCTGGGTAAATCGCAGCATGCAGCACCACCTCATTTGCCGCAGCGTTGAGCGGTCGATTACGGTCCCGCGATAGCTGCCACAAGCCAGCAGACACCCGCCATCGGCGCCCATCACCGCCACAGTCGCCCACCATCAACGAAATGAGAGCCAATGCCTTTCACCCAGATCTCACTAAAGAAGGGCACAACGCCTGAGTTCCGCACCTCGATGATGGAACAGATCTATCTCGCCATGCGCGAAACGATCGACATCCCCGAGGATGACCGGTTTGCCACAATCACCGAACTTGATGCCGGCAACTTCAACAGCAGCGGCAACTACGCCGGAGTGCAACGATCAGACAACATCTTGTTTATCCGGATCACCCTTAACGTCGGTCGAACAGTGGATGCCAAGAAAGCGTTGTATGCAGAGATTGCCAAACGCCTAAACGCAGAGCTAGGAGTCCGGCCCGAAGACGTCCTGATCAGCTTGGTCGAAGTGGCAAAGGAAGACTGGTCGCTGGGCAACGGGGTCGCCCAGTACGGCTAGGCCACCCGGGCGTCGGGGAACAGCCGCAGGAAGTTCTCGCTATGGAACCGGGTGATGGCTTGTTCACTGGCATCGGCGAGATGACCAGCGAACTTGCCAATCGGGTCTCGCCCGCCTTCGACGTGGGGATAATCACTAGAGAACAAGTAGAGCTCGTCGTTCGAGTCGGCGATGAGTCGGCCAACGTCTTCGTGAGGAAACGGCGTGAACCCCATCTGCTGGGTCAGCTGCTCGCTGGGTTTGCGATCAAACCGAACCGACTCATCCACCCGGCTATAGATCCGGGTGATCGAATCAAGCCTGCGCAAAAGCTCTGGAACCCAACCGGCACCTAGTTCAACCGCAGCCCCTCGAAGATCCGGGTGGCGATCAAACACGCCGTCAACCAACAACATGCTTAGGAAAGTCTCCGGCGGTTGATGCATCACCGTCGCGTCTTTGGTTCGCACATTCTCACCGCCACCCATCCAATCCTTGGTGGCCGCCCGCCCGTTGTTACTCCACGCCTTTAGCGACTGCAACGGCGAGCCGCCAACGTGCAAAACAAACGGCGTCTTCGACTCGGCCAGCCGAGCCCAAAACGGCTCAAGGTCAACGTGGCCCGGAGCAAACCCGATGGGCGCCCGATGGGGAACCCAGACGGCCTCCAGGTTGTTGTCGAGCGCCCAGTCCAATTCTTCAATGGCCAGCGCCGGATCATCAAGCGGAATCACCCCAACACCCATAAGCCGATCATCAGCGCTGCAGAAATCAACCATGTGCCGGTTATGGGCCCGGGTTGCCCCATAACGCAGAACTGGATCGGTCTTGGAACTTGGATGAAACGGCAGCCCCACACTGTGGGTGGCAAACACCAGCTGCTTCTTGAAGCCCAACATGTCAAGCGCAACCGACCGGTCCGCAGAGTCGAACGCACCCAACGCCTGGATCTCTTTCGACTTCGCAATCAGCTCGTCACCCAACGCAACCTGGGCCTCACGATGAACATCGGAGTGGCTGTTTCCCTGCTCAACAATGACCGCCACCTCTTCGTCGGTAACCAACGAAGCGTTGTAGTTAACCAGCGGAATGTCGTCACGAAGTTTCGGATCCGCATAAGAGGTGAGGAAGTCGGGCAGCTCCATGATGTGGCTGTCGGCGTCGTAATACTGGCGGTCGGGCGGGGCATAAACCATAAGCCCGACCTTAGATGCAGCGTCCCCGACAACGCCATTGCCGAGTATTGCACCACCAACTAGGACCACCGCCCGACGACTCTCGGGACGGAGGCGCGCCCTATCGGATGTGGGAGGCATGGCTAGTATCTGAGCCTGGGCATTTCGGAACCAATTCTCAATCGGCTCGAACGTCTGCCGTTGCCCGGCGTGATCAGAGACTTTCTGGCCTTCGGTTATCTGCAAGCTAGAGCGTGCATCTTCGCAGGGTCCTTCTTCGGTCTGCTCTTTGTTTCAACTCTGATAGACGTTCCCGGCATTCACCGGTACGACCTGATCCTGCTCGGCGCACTGCTAATTCAGCTAGTGCTAGTGGTTACTAAGCGTGAGTCAGTTGACGAACTCAAGATGATCGCCGTCTTTCACATGGCGGGTCTGCTGTTTGAGCTTTTCAAGACTCATCCCGACATTGGGTCCTGGTCATATCCAGAGGACGGATTCACCAAGGTGTGGACGGTGCCGCTCTACAGCGGTTTCATGTATTCTGCGGTCGGCTCCTACATGTCCCAAGCTTGGAGGCTTCTAGACCTGAAGCTAAACAACTACCCCAACAGGTGGGTGACGGTTGGGTTAAGCGCTGCGATTTACCTCAACTTCTTCACCAGCCACTTCGTCTATGACATTCGTTGGTGGTTACTAGTAGCAGTGTTTGTTGTGTTCGGAACAAGCTCCGTCAGTTTCACACCGTTGGCAAGGACCTACAGGATGCCGGTGTCGCTGTCTTTCCTGCTGATCGCATTTTTCGTGTGGGTGGCTGAGAATATCTCGACCCTGTTTGGTGCTTGGCAATATCCGAACCAGGCTGAAGGCTGGGCTGTTGTTGAGTGGCACAAGATTGTCTCTTGGTCCCTGTTGGTCATCGTCACCTTTGTGTTGGTTGTCGATCTCAAACACTTCAAAGCAGAGCAGACCTAGCTCAGCCGTTGTCGATGGTACGAATCACCAGACCGCTTGGCAGCTTCGGCAGAAAGTAGGTGGACTTCGGCGGCATTGCCCGGCCGGTGTCTGCAACCATCATCACGTCACGAACAGACGTTGGGTACGGCAAAAACCAGGCGTCGTAGGAATCCGCATCGTGGGCGTCGTCACCAGTGTCGGCGATGAACTTCAAGCGCGAATCGGTTCTGGGGTTGGTCAGGCCGAACAGCGGTTCCAGCACTAGGTCCTGAAGCAGGTTTACATCCAGCTGGTCATAAGAATCGGTTGGGATGAGATCCTCCGGCACCGTCATCAAGAAACTGCGACCACCAATTCGCGCGCCCAGCTGGCGAGGAGCCGGCGGCCTTGGAACGTCGTAGGCAGATTCTCTAAGGTCGAAGCGCTTCTTTAACGCTTTGATGATCTTGGCCGGGTTAACGCTGTTGTCCTTGATGGCTCGGGCGAACGCCCAGAGTTGAAGCTCGCTTTCGGCAAACAGGCCCGCCGGCATATGCGGATCAGACCTGCCCTCAGCGGCGGCTAACGAAGATGCAGCCGCCAGGCGGTGGTGGCCATCGGTGATGTAGAGCACGTCACCGAATCTGGCACAAAGCTCGAGCGCTGCTTCACCTCCCACGATCCAAAGGCAATGTTGAGTGCCGTCGATCGATTCAAACGTGATGTCGGCAGCGGACTGAATGTTGCTGGCCATAACGGCCGCTACGCCGGGGTGATCGTGATGGGCAAGAGCCACCGGGTTACCAAAGACCCGAGTGGTCTTCATGTACTTCACCATCTTGTGCTCGTTCTTTGCAATGGTGGTTTCGTGGCGTTTGATCAGACCCGTGTCATAAGCGGTAAGCGAGACGTCGGCGATTAAGCCAGTTGCAGAAAAGCTCCCCCGTTGTAGCCGATGAATGATTACCGATGACTCAACCGGCACAAGCGCGTCCAGTTCGTGACAACTGTCCATCCAGTGCATCGCCTCTGCGTGCTCGGCCCGAGCACCTCGGCCCACCGAGCGCCGGAAACTCAACTGGTCGTTACGAGAAGCGTCTTTCTGTTCGGACGTCAGCATCGACCTCGCCGGCCCCACAATCCGATGGGCATATTCGGCCGCCGGAACGAACCCTGTAAAAGGCCTAAGCAATGAAGTCATGATTCCCCCATGTTGCCACTCGTTCGGAAAACACACACAGCCCCTAAGCGGCATCCCTTAAGCAACCCAGAATACTGGTCGATGCATCAGCATGAATTCTGACGGTACAACTGAGACCATCAAACAGCTCGATCAGCTGGATCAACTTGCCGACGATGCGGCGGCTGGTGCTAGCGCCGGCTCCCATCACACTCCTGGCGTACGGCCGGCAGTTGAATCGCGTGGTGCAAACCACTTTCTTTTGCTGGTTGCTCTGGTGGGGTTGATAGCAGTGCTCGCCTACCTCCTTAACGAGCTGCTGGCCTAAGCCAGGAACACCCGGCTGGCTGGCTACAAGGCTCACCCCAAAGAAAGTTCAAAACGGTTGTAAGAACATTGGGCCGAGGGCGTCTAATCAAGTAGAACCACTTGGAGGATCCCCGATGAGCGAACGAGACATCTTTGCTGGCTGGATGACTGACCATCGCGGAATCATCATCAAAATCATCCGTAGTTTCACAACTGACCCAACCGACGCCGACGACCTCACCCAGGAAATTACTCTCGCCCTCTGGCGGTCAGTTCCGTCGTTTCAAGGACGAGCCAAGCCTTCTACCTGGATCTGGCGGATTGCCCTGAACCAGGCGATCTCTTGGAAACGAACAATCCGCGAACATACCGATATCGACGAAGTAACCGAACCTTCGGCGTCGAATCGAGCCGACGACGGCCTTCTGGTCGACCGTATCTACGAGGCGATCCGGACACTAAAGCCGATCGACCGCTCCCTAATCATGTTGTCGTTAGAGGGCTATCGATACGGCGAGATAGCTGAGATCACGGGACTCACCGAAACCAACGTTGGCGCCCGCCTCACCAGGGCGCGAATGCAACTGACTGTTCTATTGGAGGAAACACTATGACCGACTACAACCCACCCAATGACGATTCTCAATTACCTGACTCGATAGCTGACCCAATAGCGAAGGCATGGGCCGACCAAAGCGAGACCCCCGCTCACGAACTGGCCTCTGCGCAAGCTCTGTCGAACACGGTGGCTGCTGCCCACCGCAAAGATCAGCGACTACTCCTTTGGCTGAACATCCGAGAGGTACTTCCCATTCTCGCAATGGCTGGCATATTTCTTAGCTTGGTCTCAGAATCTGTGTACCCGGTGTCAACAGCGGCGGCCTCGGTCGTGGCCCTCAGCGTTGGCTTGTTTATGGCAGGTAGTTCGCTGCGCCACCATCGGGCTGATAGTCAGTGGGGCGACTCAATCCGGGAACAACTGGCCCGCCGACTTGAGCAGCTGAAACATCGGGCGTGGTTGTACCAGAATTTGGCCTGGTGGTACTTCTTGCCGCTTGGACTATCCATTGTTCTGTTCTGGTTCGGCTACAGCGAGGACCCCACTATTTCTGACGGCCTGTTTTTCTTCGGCGTATCTCTCGTGGCGTTGCTGGTTACCTATCGAATCAACCGCAAAATCGGCCACAAAAAGTACGATGCTGAGATTGAACGACTTGAGCCACTGTTGGCTGAGTTCGACCTGGCCGTCTAGCTTGCTGGCCGTCTGGCTGGCTGAGTGTGTAGCTGTCCCGCTCTGGGGCAAGCTGGCTGCTTACACTCTGTCGAGGAGCCATTCACATGAACAAATCAACCATCCAAATCATCATTTCTGGCCTCGTGGCCGTAATCGTTACCGCTGGCTGTTCAAGCTCAGCCGAATCGCCATCTGCCGAAGCGACTACAGCACCTGCGCAGGAAACAGCCGCAGCAGGTATCCGTCTGATCTCAGCCCAGGACGGCGCTGCTATAGCTAGCAACCCTCCTGAAGATCTTGTGATTCTGGACGTTCGCACTGAAGAGGAATTTGCCGAAGGCCACATCGATGGTGCGGTCATGATCGACTTCTACAGCGACGACTTTGCCGACCAAATCGCCGATCTCGACCCAGATGTCCCGTACCTGCTCTATTGCCGTTCTGGAAACCGAAGCGGCCAGACCACTGCAATTATGCAGGATCTCGGTTTCAGCGATGTGGCCGACATCGACGGAGGCATTTTGTCTTGGAGTCAAGCTGGCCTGGCAACCGTTCCCGGCTAGCCATCCACATTCACCTGGGCTCACCCTGATAGCTCCGACGCCAATCAACTACTAAATATTTGCTGAGCCAGGCCGAAGGGGACTCAGCATAAGTAGGAGGTTTGCCATGAGTGGTGACCAAATTTCAAGAGTTCTGAAATACAAAGCCGTCCAATCATGCATGGACGATCTAGCCAGCGCCAGCGGCCTAGATTCAGCAACGAAAGCAGCAGAGGTATACACGAGCCTCGCACCTTTGGTGGTTGAAGCAATGGCCCGCACTAGCCAGTCACCAGCGTCAGTGGAGAACCTGCTTGAAATGTCACGAGCCCTCACATGGGCCGAGCGCGACACACCCGAGGTGCTCTTCAGTGAGCGCGCTCGCTTCGGAAATGGGCTAGCGCCATTGATCTTTGGCGACTCGATGCCAGCGATCCTGTCACGACTGACATCAACCCAAGGTGTGGGCGAATACGGCGCCAACACTCTTCTGGAAACGACCGCAGTGGTAGTTCTGGCTGTTGTGGCCGGACCGCCAACTAACCACTTAAGTACAGATGTTCTTGCCGCAGCGCTGGCAGGCAATGTTCCTGCCCAGCAGACCAAGTCAGCACCCGGCACCGAAACAATAACTCATCAGGCGGCAACCGCTTCGGCGCCGCCTGCACAACCTGCATCACAACAGCCGCCGGCTCACGCGAACCCAGCCCCAGCCGCTGCGACCGTGCCCAAGGACTCTGCCCCTAAGGCCTCTGCTCCTAAGAACGCTGCTCCCAAGACCGCCCGTGCCACCGATGACGATGACTCGAAGTCCAACCTGGGCATCCTCGTTGGAGGTCTTCTTGCGCTTGTCGCTGTTGCCGGAATTGGCTTCATGACATTGACCGGCGGTTCTGGAGAATCCGACGGCGATGCAGCCGAAAGCACACCGGATTCAATCGCTTTCGATTCTGAAACCGAAACGCCCGACACAACAGTCGCCAGCGAATCTGAGGGTGGCGAAACTGGCGAGGGCGGCGAAACCGATCCTGCGCCAGCGGCCCCCGTGGACGAAGAACTGGACGACAAGCTAACGCTGCGAGTCCCGATGACAGACATCGAAAATTCCGACCGCGACGCCTCAGGAATATTGAACTTCACTTTCGATACCGCTACCGGTGAAGTTTGTTACAGCGTCGAATCGATCAACATCCAGGGCCCGTATCGATCACACATCCACGTTGGTGGAGCCGATGAAAAGGGCGGCATCGTCGTAGACCTTGGTCCGCTAGAAAGCGGCGACGTTGGTTGCGTACAGAACCTTCCTATCGACACAAATGCAATCCTTGCCGACCGAGCCGGTCACTACGCCGAACTTCACGACATCAGCGAGGAATGGACAATTCGCGGACAACTCTCCGAAGCAATCAGCGATGACATTGTCTCTCTGAGCGTCCCCATGGAAGACATCGTTGACGCTGACCGTGGCGCATCTGGCGTTCTCAACTTCGAGTTCGACACCGTCACTGGCCGCGTTTGCTACAGCGTGGAATCAATCAACATCCAAGGCCCTTACCGCACACATATCCACGTCGGAACTTCCGACGAAAAGGGTGGCATCGTCGTAGACATGGGCGCCCTCGACAGTGGCGATGAAGGCTGTGTTGAGAACCTGCCCGTAGACACCAAGGCGATTCTTAACAACAAGTCTGGTCACTACGCCGAACTTCACGACATCAGCGAAGAGTGGACAATTCGTGGGCAACTCTCCGAAGCAACAACCGGAGATAGCGCACCCGAAGGCGGCGCCCAGGTTGATGCCACAGGTGGCGGTGCTTCGATCGTTCTTGAAGGTGGCACCGTGTTCCTCGAAGGCGCAGTTCCAGACCAGGCAACCGCGGATGACATGTTCAATTCTTTGGCCGGTATCGACTCCGCTACCCCAGTAGTGAACAACCTGACAGTGGAGGCGGGCGCACCCCTGCCATCAGGACGTGTCGTAATTGCTGACGCTGTGTTCTTTGCCCCCAACAGTGACGACGTCAAGGCCATTGACGACAAAACGCTTGCCGCAATCACGGCCTTGGCCCTGTCTCGGGACGACTGGATTCTGACCGTTGTCGGCCACACCGACAGCCTCGGCTCCGATGTTTCCAACCTCGAGCTGTCACTGCGCCGAGCCTCTGCTCTTCGTGACCTTCTTGCCGAGCAGGGCGTTCCAGAAGAGAACCTTCGAGTTAGAGGCGCCGGAGAAACAGCGCCGATCGGTGACAACAACACCGCTGCCGGGCGAGCCGAGAACCGACGCATCGAGTTCGAGTTCACCCCGTCTTCGTAATCGAATAAGCAACTCAGCGCCTAAACAAGCTGTCAAAGCTGAACGCGACACTGCGGCCCGTGAGGGCCGCAGTGCGCTTTTTGGGGGGATCTCTGAAATTTGATGGGATCTGAGGTGACTGCAGATTAGTTGTTGTCCCGGCGGTACAAGAGAACCGTGCCGATTAGAACTGCGGCTAAGGCGTAGCCGCCAAAGACCAACGTGTTCTCAACCGTGCTGAGGGCAAGATCGCCGGCTTGAGACTCGGGGCCAGCGCCAGCGCCAAGCATGCCGTTTCCAGCGGTGAAGGGCATGAAGCGGGCGAATCGCTCGGCCAAGAAGACCGACACCAGGTTCTCAACGACCAGCCACCACACAAGGATTCCGGATATGGCAGCGGTGCTGTGGCGAGCGATCATGCCCACGCCGAGGCCGAGAACCGCAGCGATGGATGCAAAGCCAATGGCCCAAGCGCTTGTGCTGATTAGGTTCGCCGTGTCGCCAACTTCGATGCCGCTGAGGTAAGCGCCAGCAAAGCCTGCAACGATTCCGGCCAGACCGATCGCTGCTCCCATTGCGCTGGCAATGACCGTTTTAGAGGTGGCAAGGACCGACCGTGTTGGCTGAGCGGTCAGCGCCAGACCAAGCGTGCCGTGTTGCGCTTCAGAGCTGAAGACCAAGATGCCAGCCACTGCGGCAAACACCGCTGTGAAGACTGTCGAGAAGGTGAAGATCTCCATCACGGTGAGGACTTCTTCGGTTACAAAGTTGCCGACAGCCCATGCAATGAATCCTCCGGCAGCCACAGTCAGGGCGAGAATTGCCGCGTTGGATCGGACGGTGCTTAGTTTGATCCACTCACTTTTTAGGGCTGATGGAATTGCTCGGGCTGTGTCAGCGGCTGAGCGTGTGGTTGGCCGAGCGACCGGCCGAGCGTTGGTCCCTGTTGGGTCGGTCGCTATTGGGTCGCTGGCTGAACTGGTTGTAGTTGCTGGAGCGGGGGTGAGTGTCGTAGTCATTTTGTTGAATCTCTGTTCTTTGTTGGTGTTCTTTGTTGGTGTTCTTGTTTGGACGTTTTTGTGTTGCGGTTGGTTGTTGAAATGTGCGATTAGGCAGCTGCGTATTCGGCGCTGGACTGGGTCATGTCTAGAAGGCTGTCTTCTAGCGACTTGGTGTGCTCGGTAAGTTCGTGCAGACGGATGCCGTTGTTAAAGGCCAGGTCCGAGATTGCCCGGGGTGATGAGCCTCGAATGGTTAAGCGCTGCCCAACCAGTTCGTTGGCCATGTTGTGGGCCGCCACCAGGTTTTGAAGATCGTGCATCTGATCGGATTGAACGATCACCGACTTCTCGCTAGCAGAGGCGATCTGTTCAACTGACTCTGAGGCGATCAGCTTTCCTGCGCCGATCACTACAAGATCATGAGCAAACATGCTGAGCTCGCTAATCAGGTGGCTTGACACAAAGACCGTGCCGCCTTTGCCTGCGAAGTCGCCCAGATAGTTGCGCAACCAGCGGATGCCGTCGGGGTCCAGGCCGTTGGCAGGCTCGTCCAGAAGCAGAACCTCTGGGTTGCCGAGCAAGGCGCCAGCAAGAGCAAGTCTTTGGTTCATGCCAAGCGAGAATCCACCAGCCCGCTGGTTTGCGGCGGCTTCAAGCCCGACACTGGCCAAGACTTCTTCAACCCGGCTGTTGGGGATGTTGCTAAGTGCAGCCAATGATCGAAGGTGGTTGCGGGCGGTTCGACCGGGGTGCATGACGTGAGCGTCAAGCACCGAGCCAACAACCCGAGCCGGGTTGAGAATGTCGGTGTAGCGGGTTCCGGCGTAGCGAACCTCACCGCTGTCGGGCCGAGTCAGTCCAACCATCATTCGCATGGTGGTTGACTTGCCTGCGCCGTTGGGTCCAACAAAGCCGGTTACTCGGCCAGATCGAACTTCGAAACTCATGTCCTGGACAACGGTCTTGTCGCCGTAGGTTTTGTTGAGTGCTGAGACTGTAATCATCGGTTTCTCCTGAGGGGGTTGGTCACTTGCGTGCTTTGATATGTCAAACAATGACTGATGGCCCCTGGGTGATCCCTGAGAGATCTTGAGAGAACGCTGAGAGAAGACAGCACGACCGTCCCGCACCTGCGGCAATAACCCGCCACAATGGGAGTGATGTGGATCCTGGTTGTGGAAGACGAACCGCTTATTGCCGACGCCATCAAGATGGGCCTAGAGGCAGAGGGCTTTGCCGTCGATCACACTGACCGTGGCGACGACGGCCTTTATCGGGCCGAGACTAATGACTACGACGCCATAATCTTGGACCTCATGTTGCCGGGAATGAACGGCTACAAGGTCTGCCAAACTCTGCGTGAGAACGGGAACACCACACCAATCCTCATGCTTACCGCCAAAGACGGAGCGTTCGATGAAGCTGAAGGCCTAGACACCGGAGCTGACGACTACCTGACGAAACCGTTCAACTGGGTCGTGCTTCTGGCCCGACTTCGGGCAATCATCCGTCGAGGTGGCAGTGGCGCAACCGCAGCCCCGGTCGAGTTGCGAGCCGATGACCTTGTGCTGAACCCAACAACACATGAGGTCTCAAGGGGCGGCGTGCCTATCGAGCTAACACCGCGCGAGTTCTCACTTCTTCAATACCTTCTCCACCGCAAAGGCGAAGTTGTCTCAAAGCGGGATCTACTAGACCATGTTTGGGGAGAGCCCGACGCTGATGACCCGAACGTCACACAGGTGTACGCCGGTTACCTGCGGCGCAAAGTTGACGAGCCGTTCGGAACCAAGACAATCCAAACCGTGCGGGGCGTCGGCTATCGAGTGGTTGAGACGGGTCGGCAGTGAAACTATTAGGCCGATTGAGGCGACGTTGGCGGTCGATCAGTTTCAAGTCTGGCCTGCTGGCCAGCTTGGCAGTTGGCGTTGTAGCCAGCCTTGCGTCCCTGGTTCTGGTCTTTGTTGTGTTCATACTGTTCGTGGTCACCGACGGAATATCTCAGTTTGGCGTGATCGATCGAGCCGAGGATCAGCTCCGCCTTGGAGTCGAGCCGGCCGACCTTGATCTGCCCCCACCCAGCCTCTTCACTCAAGATCCGGGCGGTCCAAATGAAAGCACCGGTGGGTTCTGGGCAGTTCTACAAGACGGTGAAGTGCTGATCTCTGAGGGCGACTTGGATCTCGCTGTTGTCAACGCTGAGTTTTCCGAACCTGGTTTCGGAGTTGAGTTCAGCCCCGATCCCGACGCCAACTTTGACTCCTCCGGCCTGAAGCGACTGAACGGATCCGAGTGGCTCTACGTCGAACGTGAAGTCACAACCTCAGACGGCGCACAGTATTTAGTGGTGTCGGGCACCGAAGGCACGTTCACATACGGTTCATTCCTGCGCAATGCCTTGGTGGGAATCGTCCCGACGGTGTTGGTCTTGATGGCGGTCGCCATGGCCATCACCAGTTACCTCACCAGGAGAGCCCTGCGAAGGGTCGAGCGCATTCGATCCGAAGTTGAGTTGATCAGCCAACAGTCGCTCAACCGCAGAGTTCCCGTGGCCGACGCAGCGGACGGAATCGACAAGCTAGCCCTGACCATGAACGACATGCTTGAGCGACTCGAGTCTTCGTCGGCCCAGCAAAACCGATTCCTGGCCGACGCCTCTCATGAGCTGCGAAGCCCAGTTGCTGGGCTGGTTGCGCAGTTGGACGTCGCTGCTGCCTATCCAGACCGGGTCGACACGGCCGTGTTGCTTCCGAAATTGCAATCTGAGGCTGGACGGCTGCAGAACCTCGTTAACGATTTGCTCTATTTGAGCCGCGCTGAAGCGGGCGCCTCTGCCAGTAGCCCGCCACCGGCACCGCGGGCGGTAGATATTGACGCCTTAGTGTCATCTGAGGTTGAGCACCAGCAGTTGGTGAACCCAGATGCGGTCATTCAGGTTGGGGCAACGTGTTCGGCTTCGGTGAACGGCAACGCGTCAGACCTCCAGCGAGCTGTTCGCAACCTCACAACAAACGCGATCAGACACAGTCATCAGAGGGTTGTGCTTGGGTGCAGGTCTGACGGCCAGCACGTGGTGATCAGCGTCGCCGATGATGGGCCGGGGGTGCCGGAATCTGATGCCAACACGATCTTTGATCGCTTTGTCCGGCTTGACGAAGCCCGAGCCCGAGACGCCGGAGGGGCCGGGCTAGGCCTGGCAATCTCACGCGAAATCGCCGAGAAGCACGGAGGTTCGCTGGTTCTGGCGAACCCCGGTAGCCCAGGTGCAGTATTCGAACTATCCCTCCCCCTTCCCGCCCCTCTCCCAAATTTCTGCCCCAGGTGACAATTGGTGTCACCCCCAGCAGGAATTTGGGCGTTTTGTCACCTCCAGCAGAAATTTGGAGGATTGGGATGGCCAACAGTGAGTGACTATTGGGATGAGGCTGAAGTTGAACGGGTCGAAATCTGCTCGGCTTGCGGGGTGAGCATGTTGCCAGCCGAGGTGCCCGGCATGCCATCGATCTGTGAGAACGCCGAATGTGACGCAAGCGCAGAATGAGGGCAGAATGAGACGCCGAGCAAAGGCTGACTTAGGCCTGCTGACTAGCGCCAGACAGGTCTGATTAGTCCGACAACTGAGTTCGGAGTGACTGTGATTACTCGACGGCGCTCACGAACCATCGCTTCGCGAAACTCATCCCAATCGGGATGTTCTTTACCCGAGACTGCTCTAAAGGCGTTGATCAAAGTGTCCATTTCTGGCCCGTGAGTCTCGGTGGGGATCGGGCTCACTTCGGCGGTGGAATCGAAACTCAGGTAGCTGCCTTCATGAGAGATGTGGTATACGACCCGCGGATCTCGTTCGACGTTAAAGACCTTTGATCGTGTCGGTAGAACGGAGAAGACGATGGTTCCGTCTAGCACGGCGTGGTGAACATCAGAAGACTGCGGCCGACCATCTTTGCGCAGTGTGATCAGCACACCTTCCCTGGTCGAACTGGCGAACTCAAGTGCGTCGGCCATTTCGATCGGTTTGATTTCCATGCTTTCGGTCTTTCTGTGTTTCAGCTAGGAACCGACCTGGCTACCCGCCACGAAATCCGAACTGACCTGACTACCAGCCGGTTTTGGCTGCCTACACCGACAGTTCGGGATTGTTCGCGTATCGAACTTAGCCTGATCCGCTCAAGCTGGCCCAGGCGTGGCATCGTTTAGCGTGACCGACAGCTCGAGCAGCTCAGCCAACAACAAGACCACTAACAACAAGACCAACAAGCTAGACACGGTTTGGATTTTGGGCGATCAGCTCAACCGCAACGTGGGCCCGCTGGCTGACCGCAAGCCTGGCGATTGTCGGGTCCTTCTAGTTACCAGCGAAACGAAGATCACCAGCAAACGCTGGCATCGCCAACGCTTACACCTCGTGCTATCGGCGATGGCGCACTTTGTGGCCGAGCTTGAAGCAGAAGGGTTCGAAGTTGACCATCGTTCCGCGAAGTCGCTGGCCACCGGTTTGAAAGAACATCGCCAAGAGTTCGAGGTTGCCCAAGTCATAGCGATGGAGCCGATGAGCTGGGACGGCCGGGCGATGTTGGAAGAGCACGGCGTCGAATTGACCCAAAACGAACAGTTCCTTTGCCACTACGAACAGTTCGCAAGCTGGGTCGGAGATCGATCGAGTTTCAAGATGGAGGACTTCTACCGGTGGCAGCGGGACCGACTCGACATCTTGATCGAGCCCGACGGCGAGCCTTCCGGAGGCCAGTGGAACTTTGACCACGACAACCGCGAACCTCCACCCAAAGATGGACGCAGCTGGCCCGCCATATCGAAGTTCGAGCTTGACCAGATTGACTGCACGATCATCGACGACTTGGGTTCGAACGTGTGGGGCGCCGAACCGGATGGAAGCTGGCCGGTGACCCGACAGCAGGCACTTACCCGCCTGGATGAGTTCATCACAACTGGTTTGGATCCGTTCGGCCCCCACGAAGACGCAATGTTGGAATCGGAATGGAAGCTGGCCCATTCGGTCTTGGCTTCGTCAATGAACCTCGGACTGTTGCACCCCCAAGAGATCGTTGACGCCGCCGTCGCCGCCTACCGCTCTGGAGATGCCCCAATAAACTCGGTGGAAGGGTTCGTTCGCCAGGTGATCGGCTGGCGTGAGTATGTGTGGGGCTTGTACTGGCTGTGGATGCCTGACTACCGAGAACAAAACGAGTTGAACGCAAATCGGCCGGTCCCTCCAGCCTTCACCGGCGAAGCCGACACCCAAATGGCTTGTGTTGCTAGCGTCATCGGCCATGTCGAACAGCACGGTTACGCGCACCACATAGAACGGTTGATGGTGCTCGGCAACCTGGCACTCACTGCGGGCGTGAGCCCCCAAGCCATGACGCAATGGATGTGGGCAAGCTTTGTGGACGGTGCTGAGTGGGTGATGGTTCCAAATGTCGTCGGCATGGCACTGCACGCCGACGGGGGCCGAATGGCCACAAAGCCTTATGCCTCGGGCGGCGCGTACATCAACCGGATGAGCGACTCCTGCAAAGGCTGCAAGTACAACCCGAAAAAGAGAGTCGGCGACGACGCCTGCCCGTTCACCACTTTGTACTGGGACTTCCTGGCCCGCAACGAACAAGCATTCGGCAACAATCACCGGATGGCCAGACAGTACGGCGGAATGCGCAGACTTAGCGACCTGGCCGAAGTCCGTGAACGCGCCAACGAAGTGCTAGCAGCGCTAGACGCTGGCGAGTTATAGGAGCTCGCAAGCGTCGAATAGACCAACCCCAAGAAGTTGCACGTTGGCCGACAGCTAAGATCGCGCTGAAGCGAACTACAGGGAGCAACTCTTTATGGCATGTGGCCACTACGAATCAGCGCTAGCGGGTTGCGACACGTCATTTAGCGTCGATGCTTCGAACATCACATTTGGGGCCGGTTGCCTAGCAGAAGCTGGCGATATTGCCAGAAGCCTAGGTATCACACGGATCGCTTTGATGACCGACGATGCGTTGGTAGCAACACCCCACGTAGCGGTCGTGACCGAATCGCTAAAGGCAGCCGGTATCGACATCGCCCTTTATGACAACGTTCGGGTGGAACCAACGGATGAGTCTTTCCAAGCCGCCACCAAGTTCGCCATCGACGCCAAGGTCGACGGCTTCATTTCTGTTGGCGGCGGTTCGGTCATCGACACAACCAAAGCAGCGAACCTTTACTCGACCCACCCGGCCCAATTCCTGGACTACGTGAATGCCCCGATCGGTGGCGGTGTGCCGGTGCCCGGGCCGCTTCGCCCTCACATTGCGTGCCCGACTACCTCAGGCACTGGGAGCGAGTGCACGGGAATTGCAGTGTTCGACCTGCTTGAGATGAAGGCAAAGACCGGCATTGCCAGCAAGCTAATCCGCCCAAACCGCGCCCTGATTGATCCGAACTGCACCGAGACTTTGCCTTCGGCCGTTGTGGCCGCCAGCGCCTTTGACGTGTTAAGCCACGCTCTTGAGTCCTACACGGCTCGGCCTTACACACATCGCCCAGCACCTAACTCGCCGTCGGCCCGTCCGTCAAGCCAAGGAGCTAACCCTTGGAGTGACCTGGGTTGCGCCGAGGCCCTTCGCTTGATCGGTCAGTACATGGTTCGAGGAGTCACCGACGCGTCTGACTCCGAAGCTAGACATCAGCTGATGTGGGCATCCACGTTGGCCGGTATCGCTTTCGGCAACGCGGGCTGCCATGTGCCACACGGAATGTCTTACTCGGTTGCTGGCATGGTGAAGGACTTCCAACCCGACGGCTGGCCCGTTGGTGAACCGATCGTTCCGCACGGGATGTCGGTGATCGTCAACTCGCCGGCAGTGTTCCGAATGACAGCGCCGCACAATCCTGGCCGCCACATCGAAGGCGCCCGTTGGCTGGGGGCCGAATCGGAAGACATAGGCGATAACGAAGCGGGCGAGGTGCTGGCGGGAGAAATCATCCGCCTGATGAAGGCAACCGACATGCCTAACGGCCTAGAAGGAGTTGGCTACGAAGCGGTCGACATCTCGGGTTTGGTTGATGGTTCGCTCCCCCAACGTCGCCTGCTGGACAACTGTGCTCTCGACGTGGATCGCGAAGTTCTAACCAGCCTGTACGAAAGCGCGCTCAGTTACTGGTAGCGCCAGCTACAACCGCGGGTGCCGCGTTTGCTAGAACTCTCCCATGGCAATCGACAACCGAAATTGGGAACGGGTCAGGTACGACGAACCAAGAGAGCGGGTGGCCCGCATAACGCTGGCTCGGCCTGAAGCTGCGAATGCTCAGGACTATCAAATGTTGAGCGAGCTCAACGAGGCCTTCGACGTCGCCGCTCAGGACGAGAACATACGCGTCATAGTTCTGGCCGCCGACGGCAAACATTTTTCGTCCGGGCACGATCTTCGAAGCGGCAGCGGCATGGATGATCTGCCCGTGGTCGGAACTCAGTGTCACTTTGGGGCTGGTGGCGCAGAGGGATATATGGCCAAAGAGGCCGAGATGTACTTGGGGCTTTGTTGGCGTTGGCGCAACATCGCAAAACCGACCATCGCCTCAGTTCAGGGCAAGGTGATCGCTGGCGGGCTGATGCTTGTATGGCCAATGGATCTGATT
This sequence comes from uncultured Acidimicrobiales bacterium, assembly GCA_937922785.1. GTDB lineage: Bacteria > Actinomycetota > Acidimicrobiia > Acidimicrobiales > SZUA-35 > CALAJQ01. Next base: position 37,735 of record CALAJQ010000010.1, read on the forward strand.
GTGGCCAGCGATGACGCCACGTTTTCGGACCCAGTCGTTGCCTTTGGCGTGAACGGGATCGAGTACTTCGCCCACGCCTATGAGGCCGGAGCTCGCCTGGCCAAGGACATGCTTTTCACCGGGCGAGCCATCACCGCAACCGAAGCCCAGCAACATGGAATGGTCAACCGAGTCGTGCCTCGCGAGGACCTCGAGACAGAGACTCTCGCGCTAGCAAGCCACATTGGGCAAAGGCCCATGTTTGGCTTAACTACAGCAAAGCAATCGGTGAACAATTCGGTTGACGCGATGGGCCTTTACACGTCGATGCAGTCCGCCTTTGGCCTGCATCACGTTGGCCACAGCCACAACCGGCTCAGCTACGACGGCTCCCTGGTTGATCCCGAAGGCATCAAGGTGATCCGAGACGAGGCCTAACCGGCTAGTCGGGCAAGTACTTGTGCAGAAATCCGGTGACTGTTTCAATGGCTTCGGCCAGATGGGATTTGCCGTTTTCGCCCCCGTAGTAGTGGGTGGCGCCGGCAACTTCGTGTAACGCTTTGCGATCGTGAGCCAACGCCTGATAGATCCGGTGGGTATGGCTAGGCGTGCATGCGTCATCGGCGGTGTTGCCAACCACCAACACCGGTACCGTCACTTTGCCGGCCGCTATTTGTGCGTCAGCCGGGGCATCGTCGTAGCTCCACTGGCTTAGCCAACTGCGAAGAGTTGAGAAGCGGGCCAGGCCCACCGGTCCGTCGTTAACTACCTTCGGATCGCCGAGGTAACACCAGTTGGGTTGGCGATCACTAGGGTCGATCGTGACGTCCAGCCATCGTGGATCGGCCATTGTGCCGTGAACACAAAATGCTCGCTCCTCATACGGCAAACCGGCGGCTGCCAGGTCGGACAGTTGTTGTTTGACGGTGGAAGTTATTCGCCTGTTTCGGTCAATTTGTGCTTGGCGATAGTGAGCGAGGAAGTCAGTGCTGTAAGGCGGTTGGTTCGGGTTGGCGGCGTCATAGATGTTCAGTTGCGGATCACGATTGAACGGGTCTGCCTCGTCGGTAACTGATGGGTCCATCCACTCAGTGAGCGTTCCATGGCGACTGATGTGAGCAGCCATAACCAACACGGCGTCCGCAGCTGGGAGTTGAGCGGCCGACACTTCGTACTGGTCGCCGGCCGCAGTTTGGCCAATACCTGAGCCAGCCTCGGCGAGAGATTGATACCAAAGCGACAGCGATCCCCCGCCCGACCAACCAACTAGAACAACCCGCTCATAACCAAGACGTTCCCGGGCATCAACAATTACTGCGCCCAGGTCGGCGGCGACCTTTTCCATTATCAGGGCCGAATCACTGCCGCGGTAGCGAGAGTTGGCCCAGATCACATGGTGGCCAGCCTTGGCTAACCCGGAGACGATTGGTAAGTACATGCCACCACCGGTCGGGTGCATAAAGATCAGCACCGTATTAGTAGACCCAGTGTTGGCGGAGCCAACTGGAAATGCAGGCCTCACCAGATGGCAGTCGAGGCCGATCACGTCGCCGCCACCGCCGTAGGTGTCGGAGAACATTGACTGTTCCCGCCGACCCAATACATAGGCGATCCGTTCACAGCCTTGAGGGGTACCGGGAATCCTCATGACAACCCGGCCAGACGATCTGTTAGCTCATCAAGACGTTCAACATCAGCGTTGGCGAAACTAAAGCGCAGGCAGCCGGGATCTACCGGGCCGAAGTGCTCTCCGGGGATGGCCAGAATCCCTTGTTCCAACAAAAGCCTCTTAGCAACGCTGTTCGAAGACTCGGTTCGGCCGTGCCTTACCCACCCATAAAAAGCACCTGCGGCCAGCAGCTCGAATCCGCCTGGTTTGGTACTCATCACTTCTTCAAATTTCTTCTGCTTGGCGGCGATGTTTGCGACCTTGTCCGTCTTCCACTTCGTGGCTTGTGTAAGTCCGGCAACTACCGCTTCCTGACCAAGTCGTGACGGGCAGATGGCGATGCAATCAATGAGCTTGGCGCATTCGGATAACAACTCGGGCTGTCCAACAATCGCTCCTACTCGGTAGCCGGGTATTGCGAAGTCCTTCGAGAACGAGTGCAGGCTGATCACGTTGTTACGCCACTCTGGCCGGCTAAACAGTTGATGAGGAGCCTCGTTTCCGGGAACATAGGATCGGTAGGTTTCATCCACGATTAGGACTATTCCGGACTCTATGGCCAGGTCGGCGAAGTCGTTCAGCAACTCGGGCGACAAGGTTTGGCCAGTCGGATTGCCTGGCGTCACTAGAACCAAAGCTCGAGTCTTTTCGGTAATCAATAAGCGAGCGTCAGCCACCGATGGAACAACTACTGGCCCAGGGTCGAGGTAGACCGCCTTGATGCCATCTAGTCCAAGCCACATGTCGTGGTTGAAGTAGTAAGGCAACGTGAGGATGATTTCGTCGCCCGGTTCGGCCAACGCAGAGGCCACCACGGCAAAGGCCTGATTGCAACCAGCCGTTATACCGATGTCGCCTACCTGGATGTCTCCGCCGTAGGCCAACTTAAGGTCATCACAAAAGGCCGAACGTAGCTTAGGCAGACCGAGCTGCTGGGTGTATGCGCCTCCGTCGGCTTCGAGGGCAACTTCGCCGACCCGTGCCGCAATCTCTGGCGCGGTAGGAAAGTTTGGGGCGCCTTGTGACAAGTCAAGCAGCGGCTTGTCAGCCGGAACTTGATCCATCAGGTGAGCCATCGCACCAATTGGAGATTCGGACTGGGTAAGCGTTCGTTGTGTGAGCCTCACAATCTGACTCTAGAGGCTCATGCCCCTACGATTGAAAAATGAAAGCTGTTGTATGCAATCAATTTGGCCCACCCGAAGACCTCACCCTCGAAGAGAGCGAAACACCGACTCCTGGTGAAGGCCAACTTCTAGTTGAGGTGAAGGCATCGCCAGTCACTTTCCCAGACACGCTGATGCTGGAAGACAAGTACCAGTTCAAGGCTCCGGTCCCCTACGTGCCGGGCGGCGAGGTTGCTGGATTAGTGAGTCAAGTTGGTGACGGTGTCACCGGGTTCTCCGAAGGCGACCGGGTGGTAGCCACGTGTGGAGTCACTGGCGGATTCGCCACCCACGCCCTCGTGAAAGCCTCCGATGCCCGAGTCCTGCCAGACTCAGTCGGTTTCGCTGAATCAACCGGTTTGGGATACGCCCACGGAACCACTTACTACGGCCTTAAGGAACGGGCCAAGCTACAAGAAGGTGAGACTTTGCTGGTTCTCGGAGCCGGAGGTCACTTGGGAGTCTCGGCCATCGAACTAGGCAAACTTATGGGGGCCACCGTTATTGCGGCTGCGTCAACCGAAGCCAAACTTGAAACCTGTCGAAACGCCGGTGCGGATCACACCATCAACTACAGCACCGAAGATCTAAAGCTCAGAGCCAAGGAACTGACCGGCGGCAAAGGTTGCGACGTCATCTATGACCCTGTCGGCGGGGATTATGCCGAAGCTGCGCTACGAGCTAGCGCGTGGGGTGGCCGCTTTTTGGTTATCGGCTTCACTGCTGGCATTCCGTCAATTCCTTTGAACCTGACGCTGCTTAAGAGCTGTTCGATCGTTGGCGTGTTTTATGGAGCAATGGCCGCTAAGGAGCCCGAGCTGCACTCACAACTAATGGGTGAATTGGTTGGGTTTATTGCCGATGGCTCCCTTACTCCAGGGGTTTCAGAGCGCTATCCGTTAGACCAAGCCGCAGTTGCGCTGAGGCGACTGATGGACCGTGAGGCAACAGGAAAGATTGTGGTGGAGCCATAATTCTTGGCCACACACAAACACTGTGTTACGTCTGCATCAGGCTGATTCAACTAGCATCTAGGTGAATCGACCCAGGCAGAACGATGCGTTCGACCCTCTTGGCACTTAAGGGGCGCTCCGATGCTCAAACATGGCAGATGCATTAGGGCGGCTTGCACCCGGCGTTAGAGGTGTTTTCGCGGCCGTCGTTCTGCTGCCCTTACTTGGGCTTGGGTGGCTTGCTGCAGCAGATGTAAATGAGGCAACAGCCGAAGTTGACCGCACCGCCAGAATCGCCTTTGTGGCCTCACGCCTAGACGGATCAATCCAGGCTGAAGCACTCATCGACGCCGAGTCCTACTGGGCGCAGGCGCTGGCCTCGATTAACGAATTCAACATTCCCCTGCCCGCCATAACTCAACTCAGCGGCATCGATTTGGAAGCAAGCTACGAAGAGACTCGAATCGAAGTCGATGCCCTTCTGCAATCCCGGCCAATCTCAGCTGCACTTGCCAGCCAACTGGATGATGCCCGCGCTCAAGTTGAGCTGGAACAGAAGAACACCGATATCCAAGCCGCCTACGCCGAGGTAAAGGCTTCTGTTACCAGCTCGATCAGGGCTGATATGGCCGAGATTCGTTCTCTCGCTGGCGGCATCCAGAATACGAACGAACTGGCCAATTCGATTGGAGTGCTAGACCTCGCCGTCGACCTTAGAGGCTCGGTTTCGAAGATGACCGCCTCCTACTTTGGGTCACGGTTTCCAGTAGGTGAGGCAGCGGCAATTGAGTCGGTTGCCCTTCTTGAGTACCGACTGGTCTATCAGAACGACCGAGCCCTAATCGATGAGCTAGTGCAGTCAAACCAGAACCTTGCCCAGCGCTGGGAAGAAGTAAAGGCCGACGAGTCAGTAAGCACCTTCTTCGCACGGGTCGACAACCTCAACAATGTTCTCAAAGCCGAAGGCACCGACGCAGACGAGTTTGCGATCACCGTTTCTTTCTCTGACATCCCAGAAGAGGGTCGTGCCTTTGTCGGCTCGCTTGAAGGCGTAGACCGCCACGTCGAGTTTGCTCAAGCAGTCTCGAACACTGTTGTGCAACAGTCAGAGGCCATCAGCATCATCGCCCAGAACTCGCGCAAGAACATCTTCGTCGCCACGGTCGGGCTTGGTGCTTTGGCATTTGTTTCGGTGGCCGCCGCAAGTGTGTGGATCGTCAGCCCCTTAAGGCGAATGGCCGTCGTAGTTGGCCAGCTACGAGAAGGCGAGCTGGGCGGCACGGTTAATGAGGCTGGACCAACCGAAGTCCGGGCTGCTGCCCGCGCTCTCAACGAGGCAGTCGACAATATGAACGCTGCCGAACGGATGTCGAGGGCCCTGGCTGATCGAGATCTAGACAGTCCGGCCTTCCAAGCCGAAACAACAGGACGGCTCGGGTCCTCACTACGCGAAGCAATGTCGGCACTGGCCAATTCGATTTCAGAACGCGAAGAGTTCCGGGCCCGTCTTGCATACGAGGCAACCCACGACGGCCTAACTGGCTTGGCTAACCGATCAGACACGATGTCACACCTTGAAGAGGCGTTGGGAAGGTTCGAACGAGGCAACCTCGAGCTCGCAGTTCTGTTTGTAGACATCGACGGATTCAAGCAAGTCAATGATGCGCACGGCCACGCCGCCGGTGACCTATTGCTTTGCACCACGGCCACACGAATTGCAGAGGCAACCAGGCTTGGCGACCATGTCGGTCGAATCGGCGGCGACGAGTTTGTGGTTGTCGCCGAGCCCGTCCAAGGTTTGGAAAGCGCAATGGAACTGGCTGATCGTATTCTCGAATCAGTCTCACAGCCGCTGACCATTAGCGGTATGACGTTACGGATCAGCGTAAGCATCGGGGTTGCGTTCGCCACTGGAAGCTCCACCCCCGAAGATCTCCTTAGGGACGCAGATCTAGCACTTTATGAGGCCAAGACCGAAGGCAAAGCGAGGGCCAAGTTCTGCGACGCAGAATTGAAGGCAAACCAAGCTGAGCGACTCACCATAGAGAAGTCGCTCGAGTTCGCTTTGGGTGCAGACCATCTCGAGCTGCACTTCCAGCCTGTCGTACATGCCCTCACGGGCGAACTCTCCTCGGTTGAGGCGTTGTTGCGGTGGCCCCAACCTTCGGGAGTTTTTGTTGCTCCCGGAGTGTTTATCCCGGTCGCAGAACGCAGCGATCTAATACTCGAGGTAGACCGTTGGGTGCTTCGCGAGGTAGCAAAGCAACTGGGATCTTGGGGCAACAGTTCCGACCTCAGCTCGCTAACGGCGTCAGTCAACATCTCCGCACGGCACCTCTCCAGTCCGGGTCTGTTCGACGAAGTGATGCAGCCCCTGAAGACAAACAACGTTGACCCCCGCAGACTGATAGTGGAAATAACCGAAACTGCGCTCCTGGATGACATCGACCAAGCCGCAGCCACTCTCGGGCGCCTGCGCGCTGAAGGGGTAAGAGTTGCAATAGATGACTTTGGCACCGGTTATGCCTCGCTGGCCCACCTTCGCCGGCTACCGGTAGACATTCTCAAGATCGATCAGAGTTTTGTTGCCGGACTAGACAGGGTTGACGACCGATCGTTGGTCCAACTCACAATTGACACCGGCCACCTCTTAGGTGCGTCAATAATTGCCGAAGGTGTCGAGACAACCACCCAAGCAGACCAGCTAACCAAGATGGGAACAGATCTGCTTCAGGGGTATGGCCTAGGCATGCCGATGCCGCCGGAACAGTTGAATGAATGGCTGTTTGATCAGGGTTCGATTGTTCTGACTGGCGGGCACTAGCCTCACTGAGTGTCAGAACCGAGTAGAGGCAAACTAAAGCCTGAACCGGGACCAGACGTTTCGGTGCCGAGATCGGCCTGGCTTGCGCTATTTGTGAGCACCGTCGTGGTGTTCCTAGTGGTGATCGACATCTCGGCAGTGAACGTCGCTTTCCCGTCCATCAGGGACGACTTCGAGGTTTCGGCAAGCGAGCTCAGCTGGATCGTTTCCGGATACAACATCGTGGTCGGCGCGTTGCTGATGCTGTCTGGTCGATTGGCTGACAGCATTGGTCGACGAAAGGTGTATCTACCTGGAGTTGCGATCTTCGGCCTGGGTTCGGCGCTGTGCGGCCTCGCACCGTCAGCAGAACTTCTTATTGCTGCCCGCCTGGTTCAGGCTGTCGGCGGAGCAATCACAACCGCTGCGGGTTTCGCAGTGATGCTTCCGGGTTTCCCGCCATCTCGTCGATCTACCGCAATTGGAATCGCAGGAGCGACTGGTGCACTAGGCGCGGTGGCTGGTCCGGCAATCGGGTCGGTTCTGATCGATCTGTTCTCGTGGCGGGCCATATTCTTCTTGAACGTTCCGCTGTGCGTCTTGGTTCTGATTATTGGCCCAAAGTTGCTTCCAGAATCACGAGACCCAAACGCCACCGGAAAGATCGACCCGATCGGCGTGCCGGTGGGAACAGCATCTGTTGGTCTTGTCATGTTTGCGATCGTGCAAAGTGAGAGCTGGGGGCTAACGGACCCAAGAGTCATCGGAATGCTGGTGCTGGGAATCGCGTTGCTGCCGGTTCTAATTCGCCGTTCAAGAGTTCACCCCGAACCCATGATCAACCTTGACCTGTTTAAGTATCAGTCGTTTCGCAGCACAAACATCGGCGTGATCTTCTATGGCCTCGCCTTCACTTCTGGGGCTTTGATCAGCTCGTTAATGCTGCAAGAGGTTTGGGACCAACCAATCCGCACGGTTGGCCTGGCCCTAATTCCTGGGCCAATTTTTGCCGTCATTGTTTCGCCGATTACAGGATCCATGGCTGATCGCTACGGACACCGCTGGATCTTGGGCGTTGGTTGCCTCATCTCGGGCCTCAGCTATTTGCTATTGGTTTTCCTGCTGGACGAAACACCCGCCGTGTTCAGCGTCTTTGTGCCGGTAGGAATCCTTTCGGGAATCGGAATCGGACTAACAGTTGCTACGTGGTCCAGCGCTGGCCTTTCCGATATTCCCCCGGAGAAGTTTGGGGTTGCGTCCTCTACATACAACACCTTGCGCCAGGCCGCCTACGCGTTGGGAATCTCAGTTTCCATCACGCTCATCGCCATAGGTGCTGAAGTAGAGGGAGTTACCAACATGAGGGGGATCCGGTGGGCCTGGACATTTGTGGCGGTCTGTTACTTGTGCTCGGCCGCCAGCGTAATTCTTACCTTCCCGTCCGGATCAAGCCATGACCGGGCTAAGGGCGACGAGACCTAAACCATCGCTGGAATAGGATACGACGGTAGCTAGCGTCGCAATTGTGATTGCAACAATTGCCGAAGCGTGCGGAACTAGACCTGGCCTCTTTTGCGAATGGGTCTTCAATCGAACAGAGAGCACCGGAGCGGCCCGCCTGGCCAGCTGGCTAGTAGACAAGCCGCTCAGAATTCTGCTGATTGTGCTGTTTGCCTGGCTCCTGAAACGTGTCTTACACAGCGCCCTGGACCGCCTTGCCGCCAAATTGGCCCAAGAACAAGGACCCAAGGGCCCTATACCTGAAGACTCAAAGTCGCCGGCGGGGAGACGAGCGATGCGTTTGCACACAATCGCCGCTCGGGCCGAACAGCGCGCCTTTACCCTGGGGGCAGTCTTTCGCAGTTTCACCACAATCTTGATTTCAGTGATTGCGATCTTCCTTGTACTCGGTGAACTCGAAATCAACCTGGCGCCGCTAATAGCCTCAGCGGGCATAGCCGGAATTGCGCTCGGTTTCGGCGCCCAGAGCGTTGTGAAAGACTTCCTATCGGGCATCTTCATTATTCTCGAAGACCACTACGGCGTCGGCGACATTGTCGACACCGGCCACGCCACGGGAAAGGTCGAAGAGATCTCGCTGCGGACCACAAGGCTTCGCGATCAGGCCGGAACCCTTTGGATTGTCCCCAACGGCGAGATCCAAAGAGTCGGCAACACATCCCAACTCTGGTCCAACGCTGTGATCGACGTTGAGGTGGCCTATGACACCGATCTCGATTACGCGATCCAAACAATCAAAGACGTTCTGGATCAGATCTGGAAAGAGCGCGACCCCTCGGCCACCGTTTTGGAAGAGCCCAAGGTGCTAGGAGTTGAAGCCTTAGGCGATAGCTCGGTGATTATCAGGGCGGTAGTTCGAACTGAACCAGCCGAGCAATGGGTGATGGCCCGTGTCGCTCGGAAGCGAATCAAAGAGGCGCTGGACCAGGCCGAGATTCAGATTCCGTTTCCTCAGCGAACAATCTGGATTCGCCAGGACGCAACCGTCTAGCCAGTCCCTTTGGTCTGAACTCTGTGGCCGGAATCGCTAGCTAGCGGCTGGGGCGGTTGCTGCCTCCCAGGCGCCGTAGCCACCAAGCAAGTCCGAGACCGATTCAAATCCACACGCCTCAAGCCGGCTCATCGCTATCGAGGACCGGAAGCCGCCTGCGCAATAGATCACTACCGGCTTTGACTGGTCCAATTCCCCCATCCGCTCGTTAAGGCGGGTCAGAGGAATCAGAATGGCGCCGCCGATAACGCCGCCTTCGGTTTCGCCGGGCTGGCGGACATCAAGCAGTTGCAGGTCTTCAACGTTGGACTGAGCGTTGATAAGCGCTGCTACATCCAACCGAGATGCCTTGGCAACTTCGGATTGATTGGCCTCAAGCTCAGATAGAGCGTCGGGCAGATAACCAACCACCTTGTCAAAGCCGATTCTGGCCAACCGGTTCTTAGCTTCAAGTGCGGTGTCATTGTCTCCAAACAAGACAATCTCTGACCCCGGTGAGATCATTCCGCCAGCGAATTCGCTAAAACGCCCCGCCAGACCGATGTTGAGCGACTTCTTCAGATGACCAGTGGCGAACTCAGCTGGCTCTCGGGTGTCAAGCACGACTGCGCCAGAGTCGCGCAAGGCTTTAACCTCGGCAAAAGTCAACGCCTTAGGCATCTCGCCTTCTTCCAGCAAGTCGTGGAGCTGCCGGTTAAGGCCAGCGTCATAGGAGAAGTAGTTAGGCGGAGCAGTCTGGCCACAAGTAACCACCTCCACGAACTCCGCTTTGGTCATCGGAGCCACCGCATAGTTGGTTTGACGCTGCTCACCAATTGTTGATGAGGTCGCAGTGGAGAGATTTTTGCCACAAGATGACCCCGCCCCGTGGCCAGGGAAGACTTTGGTTTCATCGGGCAGAATCATCAGCTTGCCGTGCAGCGAGTCATATAACGAGCTGGCAAGCTCTTCGCTGGTCACACCCTTCGACGAAAGCAGATCAGGTCGACCCACATCTCCAATAAATAGCGTGTCACCAGTTAGCACTCCATAAGGCGCGGCTTCGACGCCATTGTCATAGACCACAATTGAGATCGACTCAGGCGTATGCCCTGGAGTGTGACGGATTTCTAGAACGACGTCGCCCAACACAATCTGTTCCCCGTCAGCAAGCTTTCTCGATTCGAACTCAGTCTCGGCAACTGCGCCGTAGCCAATGGCAGCACCAGTAGCCTCAGCCAGTTCTAAATGGCCGGAAAGGAAATCCGCGTGAAAGTGGGTCTCGAGGACAAGCTCGATTGTCAGCCCGTGCTCGGCCGCAGATTCCAAATAGACCGATACGTCGCGCCGCGGATCCACCACGACGGCGCGCTTAGTTGTTTTGTCTCCGATCAGGTACGAGGCTTGTGACAGGCAGTCGAGGTAGTGCTGCTCGAAGATCATCGGAATCCTTTGCTCATGTAAATGTACGTACATTTAAACTAGGTATGTATTGGCCGGCAGTCAAGCACAACCAAAGTTGACTTCTAGGCGCCTATAGGACGGAAGAAGGCTTCGACCAAAGCCTCAACACAAACACCAATCAGCAATGCTGGCGCGTTTTCTCCAGGCACGTCTTTGATTGGATCATCCAATTTCAGATGGGGCATCACCGACCGACGCAACGCGATCCCCTCGGTCAAAGCAGCAACCGCAATGGCAAAGTGCTGATAAGCAGACTCACCATATTCGGGCCGTGGCTCCATTTGGAGGAGCTCACCCATTGGCTTGTACGTGTCTTCGATTCGCTGATTTCTGTTGTCGACGTCTGCGTGCTGAAACCAGCCCAGCATTTCGACGTCGCGTTCGCTGTCAGGGCGCGAAGCAATGGAGTGTCGAATTGCCAGATCTGTAGACAAGAAGTCGCCTTCGGCTCCATCATCTGATGTAGAGCCCGCCAGATACGCCGCTTGAATCGCAAAGCGGATGATGTCGCCTTTGGTTAGCGCCTCACCCCATTGGTCCAACGCCTTCATCACAGCATCTTGGGCTGCGTCGGCGAAGAGGGTGTCCTCCTGGCTGGTTAGCCACGCTCGCAACACGGTTCGTTGAAACAGACTCTGAGGGCTGTATCCGTCGTCGTTTGCCCACGCCGCATGACTTGACGACCGGGCGACATCGGTTGCAGCACAAGCGGACTCGAGAGTTATGTGATCCAGCCCGATGTGGACACCGCGGTTTTGCAGCTGAGTTAGGCCCTCAGCCACAAGTAACTCCCTGGTTTCTTCGGCCGAGCGACGACGTCGCCCTCGTTTAGTGACCACTCAAGTCTCCGCAATTCAGGTGCTTCTTAAACGCACATATTCCCGATCGGACAACGTAGCCGAGAATTTAGGGACAGCGACACCCAGAAACGCCTGCGTTTCCCTCCAACCGCAGGCGCTTCTGGGTATTGGACCCAGAACCCAAACTTAGAGCAAACCCGCTCTAAGTGCAACACCTGCACTCTCTGCAAAGTTGTCTGCGTATTAGTCAGCGAATTCAGGCGGCCGCTTTTCAAAGAACGCTGTTACGGCTTCGGCCTGATTCTTTGTTCCTATTAGCTGACGAATTTCAGCTCTTTCGGCGGCGAAACCCTCGGCAATAGACATCTTTGCAGCCGAGTTAAAGATTCGCTTTGCGGCCTTAACGGCGTGGGGATTCTTGCCTGCGATCTCATGGGCCAGCGCCAATGCCTCAGTGCGGGGATCTTCGGTAACCCTCGAAGCGAGTCCTAAGTTGGCGGCCTCGGTGCCCGAAATCATGCGGCCGGTGAAAGTCAGTTCCTTCGCAACGTCCAGCCCGACCAGGTTGATCAGGCTCTGGGTGCCAGTCATGTCGGGAATGATCCCCCAGCGAATTTCCAGTACCGACATCTTGGTTTCAGGGTGAACGAATCGCATATCCGCGGCCAACGCCAGCTGGATACCGCCACCAAGGGCGTGTCCGTGAACTGCTGCAATTACAGGGGCCGGCATCTCGGTCCAGCCATAGCAAGATTGTTGGGCCCGATGAGTGATCTGACCTTCTGCGATCTGACCGATATCTGAAGCCTCTGGTTTATCTGAAGCCTCTGGTTTATCTGAAGTACTGGGTTTGCTTTCAGCCATCTTGCCAAAGCTCGCAAAATCCAGACCGGCACAAAACGACGCACCCTCGCCCGACAACACAACGGCCCGCACCGACGGGTCGGCCCCGAGGGCCGCAGAAGTCTCGACCAATGCGTCAAACATTGCCTGGTCTAGGGCATTGCGCTTGTCAGGCCGGTTCAGACGAACATCGGCAACACCAGAATCCATTGTGACAACTACTCGATCGCTCATCTATACACCTAACTCTCGCGTGCGCGACACTGTCAAAATATGGCTATATCTTCGGTCGGTCCCCTCCCCGGATCTTCGGTCGGTCCCCTCGCTGGATCACCCAACATTTTGTTCATCATGAGCGACGATCACGCCGCCCACGCCATCTCCAGTTACGGCAGCAAAATTAACCAGACCCCAAACCTTGATCGCATAGCAAACGAGGGAATCCGGTTTGACTCGACGTTCTGCACAAACTCAATTTGTGCACCAAGCCGGGCCGCGATACTGACCGGCACCTACAACCACATCAACGGAGTTACGACGCTCGACACTCCCCTCGACAACAGCCTCTGGACATTCCCGATGGCTCTCCAATCGGCCGGATACTCAACCGCAATGATCGGCAAATGGCATTTGGGCCACGGACCCAACGCCGACCCTGCCGGGTTCGACTTCTGGCGGATTCTTCCCGGTCAAGGCCACTACCTGAACCCCGTGATGCTTGAAGGGGCGCCACCTGGCTCAACCTATGGACCGAGAGTTGTTGAACGCGGTGGTTACGTCACCGATCTAATCACCGACGACTGCATCGAATGGATGGCGGCTCAGTCTGGCGTTTCCGATCAGGCCGGGCCGTGGGCGCTGTTTTGCCACCACAAAGCTCCGCACCGAACCTGGGAGCCAAGCGCCAAGCATTTCACGATGTATGAAGACGTCGAGATTCCATACCCCGACACTTTTTATGACGACTTGGACGGTCGGGCTGAAGTTGTGCAAGCGGTCAAGATGCGGATGATGGACCTTGACCCGGTAACTGATCTAAAGGCCACGGTGCCTCCCGGCCTGACCGAGACAGAGGAAATCAACTGGCGTTACCAGCGCTACATAAAGGACTACCTGCGCTGCGTCGCGTCAATCGACGACAACGTCGGTCGAATGCTCAACTGGTTGGATGAAACCGGTCAGGCCGAAAACACCATCGTTGTGTACACCTCCGATCAGGGATTCTTCCTGGGAGATCACGGTTGGTTCGATAAGCGCCTCATGTACGAAGAGTCTTTACAGATGCCATTCCTGCTGCGGTATCCGAACGGGGTTACAAAGCCCGGCTCATCCAACTCCGAAGTGATTACCAATGTTGATTTCGCACCAACTTTGCTCGAGCTGGCCGGCGTTCAAGGACCCCCGACAATCCAAGGCAGATCGTTTGCCCCGATGTTGACCGGGGAGATCCCTCCTGACTGGCCGACGTCGATGTACTACAGGTACTGGATGCACCGCGACCGAGCCCATCTTTGCCCCGCCCACTACGGCGTCCGCACCAAGACTCACAAGCTGATCTGTTATTACAACCATCCGTTGGATCAGCCCGGCGCCAACGGCCCGGCGGATGAGATGGAGTGGGAGCTGTTCGATTTGGTTGCCGATCCGCTTGAGACAAACAACATATGGGGCCAGGCCGAGGTTGCGGCAATACAGTCAGAGTTACTGGCCGAGCTACAACAGCTTCAAGATCAGGTTGGCGATGAGCCATTCAGGAGAAACGCGTGACACCCGAAGAATTCAGGGCCGCTGGCCATCAATTGATCGATTGGATTGCCGACACACGCTCAACTGTTGAGTCCAAGCCAGTCCTAGCCCAAGTGCAACCGGGCGAAGTTCGGTCAAATTTTGAGGTCAATGCACCAACCGAACTTGTAGGCATCGAGGATCTTCTCACCGAGCTTGAAAACAACATCATGCCCGGTGTCACCAACGTGCAGCATCCAATGCATTTTGGTTGGTTCCCGTCGAATGCTTCGTTGTCATCAGTGTTGGGCGACATCGCATCGTCGGGAATCGGCTCGCTGGGAATCTCTTGGGAGAGCAGCCCGGCGCTAACTGAAGTTGAGGAGGTCGTGTGCGACTGGATGCGTCAACTGGTTGGCCTCTCCGATGCATGGCACGGCGCCCTGAACGACACCGCCTCGTCATCATGCATGGTTGCGATGTTGGTGGCTCGCGAACGCGCCACCAACCTTGTGCAGAACCGAGCAGGAACACAATCAGTTGAGACCCCAATGCGGGTGTACACAACGGCCCAAGCCCACTCGTCAGTGGCCAAGGCGGCGTTGCTGGCCGGATTCGGTTGGGACAACATCGTTTCAATCGAGACCGACCCACGCACCTATGCGATGTTGCCAGAAGCGCTTGCCAACGCGATGCAAGCCGATGCTGACAACAATATGACACCGGCAGCGGTAGTGGCTTCGGTTGGAACCACGGGCACCACCGCCTTCGACCCGGTGGGCGAGATCGTCGAGATTGCCGCCCGCCACAATGCCTTTGTTCACGTGGACGCGGCCCAAGCGGGGACTGCAATGTTGCTTCCCGAGTACCGTCACCTTTGGAACGGAGTTGAAGGCGCTGACTGTGTTGCCTGGAACCCTCACAAGTGGATGGGCACCATCCTTGACACGTCGCTGTTCTACATGCGAGACGTTGACCTACTTAACCGAATCATGTCGACCAACCCCAGCTATCTGATGTCTGCCGCTGATGGTCAAGTTACTCAATATCGCGACTGGGGCATTCCTTTGGGCCGGCGATTCAGAGCACTCAAGTTGCTGTTTCATTTGCGGCTAGATGGCATCGAATCAGTTAAAGATCGCGTTCGCCGAGACATCGCCAATGCCAAATGGTTCGAAGCCGTCGTCGCCAGCGAACCAGACTGGGAGGTGTGTGCCCCGGTAGACCTACAAACGGTGTGTGTGCGACATCATCCCCCGCAGCTAAACGGCAGCCCTGCTTCTACCGAGCAGCTGAACGCCCACACTCTTGAATGGGTGCGCAAAATCAATCGCTCAGGTGATGCCTACATGTCGCCATCGATTCTTGATGACCAGTGGATGGTACGGGTATCTGTTGGCGTGGAACTAACCGAACGACACCACGTCGAGCGGTTGTGGGGCTTGATGCAGTCAGCCGTCCAACCCAGCTAGATCAACCCGGCTAGGCCATTCCGGACTGACGACGGTCACTGTTGGGGTCTCCGAAGTCTTTCTCATAGTCCGCCATAGACGCTTCGATTACCTTCAGCGCGTGTTCGGCCTCATAGGTACCGGTCACTTCAATTGCGTTTGGCTCAACACCGTTGATGTCCATCTTGTAGGTGGCGAAGTAATGAATCAAACGGTTGATGACGACCTTGGGCAAGTGTTTGATACTGGAGGCATAGTCAAACACGGTGTCGCTAGCCAAGATGGCAACGATCTTGTCATCAGCCTCACCGCCATCAAGAAGTTGGATGCCTCCGACCACTCGGGCTGGTACGACGATGTCGGCACGGTCGATCCGCTGCTGGCTAAGCACACAGATATCTAGTGGGTCCTGGTCACCAAGCTCCGCACCGGGCGTCAGAGCGGCAACTTGATCTCCACAATAGGTACGCGGGATGAAGCCGTACAGGGTTGGAGGCAACGCCGAGGAGCCCTGCGGTCTGTCAACGCGAAGGTAGCCAGTTTGCTTGTCGACCTCGTACTTGACTGCGTCGAAAGGCGTGATCTCGATATAGGCCTGCACAGTTTCGGGGGCCTCATCGCCCACTGGCAGACCATGCCATGGATGGGCGCGAAAACGATCAAAGCTCTTAGACATGTGCCGAGACTAGTAAAGAGATCGATTGATGCCGGGGACGGCCCCGTGGCTAGTGGCTAGTGGCTAGTGACCGCCAGCGTCGCCGAGGTAGCTCTTGCGCAGGTCGGGGTTAGCCAACAGCGATTCTGCAGTGTCATCCAGAACGACTCGTCCAGTCTGGAGAACCCAGCCCCGGTCAGCCAGAGACAGCGCCATGTTTGCGTTCTGTTCCACCATGAAGATTGCAATGCCTTCTTCGTGGATCTGTTGGATGAGTTCGAAGTTGGTTTGAACCAATGCTGGAGCCAAGCCCATTGAAGGCTCATCCATCAGAAGTACCCGAGGCTGGGCCATCAGCGCCCGCCCCATCGCAACCATCTGTTGCTCGCCACCAGAAAGCGTTCCGGCCTTTTGCGAAAGACGCTCTTTCACCCGAGGGAACATGCGGTAAATGCGCTCAAGGTCTGACTCGATGCCCTGCTTGTCTTCACGCAGGTATGCGCCAAGCTGAAGGTTCTCAAGCACAGACAATCGCTTAAACAAGCGACGGTTCTCAGGAACCATGGTGATCCCGCGCTCAACTCGATACGACGTGGGCTTGTCGTTGACCACTTCGCCGTCAAGAACAACTTCACCACTGGTTGGGGTAACCATGCCAAGCAAAGTCTTCAACGTGGTCGACTTGCCCGATGCGTTACCGCCAAGTAGGCAAACCATTTCGCCGGGATAGATGGCAAGGTTCACGTCTTTGAGAATGTGGACAGCACCGTAGTGGGTGTTGATGTTGCGGAACTCCAGAATTGGATCGGCCATCATGCCCTCTTCTCTAGTGGACGGCCCAGATAAGCCTCGATGACCTCTGGGTTGTTCGACACTTCGTCGAACGAGCCTTGAGCCAGGGTTTCACCGTGGTCAAGACAAACAACTCGGTCAGATACGTCGCGTACAACGTTCATATCGTGTTCGATCATCACAATTGTGAAACCCCACTCGCTGCGAAGCTTGCCGATTAGCTCGGTCAGCTCGCCTGACTCTTTGGGGTTCATACCAGCAACAGGCTCATCAAGAAGCAGTAGCTGAGGTGTTGTAGCCATGGCCCGAGCAATCTCAAGGCGGCGCCGATTGGCGTAGCTCAAAACCGAAGCGGGCTGATCCATTCGATAACCAATTAGACGACTACCGAAGAATCCAAGGACCTTCTCGCCGTGCTCACGGATCATTTTTTCTTCTTCTTGGAAAGCCTTTGTGTTAAACAGCGATCCGAAGACACCTTGTTTTGTGCGGCAGTGTTGAGCCACCATCACGTTTTCGAGAATGGTCATGTTGGCAAACAGGCGCACGTTCTGGAAAGTTCGCGAGATGCCAGCCTGAGTCACCTGGTTTGGATCCAAACCGATCATCGACTCACCCTTAAACAAGATTTCTCCCGACGACGGGGTGACCATGCCTGAGATCATGTTGAAGAAGGTCGTCTTGCCCGCACCGTTAGGCCCGATAACACCGACGATCTCACCTTCGTCGACGTGGAAGTTGAGGTCACGCAAAGCGTGAAGGCCACCAAAGGTGACGCTGAGGTCTTTGATGTCAAGCAGTCTCATGCTGGGGCCACCTGACTCCCGCCGGGTGCCGGGTTGTCGTCGTCTTCATCGGTGTCCACCTCGCCCTTAAGCCAGGCGTCTTGAAGGAATTCATCCTGGTGAAGTTCACGGCTACGGCGGGCGTTAGGTACAAGACCTTCAGGCCGCTTAAGCATCATCCAGATAAGGAGCGCTCCATAGATCAGCAACTTGTACTGGCTGAACTCTTGAAGGAGACCCGGCTGCTTAGGACCACCCAGCACACCGATCAGAACAACAGATCCGACGATGACTCCCATGATGTTGCCCATGCCGCCCACGATCACGACCACAAGAATAATGATCGAGACGAGAATCAAGAAGCTGGTTGGGAAGATCGAGCCAACCTTGGCTGAGAAGATTGCTCCGGAGAAAGAAGCAAGCACGGCGCCAACAACAAACGCCATGAGCTTGGCGTTAACCGTGTTAATGCCCATAGCTTCAGCCACAGACTCGTCTTCACGAATTGCCATCCACGCCCGACCAAGCCTTGACCGTTCAAGCCGCCATGACGCGTAAATCGATATGGCAGCAAAGAACATGACCAGATAGAAGACTGATCTTGGGTTGGTGCCAGCTACCTCAAAGAGACCGAAGTCGGCTGGCGGAACCTGGGTGATGCCCTGGGCGCCGTTGAAGTAGCCCTTCAACCAGTCAGACAAAAACAACAGGCGGATGATCTCACCAAAGCCCAAGGTGACGATGGCCAAGTAGTCACCGCGCATTCGAATAACTGGTGCGCCGATTATCAAACCAGCGATTCCAGCCATGATCACACTGGCAATCAACGCGACAAACCATGGAGTGGTTGGAAACCATTCGGGCCAGTCTGGGCCTCGGTTAGAAGCAGTCAGAACTGCTGTGGTGTAGCCACCAACCGCAAAGAAGGCCACGTAACCAAGGTCAAGGATTCCCGCTAGGCCAACCACGATATTCAGCCCGAGGGCCAGCAACAAGAAGATGCCGACGTTAGCCATCAACTCTTGAGTGATCTTGCCAGTCACCATTGGAATGATGATTAGGGCGACGGCCGAAAGCCCGATCAGAATTGCAGTCTGACGGGTCTTGGCTTCACCGGTTAGTGCGTGATAGTCGCCCTTGACTTCGGCGATCTTCTCTCTGGCACCAGACAAGGTGTAAGCCACCGCTAGCCCAGCAATCACCAGGGCCGCATACCACTCGAGGCCGCCTCGAGGTCCATAAAGGAGGTCATCCAAGAAGTCGAACAGATCGGTAATGAAGGTCTCGAAGATGGCAAAGAACAGGACAGCGCCAATCGCAGCCAGTACCGCTCGCCTGGCTGTGGCGTCAAGCAGATGGAGACTGGCCCCGAACGCACCTAGGACTCCGCAGATAACGGGCCAGGCGATCACGCCAAGACCAATTCCCTGCGAGAAGGTCAAGAAGTCAACCAACTGTGGGCTCCAGTTGACCAACGGATCACGTAGATCAAACTGGTTGACCAACAGCAACAGAACCGACAGACCAAGTCCACCGACAACTCCGGTTGCTGCTCCGGTAATGACGTCGCCGACGCCCTGCTTTGTGGCCGTCATGCCCTCAAGCACGACCTGCTTTGAAACTGTCCAACCGAACATGATTGGGAGCCAAAGAAGAGACAAGTAGCCAAGCGAGAGAATCCCGTTAACGACTTGCCGAGGATCAAGACCTACTGGCAATCCCGCAAGTGCGATGAACACCAAACTGATAGCCAGCACAGCGCCGACGTTCAGCACCTTGCGGGTGTCAAGTGCCGAGCCTGAAGCCGAAGCGGCGTTGTTTCCAAGTGCGGTGGTCATGCTCGGTCCTCCGATGAGAGACGCTCACCGAAGAGGCCGGTGGGCTTAACTAGTAGAACGAGAATCAACAGCAAGAACGCAACAGCGTCTCGAAGCTGAGTAGGTCCGGCAACTCCCAGAGGTTCCAGAAGCATTAGTGGGGCAAGAGCTTCGGCTGTTCCAAGTGAAACGCCGCCAGCCATTGCGCCGCCCAGGTTTCCAACACCACCCACTACTGCAGCAGTAAAGGCCTTGATGCCTGGGAGGAAGCCCGTGGTTGCGATCACTGAACGGAACAAAAGGCCCCAAAGGATTCCGGCAATGCCAGCCATTGCGCCGCCAACCGCAAAGGTAGTAACGATTGTCTTGTTGACGTTGATGCCCATGAGGGAGGCGATCTCTTTATCTTCCGCCACCGCTCGCATAGCTTTTCCGGTCTTGGTTCGCTCTACGAAGTACCACAGGCCAGCCATTGAGAAACTAGCTACAACCAGAACAAGCAGCTTCGTGCCTTCAACTTCGAAGGCGAACGCATCGCCGAGGAGATCAAAGCGACGCTTCTTTTGCAGCCATTCTGGGTTCGGTGGGTAGCCCTTTGCGCCGGGGCCGAACAGCAAGATGACCGCGTTCTGAATAAAGAACGAAACACCGATCGAGGTGATCAGTGGGATCAGACGGGGACTGCCTCGCAGCGGTCGGTATGCAACTCGTTCCATCAGCACAGCTGCGCCGGTGGCGATAAGCGCAGCCAGTACGGCGGTCATGATCACCGAAGGGATGAATGCGCCGCCTTCCCAAAGGCCCGCATCAGCCAACTTGTTGGAAGTTACGAAACCGGTGAAAGCTCCAAGCATGAACACTTCACCGTGGGCGAAGTTGATGAAACCAAGTACGCCATAAACCATTGAGTAGCCGAGGGCGATCAAGCCGTACATGGCTCCCTGGCTCAAGCCGGTGACTACAAGGCCTTTGATCTGTTCCGCAGTTAGCGGCTGGGCATCAGGGTTACGCCAGCGGGCGAACGGATTGTTCGGGTCAATCTGTTGCCACACGAAGGCAATCAGCCCTATGGCAATGGCTCCGATCAGCAGGAACCTCAACAGGGTCAGAAACTTATCTACCCCTGTTTTCTTTGAACCTTTTGCTTTTACAGCAGTCGTCACTGACTACCCCCTATTTATGCGTTGACCGAGGCTTCCACTAAAAGTGGCGTCGGCCCCGCCCAAGATGATGGGCGGAGCCGACGCTCAATTCAACCTTTAGTTGAATTTATTCCTAATTCGTTTTGTTCGATCAGCTCTTTATGGTGCGTACTCGAACTTAACGTTGGCCTTAGAAGCATCAAGATCGCTTGAGCTTAGGTGCTCAATGATTGTGATCTTCTGTGATCCACAGTCACCGAAGTCATCACAGTTGATGGTTCCGATGATTCCGGAGTAGCCCTTAATTCCGTTGAGGTACTCACGCACGCCTGCACGATCGATGACTAGGTTGTCGCCGTCGGTGTAGGAAGCTGCCGCGATGGCATCTAGCAACATTGCAGTTGCGTCATATGAGTGACCCCAGAATGGGGCTGATGGTGCTTCACCGTTTGCTGCTTCGTAGGTCTCAAGGAACTGGTTAGCGTTGACGCCAGTGCTCTCGTTCTTGTTCTCACCGAAGCGAGTATCAGGACCGGAGAAGGAGATGCCTTCAGACTGTGGAAGCTCCAAGAATCCGTCTACCAAGAGACCGTCAGCTGCGAACAGCTGGGTGTTCTCAAGACCAGAAACTGATCCGACCTGGTCAGCAATGAAGTCACCAGCAGGCTGGAAGATTGGGAAGAACAGAGCCTCAGGAGAACCAGCAGCGATTTCAGTTAGGACTGGAACCATGTCGGTGTCTTCCTTAGCAACAGCTGAGTAGCCGGTTACTTCGCCACCAAGCTCGGTGAAAGCGTTGGTGAACGCAGTTGCTAGGCCATCGGTGTAGGGATCGCCATCGTGGATGGCTGCAGCAGTGGTTAGCCCAAGCTCGTTGAACACATACTCGGCCATGGCAGCGCCCTGGAACAAGTCGTTGTGAGCGGTGCGGTAGTAGCCAACGCTGTAGTCAGGTCCTGCGTTGCCCTGCTGGTCAGAAGTCAGAGCTGGAGAGGTGTTTGATCCAGAGATCATAACCATTCCGGCGTTTCCGATTAGAGGCGCAGCGGCAGTAGCGGCACCAGAACATGAAGTTCCGATAACACCGATTACCTGCTCGTCAGCAACGATGCTCTGAGCAGCAGCCTGGCCACCGTCTGCAGAGCAAAGGTCATCAAGACCTACGCCCATGTCAACGTCGAAGCCCTTGATCTGACCGTAGTCAGCAATTGCCTGCTCAACGCCACGTTGGTTAGGCAGACCCAAGAAGGCCACGTCGCCAGTGATTGCGTTTAGTGAACGAATCTGGATCGCTCCACCGGCTTCAACAGTAACTTCTCCCAGCGAGCCGTCACCGAGGTAGCCTGCGTCGCCGCCACCGTCGGCAGCGGTGGTATCGCTACCTGCATCTGTTGTTGCATCGTCGCTGCAAGCTGCAGCCACGAGGCTGAGTGCGAATATCACACTCAGAAGTTTCATCAATTTTTTCACTGTAAACCCCTCCCAGGGTTGTTTTGGGAAGGCTCTACTTGCCAGACCCGTGTTAGCGGTAGCAACGCTATCACTCGAATCGACTTATGTTCAGGCAAATGAACAATAGGCGAGGTCAATACATCGGCCCCGGTTCAATTTGCCGCTGTGTCAGCGCACGGTTGGGCGAAGCTCGGCCTTAGTCCCAGTTGTCCAATCACTAACAAATCTGTAGCGATCCCCGCGAATGACAGTAGTGCGCCACTCGATTTTTTCACCGTCTCTTTTCCCTAACCGCTCTAGGAAAAAGCCAGCTTCGGTCTTGCCGATGCCCAGCCGGGACCGGTCCACCTGACTCGGAACCACCGGAGTCAGCCGCTCCCACCCCTGGTTCGGGACCGGGGCGCCCAACTTTGCCAGCTCCGCATATAAAGCAGTATGTCCCCAGTCAACATCCAGCAACGGCATGAGATTCTCTGCGCGAAGCCACGCCCTGTCGACGGCCAATGGTTGACCGCCAGCCAGCCGCAATCGTTCCAACAGAATTAGCTCTGTTGTCTCATCAACTTCAAGATGAGAAGCCGCCACCGAATCTGTTACCACCTTCAGCTCAAGCACTTCTGAGGTCTGTTCGACTCCGGAAGACTCGACTGATTGGAAAAGGCTGTACAAAGTCCCCAACGACTGCTCGAACTCAACTCTATTTAGAACAGTCCCACGACCCCTCTCGCGTCGCAGAATGCCCGTCTTGTTTAAGTGTCGTATCGCCTCTCGGACTGTGTGACGCGACACTCCATAAAGTCGAGTGAGCTGAAGATCGGTCGGGAACGTGCCGTCATCGAACTCACCGTTTTCCATTCGACGCTTTAGATCGGCTTCAAGCTGAGCCCAAAGTGGCGACGAGTCCGACCTGTCCAAATTACGGGGAGACATGGCGGCCGACCATATCAGTGCAAATGTACGGAACCCGATATTTCTAAGTTCGGCTAACTTGAGCCGATGGCACATGCGGACCTTGATCGGCTCAGGACAATCAGTGGAGTGAAGTGGACTCGCTATGGCCCCGACGTTCTACCCGCCTGGGTTGCAGACATGGACTTCGATCCGGCAAGCGAAATCAAAGACGCCATGAAGGCCTTAATCGACAGCGGCGATCTCGGCTACAACCCCGACGTCACGGATCCCTTGATTCCCACCTGGCTGGACTGGAACGAGCGTAATCACGGCTGGCGACCTCCAGCCGAAGAGTGTTTCTCGTTAACTGGCACGCTTCATGGTCTTGAAATTGCTTTGCTCCACCACACCGAACCCGGCGACGGAGTCGTGGTCTTCTCACCCATCTACCAACCGTTCCGCAAAGGGATAGAAACCAACGGGCGACGCGTCGTCGATGTTCAACTGGCCGGACCCGACTGGCGGATGGACCCTGACCAGTTCGAAGCTGCGCTGGATCCTGGCACGAAGGCAGTCATTCTGTGTCAACCACATAACCCGCTTGGCCGAGTGTTCAGCGCCGAAGAACTAAAGGGTCTTGCCGATGTTTGCGAACGCCATGACCTTCTCATTCTGAATGATGAGATCTGGGCCGACGTCGTGCATGAGCCGAACCAACATCTAAGCATCGGCAAGGCAGCCCCGGAAGCTCTCCATAGAACAGTCACCTTGGCCGCAGCATCCAAGACGTTCAACCTTGCTGGCATGCGTTGCGCAGTTGCCCATGTTGGGTCCTCGGCGGTCAGACCAGCATTTGCAAATTTCCCGGCCCATCAAATGGGCTCGCCTAGCACTATCGGCAGCCTCGCAACAATAACTGCGTTCACACAAGCGACGGAGTGGCTGGCCGAAGTCAAACGCCAGCTGTTGACGAACATGGACACAATCGCCCGACGCGTCGCCGATGACATGCCCGGAGTTGAGTTTCATCGACCCGAAGCCACCTACCTGGCTTGGCTCGACTTCTCGAACACCAAAATCGCCGATGACCCCTTCAACCACATACTCACAAACGCTGGCGTGGCGCTGGACCAAGGATCCAAATTTGGAGAGCAAGCCACTTCGTGTGCTCGGCTGAACTTCGCAACGAGCGACAAAATCCTAAATATGATTCTGGACCGGGTGGCCGGCTGCCTCAGCTAAAGGGGTCGCCTTTTGCGATCTTTCGCGTCGAACTAGCGGAGCGTACAGTTCCATAAAGGTCTCTTCTTCACAAGGCCGACCCATCAGATAGCCTTGGCCGCTGCCCATCCCCATGCCCTGAACGATTGCAAGTTGCTCAGGCGTTTCAATTCCTTCGACAATTATCTCAAGGCCCAGTTTGTTGGCCAGGTCCTGAATCGATTCCACAATCGCCCGGGTTGCGCCGCACGACTCAAGCTTGGATGTGTAGGAGTAGTCAATCTTGAGGAACTGCACGGGCATATCGCGAACGTGGTTCAGTGACGAATATCCAGTGCCGAAGTCGTCGAGCGCTATCTCTACGCCTGCGTCAACTAGCTCCTGCATGGTGGCAAGAATCTGATCTCCAACGTCGATCCAGGTTGTCTCGGTAACTTCCAGAACAACAACAAAAGGGTCGATGCCATGACGGGCGATTGTTGCCAGCACCTTGTTCGCAAATCCCGGTTCGGAAAGCTGAGTGCCCGTGATGTTGATGCCAATCCTGAAGTCTTTGGCGCCAGTAGCAATCATCTCCGCAGCAATGCGGCAACAGTCGTTGATGATCCACCACCCCAGCGGGATCATCAGATCAGACTCAGCAACATAGGGAATGAAATAGCCAGGCGAGATCTCGCCCCTGATCGGATGGTGCCACCTGATCAGTGCTTCGGCCGCAACAACCTCGTTCGTTTGCAGATTAAACAAAGGCTGAAGATGCATTCGGAATTCGTCGTTCTTGATCGCATCGTGCATGGAAGACTGAAGGTCGAACCGCTGGTTCAACGACTGTCGCATCTCGTCGTTATATATCGCCCACCGTGTCCCGCCTGCCCTCTTGGCGTCATACATCGCCATATCGGCGTTGCCAATAATCACATCGGCCTTGGTGTCGAGACCATCTTGCAAAGCAATCCCCACACTCACCCCGACGCTGGCTGTGGAGTTTCCCACAGCAATCGGTTCTTGAACTTTGGCCATCAGGCGCTCGGCCAGCCTGATCACGTCTTCTCGGGTCGAGCCCCAGGCGCACAGTGCAACAAACTCATCACCGCCCACACGTGCCACGATGTCACCGGGCCGAAGCACCGATTTCAAGCGTTGACCAATCGTGATCAGTAGCTGATCGCCCGCCTCGTGACCCAACCCGTCGTTCACCAGTTTGAATCCGTCGAGATCCAAAAACAGGCACGCGAACTGGGGAGCGACGCGGTCCTGACTTTCGATCATGTCTTGCAGGCGCTCGATCAGTGCAGCCCGATTGGGTAGACCGGTCAGGTGATCAGTCATCGCCTGACTACGAAGTTGGTTTTGAATCGAAGTGGCCTCGGTGATGTCTTCCAGTGAAGCGATCATGCCGAAGATTTCTCCGTCCATCAGCAACGGTCGGCACCGCACAAGACAGAGGCGGTACTCGGCGCTTTTGAAGTTCATCAGACGTACGTGAAAGTCAACCTCTTCAAGCCGCAGGCAACGTCTTAAGGCATCGCGCATCTTGGGCACGTCTTCGGCCTTGATCGCTGCAAGCATTTGATTAGACGCAACATTGGGTCCGTCGACTTGGGTCATCTCTTGAATCCAGGAGTTGGCAAAGACCAATTCACCCTTGAGGTCCATCTGGACTACGCCGACCGGCAGCGCCTTCGCCAGAGTCTCAAACTGAGAAACGCTAACCCGGGCTTGGGCCAGCGCTCGCATCTCAGAATCGACATCAAGGCTTTCGATGCGCATATGGGGACTATCGGGATCATCCAAGTGGTTGTAGTAGGTGTACTCGATCCACTTATGGTCGCCGTTCTTGGTCAGCTGCCGACATCGGTGGCGAGTCCCGTCCTGTCCGCCGACCGCGGCGAGCCATGCCTGAATTGCCCGGTCTCGATCAAGATCGTGCAACATTGACGCGCCGGTCTTGCCGAGAATTTCATCAGGGGACCACCCGACAGTCTCTGTGATCCGGCTGTCAACCTCGAAGTATTGGCCAAGAGCATTTGTCTTGTGGTGTTGGACCATTGGAACGCCTTGAGACAACGACGCCACCACCTCCCCACCCCATCGGGGCTTGAAGTCACCAATTATGAAGACGATGGCATCATGAGATTCGCTCAGATCGAAAATCTGTATCGCAACTTCTGCGACGAGTTCCTTCAACTCACCGGCCAAGCGCACGCTTGCCCCACCAATCCCTCGAGTTCGTGCCACCCGGATCTGACTAGTTACAACCCGGTGGTCACGCTGGTCGATCGCAGCCAGGAACCGACCTTCCACTTTGGCGTTTTCTGATTCAGGGAGTCCGAGCGCCATAAGAGCAGGCGGTATTGCTATTGGCTGAAGCGAGCTATCAAGACAGAGGACCTTCAGAATCTGCGCGCTCGCAACAAGAGATCTCAGTCCCTCTAACCGATATTTGGTTGAGTAGGAGTTCGACGGCGCTTTGGGATCACCGTTACTGCCAAAGGTCATATACCTACACATCGGCACGGCCTAACCCCTGCTTAAGCAAGCATATATCTCCACAGGAACTGCATATAAGGGCAGGTAAAGGGGCTTGCGCTGCTGGCCACGCGTTTGTACCTTGTGCGCTTTGGGCGGGTGTTCTAGGCGGAGAATCAGATGCGGCGAAAACGGATTGTTCTAGTGATTGCGATGGCCTCGCTGTTGCTGGCGATGTTGTCGACAACTGCCTTGGGTTAGGCTCGACGGCCACATGGTTGATTATCAGTTCTACATCGACGGCCAATTCTGCGAAGCGGCCGACGGCGCTCGGCTTGAAAGCGTCAATCCAGCTACGGGCATGACGTGGGCGACTGCACCAGTTGCCGGTGAAGCCGACGTCAACCGTGCAGTTGATGCCGCGCACCGGGCCTTGCGTTCTGGACCGTGGGCGGAGATGACTGCCACCAAGCGCGGCCAGATGCTTTATGCACTAGCTGACAAAATCGCTGAGGTAGCTGGCCACCTGGGTGAGATTGAAACTACCGACTCCGGCAAGCTGGCCGCTGAAACGCGGGCTCAGACGGCATACGTGGCCGACTACTACCGGTACTACGCGGGCCTTGCCGACAAAATCCAGGGCGCCACACTCCCAATCGACAAACCCGACATGCAGGTTTTCACTCTTAGAGAACCCATAGGCGTTGTGGCGGCTGTAGTTCCTTGGAACGCACAGATGTTTCTGACTGCCACCAAACTCGGCCCAGCTCTGGCTGCGGGTAACACGGTCGTGCTTAAAGCTTCGGAGAACGCTCCAGCCCCGATGTTCGAGTTTGCGAAGATAATTGACGAGGTTGGCTTCCCGCCGGGGGTCATAAACGTAATAACGGGATATGGGGAGCCTTGCGGTCGAGCCCTCACCTCGCACCCGAAGGTAAGCCGAGTTGCATTCACCGGAGGCACTGACGCTGCCCGTCACGTTGTGGCCAACACAGCCAACAACTTTGCTGTTCTTTCACTTGAGCTGGGCGGCAAGTCCCCGATTTTGATCTTTGATGACGCCGATCTCGACGGCGCGGTTAACGCCGCCATTGCGGGCAACTTCGGTGCTTCAGGACAAAGCTGTGTGGCTGGTACTCGAGTCTTTGTTCAAGCCGGCATCTACGACGCATTTCTTGCCGAAGTTGGTGAACGGGCTAAAGCCATCCGGATCGGTGACCCGTTGGCCGAGGATACTCAAGTTGGTCCTCTGGCCACCGAAGCCCAACTAGAACGTTGCATTGCGGTTGTTGCGGACTCAGTCGACCAGGGCGCCACTCTTGTTGCCGGTGGGCAGCGGCCCAGTTTCCAGCGACCCGGTTTCCAGCGCGAAGATCAGACCGAAGCAGGCTGGTACTTCGAGCCCACAGTGCTTGCATGCCCGGATCAGTCAATCAGAAGCACTCAGGTTGAATTGTTCGGGCCCGTGATGTCGGTAATCAAGTTCATTTCCGAGGCCGAAGCCCTTCAGATGGCAAATGACACCGAGTTCGGCCTGGGGTCAGGAGTTTTCACCTCCAACCTGGCCCGTGCCCACCGAGTCAGCAAGGCAATTCACTCAGGAATTGTTTGGATCAACACCTATCGAGTGATTTCCCCAATTTCGCCCTTCGGCGGCTACGGCAATAGTGGCTATGGCCGCGAAGCCGGGATTGATGCCATCAATGAATACACCACCACAAAGACGGTCTGGATCAACACCTCTGAACAGCCGATGGCCAATCCATTTACGATGCGCTAGCGCGCTATTTCAACTCGGATTTCAAGCTCGGGCTGACCATGTGCCCAAAACGGCTCAAAATCCGTTACAATGAAGGGCTGGACCTGGTCGCCATCTGTTGTGTACGACAACTCATTGGCGTGACCGTTCCGGGAGGATGTGCACTATGGGTAAGCAACGATCGAGCTTTGCAAAACTGCAAAGAGACCGAGCAAAGGCCGCTAAGAAAGCCGAAAAGCAAGCCGCTCGAGAGGCCGAAAAGGCTGGTGGCGGCGCAGTAGACGTGGTTGAAGAGCGCCCCGAACTAGTAGAAGGGTCAACTATCGAACAGATGTTGGCTGGTCGGGACGAGCTATCAGCGCCGGAGCTGCTGGAAATGATTGAGCAGATTCACAAGCTACGTGAAGACGGCGACATTACCGAAGAAGACTTCGAGGATGCCAAGGTTGAGCTCTTTGCTCGCCTACCCATGGACTAGCCAGCTCCGCTGTGCAAGGGTGAAGCGTCTACTTCCTTAGGTGCGCAATGTTCACCCTTAAGTCAAAGTCAATCGTCGAAACAACCGCTGGCCCGGTAGAGGGTTCCTTTGACGCGCGTCGTCACTATGTTTCATTCAAAGGAATCCCCTACGCAGCTCAGCCGGTAGGGCAACGCCGCTGGAAGCCTCCGGCCCCGCTAACGCCATGGATCGAGCCTCTCGATTGCACCACACCGGGCCCGATTGCGCATCAGCGCAGCTCTAGCTATGAGTTCGGCGCCAAAATCGTAGATGGCCTTGGGCTCTCCGTCGGCAAACGAGCCCTTTTGAAAGCGGGCATGCGGGCTCGATCCACAACCGAACATGAGAACTGTCTCACGCTTAGTGTCCGTTCTAGAGCAGATGCGGACAACGCACCGGTCATGGTCTGGATACACGGCGGCGACCACACAGACGGAAGTGGGTCGGAGCCGATTTATGACACAAACGCCCTGGCATCTCGTGGAATAGTTCAAGTCAACATCAACTACCGGTTGGGGTTGTTCGGGTTCTTGGCTCATCCTGAGCTTGACGAAGAGTCCGAAGCGGGGACGTCGGGCAACTACGGGCTGATGGATCAGATAGCGGCGCTGCGATGGGTTCAGGAAAACATCGAGAACTTTGGCGGAAACCCCAACAACGTCACGATCTTTGGCGAGTCTGCGGGCGGACAGGCCGTTCTCAACCTCATGACAGCGCCTGCCGCTCGAGGCTTGTTCCATCAAGCAATCTCCCAAAGCCCCGGCGACAGCGGCCGATGGCTTCACCATTCACGACCCGCTCTTGACTTTGAACCAGCAAACGTCGCGGGCCTCAAGTTCGCCAACTTGGCTGTTGGCGACGGCCCGAATCAGATTCCCCGGCTACGTGCTGTAACTGCGGAGCGGCTCATGGTTCTGTACCGAAACCACGCCGAAATCGGTCGCTACTTCTACCCGGCTGTTGACGGCCACTGGCTTCGGCAAGTTCCGCTGTCGGCGTTCATGCACCGCACGCAGGCTCCAGTGCCGCTGATGATTGGATACAACGCCAACGAAGGCTCGTTGTTTTCCGATGCCGGAATCCCGGCCGGGCCAGAGATGCTGGCCTATGGATCCGAAACAGTTCTGACAACGTTGACCCGTTCCTATGGTTCGGCTGGAATCGCCCGAGCTGTGATGGCTGCCTACCCAGGCCTTGAAGACCTTGAAGCGTCAGCAATTGCTGATCATCTCCGAGACCACATCTTTGGCGTCCAGGTAGATCACTGTGCCCGCGAACACGCGGACTCGGGCCACAACGTTTACCGCTACCACTACCGAAACCGGCCAGCATCGCGAACTGCAACAATCGGCGCCTTTCATGCGGCGGAGATCTTTAATGTATTCGACTCGGCCATTCCGCTAGTGCCTGGGGGAAGCGGGTATGAGAACCTGACCAGAACCATGGGCGACCGATGGGCGGCATTTGCTACCACGGGCAGTCCCAATTGTGCGGACCATCCGAACTGGCCCGCTTATGACCCCGATGCTCCGGCCCACATGATCTTTAATCGCCCTGACTCTGGCGTCGAGCCCTGTCCTGCGCAGGACGCACTGGATCTAATGCGAGCGCGGATCGAGCGCCTCACTGACATCGTCACCTCCGACGTTGATCTGACTGAACCCATGCCTAGCCGTCCTGGTGACACATCATCATCTACCGGTGCCAGCATGTTCACCGGGATCTAGCTCGCTTTTAAAAGCTGCTCGGTTAGCTCGGCGATCTTGTTGATAGTTTGGCCGCCAACCACTGACGTGTAGCTGCCACCAGGCTCGACAAACACCAGTGTCGGGTGCGAAGTTACCTCATAGTGACGCCAAAGCTCGCTGTGGTCATTAACCACATGTTCAAACTCTTCTACCCCGATTTGGTGGATCGCTTTAACTAGGCGCTCGGGTGAGTCACCGTTGGTCACGGCGACGAATCTAACCTCCTCACCGTATTTCTGTTTCGACAATGCGACCGCAAAGCCCTGAGAGGTGCAGGTCTGTCAATCGGGAGACCAGAACCACAAGACCGTTGGTTCTCCCGGTTCTAAGACCTGGTCCGAGGGAATCTCCGAAATCGGCCCGGTTAATGAATCGGTGCTTGCAGTCGGTGTGGACAGATCCGTACTTTCAGCTTCAGCGGACTGCGAGGCACAACTCGCTGCCAGAAGAGCCAGCACAACCCAAACAATCAGATTCCCCGATGTCCTGAGCTTGGCCACACCAATCAATGTAGCTAACTTGGCGTTTATGAAGATCGCGATGACCGTTAACTACTCTGGCGACGTAAAGGCAATGGCTGAACAAGTCGTGGCCTATGAAAAGGCTGGCGTTGACCTCGTGTGGGTTCCAGAGGCCTATGGAATGGATGCGGTAACAGTGATGGGGTACCTGGCTGCCCTCACCGAGACCGTGACAATCGCGTCGGGCATTTTGAACATATACAGCCGCACACCAACCACCCTGGCCATGACCGCAGTGGGAGTCGACGTGTTGTCCGAAGGTCGTGCGGTACTAGGACTTGGTGCCTCCGGTCCCCAGGTTGTCGAGGGCTGGCATGGGGTTCCCTACGACGCTCCCCTGGGCCGAACCCGAGAAATCATGCAGATCTGCCGCAAGATTTGGGCAAGGAAGGACAAGCTCACTCACGATGG
The DNA here is from genome assembly GCA_937922785.1 of uncultured Acidimicrobiales bacterium. Taxonomy (GTDB): domain Bacteria; phylum Actinomycetota; class Acidimicrobiia; order Acidimicrobiales; family SZUA-35; genus CALAJQ01. The sequence continues at coordinate 69,241 of CALAJQ010000010.1, forward strand.
CAAGCACTACCAACTGCCCCTTCCGGCCGACCAAGGCACAGGCTTGGGCAAGCCGCTGAAGATCATCACCCATCCGCCTCGACCATCCATTCCGATCTTCCTGGCCACCTTGGGCCCCAAAATGGTTGAGCTAACTAGCGAGTCTGCGGACGGATGGATCCCAACTCTGTTTATGCCCGAAGGGGCATCGATGGTCTGGGGTGACGCGATCGAGCGAGGAAAGGCCAAACGACTTGAGGGCCTTCCAGCGCTTGAGACAGTTGCTGGCGGAATGCTGGCGATCGGGTCAGAGTCAGAGGTTGGCAAGTATCGAGATTATGCACGGCCCGGCGTTGCCCTCTACGTGGGCGGCATGGGCGCCAGGGGTAAGAACTTCTACAACTCGCTGTTTAGCCAATACGGATACGAAGGCCAAGCCAAGCAGATCCAAGATCTTTATCTAGACGGCCACAAGGACGAGGCCGCGGCCGCTGTTCCGGCTGAATTCCTTCAGAAGTCCTCGCTCGTTGGAGACGAAGGTTTCGTCAAGGACCGAATCGCCGCTTATGCCGAAGCTGGAGTTACCTACCTGGGAGTAAATCCAGTGGGAGATGACCCAGTGGGTTCTGTGGCAAAGCTTAAGGAACTTCTTTGACGCTTTTCGACGAGCTCGCTTCTCGGTTCGAATCCCCACCCGCCCGCGAGTTTTATGGCGAACAGGTCACCATTGCTAGCCACATGTGCCAAGCCGCAGCTTTGGCCGAAGCTGATGGCGCCAGTGCCGAGATGATCGTCGCCGCACTGCTTCACGACGTTGGCCACCTAGTTCCAGACCTGCGCCCTGATGACCGCAATCGCGATCATGCTCGGTTGGCAATGGAGATCCTGGGCAAACACTTAGGGCCAGAAGTAACTGAGCCTGTTCGACTACACGTGGATGCTAAGCGCTACTTGGTTGCGGTCGATCCAAGCTATGCCGGCACCTTGTCACCGGCTTCGGTTCACACCCTCAAACTTCAAGGGGGGCCAATGACTGAATCTGAAAGCCGAGCGTTTGCCACCCACAAATTCTTTGACGACGCTGTCAAGCTTCGCCGCTGGGACGAGGCCGCAAAGGATCCATCGGCGCCCGTGTTTAGGCTGTCCCACTTCAAGCCGTACATCGACTCGGTTGCCGTGCTCGACCCGAATCTGAGCGACCCGAATCTGCACGACCCGACGTGAGAGGCAAATCATGAGCGATAAGACAGACATTGGGCTGCTTGAAGGCCTGGCGACCACGCGAGCCATACGTCGGTACAGGAACGAACCAATTCCGTCCGAAGATCTTGCCAAGATTCTCTTTTCCGCAACTCGAGCACCGACGGGCTCAAACCGTCAGTCATTCAGGTTCCTAACGTTGCAGGACAGCCCACCGGCGGTAGCTGCCAAATCTGTTCTCGGTGAATCGTTCCGTGCAGGCTGGGCCGCAAAGAAGACCGCCGACGGCTACTCCGGCGGAACAGGCGCCGACGCTGATTCACCCAAATCTCGCATGGCTCGAACCATGCAACAGTTCGTAGACAACTTTGAGCAGACACCGGTCGTTGTGCTGGCCTGTGTTCGCGAACGTCACGGATCCATCATGGACGGCGCGTCGATTTATCCCGCTTGTCAGAACCTACTTCTGTCAGCCCGGGCACTGGGCTATGGCGGTGTTCTAACCGGATGGCATGGACCTGTGGAGACCGAGCTTCGAGAGCTGCTTCAAATTCCCGACGAGTATCTAATCGGCGCAACAATTCCGTTAGGCATACCTGAAGGAAATCACGGGCCAGTAAGACGTCGCCCGCTAAATGAACTTGTCTACGACGGCCAGTGGGGCACAACCCCAGATTGGGCGCAGGATCCTGAAGGCACCCGATTTACTAGTGCTGGTCCGCCACCAGCCCACTAGGTCCAGAAACCCGGAAGCGGTCCGACCAGTCTGTTTGAGCCGTACTGAGCGAGCTTGTGAGCATCGTCAAGATCCAGCAGCTCGACCACGTCAAACACCGACGATGAACCCACGGCCTTAAGGGCTTTGTAGGTCTCAGACCCTTTCCTAGGCATGTGCGGTGTTAGCAGCAGCAGACGGGTCCGGCGGCCGATCTTGCGGCGTGACTTCGACGCCGCCAAAACGTGAGACTTAGCCAACACCTTCCAAACTGCATCGGAGTTCAACATGCCAGGCTTGGAAGTTGTGAACCCGCCAACCACTTCTACGAACCAAGGAATCTGGTCGGCGCTGCTTAAAGCACTAAAGGTAAAGCTGACACCTGTGCCCTTCAGCTTGGGATTCAGGTCAACTATTTTAAATCCTGCCTCACCCAGTGCTTGCCCTGCAATGTCCACGGCCTTCTTGCCCAGTGCCACCGCTTGAGAACTTGGCGAATCGACTTCTCGCTGAGACTCAGAGCTTTGAAGCCGAGCCTGCGTCAGATCCACATAAGCCGGATCGGTGTCATAACCAACAGAACGGCGACCCGCCTGCTGTGCGGCAACCAGTGTGGTGCCTGCGCCCATGAACGGATCCAGAACCAAGTCGCCAGAGTAGGTGTAGAGATCTATTAGCCGGCGGGGCAACTCCACTGGGAACGGGGCCGGGTGGTTAACCCGTCGAGCACTCTCGGGGTCCATCTCCCACACGTCAAGTGTGGAGGTTAAGAACTCGTCGGTGGTGATGGTGGGTTGGTGGGGCAAGCCCTGAGCTTCACGCTTGGCGGCAGGCAGGGCCCGGTCGAACCGGCCCTTGGACGCAACGATTACACGCTCAGTTACGTCTCTGAGAACTGGGTTAGCTGGCGAGCGAAACGAACCCCACGCGCAGGACCCGTTGCTGCTTCTACTCTTCTGCCAGATGATCTCGCCTCTAAGCAGCAAGCCCAGCTCGGCCAATATGTTCGACACGTCGGCCGACAGGCTGCGGTAGGGCTTTCGGCCAAGGTTGGCGACGTTTACAGCTATCCGTCCGCCCGGTTCGAGCGTCCGAACACACTCGGCAAAGACGTCATGTAACAGGTCAAGGTATTCGCGGTAGCTGGCGGGCAACTCGCCCAGCGCATTGCGATCGCCAGCGTAAAGTTCTGACTCATACTCTTTGCCAACAAAATATGGAGGTGAGGTGACCACTAGAGCGACGCTGTTGTCTGGCAATTCAGCCATCTTGCGGGCGTCACCCAGAAGAGGTCCTTCTACTTCGGGGGCCGGGCCGATGGTCTGATCATTGGAAATGTCGGGCGGAGTGAAGCGGGCATAGAAGGCCGACGAATCATGCGCCTCGCGTTTTCCCACACCAAACGCGGAAGTCTCTGTTGCGCTCCGCTCGCGTGCCATCGCCCTGACTCTATCGGCTAGAAGCCGCCCGGGTTTCGGCCCAGGTCATGCCCTTTTGCAGATTCATCTCACGCGGCAAGCCCAAGACGTGTTCAGCCACAATGTTGCGCTGAACCGCGAACGTTCCGCCTCCAAGCGTCAGCGCCGGTGCAAACAAGAATCCGTAGTGCCAGACCGGATCAACTCCAGGGAACTGATCAGTGTGGAGATTGTTCTCGGTTGCCCCACTTCCCGACTTCACCGACAGCTCACCAACTGGTCCAGCGCCTGTTAGCAACGCATCGGTGCCAGCAAGGCGCAGAGCCATTTCCATAACTCGCTGACCGTGCTCATCAGCCAGAATCTTCAAGATCGACGCCTCGGGTCCCGGCGCCTCTCCCCTGATTCGGGCGCTAAGGACCCTTAGTCTTCCCAGCCTTAACACCTCTGCTTCGCAGTGCAACTGGGCAACCTCTTGCCTAAGTAACGGGTCGTCAACGCCACCCTGTTCTCTCACAATTCGCAACAGATCTGTGGCCGAAGGGCCTGCGCCCCAAAGTGATCCGCCTGAAGACAGACCCACTCGCTCGTTCGAAAGCGTTACCTTCGTCAACCGCCACCCGTCGTTCTCCGCACCCACAAGATTCTCAGCCGGAAGGACAACATCATCAAAGAACACCTGGTTAAACGAGTGAGCAGTTGTCATGTCAACCACCGGCGCCATGGTCAAGCCGGGCGCGTCGGTGGGGCAGATGAAGTATGAGATCCCCTTGTGTTTAGGAACATCTGGGTCGGTCCGGGCTATGAGAATTCCAAAGTCTGCGTGGTGACCGCCGCTGGTCCAGATCTTTGAGCCGTTGACGATGTAGCTGTCACCATCTCGGACCGCACGGGTGCTGATGTCGGCCAGATCAGACCCCGCATCAGGCTCAGAAAACATCTGGCACCAGATCTCTTCAGCCGACAAAATCTTCGCCAGGTAACGATCCTTCTGTGCTTCGGTTCCAGCGGCCAAAATAGTCGGACCCGCCCAGCCAATGCCGATCTGGTTGCCTGGTCTGTTTACTTTCGCTTTGGTGAGTTCGTCGTCGATTAGGAGTTGGTGCTCAGGGCTGGCGTCAAGGCCATAAGGCCGCGGCCAATGAGGCACGACGTAGCCAGCTGACGCCAATTGGGCGTAGCTGGGATTCGGGTTCGCTTCGAGCCAGTCACGAACCGCCTGACGTCGTGGGTCATCCTCGGCAGGAAAATCGAAATCCATGTTTGGAGTTTCGCCGGTTGGGACGGCTGCACGCCAATTGGCAAACGGCGTGCTTAGTGACTTACTAGAGGGCGAGCTCTTCGCGAAGCAAGCCCTCAATCAGATCGGCTGCTCGCAGTGCGCCTTGTTCGTCTGCGATCAGCGCAGCAAAACGCCGGGCGTTGTCGGCCATGTGTTCATCAGTGACAACCCGGGCCAGTGCCTCACGCAACTGAGACTTCTTCGCCACGTGTAGTCCAGTGCCAAGCTCCATCTGTCTTTCGGCGTGCCAGAGCTGATCAAACAGAACTGGAATGGCCACCGAGGGAACTCCAGCGTTCAGAGTTATTGCGCTGGTTCCGGCGGCCCCTGAATGAATCACTGCCTTTGCCCTACTAGCAACAGCATCAAGCGGAGCGAACGGCACAGCGTGGTGATTCTCAGAGTTCGGTCCGAGGGCCTCGACAACCGACGGCACCGAGGTGAGGTAAAGGCCTCGCTGGCCAAGTTCTTCTAACTCAGCCCTTATCTCGGTGAACAGTTCAGGGCGGGCTGACGCCGCAGAGGTTCCAAGACAAACCACCACTGGTGGTCCACCTCGGTCTAAGAAATTCACAACCTCAGAATCGAGATGACCGGAACCAGGTCCGCCCCAAAGGCTGAAACCGACAGGCACGTAGTTCTCGGGCCAGTCCGGGGCGGGCCTGAAATAGTGAGGTGAGGACAACCCAATGTTCAGGAAGGGCGAGTCTCCGTAATCGAACGGATTCTTTCGTTCGGCATCGAGACCCTTGCGAGCGCGGAACTTTGAGAACTGATTGGCGGCTGAAAGCCGGTCAACCAGTCGAGACCCAGCCAAGTCCCAAAGCCTGCGGTTGGCCCTTCTACCCAAATTCGGCATGCCCGGAGGCGCGTAGTAGCTGCTGCGGCGAAGCATCGGGAACAGATCTCCAGTTACCCAAGGCACATCCGTCGATTCGGCAACCATCGAGGCCACGATCGCAGCCGCCGAATGAGTCACTATGACGTCGGCCCTTGTGTCAGTTACAGCCTCGCGAAGCGAGTCATAAAGCGGGTCAAGCTGCTTGGCAGTTAGCTCGCCGAAGAACATTCGACCAAGTCGAGCGCCCTTTAGCCGCATACCCCAGCGTCGGACGTAACGAGCGTGTCGAGGTGAGTTCAAAAGCTCAGGGCCAAAGTCAGTGCCAGAGTGTCGACATGAGAACCCTTCTTGGGCAAAATCAGAGTGGTACTCGTTGGGCACAACCATGGTCACGTTGTGCCCGCGATAATGCAGCTCGGCCGCAATGGGCACAAACGGGTACACATCGCCTCGGTAGGCCATCGAATAGACAATGACGTTCGCCACGCCGACATACTAGGCATCGTGGCTCACGACGCCATAGGCTGCGCCCGATGGATAGCGATTACCAGTTCGACGTCGAAACCGCAGTTTCGGCTGATGAGGGCAGTTCCGAGGCCAACAAAACCGTCTTCAAGACTCATGTCACACGGCACTACAACATTGCCGAGAACCCGAACGGCGGCTATCTGGCCGCAATCGTGACCGCCGCCATGAAGCAGGTGTCACCGCATCCAGATCCAGTTTCGGTGAACACCCACTTTCTCCGACCAGGTTCTGCCGATTCTGATGCCACGGTTACAGTCACGCTGGTCCGATCGGGCCGATCAGTAACCACCATGAGAGCGACGCTTAGTCAAGATGGCAAGGATCGTCTTGAAGTATTGGCAACCTTCGGCGAGCTTTCGGGATCTGGACAAAGCGAGCCTCTGTTTACTATCGCCGCACCCGAGTTGCCCCCAATTGATGAGTGCCTGCTGCGCAGCGGAGTTGAGCAGGGTTTGAATCTGCCAATTCTTAGCCGGGTGGACATTCAGCTGCCCGCACAGTTCGCTTTGGCCGGCCAATCTGACGAGGCCATGGTGAGAGGCTGGATTCGTTTCGGTGATGGCAGAGAACCCGACAGCCACGCAATGACGCTTTTTGCTGACGCCTTCCCACCGCCGGTATTTACCGCCCTTGGCAACATCGGTTGGGTGCCCACAATCGAGCTGACCGTTCATGTCCGACGCCAGCCTCAACCGGGATGGATGAAGGGTCAGTTCTGGACTACCGATTTAACTGACGGTCGGTTTGTTGAAGACGGGCTGCTTTGGGATTCCAGCGGTGCCTTGGTGGCCCAGTCTCGACAGCTGGCAATGCTACTGACACCGCCACCGGGCTAGCCCGCCAAAGGCTAGGGTCACTTGATGGTCTGGACCCAGGACAAGATCCCAAATTTGCAAGGTCGAACCGCAGTGGTTACAGGAGCCAACGCCGGGCTCGGGTATGAGACTGTGCTGGGGCTAGCTAAAGCTGGCGCTCACGTTGTGATGGGCTCACGCAACCAAGAAAAAGCGCAGTCAGCCAAAACCTCGATTGAGGCGCTACATCCGGATGCTTCTTTAGAGATCGTCGAGTTGGATCTGGCCAATCTCGAGTCGGTAGCTCTTGCCGCCAACGCCATCGCAGTCAATCACCGCCAGCTCGACCTTCTTGTGAACAATGCCGGTTTGATGGGCTTGCCCGAAACTAAGACCGCTGACGGATTCGAAATGATGTTTGGGGTGAACCATTTAGGACATTGGGCTCTTACCGCCCAACTAATGCCCATGTTGTTAGTCACCGCTGGTTCTCGAGTTGTCACTGTCACCAGCGTTGCTCGTCACATGTGCTTCAAGCTGAACGAGAAGAACCCGCACCTCGAAGGTCGATACAAGCCGGGGAAGGCTTATGGCCAGTCCAAGCTGGCCAACTATCACTTCGGCATCGGACTGAATCGCAAGCTCGGCGAAGCAAGAGTGTCGACCACCAGCATCCTGGCCCACCCCGGCCTCACCAACACAAACCTGCTTGCTGACTCTGCGGTCGCAGGCAGCGGGATGTCACCGGCCACAGGCGTAAGACCTCAACTTCTGGCGGCGACCAAGCCTGGCGTCGAAGGTGGCACCTTGTATGCGCCAAGGTTTGTCAGCACCGGACCGGCGGTTCGTGTGCCGATCATGAGACGGCTTGGAATGAGCCGCTCGATCGAACGACTGTGGCGAGTGTCCGAACGCGAAACCGGTATCAAAATCGAGCTGCCGTCTTAGCTTTGCTGTAATGTCCGATCGATGGTTGGACGGATCGCCAAAAGCCTGCAAGACGCTGCCCCGGAGGTGCTTTACGCCGCCACCGAAGGACACCACCTGAACATCGGTCCTGGCGAACCTGCCATTGGCGAGTGGAAGGCCCTAGGTCTGGAACTCCCCCATCTCGACTCGATGCGCAGCTACCGCAAGCAGCGGGTCTTGGATCAGATGAACAAGATGGGATATGACGGCGTAATTGTCATGGATCCCATGAACATTCGCTACATAACAGACACCACAAACATGCAGGTTTGGGTGATGCACAACGGTGCCCGATATGCCTGGCTCGGCGCCGACGGCCACACGATTGTCTGGGACTACCCGAACTGTGAGTTCCTTTCGGGCCACTCAAACGTCGTTGACGAAGTGCGACAGGCCACAGGTTCTACCTACTTCCTTGCCGGCCCGCGTTATGCAGAAAAGGCAAAGGCCTGGGGCAACGAAATGCTAGACGTCATCAGGGCCCAGGTGGGCGCTGGAAGCGCCCGAATCGCCATCGATCAATGCCATCACATCGGCTATCAGGTACTCACCGAAGGCGGGGTCGAGATTGGCGCAGGCCAGGAGCTGATGGAATTGGCAAGGCTCATTAAGGGGCCCGACGAAATCAAAGCCATGCGCTGCGCAGTGGCGGCTTGTGAGAACTCGATGCTGGAAATGGCCGAAGCACTCAAGCCAGGTATGACTGAGCGTGAACTTTGGTCGTTGCTACACGCTGGCAACATCAAGCGGGCCGGCGAGTGGATCGAGACGCAGATCATTGCCTCTGGTCCGAGGACAAATCCCTGGATGCAAGAGGCAAGTAGCCGAGTCATGAACAACGGCGACATCGTGGCTTATGACACCGATCTTGTTGGCGCCTACGGGATGATGGCTGACATTTCACGAACCTGGATTGTTGGAGACAAAGCCCCAACCGCAGAACAAAAGCATGTGCACGAACTGGCCTTACACCAAGTTGAGAGCAACATCGAGATGATGAAGGTTGGCACAAGCTTCGCCGACCTCACACACAAGTCGTTCAAGCCCCCGGCAGCCGACTATCGCCATTACACCGTGTTATTCCACGGAGTTGGCCAGTGCGATGAGTTCCCCGACATCATCTTTGAAGAGGACTGGGACGACTGGGGTTATGACGGTGAGCTTCAAGCAGGAATGGTTTTGACTGTCGAGGCCTTCGTCGGCGTCCGATCCGGCGGACCCGGTGCAAAGCTAGAAAACCAGGTGCTGATTACCGACGACGGCCCCGAACGCCTGGACACAATCGTCTCCAACGACCTCATGTTCTGACCTGGCTACCAGCCACAAATTCGCAACCGACCTGGGAACCAGCCGGGTTTGACTGGGTACACCGCCAGTTCGGATTTTTTGACTGGGTACACCGCCAGAAGCGATTCGGGTGACTGTTTCCCAGGTCAGAATGGGGGGATTAGAACTCGGTCCACTCGTCGTCGGGGCCGCCTTGGTAATCGGGCAGCGGTTCGGACTCATCCCGGGCGGGAGCCGAACCTAAATCGGGCATCGACTCGGTCTCTTCACGCAGATCGATTGGGGCTGGCTTGGCTGGCCGCTGCGACTGACTCGACTGGGCGTGCTGGGGATCATCATCTCCGGGTGCGTAGCCGTAACACATCTTTATCCCGTCCACGTCAAACGGTTTCCCCAAGGATCCAACCGTGAACTTTGACCAGTCACCGTTCTTCTTCTGAACATCAACCTTGCCATCGGCCGCCAAGGCCGCCTCAAGATCTTCAACTGGAGCCATGACTGCCCACTTCTCAGTCTTGGTCTTTCGGAATCGGGCTGGGATCTTCTCGCTCACAGTTTGAGTATGGACCTAGAGCTGGCCCCACTCCAACATAAGTTTGTGGGCCGCTTGCTTGGGCCGCCTGAGCGGGTATCGGTGGGAACTAGCTAAAAGCCAACTCAATTACGCCATGTGGACCGAAGTCAACATGGAACTCATCTCCAGGCCTACACATGACCGGCCGGGTGAACGACCCAGCTAGGACCGTCTCACCAGCTTCTAACTCAACTCCATGATCAGACAGTCGCCGGGCAAGCCACACAATTCCTTGAACTGGATCATCCAGAACAGCTGCTGCAAGCCCGCTTTCCTCGACGGTGCCATTTAGCTTGCAGATCGCCCCGACCCATCGAAGATCCGTTGAGTCAACGTCAATCTTTGTGTTTCCGACAATAATCCCCGCATTTGCTGCATTGTCTGAGATTGTGTCCTTAACGGTCCGGGTTACTCCGTCGTTGGGATCCACTCGATACGAGCGGGCGTCGATCAGCTCTAGCGCCGGCACCACGTATTCAGTAGCAGCCAACACTTGCTCGGCAGTGACGTTCGGCCCACCGATTGACTCGCGCAGCACAAAGGCCAGCTCAACTTCGATTCGAGGATCGTTGTAGTCAGCCGCAGACAGAGTGTCGCCGTTTGAGATGAACATGTAGTCCAACAAAGTGCCGAAATCTGGCTCGTGAATCTTCATTGCCATCTGCATTGCTCTCGAGGTCAACCCGATCTTGTGGCCATCAACGACGGCGCCGTTGGCAACTTGGAGATCCACCCAGGCTTGCTGACACAAATAGGCGTCGGCGAGAGTCATGTCGGGATAGGTCTTGGTTACCCGCGATCCCTGGGTCACCGCTTGGCGATGGTGTTCGTGCTGACGGGCAACCTCCTCAGCCTGATCTTGAGTGAGGGTCAGCTCGTACGCGTTTGCCGCCACTAGAGGTAGTCCTGCACATTGTTTTGATTGGTCCGATACTCCGCATCAATCTCGGTCAGCTTGGCACTTATGGCCAAGCCACTTACCGACTGAACCGGAGCGAGAACCTCATTCATTGCATCGAGTAACTGAGCGACTAGATCCTTCTTGACCTCAGCTGAACGTCCCGGCCCCAGTTGAGCATGTAGAGAAACAAACCCATGATCAGGATTACCGTCGGCGATCCGGTAGAACTCACGAGCAACAGCTCTGGTTCTTATACCAGCGAGGGGCGCAACTTCGGTTTGGCGAGCCCGCTCATGGACCACTTCGACCAGCTGGCCGATGTCACATTTGTCGGCGACGTTCGCTGAGTACTCAATCGTTATGTGAGGCATATACATAGCATGCTATTCACTCGGTCGATACGAGCAGCTCAACGCAGAAATCGCGCGCGGTGAGATGCTTCGGTACCGATGTTGGACTAGAAAGTAGTAAGGCCCTCGAACATGATTCAGGGCAGCTCTAGTGGAACAAATCGGGCCCGGAAATCAAGCCGGAATCAGACCCAGAAATCAGGAATAAATGACAACCAGGCGGCGGATTTTCCTTAGCGTTGTGGCTGCGATGCTCATGGCTGGCATCGCCAGCGTGACAAACGTTGCGGGAGCTGAGTCCGAACAACAGCTGAGCCGCGAAGGTGAAGTGGCTCAGCAAGTGATCGACCAGCTCACAAACAACAGTGAGATTTCACTTGATCAGATCAACCTGGATGGTCTGGGCCCGCCGCCTTGGACATCATTTGTGCCAAATCGAGACCCCAAAGCAGTTCAGGCCTGGAAGTTGTTGGCCCAGCGCTTCCCGGCTTTGCGCTCGACGGGGCTAGCTCCTTCAGTTGACCTACAAGATTTGGTGATTAGCGAAAACGAGCCAGCCGGAACCGTTGGCCAGAACGACACTCCAAGTACTGGCGAGCCAATCACTGGATTTGGCACTGGCGAAGGCGAAACGGACTTCGTTCGAGTACTAGGCACGCTATTTACTCCCGCTCCGCCTCCCGATTGTTCCTCAGCTGAAGATGACGGCGCAATCAACCTGGCCTCGCCAACCGATTTGAACCCTGATACTCAGGTTCAGCTTTGTGAAGGCTTCCTGGGCGACGGCCCCCACGGCGAGACCACCGGCGATTTCGACTTCTTTGCAATGAACAACGTCGCCGCCGGACAGACTCTTGTGATCGAGGTTATTGCGAGCCGAGAGACACAAGAAGAGCCTCCAACAACCATTTCGATATTCAACAGCGCCGGACAACTAATCGGCTCAACTGACGACGACGGATCAGAAAGCTCATTCCTCGAACTTGTCGCCCCAGAAGAAGACTCTTACTTTGCTGTGGTCGCTGGCATCGGCAACACTCAATCTGACCCGTTTGATTCCTCCGCTGGAAATGGCGCCACCTCTATTGGCGCCTATGAGGTCTTTGTGGTGAATCTTTCCCCCTTTGAAGGACCACCGCCGTCGTGTTTCTCCGAAGAAGAAGACGGTTCGATTAACGATGCGATACCAACTGTGCTGGACCCCGAGGATTCGGTTCAGCTGTGCTCTGGCTTTATCGGCGATAGTGCGCACGAAGAAGGCGGAGGCGACTTCGACTTCGTGGCCGCCAACACCGTGGAGGCTGGCCGAACCGTCATTGCCGAGGTCGTCCCCAGCCGTGTAGACCCACTAGAGCCAGCCACAACCGTGGCTATCTACAACAGTGCTGGCGAAAAGTTGGCGAGCGCAGATGACCCAGGCGGCACCGACGGCCCCATCAGCCTTGTGCAGGTCGTTGCCCCTGAAACTGATACTTATTTCTTTGCGATCTCAGGTGTGGGGAACGTTGCCGCAGACCCGTTCGACCCCTCATCTGGCAGCGGTTCAGACAGCGTCGGACCCTATGAGATGTACATTGGCAATCTCGAAGAACCCGTTGATGCAGGCTTGGGTCTAACTCATTGGCGTAACCGCATGGACGAGCCGCCAGCGCCCGAAGGCGAAGAAGGCGACCAACCAGCAGACGGCGAAGAGGAGCCCCCAGCGGGCGAAGAGCCCGATGCGGACTTCTTCCTGGTTGATCTAGAACCCGGCGACGTAATCACCGCCGCATTTGAGCCATTCGGAGTTGTGGAGATCTACAACCCCGATGGCACTTTGGCCATCGGCTCAACCCAAACCGCGTCGTTTATCTACCCAGCTACCTCCCCGCTACGCCACTTGGGTTCGTTGGGCGCAGACCACGTAGCCAAAGAATCTGGAACCTACGCCATTGGCATCAGCCAAAGCAGCGGACCGTACGAAGGTGAATTCCGAGTCACCCGTACTGGCCGTCAGGCCGGCACCAGCGACGATGTCCAGATCATCTACCTGGACTTCGACGGCGGAGCTCTTTCGCCCTCCCTGTTTGACCCGTTCGCCCCAAGCGAAGAGTTGCCGTTGTCACCAATGGTTGACTTCTTCAGCCGTTGGGACCTCGACCCAAGCGAAGAGAACGTCGTCATCGACGCTGTCATGACTGAAGTTGCCAAAGAACTCGGCGATCATCTCCGGGCCCAAGGCACCTACGGCGACCGCGACGCAAGCGGGATTCCCGGCGAACTCGACATCGAACTACGTAACAGCCGCGACCACCAAGACATCTGGGGTCAGAAGAATGTTTCCCGGGTGATTATTGGCGGAAGCATCGACGAGTTCGGAATTCCCACGATCGGAATCGCACAGTCAATCGACCCCGGCAACCTAGACGCCGAAGAAAGCGCTGTTGTACTGCTCGATGTTTTGTCTGGTGATCCTGAGGAGTTTGGCGATAGCTCACTGAATTCCTATGAGTTCGCCGACACAACCTCCAAGGCAGAAATGGTGGGAGCCGGAATCGGCGTCATCGTGGCCCATGAGATCGGCCACTTCATTGGCAACTGGCACACCGAGACAGGCAACGAGGTGTTTAACATCATGGACGCCGGCGGAGACCTGGCTGGCACCTTTGGTGTTGGCCCAGACCGGATCTTCGGTACCGAAGATGACATTGACGTTCACTTCGTGTCCGATGTGTTCAATTCCCAAGAGGGTTTCCTAGGCATTGAAGACACCGAAGCTCGAACCGGCTTTGCGCTGTTGACCGGTCCGCTTGCAGACAACCAGCCGCCACAAGGCTTGACCCTTGATCAGCTCACCAGTCATTACAAGTTCAGTCAGGCTGACGCGCAGGTTCTGCGGCTGTACCTCGCATTCTTTAACCGCCAACCCGACCCCGGCGGCGCTAACTATTGGGTCGCCGTCAGGTTTAATGGCGAGTCCTTGCAGTCGATCTCTGGGTTCTTCACCCAGTCGCAGGAGTTTGCGAACAACTATGCGGGAACGTCAAACGAAGAGTTCCTAGAGCGGGTCTATACCAACGTGCTTGGCCGCGATTATGACCAGTCAGGTTTCGACTACTGGCTGAACCTGCTTGAGACCGGTCAGCTGGACAGGGGCGGAGTAGTTCAGTGGATATCGCTTAACGGCGAATTTGTGGATGCTAACCCCTACGGCGGCGTCTAACCGCTATGCCTTTAACCGCTGTGCCTCTAACCGCTGTGCCTCTAACCGCTTAGCTCGGATTTGAAGAACTCAAGCGTTCGGGTTCGAGCTAAGTCGGCTGCGTCAGAGTCGAAGCTGCCGCGGGCGTCACAGCTGAACCCGTGTCCGGCTCCCTCATAGACGAAGGCATCAATAGCCGGATAACCAGCGCGGATTGCGTCGACGTCCTCCAGTGGAATTGAGTGGTCTAGTTCGCCAAAGTGCAACATAATCGGAGCCGTCGGTGCCTGATTCATGAACTCGCGTATCTGACCGCCGTAATATCCAACAGCAGCATCAACGCTGGGCAGACCAGCGGCTAACCAGGCCATCGATCCGCCAAAGCAATAACCCACAACACCGACCGGGCCGCTGCTTGCCACGTGTTCCACTGCGGCTGCGATGTCTGACAGCGAATCGCTATTCTCGAGGCCTCCCCGGAAGCGCTTGCCGGCCTCGACGCCTTCGGCTGTGTAATCAAGTTCTACGTTGCGCTCAACTCGGTCAAACATGGCCGGAGCAACTACGTGATAACCCTCGGAGGCGTAGGCATCGACCACGCTTCTGATGTGAGGGTTGACTCCAAAGATCTCCTGCACCACGACGATTCCAGCGTGAGCGTTCTCGCCCACCGCCTCGTAAGCATCAAAGATGTGGCCATCGGCTGAAGTGAGTTCGATCATTCCCATGATCGCACTTTAGTCAGCTACTGCTGCTCCTAGCGCTAGCTCGACCGCAACCGCTATTGCTGATCCGACGACGGACTGATCCGGGTTGTATTGACGCATTGACCCCCCATCGACAGCCAGAGGGTTTCCGTCAATGGCCAGAACAGCCCCAGCTTCAACACCATGCATTGCAGCCACAACCAAAAGCGTTGCAACTTCCATCTCAACCGCAACTACGTGGGCTTTGGCCCAGTCGCCCAATTCTGATCCCAACATGTCGCCCGGGTAAAAGAGATCGCTGGTCAAAACGATGCCCTCGAATAGTCCAGCAACCGGCAAGGCAACTTCCTGAGCCTCGGCCCGCAGAGCATTCACCACATCTACTGAGGCAACCGCTGGGAAGCCAGCCGGAACGAGTCGCTCGGAAAGACCGTCGTCTCGTACTGCTGCGGTCGCAATTACTACCGCCCCCTGCTGCACTTCGGGCTGCATACCACCGGCGCTGCCTGCTCGGACGATGCGCTCGGCACCTCCCCTGCAGAGCTCAGTAAAACACAATCCTGCGCCAGCCGATCCGACACCGTGGGAGACAACGCCAACATCAACTCCGTTGTAGTTCCCGCGAATTGACCGATACTCACGCTTGTTTGCCAGCGCCTTAACGCCGGTTAAGTGTTCGGCTACAACATCGACGCGGCCTGGGTCACCAACGGTGACGATCCGGTCGGGCATGTCATTGGAATCGAAGTTGAGAACCCCCAGCTGCATTACAAAAGTCCTCGTGCAGTTAAGTCTGATTGCAAAGCGTCGGGCTCAGCGAAGTGGTGAGTGTGAAAACCCAAACCGTCGGCCGCTTCAATGTTGGCGGCGGAATCGTCAATGAACAGCGCCTGGGAGGGCGTGAAGCTGTATCGCTCACACAGCAACTGGAAGATGGCCGGGTCTGGCTTTATGACCTTTTCATAACCCGAAATCAGCAGGCCTTCGAACCAATCAAGAAAGTCGAAGCGGTCCTTTACTTGTTCGAACGTGTCCCATCCCCAATTCGACAGCGCTATGCAACGAGTGCCGCTATCTGTTAGCGAGCCCAACATTGCCACCGATTCAGCGATCGGGTCACCAACTGTCTCACTCCACCTGGTGGCAAATGCTTCAAGTAGCTCCGAATGCTCGGGATACTTTTTGATGAGTCCGGCCGACACCTCAGCTAGTGGCGTGCCGGCGTCCAACTTGGCATTTTCAGAAAGCGTAAGGACATTGTCCAGGAAGTAGTCAAGCTCTTGGGAGTCGGGGATGAGTTTTGAGTAGAGGAACCGCCGATCCCATCGAATCAACACGTTGCCAAGGTCCCACACGACTACCGATATGTCCGTCACAAGCTCGACACTATCGACAACTCGCTATTGACCCAGCTCTTCTTTAATGGACCTTGCTATTTAGACAGCTCTTCTTTTATAGACCTCGCTATTGACACAGATTTCGGGTCTCGCCAATTCCTTCAATTGCACACACAACTTCTCGCCCCGCACTCAGCCATTCAGGCGGCGTCCGGGCCGCCCCCACACCACCTGGGGTCCCGGTAGCGATCACGTCGCCGGGAACTAGCGTCATCACCTTCGAGAGGTCAGACACAATGGACAAAGCATCAAACAGCAGCTCCGACGTATTGCTTTGCTGCTTGATTACCCCGTCAACACTGCTTGAAATCGCCAGACCTGACCCGTCGCCGAGCTCATCTGCGGTGACAACGATTGGCCCAAGTGGCGTCATACCTTCAAACGTCTTGCCAGCCAGGAATTGAGAGGTCCGGCGCTGCCAATCTCGGACCGACACGTCATTCAGGATCGTGTAGCCGCCTATGGCGGCTTGTGCCTGGGACCGGTCGGCGTTTCGGACCTCGGACCCTATAACGATCGCAAGCTCAGCCTCCCAGTCGATGTGGGTGCTCACTTCTGCTGGCGGAAGCGTAATTTCGTCTCTGGCCCCAATCAGGGCTCGCACAAACTTGGCGAAGTAAGTCGGAGCGCTGGGCGGGGTGCGGCCCATCTCTGCAATGTGATCGGCGTAGTTCACGCCAACACAAACGATCTTCTCGGGCCGGGTCACCACGGGGGCAATGCTTGCACTGGCCAACCCAACCTCGTCTCCGCTTGCTGTCTGGACAGCCGCCAGCTGTCCGCTAGCAAAAACAGCGCCAACGTCTGCATAGTTCAAAAGTACGGCCTCATCGCCTTCGATGCGGGCGGCCCGGGTGCCATCTCTGGTTCGAATGGTGGTCAGCTTCATTTGATGTGCGCCTGCCTTCGGTTATTGGTCTCCCCAAGCTAACTTTGTAAGCGTGAGCTTGGCCAACACGCCGACTACCGCCAGTGGGTCTGGCGTCGCCCGACAAGGCCCTTCAACCGTTTCCCTTCGGTCTCTTCGACGCGTCTACGCCATAATCCCGATCTCAGTTGCCATCGTGCTAGTGGACCTGACGCTTTGGGGTGGCTTCTTAAGGGACTCATTGGAGAACACGCCCCAGGGCTATCTGATGTTGGCGCTTATCTTCGGAACTCCTCACATCGTCGCGTCGAATCTGATCTTGGTCTCCAACCGCGACTACTTGATGCACTATCGATTCACGCTTTTGAAGATCACGGCTGCGATCGCAGCATTCTTCTTAGTATTCGGACTTTGGCAAGCACTGCCGTATGAATTGCTGTACGCCCTAATCGCCGGCTGGACGGTCACCCACGTGGTCAAACAGCAACTAGGTATCGGCAACATCGTTGCCCGTAGCTCCGGCCCGGCCTACAAAGCCTGGGTCGTATCGGGAATTGCTGCCGGAGTTTGTTACTACCTCGCAATCTTCCTCCAGTACCGACTAAGCGACGGCAGCGTCGCCCTACTTACCGCGTTCGCTGCCTTGTTGGCCGCCATCGCCGCAGCATGCACGGTGTATTTGTGGAGTCAGTGTTCAACCGCAGAAGGTCGCCGCTGGATAGTGGCCAATGGCGCAACCATGGTTGGTGGAACTCTTATGTTCCTCGCCGGATACCCGTTCTTCGCTGTGTTGATTCCCAGGTTCGTTCACGACGTGACTGCGTTTGCGTTTTATGTAACCCATGACCGGAATCGGGCAGCGGCTGGCCACAAGACTTTGATGTCACGAAGTTGGCTTCCCGAATCGATCGCAAACTTGGGACCAGCATCCATCGTGGCGCTACCGCTATTCGCTATCGGAATATCGGCATTGCTCGAACACGGAGCCGACAGTTGGGTAAACAACGGTCTCGATTTTGCGTTTGGTGTCAGGGTTGACCGACCGGTGTCCCTTGGCGTCGTAGGATTCTTGGCACTGCTTCACTACGCGTTCGAAAGCTTCACTTGGAAGAGTTCATCGCCGTACAAGCCATATGTGCATCTACGAACCGACTAGAACCGACTAGGACAGACAAATGACCGACCCAGAGGCGCCTGGTTCATCTGGATATACCGCCCTCATCGGCTCGGTTCTCGGCCGTGTTGCCGAGGCTGGCACGTGGATGACCGCCGATGAACGCGTTGCGGTGGCCAAGCTTTGCCGAGACCCGGATGCAGAAACTGGCGTCAGGCCCGAAATTGCCATGGCAGCCGCAAGGATGGCGCATGAACCCACACTGATTACAGCTGATTGGGTGGCCGGGCTAGAGCAACAGGGTCTGGGCCGAGTGACCATGGTCGAAATCATGGGCGTGGTGTCGCGGCAGGTGGCGATCGACCGGTTCATGTTTGGAGTAGGCGCCGAACTGACCGAGTTACCACCTCCAAATCCGGGCCAACCCACAAAGGCCATAGTGGACCGAGCGAAGCTTCAGAACGGATTCCTACCCACAGTTGGCGCCGCGTCGCCTAGAACTGCGTTCACGTCGGTCCCAGCCGACCAGGTCGCGCTTGAGGAGCTATGCGCCGGCTTCTACATGCCGATGGAAGAGATGGGTGACTACTCCTACGTGCGTGATGGCGTCACTAGATCTCAAATTGAACTTGTTGCAGCCCGCACGTCGTTCCTCAACGACTGCTTCTATTGACTGGTTTCTCACGCCTGGATGCTCCGTGAGAGCACCAACGTTTCAAACATGGCTCTCCACCTTGGCGGCATCACCGACATCGGCATCGACACCGCAATTCCTGGCGCCGCCGAGCTAATCGCACTAACCGATGCCGTTGTGTTGGCTGACCACGAAGAGCTTGAAATAGCACGTTCCGCGTTGTCAGAACTACTGGGCGTTGCTGGCACTGTTCGGGTGATCGCGGTGGCCGCGAACTTCATGATGCTCAATATCATCATGGACACACTTGGAACGCGACCCGGCGATAACTACGTTTTATTGGCTCAAGAACTGGGCATAGGGCACACTCTTACTAACTGATCGCCCCTGGAGGCACATAATGGCAAAGGCAAAGAACCACCTAGCGAGTCTCGACTTGTTCTCACAGCTATCAGCAGCTGATTTGAAGAGGATTGATGCCCTAATGACGACCACCTCAATTAAGGCTGGTCGAGAGTTCATCAAAGAGGGATCTCCGGGGCGTGAAGCATTCATTATTGTTTCCGGAACTGCCACCGTCCGCAAAGGTGGACGAGTTATTGCAACCCTGCGAGAAGGTGACTTCGTCGGAGAGATGTCTGTTGTAGCTGGTATCCCGCGCACGGCTTCGGTGACCGCCAATGAAGACCTGGTTGTAGAGGTTCTGAACAGGCGCGAATTCTCCACTCTGTTGGATAACGACGCCAAGATCTCAAAGAAGATCATGATCGGCGCGCTAACCCGCCTACACGAGCTCGCACCAAGCATCGCAGGCTGACACCAACCTCATCCCAGCTTGGTGTTTTGATTCCGCAACACTGAGAGTCGTGTGAGCACACTTTCACCCTTCGTGATAATTGGGGTGAAGGTGCTTAGATCGATTACCCAAGCTGGGACTTTTCGCCCAAACCCGCCCGGAATTCTTGCCCATTCGGTCCGTCACCACTCAGGCGTAGGTTACCTCTCGTAACGAAAGCGTCATTCACGAGTGGAGCGACAATGGTTAGTGTGAATCGAACAAGGAGTTCTCGGCCAATTCGGCTGGGCCCCTTCTTGCGGGGGATCGTCGCTCCCGTTGAGTCAGCGCTGCTTGCGCTGGGACAGAAGCGGACTCCGCTTACTCCTGACGCTCGCTCAAAGGTCGTCAGAGACCTTTTTCACGAAGGAGAGCGCCGAACTGCCTTCCTTCACAGGTTCTACTGCCTGATGAGTCTGTCGGTTGGCATCGCTGTTCTGGGTGTCCTGGCAAACTCCACCGCAGTCGTGATTGGAGCCATGTTGGTCGCCCCCCTCATGGCTCCGGTCCTTGGAATCTCTGCGGCCATCGTCATGGACTGGCCACGACGAGCCGCTAGCGCAGCTGTCACTGCCACGTTCGGTTCCGTCCTGGCCGTGGCACTAGCGGCACTCGTGAGCGCAATCATTCCTGGCGATCCCCACCCGCTGCCGTCTGAGCTGCTGGCTCGCACCTCGCCCACAATGGTGGACTTGGGAGTTGCCCTGGTCGCTGGAGCCGCTGGCGCTTACTCACACGTTCGCCGTCAAGCCTCTGATGCCATTGTTGGTGTAGCCGTCGCAGTGGCGCTGGTGCCACCGCTAGCAGTTGTTGGAATCACCCTTCAGCTCGGCTTGTACCGAATGGCCTTAGGAGCAACCCTGCTGTTCCTCGCCAACGTTTCTGGAATCATCACCGCTGGCGCCATCACCTTTGTTGCCTTCGGATTGGTGCCACTGGGCAGACTCAACAACGCCTCGCTGGGAATCTCTCGGGGGCTTCGACTTGCCGCAGTAGGAACCCTTATCGTGGTGGCTCCGCTTCAGATCGTTAACGAGTGGCATACAACGCCAACGCTTGAGTCCAGGCCTGAAGAAGTGGTGATGGACACCGTGAACGACTGGCGCTCTGACGTGTCATTAATCTCGCTGCGCGTCGACATGGAAACCGCCGATGCGGTCCCTCGAATCGAGCTAACCCTGGCGCAGGCCTCCGGTGACTCTGGCCCACTGGGCGTCGAGGCCTTGGCCGATGAGCTGGCAATCAAGATTGGTCGACCAGTAGATCTGGTAGTCACATCCTTGGAGAGCAACACACAGGTGGCCTCCGCTGATGATCCGACCGAAGAGTCCGACGCTGACGAAGTCGTACCAGACCTAAGCGAACCGCTTGCTCACGCCGGGGTGGCATCAAACTAGAAACGTCCTCGGTAGAGCGAGGGACGGCAGAGTGGCCCGATTTGGAAGCGTTGGGCCACTCTGTTCTTTAACTGCGGTTCTTTAACTGCGGTTCTACAGAGCGCTTTGTAGGTCGGGCTGACCAACTAATGAGTACTTCGGTGAGTATTTCTGCTTAAGTTTTTTACCCTCTGCGACGAATAACTGGGTGATGTTAAGCCGCCTCCTTGGTGCCGTTGTTCTTCTTGGCGCCCTCCTAGCAGTACCTATCACCCCAGCCTCGGCAGCGCTTTCTCACGATGAGAATCTCGCGGCCATCATTGTCGCGGATCACAACAAGGCGAGGGTCGCCGCTGGTCTAACCCCACTTTCGCTGCTGGGCCCACTGGCGAACTTCGCAGACGCCAACAGCTCCACAATGGCTTCTTCTGGATCTCTGGCCGCAACCGATCTGAACAAGGTCATGGATGCCTTTCCCGGCGCCTCGTGGGCTGGCGAGAACACCGCAACCATGTTCGACCCGGCATCTTCAGCAACTGCAATCTGGCTTGAGTCAGAGCCTCATGCGGAGACTCTGATGGCTCCGTTCGCCACTCACGTCTACGCCAGCGTCAGCTGTAGCGCCGACGGTCGACTTTGGGCCACCGTCATTTTGATGGAAAACGTATCGGCCCCTCAGATCCCACCGCCCGAACCGGACTCAACAAGCCCGGCCGACTCACGATGTGCCCGACCATTCGAACCATTCCGCTCAAGCCCTGATTTTGTTGCACAGCAGTATCGAGATTTTCTGGCTCGAGAAGCTGACTCAGATGGCATCAACTACTGGGTCACCGAGATCGAGAACCAACTCGTCACTCCAACCCAGTTGATGGCCGCATTCATGAACAGCGCCGAATTTGGCGGACGAGTAGCGCCGGTTGTGAGAGTGCACCTGGCAACAACTGATGAACTGCCAACAGCTTCACTGCTGAAGTCCACCTTGACCCGCACCGACGATGGCCTAAGCCTCGCCGCTTTGGGTGATGAGCTACTTACATCGGCCGCAGGCATCGAAACCTATGGCCAGGTCGACGACGAAACGTTTGCCATCGAGATGTACAACTTGCTACTCGACCGACCCGCAACCAGCGCTGAGCTCGCCCAAGTTGCCGGCGCCCTTTCTGGTGGGTCATCCCGTGGCGAAGTTCTTGCCGATCTCGCCAATGCTGGTGAATATCGAGACGGAACCTACGCCCTGGTTCAGGTCTACATGGCTTACGCCGCAATGCTGCTGCGAGCACCCGATGCCGAGGGCCTCCAGTACTGGACCCAGGTTGTAAACGACGGTGGCTCGATTGAGGCGCTTCTCGACGGACTGATCCGTTCAGACGAATACCGCAACCGCTTCTAAATCTTGGTGAACCGGCTTACACATTCGATATGTGAAGTGTGACCGAACATGTCAACCACCACGGTTCGCTCTAGCTGATAGCCATGGCCGATCAGCAGCCCGGCGTCTCTTCCTAGCGCTGCAGGGTCACAGCTAACAAGGACTATCACCGATGCATTGGTTGCTGCCAGCACCGCAGCATCGTCCGCCCCCAGGCCCGCCCGGGCTGGATCAGCGATAACAGCGTTGAAGTCAGAAGCCGTCCAGTCGCCGAAGGCAGCGACGGTTAGCGTCGAGTCTTTAGGGAGGTTCACCTTGGCGTCATCGACGGCGTGGGCATTCAGCTCGACTCCCGTGATGGTTCGCCCTCGGCCACATAAAGAACCGAACAGCCCAACGCCGCAATAGGCGTCTAGCAGTGGACCTTCAATCTCACCCAGCATCTCGTTCGCCAGATCGGTCAGAACCTTCGCACCGTCGGGCCGACACTGAAAGAAAGACTGAGCAGAGATCCGGAATCGTTGATCGCCAATCGTTTCGTGAATGAATGCCTTTGCACCTGCGTCGAGCTCGTCTTGCCCGACCACGAGCACATCTTCGGGTACCTGCACCTGATCGGCGCTCGGACTTACCAGAACCATCCGTTCGCCCGTGTTTGCCCCCACCCTCACCATGACTTCCGATGCTGACCCAAAGCGCCCTTCGGTCAGAATCTGTTCCGCCAAGGGGTGGGCAACCAGGCAACTATTAACCAGAACCGGCTCGTGAGACTCCGCCTTTCGATACCCGGCCCGACCCTCTGAAACGATGGCCCGGACGGTTGTGCGGTAACCATTCGGATCCAAGGACGGTCCGGCTTCTACGACGCTGTTCACCAGCTCTGGAGCTAGACGGCCGATGCGTTCCAGCGAGTCGGTGACAATCTTGCGACGCAGCTGTGACTGAGTCTCTGGTGTTGCGTGTTGCCAATTGCATCCACCACAACCGTCGGGCACATGCGGACATGGCGGCTCTTGGCGGCCCGCAGCACCGTCGATGACTTCCACAAGCCGGGCATTTGCGAAGCGCTTCTTGGCCTTCACTACCTCTACCGCAACGGTGTCTCCAGGGATGGCACCCGGCACAAACACCACCCGACCATCGTCATCGATCCCGATCCCGTCGCCTCCGCCAGCCACTCGAGAAACGGAGATTTTCAGATTTCTTGCCGATACCACCCTCGAAGAGTGGCATGCAGTAGCCGTTCAGGCCAGGATGGCGGCCATGAGTTCTGATTCTCGCATCCAAATCGCCCCGTCCGTCTTGCCCGCCGACTTCTCCAAGCTGGGCGACGAGTGCATCGCTCTAGAAGAAGCGGGCGTCGACAGAATCCAGTTCGACATTATGGACGGCCGCTTTGTCCCCAATCTCACGTTCGGAGCGGCAGTGGTGGCGTCGGTCCGAGACAAGGTAAAGATTCCCTTTGAAGCCCACCTGATGATTGAGGAACCGGACCTGCTCATCCCCGAGTTCATCGATGCCGGCTGTGAGATCATCATCGTTCATGAAGAGACCGCCACCCACCTTCATCGGACGCTGTCCAGAATCAAAGATCTTGGTGCTCGGCCCGCAGTAGCCCTGAACCCGCACACGCCGATCTCCAGAATCGAACACGTTCTCGACTTGTTGGACATGGTGCTGATCATGACCGTGAACCCGGGCTTTGGCGGTCAGGCCTACATCTCAACCATGGAACCCAAAGTTGAGGCGACCCGTGCTTTGCTAGACACTGCCGACCATTGGATCGACCTGGAAGTCGACGGTGGCATTTCTGACAAAACCGTTTCAGGAGCCGCAGCCGCGGGGGCGAACGTCTTGATATCTGGGTCGTGGCTCTACAAGCACCCAGGCGGTTTGGGTGCCGGAGTGAAGGAGTTGCGTGAACTTGGCCAAGCCGCCGCAGGTCAGTAAGGCTCTGTCTCTTAGAATTGCGGCGTCTTAGAATTGCGGCCTTCGCTAGCCTGCGTCGCTACCTAGCCTGCTTCGCTATTTAGTACGGATCTTGGTCGGCGCTTAGCTCGCCCGCACGGGCGATCACTCGGTCAAACAAGCCGTACTCACGAGCTTCTTCGGCCGTGAACCACTTGTCACGGTCTGAGTCTTTTTCAATCTGTTCAACTGGCTGACCAGAGTGCTGGGCAATCAGCTCGGCCATCTCACGCTTGGACTTAACCAACATGTCAGCCTGGATCGCAATATCGGTTGCTTGGCCTTGAACACCAGCTGATGGCTGGTGCATAAGGATTCGGGCGTGAGGCAACGCATAGCGCTTGCCAGGAGCGCCAGCGGTTAACAGGAACTGACCCATAGAAGCGCCTAGTCCTAGGCACACGGTTGCGATGTCTGGCTTGACGAACTGCATGGTGTCATAGATCGCCATGCCAGCGGTTACCGAGCCGCCCGGCGAGTTGATGTAAAGCCAGATGTCACGGTCAGGATCCTGACCGGCGAGAAAGAGCATCTGGGCGGCAAGAGAGTTGGCGATTGTGTCATCGACCTGCTGGCCGAGGAAGACGATCCGTTCTTTGAGGAGCTGCTGGTAGATGTCGAATCCGAAACCGGAGCCGGACGTTTCGGCGTGGGGAAGGCCGGGAATTGTGTTCATCCACACAGCGTAGTGATAACTGATGCCAGTGGTGCGGAGGGCCGCTGGGTCCCCCAAGTCAGCCAGACCCTCATGCCCGCGCCCCCTCTCTCCCAAATTGGTGTCACCTGCAGCTGACATTTAGAGAAGATTTGAAATTTTGGCATGGCACCTGATGGCACCAACTAGCCAACTGAGATCGACCTAGCTGGAGTTCTGAGTCTCGGCTAGTTATCCACAGAAAGTAGAACCTGGCTACCTTTGAGACTTGACCCCAATTTTTTTGGTGCGGAAGGGGGGACTTGAACCCCCACACCCGTAAGGGCGCCAGGACCTAAACCTGGTGCGTCTGCCAATTCCGCCACTTCCGCGTGACACAATCAATGTATTGCAACAGCGAGTGTAGTGCAGAGCGCATGCACCCATGCACGAAATCTTTTTACTTCGCCAACGAGTTGACCAGCTCCCAGACTTCGGGAGCTACCTGCACGGTGTCAGTGGCTCTGGCCCCGGTACCGGGAAGCCGTGCTCCCTCTTGGGCGGCCACCACTTCGGCCAGTGCCTCGACACGGTCATAGAATCCGTCACCGGCAAAGGCAGCCGGATCGACCACGAGATAGAACTGGCCGATGTCGTGATGAGGACCCTCGGGCGCCTTAAGCGGCGGAATGGTTGTACTGGGCAACGACGCCGTCAAAGCGCTGGCCAACAGTTCAACCATTAGGCCAAGGCCATAGCCCTTGTAGCCACCGGTTGAGACCAGCGAACCCTTCAACGCTTCGGCCGGGTCAGTGGTCGGGTTACCGTCGGCGTCGACTGCCCAGCCAAGTGGAATGGATTCACCAGCAGCGTTGGCCATCGTGATCTTGCCTAAGGCAACAGCGCTGGTGCTGTAATCGAATTGGAAGGCCACTCCCCCATTTCGGGCGGGCACAGCCATCGCCATCGGGTTTGTTCCAAGAATTGGCGTCGAGCCACCTGGAGGCGCAACTCGGGCGGTCGAGTTAGTGGCACCGATGGCTAGCAAGCCGACTTTGGCGAATTGTTCGGTGAAGTAACCCAGCGACGTGCAGGTGTGGCTGTGCTCGATTGAATACCCAACGGTGCCGTTGGCACGAGCTGCTTCAACGGCGGTTTCAAAACCGGCTTTGAAGGCCCACTGGGCGAAGCCGAATTTTGCATCAACTCGAACTGCGCCCGGGTTGTCATGGGTGACCACCGGGTCGGCGTCACCAAGTACGCGGCCCGATTCCAGCTGCAGGCAATAACTCTCCATGTAGTACAGCCCACAGATCCGGTTGCCGTTGGACTCGGCCACGCGCACCGCGTTGGCTACCGAGTCTGCGACGGCGCTCGGTGCACCGTGGGCAGTCAAGGCTCGGGCCGAAACGGCTTCGATTTCGTCAAGGCTTACGTCAATCATTGGTTCTCCTCACCAGGAAGCTCATCAAGCTTGAGAATTACGTTGTTTAGGGCTCGGGCCCGATGGCTGATCTCAGCCTTCTCCGAGCTTGCCATTTCAGCGAAGCTACGGCCATCGCTCTCGATTGGAATGAAGACCGGGTCATAACCAAAGCCGCCGTCACCAACCGGGTTGTGCCCGATAGTGCCATCAACTCGGCCATCAGCCAGCACCTGGCGGCCGTCGGGCCAAACAACTGCGATCACTGTTTCAAAATAGGCCGAACGATCGTCAGCTCCGTCTAGTGCTGAAAGCAACTTCGATACGTTGGCTTCGGCATCACAGGCCGGACCGGCGTAACGAGCTGAATACACACCAGGTTCGCCACCGAGCGCAGTCACAAACAAGCCGGTGTCATCGGCCAACGCAGGAGCGCCCGTAAAGGTAGCGATTTCAGCAGCCTTCTTAACGGCGTTGCCGACAAGAGTGTCTTTGTCTTCGATGGTGTCCGGGGCTGCGTCGGGGCGCGGCACGATCTCGAACTTGCCTTCCATCAACTCGGCAAGCTCGGCGACCTTTTTCGGGTTGGCCGACGCCAGCACTAACGTGCGCAAGTTGCCGCTAGCCCCGGTCGGGACGAGCAGGCGGAGGTGTTGAAACAACAGCCTTCTGCATGTCAACCAATTCGCCGATGCCCTTCTGAGCAAAATCGAGCATCTGGTTTAGCTCGTCACGGCTGAACGGAGCGCCTTCGGCTGTGCCCTGAACTTCGATCATCCCACCTGACCCAGTCATCACAACGTTCATGTCAGTCTCAGCAGTGGAGTCTTCGATGTAGGGCAAGTCCAAGCGAGCTTCACCGTCGACGATGCCAACGCTGATCGCCGCGCAGAAATCGGTTAGCGGGTGGGACTTAATGGTGCCAGCGGCAACCAAACGGCTTAGCGCATCGTGCAAGGCGATGTAGCCGCCGGTGATCGAGGCAGTTCGGGTACCGCCGTCAGCTGAAAGAACGTCGCAGTCAACAGTGATAGAGACATCGGGCATCGCTTCCATGTCGCAAACTGCGCGAAGGCTGCGGCCGATTAGTCGCTGGATCTCCATGCTGCGGCCGTTTTCACGACGGCGTACGCGGTCAGGACTAGAACCCGGAAGCATTGAGTACTCGGCGGTGACCCAACCTTTGCCTGTGTTCTTCATCCACCGGGGCACGTCAGTCTGCACAGAAGCGGTGCAAAGCACGTGGGTGCGACCGGCCTTCACCAATACAGAGCCGTCGGCCATGTCGGTGAAGTCTCGCTCGAATGTGACCTGTCGTAGTTCGTCTACTTCACGATTATCGGGGCGCATTATTTAGCTCAGTTCTTTGTCAGTTCAGGTCAGCGGCTGGGAGGATCCCAGCGCATTGCATCAGTTAGTTCGGGTCCCAACAGTCTGGAGCCGAGATTCTTGAATGCCGCCACATCTCCTGAAGATATGAACTTATGCTGCCCGGTTCGGCCTGGGGCTGGATGATTCAGATCTTGAATCGTCAGCAAGTCCTTAAGTTCGAACGCGGTTTCATCCGCTGAGGACACAAGAACAACATCGCGACCCATCACATCGGCAATGGGTCGAGCCAGGTACGGATAATGGGTGCAGCCCAGAAGCAGAGTGTCGACGTCGGCATCAACTACGGGTTTCAACAGCGCAGTTGCCAACACGTTCACCTCTGCACCGCTCACAACTCCGCGTTCCACAAACTCAACAAAACCCGGACACGCCGTGACCGTAAGGTTCAGGTCAGCCGGCGGGTTGGCGGCTTTAACCGCTGCCGGGTAGGCCTCAGAACTCACGGTCCCGACGGTGGCGATTACGCCAATCCGATTCGATTCGGTTACGTCCAACGCTGCTCGAACACCTGGCTCAACAACCCCTATGACGGGGATATCCAGAGCCGCGGAAAGCTCGTCAAGCGCGGCAGCTGCTGCGGTATTGCAAGCAACCACGAGGATCTTGATGTCGTATTTGGCCACCAAGTGGTTCGCGATTTCGAGGCTGTGACTGAGCACGACGTCTTGGGGCTTGGAACCGTATGGGTATCGGGCGGTGTCACCCAGGTAGACAAGGTCTTCGCCGGGCAAAAGGTCAATTGTGGCCCGGGCAACGGTTAGTCCACCGAACCCAGAATCGAACATTCCTATCGGCCGAGAGTCCATTGCCCAGACACGTTAGGGCGTGTGACCCACCACCGGGCGTACTTGATAGGTGGAACCTCCCGATTTCTTTCTATTTGTTCTGAGGTCACATACCTTCAGTGCTTACGCAGGTTGGTCAGGCTTACTGGCGATGCCTTCTGGGGAGACTGACCTCCTGCGTAAAGATCGTGGGCAAATGACAGAAACGCCGGACACAATCGTGTCCGGTCGTTTCAGTTTTAGGCGAAAGGTGGCTTGTAGTAGTTAGCTCCGCCACCCGAGGCCACGACGTCTTCTAGCCAGCTGCCCTCATACACATCGGTTGGGGCTTGAAGCATGTCTGAGGGCTCACCCTCTGGGGTTGTCTCGATAGTCCAGGCTTGGCGCTTATATGTCCAGTTGTCAGGCTGAGCCTCATGAGCGATGCGCCAGTACTTGCGCGAAGCCTCCTGGTTGCCTTGCTTAAAGAAATACTGGCCAAGCTCAAACGCAGCCGCAGCCCGGGAATGCTCTGGGGTCCGCTGCGCGCTTGCGTCCATGACCTGGTCTGGCGATAGCGAATACTGCGAATCCGAACCCTTCTCAACCCAGTCGACAACAGCATCGCGGTAGCCAACCGAAACGTCGGGAATCGCTTTAACGTTCGAAAGAAGCCGCTTCATATCGGGCGGCGTGTCGTCGGGGATTTCCATATCGCTGCTCGGTGAACGATGCAGCGCCGCAGCCTCTGGTGGCCGAACAAGGTTCAGTTCTTCGTCAATCCAAACCGCCATCGGCACGTTCGTAAAACCAAGAAGTTCGCCAGTGATGTGGGCCGAATCAATGACCGATCGATGAGTCGGGTTGGCCTTCTCGATCCAAGGCAAGGCCTTCGACCGATCGATGTCCAGAGCTACGGTCACAACTTCGAGCCCCTCTAGTTCCTCGTGCAATGCCTGCCACCCGGGCAGACTTTCTCTACAGCCTCACCAAGAAGCCCAGGCAACAAGCAGCGTCTTCTTGCCATACATCGACTTCAGACGCCACGGGTTGCCCTTGTGGTCTGGCAGTTCGAGCTCTGGAGCCCGAACACCGGCCAGTACTTTGGTTTGGCTTTCGGGACCCAAGGCACTTATGCCAGACGCATCGTCGGTGATCAGCTCCATGCCCAGCGGCTGAGCTACCCGCATGACGTCCAACATCCCGTCATAATCAAGCGGGGAGTCAATCGGAACACACTGCATGCCCTTACAAAAACCTTCTGGCTTTATCTCCCAGCCAGTCCGGGCGGTAAAAACCGCAGGCGACACCTTCAACGAGTCCATCAACATGGTTGCCAACCTAGCTGAAACCTCGGCTGGGGCTTGATGAGCCAGAAAAAGATACGGAGTAGTTCCCGCTGAGTGAGACTTCAGCCGTACGTCCGCGAGAACGCCGAAAAAGATACGGAGTAGTTCCCGCTGAGTGAGACTTCAGCCGTCCGGATAACTGGCATCTGCAAGCCAAACGCTGGGCTAGCCCCGACTGATTAACCCACCGATTTTGGGCCAGAGCGACCCCAGCCGTCCTCCGGTCCACTTGCCGACGTCGCTCTTCCATTCTGAGGAAGCCTCGGCCACATAGGCGTCAACCGCCCTGCTAATGGCATCACCATAAGTCGGATAGGCGTACACGGTTCCGTACCACTTGTGGAATGCAATGTCGTTCTTCATTGCCAAGCTGAAGGTGGTGATCATCTCGCCGGCCCGAGGTCCAACAATGGTTGCGCCCAACACGGCTCCAGAAAAGCGGCGCACGTCAACTATCAGAATCCCGTGCTCCACCTCATCGGTGAAGGCCCTATCAACTTCGGCGAGGTCGATAGTGATGCGGCGAACGTCGTCAGGCACTTCGGAAGGTTGGCTACCGATTGTGGCGAGCTCGGGAGAAGTGAAAATGACGGCTGGGGTTTGCGGCTCGGAGCCAAGGGGAAGTAACGGCAGTGCTATGGCCTGGATCAATCGCCGGCCCCACGCGTTCGCCATGTGGGTTGTTCCGCCACGCGTTGTGACATCGCCAACTGCCCACACCCCATCAACGTTTGTTGCCGACTTTGAATCGGTGACGATGTAGCCACGGTCGTCGCGCTCGACGCCAACAGTTTCCAGCCCAAGACCTTCGGAGTTCGGAACCCTTCCGATAGCCACCAAAACTGCATCGACATCAGCGATGGTTTCAGTTGGCGGCTGCTTGAACGGCCCAATCCGCAACGAACGACTAGCTGGGTCATAGTCAGCAGGAGTTAGCCCCGGCCGAAGATCTACCCCTTGGCCGCTCAGGGCTTGCGCCAAAACCGCCGACGCCTCAGGCAAAGCGTTGGGCGCAATGTGGGGTTGTGCCTCAAGCACGATCACTTCGGTTCCAAGCCGGGTGAATGCCAGCGCCATCTCAAGCCCAATGGGTCCAGCACCAACAATTGCCAACCGAGCGGGAGGCTTTTCTAACTCAAAGATCTCTTCGTTGGTGAGACTGCGGTCTTCGGGAAGCCCGGGAATGGTTATCCGCCGGGGTTTGGAGCCAGTCGAAACCACGATGTTCTCGGCTTCATAAACCGAAACCTCCCCAGTGTCGTTTGCGGTGACCGAGACACGGTTAGCCGCCACCAGCGTGGCAGTTCCAAAGATAAGCGTGATGCCTTCAGAGTTGCTGAACTCGGCCCGTTCGTGGGCTTCAAGATGGTCACGACGTTCGCGGACCTTAGCCAGCACAGCTTGAGGGTCAGCCGCCTTGGCCACATCAGCGCTGTTGTGGAGAAGCACCTTCGATGGGATGCAGCCGAAGTTGGTGCAGTCGCCGCCCACCAGACTCTTCTCAACCATCAAAACCTGTTTTCCGAATCGGCTTAAGCCGATAGCCGCCGTAAGGCCACCGCTTCCAGATCCGATCACAATTGCGTCGTACTTATTCATTCGGCAACACTCCTTGATGGGCTCTTGCCCTTGAGATACCGGCTCAGGAATGATCCGGCCACGGCTAAAGCGACTGATGCGGCCAACACTCGCAGATCAAAGGTCGGGGTGCCCTCGCTTAACGAGCTTACTGAGGCTCCGAACCCCACGAAGGCAATCGTTCCCGGCAATGTGCCCACAAATGACCCGGCCAAGAAAGCGGCGAACGGAATGGCCAAGAACCCGGCCGCATAACCAACAGCGTCGAAAGGCAAATACAACAATCGAGCCAAAGCTGCTGTTTCAAACGGATTCCGTCTAGCCCGCTCAACAAGGGATCCCATCATTTGCACAAGTCGTTCAGCAAAGGCGCCCTTCAGAACCGTTCGACCAACCGCATACGCCACCGCAGTCGAAAGGTTCGAGGCAATGACAGTCCACACCGTTCCCCACCCAAGCCCAAAAGCTAGCCCGGCCAGGATCGTTAGGATCGAAGCTGGAAACAGGACCAGCGGGCGAAGGGCGTAAGCCAAAATGAATAGAGCTGGACCCCACCAGTTGTCGGCCAAAGTGGACCGTAGTTGCTCGGCAGTTTCAAGCGGGGATAAATCTCGGGACCTGGTGTAGTAGATGTAGCCCGCTATCAAACCAAGCCAGACCACAACAGCAGCAATCCGTTGGATGGATTTCGGTTGCGTCACGTCGGCAGGATCAGCGGCAGTCATCGAAGCTGCTCCCATCCGGAACGGAACCGAAGGCCAGCCCCTAGGACAACCAAACCTGCCATCACAAACATGAGCGCGACGCCAAATTGAGGGAATAACAGCATCGCTGTGTAGAAGGCAATAGTCTCTGCGCCTTCAATCAGGCCACCGGCCATAGGCAAACTCGTTCTGGAATTGCGCCTGTTCAGGAGGCCAGCGAGATAGCTCCACGTAATGGTGTTCACCGGAAAGGTGGCAACAAGAAATGCTGCTGCCATCCAAGCCTGGGTCGTCCCGATGCCGGCGGCAACACCTAGCGGCAGCATTGCATAAACAAAAAGGTCGAGCGTGATGTCGAGATAGCCGCCCTGATCGGTGTTCGCTCCTGCAGCGCGGGCAACGATCCCATCTATTCCATCAAGCGTCCGGTTCAGCAACCAAGCCGCAAGCGCGACTAGCCACCAAGTCTGACTGGCGGCAATCGCAGCCGCTACGCCAAAACCAGCACCCACCAGAGATATCGCGACAGGACTAGCCCGCTCAAAAAGCTTTCCTAGCGGCGCAAGAACTTGTTCAGAGATTGGACGCAGCGAGTCGTCATACATCTCCATTACCAAGCCCTTCGGGCGTGGGATTATTCCCGGAGGCCAATCATCCTCAGGTATGACAAGCAAGGGACCCTGGTAGGACGCCAGATTGGGCCAAGGAATCTACAGTGGTCTGATGGAGTCAGTCCGACGAGTGCGAGAGTGGGCCGAAGGCAATGCTCGAGTCGCGGACGCAATTGTGACTGCACTCGTACTTGCGTTCAGCCTCTTTGGCTTGTTCGGCCTACAAGGCACACCCGATGATCGATCGATTGACCTGCTGGCAGCGGGTCTCGTTGTAATACCGTGCCTGGCGGTCTTCTATCGCAGAACCAAACCCATTCACGCGCTCGTCGTCGGGTCAGTCTCAGGGTTCAGCTATTGGATTCTGGACTACCCCGCCGCCGGAGCTAGCTTCGCCCTATTGGTGCTTCTCTACGCTGTTGGCCGATACGCAGAGAACCGAGTTCAGTCAACCCGCACCCTCATCACCTTTACGGTCTTCCTATTGCTCGTGCTTGTTGCCGGATATTTCTACGAGGGCGAAGAAGAAGTTACGATTGGGGTCATTGTTCTCAACCTCATTCTGTTTCAGCTGGCCTGGATGGCAGGCGACAGCGTTCGGAACCGAGTCGATTCGATGGCCGAACTGGCTAGGCGAATCGAAGCCACCGAACTGGAACAAGTGGCCAGAACCGACTCCGCAATCGCCGGTGAACGCAACCGAATCGCCCGAGAACTGCACGACATTATGGCCCACTCGTTATCGGTCATAGTTGTGCAGGCCGAGGGCGCAATACGGAACGTCGGCAGCAACGACGCAACCGTCATCGATGCTTTGGACACCATCCAAGACACAGCACGGGCAAACCTGAAAGACCTACGAGGCGTTGTTGGGATGCTACGTGACGATGGTCAAGGCAGAGCACCTGCGCCCGAACTATCAATGGTCGATTCGCTGATTAGCCAATGCGGCGAGTCGGGTTTGGCGGTCTCACTTAGTGTTAACGGCCACCGTCGTCCGCTGCCGCCAATGGTTGAGCTCTCCGGATATCGCATCGTTCAAGAATCCCTGACCAACGCGATGAAACACGCTGGCCCGGGCGCCAAAGCAACAGTCATGCTTGACTACCAAGCAGATGCTCTTGCCATCTCTGTTGATGACAACGGCAGGGGCGCAGGGAGCGACAAGACCGAACCCGGACATGGCCTAATCGGCATGCGCGAACGGGTCGAAGCCTTCGGAGGCAACCTACAGGCTGGCCCCAAACTAGGCGGCGGATTTTCGGTGAACGCAAAACTTCCGATCGCTAGCCAATGATCAAAGTTCTTGTTGTTGATGACCAGCCGCTGCTGCGAGCCGGATTCTCAATGATCCTCAAGACCGAAACCGACCTTCAAATAGTGGCCGAAGCAGCCAATGGACTGGCCGCTATTGCCGAGTGCAAGAACCATCGGCCCGACATCGTCCTCATGGACATCCGAATGCCCGAGATGGATGGGCTCGAGGCCACCAGACAAATACTGGAACTGCCTGACGCCCCAGCGGTAATCATCCTGACCACGTTCGATCTTGACGAGTACGTGTATGACGCCCTCAGGGCAGGGGCATCAGGGTTTCTACTAAAGGATGCGCCAGCTGAAGAGCTGATCAATGCAATCAGGGTTGTTGCATCAGGCCAAGCGTTGCTAGCGCCCTCGGTCACAAAGCGGATGATCGACAAGTTTGCCGACCAGAACCCAGCAGATACCGAGCCAGCAACTTGGTTGGAAGAACTCACTGAGCGAGAGCTAGAAGTCCTTCAATTAATGGCTACTGGCCTTTCCAATTCCGAGGTTGCCGCCGAGTTGAATCTCGGCGAAACAACAATCAAGACCCACGTAAGTCGGGTGCTCTCGAAGCTCGGAGCCCGTGATCGAGTGCAGGCTGTAATCGCCGCGTTCGAGGCCGGCATAGCCAGACCCAGATAGACCTCGGCTCGGCGTTTCCCCTCAGGGTCATCCCCCACAGGGTTGACCAAAAGGTCAGGGTCCAATCATCCCTACGGCCGACGACATATCAGCCGAGGTCGATCACAGTGGTACTCACAAACGGCGACACATTCACCGACCAGGAGGACACAAACCAAAATGAACACTCAGACGATGCAAAGAACCGCAGCACCTGTGGGAGTTGCAGCCAGCACAACAGCCGCCAGCAAGATCTACGGCTCTGGCGACACCCGGGTGGTTGCTCTCGACAAGGTCGATGTTTCATTCGCCCAAGGTCAATTCACCGCCATCATGGGCCCATCCGGCTCGGGCAAGTCGACCCTGATGCATTGCCTCGCTGGCCTCGACCGGTTGACCGACGGAGCCGTAAGAATCGGCGATGTCAACATTTCCGAACTATCGGAGAAAGACCTCACGCTGCTACGCCGAAACAAGATCGGCTTTGTCTTCCAGGCCTTCAACCTCGTACCAACACTGACGGCCATAGAGAACATCACTCTTCCGATGGACCTGGGCAAAACCAAGCCCGACCAGGCTCACTTGGACGAAGTTATCCGAGCCGTCGGTCTCGCCGACAGGCTTAAGCACAAGCCCAACGAACTCTCAGGCGGCCAGCAACAGCGCGTGGCAGTAGCTAGAGCATTGGGCTCTCGCCCTGATGTGATCTTCGCGGATGAGCCGACCGGCAACCTTGACTCCCAGACGGGGGCAGAGATCCTGGCCTTCATGCGCCGGGCAGTTAACGAGTTCGGCCAGACCATCGTGATGGTCACTCACGATCCAGTCGCCGCCTCATATGCGGACCGAGTGCTGTTCCTAAACGACGGACGCATTGTCAACGAACTACAAAACCCTGACGCAGACGCCATTCTTGCCGCGCTGCGTTCAGCGACTTTGGGATAAGGGGAAACCAAATGCTTCGCCTTGCCTTTAAGAATCTTGCCGCCAACGCGGTCCGGCTTGCCCTCACCGGCTTAGCCATCGTTTTAGGAGTCGGCTTTGTTGTCTCCTCGTTTGTCCTCAGAGACGGTTTGAAGGACTCCTTCGCAGGTTTGTCCCAAGAGATCGTCCAAGGAACCGACATTCTGGTCGACACCGTTGATGATGACCCTGATCTTCCAATAACCGACGCCGACCTGGCAACGGTGAACGCAATTCCGGGAGTCCGAATCGCCGAAGGCGGCCTGACCGGCTTCGAGAACAGCGTCCAGCCGATCAAAACTGATGGCACCACCATTGCCACAAACGGTCCTCCGCAGATCTCATTTGCCTGGACCTATGACGACGCGCTGAACCCAACAACCATCGAAGCCGGACGCTTTCCGTCGGAGCGAAACGAATGGGTAATCGACATCGATGCTGCCGAAAACCACGGCTTTGTCGTAGGCGAGACATACCAGTTCGTTACGCCAGCTGGCAACCGCGAAGCCACCCTTGTTGGCACGTTCCGCTTCGGTGAGGACAACACAACCAACGGGGCAACGTTGATGGGATTCGAAACTGAAACCGCCCGCGAATTCTTCATCGCCGAAGACGGCATCTGGGACGAGATCAGTGTTTCCATCGACGGATCAGTTCCAGTTCCCGAAGTTCAAGAAGCCATCTCGGTAGCGCTCGGTAACGAACCGAACTCAATTGGCCCGGACGCAGTGCCGAACGAGACCAACCGGTTCGAAGTGCTCGACCAGGCCGAAGTTGCAGCCGAGACTGCAGCCAGCTTTAACCAGGGCATCGACTTCTTTGGCTACGTGCTACTGGCCTTCGCTTTGATCTCGCTGTTCGTGTCGGTATTCATCATTGCCAACACATTCTCTATTGTGATCGGCCAACGAATCCGAGAACTTGGCCTGCTGCGAGCAATCGGAGCCACCCCATCTCAGATACGCCGGTCTGTGCTGATTGAATCTTTCCTAATCGGAATCATCGCATCACTTGTTGGCATCGTCGCCGGTATCGGTCTCGCATTCGGGCTGAAGAGTGTGCTTGGCGCAATTGGGGTTCCGCTGCCAGATTTCGATGTAATCCTGTCGACAACAACCATCGCAACCGCTCTGATTGTTGGCACCGGAGTAACTATGCTGTCGGCCATCATCCCTGCGTTGGCGGCATCGAGAACCTCGCCAATCACGGCGATCTCGGGCATCGCCGAGAAGGAAGAGAAGTCGGGCCGTCGCTACATAGTTGGCGCTGTGGCTTCGGCTGCTGGAGCCGGCCTGCTGTTCTTGGCGCTGTTCGTATTGGGTGGTACGCAAAGCACACTGATTGCACTCGGAGTCGGCGCAGGAACACTGTTTATTGGCCTCACGCTGCTTAGCCCGCTAGCGGCCAAGCCGCTGGCCCGTTTCCTCGGGGCTCCCCTTCGATCAGCCCTAGGCATGCCAGGCGAGCTCTCGAAAGAGAATGCAGCCCGGAACCCTCGGCGAACAGCCAGCACTGCGGCTGCTTTGATGATCGGTTTGTCACTGGTGTCAGGAGCTCTCGTATTGGGAAGCTCGATCAAGGCTGAGATCACCAAGACATTTGAAGCTGGCCTGATTGCTGACTACTTCGTCAACACCCAAGCGTTCGACATTCCCGACGAAGCGATTGAGCAGATCGAGGCTGACCCGGCCTTTACCGCCGTTACTGGTGTTCGCTTCTGGGGAGTCGAACTCGAGAACACGCCAGTGGATGCTGACCCAGGCGAAACCGGCACCGGAACCGGCGTTGGAGCCCTTGATTTCTCGGTAGCTGACCAGCTGTTCAACCTTGGCGTTATCGACGGTGATCTAAAGGACGTCGACAATGACTCGGTTGCCTTAGATGATGACCTCGCTGAGAAGCTAGGTCTGGGCATGGGCGACACCGTGCAAATGGTGCTGGACAACGGTGAGGTTGCCGACCTCGAGGTTGTGGCATTGTTCACCGAGGCACAGCTCCTGGAGGCGATGTTGATCACGGTCGATCGCTACGAGCAGATCTCAGATCAGCCGACGTCAGACTTTGCAGCTGCCCTGAAAGCTCCGGATGTGACCGCGGCCGAGGCTGATGAGCGGTTCGCTGAGATCGGAGCTAGCTACCCGAACCTCGAGTTCCAGTCAGCAGCCGAGGCGAG
The DNA here is from genome assembly GCA_937922785.1 of uncultured Acidimicrobiales bacterium. Lineage (GTDB taxonomy): Bacteria > Actinomycetota > Acidimicrobiia > Acidimicrobiales > SZUA-35 > CALAJQ01. Next base: position 107,048 of record CALAJQ010000010.1, read on the forward strand.
AGAGTCCTTCGCCAGCTTCGTGGACACATTCACTTCGGTGCTGTCGGCGATGTTGGGCCTAGCGATTTTGATTGCGCTGGTTGGGATCGCGAACACAATGGCACTGTCGGTCTTCGAACGAACCCGGGAGATCGGTTTGCTTCGGGCAGTTGGCATGACCCGCCGCCAGTCACGAACCATGATTCGGTGGGAAGCCGCAATCATCTCTGCAGTGGGAGCGATCCTGGGGGCAGCTATCGGGCTTGGTCTTGGCATCTTGTTAGTGCAGGCAATCCCGGATCAGTTCCTATCAACCATCGCCGTGCCATGGTTGCGGATTCTGGTTCTGGTGATCATTGCCTCGGTAGCCGGATTGGCTTCGGCCTTCTTCCCCGCTTACAGAGCAAGCCGCATGAACGTCCTAGACGCCATCAGCACAATGTAATCATGCCGTTCCCCGGCCACGGAGGCCGCCCGACTCACTGGCTCAGTCGGGAAGCCATCAACGCCGCCGTTGCTGCAATAGTCAGCGACGGCGAACACCGCACCAACGAAGGCATGACAGACGCATCCATGATGTGCAGCCTGCCCCAGCCTTCAGGTGCTCCACTTCGGTCCACCACCGTTCCCCCCGGCAAGGTGGACGCGGCGTGATAGTAGCCACCAGGACTTTCGAACCTCCTGGTGGCTACTCCGCCAGCCTTAAGCTCATCAACAATCTCTTGCATTCGCCGGACTCCTCGTTGGAGTCCGGCGTGTTCGGTTTCTGCCACCATGACCGCCCCCTGGGTCCGGTCTCCGCCGAGGTGATCCAGCACCAAAATCTCGAAGCCGTAACCTTCGATTCTGGTTGAGCCTGGGGACAGGCCTGGCTCATGGGTCCGAAACTGCTCGGCCAGATCGAGCGTGATGGCCTTGGACTTGTGATCCTGAACTGGTTTCGGATTCAAGTCGATGCCCGAGCGATGCAGCAGTTCGGCGGTGCCAAACGTTCCTGCACACAGCACCACGGCACCACAGCTGATGCGCTCGCCACTGACAAGCTCGACGCCCACGACCTGCCTACCTTCGGTGAGCACGAGTTCAACTTCTACCTCGCTGCGCACCGTCAGATTCGACGGCGGCTCCGCCAGGTAGACGTCGGCGAAAGTCCTGCGCTGACCTTCGCTGTTCAGAAACAACTCGAGTGGGACCCAACCTTCGGACCGATTGATTGCTTGTGACAACCTGCCGGGAGACGCCAGCTTGGGGCTCATCTTGGCCCTGACTTGCTCTAAGTACCGGCCCAGCTCTTTGTGGCGCCACCCGTTTGGCCACTGGTCATAGAAATCTGGAGTATCTGCGGCCGAGACCATTCCGTTGATAGCGCTACCACCGCCAAGGCCACGGCCGCGTAGATACTCACCAGGCACTAGAAGTTCACTCTGCCAAAGCCACGGCGTGCCGTCGGCCTGGCCGAGCCAGTCGGCCGATCGTAGTTCTAGAGGCACATCGGCAAGGCCAGCCTCAAGCAGCAGGACGTTGACGCCAGAATCGGCCATGGTTCGGGCCGCGACGCAGCCGGCTACTCCCCCACCAACTACAACTACATCAGCCAAAGCTGGGCTCGTTACTTGTTCTTGTCTCGCAGGAAACGGCGCAGAATCTTGCCCGAAGCCGACTTTGGGATCTCGTCGGTGAACTCAACAAACGCCAGCTGCTTGTACTTAGCAACGTTGCTGGCCACAAAAGCCTTGATGTCATCTTCACTAGCAGCGGCGTCAGGCTTTAGAACGACGTAGGCCTTTGGCAGCTCTCCGGCTTCAACGTCGGCCACGCCTATCACAGCAACATCAGCAACGGCGGGGTGGGTGATGATCAAACCTTCAAGCTCGGCGGGGGCCACCTGGAATCCCTTGAACTTGATTAACTCTTTGACCCTGTCAACGATGTACATATGACCGTCGGCGTCGATTCGACCGACGTCGCCGGTGTGTAGCCAACCGTCAGAATCGATCGTTGCGGCAGTCGCCTCGTCGTTGTTGAGGTAACCCTTCATGACCTGGGGACCTCTCACCCAAAGCTCGCCTTCACCATCAGGGCCCTGATCGTTTCCGTCCTCGTCGACGATGCGACACTCTGTATTTGCCACGGTGATGCCGTTTGATCCCGGCTTGGCGTCAAAGCCGTTTGTGGCGTGACTGATCGGGCTTAGCTCGGTCATGCCATAGCCCTGAACGATTGGGCAGCCGATTCGAGCAGCGGCCTCCTCGGCCAAATCAGCGCCCAGGGGTGCAGCTCCAGAGAACACCTTCCGCAAAGCCGAAATGTCATAGGAGTCAACCGCTGGGTGCTTAGCGAGGCCCAAAACCATCGGCGGCACCGCAAAGAACTGAGTGACCTTGTGATCCTGAATCAGCTTCAGCGCCTTCTCCATGTCGAACCTGGCCATGGTTACCACAGGGATACCTTCGGCCAGAAGGCCGTTCATCAGAACCTGCATGCCGTAAATATGGAAGAACGGCAAGCAGGCCAGCGCCACCTCATTCTCGCCATAGTCAAGAACCGTCTTGGACTGAGCCAAATTAGAAACCAAGTTGTAGTGGGTGAGCATGACGCCCTTAGGCAGGCCGGTGGTGCCCGAGGAGTAAGGCAGGACGATCACCTGGTCTTTAACGTCGATCTCAACTTGGGTGATTGGGTCGCCCATCAAGTCATCCATTGACCGAAGCCCATCAGTTGGATCACCAATTACGACCACCTCAGATGCGTCTGTGCCCTCGATGGCTTCAACACCACTGGCAACCGAGCCCGGAACCGTGAATAGCATCGACGCTCCAGCATCGCGGAGCTGGAATCGAATCTCTTCAGCTGTGTAACTGGGGTTGATAGTTGTGACTGTGCCACCGGCGAGTCCGGCGGCATGGAAGATGATGGTGAATTCAGGCGAGTTTGGCGCCATCAGGCCAATCGTCTTTCCGGGCCCAAACCCTTCAGACTGAAGCCCACCAGCGAGCCGGGCAATTGCGTCGTTGAGCTGGCCAAACGTGAACACCTCGCCGGTGTCGCCGTTGATCATCGCTGGCGAATCATCCAGCTCTGGGCCGTGAGCCAATACATAGGAACTTAGAGCCACCTCAGGTAGCTCAACATCGGGCAGTGGTGAAGGGAAAATGTGGGTAGCCATTACCCGACATGGTGCCCCGCTCAACTCGAACGCGCAAACGCTGAAGGCGGCTTGAGCTACTGTTAGCCCATGGATCCTCGTCTGATATTTGTGGTCTTGTTTATCGCATTGCGAATCTTCGGCGTGATTAATCGCCGACGCAAGCAACAACAAAGTGCGGGCCGCGGCATGGATGGCCAGGAGATGGGAGACCTGTCAGGTGACGGCGCGAACCCCATGAACCCGATGAACCGACGCCGAACCGGGAATCGTCAGATTTCGGCGGCTGACGCACGACGACCAAAGGTCTTCCACAAGCGAGACAAAGAAGATCCGTTCGATGGCCTGAACGGCGACGTGACCCAAGCCAAGTTGACCATGGACGACATAGTCACCAAATAGCCCAGCTGACATAGTCACCAAGTAGAGTGACCGCTGCGCCCGGATGGCGGAATTGGCAGACGCAGAGGGCTTAAACCCCTCGGGAGGTAATACTCCGTGTGGGTTCAAGTCCCACTCCGGGCACTATTGGCAGTTGGCGCACTGACCGTGCAGGTCAAGACTGTGATGGAGGGGTTTGAAACCCAATCCTTTTGCAGCTGCGCCCAGCGCAGCATCAATGGCCCGCTCGGTTGGTTCACCGATGTGGATGTCTTCGATAGCTCCACAATCGACACAAATCAGATGGTGGTGATGACCTAACAAAGGTTCAGCAAGCTCAAACGCAGCGTGGTCGGCGGTTGCGTTGATGCGCCTGATTACGCCACTTTGTTCCAGCACATCAAGGTTGCGATAGGCCGAACTCTGGGTCAGCTCTGAATCGGACTCAAGAATCTGAGGAAGTGTCAAAGGCCGATGGGCAGAATCCATCACATCTACCAGTCTTTGGCGACCTGGGGTATAGCGGTGCTCGTGCTGACGAAGCATCGAAGCGGCCTCGTCATGAATAGATTTAGTGGCCATGTTGGTGATCATGGTGATGGTCATGGCCGTGATCGTCAAATACCGCAGCGACGCCGTCCTGAGTAACTACGCGGTCTCCAAATGTCATTCGCAAAGCCTCCGCAGTAAGAGTGTCCGTTGGCGAGCCGTCAGCCACAATTTCGTTACGTAATAGTAGGACTCGACCGCAGCGTCGGGCCTCGTCCAGGTGATGAGTAGAGAATACAACCAGGCGACCTCTAGCTGCCTCGCCCTCAATCACCTTAAGGATTCGTTCCTGACTTGGGATGTCTAGGCCCGTGATTGGTTCGTCCAACAGCAGGGTCGGCGCATCCATTACCAGAGCCGTAGCAACCAACACCCGTTGACGTTGACCACCCGAGAGATCGTTGAACGGCAGTCCAAGTAGATCTTGAATGTCAAGCCGGGCCGCCGCACCGGCGATCAAGTCTTTGTCGGCCGTCCTAAGTCTCCCGAGCAAACCGCGGTCACCATAACGTCCAGTCCGAAGCACCTCGGCAACCGTCAGAGGCAACCATCGGTGTTGATGTTGGTGCTGACCGACATAGGCAACTCGAGGCCTAGGAACTGGGCCGATCGTGCCTTTGGTTGGGCTGGCAAGACCAGCCAGAAGTTTAAGCAGCGTTGTCTTCCCTGAGCCGTTCGATCCGACCAACGCCACTGTCGAACCAGCGTCGAAAGTGACCGTCAAATCATCCAGGGCCACTCGCCGTCCGAAGCTAACTGAAACGCGATCAAGCTGGACAAGTCTCTGACCGGTATTTGTCTCGATGTCGTTATGGTTATTGGGAATAGTTCTCATTATTGTGCGAACCATTCCTATTTCCACGAGGAGAGCCGTTTTGTTGCTCGATCGCCACCTACAAATTCGGTTCGTAACCGTCATCTTTGCGGCTGCGCTAGCTCTTTCCGCGTGTTCCACATCAGCTGATGCCACCAACCCCGGCGAGACCGGTTCTCCTTTGGTGGTCACAAGTACATCTATTTGGGCCGACATAGTCACAAACATCACTTGTGGTGAGCTGGTCAACGTCGTAGCCATAATCCCTCCCGGCGGCGATCCCCACGCGTTTGAGCCGTCGCTGGCCGATCGAGGATTAATAGATTCCGCATCGCTGGTTGTTGTAAACGGACTTGGTCTTGAAGAGAACCTGGATGACACCCTTGAAGCGGCCACAACTAACGGTGCGGCCGTTGTAGCTGTCGGCAGCCAGATTCAGCCTTTGATGTTCGGCCCAGCCCGGCGTGATCCTCACTTTTGGTTCGATCCGCAAAGAGTCTCAGAGTCGCTGCCTTGGCTGGCTGAGCGAATATCGAGCCGAGCAAACCTGGACATGACAGCGGTCAACGAGTGCACCAGTGCGTACCAAGAAGAACTAGCGGGCGTCGACGGAGAACTGAAGGCAGTGTTCGATGCCGTTCCCGAAGACCGTCGCAAAATGGTCACCAACCACGACTCGCTGTCCTACCTCGCAGATAGATACGGGTTGGAGATCGTGGCCACAGTACTTGGTTCAGAATCCAGCCTGGGCGAAGCGACCCCCGCAGGACTCCAAGAGGTGGCTAACCAGATTGAAGCCGAAGGTGTAACTGCAATCTTTACTGAGGTTCAGGCCTCTTCTGAAGACGCTGAAGCACTGGCATCGTCGCTGGGCGAGATAAACGTGGTGGAGCTGAACACCGGAACCCTGGGGCCAAAAGACTCCAACACCGGAACCTACCTAGATCTACTTCGCACCAACGCAGAGCTCATTGCCTTAGGCCTGTCCGGGTCATGACGTTCTTAACCGATCCTGCCGCATGGTGGATCGAGCCGTTCGCTGACAACTCGTTCATGCTGAACGCATTGGGTGCCGGCCTGCTGGCAGTACTGGCGACCTCGGTTGTTGGAACCTGGGTAGTGCTGCGAGGTATGAGTTTCCTGGGTGACGCCTTAGCCCATGGGGTGTTGCCTGGAATCGCCATAGCCTTCGTATTCGGTTTCAGCCCAACCATCGGTGCCTTAGTGGCAGCGGCGGCAATGGTAGGCGGTGTCAATTTCATACGGACCTACAGCCCCTTGCCTGAAGACACATCCATCGGGGTCTTGTTTGTTGGGTTCCTTGCGCTCGCAGTGGTAATCATGTCAAGCCAGTCAGGGGCATATGCCGGAGATCTGAATCGCTTCTTGTTCGGTTCAATCACGGGTGTGACCAGTGACGATCTTCGCCGCCAGACGGTTGCCACCCTTATCTCGATACTTGGGGGCGTGCTGTTCTACCGAGCGTTTCTAGTAATGACGTTTGATGAAACCCAGGCGAAGCTGCTCGATCTCAGACCTCGCCTTGCTCACCTTCTCCTACTGACTCTGCTCGCGGTTTCAATCGTTGCGTCATTTTCCGCAGTCGGAAACCTGTTGGTCTTCGCGTTCTTGGTTGCGCCGCCGGCAACGGCTGCGTTATTGGTAAGACGAGTGCCGTTTATCATGGCAAGCGCGGTGGCACTTGGGTCGGTGGCTGTGGTGGTTGGACTCTTAGTGAGTTACCACTCTGGCACAGCAGCGGGCGCCACAATGACGCTGGTTGCTGTGATTATCTTCCTGGCGGTTCTTCTCGCAACCACTACGAGAACCTGGCTGGCCGGGCTGACCTAGACAGGTCTAGACCGAAGCGGTGAGCCTGGCGTCGATGTAGGCCGCCATCAGATCAGCTGTCTGGAAGTTCTCAAGGGTGATGTCGGCGGGATCGATTTCGATGCTGTAGCTATCTTCAATCCAACCGACAATGTCGAGCACGCCGAGGGAATCGACCAGGCCCGTTAACAGCAGATCCGTTGAGCCTTCAATCTCAAATGAGGAATCGAGGCTTACCTCGGTCTGGATGAAATGAATAAGTTTGCTTGTCATGAGTTCTGCTCCGAGCCGAGTTTAGAGCGAACCGCTGTGCGGTCTATCTTGCCACTCGGCGTTTTAGGAAAGCTGCTTTGAATAGATAACGATTGGGGTATGGCGTTTGGATGCAAACGTTTTTGGCAGAAACGCTTCACCTCTTTGAGATCAATCTCTGTGCCTTCAATCGGCACTAGCACGGCTAATAGTCGCACTTCACTTGAAGTTTCTTGGGTTCCAGCCACCGCATAAAGAACATTGGGTGCTTCGCCAAGCACCGATTCGATTGCTTCAAGCTCGAGCCGCATGCCGCGGATCTTCACCTGGCTGTCTTTGCGGCCGTGAAACCAGTACAGACCGTCTTTGTCCTTACTGACAATGTCGCCTGTCTTGTACCAGTCGGGACCGTCGGCCCGAGGATGAGAGGCCGATGCTGTCAGCTCTGGGTTTTCCCAATAGCCAGACATTCGGGTTACCGCAGACACCCAAAGTTCGCCTTTTTCGCCATCAGGCACCGGCGCACCGCTGGGGTCGACCACAAGAAGTTCGGCGCCCGGCCACGCTGGCCCTATGGATGATCCCCGCTCAGGGTCTGGCGGTCCATCCAAGTGGTACACGTTGCAAGCGTTAACCTCAGCGGGTCCGTACACGTTGCACAGTGCCGCATTTGAGAACGCCTCAGACAACTTCACCAGCGCGGCAGGCGGATACCGCTCGCCAGCAAAAAGAATCTTGGTGACCTTTGAAACGTCTCGCTGGTCAAGCGCTCCACGATCCACAATTGACTGCAGCAAAGTCGTCACCGCATAGAACATGGTCCCGCTGTGCTCTTCGACTCGGGCCGTCAGGCTTGCCGGGAATCGAAGTTGACCTTCGCTCAACATGATCACTGACGTTTGGGCAAGCGGGCACGCATAAAGCTCGAGAGTTCCCATGTCAAAGTGGGCGGCCGAAGTTGCGACCAACCGGTCATCGGGCCCCATTTTGTGGGCCTCAACGGCCAACCGGGCATAAGCCAGACCACTGCGATGGGTGTGCAAGATGCCCTTGGGCTCACCCGTGGAACCCGAGGTGTAAACCAAGTAGGCCGGATCTTCTGCCTTTACTTCGGGGAGCTTTGCGATTTCATCTGGTGTGGGCTCAAGTTCTGTGATTTTGACCATCCGCTCATCGGTTGGATCGTCAGACACAAGAACAACGTCAAGCTTGTTGCCCGCCGACCAGGGGTCGTATTTGGTTACCACTTGGGTCTCGCCGATAACGGCGCTGGCACCAGAATTGGCCAGTACTGCGTGGACTGCTGGAACTGGGGCAAGTGGGTCAATAGGCACGAGAATGGCGCCAGACATCAAGATTGCGTGAATCGCTTCGAACGTCTCATGGCCCTTGGTTCTCATCACCGCTACGCGATCGCCTACCTTTACACCTGATTCGACCAGCTGCACGGCAAGTCTTTTGGCCCGTGAGTAAGTCTCTGACCAGGTAAAAGACCTATCAAGCCCAATTAGGGATATTCCCGTTGGATTTTGCGTTGCTGCATCCGAAAGGAGGGTGGCCAGCGTCATAAGTAATGAAGCTACTAATAGCGATCCTGAGCGAACAGGGTCAATTCCCCATCCCATAGGTCCAATGGCCCCCGATAATTAGAATTTGGTTACCCAGATGGCACTCTCCCCTACTGAAATCCTCTCGGCGATGACAACGCTGGATGCGCCGCGCAAACTTGAAGCGGCGAAATGGGGAGCTGAGAACCTGCCTTACTCTGAAATGCGGCCGTTCGATCGTTCGATTTGGAAGACTGCCGCCGAGTTCGGCATCCAAGCCACAATGATGCCCGTTTCCTACGGAGGCGACGGGTGCTCGGCCGTGGAGGCAATGTTGTTGTTCGAAGGACTTGGCTTGGGAAGTCCTGACAACGGGACAACTTTCGCACTAGCTTCCCAGACCCTGGCTATGCAACGAGGCTTGGCCGCATCGGCCTCAGAGGCACAAGCTGAAAGATGGTTGCGACCGTTGATCAGCGGAGACGCCATCGGATCGTTCGCTATGACCGAGCCTGCGGCTGGGTCTGACACCGGTGCTATCACAACCACTGCCGACCTCCAGCCGGACGGATCCTTCATTCTCAACGGCGACAAGACCTGGGTGACTTTGGGACCCGAGTGCGACGTTGTCATCGTGTTTGCCACCACCGACCCCGCAAAGAAGCACTGGGGAATCACGGCGTTTGTTGTGGACGCCACGCTTCCCGGCGTGGAGCGAGGTCAGGCCATTTCCAAGATGGGCCTGAACAACTCACCGTTTGGAACCATGAGCTTCACCGACGTAGTCGTGTCGGCCGACGACGTGTTAGGCAAGGTTGGAGCCGGCGGAGCCATCTTCACAAACGCAGTAGAGGGTGAACGAGCCTTTCTTTATGCAGCCCAACTTGGGGCCATGGAACGTCTTCTTGACTCATCAATTGAAAGAGCCCGCAAGCGTCAGGCCTATGGGAAAACCATTGGCTCTTTCCAAGCAATCTCCCACCGAATCGCCGACATGAAGCTTCGTCATGAGGCCTCACGACTACTTTTGTTCAAGGCGGCAATCTTGTATGACCAAGGTGGGTCACTGACCATGGCTGCGGCTTTGGCCAAGCTCCAGACCTCTGAAAGCGCCGTCACCTCAAGTGTCGACGCCATCCGCATTCACGGTGCTGAGGGTTACACGGCTGACTCCGGAATCGAAGTTGAGTTACGTGACGCAATCGGAGGGCTCTCGTTCTCTGGAACATCGGAGATGCAAAAGAACTTGATCGCCCGGCTCTTGCGACTTGAACGTCCACTTTCTTGAACATGGAAAACGTCGAGGGAGTGCACCGGCTCACGCCGACCCAGGCCGGGATGCTCTATGAGATCCTGTCCAGCGACGACCCAAGCCTCTACTTCGAACAGGTTCGCGCTGACATCTCAACACCTGTGCAAACCGACAGTTACCGGGCTGCGTGGCAATCGGTCCTAGATCGCCACGAGGCGCTCAGAACAATCATCGTTTGGGACGGCCTGGACGAACCTGTGCAAGTGGTTCGTCGAACGGTGGAAGTCAACTTCGAGTTTTTGGACTACTCCGACCGGGCCGACCCCGCTTCAGAACTGGACCGACTTGCTAACTTGCAACGCGAGTCCGGCATTGAGCTAAGCAAGGCTCCGTTGTCTGCGGTGACACTGGTCAAACTGGATGAGGTCCGCAGCCACCTGATTTGGAACTTTCATCACATCATCGCTGACGGCTGGTCTGCGGCGATCGTCATGGATGATGTTCTAGCCGCCTATGACTCCACGGGTTCTCCAGCAGCCAGTCACGAAACCGAAGCGCCCAAGTTCTCCGACTACATCGGTTGGGTTCTTGCCCAGGACCGCAGCGCTGGGCTGCAGCACTGGAAGAACTTGCTGGCCGGCGTCGAGGCGCCAACTCGTTTTGCACTGTCAAGTAACGAGCCCGTAGACGACGGTCGCTACCTGGCCCGCCAAAACGAGATACTCCTCGATGAAGAACTAGCCGATCAGATCCAGACCAAAGCCCGAGACCTGCGGGTAACAACTAACACTGTTTTGCAGGGGGCATGTGCTCTAGCACTTTCGGCATTCTCCAACGAGAGTGACGTGACCTTTGGTGTGACCACCGGCGGCAGACCAAGTGAACTGCCAGGCATCGAACGCGCCGTCGGCATGTACCTCAAGACTTTGCCGTTTCGGGCTGACACCGCCCAAGCTATCTCGACCGCCCACTGGTTGTCTCAGTTGCAAGATCAACAATTAAGTGCTGACGAGCATGCCCACATAGGCCTGGCCGAAGCCATTGCCACTACCGATCTGGCCGGGGCACAGTCGCCATTCGACTTGGTCTGGATTTATGAAAACTTCCCCAAAGCTGAGACCGAGAGAGGTCTAGAAGTTCTGGTCAAGTCAGTCTTTGAACAGACCAACTACCCGATGACCATCATGGCTGGCCCCAAAGATGGTCGCCTGTCAGTCAACGCTCTGTATAACGGAAACCTCTTGAGCGACGACGCTGTTGCCGCTTTCCTGAGCTACCTCGGCGCCGCCGCCGGGGCCTTGGTCGCTGGGGCATTGGTCGCCGGGGCCGACAAGCCACTGAACGAATTGAACTTCTTAAGCCTGGCGGAGACCGCCACACTCGTTCAGAGCGGCGAGGGTCCGAAAACCGAGCTGAGTAACGATCTTCTTCACGAACTCTTCGATGCACAGGCCGCCCGACGCCCGCATGAGACTGCGTTGATAGGCGACGGAGCCAGCCTCACCTATGACCAACTTCGAACCCACAGCAATTGGCTCGCGGCCGACTTGGTCCGAGCTGGAGTTACGCCGGGATCCGCTGTAGGCGTGCAGGCTAAGCGCTCGGTGGAGACCGTTATTGCAATGCTCGCGGTGGTCAAGGCTGGCGCGGCGTATGTGCCACTAGATCCTTCGCACCCCCAATCGCGACGCGAAACAATCATCGCCGATGCCCAGACAGTAAAGGTTCTCACCTCTGCAGACCTCAAAGACCTGGGACACTCTGAAGACCGTCCTGCGGTCGAGCGGACGCCGCAAGATCCGTTACTGATCACCTTCACTTCTGGCTCAACGGGAGCACCGAAAGGCGTGCCAGTTCATCACCGAGGCGTGATCAACCGCCTGCAATGGCAATGGGACGCCTTCGGATCAGATCCGACGGAAGTAATGACTCACAAGACGAGTTTCACCTTTGTTGATCACCTGTTCGAGCTTTGGGGCGGGTTGTTGGCGGGCCGGTCAGTGGTGGTGATCGGCGAAGATGTCGCCGGTAATCCGGACGAGATGATCAATGTGCTGGCCAGGCACAACGTCAGCCAGATTTCACTTGTCCCTTCGTTGCTAGCGGTCCTGTGTGAATTCGACGATCTGGCCATCCGCCTGCCTGCGCTGAAGCTCTGGACCGTTTCCGGCGAGCCGATGTCGGCTGATCTGGCCCAACGGTTCTATGACCTCGTGCCCCAGGCCACTCTTGTCAACTTGTACGGCATGTCTGAAGCAAGCCAAGACTCCACCTGGTTCCAAATCCCAAACCCGGTAGGTCAGACCGTGCCGATCGGGCAGGCAATCTCGAACATGACCACCTACGTTGTCGGGCCCAACAACCGGCTCAGCCCAAACGGAGTGGTGGGCGAACTGTGCTTGTCTGGCGATGGCCTTTCGCTCGGCTACCTAAATCGACCTGATCTCACAGCCGACAAGTTCACGCCCAACCCTTTCGGACCGGGCACCCTTTACCGAACCGGAGATCTAGCCCGGCGTCGCAGCGATGGAAATCTCGAGCTGGTTGGCCGAGTCGATCGCCAGGTCAAGATCAGAGGCGTGCGGGTTGAGCCCGAGGGAGTCGAGACTGCTCTACGTTCGCTCGACTCTGTAGATCAGGCCGCGGTCATATCCGTCGACTCAACTTTGGTGGCCTACGTCGTTGGCGCCTCGGCAGAACCAAAGACAGTCCGGTCCCAAATGGCTGAACTGGTTCCAGATGCAATGGTGCCAACAACTGTTGTCATAGTCGACGCAATGCCCCTAACCGCAAGCGGCAAACTGGATCGCCAGTCTCTGCCCGCCATCGATACCACATCAGCTGGCCAGGATGAACGCCATTCGAACCGTCCAGATCGTTCAGAGTGGTCCCCCGAACTGACGGCCATGATCGGCCTTTGGAGTGACCTGCTAAACACTCAAGTCGGACCCGACGACGACTTCTTCTCATCTGGCGGCCACTCATTGATGGGACTGCGCCTGTTCTCACGAATCAAGAAGGATTTGGGTTACTCGCTTTCGCTGTCTCAGTTAGCAACCGCCAACACGCCTCGGACCTTGCTGGCTGCTGCTCAGTCCAAGCCTTCATTGGAATGGACTCACCTTGTGCCCATGTCTTCAGAGGGCCAGACCAACCTGTTTTGTATGCACGGAGCTGGCGGCAACATTTTGAATCTGCGTGATCTCGCTTCGGCCCTCGCCCCTCAGCGTCGCCTGATTGCGGTGAAGGCAACCGGCGCCGACGATGATCGGCCCCTGCCTGAAACAATGGACGAGCTACTTGACCCCTACGTAGCCGAGATTGACCAGTTCCAGCCCACTGGAGCCCTGGCGATTGCCGGATTCTCTAACGGTGGTCTAGCCGCCTATGAAGTGGCACGACGGCTGATCGAGCGAGGTCGCACGATCTCAGGAGTGATCCTGCTGGACACCTTTCACCCGAGCGCCAAACCTCAGGCCTATGGTTTGGACCGCCACTTGGATGACATCAAACGGGATCCAATCGGCACCATCAAGTTCAAAGCGAACGAGTACGCAGGCAAAGCCAGAATCGCCGCGATCGACAAGTTTGACTGGGCGAGCAGTCGTTGGGAGGCCGAGGCCACCCATGCAAATCTGATGCGGAACAATATCAAAATTTGGGCGGGCTACGTACCCACCAAGCTTGGCGCCAAGGTCAGCTTGCTTAGCGCAGCCGACACCCATCCGAACTGGCTACACCTCGGCTCAAGCCGACAATGGCCGGTGGATCTCGGCATTGAGGTTGTGACGGTCCCTGGAGATCACACAACACATGTCGAAGGCGAGAACGCCCCAGCCACGGCTGAAGCGATCCAACGTCAGCTAGCTCTCTAAACCACCCAGCAGGTCACCCAAGGCGGCCATAGTTGTGGCGTCCACGCCTGTGGTCGCAATGTCAGAGACCGCATCAGGCGTCGCACTAAGGGCTTTAAGGTTTTCCACCGTCGCACGAGCCAGACGATCCAGTTTGTCTTGACTAATCTCAGCCTCGGCTCCATCCCAGTTGATGACCAGTTCTCCGTCGGCAATCCACGCCACCACACCGACCCGATGCGGGCGATGGTTTGTCTTGCCGACACCTGCGGTGAAGTTGCCAACTGACTCAAAGAGGTTGCCGGTGGGAATGGCCCGGTCAAGCTGACCTAGATAGTTAAACGCCAGACCGGGGATCTGAGCATCCGGTGAACCGCTATCGAACCCTACGCCCAGACTCTCTACTGCGTTGATCGCACTCGACACTGCAACTAGCGCCGAAGCTGGGCTTGGCGCGGATCCGAAGTCCACTGCGACTGGGTACTGGCTGGTGAACCACCCGAGGGTCCTGGTGAGATCCAACTGTGGCGCCAACTCCGCATCACGGCCGTGGCTTTCAAGGGTCACTTCGAACTGAGTGAGACCTTCAATTTCACACCACGCCAAGCCAACCGCAGATACCAAAGAGGCTTCTAACCGGTCGGTAGTGATCTCGTTGAACTCTTCTTGGCCCAAACTAATCTGAGAGTTCAGAGTCTCGGCCACTGGATGGCGCTCATCGTTGTGAGTAGTCACCACTGGCCAGTGCCCAGACAACGGTTGGCTCGAGATCGCTCGAGCCCAGTCAGCCTGGGACGAACCAATCGGGCCCAAGTCCACCGGCTGGTTGTCCCGGAGTTGCTCATAAGCTCGGGTCCAGTCGTCCAGCAGCGGCGCCCACGAAACACCATCAATGACGAGATGGTGAACCGCGACAAAGACCGAAACTGACCCAGCGGCGGGGAGCACGCCTACTGCAATAAGCCGGCCCGCCTCGATATCAAGAGTTGATTCGACGCTGGTCGCCACCTCTGCTTCATCGGTCCCGGCCTCGAATCTAATCAGGTCAACTCTTGGGGCGGCGTCGGCGACGAACTGGGTCCAGCTGCCCGCAGACTTCAAGAAGCGGGACCTCAGAATGTCGTGGTAGTTGATGAGTTCTTGGATTGCTGCCTCGAACAGGTCAAAATCAGTATCACTATTGACACCGGCCCACAACGACTGCGTCCAGTGGTTGGGGTCAGCAAATTTCTGGTTGAAGAACCAGCGCTGCATCTCCAACAACGGCACCAAACCGGCCATCGGAACAGACTCAGATTTGGCCTCAGTTCCACTGGCGTCACTAAGGAGGCTGGCCAGCTCGTCGACGGTCGGGTTGTTGAATACGTCCCGAGGGCGAACTTCGAATCCAGCTTGGCGCATACGGGCCACAATTCTGATGTTGAGAATTGAATCGCCGCCAAGATCGAAGAAGTTGTCAGTCAAACCAACCGATTCCAAGCCAAGAACGTCGGCCCAGATCTGAGCGATCTCGCCAGCCTTGGGATCGGCGGCCGCATCGATTGGTTCAGAGGTCGAAGCTGAAACTGAGACTGAAGCTGACGGCAGAGCGGTCCGATCGACCTTGCCGTTTACGGTGCGAGGCAGCAGTTCCAACGCGGTGATGATCGCCGGAATCTCATGAGATGGAACCTGACCCACCAAGGCAGCCTTGATTCGATCGGGCTCGGCCGGATCCTCGGAGTTGGTGGTAGCAACCCAGGCCACAAGCCGCCCGTCTTGAGAATCTACCGCTGCGTCGGAGACCCCCTCAAGTGACATCAACTGAGCTTCGATCAGCTCGGGCTCAACTCGAAAGCCACGCACTTTGACCTGTCTATCGACGCGACCCACAAAGCTGAGAAGACCATTCGCTCCAAGCCTGACAAGGTCACCAGTGCGGTAAAGCGTCCCGCTCAAACCCAGAGCGCTATATTCCGACGCAGCCACAAAGCGGGCCGCAGTCTCTTTAGGTCGGTTCTGATAGCCGCCGGTTACACCGAAGCCGCCAATAAGAAGCTCACCGACTGCCCCAACAGCTACTGGGAGTCCGGCTTCATCAACAACAGCGCAGTCGACTCCGGGGATCGAGGTGCCAATCGGAACCGTTTCTTTGAGGGCCGAGTCGCCTCTTCCGAAATCTGCCGGGAACTGGTAGTGATGGCTCCAGACCGTGGTTTCGGTTGGGCCGTACTCGTTGTGTAGCTGTACTGAGCCGAGCTTGGCGAAGTGTGCTGTCACAAGTTCAGCAGAACAAGCTTCTCCGGCAACGATCACTGCCTTGAGGCCGATCAGGTCTTGACTGTCGGTTTCTTCAAGCAACACTCGATAGAGGGCGGGAACCGCCAGCAGGTGTGAGATCTTCATGTCTGAAATGACCGAAGCTAGATGTATCACGTCGGTGTGAAGTCCGTGTTCAGGAAGGACTAGCGCGCCACCAGTTGTTAGAGACCAGAACAGACCTACCATCGAGGAATCGAACGAGAAAGAGGACAGAAGCAAGAATGCTTTGGGATCGGCGCCATAGACCTGAGTTCTTGTCTGGGTGCTCTGGACGATGTTGCCGTGGGAAACCACAACGCCCTTGGGCTGACCGGTAGATCCCGAGGTGTAAATGAGGTAGGCCGGATCGTCTGCCGATGGGACCGGCAAGTTGACCTGTTGTTTGGTTGGGTCGCTGTTACTTGGGTCGCTGTCACTGATGACGACAGGCAGCCCCAGTTCTGAAGCCGCTTCTGCGTCAGACCTGGCCGCCACGACTGCTCGAAGTTCGCCGTCAGTTGCGATGAAGCGAAGCCTCGATGTGGGGTAGTCGGGATCGAGGGCAACATAGGCTGCACCGGCAGTTAAAACACCCACGATGCCAACGGCGGTCTGAGCTGAACGTGGGGCAAACACTCCCACCTTGTCTCCAATGCCAACGCCGGCTGCTGCCAACTGTTGAGCAACGCCGTTGGCTTGATCGGAAAGACCGGCATAGGTGATCCGTCGAGTGCCGTCGGCGACGGCCAGTGCATCGGGGGTTTGAACCGCGAACCGGCCAATCAGGCTGGCGAGAGGTTCGAAACGGTCGGCTTTAGAGTCGTTCTCACCTAGCGCCAGGGCATGAGGGGAACTGATGAGGGCCACAACGGATTCGTCGAACCGTGCGAGCATCTCTTGGGCCTCGGTCTCAGAGAGGACGTCACCGCTGTACTCAAGGCCGAGCCGTACTGATTCACCACGGACTTCGGCAAAGAAGGCAATAGGAGCCCGAACATCGGTGCCTGAAAGAACCTCATGATCGGCCTGCAGGCCACCAAGTTCGCTTGTAGCAAACTTGCTGAACGCAAACGTGACCTGGGGATCTACCGGGGCAAGGCCGTGGCTGCGACGAATACGGTTAACCGTGGCCGGAGGCACCATTCTTCGAGACAAAGCTTGACCCACTGCACGGCCGCTTTGGTCAGACAGGTTCCGATATGTGGAGCCCTGCTCAACCTGTATCTGGATCGGCACAACATTAAGCCAGCAACCCGCCAGCTCAGAAGCAGAACTGTCACGTGCAGAGACAGCACGCGCCGAGACGGGCAGAGCGATTGAGAGCGTGTCCGACGGACTTAGTGGCCTCAAACTTGCAGCTAACCCGGCAAGCAGTGCCGCCATTGGGGTGGCTCCAGCAACGGTGCCGAGCGAGTGGGCGGCAAAACTTGCAGACATCTGCACGTAACCATCGGCTCCCCCACCGTTCGATCCGAGATTCAGCTTTGGCGCCACGATCTGTTCGGGCCCAATCCAGCTGGTGTCAGCGGCAGCAATCTCAGCCAAGTGACGCTTTGTGTATTCGCTGTATGTGTCTTCAAGTGAACTCAGCTGGACTCCGCGGTACGCCTTGTCTATGTCGGTCCAGATAATCTCGGTGCCGTCCAAGTCACTAACACCGTGGTGGGCAACGATGACTACACCAGTTGAACCGTCGACCATCGGGTGGATCGCCACTCGCAACAGCGGGCCGTTTTCTATGTCGAACGGCTGACCTAGGGCGGCGCTAGCGATTTCATCAAGCTGGTCTGAGCTCACAGGGCTGAATCCGGCAGCGATGTCAACCGCAGATGCGGCCGGCAAAATTCGGTGGTCGTCAAGACCCAGCGTGGTTCGAAGCGGAACATGGCGCTCGACTGCTGATTGCACGGCGGCCGCAAGCTTGCCGACGTCAACCTTGCCGCGCACGACGTAACGCCGACCAACGTTCTGACGGCCGCTGTCTGGGTCGTTCATGTGCTCGAAGACAAAAGACTGTTGCCACGGCATTAACTGAGACGGCGTTAACTGAGAGGGCGATAACTGAGAGGGCGTGAGTTCGGTAGTCTCAGCAGGCGCTGGAGCGTCCTGAATAACTGAAGCGATTGCCCCAGCCAGACCACGAGGCGTCGTGTGACTAAAGACGATCTCTTCTGGAATCGGTTGCCCAATAGCGTCGCTAAGAGCAACGACCATTTCCAGGGCGGCAAGCGAATCTCCGCCAAGGGCAAAGAAGTCATCGTCGATGCCGACTGGTTCTGTGTTGAGAACCTGTTCCCATACCCGAGTCACCTGACGTTCTGCTTCAGTCAGAGTCTCTAGGTGCACAACTGGCACAGCACGATGAATTCGGACAGGGCGAGGTAGCTGCGCTTCGTCCAACTTGCCGTTGGCTGAAGTGGGCAACTCGTCCACGGTTACAAAAGCGGCTGGTATTGCGTGCTTGGGCAGCCTGTCGGCCAAGAACGCTCGCAACGCGCCAGGGCTTGGCGTTTCGGCCCCATCTTCAAGCTCAATCCAACCGGTGAACACTTCCTGGGGCTTAGGCGTGTAGCCAATCTCGGCCAGCATCGAAGCCACATCGTCGAGGTCTAGTTGATCGTCAAGTTCTTCAATTGCTTCATCGCGAGTCTTGTGACCCAGGCGGACATCCCACGCATAAGGCTCGGCATAGTTGTGGTAACCCTGTTCGGTGATGTGGGTGTGAATTCCGGCAGCGTTCACCAAACAGTTTGTGGATCGGCCGGTGTCGCTGGGGCGAACCCAAGGCGCACGGTTTTCGAGGAAGTCCAACATCTCCGCAAGAGAAACATCGGTGTATCGGTAGTAGTCGACATACGAAACTCGATCAAAGACTGTGCCATCGTCAAAAACCGAGTTGTCCAGTAGCCGATTCGGGCCGTCATCGATCTGGTGATAGACGCGCCTGGCCTGAACCACAGCAGAGTCGATCGCAACGGGATCAAAGCGGTCTTCGGTGAACTGAGCCGGAATTAGGCGAGTCTCAAACAGCTGCCCTCGAGACAGCCCGGTGAAGATAATTGGAGCGCCAATCTCTTCGGCCTTGGTAGTAGCCAACGTGTAGATGGTCTTGTAGCAGCCGTGGCAGACGTTGGAGTGACGAGCGAGGCTGTCGGCAAAAATCTCGTTCATGAACTCAGAACTGAGAATCTCATGGTCAACACCAAGATCGGCCGCCGAGGCTCGAGCGTTATCTTTCGCCCCTTCAGAAATGAAGCCGTTGTCGAAAGTCAACGCAAAGACTTTGAACCCAAGTTCCACAAGGCGGTAAAGCGCAAACGTTGAGTCCTTGCCGCCACTTAGCAGATGGATGCAGTCATAGTCACCAGTTCGGTCTGCCTGGGCTTTGGCCAACATGGCCATCAGGTCGCTGGTGTCTCCGAAGTAGTCGGTTGCTTGAGGTGCAATGCGGTCATAGTCGTGACACACAGAACAAACGCCATCGCTGTCAAAAGCCGCATCAGGAACGTTTGAAGGCAACCCGCACCGGACACAATGATGCACGATCTCGGCCTGGGTTGGGGTCCAGATTCGGGCGGCAGCTCGCCGGATTGCGGGGTGGGCCTCAAGTTCGGCTTCGACCTCGGTTGGCTCTAGTCGAATGCCCCCGACCTTAATTTGGGAGTCAGCTCGACCGTGATAAACAAGCGTCTCTGGATCCACCAGCCGGACGAGGTCACCCGATCGGTAGTAGCGGAAGCCGTCTACTTCTACGAACTTGCCCAAACCGGGGTCCGTGCCGTCTGAGCTTGCTAAGTATCCGGCCGTCAGTCCTCGGCTGGCGATTAGGAGTTCACCCACTGCGCCTACTGGCACTGGCTGCAGGTACTCATCAACAACGGCCAAGGTAATGCCGGGGGCCGGCTTGCCAATCGGAACATCGGCAAGAGTCTCAATCTCAGATTCGGTTGCCTTGTAGTACATGCACCCAACAACGGCCTCCGTCGGCCCGTACTCGTTGAACAGCGAAACCTCGTCAAAGGCCAACCACAATTGTCGGGCGAGTCGAGCGGTGAAGGCTTCACCGCCAACCACCAGAGACTTCAGCTGGTGCCCCGGCTCGACCAGCCGCAATAACAACTCTAAATGCGACGGCGTGGCCTTGAGCCAAGTCAGTTCTTGAGCTCTAGCGACCTGAATCAGGCCTTCTAGACCACTCGGCGCCACGGTGAGCAGCCGCCCTCCAGCCAGTAGTGGCATGAACAGCGTTGTGACGGTGAGGTCAAAGGTAAGCGGTGTGAACAAGGCCGCAAACGGCGGCTGTTCATCTACAAGATAAGAACTGCGTGCGTAATCCAAGTAGTCGGCGAGGCCAAGATGAGTAATTGGCACACCTTTGGGTTCACCAGTTGAGCCCGAGGTAAATAGAAGGTATGCCTCATCTTGCAGACCAATCGCCGGTAGTTCGACGGGGTTCCCCGCTTCGATCGCCGGCAATTCCCGAAGCACCAGCTCACAGCCTGCACGTTCTATCAGTTGCTTGCGGCGGCTTTCTGGTTGACTTGGGTCAAGCGGAACGTAGGAGCCGCCAGCAGCAAGCACCGCGTAAATTGCCAGGACAGCGTCGACGGTTCGCTCCATTTCAATGCCCACCCGGACACCTGGAACAACGCCTTCAGAAATTAGCCAACCAGCCAGGTCACTGACGTGACGCCAGGTGTCGGGACCGGTGAGCTGGCGGTGCCCGTCGGTTAGGGCGACTCCGCCGTTTGCCATAAGTGAGGCTTCTAGCTGGGAGACAACATCATCAGGAACTTTGGTGCCGTGAACGGTGCCGGTTCCCCAAGCCGTGACGGTCTCGATCTCGCCGAGGTCCAACAGTGGGAACGAACCGATGGGAGCGTCAGGGTTTGACACGAACTCGGCCAGTACAGAGTTGAAATGAGCCGGGACCCGCTGACGCTCAGCGTCAGTACCGACAGCATGATTTACATCCAACTCGATGCGAGGCGGACCACCAGCGTAGGTAGTCAGCTGAACTCGCAGCAGGTGTGAAGGGTCAACCGCGCCTGGGTGAACCCAACTTGTTGTGGCCCGAAACGCACCAAAGTTCGTCACACCACCACGTGGAATTACGTTAACTATTGTCTCGAAGCTGACTTGGTTTGGGGCAGATCCGGGCTTTGCCTTTCGTATGGTTGCCATGGCCGAGCGCGAGATCCGCTTGTGTAGCGAAGCAAACGTGTCACTGCTTTCGATTTCAATGGCAACCGGGAAAACTTCCATCGCCGGGCCGATGATGGCCTGGGCCTGTGCTCCAGCTCGGTTGTGAAGAGGCAACCCGATCGAAAAACTGTCAGCCCCGCTTGTGCGGTGAATGAGAACAGCGGTGGTGGTCAGCAGAAAGGATGTCCAAGCAAGGTCTTCACTAAGACTCGCCAATCGGCCGGCAAGCAATTGATCAAGGTCGGCTCGAAGGCTTTGTATCCCAACCTCCATTCGATCAGCTGCCGGACTTGGAGATCCGGCCTGACCATACAGTCGGCCCACCTTCGGGCTTAGCGACTGCCGATCCCAGTAGGTGCGAGCAGAAACTGTTCGGTCATCATTGGCTTGGGCGTCGGCCCAGTCATAGTAAGAGTCAAGTTCGATCTGGTCCCCGGCATAGGCAGCAGCTGTTGCGCCAAAGACTGAGGCAGAGGAGGTGGCATCGGTGATTGCGTGATGGAGATTCAAAAACCAAGAGACTGTGCCGTCTTGGTGGTCAATTGTGACGCTGTCATATAGCGACACCGTTGCGTCCATGGTGATTGCTGCACGCGAACTCGCCCAGACTTGGGCGTCTTCCAAGCTCATCGTTAGCTGCTCGGTTACTGGCTTCATCTTGCTTAGAACAGCAGTCGTTTTGCCTGCATCGGAGACGATTGTGGTTCTCAAGACATCCGATGCTTCAACAACCTGAGCGAAGGCAGATCCTAAGCGGCCTAGGTCGAGCTCAGCCTCGATGTGCCATAACAAGGCGGTGTTTTGGTGAGGAGAGGCCGGAGACTTTGCCTGAGAGGCCCACAGGCTGCGTTGCATCGCCGTGAGCTGGCGCCCACGACCTATCGATACCGAAACTTCAGCCATGCCTATTCCCTACTTCTAGCGTCAGAGATGGCCCAATCCTGCACACAGAGGTCCACATGTATCGATTGAACCAGGGTGACGGACACAGCGCATGGGCCAAAAGTTGCATCCAACCGGGAGTTATTACCGTAGTTTCTTGAGATGCCATGACGCACACTTTTACGATGATGAGGAACGATCAGATGCGTATTTTTTCCACAGTAGGAAAGCCCTTTGCCGCCGTTGCGCTGGCATTTGCTTTGCTCATAACGCTGATGCCCAGCGCTGCAAGCGCTCACAGCGCCGAACAAAGCTTGCTTTACTTGAATATTTCAGACAAAGCGCTAGCCGGCACGATTGAGTATCCGTTCCGAGACATTCGTGAAGTGTTCGGCGTAGAACTCGATGGCACAGATGACGAAATCATCGCCGAAATCGAAAGTATCCAAGACGAGCTATTCAGCTACGCCACCGACCATCTTTCAATCGGGGCTGACGGAGTCGAGTGGGATCTCACCTTTAATGACTTCGAACTGTTCAGAGAAGAAGGGGTTGATCTTGAATTCGTCGTCTCTGACTTCGTAGCAACTGTGCCAAACGAGGTAGTGCCTCGTGTCTTGGACATCTCCTTCGATCCATTCTTCGACGAGATCGAAAACCGAGACGGACTTCTGCTTATCGGCAACGACTGGGCCGCCGGCGTCTTCGACAATGGCGAAGAAGGACTCCTAACCTACACCCCAGAGCGTCGTGATCAGGTGGTAGACCTGGGCGACACCAGCCAGTGGAAGAACTTCTCAGCTTCGGTTGCTTTAGGCCTTGACCACATCAAGACCGGGCCTGACCACATCCTGTTTGTTCTAGCTCTACTCCTTCCAGCCGTGTTGATCTTCAGCAGCGGATCCTGGAAGCCAACCAAGAGCTTCACTGCCTCACTCTGGCGCATCCTGAAGATCGCAACGATGTTCACAATCGCTCACAGCATCACCTTTACCCTTGCTGGCCTTGGCATCTTGCCGCTGCCATCTTCGAAGATCGTTGAAGCAATCATTGCAATCTCAATTGCTGCTGCTGCATTGCACAACATCAAGCCAATCTTTCCGAACCGTGAATGGACCCTTTCATTCGTGTTCGGCTTGTTCCACGGCATGGGATTTGCATCCTTGGTTTCAGGCCTTGAGGCCTCACAGACCACCCAGCTAGTTTCGCTGATGGGCCGTAACGTCGGCATCGAAATCGGCCAGGCAGCCGTGATCATCATGATGTTCCCAATGCTGTTCATGCTTCGTCGCACCCGTTTGTACCGCGCAATTCTTGTTGGCGGTTCAGCAGCCCTGGCAGTGGTCAGCATCGGTTGGGCTATCGAGCGAGTCTTCGAGATCAGCCTTGGAACCGACACCCTGGTTGAGAAGTTTGTTCGTCTTCCGCGGACTTACTACGCAATCGCCATCCTTACCGCCATCGCTGCCGCTTACCGCTGGTTCGAAGGCCAGCGTGGAGCGCTTATCGATGTTGAGGACTCAGACGACAGCGATGGTCTAGGTTCACCTATCGAGCCCCAGCTAGAGGTTTCTGGTACTAAAGTCTAAAAAATGGCTAGCGAGCGAAAGTCCTTAGGGCACGACGCGTTTTGGAGTTTCGCCGCTACCGGGACCAAAGCTGTCTCATCGGCACTTATCTTCTTCCTGCTGGCTCGCCAGCTGGGTGTTGCGAACTATGGAACGTACACCGCCTTACTGGCTGTGTTCCTTCTAGCGGGACCCTTCGTGGTGTTCGGGGTAATGCACCCCCTCACCAGGGAGGTCTCAAGCAACCGTGATGCAGCACAATCGGCTTGGGGCGCAGCGCTAGCTCCAGCTTTCATCTCATCGCTGATCTTCACCATTGTGGCCACCTTGGTGGTACCCATCTTCTTTACCGAGATCAGCTGGGTGGCCGCTGGTGCGCTAGCGATGGCCGAATTCATGGGCTATGCGCTCATCATGACGCCAACGTTCTTGCTGAACTCCATAGACAAGTACCCGGTCTCGGCCGGAATCACTGTTTTGTGGAGTGTGGCCCGTCTGCTTTCAGTGATCGTCAGCTTGGTCATCCTTGAGCCTTCGATCACCGGGGCATCGGTTGGTTTCTTGGTGGCGGCAATCGTCACCGGTGTGGTCACTAGCGGGGTCGTCTACCGAATCGTCGGCGCACCTCAATTCTCCACAAGCAAGAGCATTCAGATGGCCAAGGACGGGTTCCCCTACTCCTTGTCCTCAAGTGGTTCGACCGTCCTGAACGATGTCGACAAGCTGATGTTGCAGCAAATCAAGGACAGCAAGGCCAACGGCATCTATTCAGGCGGAAACAAGATCCTCAGTCTCGCTGCAGTGCCTATGTTTGCATTGTTGGGGGCCACTTACCCTCGTTTCTTCGCCGCTGGAAATGAGCACGGGGTAGCTGGCACCGCAGCCTTTGCTAAAAAACTCTCGCCGATTGTCATCGTCTACTCGATCGTGATGGGCGGCGTCATGTTCGTGGTGGCACCCACAATCATTCCAATTCTGTTGGGCGATGGCTTTGAGGAATCGGTCCGGGTTGTTCGTTGGATGGTCGCTATGCCAATGCTAAATCTCGGTGGCCTCTTGGCCGGCGAGGTGTTAACCGGAGCTGGTTACCAAAACCTTCGGAACCGGATGATTGTGATCGCCGCGGCAGTCAATATCTCTCTGAACGCAGTTCTCATCCCGCTGTATTCTTGGGGCGGGGCAATCGGTGCTACCTATGCCTCTGAGTTCACACTGTTGTTCTGCTTCCTGTGGTGGACTCGTCGAAATATTGACAAGCCCGCCCGCGGTTCAGTCGAGGTTAGCGAGCTGGCGTCCAGCGGAACTTGAGCCTGGTTACCAACACTCCAAAAGCTCCCCACCCCGCGATAACCAGCCAGTTTTTCCATGGCCACGGTGTCTCGGTTACGAACGGATTAAACGATTCGCTAAGTGCCTTGCCAAGGTGAATGACCGGGAACAGGTTGGCCACGTCGCTAATCCAACCTAGGCCTTCTTCGGTGATGATGAAGATGTCGGAGATGAAATACAAAGGAAGTGCCACTGCATTGGTTACAGCGGGAGCGGCGTCTTCAGACGGGATGATTGTTGTCAGGGCCAAGCCGAGCGCTGAGAATGCGCCAGCCCCAAGCAAGATTGATATCAGCATTGGCAATATGCCCACGCCAACTACAGCGACGCCGAACAGCGCCCTGCCCACTCCGATGACGATCACTGCCATCACAAAGCTGATGACCATGCCAGCAATCGCTTGAGACAGAACAAAGGTGGTCGGGTTTAACGGTGTTGCTCTGACTCGTTTGAGAATGCCTCGTTCGCGCCGAGCCGTCATTGTGATGGCGACATTCACCATGGTGGCTGAGATTATTGACAGTGCCATGATTCCCGGCACGTAGAAGGTGGCAACCTTGCGGCCATTATCAAGCTCTTCGTTGCCGAAGATCTGTGTGAACAGAACTAGGAAGATCAGCGGTAGGACGACGGTAAAGAACGTCGCTGCAGGGTTTCTGCGGAAGATCAGTAGGTCGAACTTGAGCTGATGCATCAACTTGGAAATCCACCTCATGCCGACTCCCCTGTCTCGTTTTGTCGAATGAGTTCGAGGTAAGTGTCTTCGAGGTTCGGCTTCACAACTTCCAGTTCAGTTAATGACGATCCGGACTCTTTGGCCCAGCTCGTGAGCGAGTGCAGCGCCTCAACGACGTCCTCTGTTTCGATCACCGCTTTCTCTTTCTCCCGATGCCAGCCAAGACGTTCCGGCGGACTTTCGGTGTTGGCGTCCAATGTCCAGGCGATTTTGGTTTTGGCTTGAATTTGGTTCGCTAGATCTTCAGCTGTTCCGTTAGCAACAACCACACCGCCAGAGATGACCACGATTCGGTCAGCCAGAATCTGCGCCTCGTCCATATAGTGGGTTGTGAGCAGAACGCTGTGGCCCATGTCTCGCAGTGACTCAATCATCCCCCAAGACTCACGTCGAGCAGTGGGGTCAAAGCCAGTTGTCGGTTCGTCCAGGAAGACCAGTTCCGGATCGCCGACTAACGCCATTGCTAGGTCAAGCCGTCTCCGTTGGCCACCCGACAACTTCCGAGTCCGCTGCCCGCCTGAATCGGTCAAGCCGACGACGTCTAAGACTTCGTCAACTCCACGCGGGTTTGCGTAGTAACCAGCCTGCATCACAAGCGATTCTCGAGCAGTCAACTCTGTGACCGGTTCAGACTCTTGCAGGACAATTCCGATACGTTCACGCCACTTCAGCGGCGCAGTCTGGGGGTCTTCTCCTAGAACTTTGACCGATCCCGAGGTTCGTTCCCTGAAGCCTTCAAGAATCTCAATCGCGGTGGTCTTACCTGCACCGTTTGATCCCAGAAACGCCAATATCTCGCCGTCAGCAAGATGGAGATCAAGGCCCTTGAGAACCTCTAAGTCCCCGTAGCTTTTGTGGAGTCCCTCAACTTCGATGGCGTTCATGTGCCAACCCTAGTTGGTTACTTCAGTAGATCACTAAGGCCGCGTTTGAGGTATTTGCCGTGACCAGCCGAACCCACGAACTCATTGTCTTTGATCACAAAAGACCCTCTCGACATCACCGTTCTCACCTGGCCTGTTACTTGAGTGTTCTCCCAGGCCGAGTTGTCGATGTTCATGTGGTGGGTTGCTGCAGAAAGGGTGTGAGACTTGTTCGGGTCATAGATGACGATGTCGGCATCGGAACCCGCTGCGATTACGCCTTTCTGTGGGTAAAGACCAAACAGCTTGGCCGGAGTGGTTGAGCAGGTTTCGACCCAGCGGGTCAGCTCCAGTTCGCCGGCGACTACGCCTTGGTGGATCAGGTCCATCCGATGCTCGATGGAGCCGAGGCCGTTTGGCGTCTGCCGGAAATCATCAGCGCCGATCAGCTTTTCGTTGTCACAGAAGGGGCAATGATCGGTTGAGACAACTGCCAACTCGTCTTGGCGAAGCCCTTCCCACAGTGTTGCGTGGTCGCCTTTGGAACGCAGCGGTGGCGAGCAGATGTGCCGGAGGCCATCGAGTCCGGGTTGGTCGAGGTGATCCTCGATAGTCAGGTACAGATACTGCGGGCAAGTCTCGGCAAAAACGTTCTGGCCTCTGTTTCGAGCCCAAGTGACCTGTTCCAGAGCATCGGCTGAAGACAAGTGCACGATGTACAACGGGGCCGCGGCTACCGAGGCAAGCGCCGCCGCTCGGTGAACGGCTTCGCCTTCAAGTCGGGTTGGCCTTGTGCGGCCGTGCCACACCGGGTCGGTGTTGCCCCGTTCAACTGCCATGTCTCTCAGCACGTCAATGGCGA
This sequence comes from uncultured Acidimicrobiales bacterium, assembly GCA_937922785.1. Lineage (GTDB taxonomy): Bacteria > Actinomycetota > Acidimicrobiia > Acidimicrobiales > SZUA-35 > CALAJQ01. Next base: position 134,376 of record CALAJQ010000010.1, read on the forward strand.
TGCCGTTCTCGGCGTGCATCATCACCATGGCGCCGATATCGGCGGCACGGAACATCGCTCTAAGGAGCTTGCCGTCATCGGAGTACCAGGCGCCGGGGTAGGCCATGAAGTACTTAAAGCTTGTGATGCCTTCGTCCACAAGCGTGCCCATTTCTTTCAGCGACGTCTCGTTGACGTCACCCATGGCCAGATGGAAGCCGTAGTCGATGGCGCATTGGCCCTGAGCTTCAGCCAGTCGGGTGTCGACGGCGTCTCGGACGTGGGTGCCAGCCTGTTGGCCAGCGAAGTCGATCACGGTGGTGGTGCCGCCCCAAGCGGCAGCCGCTGTACCAGTGGCGAAGGTGTCACTGGAAGTTGCTTCGGGCGTCATCTCAAGCTGAAGGTGGACGTGAACGTCAACGCCGCCCGGCACGACGTAGCAGCCGGTTGCGTCTACAACTTGGGACCCCTCGGCGGCCACCAAAGCTTCGGCTGATCCAGGCCTAAACACAGCCTCGACCGTCTCGCCTGACACCAACACATCGGCCAGCCTCGTGTCGGAGGCTGAAATCAAAGTCCCGCCCGAAATCAAGATCCGTTCCATCCCCCCAAACCTAGATCACCCCCGTTCCCTATCCCCCTTCTGTCAGAGGTTTATCGGTCTATAGACCGATAAACCTCTGACAGAAGCGATGTGGTGGGGGCTCTTGGGCAGGCGCAGACGTCAGTGTCATAGGCCCTTGGCAAGATCTGGGCATGGAGAATTGGCGGAATGAATTACTGGAACTAGCGGCGAGCCAGCACGGCGTGGTCGGTTTACATCAAACCAAACACCTATCCGGGTCAGCCCACGAGCGCGAGTTCGAACTCAACGGTTCGGGCTGGGGTGCGCCGTATCCTTCGGTGCGCGCTCGAACTGGGACTCCCCGAACACGGGAGTTTTGGGCCTCCGCGGCGGTGCTCCAAGTAGGTTCGGGCGCTGTGCTGAGTTTCGAATCAGCTGCTGCTTGGTGGGGGTTGTCAGGGTTCAGCTTGGAACCGTTCAATGTGTTGCACACAAGGGGTGAATACCACTGCGGCCCGATCGACGGCATAACTAGCCGCGAGACCCGGCGACTTCCTGCTAGCCAGGTCACAAGACTAAACGGTGTCGCTGTCGTGAGACCCGAGAGACTTCCATTCGAACTGATTCAGACCTATTCACCGGTCAAAGTTGAGGTTCTCATCGACAGGATGTTGAGTAGGCGCCTGACTTCGACTGATCGGCTTCACGCGATGACCAAAGAACTTGGCGGCAAAGGGGCTACCGGCATAGGCCATATCCGACGGATCATGAGGGCTCGACCACACGGCTATGTGCCACCAGAGTCAGGCGCTGAGAGCCGAATGAAGTGGATCGCCGACAAGTACTCGTTGCCTCGTTTGCGCCCCCAAGTCAATCTCGGATCCGCGGATGAATGGATCGCCCGGGTCGACTTCATGCTTGAAGGCGGCATCGCCATCTGGGTTCAGAGCGATCTGTATCACAGCGCCCTGGTCGACAAACGCAAGGACGATCAGCAGCGAGCCAAGCTCCAGGCCGAGGGATTTGTGGTGGTCGAAGTCTGGCAGAACGAGTTGTGGGACAAACCCGAAGCCGTAGCCGACCGAGTCCGTGAAGCCGTCAAAGTGAAACGAGCCGCCTAACGCCTTTCTGTCAGAGGTTTATCGGTCTATAGACCGATAAACCTCTGACAGAAGCAGGTTTTTAGCGGGCGGTGCCGCTGAAGACTATGCCGGTCACCGAGCCTGGGGGTGGTGGCTGGGTTATCAGGCCGGCTAGGCCGGCTGAACCGGTTGGGGCCACGTTGATGTCGGTGTACTGGTGGGCCAGTTTGTGAGCATCGACGATTGTTGACTCGGGCGCAACAACTGGTTCTCCGCCGGTTGTGTGCGCCCGTTGCAGCAAAGGCACCCAGTCGTAGGTGATGTCGTCCAAGATCCCGTCGGCCAGGCTCTCAGGGTTATCCCACGGCCACATGAACGAGGCAGCATCAGCCGAGGCAGCTTCGAAATCGAAGCCGGGCTTTAGCAAGTCCCAGGCCCGACGAAGCGGCGCACAACCTTCGGCCTGAACTGGGTATAGGCGAGCATCGGGCATGGCACGAGATACCGAGGTTGCGAACGCTCCGCCGCCTACCTGTATGTAAATCACCTCGACACCCGGCACTTGGTCGACGAATTCCCAACCCAAGGTGCGGCCGCCATCAAATGTGGTTGGCTGGTCAGTGCCTTGAACACAGAACGGAGCAGCGCCAGTTACCACTGCTTCAGAAAAGCGAAGGTAAGCCGGGTCACCCGACTCGCCTTCGCGTCGCTCGCACCGGTTCACAGAAGAACCCAAATCGTTCAGGCGACTCACCACTACCTCATCAGCCCAAACTGGCACATAAACCTGTAGGGGTCGCTTCATAGCCGCGGCGATTACTCCAGCCCCCATGGCTGCGTTGCCACAACTTGCGATGGCTAACTCGTTGGTGACGTCGGCGCCCTGGGCCTCAGCAACCAGCATGTGGATGGCTACGCCCATGAGGTGCCGGGCCTTGTGAGACCCGCCAACGTTATTCACTTCTGACTTGATGTGCAGGTCTATCTCGAGGCCTAAAGCCTCAGCCAGAACTGAACCGTCATAGACCGGTGTCTCAACAAAGCCGTGGCCCTCGACGTCGGCAATTGCCGCGTCGAGGCCCTCGACTATCTCCACGAATTGAGCGTCGCTCATCGCCCCGCTGGTTACCGCAGCGTAGGAGTCGAGCCGTTCCCTATAAGTGAGGAACGGATTGGCGCTCATCCGTGTGAGGCTCCTGTGGCATCGTTGAACTCGTTGATCATGCCATCCCAAGCGTCAGGCAAGCCACGTAGTGAGTTCCAGAAATCCTGCGAACGACGAGCCTCAAAATCTTCGACCTCGATGCCCTGCTGCTCAACCCAGGTGAAGTAACCAAGGTTGAAGATGCGGTCTCGCTCAACCGGGCCCATTTCGAGGGCGTGGGTAGTGGCCACGTTCTCAAGGTGGGCAGAGAAGGTCTCGGCTGCTTCTGCTTCGTCGAACCCGCCAGCGAAATGAGTACTCATAACCTTCTCACGCTCAGAGTTGTATAGCTCTGAACCGTCAGTGGCGACGCTGATAATTACGTCGTCTGACCCGAGGCCCCACTTCTTGGCTGCGGTGATTGCCGCCAAGGTGTTACAGATTGACGAGTAACCCATGTCGACTAGACGGTTGGCCAGCTCGGGGGCAACCCCACGCTCTTCCAGCAAACGCTTGCCGGCTGGAGTGTTGAACATGACGTCGAGAGTGTCGGTTGAGCGGTCGCTTATGGCCACACAAAGATCAGAGTTGGTGATGTTGTGAATTAGCGGCACGTGCTTGTCGCCGATGCCCTGGATGTTGTGGTCACCGAACCCGTTGTAAAGCATGGTGGGTACCTCCAGCGCTTCTACAGAAACGATCTTGGCTCCTTGACTGTCCTTGAGGTAGTCGCCGGCTCCGGCAGTTCCGGCTGAACCTGATGCCGAAACGAACGCGGCAAGGTTGCCGCCGGTTTCTTTGGTGACGTGGGAGTAGACAGCTTCCAAGGACGGACCGGTTACTGCGTAGTGGCCCATGTGGTTAGAGAACTCGCTGAACTGGTTGAGAATCACATTTGTTGGATCCTGGGCCAGCCGGTTGCATTCGTCGTAGATCTCTTTCACGTTGGCTTCGGTGCCATGGGTGCGGATGACGTCTGCGGGGTTCTCGACCCAGCGGTCAAGCCACTCGAAGCGCTCACGACTCATGCCTTCGGGCAATATGGCGACGCCACGACAATCCATGATTCGGCTAATAGCGATGCCGCCTCGAGCGTAGTTCCCAGTTGATGGCCAGATTGCTCGCTGGGTTGTTGGGTCGAACCGGCCGGTTACGACTCGTGCCGCCAAACAGGCGTAGGCGGCAAGCACCTTGTGAGCCCTGATCATCGGGAAACGGTTGCCGAATGCCAAAACGATTCGAGCGTCGACGCCGGTTAGTTCTGATGGAAGTTCGATGTGGTCTGGAACATCAACAAAGCCTGGGAAGTTGTCGCCGGGCTCGTCGGCCTTCTCGTTATACCAGTGCACTCGGAACAGGTTCTTGGGGTCTGGAGAGTTCTTCTCTACGCCGGCCAAGCCTGACTTGATGGCCTCTGGAATTGATGACGGGTCACGGAGCTGAGCAAATGTGGGAAGCACGATGTTCTTCTCACGGAAACGGGTGACAGCGTTGTCATAGGACTGCTGGCCGTCAGGGGCGAAGTCGCCAAAGACGTCAAGGTTGGTTTCAAGTGCGGTCATTTCATCTCTTCCAGTTTTGCGAATAGTCGTTGTGCCGCTTCAGCGGCTTTTGCTCGAATTTCGGCGCCATCAACTTTGGTAGCTGCGCCGTTGGCGAAAACAATCTCGCCGCCGATTTCTACTTGTGTGGGGTGCACATTTGTTGAGTATGCAAGCCGCCACGGATCCATCAGTTCATAGTTCCAAGTGACACGATCGTTTTTTGCCTCGGGGAACAAATCCCACCCGGCCTCTAGCCAACCCCAAGCGGTGTCTGGTGTTGTGGTGACGTCAAGCTCGCGGCCTTTCACAAACGCCAGCCTGAACTCATCCAGCATGTCCGAACCGATTCCGTCGGTACCTAGCGCCACCGGGTTAGAGAAGCGGGCGGGGTCTGCATACCCAACACTGTTGTTCATGTTCGAACGAGGGTTGTGCACCATCGTGCCCAACAGGCCGTGATCATCAGGCAAGTGAACGCCGTGAATCAGCAGCCAGTTGTCGGCGGTGAGGTCTTCAAGATCATCCCAAGTGTCAACGTCGCCCTCGGCAACGTGTACGTGAACGCCCACGCCGTGCTTGTTGGCCAACTCTGCTGCGGCGGCGATGGTGTCAGGCTCACATGTAAAGGCGGCGTGCAGGCCAACCATGCCTTTGCCACCCTCGGAAAGAAAGCGATCATTCTCGGCCAAGCCAGCAGCTGCGCCTTCGGGGCCGTGACGATCGGTGACTCCATAGGTTGTGTTGACTGCCACTCCCACCTCGGCGAATGCGTCGGCGATTATTGAAAGGGAGCCTTCAATGAAGTTGGGTGACTCGTGATGATCGATTAGCGCGGTTGCTCCACTTTCCAAAGCATCCAGCGCGGCGAGCCGGGCTGAGTGGTAGAGAATGTCGGCATCCAGCGCACGGTCAAGTCTCCACCAAACCAATTCGAGTATCCCCATGAAGTTGGCGGGCACCCCGGGCGGTGCTGGCATTCCTCTGGCCAAGGCGGAGTAGATGTGGGTGTGTGCGCAGACTAGACCCGGCGTCTGATTGGGAGCGAGCGTTAGCTCCATGCCGACTCTCGTTCGCGGTTGGAAGCGTTAACCATTGGTAGCTCGGTGCGCCACTCGCCATCGTGAGCCTGAAGGGCTGCGGCAACTGCACCTGCGGTGGGCACGAGGCCAATCTCGCCCACACCCTTGATGCCATATGGCGAGTTGGGTTCGGGCGACTCAACCAGAATCACTTCGACTGGTGGCATGTCTTTGGGGCGGATTATGTCGAGCTTGCGAAGCGTGGTGTTCAGGGGAACACCGTTTTCATCGCACGGGAACCCTTCGCTCAAGGCATAACCCAGACCCATGTGAACAGCGCCTTCAACTTGGCCTTCGCATAGCAGCGGGTTAACGGCTTTGCCTACGTCGTGAGCAGCAAGAACATGCTCAACCTTGCCGGTCTCAGAATCGAGAACAATCATCTGCGCCGCGTAACCGAACGTCGAGTGGATGATCGGGCTTTCAAGACCTTCTGACAATGAGTTTGTCCAGTCGACCCGATATTCACCTTCGTAGTCGACGCCAACTTTGCAGCCATCGGCAATCGCCTTCTGACAAGCGTCTTGAACTGAACCTGCCCCCATAAGGGTGCCTCGGCTGCCGGTGGTTTGACCGGCGCCAAGTTCGCGGGTTGAGTCAACGATGACCTCAATTTGAGAGGCATCGATGCCAAGCTCTTCCACTGCTACTTGTAGGGCAACGGTGTGAACGCCCTGGCCCATTTCGGTCCAGCAGTGGCGAACTTCAACTTTGCCGTCAGGTCGGAAATGCACAACTGCTTTGGCAATCTCCTTGAAGCCATTCCCAAGGCCAGAGTTCTTTAGGCCAAGACCCAGGCCTACGGTTTTTCCTGCTGCAACGGCAGCGTCATAGGCAGGCTTCACAGCATCAAGGCAAGCTTGTGCGCCGAGGCAGCCGTCATCCATAAGCTGGCCTGGACCCCACACGACGCCCGGACTGATCACGTTGCGGTTTCGCATTTCCCAACCGGAAATTCCAACCATGTCGGCCAGGCGATCCATAACGCCTTCCATTGCGAACTGGGCTTGGTTTGCACCAAAGCCACGGAAGGCCCCACAGACCGAGTTATTGGTGCGGGCGGCGATGGCCTCAACGTCAATGTTGGGCACAACGTAAGGGCCCGATGCGTGACCGGCAGCTCGTTCAAGAACCTTCATGCCAACTGATGCGTACGGTCCCGAGTCGCCGAGCATTCGAATACGGAGGCCAACTAGCTTGCCTTCTTCATCACAACCTGCTTCATAGGTCATCCGAATTGGGTGACGTTTGGTGTGCACCAGGAACGACTCTTCACGAGAGAAGGTGGTCTTCACCGGGGCGTCTAACAGCCACGCAGCCAGTGCGGTTTGGCCTTGGTTAGACATGTCTTCTTTGCCGCCAAATGCTCCACCGTTTGAAACAAGTTCGGTGACAACTTCGTCGGTGGTGATATTAAGAATGCGGGCGATGTCGTTGCGGTCATCCCAGATGCCTTGGCCGCCCGAGTAAACCATGAGGCGGCGGAAGTCAACCGGCTCACCGGCAGTGTCGCCGTTGGTCAGCGGCAACGGTTGGCCAGCGGGCACCGGCAAAGCCAAGGTGCTTTCGGGCTCAACAAAAGCGTGGTCGATGCGCTGAGTCTGGAAAGTCTCGCTGACGGTGTGGGCCGCGCTCGCAAGTCCAGCTTCTACGTCACCCCGGGCGTAGGTAGAGGTTGACAAGATGTTGCCGTCCAACTCCCAAACTGCGTTTTCTTCAGAGGCAATCACTTCAGCCGGGTTAACCATTGGCGGGTGAATGTTGTAGCTGACCTCCACGAGTTCGGCTGCCGCTCGGGCGGTTGGCCGATCTTTGGCCACGACAAGGGCTAACACGTCGCCCATGTATGAGGTGCGGCCGCCAACTGGAATGAACAGCGGCCAGTCTTTGTGGATCAGGCCGGATCGGAGTTCGCCTGGAACGTCGGCTCCAGTAAACACTGCCACCACGCCCTCAACTGCCTCGGCGGCTGAGGTGTCGATCGCAGTGATGTCGGCCCGGGCGTGGGCTGTTAGGTGCACGGCCGCGTGGAGCAAGCCTTCTGGAACCATGTCATCGATGAAGGGGCGGTCACCTAGCGAAAGTTCTGCAGCCTCGTACTTGATGCCTCGACTGCCTACACCCTTGGGCGCAATAGCCACAGGGGTTTCACCAGCAGCTAGTGCCTCGACTGCGTCAAGGATCTTTGTGTAGCCGGTGCAGCGGCAAAGGTGGGCACCAAGTAACGCAGCAGCGCTGCTACGAGTTAGGTCGGCGCCCTTCTTGTCAACCATGGCCTTGGTTCGAACCAAGATTCCCGGTGTGCAGAACCCGCATTGCAACGCGCCGTGAGCAGCGAAGGTGTCGGCCATTCGCTCACGTTCGGCGGGGTCAAATCCTTCAAGGGTCAGGATCTCGGCGCCTTCAACCTTCTCCATTGGCATCTGACACGAAACGCGTGCCTTGCCGTCAACCAGAACCGTGCAGCAACCGCATTGACCGGTTGGCGAGCAACCGTCCTTGGGCGACATCACGCCCAGCTCGTCTCGAAGCGCCGCGAGAAGGTGCTCGTGTCCGTCAGCTGCAGAGGTGGTCTGTCCGTTGAGGGTGAACTCAGTCATTAAGAATGACTCCCTTTTGATTGGTGATCCGTTGGTAAACCTCAGGCCGTCGATAGGTCTCGAAGTTAAAGAGTGTGTCTTTGTAGTGGCTGCACCAATCCAGATTGGCATCGGCGACTATGAGCTCATCGGCGGTGGTTACCGCCTGAGCAACGATCTGGCCTGATGGCGCGATGATGGCCGATTGGGCCAGCGATTCGACGCCTTCTTCGGTGCCGCCCTTGGCAACTCCGATAACCCAAGTGCCGTTTTGGTAAGCGCCAGCCTGCATGCATAGGTGGTTATGGAATCCTTGAAGCGCGTTTTGCCCTGGGTCAGGTGCGTAGTGGATCGGGGTGTTGTAGCCAATCATGATCATCTCGACGCCTTGAAGGCCCATCTCTCGGTAAGTCTCGGGCCAGCGGCGGTCGTTGCATGTGGCCATTCCCATCACACCACCAAAGGCGTTCCAGGTTGAGAAGCCCTCGTTGGACTCTTGGAAGTAGCGACGCTCTAGGTGTTGAAACGGGCGCCACGGTTCGTCATCGGCGTGACCTGGAATGTGGACCTTGCGGTAGTGGCCAACGATTGTTCCGTCTCGCTCAACAAGAATTGTGGTGTTGAAGCGCTCGCCTTCGGATGTGAGCTCGGCATATCCCAGAGCGAAGCCAACGCCGAGACGTTTTGCTTCGTCGAACAACGGCTGGGTCTGTGGCCCCGGCATCTCGGTCTCGTAGTAGTGATCGTGCCCAGAGATGTCTTCGGTGTACCAACGTGGGAAGAAAGTGGTGAGAGCAAGTTCGGGGTAAACCACTAGCTCAACGCCTTTGCTGGCTGCTTCGGCCAACAACCGAAGTAGGCGGTCAACTACTTGGGTGCGCGTTTCGTCCTTCGAAATCGGACCTAGCTGCGCCGCTCCTACTCGAACAGATCTGGTCATAGCTCCCCCAACGGCAGACCCTTGGTTCCCTTAAGCATTGAGTCAATCAAGGCCGCCGCCTCATCGTCGATATCTCGAGCGACTGGGCCATCCGCGGTGAGAAGAACACCCTGACCTCCCCTCGCATCAAACAGCGCCTTATCGGTGTATAGCCGAGGCTTAACTACCGCCGGGTCGCCGTTTTCGGGGCAGAACGTCATGCAGTTGCCGCACTCGTTACAAAGCTCACTCAAAACGAAGTACTGCTGTCGACCGGCCCGGTCTTCAAGCGACTCCTTAAGGGAATCAGGCGTGGCCACAGAGAAGAAGGCGTCGTTCGGGCAAACAGTTATACAGAAGTTGCATGCAACGCACCCAAACATCTCGAGGTCGTGCTCGACCTCTCGCGGGAGCTTGGTGTTGGCGTCATAGTGATATGGCGCCTTGCCATCGACGGTAGTCATCGCGCCAACATGTTCTGCACACGGATTCGGATAGAAATTCTGTTCGGCCTTTGTCTGACGATGCTCTCGCCAAGACACAAGATCGGTTGATCCAGACTCTTTAACTTCAGTGGTCAAGGCCTTCAGCATTGGAGCCAACCGGCCATATCCTCCGGGTTTCAGAAGGTCTGAACAAACCGTGGCGGGGTTAACACCCATAGCCAAAGTGTCGGCCAAGTTCTCCTTGGTGACACCAGCGGAGAAACTCACCATGATGTCTCCATCATGACCTGGCACATCAAGCTGATCGGGCAGCGCCCCTGCCAACTTGTTAAGCAGCCGCGACGCCAGCACGTGTAACGGCGGACCGGACAGATACATGGTCTCTTCTGGCATCCAAGCTTTCTGGTTGTCGACTACCAGAGTGTTGGTCAGCTTGATACCGAACTTATGCCCTCGCTCTTTGGCGTACTCATTAAGCTCGCCAATTAGCTCAACACCACGTTCAAACTGGAGGTCCTCTTCAAAGGCCTCTTCTTTAACTGAGACGTCGTGGTAGCCGAGATCATCGTTCACGATTGCTGCCACAGTTTCATAACCAAGCAAGGTCGGGTTCAACTTAACGATCACGTCAAGGTCGTGGTTGTCAATCAGGTGCTTGGTGATGGACTCAATCTCATCAGGCGGGCAGCCGTGGAAAGTTGAAAGCGTCAATGTGTCTGACAGCTGGGTAGTGAAGTCCATGTCGGCAAATTCGCTAAAGGCGCCGAGGTGACCCCGAAGCTCTTCAACCTCTGGGGTTGCATCACCCATGCCGTTAATGAACGCAGCCACGTTCGGGCTGGAGATGCCTTCGAGGTCATAACCAACTGACATGTCAAACACATGCGGTCCGGGGTCAGCGCCAACAAAGTCCGCAATGGGCTGCCACTGCCGCATGATGTCAAGAAGCATCGATGCCTTCACATACTCGGTGAGGCTTTGGGTGGTCTTGAGTTCTTGGCTCCACTCGACGTTGTAGCCAATGGTCTGCATATCGATACAGGGTCTTGGAATCTCAAGCTCGTCGAGAATCTGAACTGTCTTCAACTCAAACAGCCGAGAACCACCAAGCCAGGACAACACAATGTTCTGCGCTAGCTGAGAATGAGGACCAGCGGCCGGCCCAATTGGAGTTGCACAACGCCGGCCGAGGAAGTCAAAACCTAAGTCGACATCAGGATCTGGTTTCCAGAAACGAGCAGTAGGTAGGTCGAATATCTTCTTACGATCGCCCCACTCGTGCACGATCCGATTGGCCAACATCTCAAGCGGCATCGGAGTCAAAGGTGCGGTCTCACCGTGGGGCGAGTGGCCCGGGTGATCCTTCATGGCGTTCTGGGTCATTGGTAGTCCTCCGAGGCCAGGCTTAGCATCACTTGAAGCATTACGTTCGCCCCGGCCTCAAGATCGGCGGGCGATGTGTACTCTGCCGGATTGTGACTAATTCCGTTTACTGAAGGCGTGAAGACCATTGCGGTTGGGCAAACACGGGCCATCATCTGTGCGTCATGACCGGCGCCGGAGGGCATTCTCTTAACCGAATACCCCAAACGCTGCGAGGTTGATTCGACTAGATCGACCACCGCTGGATCAAACGGTACGGGCTCAAACCGGGCGAGAGTTCTGGTTTCCACGGTGCAACCCTCCGCTTCTGCGGTTGCTGCCAAAAACTCAGCGAACCGAGCTTCAGCTTGGCGCAAGACGGTCTCGTCGGTGTTTCGTATATCAACTGTGAAGACTGCCGATGCCGGGACCACGTTCACCAGGTTCGGGTGAAACTCAATTCGGCCGACCGTCGAGACTTGAGGGTGACCAAGTTCCAAGGCCAGCTCTCGTGCAAATTGCACGCATGAACCAGCCACAAACCCGGGGTCTTTGCGCAAACTGATTGGGGTTGTGCCCGCGTGATTTGATTGCCCGGTAACGGTTACTTCGGTCCAGCTAATGCCCTGCACGCTTTCTACAGCGCCAACCGTAATTCCTTCGACTTCTAGAACAGGTCCTTGTTCTATGTGGAGCTCAACAAACGAATGAGGCACTGCTCCCGGCAAGGGGGACGATCCGTTGTAGCCGATGCGCTCTAGCTCGGGTCCGACTATTGCCCCGTCAATCCCTTCAATATCTAGCGCTTCTTCCAATGCCATTCCACCGACGTAAACAAGACTGCCCAACATGTCAGGAGCAAAGCGAGCCCCTTCTTCGTCGGTGAAGAACGCCACGGCGATCGGGCGATAGGGAGTGATGCCGGCTGCGGTCAAAGTCTCAACAACTTCAAGTCCGGCCAACACACCGAGATTTCCGTCATAGCGTCCACCGGTACCGACGGTGTCAATGTGAGACCCACACATCACCGGCGGACCTTCGCTCTGACCGGCCATGGTGCCAACCACGTTGCCTATCCCGTCCACTGTGACGGTCATTGCAAGGTCTTTCATCCAGGTGACCACAAGATCTCGCCCGGCCTTGTCTTCGTCGGTCAACGCAAGACGGGCGCTTCCCTCTGTACCTTCGATAGCCCCTATTGCAGACAAATCAGCAAGGCGAGTGCTGAGGCGTTCGATATTGATCCTCAGGTCGAGTTCAGACATCGGTCCAGGCTACTACACGGCCTTTACAAAATGTAAAATCTTGCGAACCTGTCAGTTCCAACCCAGACTGACAACGTGAGTAACCACTTGGCAGTTGAGTTCCTGATCGAACCGTTTACCGAAGGTGATCCGGGCGCCCACGTCAACGCCGCCCTTGCCGCCTTTGCCGCTCGAGATATCGAGGTGGAAATGGGGCCATTTGCCAGCACGGCCGAAGGCCCAATTGAGGACTTGACCCAGGCGATGGCCGAAGCGTTCAGGGCAGCAATTTTGGCCGGCGCCACAAGCGTGCGAATGCAGCTGGCACCTGAGGCCACAGACCTCAAGGCTCGAGATCTACACGATGCTCTACCTGAGATGCTTCGCGAACTGGAGGCCGACCACGGCCCGGTACAAGACTGGGACCGGGCCACCAAGCAAGGAGCGGTAAGAGAGCTGTCGGACCGTGGAGCTTTCCTCTTGCGGGGTTCCATCGACGACGTCGCCGAGGCGATGGGCGTCAGCAGAATAACTATCTACAACTACCTCAACGCCCTAGGCGAGTGACCACAACGTCGGATCTCGTCCAGCACGCGATCATTGCCGCTACAACCGAGATGGATAGCGACGTAGAGTTGTTTGGCGTACCGGTTGATCTCCCGGGCCGCGCCGTTGTATTTGCGACTGCGCCAGTTCGCCTAGTCATCAAGGTCGACAAAGATCCAACCCGGATACTCCGAGAGAAGCACGCCCTGGTTCATTTTGCAGACCTTGCCCCCGTCGCCCGACACTGGTTTGACACCGGGACTGATCCTTGGGTCCTCGCCACTTCCTATATTGACGGAGAGCGTATGTCGCCTTCGACACCGGCTGAGGCTTGGGTTGATCTTGGCCGAAATCTGGCCAAGATCCACTTGACACCGAGTGAGGGCTTTACGCCTCACCCTTCGGACCCAACAACTTCAAACAGGTGGGCAACACAGCTGGCCACCGAAGCCCGCGATAGCGGGCTTGTGGATTCCAAGATCGCCACAGCCTTTCTCACTCAGACTGTCAGCGAGACCGTAAGCGATCGGGCGACCTGCGTCATCCACGGCGACCTAACTCCTGACCACGTCTTTTATGAACAGCACAGGGTTTCGGGTCTGATTGACTTCGGAGACTGCGGCATCGGTGATCCCGCTTATGACCTGGCCACCGCAACTCTCTGGAACCAGGACAAATTGGACCTGGTTCTGGCGGGCTACGCCGAAGCGGGCGCTGTCCTGAAACAAGACGCCGGGCTTGAGGCCGATATCAAACGCTTCCAATTGATGCGCCTATTGTCGGGTGCACTTTGGCTGCACAGCTATGAGTTCGCCACCGCCCCTTACATCAGCGAACTTTACGAACGACTAATCGCCGGGTTAACCGAGAGCTAGCCGAAGCACGTCGAATGCTGGCTTCATCTCCGCAGCCAAGTCCATCGATGATTTGCGGGACGCAAGTACCGAACCGATCAGCTTGAACGCCGCATACTGGCGCCAGTATTCCTTGGGTGCCGCCCGGTAGGCAGGATCCCGGAAGACCTTTTCGTCAATCTGAAGAGTGGTCAGGTGGCTTAGCTTTACCAACCGGTTGTTGTTCGTAGACTCGGCCAAAACCTCTTTGCGCTTCCGAGCGATACTGCGCTGGAAGCTCTCTACCCAATCGGTTGTGGACGGACCCTTAGGGTCCCAATCGTTCTTCATAATCATGCTGCTGGCGGACCGGAACAGGCCAAGAGTTCGATCGTTGCGAACTTCCCAGCGCTCGGTGCTTTCAACCAACATCTCCCAGAAAGCGTCGGTGAGGAACTTTGAAACCAGTTCTTCGTCGTTCTTCACATGATCGGCCATCAGCGCGGCCACAACCTGGCGCTGACGTTCCATGCCTGCAATCTGCTTTTCGTAGCCAGATTCCAGCGCCTGCTTCTGTTCGAGCTCGCTGCTTTCGAGCTCCATCGTGGAAAGAAGCGACTCCAGGGAACTCAACACCGAGTCCCTGTTTGCAGTCACAGCTGCATTCGTCATGATTTCTTTAGCGTCCACCTAACTATCATCGGCGTTCTGGCCCCTGGCTTAACGGGCATTTTCCTACATTTTGCCTGCCGATTTACATACCGGTGAGAGGGATCTAGGCCTTTGGGACTACGTCAGAAAATCGATCGACGTTTCGAAGCGTGGGGAAGAAGATCCACCACCCAACAACGATCGCGATTGTCCCGAAGCCTCCAAAGAATATTGCGCCCACCAGACCAAAGGCACTGGCGGTCAGACCGCTCTCGAATGCACCCAACTCATTTGATGCCCCAATGAACACACTCTCGGTTGCTAGAACTCTGGCCCTCATGTCTTCTGGAGTCGCCAGCGGAACGATATTGGAGCGAATGAAAACGCTGATTGCGTCTGACCCAGCTGCCACAAACAATGCAATGAACACAACGGCAAAGCTCTCGGTTAGACCAATCACCAAAGTTGCCACACCGAAAATTCCGACGGTTACCAACAACACTCGGCCCACGTGGCGTTGCAGCGGACGCCACGCAAGAAACAGTGTTGTGAGAGCTGCGCCGATGCCAATCGATGCCCGCAACCACCCCAACCCAAACGCGTCGACACCGAGCCGAGTGTCCGCGATTGCGGGAAGCAGAGCGACGACCCCTCCAAACAAGACCGCAAACAGATCCAACCCGATCGCACCAAGTAGGACTGGTTGATGCCGAATGAACCTAAGCCCATCCCGCGCATCGGCCAATACTGCCTTGGCCCCCGGCGCTGAGCTGAGCCTCTTAATGGACGTCTCGGGCAATCGACTGACGCTGAAGGCTGCGGCGATCAGCATCACCGCAGCAACAACATAAGGAAGCGTCGCGCTCAGGCCGTATGCGAATCCCGCTAGAACCGGCCCGGCGATTCCCGCTCCCTGACGAGCAGCGGTGTTTAGGGCGATGACTCGTTGCAACTGATGTGGAGGCGACATATCCACCGGCAGGGCCCGCAAAGCAGGGCTCACCACCGCCTGTGTTACCCCAAACCAGAAAACGATTACATAGAGCGGCCACACTTTGGTTGGGTCGGTGGCTGCGTATATCCCGAACATAATGGCAGCGCTCGCCTCCATGACCAGACCGATCAGCACTACCCGCCGGCGATCGAATCGATCAGCAAGGGTGCCAGTGAACGGCGAAGCCACCGCCGTCGGAACAAACTCGGCTAGCCCGACTAGGCCCAGCGCTAATAGTGGTCCCCGACCTGCATCTTGGCCTTCGGGCAAGCCACGGGTCAGGATGTCCCAGACCTGCCAGCCGACGATTGTGGTGATCCCCGAGATGGGACCGGTAATAAGGAGGCGGGCCCACAACAGCTTCTTTATGCCTGCAGGCAGGGGTCCTATAGGTTCACCCGACAAAGTTAGGCGCTAACTACCTCGACTGGGATCGCATTAAGCACGGCGTTACCCGAGATGTGACACCAGACCGAATCATCGGTGAGAGCATTTGAGTTGACACCTGCGTGTTCGGCCGCAACTGACAGTCGAGCGCCGGGCGCGTTGTGACCCCACCCGTGCGGCAAGCTGACTACACCTTCCATAACATCGGAGGTGACTTCGACAGGGGCCTTCAGCGACCCAACTTTGGATGAAATCGTGGCCGCTCCCCCGTGGATCAGTCCTAGTCGATCAGCATCGGAAGGGTTCACTTGCAGGGTGCAACGTTCTGCGCCCTTGACCAAGACCTTCACGTTGTGCATCCAGGAGTTATTGGACCGAAGATGCCGACGACCAACCAGAACTAAGCCCTCTGGATCAGTCTGGCTTTCAAATGCCGAACGCAACCGTGCGAAATCTGTGACCACGGGCTCGGGGGCCAGCTCAACCAGTCCCGATGCAGTTTTGATCATTCCCGGCAATCGCTCTGTCATCGGACCAAAGTCGAGACCGTGAGGATTAGCTCTGAGCTTCGCAATGCTAAGACCGTCGACATCAGCGCCAAACCCTTCGCCGAACCGGCCCGTGCGCAGCTTGAGGTCCAGCAAACGTTCCGCTGGATGCGGCTCAGTCAATGCCTCCAGAATCTCCTCACGATCCCGGCCAAATATCGGGCTATCTGCGCTTGCAATCTCTCTGTCAACGGCGGCACCAAGTAGTTGATCGTGGATGACGCTCGGTAAGGTTTCGGGCCCGTAGCCGGCAATTGCCAGGGCCAGCCGAGCATGGGTATCACAGTCCTCGGGGTGATCGGTTTCGAAGACGGGCTCGGAATAGTTGGCTACCACCCGTATCGCGTTCGACATGAACGCCAGGTCAAAGTGACTGCGCTGCAACGCAGCCCTAGGTGGAAGGATTACGTCAGCGTGACGGGAGGTCTCGGTGATGTATGGGTCCACTGAAACCATGAACTCCAATGACTCAAAAGCGGCGTCTAACCGGTCGCTATTGGGGTATGACCTGATCGGGTTTCCAGCGATCACGACCATCGCCTTGATTTGCCCCTCGCCCTCAGTCTCAATTTCGTCGGCCAAAGTGATCGACGGGAACTCGCCGTTTACTTCAGGCAACCCCTTTACGCGGCTCTTCCACCGACCAAGTTTGTAGCCCCGACCGCCTGGCTTGCGGTCGGGCGTTCTGATCCAGGCAGGCGCAGCAAACATCGCCCCACCAGGTCGATCCAGATTGCCAGTGATCACGTTGAGCACGTCAGTGGCCCAAGAGGTGAGCGTTCCGAACTCGACGGTGTGGGCACCCATACGCCCGTAGGCAACCGCGCTGTCGGCGGCAGCGAACTCGGTAGCCAGGCGGCGAATGACTTCGGCGTCGATTCCAGTTTGTGCTTGGACCGCTTCGGGCCCAAACCCAGCCACAGCTTCAGCGACCCACTCAAGGCCAGCCGTGTGTGGCTCGAGACGACCAATATTCACAAGACCTTGGGCGAAGATCTCGTTGATCATCGCGAGCAGCAGGTAAATGTCACCCCCAGGCTTTATTGATACATGTTCGGTGGCCTTGGCTGCAGTCTTGGAACGCCTGGGATCGACCACAACCAGAGAACCACCTCGCTCCATCAACTGGTCGAGCCGTCCCGGAAAGTCAGGAGCGGTCACCAGCGACCCGTTAGATACATATGGGTTGCCGCCCAGAATCAGCATGTAGTCGGTGCGGTCGATGTCAGGCAGCGGGAAGGCGTTGGGGCTTCCCCACATCAGGCCCGACGTTACGTGCTTTGGCATTTGATCCACCGTTGAAGCACTAAATATGTTCTCAGAACCCACAGCTTGGATAACTGGCCGCAAATAGAGCTGACCAGCCAAGGTGTGCACGTTGGGGTTACCCAGGAACATCCCCACCGAGTTCTTGCCATCTCTAGCGCTTATGGCCGGTAGCCGGTCGGCTATTTCGGCGAAAGCTTCGTCCCACGTGGCGGGCTCAAATCGGCCGTCGCGCTTGATCATCGGAGCCGTCAATCGGTCTGGATCCTGGTAGAGCTGTTTCAGGGTCGAGCCCTTTGGGCAGATAAAGCCTTGAGAAAAGACATCCTTCTGATCGCCACGTATCCGAACCACTTCCTCACCCTTAGTGGTCACTTCTAGGCCACAAGTGGCTTCGCATAGTGGACAGGTGACGTAATGGGTATCCATACATGCAACGTAGCTCAAGGTCGCATTGCCTCTCGATATCGTGTCGCCTAATGCTTCCGCGCTTAAAAACCCAGTTGGCACTCCTAATCGCCCTGAGTCTCGTTGTTGCAGCGTGCACTAGCTCAGATGATCCCGACCAGGCCGAAGCAACCCAAGCCACAACGGCGGTATCTGCTGAACCCGAAGTAACGACGTCACCGGACCCAGCAGCCGATTCCGATTCTGAGACCGAAACCAGCGTCAACTCAATCACAAGCGACGCACGAGTTGAAGTTGCCCTGGTGTTTAGCTACCACGAGCCTTACCTCCCACCAATTGATGGAGCGCTCGAACTATCACGGTCACGGCTGTCTGCTGCTCGCAACTACCTCGACGTACCTCAACTCCTGGAAGAGTTTCCAACAGCCAGCGCCTCCATTGCCATTAGTGCGCCGACGATCCTGCAACTTGAGTCGCTTGTAAACCGACGAGGACTTCAGCGGACCGTTGACCGTCATTACTTGGTAACCAACAAGCTGCCCAGCGATCTGACCCCAGATGAGCGACAGTTCATTCTCAACAACTTCTTTGAAGGTCCCGCTGAAGCCTTTGAGACCTATGAACGTTGGGATGAACTTCGGGAACGTCGCGATGCTGGCTCAACTCTGACTGACGCAGATCTCGGTGACATCACCGTGTACTTCCACCTCGCACAGCTCGACCCAGAGTTGGTGATTGCCAACGAAAACCTTTCGAGCCTAAAGGACCGATCCGGCTCCTTCACTCTGGAAGATGCCCGCCAGGTGCTTCAGGCCATCGACAATCAGATCGACCGCATAAGTGGGTCCTACACAGATCTGTATGAGACCGACAGGTTGGAAGTAATCACCTCAACTGGGGCTCTCCCAAACGCTGACCCCGTCCGTGCGGCCACCGACGTTACTGTCGCTCTTGGCGTAGCGGCGGACTTTGTTGACAAGGCTCCCAAGGGCATCACCATCACCGGTGATGTGGCTGACGAGTCTGATTTAGAGGCGATGGCCGACGGCGGTGCGCAATGGATTCTCTCGATGAATTCGAACGGCCAAGCCCCCACAACCGCTCCGGCATCGGTCGCCGACGGCGCTCTCAAAATCGTCGCCTCGGACCCCACCCTGGCTCGCCTGATCGCTGAAGACTATTCAGAACTGAGCGCAGCCGAGGCAACCGAGGATTTCCTGGGACGGTTGGGAGCTATTGCTGATCAGCAGGGAACCGATGAGGCCCCGCTTGTGACTGTTGTGATCGACGCAGCTAACACCTTTGCTAGCTATGAGAACGATGGCAGCACCTTCCTTCGCACATTGGTGAACGCGCTAACCACTAGCGAAGACTTCGCAATGACAACCCCGTCGCGCTACATAACTCAGCACGCAAGCACCATCGTTCCGGTGCCCGAAATCGATGCGGTCTTCAGCTCCGACGTCTCAAGCTGGCAGGGTGAACCAGAAGAGGACGCTGCAGCGGCTCTGATTACTGAGGCCCGAACTGCACTTGATGAACTGGTTTCAGAAGGCGATCTGCAGGACAGTGTTGTGCAAGATGCAGAGCGACTAATTCGTAACGCCGAGGTCAGTGAGTTCGGTTTCTATTTCGGGCAAGATCACGACTCGGGCCAAGACGACGTCTTTGACCGAGGTTTCCGCCAGTGGCTCAGATCTGCCTATGAGGCGGTTGGCGCCGAGGTCAGTGAGAGTATCGATACACCGATCGTTGCGCCCCAGCTTGTTGTGCCAATCAACGTCGCCAGCGGTGCGGTGGCAATCAATATTGACGGGAATCCAAGCGACTGGGCGGAGGCGACCCTGTTTGACTTTGCCGACACCAACGACGTGGTCGCCCAGTTTGGTGTTGCGGTCGATGGTGAAGCGTTGGCGCTCCGATTCGATGGAGGTATCGAGTCTGAAGTTCAGCTATACCTTTCAATCCCCCGGAACGAGCCTGACCGTACAACCACGATTTCAGGCGACACGCTGGGCTTTGGCGCAACTCACATGATCATCTGGACCGACACCGAGGGAGCGTGTCTTGCCGAGATCTTGCCACCAGAAGGCCAGTTCAACACGCTGCCTACCGGATGTGTTCTGATTCCATCAGGCCTTAGCGAAGCGGGCGTAGAGCTTAAGGTTCCTTCCGAGCTTGTGGGGGGACTTTCTGAAGGTGATGTAATTTCAGTGAGGATCAAAACCGGAAGCTCTCTTGGACCTATCGCCGGGCCAATCGTTGCTGAAATCCCAGCCGATTCGCCTTAAGCCTCAGCTTGCCTGAGCCAGTGGAGGCTTAGTCGGGGCCAACAGTTCCGCCACCTGAGCGTCAACTGAGCACCAAAGCGCATCCCTGAACGCTCCTTGCTCTTTCGCTGGCACCTCGGTTGCGGCAAGTACACCCTCGATCATGTCTGCGATCACTGCCACTACTGAACGGTTTCGGGTAGCAACGGCAACAGTCGCTGAGCCATCTTCGCGCCGACTAATTGAGCGCCGAACACCGGCGATGCGAGGCGGACTGCGGAAACTAGGGGCATCGTGTCCCATTTGTCGAGCTTGCAGCGAAAGCTCTCGAGCCACTGTTGCGAATGCAACCGAGGAAAGCCCGCCGCTTGCCCTGTTCGAATTTGTACGTTTTCCCGGTTTCTTCATCTCTACCAACTCCACACAACCCACTATGACTAAGGCCTATGACAGTATTGATTTCGTGTCAGTATTGATCCCATGTCGCTAGCCACTCAACCACCTCTTAACCCTGCTCAACAGCAGGTAATGGACGAGCTCGGCACCACGGACCGGCCGACCTTTCGCGATGACCTACGAGATCACCTGCGGCACGAGATTGAGGAGACTTTGGCCCCCGTCGTTGCCCAGATAGAAAACGACGACGACACAGACCGGGCTGAAGTGTTTGTCTCCAAACGCGACCTAGCCATGGTTCATGGTTGCGAGGCCTGCTTTGTTGCAGACAAGAAGATCGACTTCGAATGGTCGATCCCGGCCGCCCGCGGGACGGTGGCTCACAAGGCCATCGAACTACTGATCGGCTTCCGTGGTAACCCGACTCCGCTAGACCTTGTGCAAGAGGCTCTCGCTCGCTACGAATCAGAGGATCGGGGCTTGGGGTTGTTCATTGGCGGTCTAAGCGAGGGCGAGAGGGCCGACTTGGTGGCCAGGGCCAATGACAACGTGGCTGTGTTTATGGAGAGCTTCCCGCCGCTGGAACGCAAGTGGCGCCCGGTTACCGAGAGCCGAGTCCGGGCTGAGTTTCGCCACGGTCGGGTCATCCTGGCCGGCAAGGTGGACCTCAGTTTGGGATACGCGCGCGGCAATCAGGCCGGAAAGGTCCTAATCGATCTCAAGACTGGCGCCCCTTACAGCGGCCACATCGAAGACCTCAGGTTTTACGGTCTGCTTGAAACACTGCGGTGCGGTGTACCGCCTCGGTTGCTTGTGAACTACTACACCGAGTCAGGGACCCCAAGTTCAGAACACGTAACAGAAGACCTCATGTGGTCGACTGCACGGCGAGTAGTTGAAGCAGTAGCAAAGGTGGTCGAACTCAACGAAGCGGTTAGAGAACCGGTGAAGACTCCAGGACGGTCTTGCCGCTTTTGTCCGTTACTGGTCGAATGCGACGAGGGCCAACGCCACATGCGCAAACGAGACGAAGACGACGATCTCCCAGACTGAGTTATCCACAGATCAGACCACCTAGCTACTTTTGAGACTTGACCCCATGAGGGTGTCGCCGACGTTGATTGTGCCTTCGGCCTTTACCAGCGTGCCGATGCCGAGGAAGCGATTGTGGTCGGAGTTGATCTTGCGGAGTACGTCTAGATCCCGCCCTATCCCTGGTTGAGGCCTGGTTACCATCACGCAGCGGTCGATTTGCTTAGTGACGTTTAGCTCGGCCGAACCGACCGTGATGCTGCTATCCACCCAGGCGTCCTCGGCGCGAGCCCCGACCCCATCGATGATGAGATTGGTCCTGAACCGACCAAGGTCCCAGTCCCCCAAGGTTGCAACCGAAACAATCGAGATACGAGTTCTGGTGCTGTCGTGAAATGCCCCGCCTGGTCCGGTCCAGCTAACCCAATCAGAATCGTTCTCAAAGTCCATTGGATTCTCATAGGTACCGCCGGCATCTGCGGTGGCGCGAACCAGCGAAACATCGATTCCTAACCAGGCCGACAACACAGAGTCGGTGCTTGGGTCAGCGCCGCTGGTCTCGGTGCCATCAGGCAGGGTTATGACCACATCATCATCAACCACGCGGGCCGAAGCCATGAGCAGTTCCGGGGTGCGACGAGCGGTCAGGTTGTTGCCTGATGCAAGGTCAAGAATCGACCAGCCACGGTCGAACGCCAAGCCGTTCTGGCCAACCGGTGCACTAGTTAAGGACTCCCCACGAACTGATTTGATTGGGAATCGCCAGATTTGGGTGACCTTAGCCATGTGCTGTGAACCTCTTGTCGTTTCCGTCTGTGTTTCCGCCGGCGCTTCCGCCGGTGTTTCCGCCGCCGAAACCGTCAATACCTGAAGCGTTTCCGCCGGCGAAACCGTCAATACCTGAAGCTCCCGGGTAGCGATAGCGGAAGGCTACCCAAGCAACTGGTCCGGCCAGGATCGGCAGCCAAAGCGACACTATTCGATATGCCAACGTTGCCAGCAAGGCGTTCTGGAAGCTGATCCCACTGACCACTAGCAGCCAGGTCAGCCCGCCTTCAACAAAACCGAGACCGCCGGGAGTTATGGGAATCATCGTCAGAACCGCCGCACCCGCATAAGCCAACAACACAAGGCTCAGCCGGGGGTCAGCTCCAACCGCATACAAAGCGGCCACAAGAGTCAGGTAATCAAACGCCCAATTGGCGGCAGCGGCAAAGACTGCCCTGGACCAAGATGAACCAAGGCTCGACACCATGGTGTCTCGCTCGGCAAGGAGTCGTTCAGGATCAAAGCCCCTCGGATTGTCCGAACGGGATGTGGCCTTCGTGAGAATCCAATTGACCAAGCGGCCGACGCTCCGAAGCGGGCTGTCTCGCTTGATCGCCAGAACCCCAATACCAACAAGCAATCCGAATAAGACGCCACCGGCAACCGCCGCTGGCCACAACAGCTCAGGTATCGGCGCCCCAAGAAACGCTAGGACTAAAGCGGCTGCCGGGATCGAGAACAATGCAGCAGTCGAGATTGCTGACGTGGCCGCCAGACCCGCAGCGGCCTCTCCGGGACGTACGCCAGAAACCGCCAGTACCCGGTAAAGCGTGGCTCCACCTACGGCCGCTCCGCCCGGCACTACCCGGCTGACTGCGTTTGAAACAAGCTGGGCGCATGCAGCCACAAACCACGAAACTCCGGGTAGTGCGGTCCTAATCAGGACCCACACAAACATGAAACTGATGGTTTCGGTAACCAACATGATCAGGAACCAGCGGGGCCTGATGGTTCTGAGATTGGGGACCTGTTGAATAACATCACTTAGTTGGGGCGCAAACAGGTAGAGGGCTATTCCTCCAAGGGCAAAGAAGAGGCCGTGTTTTAGTAGCGCCTCGGTTGATTCATGTTGAGAACGCCACCCGATCTTCATTGGTCTTGCACCCAGCTAAGCAAAGGTCGCCCAATTCGGCCCAACATTGTCTCAACCATGTGAAGGGGCAAGCCCATCACGTTGTGGAAGCTTCCCTCAATCGAAGTGACAAAAACCGCGCCATAGCCCTGAATCGCATAGGCCCCAGCTTTACCGAACGGCTCGCCCGAGTCGATGTATTTGGCAATGTCATCATCAGATAGGCGGCGCATCGTGACCTTGGATTCCACAACCTCGGCCTCAGACTTTGTGATCTGTCCACCGGTGACTGCTAGAACCGACAAACCAGTAAGAACTTGGTGGGTGTTTCCACTGAGTTTTCCCAACATTATTTGGGCGTCATCGGGGTCGACTGGCTTGTTAAGGATCTCGTTGCCGACAACCACAATTGTGTCTGCGGCGATTATCACGGCTTCAGACTGACCCCTCCTAACAATCGGACCACCCGCAACCTTATTTGCTTTGCCTTGGCTAAGCCGTAAGACCAGGTCAGAGGGTGCTTCATCACTGAAAACAGTCTCATCTATGTCTGCGGAAATTACCGTCGGTTCGATCCCGATCAGTCGCAGAAGATCAAGCCTTCTGGGCGAAGAAGATGCAAGAATGAGCGGGGTCGCCATACGTCACGCATGCTAGAGCAACCAAAGATGCTTTAGCTGACCATCTTCGATGCCGATTGGACTACATGAGCTCTGAGAACTCATCTGAATCAAACAAGGACTGGATTAATCTCCAGCTACGCGCTGATGAGCCAGCTCATTGCGCGCTGTTTAAGCATTTCTTGAACGAACGCGGATTTGCCTTCACCGAAACCCCAAACCACATTGCGGTTAGGAGTTCAGATGCTGAAAAGATCGCAGAAGCCGTGCATGACTGGGCCTTCCACCCGGACATGCCAGATGACGAGCGCGCCAGCGACACTCTCAATGCGTTGCTGCGCCATATTGGGTCGATCGTTTTGGATGGCTTGAATGGCACAAGCATGCTGCCCCGAGCCATCGTGAATGGAATCGATCTTCGCTAGCTGCGCATCTAAGCTCAGCAAATGCCCTTAGTACTAACTGAGCTCAACGAAGCCGTCGCAACAATCACCCTGAACGACCCTGATCGCCGCAACGCAATGACGTTGGCGATGTGTGATGAGGTATCGGCAGCTCTGGATGAAGTCGAAGCCAACCCCGACATCAAAGCGATCGTTGTTACCGGTGCGGGCCGGGCATTCTGCGCGGGCGCAGACCTTACCCACCTTGGCGACTCCGCTGATGAGGGATTAATGGCCATTTATCAGGGCTTCCTGCGCTTCGGTCGTTCCCCGCTTCCAACAATTGCCGCAGTCAACGGGGCTGCTGTAGGTGCAGGAATGAACCTCGCATTGATCTGTGACGTCCGAATTGCGGGTGAGTCCGCAAAGTTCGACGATCGATTCCTTCAACTGGGCATTCATCCCGGTGGAGGCCATACCTGGATGTATCAGAACATCACTGGTCCTCAGTCTGCGGCTGCGGCAATCTTGTTCAGCCAGGTGCTCGACGGCCCGGAATCGGTCCGAACGGGATTGTCATACAAGTGTGTGGCCGATTCTGAGCTTCTGAGCTCTGCACAAGAGATGGCCAACCGAACTGCGGCGGTTCCCAAGGATCTTGTTATCAAGACAAAGGAGTCGATGAAAAAAATGCGCAACATAGCCTCCCAAGACGAGGCCGTCGCCGCCGAACTGGGCCCTCAGGTTTGGAGCACCCAACAGCCTGCATTCGCCGAGAACCTCGCTGCTCTCAAGGCGAAGATCAAGTCCTAGCTGTTGGCGCCTAGCCACTGCGACATCAGAACCGGCCCCATCGTCGCCCACTCTTCAGTGGTGATTGCATAGCGAACATGGTCTTCCCAGACCCCGTTTATTTCCAGGTATCGCTGTGCGATCCCTTCGGCGCGAATTCCAAGCTTCTCTACCACACGATGTGAAGAGAGGTTTCGTGGAACTATCGATATCTGGGCCCGGTGGAGGCGAAGATCTTCAAACATGAACCGAAGAACCAAAACCACTGCTTCTGGTGTGTATCCGCGACCAGCGTGAGCTTCGTCGACCCAGTAGCCAACGTATGCGTTCTGGAACGGGCCACGTTGAACAGCGTTTATGTTGATCTCACCGATCAGAATGCCGCCGAGAAACACGCCAAAGCCATAACCTGCACCCACCTGCCACTCACGCTCGCGGGCGTGGCAGCGCATTGCGAAGGCAGATCTGTCTTCAACAACGTCAGGACCAGTCGCCGATCTCTGTGGTTCCCACATGGTGAGTCGTTCATGGTTCTGCCGTCTGACGCGTCGCCATTGTTCAAAGTCACTTGCAGCCAAGGGCCGCAGCACTATTCGGGCGCCTATAAGTGTTGTGTTTGCACCGACCCTAGCCATCCCAGGTGCCAGTTCGAATTGCGTGGGCTATGCCTTCAATCAGCCCTCCGTTCGACACAACAACTTCTGACAGTCTGAATTGACGCATCATCTCCACAAGCACACAACACCCACCCACGATCATCGGAGCTCGGTCCTTATTCAAGCCGGGGTTGAACGCTCTATCAATTTCGCTCTCGGTCGCGATCGTGCGGAAGACGTCCTCGGCTGCCTCTGCTGACAGCCGAAACCCTTCGATGGTCCCAGCGTCAAAGGGATCCATACCAATCTCGACAGCGGCAACTGTTGTGACAGTCCCGCCAATCCCGATAACCGTTGCCGACACGTAACCGGCCAGCCCTGGTATTTCGCGCTGAACATCACCGATGTGCAGTTCAATCACCGATAGCGCTGCGGAGAGTTCCGAGGGGTCAGGGGGATCCGATTTTAGAAACTGGTCAGTTACCGATCCAGCGCCCATATCGGCTGAATAAACGGCTTGTAGGCCGCTAGCGGATGAGCCGACGGAGAACTCTGTTGATGCGCCGCCGATGTCAACAACCAGTGCCAAACCTTCAACCCCAGAGGTAGACATCGCGCCAGCAAAGGCCAGTTCTCCTTCTTCGGTTCCCGACAACAACCTCGGCCGCTTCCCAAAATGCGCTTCGGCAAGGTCGAACAAGGCTTCGGTGTTGGTAGCTGCTCTGGCCGCTGCGGTCGCGACACTGATGATCTCAGAGCACTGGGTTTCGCCAGCAATTGCGGCGAACTCGGCGAAGGCGGCATCGGTTCGATTAAGTGCCTCGGCACCAATTTCGCCGCCTTGGGCTAAACCTTCGCCAAGTCGAGTGATGCGTTGATGAAACGATCCTCCAGCCAACATTCTGATACTTGTTGACCCAATGTCGACTATCGCAATCAAGCCGGCTCGCTCGCTATGCCAGGTATCGAGGGATCAAACTGTGAACCTTCAAGTTCAAGCCGGGCTTGGACCCATTCGCCTACGACGTCGTCTGCACCCATCAAGTAGTTGGCGTAGTGAGCGTGCAAGCACTTGATGCCTTTGCGTGTGCCCCCTACTCCCCCGCTTGGGGCAGGGCCTTCATGGCTGGTTGGAATCAGTTGATCGCGTTCGGTTTGGGCTTCCAGATGGGTGGCAGCGATTGCATCTGCTGCCAACTCATTCTCAGCCTCGGTGATAGCGCCTGTTGATTCAAGCTTGCCAATTGCTTTGACCAGCCGTTTGTCAGCGAGCCAATAACGAGTGGGCATCGGCCGTCCGTCATCAAGCCAAGCTCCATTGCGCAGGACAACTGGAGAGCCATCATCCCTCCTGAGCGCTACCTCATATGGACCCATCGGACGCCGGCCAAGCAGACGGGTGACCATCTCGTGGTCGCTAATGGACATGGTCGCTAATGGACATGGTCGCTAGCTTGATCCACGGCGACCAAAAAGAATCCGCAACAAGATCAGACCAATAAAGGCACCCACAAACGGGAGCGCCTTTTGGAGTGGCGTGATCGAGTCCGACCCGAGCTGAAGAATGTCGAGCGGCTTTGCCTCGGGGCTGTCAATCTTTCGCACTGTCGGGGCGTCGCTCGCTGCAGGCTTAACGTCCTCCACCACCTCCGGCAGTGGCTCTGGCTCTTCGACTGTTTCAGCTACTTCTTGGACCGGGCCCAGCTTGTCCCGCAGGTTGTCGGTGAACTGTCCAAGAATCTTCTTGGATACGTCCTCAATTGCGCCTCGGCCAAAGCTTGCGATCTTGCCGCTTAAGGACAGCTCAGTATGAACTTGCACGTTGGTGGTGTTTGGGTCCAAAGCTTGCATGGTTGCAGTTACCAAAGCGTTTGCATTTCCTTGACGAGGGTCTCGGCCTTCAGCCTTTAGAACCGCTCGCCCGTTGGCTTCATCTTGCTCGACAAAGCGGGCTTTGCCTTTGTAGTTGGCAGAGATCGGACCAACTTTGATCTTCACCAATCCCCGGTATTCCTCACCCTCAATCTCAGTGAGCTGGGCGCCGGGCATACAAGGGGCAATGAACTCAAGATCATTCAGAATCTTCCACGTGTCAGCGACGGGGCGATCGATCACGAATTCGTTTGTTAGTTCCATTTCGCTAAATCCTCAAGGGTGTCAATATCGGACGGTTCTCCTGGGCACGGTAACTCTTGAACGAGCTCGGGCCTACCCAGCATTAGTGCCCTCGCCCCCTCGTCGCCGTCAGTCGGAAGCTCGTCCCATACATCTTTATGAAGTTTCACAGGCGGCCTCCTCTTTTGGTCAAAGGTTGCTGTCACGATGGATCCAGCCGATGCGCCAACCGATCGCCAGGCCGAAGTTGGCACTCCTGGTTGATCTCCGAGACCAACTACAACAGCAACACAGCCGTAGGACCGCGCCACTTTGATTGCGGCCTGAAGCGAATGGGCCTGGCCAAGCTCCCAGTCTTGCGATTCTACGATTTCAACGTCGTGTTTCTTGCAATATTCGCTGAGGTCCAAGGCTCCTTGTACCAACAGCACCTTGTCAAAGCCAGCAGCGCAAACTGACTCCAGGGCGTGGTCCAGAACGGTTCTGCCCCCAATTAGAGCAGACAACTTATGGCTATCCCCAGCGAAACGTGAGCCCTTCCCGGCGGCAAGAACAACGGCGGCGATCTTTGGGCTCATAATTGAAAACAACTCATCATCAAAACAAAAGGGTAGTGACTGCGTTAACAGTCACTACCCATGGGGAAACGATTAGCTAGCTCTCAGTCGGGCTAGTTCCAGTCTTGCTATGCCAGTCTTGCTATGCCAGTTCGAAACGGACACGCCTGTTGGCGGCCAGCGCCTCAGGTGAGTCTCCGGCACCGAACTGTTCAGTTGGGCCATAACCGTTAGAGGTCAGCTGACCACTGCTGGCCCCATTGGCCACGAGGTAGGTCAGGACTGCCTCGGCCCGCTGCTCACTAAGAGTCTGGTTCGAAGCGGCGTTTCCGGTCTTGTCGGTGTAGCCCTGCACTTCGAGTGCAGCGTCGGTGTTTGCAAGCAATTCCACTGCTTGGTCCAAGATTGCGAAGCTCTCAGCCTTGATCTCAGCAGATCCAGTGTTGAACTGAATCGGGTTGGCTTCAAACAATGCGTTTAGCTCATCTCGGGTGTCAGTGCCTTCGGGTTCTGGCTCTGGTTCTGGTTCTGGCTCAGCTGGCAGAGTCATCTGGTCGATTACCTCAACGATGCCAGGAACCATTGCAGCGTCAATGGCTGCGGCTCGAGTGGCCTCATCTGGCACCTCACCGGTAAGGGTGGCGACTCCGTCGACAACTGTTACAGAGACTCCGCTGACGCCGACCCCGTCGAGGCTGGCAAGCACGTCTGCGTCAAGCACAACCAGCTCGTCGATGACGCTGCCTGAGACCCCATCGATACCAGCGACAGCAGCAATAGCAGCTGCTCGTTGCGCTTCATCGTCTACATAACCTGATGCAGTAATTTGAGTACCGTCGGCGCTTGTTGGCTCTACTTCTCTTGCCCCAGCAGACTCAAGGGCACTCTCGGCTAGGGGCTCCAGGATTACCAGCAGGTTGCTAACTGAGTTGATTCCCTCAACTCGTAGCGCCTCGACTTCGGCAGATGCGGATTCTTGGGCGGTGCCAACAAACCCGGTCAGGATTGCTTGATCTCCGTCAACAGTTCCAGTTATCCCAAACTTGTTCACTGCACCTTGAAGGTCGCCAACTTCAATGGCGACTTCTTCTTCGTCATCTTCGCCGTCGGCAATCCGTAGCCGGTTGTCGACCTTGGTGATGCCGTCAACGTCCAAGGCGTCATCTTCAGCCTGGTCTTTCAGCGCTTGGGTAGCAACAGTGCCAGTCAGCACTGCGGTTGAGTCACCCGACAACCGGGCCCGGATGCCGTAGTCTCGCTCCACATCAGACAGATCGATGTTGCCAATGCCCGCAGTTTCGGCGATGTCATCAATGGCGTCATTGCCACTTAAAGCTCCTGAACAGCCCCAGGACAGGCCAATAATCAGGGCGACTAGCAAGCCCAGATAGATGATCTGGTTGTCTCCTGATTGCGACCAACCCGGTAAGAGCTTGTCGTCTTCGTCAAATGAATAATTTCCTGGTTCGTTCTCCACATAGGTCAGACGCACTACAACGCTGAAAGTCGCGAGAAATTAGTGCTCATTTCTGACCTGTGTAAGACTGACAGTGTGAATGCGAACAACGTAGCTGTACAGGTGAAGGTCAACGGAGCCAGCCATTCCCATGAGGTGGAGCCAAGAACGCTTTTGGTTCACTATTTGAGGGAGGATGTGGGCCTGACCGGCACAAACGTGGGATGTGACACCTCCTCGTGTGGAGCATGCACCGTGCACCTCAACGGTGAATCGGTTAAATCTTGCACGGTGTTGGCTGTTCAGGCTGACGAAATGGAAGTCACCACTATTGAAGGCCTAGCCAACGGCGACGAAATGCACCCAATGCAGACGTGCTTCATGAACAATCACGCTTTGCAGTGCGGTTATTGCACGCCGGGCATGGTCATGGCGTCGGTTTCGTTGCTTGATGAGAATCCCAATCCGACCGAAGCCGAAGTTCGTGAGGGGCTTGAAGGCAACTTGTGTCGCTGTACCGGCTACCACAACATCGTTAAGGCCGTTCTTGACGCCGCTGGAGGCCAGAAATGATTCCAGTCGCATTTGACTACGTACGAGCCGATTCCACCGAGAGTGCTCTCTCAGCACTCGCACAACACGGCGACGAAGCAAAGCTCATGGCCGGTGGCCATTCACTTCTGCCAATGATGAAACTACGTCTCGCTGTACCTTCAGTCGTTGTCGACATCGGACGCCTCAGCGACCTCAGCTATGTTCGAGACGGGGATGACCACCTTGCCATCGGCGCTCTAACTCGCCACCGAGACGTCGAAATGAACTCTGCCATTGCCGAACACGCTCCCTTACTGCAAGCAGCGACCGCAAACGTCGGTGATCCTCAGGTTCGCCATCGCGGCACAATCGGCGGATCCTTGGCACACGCCGATGCATCAGCGGACACCCCCTCTGCGCTACTCGCGCTTGGTGGCTCGCTAGTGGTCAATGGGCCAAACGGCGAACGAGTTATTGCCGGCGAGGATTTCTTTGCCGGATTCCTCGAGTCCGTACTCGAACCCACCGAGATGATCACCGAGGTGCGCATCCCCAAGCACACGGGCGCTGGCTACAGCTTCCAGAAGTTCAACCGCCGAGCTCAGGATTGGGCCATCGTTGGTGTTTCAGCCCAGAGATCTGACGCCGGGGCGAAGGTGGCATTGGTTTCAATGCATCCAACGCCGGTTCGAGCCACCGCAGTTGAAGAGGCGCTAAACGGTGGGGCCAACGCAACCGAAGCTGCTGAGCTTGCAGCCGAAGGTGTCTCTCCGTCTTCTGACCTTAACGCCAGCGTCGAGTACCGCCAGCATCTGGCGCGCGTGTTCACCAAGCGTGCACTTGTTGAAGCCGGTTTCTAACACCCAGCTGTAATCTGGATTCATGCGCGAGTTACTGAAGGACCTAAAAGCTTGGCAACGCCAAGGTAAAAAGACTGCCATTGCTCGCGTTGTTGACGTTGAAGGTTCGGGACCTCGCCTGCCGGGGGCAGCAATGGCTGTAAACGAAGACGGTGCAGTTTCGGGTTCGGTAAGCGGTGGCTGCGTTGAGGGCGCTGTAGTAGTTGAGGCGCTTGAAGTAATTGCAGACGGTTCGCGGCGAATGGTCACGTTCGGATACTCAGACGATGAGGCTTTTGCCGTCGGCCTGACCTGTGGCGGGACGATTCACCTGTTTCTCGAAACCCTGGACTGGTAGCAAGTGAGCGAGACTCCGATCTTTGATCTGCTTGCGGCCGCAATCTCCACGGAAAAGCCAGTTGCTCTAGCAACCATCGTCTCGGGGGCTAACACCGGAGCCAAGCTGTTCTTGTCACTGGACTCTGAGCCGGTAGGAACCCTTGGAAATGCCGACCTTGACCGTGTTGTTACTCGCGACGCTTTGGGCGAGCTCACTGCTGGGACCTCCGGTGTTAGACACTACGGACCTAACGGCGAGGCTCGTGAAGAGTCAGTTTCGATCTTCATTGAGAGCTTTGCAGCGCCCCCGAAGCTTCTGATTTTCGGCGCTGTCGACTTCACTGCGGCACTTGTACGGGTGGCTAAGGTTCTCGGATACCGGGTGACGGTTTGTGATGCACGGCCGGTTTTTGCCACCAAAGCTAGGTTCCCTTATGCGGACGAGGTAGTTGTTGACTGGCCTCACCGGTTGCTGGGCAAAGTTGGGGGCGAGCTAGGCCCCAGAGACGCTGTGTGTGTTCTCACTCACGACCCGAAGTTTGATGTCCCCGCCATCATGTCTGCGGTTGAAACCAACGTTGGCTACATCGGCGCCATGGGCTCACGGCGAACAACCGACGAGCGCAACGTTCGGCTCGAAACCGAAGGCATCAGGCCTGACCAGCTGGATCGAGTAATGGCCCCCATCGGCCTCGATATCGGGGCCCGAACTCCGGAAGAGACCGCTGTGTCGATCTGTGCTGAGATCATCGCTCTCAATTCAGGCCGGGTTGCCCCGTCGCTGCGTACGACTGAAGGCTCAATCCACCGTTAACTTCAGGCCTTTTGGGCCGAAGGGAACCTGATGGATATTGGATACAAGGGGCGCGGTGTTTTTCTGCGATGGCAGCGACTGTCGCTGGCTCACAAGGTTGCCGCGTCAATTTTCCTGTCTCTGATCCCGCTTGTCTTGCTAGCGGTTGGAGTTTCAAATGCCGCAACCGCTGTGCTTCGCACCGAAATGCAGCAGAACGTAGGCCTCAACGCCAGTGTGGGTTCCGCACGAGTTGAGAGATCGATCAGCCGAGCGTCCCAGGTACTTTTTGAGATCACCGTTGACCCGTCCTTTGGTCAGACGTCGGAGTTAGACGAATACCTCAGCGAAACCCTAACCAGATGGTCTGCCGACGGTGTCGTTGGCCTCGCGGTCTATGACGATTCCCGAAACCTGTTGGCTCAAGCCGGATCGCTGAGTGACGGATCAATCGAGTTGGCAACCGGTACTTCGTCCTCGCTTGGCAGCATCTTCGGTGATGCCTTCCTGGTAGAAACCTCGCCTCGTCTGCCTGTGGCCCGGCTTGTCTACCCGGGTGGGAGAAGCCAACCGTCAATCATGGTGGTATCAGAGTGGGACATCCCACTGCTTCTGGGCAGTTCTGTTAACAGCGCAGGACAAGATCGTGAGATCACCGAAACCCTGTTGGCTCCAACTCCAGACGGAAGCTACCTGGTCTTGGATTCGCCGTTGGTCGCCAGCGTCGGCAGTCGGGTCGAGTTCGATATCTCAGAGTTTGTGGCAATTGGCGAAGACGATGACGTGTTGACGTCGGACAAGTTGACCGACAACGGCGTTGCGGTGTTGGCCGGTGTCTCAACCGTGGACAGGGCTGGATGGTCTCTGTTGGCGACTGTTCCAAAGTCTGAGGCCTTTGCCGACATCCAGAAGGCTCGGCTCTACATCCTGGCAGTGTTTATCTGCGCAGGACTCATGCTGATTGTGATCGGCACAATCGTGTTCCGCAGTTTCGCCCGACGACTTCTGCGGATAACGACTTTGGCCGAGGCTATTGCCGCCGGCGACCTGACAGTAAGAACAGGCGACAAGTCTTCGGATGCTCTCGGCAACCTGTCATCTACCTTTGACCTGATGGCTGCGGCGTTAGCCCAAGACAAGGCTCGGCGCGAAAGAGTCGAGGCCGAGCTGGCATTCCAAGCCACTCACGACGCGCTCACCGGGCTGCCAAACCGGTCACAGCTCGTCAGCGACCTCGACCGCTTGCTGACGTCCAGCGAAAGTGACCTCAGCGTTCTGTTTGTAGACCTGGACGGATTCAAGCAGGTCAATGACCGCCTAGGACACGCTGCAGGTGATGAACTGTTGAAACGGGTTGCCAGCAGGCTGCGCGAAGTGACTCGCCCTGGCGATCTTGTAGTCCGTCTCGGCGGAGATGAGTTTGTAATTGTCCTCAACGGGCTTGGCGTGTTCGAGGCCGAAGCTACGGCAAGCCGCATAGTGTCAGTGCTGGAACTGCCGTACGTGGTCGGAGGCGACGAAGCGTCGATTTCTGCCAGCATCGGTGTGGCAGAGGCTGGCGAGCTGCGAGAAAGCGAGGCCATTCTGCGCGAAGCTGACGTGGCCATGTACCGAGCTAAGGCAATGGGCAAAGGCCGGGCGATGCATCTTGGAACAGACGCCTCTCGGGCCTTGGCCGATCAAGGACTCCTGCTAACTGAACTTCGCGAGGCAATAAGCGACAACGAGTTAGAAATGCGAGTCCGTCCGTTGGGTGATCTGAGAGATAAGTCGCTGCTTGGAGTCGAGCTGGTCCCGGCCTGGAATCACCCCGAACGTGGATTGCTGCGCCCTGAGGATCTTGACTCGCTCGTGGAACATGCCGGCTTTGCGACACAGTTAGACGACTGGACAATTCGATCAGCAATTCGCATCTACTGCCAATGGCGAGACAAGGGCGTTGCCGTTGACACTTTGGCTGTGTCGATCAACATCTCAGCACAGACCTTTGAGTCGCCCAAGACCGTCCAGCTTCTTGAGAACGAACTGGTCACAAACCAGATCAAACCTGCCAACTTCAACCTTCAGGTTGCGGAGGGGGTCCTGCGGGGAGATCCGACCACCCTCAGAATCTGTTTCAATAGTTACCGGGCTCTTGGTATCGGAGTTGCTCTCACCGACTTCGGCACCGACTTAACTAGTGCCTATTCAGCGCCTGTTCACGCAATCGAGTCGGCCAAGATAGACCTTGGCCGGTTGCACGACGTTTCGTCTGGGTCGCCGACGAGTCGCGCGCTGGTCGAGTCGCTAGTCAACCTCGCCAACAGCTCCGGCCTGCGAGCCACCTTGGCAGGAGTCGACAATGACTACCTTCGCGATTTAGCACTCTCGCTGCAATGCAACTTGGGCCAGGGCGACTGGTACAGCGGCGAGCTGTCCGAAGATCAGTTCATAGCGTTCGCCGACGCTCAAAACCTTCTTGCGTCAAGCTAAGGCGGGGTAGTCCTAGTCTGACGTTGGCAGGATCCGATAGCTTTCCTCGCCCGGGTAGACGAGGTCAAAGTTCTTTCGAGCAAGCCTTTCGACCTCGGAATCTGTTGACAACATCTCGAGCCGAGCATCCAGTTGATCAACTTCGGTCTTGAGGCGTTCCAACCTGGTTTGAGCTTCGGTCTGAGAGGACCGCTGAGACAAATAGGTCCGCGCTGGCAAGATTGCCAGCCCGACGACAAGCGTGATTGAACCAACTAACGCCCCAAGGACCGGGAGCGCCCGCTTGATTCTGTCCAGGTCTGACGATTTGTTTGTGGCCTTAGCCACGTGATGTCCTGATTGCGGCGGCACCCAAGTAACGGGCCGCCCCACCCAGGTCTTCTTCGATCCGTAGCAGTTGGTTGTACTTTGCAACACGGTCACTTCGAGCCGGCGCACCAGTCTTAATCTGGCCACAGTTTGTTGCCACCGCCAGATCGGCGATCGTAGTGTCCTCGGTTTCACCGGACCGGTGGGACATTACTGACCCATAACTTGCAGACGTTGCCATGCCTACGGCTTCCAAGGTCTCAGTCAGAGAACCGATTTGGTTTACCTTCACAAGAATCGCATTGGCTGTACCGGACTCGATCCCACGGGAGAGTCTCTCGGTGTTGGTCACAAACAAGTCGTCACCGACTATTTGGCAACGGTCAGCGATTGACTCAGTGTGAGCTTTCCAGCCGTCCCAGTCTTCCTCGTCCATCCCGTCTTCGATCGACACGATTGGGTACTTGTCGACGAGCCCGGCCAGAAGGTCGACAAATCCGGCAGAGTCAAGCTTGCGGCCCTCGCCGGCCAAGTCATAAGCCCCATCGTGGTAAAACTCCGTCGATGCAACGTCCATTGCCAACGAGATGTCCTTGCCTGGTTTCAGGCCGGCCGCTGTGATTGCTTCCATCAGGAGCTGAAGGGCTTCTTCGTTCGAACCTAGGTTGGGAGCAAAGCCACCCTCGTCACCGATGCTGGTCGATAGACCTCGCTCGGTTAGCACCTTGGCCAACGTGTGGTACACCTCGATGCCCCAGCGCAGACCTTCAGAAAACGTTTCGGCACCGACTGGCATGATCATGAACTCTTGAAAGTCGATGTTGTTGTCGGCATGCTCGCCACCGTTAAGCACATTCATCATCGGCACCGGTAAAACGTGAGCGTTAGCGCCGCCGACGTAGCGGTACAAAGGCAGTGACATGTCATCAGCTGCGGCCTTAGCTACCGCAAGTGACACTCCCAAAATCGAATTAGCGCCGAGCTTGGACTTATTGGGAGTGCCGTCAAGTGCAATCAGCGTGGAGTCGAGACCCCGCTGGTCATAGGCATCAGTCCCAACGATTGCATCGGCAATTGTGGTGTTCACGTGACCGACCGCGGTTAGTACACCCTTGCCTCGGTATCGATCGCCTCCGTCGCGTAATTCAACTGCTTCAAACTGGCCGGTGCTGGCACCAGAAGGCACTTGAGCTCGTCCAACAGAACCCGAAGCGAGAAAGACTTCGACCTCCACAGTCGGGTTTCCCCGGGAGTCAATGACTTCCCGGCCAAGTACATCAGAAATGAAGCTCACGATTCGCGTTCCTCTGGCCGCTCCAAGTGAACGGCATAGCGGGCAGATTAGGAATCAAATCTAGTCTGTGAATTAGGGGGTGATGCGGTTGCTGTACTCGGGGCTCACCAAAAAGCCTTCGATGAGGTCTCCGAGAGAGTCTCGGGACTGGGCCACGGCTCGAACCCAGAACCTGTATCCAACTGGATCAGGGGCTCTATCCAACATTCCGCGATAGGTGACAATCACGTCTACTGCGGGCGCCGACTTGATGACGAACTCGGGGCTTTCTGAGAAGAACACCATCATTTCGCCACGGTTCATGCCCTCGCCAAGCAAGTTGGTCCAGTAGGTGATGCCTGGGCCATCGGGCGCTCTAAGCAACACGTTGTTGTAGACAAGGGCCACGAACTCAATGTCAGAAAGGCTTCCGTATTTGCGTTGGAATTCTTCAGAGTCAGCAAAGGCCGCCGAGATCACCCCGAGGTCGGCCTGGCGACTGATGAAGAGCTCACTCCAGAAGTCAAAGCCCGCACGGTCTGGCGGTCGATCGAAATAGGCGAGATACAAACGAGCTACCTGACGACGAGGAGCAAATTCAGGAGAAGACATGAAGCTCTCGATGACCGCTGGTGCATTGGCTGGATCGTCATCGATCAGGCTCTTCCAGAACGCTAGGCCAGCAGCATCGGGATCACGGCCTAGGAAGTCTCGGTACTGCTGTGCAACGAAGGCGTCAGGTGAATAGAACGGAGCGAAGGGACGTGTTGCCCCGAACTCATTCGACACGCCTGCATCGCCGGGGCCGGCAGCATTGATTGCTCGTACTGATGCCACGAAGGTTCCCTCGGGAACCTCCTCAAACACAACAGAGGTGGCAGATGCGTCGTTTACTGTCGCCACCAGCAGCCCGATGGAAATCTCATATCCAGTGATGGGCGTGTTGCCCCCGTCAGATGGAGGTGACCAAGTAACGGTAACTTCTTGGCCGCGGGCAATTGCTTGAACATCACGAGGGGCGCTCGGGGTGAGCGCTCCAACCGAAACGTTCACCGATGCTGACGGCGATGTGCCAACTCCGTTCGCTGCTACAACCGATGCGGTGTAGGAACCGGGCCCTAGGTTGGAGAACAAGGCAGTGAAAGTGTTGCCGTCAACCGTTATTGGGGTTGTGTCGGTTGGGCCAGAGAGCGTAACGACGTATGAAGTGATGGCTGAACCGCCGTCGTTCGAAGGAGGACTCCATGTGACGGTGACGTTTGCACCACTGGCGGTTGCGTCGACAGAGGTTGGAGCAGTTGATTGGGTTTGCACCTCAACCGAATTGGAGCTGGCCGATGACGGTCCCTCGCCAACACCGTTAGTAGCGGTAACGGTGGCGCTGTAAACACCGGCGGGCAATGTGAAAGAGCGGTTTGTAACACCGGAGAAATCAACCTGCCCGTTACTTAAGGTGATTGTGTAGAACTCAATCGGTGAGCCGTTGTCGTTGGGGGCATTCCAGTTAATTGTCACTGTGGACCCGTTGACTGAGGCGCTGACTCCATTGGGAGCGTCAGGCAAAGATGCGATGTTTACAGTGTTTGATTGACTCGACTGACCACTAGTGCCTTGGGCGTTGGAGGCAACCACGTTGAAGCTGTAGCTGCCGGGTTGGGCGTCGATTGTGATCTGGGTGTTTGTCCCAGTATCGAAGTTGCGCCCATCGCTGAGGCGGACCTGATAGTTGGTAATGGCGGCGCCATTGTCGTTAGGGGCGTTCCAGCTGGCAAGAAGTTGGTTGTTCCCAAGAACAGTTAACGCCAATCCAGACGGGGCATCGGGAACGGTGGCCGGAGCGTCAAGAGTTACCGAGTTTGAATTCGCACCAGCCGAATCACCAACCGCATTGATCGCAACAACAGTCGCCGTATACGTTCCAGGCGCCAAACCAGTAAACGAAACACTCGTACCAGTAACAGTCTGATCAGCC
>CALAJQ010000011.1 GCA_937922785.1 uncultured Acidimicrobiales bacterium
ATTCTGATCTAGTGGGTATACCCACTACTCAACTCCGATCAGCCCGTTTTCGACAGGTCGATACCTGACAGTCCACAGTAGAAAGTGGACAAGCCACCGATCGAGCACCAACCCGCAGACCGATGCAGCCGCTGCAGGTTATTTATTGGGCAACCCCAACGCTCAGTTGCTGAACGCCCACTCGACCATCAGCGAGAACTCCTCCAGCCAGAACGCGCCGCCGTGCTCTCCGTCCCGCTGCATCATGACAACGTCGGCGGCTGCGTTGCGCAACGCGTCCGCCCATCGAGCGGCGTTGTCCAAGAAAAACTGCTCTTGCTTACCGGCCACAAGGTAGACACGCGGAAGCGGACCTGTGAAGGTGTCCGGCGGCTGGTAGCCAGCACCCGGTGACGCCGAGAACACCACGCCGTACACGCCGGGATGGCCAAGCCCCATAGCAAGCGCAAACTCGCCGCCAAGGGACGCACCCCAGACACCCGTGCGCTCAGCGGGCAACGCAATTCCGAACCGCGACTCAACCCATCGACGCACGTCACCGACAAAGAACTCCTCGTGCGCAGCAAAGCGTTCAGCGTTAAACCCCGGCACGTACTCATGTAGCCGCCCTTCGTCATCGGGCAGCCCATGAACACCAACGATCATCGTCGACGAAACGCCGGCGAGCTCAAGAACCTCGGACAGACGCGAGATATGCCAACCACCATCAGCCGCAAACACGACCGCCTTCACCGGGCCAGTCGGCACGTACACGGTGACTTGGCGCCCGCCGTCGTAGCCCAACGTTTCGGTGACCAGCTCTCCCGACATTTGCGGCATCAGCGCAGGGCGAGGAGCTTGTCGTGAGGAATAGCGTGCACGATTCGACCCACTGGGCGAGTGGTAACGATTGTCACTCCCGTTCGTGCCGCCGTTGGTTCGTCCGTGACCACGGTGCGGTGCCCAACAGACACTCCGAGGACATCGGTGATGGCGTTGTAAGCGCCCGTCGGGAAAGTTCCAATGGTAAAACCGAGGTCCCTAAGACGTGCCATCGACGAAGACTACCTGAGCGGGTCCTTCTGTGACCGGGCGAAGAGCTTAGTTAAGGCCGGAGGCACCCGAGCGTAGTGATCTTCCAAGAGACGGTATCTGCCGTGCTCTGGCCGCTCGTAGGACGGGTCATCTTGCCGAGGCGGGAGGGTTATTGGCTTTGGCGTTAGGTCGCGATAGTGAATCGAAGCCAGAAGGTGACGTATCACGTTCAGCCGAGCGTGCCGCTTGATGTTCGCATCAACCACATTCCAGGGCGCCGCATCGGTACTGGTGTAGGCAAGCATCATGTCCCTAGCGCGTGAGTAGTCCACAAACCGCGCCCGAGACTCAAGATCCATAGGGCTGAGCTTCCACCGTTTGCGGGGGTCATCGATCCGAGCTTCAAATCGCCGCTCCTGAGTCTCAGCCGAGATATCAAGCCAATACTTGATCAGGATGATTCCAGAGTCGATCAGCGCTTGCTCAAATCCTGGTGTTGTATGCAGGAAGTCCCAGTACTCGGCATCGGTACAAAAACCCATCACGCGCTCAACTCCAGCACGGTTGTACCAACTTCGATCGAACAGAACCATCTCGCCAGCTGCGGGAAGGTGAGACATAAAGCGTTGGTAATACCATTGGGTCTTCTCGCGATCGCTTGGCGTTCCAAGCGCCACAACCCGAGCTGTCCGAGGATTCAGGCGGTATGTGATCCGCTTGATCGTCCCTCCCTTGCCGGCTGAATCACGACCTTCGAACACCACCACGACCTTCAGACCCTCACTCTGTATAAAGCCTTGAAGCTTCACGAGCTCCACTTCGAGCCGCTGCAGCTCCGCCTCATACTCCTTGCGCTTCATGCGGTATGGGCGCTTGGATCCATCTTTTCTGCTCTTGCCTTTCTTCTTCACCGAGACCACACCGATGAAATAGGCGCGTCAATCAAGACCCTGCTTCTTATGCGTCCGCCGCATATCCAACCGCTTTTCATGGTGTGAAACTATCGACGGTTTCCCCGCGAGTCACCTCACCGGAACAAATGAACGCCCAAGGGCGAAGCACCCGTCGCCCACGGACGCGCCGGCTGCGGTCACATCATTAGCTGCTCTATAGGTACGGTGACTTTTCTTTTCGCCGAAGCTGGCGCGAAACCGGCTCGGTCGTCAGGAGTGACCGGCGTCGAAGCGATTGAATCTGAGTCGGTTTGCCGGGGTGGAAGGCTGGTTCATCGGGTTCGATCGGGGAGGCCCGCCGGGCCTATGAGCCTGGGTTCGCGATCTCGCCGAGATCGACGTCCCAGTTCCCCGATTCGACGGTTTGGTTGGTGCAACCTAACCGATTACGAGCTCCTCGAGGCTTAGAGTTACCGTCTCGGTTTCGCCCACTCGTACCCGGTGGATGAAGCCACTCCTACCCGCAAGCTCACCTTCGATGCCAGTCCAAGTGCCAATCTGCTCATCACAAAAAGGAGCGCCCTCGGCCGTGTTGAATACAGTCCTGGTGGTGTTGAGCTTGATCTCCGCCGACCCCAATTCGGCGATGGAGACTGTGCCGGGGGTAGACCGCACGATACTGGTTGTGAACGGTCCGTTGTGAGTCTCACCGCCACACGAAACAGACCCTCCTTCGATTCGAAGGTCCAAGAGAGTAAACGCAAAGTTGGCCCGCACACCGCCAGAGAGCAACTCGCCAGCGATGCTAACCCTCTGGCCTCCCTCGATTTCCTCGAGTTCTTCTAAAGCCAGTGTCCGCCCGAAGAACTCCATGGGGAACTCAGGACCCTCGTCGGCTGATTCGGCAACCGTTGAGTTAGCTTGCGCCTCGGCGACAGGCGTCGAATCAGCTCCACACGCCGTGGCAGCCAAACACATGGCCGCCAGAATTACCCAATGCCGATTTCCGATGTTCTTGACCATTTTGAACCCCTGTTCACACTGCGGGTCCCGCCACTCGGGATCGCACTGTCCAGTGTTCAAAACGTGTCTTTCGAAATCCTTCAGAACGCTCTCGTCCCCGGATGGCCAGCAGTGTGAGAACTTCCGAGCACGTTCCAAATCTGATGACTAGCGCGACGCGAGGTGGTTGTCGATCCCTCCTGGGATTTCTGTGGGAAACATAACCGGTGGAAACAAAAAGGCTTCACCGTCCACAAAGACCCCCAAGGCCAATGGCACACCCACCGGCCCAACGGCACCGAAATCGACCCCTAGAACAACGCGGTCAAACGCGAAGAGATGACAAACTCGGCGATGGGCAAACCTACCGCTTAGCCTGCGAACTCGATGCCGTCAGCGGTGCCAACAAAGGGAACGCTGCCTTCACCGAATGCATAGGTGATGAGCCCGATGTACACAGACTCGCCGAACGGAGCCGTAGGACCCGGCATGGCGCCTGTGCCTCGGTAGAGCTGCCAATCGTCAGCCGCTCCTGGGGTTGTGTTCGGGACTTGCCAATAGACCGTGAGCGTGTCGGGTTCGTGATCTCACGAACCGGACGCTAGACCCAAACGCATCAAACCTACGACGCCTGCGATGACAAGCCCAGCCACAGCCAGCAGTTCACTTCGATTGGCAACCTCAACCGCTCGCTCTACATCGTCTGGCGCCGGCCGCGGACCCGAGCCCAGCCTCGGACGGTCCTCGAGGACATCGCCATAACGAAGCGGCCCTCCGAGCTCTCGACCAATTGATGCGGCCATCGCCGTTTCGGCGACTCCAGCGTTGGGAGATGGATGAGCCGGAGCGTCTCGTTGGATCATGCTAATGACGTCCGCCGCTCGCTGTGGTGTTTGCACTGCCACGATGCCTGCGAACAATCGGGCAGGCACATAGTTAACAACGTCATCCGTTCGTGCAGCAGCCCACCCAAAGTTCTCATACCGAAGGTTACGACGTCCCACCATGGCATCCATCGTGTTAATCGCTCGGTAGGCGCAGGCCCCCGGTGCTCCAAACACCAACGCCCAGAAAACCGGTGCGATTACAGCGTCCACCGAGTTCTCCGCAACTGATTCGATGACCGCAGCCGCAATGCCCGACGAGTCGAGCTGGCTGGGGTCGCGGCCCACAAGCGAGGGCAACTCGGCGCGGGCTCGGTCCAGGTCGTCAGGGTCGATGCTGTCGCCGATGCGACTGCCCACCGCTCGCAGCTGGTGTCCGGCGGCAGTAATCACCACCGCAAAAGTTGTCGAACGCAACAACGTGCCTGCAACCAAGCCAAGGCCTGTCCCGACTGACGCGTAGGCCACGCCAGCGCGTCGAGTGTCGCTCCATAGTGTCGACTCGACTCGACCCATCGCCTTGCCGAACCACGCAACCGGATGCAGAGAGTTCGGCGGCTCAGGGACGAACCGATCGAGCAGCAGCCCTGTGGCTGCAGCCAGGCATCTGCGCGAAAACCAATTCATGACCCGAGGTGCCTGGCTTTCCAGCTCTCAACGCCGGCCTTCACAGCTCCGTAGGTGGCCTGCGCAATTCGTGAACCCCACTCCGAGCGTGGTCCACCAAACAGCTCGGCCTCACCCAACGATGGCCACGTGATCGCAACTGCATCACTGGCGGTTCCGGTGCCGGGAACTTGGCAATGCAAAAGCGCTTGTGTTTTGGCCTCGGTAGCGGTGGTGACCGCGTTGACCACTGCTCCCCCGCTCAGGGCAACAGGCAGCTGCACGACAATATTGATGGTTCCCGGCGTCCACTCTGCGAAGCCGCCGTCTGGGTCCGATGCCCAGGTGGGTTTGGACACCCCAACTGTTGCGTCGACGACAACGCCGTCACAGTCATGTCGTATGGAATGGGCAACGTTCACAGCCGTGAATAGCCCGATGCCGTTGCCGCTCAGAGCCAGTTCGCTAACGATCTCTGCCATGTGCGCGCCTAGGTCAGTGCGGTCATAATCAGTTGCGACAGTAGTGTTTAAGAGATAGTCGACCGGTTGAAGACCACCGCCCACGACGGCCGACGACAGTGCCATCGTTGGCGTTGGCCACTGCCACACACGCACACCACGGTGGCCCGAGCTACTTGGATGCAGCACAGCTTCGCTTATCACCGCTTGCCCAACGCTTCGTCCAAACGCTCCAGCCCCTCAGGACCTGGCACGGCGATCCGGGCAACTCCACTCATTCCGAAGCTGGCGCAATCTCGCACGATGACTCCCTGTGGGGCGAGCTGCTCTCGAAGACCTTCGGCCTCGACGAGTACCCATGGTGCGTCGGCGGCATCCGCTACGAGCCCGTGCGATTCGACAACGTCGACTAGCTCGGCTCGGGCCTGCGAAATCGATTGTGCCCAACCGGACAAATCCGCAGCTGCGATCATGTCGGGAATGACGGCGAGTGCGAGTGAGCTGACTGACCAGAGGGGCTGCAACGGTGCGAGCTCGTCGATGTTGTCGGCAATCACAAAGCCGAGGCGCAGACCGGGGCAAGCAAAGACCTTTGTCAGCGAACCAACGACCACACCCGGTCGGTTGGCGGTCCAGTCGCCCGTCGCCATCGGGTAGAACGCTTCATCCCAGACGTCGGCGGTTTCGGTAGGCCCGGCGAGACGGCCGCTTGGGCTCTGCGGATTGCTGCGCCACCTCGGTCCTCTTCCGTTTCGTGGGTGCAGCGCGAATTCTGGCTCGTTGTCTACTTGGCCGCCCAGGTGCCGTGCAACAAGCGAGATGGCTTCGCTGCCACCGTTGGTCAACAGTAAGCGGGCCCGATCGACCCCCATTGCATCGGCCAAGGCCGCGGTTGCGGGCGCAGGATCTGGATACCAGCCGACGGTGTGAAGATTGCGGCCAATCATGGCGCTGACGCTTGGGGCGAATGGATTGAGTGTCTGGGATAGGTCGAGGATCTCGGCAGGGTCAAGCCCCAGTGACAGCGCCAGTTTCGGCCCGTCGCCACCGTGGGTTCCTGCACTTGGTACCGAACTCGGCATCAGGCATCAAGCAAGGACTGGGCGACCTTGCGAAGATGGTCTGGGCCGATACCGCAACACCCTCCGAGCATCGTCGCACCTGCCGCTTGCCACGCCGGGAGATACGCGACGTATTCGTCGGGTGTGATCACCCCGTCATGGGTGAACTCGCCATCAATTATGGCCCCGGCATGCGCGTAGGCACCCAGCGGGCCGCCCCAGTGTTTACCGACCACGGGTAGACAATGCTCGACCAACCGCACGTCGGTGTGCATGATGCACAAGGC
This sequence comes from uncultured Acidimicrobiales bacterium, assembly GCA_937922785.1. Taxonomy (GTDB): domain Bacteria; phylum Actinomycetota; class Acidimicrobiia; order Acidimicrobiales; family SZUA-35; genus CALAJQ01. Next base: position 6,209 of record CALAJQ010000011.1, read on the forward strand.
ATCGACCGCCTCATAGCTTGCGGCGAGCTGCACGCCCTCGTGGAGAGCTCCACCATCACGAAGCTCAATGGGGTTCGTGAGTTCTTCGGGGCCGTGACCGAGTTCGCCGCCAATAGAGAAACCCACCCACACTGGAAGACCGACTGAAGTTGCTGCGTTTAACGTCGCCTCAAGCCGGGCAAGGTCGACCATCATCTCCAGGCTCAGGAATTCAGCGCCAGCGTCACGCATGATCTCTGCCTGGCGCACGGTATCCGTTTCAAGCTGGGCAAGCGTCGGGTGATGACCAGAAAAGCTCCAGTTGCTGATGCCGGCCCCAACAACAACCGACGCTCCATCATCTCCAGCCGCGTCTCGGGCTGCCACCGCGAGTTCAACCGCCGTCCGGTTCAACGTCTCGAAATCGGCATCTGTGCCGACATCGCGCAGAATGTTCGCTCCCGTCGCAAACGTGTTGGACACGATCAGGTCGGCTCCAACTGCGAGATAGTCGTTATGGATCGATCGAACGATCTCGGGGTGGCTAAGTGCGGCGCCACCACTCCATCCATGCTCGTGGTTTTCCACGCCTCGTCGGTGGCATTCCGATCCCGTCGCTCCATCGATTAAGACCGGTTCACCAGCTCGGGCTCGAGCTATCAGATTCGCATAGCGCTCCATGGGCGAATCATAGACATGCCTGCTAGCACCGTGGCATGCGGATCGTCGAGCATATGTTGCAGGCTGGTGCCTTGCCTCTAGTTGTACGCCGTCGCTCGGAACGATCTCATCGGCTGAGGTTAGGATTGAGCATGTCTCACGATCGCGGACCAATCTGCGTCATTGGCGCCGCCAGCACGGCCAAACTCAGCTGAGCCTACAACGTGGTCGGCGTCCGCCTCCCCGTCGACCTTGCGGCGGAGCTAGCCCCTTGGCCCGTAGGCCGGCGGTGCAGAACCTCGCTCGAACGCCCCGAGATCTGGTGCTCCGACGGCCGAGTCGTTAATCGTTGGCAAACTAACGCCAGCGTTCACCGCCAGCGATGTACTCGCTAGCCGAAGATCCACCGGACCGAATTGGGATCTAGCGTCGTTGGGGTACGCAATTGCTGCGGCAAATGTGTTCAGGGCCAGCTGAACCGAGTTTGTCTCGGTTGTTCGTGCCCGCATCTCGGCCATGTTGCTGAACGTCGTGTCCCCTAGCCGCCCGGTGAACTCACCCGTGGTTGAGCCGTAGCCGTTGTAGTTCATATCAGCAGTCGACTCATCGATATCAACAGCTCTAATGACCTGACCCGACCCACTGGAGAAGCCGTTGTAGGTATCACCCGGACCACCAATCATCAGGTTGTTGCGCATGTAAAGCTCGCTGACGTTGCGCCCGGCGTAGATGCCGAGAGCATCGCCACCCTTCACCACGGTGTTGTGCAGCAGCACGTCGCCCTGGCTGCCTCGATATAGCTTGAAGGCAACGTGGCCGACGTTGTAGGCAGCGTTGCGCACGAAGTACGTCGGCCCGCCAAGGCTGGGCTGGGATGAGAACGCAATGAAAGTGTTCGTCAGTTGGTTCTCGACTATGCGGCAATTGTGCATACAGAAGTCGGCTTCGATTCCGTCGTCGCCAGCCTCACTGATGTCGTTGCGGAGAACATCGATGCTGAACTGGTCAACAGAGTTGTCCTCCATGAAGGAAATCCCGTCGCGCATTCCGGTGACCCGGTTGTGCTCGATCACATGACCGGGCCCGGTAACCAAAATACCTTCGCCCAAGTTGTCACCCTGGGCCCCGAATGAAGGTTCACGCCAGACGGTGAGTCCGTTGATCGTGTTGTCGGCAATGTAGCTGTCTTCCGAGCGAGTAAAGGTGACGATGCCGTCACCGTTGCGATCGGCACTTGCGTTGATCGTGTTGCCAGTAATTGCGATTCGGTCTGAACCGTTAAAGCGGATTCGGCCGTTGATTGTGAGGTCTTCGACGTGAACATCGGACTGGTCAAAGATGTTGAGTTCGCGTGTGACGACTGCGCCTGGCAAACCACGAACAACGATGGGTCGCCCTGGGGCGCCACTTCGGTTTATCTCAAACTCGCTATAGGTTCCCGCGCTGAGGAGCACGATGTCGCCCGGCTGAGCGCTACTCAACACGCTGTTGAGCGTCTCGGGAGTCGCTGACCTGATTGGGGCGTTCGCCATCGCAGTCGGCACGCTACGCGTCCGCACCGAGATCGAGCGCACGTCGTTCGGGCCATCGGGATCGGTCAGCGTTGCCTCAACCTCATATTGAGTTCCAGGGCTCAGATTGAAGATGCTCCCTGCGTGGCGCGAGGTCCAAGTGAAGCCCTCGTTGCTCCCAGCCGGTACACGCTGCAGCGGGAGTGCGGGCAACCATGTGAATGTGCCGCTTTGTCGATAACGAACAGTGACGTTTGCGTTTCCGTTGGTATCACCCACGGTGTCCCACAACAGGGTGACGTTCTCGATGGTCGGGTGAGGCGCGCTCAACGGCCCATCGGCCGCCGGAAGCTCTGTGGCAGGATCGGGATCTGGTTCGGGATCGCTAGGCGCAGTAGGCGCGAATTCGTATTGGGAGATGAACTCGGGATTAGCAGTGACGTAGAACACCATCGATGGCCGATCAAGAATCGTCCCATTGGGATTCTCACCGGTCGTGTTGGTTCCTCTCAACGTGTCAAGCCAGTAGTTGAAACCAGCTTGGTCATAGTCGCGGCCCAGAACGTTTGAATACACGCGTTCAAGGAACACCTCATCATCGGTTCCTTCATAGTTGCTAGCCCACTCAGGCGAAATCGACATGAAGCCGGCAATCGCCAACACGCTGTGGGCTACACCGTCTTCGGCACCGTTGTTCACCCGGATCCAATATTTCGCTCCATCAAGGTCGGGAGCGCGTCCGAATATCGCTTGATACAAACGAAGGATCTCGGCGTGGGACTCACCGTTGTAGTCGGGCTGACCCAAAATCTCCTCAACCGATGAGGCGTCCTCCACAGATGCGGCCGTCGGGCTGACTGACGTGGCCACAAGTCCCAGCGCCATAGCGCAAATACACACAGCAAAGGCCCGCAAACGAACAGTCACCTGATCATTCGATAATCGGATCCTCATCCCCATGACCCTACGGGAGGGGGCGACCTTCGGCTTCGAGCTTGCGGTGCAGGACCTGACGTACGCGCAGCCCAGCGCCGTCGGCAGCTAGCCCGATCTCTACCGCAGTCTCGCGACGCGGGTCAAGCGAGACCTGTTCTTGGAGCCGTTCGAGCAGATGCTTGTCCTCGTCGAAGGCCTGGATGACGTTCTTGCGTGACATCTCTATCGCATGGTCCGGGACGTCGGGGATGTCGAAGGCAGCGGCCCAGTAGTAGTGGGTGCGTCCTCGCAGCCCGGGCGTCACGATGTGGCAGCCGCGCATGAGGAACTCCGAGCGAGCGTCGGGCTCGGGGTCGGGGTCAGTGACGTGCCAATCAGAGAACGATACGGCCAGCGAGGGCATCGTGCCCACTTGCGTCCTCGCCACCGGCTTGGTCTCGCTGAACCCCATGGCGTGGCAGAACAACGGACTTAGCGGCGCCGGATCAAACGATTGCCGGTAAGTAATAGTGTCACCGTCGATAGTCGACTTCGGGATGGTTTCCCAGTCGTTCTGCTTGAAAGTGGTGGCATGCAGAAACGGCAAATGCGTGAGATCCAGAACGTTCTCCCGAATCAGGACCCAGTTGCAGGCCACGTCGTAGTAGCCCATCGCCACCGACCACTCGGGATCGGCGGTGTAGCTCATGTCGATGGGCGGCTCGTTTTGGGCTTCTTCGGGGTCACCCATCCAGATCCATACGAATGCGCCACTCTCTCGCAGCGGGTAGCTGGCGATGTCGCTGCCGGGCGGCACGTTGGTCTGGGTTGGGACCAGCTCGCACTGGCCGCCGGGACCGAAGCGCAGGCCGTGGTAGGGACAGACGATCTGATTGCCCTCGACGCGTCCTTCCGAAAGCGGCGCCCACCGGTGAGGGCACCGGTCGTCTAGCGCAACCGGTGTGCCGTCGGCGGTGCGGTAAAGCACCACGGGCATCTCCAGGATCCAGCGCGCCATCGGTTCGCTGGTGATCTCGTCGGCTCGGGCGGCGACCCACCACATGTTGCGGGGGTAGTTGTCACCCAAGAAGCCGTTACTGACACGTTGACTCATCGTGACTCCTGCTCGGTTTCCTGCTCGATCATTCGAGGTTCTCCAGTGCGGCGGCCAAGGCTTCCGCTTCGTCCTGGTTCATGCCATAGCTGTGGTCGTCGTCGGGGAAGGCCCCAGACGCCACGTCCGCCACATATGCCGCAAGTGCGGAGGTGGCTACCTCGTTGACGTTGCCGTAGCGCTTAGCGAACTTCGGCTTAAACGTGTCGAACGAGCCGATCAGGTCATAGGCGTTGAGCAGCTGCCCAGTCGCCGCTCCCCCGGCACCGATGCTGAACGTGAAGATCGACACCGCGTCATCAACCGCCTTGCCGACCTGGCGGGGCACGGCTTCGATCTCCATACCGATTCCTCCGGCTTCTTCGATCGCTCGAGCGTTGTCGATGATCTCGAGCGCCTCAGCAGCGGTTCGGCCCTGGGTCTTGAAACCTCCCATGCGGTGCACCATGTGTGGGATCAAGCCGACGTGGCCCATGATCGGCACGCCCGCGTCGGCGACAGCTCGGATGATAGAGAACTTGTCTCGGCCGCCCTGAAGCTTAAGCGCGTCGGTGCCCGACTCTTTCATGATCCTGAGGGCGTTTAGGACAGCGATCTCCTCGGTTGCGTAGGACCCGTACGGCATGGCCGTAATGCAGAATGTGTCAGGGGCGCCGCGGCGCACGGCCTTGGTGTGCTCGATCATCTGGTCGACCGTGCACTCGAGGGTGTTCTCGTGGCCGTACATGGTCATGCCCATGCTGTCGCCGACACCCACGATGTCGATCCCGGCTCGATGCGCCCAAGTCGCCGTCATGAAATCGGCAATCGCCACCATCGACAACCGCTCACCCGCAGCCTTCTTTTTCGCTAGGTCGGGAACCGTCAGTTTGGGTTTTGGGTCTGTGGCAGTCATTGGTCCTCCCGGCGAAATGGAATGTCGGTGAGCACTCCAGACACCTTCTCTTCGCCCCGGTTGATGACGACGGCGTCGCCGATCTGGCACTCGACCGATATCAGACCGAACCCGATGTTGCGCTCTAGCTTGTAACTCCAGGTCCCGTTGGTCATGGAGCCAACCTTCACACCGTCGCGAGTGACGTCGAACCAGGCCTCATGGCCGGGTCGCGGCTCTTCACCGTCGAGCACGATGCCCGGCTGATGGCGTGCGGGTCCGGTTGCCGCGATGCGGCGAAGCGCCTGGATGCCGATGACGTCATCGGCTACGTCTAGATTCACGAAACGGCCGAGGCGGACCTCGAAAGGATTGGTGGCCGCATCACAGTCGCCGGCCCACGACAGCAGCCCGTTCTCGATGCGCTCGCTTGCGTTAGGAGCACCCGGTCCTATGCCCCAGGGTCGACCAGCTTCCTTAACCAGGTTCCACAAGTCGACGCCACGCGATTGGTCCATTAGGTATAACTCGAAACCGCCCTGTTTAGACCACCCCGACCGGGCCACCTTCAGCGGTATTCCATCGACCTCAGCGTCGCCAAACCAGAAGTAGCGCAGCTCGCGGACCCAGTCACCGAATATCGACGCCACCACGTCCTCAGCCGAGGGGCCCTGCACAGCCAGCGGCGATACGTCCGGCTCCGACACCTCGACTTTCATGCCCCGCTCCGCCGCCACACACCGCGCCCACAGTCCGACGTCGGAGTCAGCCACCGACAGCCAGAAGCAGTCGTCAGCGAGCTTCAAAACGATCGGATCGTTGATGATCGTGCCAGCGTGATCGCACACCGCGACATACTTGCCCTGGCCGACCACAATCTCAGACAGATCACGCGCACACAACACTTGCGCCAATCGAGCAGCGTCTGGTCCCATGAGCTGAACTTGACGTTCGGCGCCGACGTCCCACATCGAGACGCCTTCGACGAGGCGCCGATACTCAGCCTCTGGGTCGCCATAACCCAGCGGGATCATCATCCGGTTGTAGGGATGCATTGCGACTGCGCCCTCGGCGATGGTTGCCGCGTAGTACGGCGACGGCCGCAATGAAGTGTGAATCGCCAGCTCTGGCATGCGGTGCAGGAACCTCCGAGGCGTACGGGTTGTTGGTAATCGGACCGAGATTGTTCCACTTGGAACAATCGTTGGTCAGGATAAGGCCTAGCGTGTCCTCATGCAAGAGGCTAACCCGATCGACATATTCGACGCCATCGAGTTCCGTGACGCCTACCGGATGTCATATCTGACGAACGCCGTAATCGTCCCGGTCTATGACCAAGTACGCCGGGACTTCGGCGTCATCCGTGCCGAGTATCACCTGCTCATGTGCCTCGCCCACTACCCCACCCTGAGCGCTCAGGACGTTTCCAGAGTGACCCGCCGACCCCGGAACTCCATCTCGCGAGCCGTACACCGAATGCTGGCCGATGGCTACCTAGACCGCGCGCCCGACCCCGACGACGGCCGCCAAGCACTCCTCACCATCACGGCCTCTGGGCGCGAGCTTCACGACAAGATCTCGGCACGCCTTGCGGAACGCCAGGAAGAAATCCTGGCTCCGCTGACCGGCACCGAGCGCCGCCAGCTGGATCAGATCCTCCAGAAGCTCTCCACGCATACTGCGACACTGCCCCAATGATGCGCCCCGTCGACCAATAACGAAACGGCTGAGAACCTCGAGTGGCCTCATGGCATTTGGGAAAGCCCGATCGGGAATTGCACCTCGACCACCTGTTCGGGTGCGCCGAGGGCGGGGTCGGCGAGCAGGACCTCGCGAACGGGGCCGACGATCTGGGCTGATTCGTTCTCGATCCACCGACCGATTGCGGCATTAGTTAGGTGAAGGTCGTCGGAGTCGGGAGACCGAACGGTGGACACGACCTCAACTGAGGGCAGCAGCTCTTCTTGGAACCCATCACGCATTGCTGTCTCTTCCAGCCGGGGGTCAATGGGAACAGCGAATTCCATCGAGAATCCCTCCTCGTCGAAATCGGCAACCCATCGGGCCATACCGTACGGGGGAACCGGGTCTTCAATGTGTTGGCTCATCTCTTTCACCATGCACGAGAGCGCATCGAGCGCTTCACCCAAGTGCGCAGTTTGGTATGCGCTCGTCCAAACCGACATGGCCGGGACGGTCTTGCGAACAAGATCGATCGATGAGGACTGTTCCTCTAATTGAATTATCCGGGAATCGATTCCGCGAAGGCGCCGTTCTACCGCTTCAAGCTCGGCCACCGCTTGGGCCTGCTTAAGCGTCAGCATGGCTCGGAGTTCCGAGGGCGACATCTGCTCCTGCATCAGCTCGCCGATTTCGGCTAGCCCGAAACCAAGGTCGCGCAACGCCACGATTCGGTTCACATCGGCTAGCTGGGCCGCGCTATAGAAACGGTATCCCGTTGACTCGTCGACCTGGGCTGGGTGCAACAGTCCGATTCGGTCATAGTGCCGCAACACCCGAGCAGACACTCGTGTGAGCTGGGCGAAGTCGCCAATCTTGAACATAACTCCACAGTAAGGGTTGTCATCGTGTCAAGGTCAACCCGCAATCATGGATCGTTGTGCCGTCTCTCTATTGTGTGCCTGCCACAGGAGTGCGATCGCCAGGCCAAGAAACAGATGTGATAGATCCAGTGGGATCAGCGTGCTTAGTCCCGGGCGGTCGCTGGGGAGCAGAGCCTGGTCCACTCGGAACCCCAGATTGGATATCAACGCTCCAACAAAGAACCCTGCCATCACAAAGCCGGCAGGAACGCGAGTTCTCGGCCAGACGATCGCTGCGGCCATAATGAGCTCCAGCAAACCAACTAGCAAGAAGAACGTCCCACCGAAGTCTCGATCGCCCAACTGGTACGTGGTGCCCAGCTCGTCACGCCATGATCCGTCAAGTACTTTTCGGGCCCCTGGGTACAGCAGGGCAGCCGCAGCGACGAACGGGAGTGTCTTTGAGAAGAAGTTCTTGATCATGAAACCGACGGTAAGGCTTGCCGCCGTGTCAAGGTCAAGAGGTATCTGCTAGCGGGAGCCGAATCGTGAATGTTGCCCCTTCACCCGGCGAAGTGTCGAGCTCGATGGTTCCGCCGTGGGCCTTGACGATGCCAGCCGTTATCGAAAGCCCAAGGCCCGTCGTACGAAGTCCCGAGTCGCTTGTTGGACTGCCCCTAAAGAAGCGATCAAACGCGTTGGCGGCAACATGGGGCGGCATGCCGCGCCCGTCATCTGACACGGTGATAACCGCATCGACTCCTTCGACCTCGACCGAGACCACAGCCTCGGCTCCGGGCGCGTGCACCTGGGCGTTCACTAACAAGTTGGCGAGGGCTCGGTAAAGCGAATCGCTGTCACCCTCAACCAGCAGTGGTCCGCCGTCTGCTCCGTGGAGTGAGAACTGTGTCGCAGACTCGGGTGTAGATGCACCAAGGGCCGCGTCAGCAACCGCAGCCCGGGCTACTTCCACCACGTCTACCGAATCGGTCTCGAGTGATACCTGGTTATCGAGGCGGGTAATCGTCAGCATCGACTCAACCAACCGACCAAGACGAGCGGCCTCACCGTTGATCCTCGTCATCTGCTTCTTAACCGAGTCAGGATCGGTTGATGCCCCACTTAGATAGACCTCTGAGTACCCGGCGATCGTGGCCAACGGCGTGCGCAGTTCGTGCGAGGCTTCAGCTGCGAAGCGTGTCACCCGGTCCTCGGCCTCGGTTCGAGCGGTCAACGCATCTTGGTTCTGATCAAGCATCCGGTTGATCGAACCAACCAACCGTTGCACGTCGGGATCGGGTTGGTGCGAACTCACCCTTCGGTCGAGGTCGCCTTCTACGATCGCATCAGCCGTCTGCACAATCTCGTCATAGGGCTCCAAGGTCACCCGCGCCAGCCACCAAAACATCAGGCCGAGCATCGCCACAACGCCGAACAGCGTTGCAAACAAGACCTGTTTGAGAGTCCTCATGACTTCTCCAAGCTCATCCAGCGGCCGGGCAAGCATCAAGAAACTACCGTCATCGAGTTCTTCGACGATGACGCGGAACGATTGATCAACGTCGATTCCGGACACCGTGAAGACCTCACCCGACCGGGCCACGATCTCGGCTACCGAGAGATCCGGACGCCCTGCTTGGCCAGCCGACTGTACGGTCCGCTCGAAATCAATATCTCCACTGGGGCTGACCAGAACAACTGCACGATCAGTCTCGCGCTCGGCGGCGAACTCTTCTGCCTCTAATGGGAACGCGGCAGCAAGGTCGGCAAAAAGAGTGACGTTGGTAGCGAGTTGCTCGTCAATATCGCCGAGCAGGCGAGCTCTAGTGGCACTAACGCCAATAACACCGCCCACGGCGTAGACCACGACGAGGGCGACTAGTGACAGCACGGAGGCTTTGCGTCTCGTCAACGTGTCCGACTCCGCAGTGTGTATCCGACGCCGCGGATGGTATAAATCAGCGGATCGTTCTCATGGTCAAGCTTCTTGCGCAAATAGCTGATGTAAGTCTCGACCGAGCCTGCCTCCCCGCCGAAGTCGTAGTTCCAGACATGACCGAGAATCTGTTGCTTCGAAAGCACTCGTTCGGCGTTCATCAACAGGTATCGCAGCAGTCGCCACTCTGTCGGCGAGAGATCGACCTCTCTCCCCGCTCGAGTAACCACATAAGTGGATTCGTCCATCACAACATCGGCGTATTCAACAAGGTCCGGTTCGGTCGTTCCAACGGTCGCCCGCTTGAGCACGGCACGAATCCGTACGACTACCTCTTCGAGGCTGAACGGCTTGGTTATGTAGTCGTCACCGCCGATGGCGAAACCCGATAGCAGATCTGCCTTTGTGTCTCGAGCAGTCAAGAAGATCACGGGCACCGAGTTCCCCGCCGACCGCAGCCGACGACACACCTCCATCCCGTCGATGTCGGGCATGAGCACGTCGAGCAGGATCAGATCGGGCTCAAAGGAGCCTGCTTTGGCGAGCGCCTCGAAGCCATTGGCCGCGATGTCCACCTCAAAATCCTGGAACCGAAGCGACGTCGACAGCAGGTCGACCAGATACTCCTCGTCATCAACGACCAGGATGCGTTGCTTGTCCGCGAAGGGCTCGGTCATCCCTTCAGTCAATCAGACGAACCTGGGAGAAACCTGGGAGAAGGCTGAGAGGAGCTGGAACGCCATTGGTGGTAGGCCGCCCAAACGATGAGCATTGGCGGCACAACTACGATCGAAGCAATCAATGCGTAGAGAATCGTGATGCCGGTGACGAGGCCAAACTGTTGGAACGGCAGTTGCGGGCTGAGTAGCAACACGGCGAATGCGAGCGCCGTAGTGAGCGCCGATCCGATGAGCGCCGACCCCGTCGTCGAAAGCGTTGTCGTGGTGGCGTCGATCAGCGACTTGCCGTGTTCCAACTCTTCGGTGAAGCGGTGGATGATGTGGATCGTGTAGTCAACACCAATGCCAATCGACAGAGCGGTGATCAACGCGGTCACCACGTTGTACGGGATGTTCAGGAGCGTCATCGAGCCAAGCACCCACAGCAGAACGAGCAGAATTGGCGACACAGCGATGAAACCGAGCATGGGTTTGAATTCGGTTACCCAGAAGAAGATCATCAACACGATGAGCGCGGCGAGCAGCGTGATCGCTATTGATGTGGTCTGACCGTCGGTCATGGCACCGGTAATCTCGAGCGCCGTGATGTCGCCCGAGGTGGCGGTGATCTGATCTCGGTCGCCGAACCAAAGGCCTTCGATGTCCTCAACCATCTGCGTGGTCACGTCCAGGTCACCAGTGAAAGCATTGAACTGCACCAAGGTCAGGTCGCCACCTTCTGGATTGTTCACTGCGACTTGGGCGAAGCCGACCGGGTCGACCTCTTCGAGCCTGTCGAGCACGGCCTGGACACCAGCAGGGTCTACGGTCAGGCCTTGGTCGATGCCTTGCGCCAGATCTACGAGTTCGGGGTCATAGTTGTCTCCCGGTTGACCACTGTCGTTGAACCAGTCACCGAAGAGCGCTCCGAGGGACAGAGTGATGTCTCCCGCTACGCCGGTCGGACGTGAGAGCTCGTCGCCGAAGGACTCGCTCAGGGTCAACAGGTTCCGCAGGGTGCGATCGTCGGTTAGTTCCGCCTCGATCAAGGTTGTCGTGAGAATGGTTTCACCCCCGAGTGCCTCGTTGATGGCTTCGATGTCTTCGATTGAGTTACTGCCGGACGGCAGGAAATCGTTCGAGTTGAACTCGGTGCTGATCTGGGTAGCAGCGACTCCCAAACCAATCGTGACGATGCCTGCGGTGGCGAGGACGATCATCGGCTTGGCTGCCACCAAATCACCGATTCGCTGCACAAACGCTCCCGCCCCCGGGATGGCGTCGGTCATCTGCCTCGCGTGGCCGAGCTTGCCAGCGGCCTCGCGGCGTCGATCGAGGAGTGACCGTGCGGCGGGAATCAAGATCAGCATGGTGAACAGACCGAAGAAGACGCCGAAGGCGGCAACAACACCAAAGTCGCCGTTAGCTGGAATCGACGATGTCAGGTTCGTCAGGAAACTGATGATTGTCGTGCCCGCAGCAAGCCCCAACGGCAGCGCCACCCCTTTAAACGCGCCCCGAGTCGCGTCTGCGACGGAAGACCCATCGCCACGGAGTTCCCGGTATTTGGCCACAGTCTGGATCGAGTAGTCGACAACAAGGCCGACCAGCATGATCGGCACCATCGAAGTCAACGAGTTGGGCGCGCCTATGAGGCCTAGGCCGTCGGGCCCGGCCACCCCTTCAAAACCGAGGGTGCCAACAATGGTGATTGCCAGCCCAGCAAGTGACAGGGCAACGTCGGATCCGCTGCGGAAGAAGAGAAACAGCAAGACCGCTATAACCGCCAGTGCACCCATCATGAGAGTCCCCATCGACGGCGAAGCCTCCGCCGAATCCAGATTTCTCGTCGCACTTGACATACTGCGGACCGAGAGCGGACCGTCGACCGTCTCGACCGCATCGGCGACGAGAAGTTCGACATCTGCCGTCGCATCGGAGTCACCTAGCGAACGGAGCTTGATCGACGAGATTACGAGCGGCTCGCCGTCGGCCTCCCCGCTCAGATTGCTCAGGACAGCAGCGATCTGGGGGTCCGCCGCGACGGTCTCTATGGCTTGTTGGGAGACTCCGCTTAGGTTCTGCACGCCTAGTGCCTGCTTGAACACCCCAGCCACCGACGTGCCCGGGTTTGTCAACGCCAACCGTTCCTGCACACTGGGTTCGGAAACGGCCGCAGCGATGACGCGGTCGATCTGGTTGAGGCCATGGGGAGTGAGGAAGTCGCCGCGATGAATGATGGTGATGGGGCTGAGCCCGGCGGTGTCGGGAAACGACTCATCCAGGGTGTCCGACGCGTCGGCAACGTCGCTGCCGGCAGGCAAGAACACCTCGTTGCCGGCCTGGGGCTGGCGCAAGCTCATACCGCCCGCCAGAGCGGCGGTTACCAGCCCTAGCAGTGCAAGCGCCGCAACGGGCTTGCGCGTGACGACCCCAGCGATCGATTCAAAGAACTTACCCATACCTGTTTCCCCAGTCGAAACGTAGTCAGCCTTGGTGCTGCTACCCGTTTGCAGAGGACGCTAAGACTCCAGCCTCAAGCGCGACTGAGAGAAGGCTGGGAGAAAGCTGAGAGCCGCTATGCCGATCGTCAACGGCCTCCGACGCCGCGGGCAAGGTGTTGCGCCGATGTTGCCGTGGTAGTTGCGGTCACGAGTTTGAGCGCCAGCGGGTTATCCGTTGTGGACTGGAGCGCGGGATGCGCTCGACTTCGCACCGGGCCTCCATATCGGTCTTGGTATAGCGGACGTAGTTGGTCAGCCGACCCTTGGGGAACAGTTCATGATTGCCATATCGGTCTTGGGCCGCGTTGACGACAGCTTGCAGTTTGATGGTGCCGTCGGGGTCGGCGTGGTCGTCGAGCATTTCCAATATGAGGTCGTGGACGGCCTGATATTGGTCTTGGTCCATGGTCCACCCGTCGAGTCCTCCGGGACGAGTGGCGTTAAAGATCTCGACGCGTCCTTTTTCGGCACGGGATTCAGCGTCCGCGTGCCAGGCAGAGTCCGGGACGGGTCCGGCGTGTTCGTCTCGTTCAATATCAGCCACCACAGAGAGTCTGTCAGCCTTCCTCTAGCGGGGCCAGAAGGTCCACCCCGCACTGGGCCGCGAAGTCGACCAAGTCGATGAGGACCCAGTTCTCGTGCAGCTTGTCGCTCCGGCGAACGTAGAAGTCCATGATGTTCTGGCCGATCGGGCCTCCCGTCGGCTCGATGCCGCGAAATGGTTCACCATCGAAGGTGCCTTGGAGGCTTGGCCAACCTGTGAAGGCTGCTGTCAGCCCGTCGGCGAAGCGGGCCTGGTGGAATCCACCCCGACGATCGGGGAAGGAGCGAACCGACGGCCCTTGGGCATGGTCCTGGAACTCTTGAAATCCGTGTGAAGAGCCGACACCCCACGGGCCATGCCAAACCATGTCTTCATGCCAGTAGGCCGCCATGCCCATCGAGGCCAAGTCAGAACCCTCCAATCGGTTGCAGCCGCCCAACATGTCCTCGACTAGTTGAAGCGTGTATGCGGTCTCATCCGGATCGGACGGACCCCGCACCACTCCGTTACCCAGTTCGGGTGGAGGTGGCGGACCTTTGTCTCCGACAAACGGGGGCAGCAGGCGAACACCGGTCTGGGCGGCAAGGCCGGGCAGGTCCAGAAGGCATCGAATCTCGGCGACAGTGCCATCGACCACTCGGTAGAACTCGCCGAACCGAAGCCGAACTGGACCCTTGTCGGTGGGTCTAATTCGCCACAACGGCTCGACCATGTGACCCACCAGGTAGCCGGTGGCGGCCACCCAAGTCTGGTCCTGCCAGATCCCTCCGAGAAACAGGTGTGTCTGGCGATGGACGACAGGGAAAGCACGGGCCAGCGGGCGGTAGAACCGCTCGTATAGCTCAACCCGCGAGGAGCACTTCCCGATTGGGGCCGGCCCAAAGAAGCTGACGTCGGAGGCCACTCGCCCCGGGTCGGGTTGCGACCACGACGTTGGCCCGTTGGCCTGGCTGGCCCACAACGACCAAACCAGATCCTTGACGCCTTGGACTCCCAACACAGTCATACTCACCAGTATTGCGGCCGGTTCGAGACTGCGCTGAAGGTGACGGCACTCATCGGTCGGGCGAGCAGCTTCTTACACAAAGGCTGCTCAACGATCCGCTAGTCGGAATCGGCTCCACAAGATTCTCGGACGACGAGACGACCCTCAACCGTCTGACACTGGGGCGCTTCGCCATCGATAAGGCGTTGCAGTTCGTCGATGAGCAACGGCACACCGGTCGCGAGGTTCTGGTCGACGGTTGTGAGCCGAGGGTTGACAAAGTCGGCGAGGTCGATGTTGTCGAATCCGACGAGCGCGATCTGATCGGGAACCGATACACCGTGGTCGCGAAGTCGTCGTGCGACCGACAATGCAATTACGTCGCCGTAGCCGACGAACACCGCGTCGATGCTCGGCTGGACGTCGAGGAGTTCATCGACCGTATGGCCGCTGGCCTCGCCAACGAATTCGGCACTAGCGACGATTGTCGGATCGTAGGGTATGCCTGCGCGTTCCAGTGCGGCCCGATATCCGGCATGGCGCAAGCTTCCCTCGGAGTTCGGGTATTCGAGGTCGCCAGAGATGATTCCGATGCGGCGCCGACCACATTCGATCAAGTGTGTGACTGCACGATCGGCGAGCTCGACGTTGTCGACCCCGACCGAACTGTACGCGCGGCCAGCGGCTGGAGGAGCCCAAACAACAATGGGCAAGCCCGCTTCGGCTGCCTCAACAATCGCCGAGTCGTCGATGCCGTAGCCGAGTTGCAGATACCCGTCGACCAAGCCCGAACGCTGGAGAGAGTCGTCGATCCCTCGCGCATTCGGAACCAACATGTTGAGCCCAGCACGATGCAACTCGTTTCCAACAGCGGCAAGAAACTCGAGCACGAACGGGTTGGCTGCAACACCGTCGTCACCCCGGTCTGTGATTGGCACGTGCACGGCAATCGTGCCAGTGCGACGAGAACGCAGTGCCCGCGCTTGATGTGAAATCACATAGCCAAGACGGTGCGCTTCGCGCTTTACTCGGTCTTTCGTCGCTGTCGTGACCGCGGGATCGTCATTGAGCGCTCGCGAGACCGTGGCCGTCGAGACTCCTGCCTCGCGGGCAACATCCTGCATCGTCGCAGCCTGTTGCGTGCTCAAGATAGCTCGATGCCCTCACCGGTGTGAAGGACCTTGCGCGGGTCAGAGAGCTCTCCAACGAACGCTCCATCAGGTCCGTTTCGGAGCCATGAAAGATATTGCACTCCGTCACCGGCGATCATGCGTCCAGCATAGGCTGACCCTGCCATGTCGACCTCAAGCGGGCGGCTGCCAGCCACCGCGAACGGTCCGAGCGCATCGTCTGCGCTCATGTAAAACGTGCCGGTTCCTCCGCCGCTCTTTTGGCGCTGAACGTCGGACAACAAGTGATCGTCGCAACAGAAAATGAGGAAATGGCGATCGTCGATCTCGTGGACTTGGGGAACTTCGAGCTGGCCGAATCCGCCGGGCGTCGAGATCGGCTCGCACACTTCCCAGTTGAAGAGATCCTCGCTTCGAGCGTGGCCAACGCAGCCACGATCGAGCTTTTCACCCGTGTTTGATCGAGCGGTGATCAGTGCATGGTAATAACCGTCTGCTCCCAGGAAGACCCACGGGTCCCTCCAAGCCTCGTCGAACCACATGTCGCCCAAACGTTCGTACCAACGAGAATCGGCTTCGATCAACGGGTCAGGGTGCTTCTCCCAGTGATCAAGGTCGTCGCTCCAGGCCATGCCGACGCGCTGCACGAGCCCCTCTTCTGCATGCGATGTGCCGGTGTAGAACATGTACCAGCGGCCGTCGTGTCGAACGACCGAACCGGTCCACGTCGACTTGTCGTCCCAAGCGGGCTGTGGCGACGGAGCCAACACATCTGGCTTTACGGTCCAGTTCGTCAGATCCGTCGACACCGCATGACCAATCGACACGTTCCAATGCCGTAAGTCGGGGTTGCCAAGTGACTTTGGTGCTTGGAGGTAAAAGATATGGAACATGCCGGAGTGGTCGGTGACCAGCCAAAAATCCCAAATCCATTTATCGTCGAGAGCCAGAGCCATGAGTTATGTCGCAAGTGTTGGAGGGGTAGGGGGTTCGCCGTGCACGCTCACTTCACCGATCCTGTGGCCACGCCTGAAACGATATGGCGCTGCATAATTACGTAGAACACCAAGATCGGCGACGTCGCAAGAACGAGACCAGCCATGGCAAGTCCGAGTTCGGTTGTGTAGGTCCCGAAGAATGTGTAGGTCTCAAGCGGAAGTGTTCTATCGCTTTGGAAGAGCACGAGCGAGGGTAGAAGGAAGTCGTTCCAAATCCACAGGGCATTGAGAACAATGACCGTTGCGGTAATCGGCTTGAGCATCGGAAACACCACACGCCAAAAGACCTGAAACCTGGATGCACCGTCGATGATGGCCGCTTCTTCGACGCTGACCGGGATGCTCTTCACGAAGCCGTGGTAGAGAAAGGTCGAAAGGGCAGTGCCGAAACCAAGGTAGAAGAACATCAGGTAGGTCTTGGAGTTCAACATGTCGAGCTGGCCGTAAATGCTGACGAACGGGATCATCAGCGCCTGGAACGGGATAATCATCGACGCAATGATCAGCGCGTAGATGAGGCGGTTGCTCCGAAAATCGAATCGAGCGAGGAAGTATCCGAACATTGCGGGGAAGATCACCAAGAGGACGCCTGAACCAATCGTCACAATGAGCGAGTTGATGAGCGACGTAACAAAGTTCATTCGCTCCCAGGCAACTTCGAAATTCTCAATGTCGAGCGAGGAGGGAGGAGCAAGCGGGTTATCGATGATCTCGAGTCGCGTCTTGAAAGGGTTCAGAACGATGAGCGCAAACGGGAACACCCACAACACGACCACGACAACAGCGAACATGAACCGAACAGAAGAGAAGCGGGTTATCACTGTTCGACCTCGAATCGGCGCGACACGAGCACCTGCACCGAGGCAAGCACAGCAATGATGAGGAACAACAGCACCGCCTTGGCCTGGGCGGTCGCGAAGTTTCCAAACTTGAACGCCTCGTTGTACACGTTCAGGGTCACAAGCTCGGTGGAACGGAACGGGCCACCGTCGGTGAGCGCCAGGTTCACATCGAAGGCAAGGAAGGCGTTGCGGAGGGCAAGAAAAACACTAACGGCGATAGATGGAACGATTAGGCGAAGTTTGACGTAGATGAGCTGCTGGAACGCTGACGCCCCATCGACGCGTGCGGCCTCAAGAATTTCCGAAGGGATCGAGACCAAACCTGCGATGTAAATCAGCATCAGGTAGCCGGAGAGCTGCCAGACCGTCACTAGAACCAGCGCGAGGATGCCTTGTTCAGGATCGACGAGCCAATTGTTTTGCAGGAACCCAACTCCAACGAGGTCACCGAACCAGGTGAACATGTTGCGGAAGACAAACACCCAGATGAACCCGAGGATGACTCCACCGATCAAGTTTGGTGTGAAGAACAAGGCTCGAAAGGCATTCTGCCCACGCAGCCCTGAGGTGACGAGCAATGCGAGACCAAGCGCTGCAAGGTTTGAGAAGACAACAACACCGATGACGTAGACGGTTGTCCTGGTGAGAGTGGCCCGAAAGTCCTTGTCGCCGATGGCTTCTCGATAGTTCTCGGTTCCCGTGAACTCGTAGTCGAACGAGGTCACGCTGTCGATGCCACTCCAGTTGGTGAACGACAACAGAATTCCGACTACGAACGGGATGGTTACAACCGCAATGAAGGCGAACGTTGGGATCGCAGCGAATTGGAGAAACCCACGAACCGGCTGAGCTCCAGCCTCCCTGCTGAATATATGGGCGGTAGGTGCAGAGCCGGATCGCTTCGGAGTCGGCTTTGTCGGAGTCGCCTTTGCACTTTCAATCGGTTCGATGACCGTCATGTTGCTCCTCCGAGTGGTTCGTGGTTGGTCGTTCGGACACGCCGAGCCGGTCGCCAGATGCGAGGGGACTACATCATGGCGGCCGGCTTCAGCATGTCCGGTCGCTCCATTGCACGTTCACCTACGCCAGGAGCGCAGGTGACGGGTGCTGCTACTCGACGCTGGTCCAGTAGTCAGCGAGCTCCTCGGCGACACCTGCGCGGTCGGTGTTTCCGCTGATGTACTTCTGCAGCGTTGCACCGAACGTTGGCCAACCATCAGATGGATACAGGTTATTGATCCACTCGAGCGTGTTGCCAGCCTCGGCGTAACCAACGATCTGAGAGTTGATGTTGTCGGTAGGAGTGTTCATGCCTGCGTATGCCGGCAGGAAGGCAAACTCGTCGGTGTAGAAGGTCTTGCCCTCGTCCGAAGTGGTGAGCCAGTTCAAGAAGTCGATCGCTCCAGCTTGCTGCTCAGGAGTTGACTGCTCGGCGTCGACGACCATGTAGTTCGGGACACCGACTGGGATCTGGGTGTTACCGAAGTCAGACGGATCATCGCTGATCGGCAGCGGCATGATGCCGAACGTACCGTCAGGTGCGGCTTCGGTGAGCGGTGGCACAGCCCAGTTACCCATGAACCACAGACCAACCTGGCCGCTCGAAAGTGCTGAGACTGCAGGATCGAAGTCGCTATCGAGTGGCGAATCCTTGAGCTGGTTGAACTCAAGCATTGCATCGAGTGTGTCCATCCAACCCTGGAAGTTGTCGTTACCTGCAAAGTCGGCAGAGCCATCCTTCAGGCTGTCGAGGAACGCACGACGGCCAGCCGCATCTTCAGCTTGTGTGGCGTAGACAGGGGTGAGGAGGTGAGCGCCAAGCGACCAGTCCATCGGCGAGACCTGAATCGCCGCTTCAGTGCTGTCGAGTGCGTCGATCTGACCCATGAGCTCAACAAGAGCCGAGCGGGTGTTGATCGATGCTGGGTCGAAGGTTCCACCAACCGCTTCGTCAAGAACGGCCTGGTTGTAGAGGATGCCGTAGCCCTCGATGGTCTGAGGAACACCAATGATGCGCCCGTCGGCCAGTGTTGCCTGGTCGAGGGTGCCACTGAGGGCTGCGCCCACTGCGTCGGAGCCGCTCAGGTCGAGCAGACGATCCTGGAACTCAGGAATCTCTTGGCTCATGCTCATCAGGGTTGGGGCGTTGCCGCTCGAGTACATGGCCGTGGCCGTCTCGAGTGTGGCGCCACCACCGGGAAGGGGGATGATCGAGAGGTTGTACGCATCCTGCGAGCCGTTGTATGCAGCGACAGCGCTTTCGAACTGCGTCGCGATTTCAGACTTGAGCGTGCCGAGCATGGTGATTTCAACCACGCCAGCTGGCGTATCGTCTGCCGGCGCATCATCTGCCGGCGCGTCGTCTGCGGGTTCATCGGTAGCTGGTGCGTCGGTAGTTGTCGGATCATCGGAGCTTGCCGTGTCACCATCGCTACTGCACGCGGCAGCCATAAGTCCGAATGCCAGCAGCATGGCCAGCAAACGAGTGATATTCGATTTCATCTTTCCCCTTTTCCCCACGGGATGCCCCTTGGGTTTGGTGTGTTGAACCCAGTTTCTGAGTCTCGGTGTAATCGAATGTAATCGATTACAGTAATCGATTACATTTAAGTAGTGACTTGCGCCAGCTGTCAAGGACATTTTTGAAGAGCCTAACCCAGGGACCTCGGTTATGCCGGAGTGAACTCGGCAGTCATGTGTTTGATGCCGTTGATGAACGACGAACGGAGGTAATCGGGTTCACCGACCACTTCGATATCGGGGAGTCGGTGCAGCAGTTCCCGGAAGATGGTGGCGAGCTGCCGGCGGGCGAAGTGGGCACCCAGGCAGAAGTGTGGGCCCGGGCCACCGAACCCAACCTGGGCCGAATTGTCTCGGAGGATGTCCATCTCATTCGGTCGATCAAAGACGCGTTCGTCTCGGTTGGCCGAGCCGTACCACAGCACCACTTTGTCACCTTCGTTGAACTTGTGATCGCCCAACTGAACGCCGTCCTGGGTGACGGTGCGGCGGAAGTGAATAACCGGTGACGACAAGCGAACGATCTCCTCGACGGCGCCGCCGATGCGTCCTTCGAAGTCGTCCATCAGCAGGCCACGCTGGTCGGGGTTGTCGGTCAGTAGCTTCAGGCCATGGCTGGTTGCGTTGCGGGTGGTCTCGTTGCCGGCCGCGCATAGCAGCACAAAGAACGACGCCAATTCGTCATCAGTCAGCGTCTCGCCGTCGATTTCGGCATTGATAAGTGCCGACGTGAGATCGTCAGTCGGGTTACTCCTTCGCTCGGCAGCCAGACCGTTCATGAGCTCGGCCAGTGTGGCGCCCGCCCCGATGAATGCTTCGAGCGGGTTGGCACCCTCGGGAATAAATTCAGGATCGCCGTTCGACAAGATGATGTTGGTCATGTCGAAGACCATCATGTGCTCCGATTCCGGGATACCCATGAGGTCACAGATAAGACGCAACGGAAGTTTGGCCGATACTTCGTGCACAAAATCAATCGAACCCTTCTCCGCCACGCTGTCAATAACATCGCGCGCCTGGGCGACGATTGCGTCGTTCAGCTGCTCGAGCATCCGCGGCGTGAACCCTCGCGACACAATCCGCCGCATACGGGCGTGACGAGGGTCGTCCATGTTGATCATCGACCCAAAGAACTCAAGCATCTCGGGCGGAAGGTCGGCGATGTTCGAGCCCTTGCCGGAACAGAACAGCGACGGCTGCTTGCTGGCCGCCAACACATGATCGTGACGCACCAACGACCAGAATCCCGGTCCGGGCGGTAGGACGACTTCGCCGTCGACCTCTAGACCACGCTCATTACTGAAGAACAGCTCATCGGTGGCCCGAAGCTGGGTGAAGAGCAGCGGGTCGGTTTCTCGAAGATCGATCACGGGGCCCGAAACTCCCGATCGAATCAGTCATACAGAAGATGACCGCCGACACAGCTGCGCTGTTCGGGTTCGATGACCGCGGTGTGCTTGATGTCGGCAAGCGAGCCGACATCAACGTGATCAACCACAGGAGCCTCCGTCTTCGGGAACCTCGCCTCGTTGCTGATCTTCCGGCTGGTGGCACCAGACTGCTGCAAGCATCCGAGGGCTATGTCGCTACCATCGTGGCCGGCGAGATCACGCGAGAGCACGACGAGTTCACCGGCGCTCGACCCGGACGCCTCGTACGCAGCTGAGCACAGTGCGGATGGATTCCACCTACGTGCATGCTGTAAGGATGATTACTAGAAACGACACCGTCGGTGCTGGGCCGTACTGTCGATGGTGAGGATGGGGATTTTGCTCCACACCGGAGATGTGAAGTGACCAACGCTGGCGGCAGCGCTACCTCCGACGTTGTCATTGTCGGCGGCGGCGTCATTGGAGTGTCATCTGCGTGGTGGCTGGAGCAGGCCGGCTACTTAGTGACGATCGTCGAGCGCAGGAAAACCTTAGGCTCGCTGACCACTCCGAATGCTCTCGGAACGATTCGCACCCAGTACGGCGCGCCATCGCTCGTAGCCCTAGCTCAGGAGAGCCTCGAATTCTATCGCCACATCCAAGCGCGTCTCGGGGTGGCCCCAAACGACATCGAGTTCTCCAATCCCGGCTACCTATACCTAACTGACCGGGCCGACGATGTCGATCGACTCGCCGACGCGCTCACCATGTATCAGGGGTTGGGCGTCACCAGCTCGGAGATGCTCAACGAGGCAGAGATTCGCCGTCGGTTTCGGTTCGCTGGCGATTCGGTCGCTGGCATCTTCCACGGCGACGGAAGCTTCGTGAACCCGGCGCTGGTCACCGGGGCGTGGGCCGGGCAATTGTCGAACACGACGGTTCTGCTCGACAGCGCCGTCGAAGCAATCGAATCAACGTCGTCTGGCTGGCGCGTTTCAACCGAGCGAGGACACGTCGACGCCGCGGTTGTCGTCGTGGCTGGCGGACCATATGCAGCGCAGCTACTTTCGCCCTTCGGTGTTGACCTACCGGTGCGGGTCACTCCTCGCTATCGAGTGTTCGTTCCTGATGACGACCCCGAGCACCGTTCGGCTCCCCTGGTCATCAACGTGGTCAACGGGTCATATTGGCGTCCGGTGCCCCGGGGGCATTTGGCTTAGTACCGCCAACGTCGATGACCGCACGGTCGAACCACAAGAGACGGTCGAGATCCCAAACGACTTCCTTGCCACTGCGATCGAAGAGATTCGGCCGGTGTCGCCTCGTCTTGCCGCCACAGCCGAGTCTGCCGATCCAGCGACTCTTAGCTTCGCCGGCGGCTTCCAGGTTTACCCGGTTGACGATGTGCCAATCATTGGGCCGGTGCCGGGGCACGAGGGCTTGTTCGCCAACGTCGGGCACTGGGCCGGAATCATGTTGTCCCCCGCCAGCGGGCGTTTGCTGGCCGACGTGGTTGCTGGCACGAGCGGCGTCGAGAACCCATGTGGGTTCGATCGTTTCACCGACGGCACGGCCGAGCGATCGTCCACCAACAAGTTCGGTGGTTGGGGGTAATGCAGGTAGAGCCGCTTTCGGCTGCGGTCGGCGCCCGAGTGACCGGGGTCGATCTTTCGAGCGAGCTGGACGCCGCAAGCATCGAGGCGCTTCGCGTCGCACTGGATGAGCATCATGTTCTTGCGTTCCCAAACCAAGACCTAACGCCGGAACGCCATGTTGAGGTCGGCGAATGGTTCGGCACGCCCTACATCCACCCCTATCTCACCCCAGTCGACGCTCACCCGGCGATTCTCGAGGTTCGTAAGGAGGCTGACGAAACTGAGGTCTTCGGCGGCCAGTACTGGCATGCCGACATCACGTTCAGCGACCCACCGGCCGCCGCATCACTGCTTTATTCGTTAGACATTCCACCAATCGGCGGCGACACCCTTTTCGCAAACCAACACCTAGCCTTCGAGCGCCTTTCGGTTGGCATGCAGACCATGCTGGGCGGCCTCAACGCAGTGCATTGTTATCCGGGGAAGACCGAAGACGAAGCTTCTGCTGTTCATCCGGTCCTACGTTTACACCCCCGCACGCGACGCCCCGCTCTCTATATCAATGCCGCCTTCGTCAGCCGGTTCGAAAACATGACCGAGGACGAAAGCAAGCCTTTGCTGGACTTTCTCTTCGCACATCAAACGCGTCCGGAGTTTCAACTCCGATTGGGATGGACGGCACGCATGTTGACGATCTGGGACAACCGGTCTGTCTTGCACTACGCAATGAACGATCATCACGGCTATCGGCGGGAGCTACAGCGCGTGACATCGATCGAGTTCCTGTAGGGCTATCGAAGCGGTTTGAACCGTTCGCTGGAGTTCACCATCAGCGATCGGTCAGAGCAGTTCTTTGTTGAAGCTGTCGGTGATGAAGAAGTTCATGGTTCCCATGTCGTGACCCATCGTTAGTTGACGGCCCGTTCCTGGCCTTCCCAGTAGGGTTTGCGAAGTTCGGTTTTGAGGATCTTGCCCGAGGGGTTGCGGGGAATCGCCTCGATCCGCTCGACATTCTTGGGAAGCTTGAAGCGAGCGAGGAGCTCGGCGCAGTGATCGATGATGTCGGTTTCGCTCGGGTCAGAGCCCTCGGCCGGGATGATCAGCGCAAGAGGCGACTCACCCCACTTCTCGCTTGGGATGCCGATTACCGCAACATCGGCGACACCTTCGTGGGACATGATTGCGTTCTCAATCTCGGC
Source organism: uncultured Acidimicrobiales bacterium (assembly GCA_937922785.1). GTDB lineage: Bacteria > Actinomycetota > Acidimicrobiia > Acidimicrobiales > SZUA-35 > CALAJQ01. Next base: position 30,087 of record CALAJQ010000011.1, read on the forward strand.
CGGATAAATGTTCTCTCCACCGGAAACGATCATGTCCTTAACCCGGTCGTGGATAAACACGAAACCGTCTTTGAGATAGCCAGCATCACCGCTGGCGAACCAGCCGTAGCCGTCTTCGTCGCGGCCTTCGGGAAAGGCTGCAGCGGTTGCTTCGGGGTTCTTCCAATAGCCCTTGAGGTTCTGATGTGACCGAGACCAGATCTCACCGACTTCACCCTCGGGCAGATCGTTGCCCTCCTCGTCGACAATCTTGACCTCGGTGCCCACGACGGGTTTGCCAGCGGAGCGGAGCAGTTCGGCTCGGTCACCGCCTGGATCATGATCCTCGGGCTTCAAGAACGTAACGGCGCCAGTTGTCTCGGTTAGGCCATAAACCTGGGCGTGATCACACTTGAGTAATCCCATTGAGCCGATGAGCGCCTGCTCGGTAATCGGCGATGCGCCATAGAGGATCGTCTTGAGCGACGAGAAGTCAACATCGGAGGCTCCAGGAATCATCGGCAACACCTGGAGGAGCGCCGGGACCATAAACGCTGTGGTGACGCCGTGGCCGGGAATGTCGGCGAAGATACGGCCAGGGTCAACGTCGCGGTGCACGATACTCGTGCAGCCCTTGAAGACGGCTGCGTGAGCAACGCCGCTTCCACCGATGTGGAACATGGGCAGCACGTGGAGGATGACGTCGGATCCTTCGAGGCCCATCACACTGGTCAGCGGAGGGACAGAGGCTTCGAGGTTGTGATTGCTGATCTCCGCACCCTTCGGCAGACCAGTGGTGCCTGAGGTGTAGAGCTGCACTGCAGTGTCGTGGGCGTCAAATTCAGTGACGATGTCGTCGTCAGCGGCCTCTGCGATCCAGTCCACATACTGCTGGTGCGCGGTTTCGCCACCAACGGCAATCAGGTGCGGTGACCGGGGCAGGTCCATCTTTTCGAGGTGGCCGAGAAACTCAGCTTCCACCACCACGACCTTGGCTTCAGCGTTGTCGAGGATGTAGTCCATCTCAGGGGCAGCGAGACGCCAGTTGACGGCCACGATGACGGCGTTCAACTTGGCCGCGCCGTAGGTGAGGGTGAAGTACTCGGGGATGTTCTTGCCGATAAAGCCGACTCGGTCCTGGCTTCCTACGCCCATGGCGGCGAGTGCGTTTGCGACCTTGGCCGATTCGGCCTCGAACTCGCCGAAACTCAGCGTGCGATCATCACAAACGAGCGCTGTCTTGTCGGGCTGCTCGGTCGACTGACGACGCAGGTTCTCTGCGAGATTGAACATGAGTGGGCCCCCTTTGAGCTGAGTCGGGGCTGTCCCGCCCGCCCGACCAAACCTACAGCGCTCACCTCAGTGGCAACAAGCCAACCGGCGACGGTCATTGTCTGGGGCTGCACATTCGTAAACGTCGTTGGATCAGAGCTGCCAGCTGTGCCCGGTCTCGGCCTCAGAGATTTCCCACAAGCGCTCCATTACGACCTTGTCGTAGGCGAACGACTCAAGCGTTCCCTTCCCGACCGGCCCGACCCAATCGTTGCGGCCAGTGGGCCCATATAGTGCCCGCTGTTCCAGACCGTTCTCGGTTGCGCACATTAGTTCCGGGTACGCACCCTGTTCGGCGGATTGAACCAGCGGCGACATGGACATGAGCCTAAACACTGCCCGCGTTACCAAGTTTCCGCTCGTTGAGATGAGCGAGGTGGCCGACGAACCAGGGTGGCAGACGTAGACCTCCACGTCGGAGTTTGTCGCCGCCAGACGATCCTGGAGCTCGTACGCGAACATCATCTGTGCGAGCTTGCTTTGTGAGTAGGTCTTGTTCTGGTGATAGTTGTTGTCCCAATTCATGTCATCGAACTGGATTGTCTTGATGCCCATCTTGTAGCCGAGGCTGGCCACCACCACGATGCGACCCTTCGATGCTTCGATGCGATCGAAGAGCAGCCCGCTCAACAGGAAGTGACCGTAGTGGTTTGTGCCGAGCATGCTCTCATGACCGTCAACCGTGAGCTTCTGTGACGGCACCTGCGCAATAGCGGCGTTACAGATAAGTGCGTCGATATTGGGAACGGTTTCGAGGACCTCGGCTGCCGCGGCGCGAACGCTGTCGAGTGAGGCGAGGTCCATCCGCACGAAGGACACCTGCGCCGCCGCTCCAAATTCCTCCTTTAGCTTCGCAACGGCAGCTTCGGACCGCTCGGGGCTGCGGTTCAACATCACTACCGTCGCACCCTTGCCGAGGAGGATTCGCGATGCCTCGTACCCGACGCCTGCGTTTCCGCCGGTTATGAGGTAGGTCTTACCGTCCTGGGGACCGAGGCGTTCTGGGGTCCAGCCTTGACGTCCGAATGTCGTGTCTGCCATTGCTAAGTTCCTGTCGTTGGGTCTAGCTCGCGTTCGCGCTTGCGGCCAGAGTTTTTCCGTGCTTAGCCGTCCACGTCGCAATTGACTCGAGCACGGGAAGAAGCGTGTGAGCCGTGTCGGTGATGTCGTACTCGACCCGTGGCGGAATTTCATTGAACTGAGTTCGGGTGACGAGACCATCGCGTTCGAGTTCGCGAAGTTGACGGGTAAGCGTTGTTGGGGTCACCGGACTCATGCGCTCTGCGAGTTCGTTGAAGCGGGCCTTGCCATCACAACCCAGGCTGTAGAGAATGCCGATCTTCCAACGACCCCCGACCATGCCGGTAAACGTCGCCAGGGAATCGACGGTGACTGCGGTTGATGTGTGATCTGGCACGTTTCTCCAACTTTCTGTGTTACTACCGTAGAAGATACTACTATCTAAACGATACTGTGCTCCGAGCAGAAGCCCGCCACCAGGGGTTTCACTGTTCTAAAGGAGCACTCGATGCGCACTCCCGTTTCCCCACAGGCCGAAGAAGACGGCACTTTCCGCCCGTCATGGCTGGCGATGAAACTAGCCACCCAAGACAAGACCGACTACGACGGCCACGTCTACGCCAACGCCTATCAAGGCACCCAAAAGATCCTCATGATCTGTACCGAGCGCAAAGCCATGACCATGGCCAACGGCAAGAAGTTCTCAACCGGAAACCATCCGGTCGAAACGCTCGTGCCCATGCTGCATCTGAGAGCCGCGGGATTCGAGATTGACATCGCAACGCCAACCGGCGCACCTGTCCAGCTTGAGATGTGGGCGATGCCTACAGAAGACGAAGCGGTTATGGGTCTTTACAAGAACATCAAGACCCAACTCGACAACCCAATCGCGTTGACCAGCTTCGCAGCTGAGTCGTTGAACGAGACGTCCCCCTACTGCGCAGTGTTTGTGCCTGGTGGACACGGCGCAATGTTGGGACTGCCAGACGACGCCAACGTTGGAAAGGTTCTGCATTGGGCCCACAACCGAGACCTCTTCACCCTCGCGCTCTGCCACGGACCGGGAGCTTTACTGGCCGCCAACCTCCCCGAGGCTAAGGCCGGCCAGCCCAGCACCGCCTTTCCGTATGCGGGCTATGACATGGTCGTGTTCCCCGACGCAGTCGACAAGCAGACACCGCGCATCGGCTACCTTCCCGGTCACATGCCGAGGTGGTTGGGCGAAAGCCTCACCGACCTAGGCGTCAACATCATCAACAAGAAATCAAACGGTGCGGTGCACATCGACCGAAAGCTGGTCTCCGGCGACGGCCCACAAGCCGCCAACGCATTCGGACGCCTCGCTGCGGACTCCCTCCTCAAAGAACTCAACAACTAAAAGAACTCAACAACAAAAGGACTAATCACATGACCAACACTTCACTTACCGAACGTATGAACTGGCGCTACGCCGTCAAAGCAATGGACCCGGCCTCACCCGCCCCACAAGACAAGGTCGACGCCATCATCGAAGCCGTCCGCATGGCACCAACATCAAGTGGAACCCAGCCGTTTGAACTTTTTGTGGTTACCAACCCAGAGGTACGCGCTCAGATTCGTGAGGCCGCCTATGACCAGTCACCAATCATCGATGGTTCTCACCTCTTAGTGTTTGCGGCATGGGATAACTACACCGAAGAACGCCTTGAAGAGGTCGTGCAACTCAACAAGGCCGCCCGCGGTGACCTGCCCGCAATTGATGACTACTACGGCAATCTCAAAGCCAACTATCTTCCGCGTGACCCAGAAGTCAACTACGCCCACGCCGCCCGTCAGGCCTACATCGCTGTAGGTTTCGCGCTTCTCGCGGCCGCCGAACTCGGCGTGGACAGCACCCCAATGGAAGGCTTCGTGCCAGACCAGGTCGACGAGATCCTTGGCTTGCGAGAGAAAGGCCTGCGCTCAGTCGTCCTAATGCCACTAGGCAACCGCAACCCCGAAGCCGACTGGCTGCTGCCAATGCCAAAGGTACGCAAGTCACTAGACACACTCGTCACAACAATCGCCTAGCGCCTCTAGGTGGCTGAAGAACCTGGCGGCGGCTTGAAGGCGAGTGTTTCGGCAGTTCAGCCAGCCTCAGACAGCGGGTTGGTCCATTGGAACCCGTCATCTAGGGGATATGCGGGGCGTGGGAGACGCTTGAAGGGCATGCGGTGCAGCATCGGTGACGTTCGACCGGGCGTGTCGATGAAGAGCATGTTCTCGGGACGCACAAACTCGTCGTAGGCCGGAGGGAAAGAGCTGCGAACCTTCACCACAATTGTTTGTACTGCGGCGAGATTGACGCCGAGCGCTTCGCTGTAGACCGGATCGTTGCCGACTGCAGCCCGGCTGGTCACCACAACCTGGACGCCACCGATGTCGACCAGGGCCATCGGACCGGCGTAGAGGCTCTTGCCTGCGACGATGCCGCGGCGCGCCACAAGATGGCCGTCATGTAGAGCGAGCACGCGGGCCTCGGCGCTGTAGGTCGCTTCGTCGTCACGACCCCAGTCGTCGCCTGTGAATCGAGCCGTCATCGTGTTCCCAATACCGGCCTCTTGCGCAGCCTGTACGAGGCGACGATCGCGGAAGTTGACGATGAGCACTTCCTGGGCTCCGGCGCCGTGGAGCGCTTCGAGCATCCACAGGGTGTTGACCGGCCCACCGGCACCACAATTGTCGCCCAGATCAGAGAAAACCATCGATGGAAGAGACGTGTTCTCTCCGGCAGCGACGGCCAACTCGATCGCTTCATCGAGTGAGGTGGGGTCGCAGATGAACCGGTGTCGATTCGACCATCCCAGATCTGCGAGATCTCGCGCTAGTTCACGGGCAGAGGCCTCATTGTCGCGGCCAGTAACGATGACCATGAGTCCATTGTGTGAGGTGTCAGCAAAGGCGAAGCCACCTAGGACAGATACGTTGGCGATGTCGGCTGAGACGCTTCGCTCCCCCATCGCAACCATCTCAGCGAAGGGGCCCTCATCGGTGAACAGCGAAACGTTCGGCGGGACGATTGGCAACCGCACAGCAACCATGTGCGGCTGCATTCCCGCCCACAGCTCGTGGAGTAGATCAGCCGCTTCCTCGCCACGCTCGAACTGATCGACGTGCGGGTCAGTCCGATAGGCGACCACAATGTCGACCGAATCAAGCATTCGATCGGACACGTTGCCATGCGGATCGAGCGTCGCAACGATCGGCACATCGGCACCAACAGCTGCACGGACGGCTGCTGTGAAGACCCCGTCCCCGTCCTCCTCCTCCGTCGTGATCATCGCGCCGTGGTTGCAGAGATAGACCGCATCGAGCGGGCCCGCGTCACCCAGCCCTGCTGCGACCCTTGGCCACCGTCGCATCGAAGAATGAATGCTCAGCCGCGCCGCCGCCGCTCATAGTCACCAAGATCGGAACCGGCTCCCAAGAACCGAGTTCGTCCATGCGTCGGTAGAACCCTGTCACCTCGCCCATCACTCGAGGATGGTCAGCCAATGCGTCTATGGTCACCTCGTCGCCCTCGAGATAGACCGAACTCCGGAACCCTTGCTCAGACACGTCCCGAGCGAACGCGTTGCTCTCCAAGAACATCCCCAACACAGCAACGCGACGACTCGACATGGGCAACCTCTTCAACAGAACCTTCGGCCGACGCCATTGTGGCAGGTCCGACTAGATATCGGCAAAGATCCGGACGATCCTCGACCGCTGCAACCCAGCCACCATCAAACAAGGTGTCATCCAGAGTCAACGGCGCCGCCGCTACCTACAACGCGTTCTCCTCGGTTTTTGCGAAGCAGCTCCGCCTCTAGTACCGATTTCTCACCCTTGCCTGCCATTTCTGCCCCTTAGTTCAGTCCGGAACGAGATCTCACCCCGGTTGAACGACCCTGTCTTTTATTGTTTGGTCATATCAACAATAAACTCTGCTAGCTGTACCGAACTCCACAACCAGCACCGAGAGGACCCATACTTAACCCATGGCACGACCCAGCTTGGCCTCACTTCGCCGACATGGCTGGAATGCAGCCCAGCTCCCCGAATCGGTCCCCGCCGACCAACAAGAGACCACCGCGTATGCCCTGCTATGCACCGCACATGCCGCCCAGACCTTCGAACACCTCGGCTTCACGAACGACCCACTCCAACTCGCCCGCAGCGCAGCTGCGCTAGTCGTCAACCACCGATAAGCGTGATCACGACCGAATGCGCCGAGTCCGGGTGACCAAACACTTCGTCGACTTCAAACGCGGGTGCGAACTTGCAGGTCTCGATCTCGACGATGCAGTAGCCGCAAACCAGAACACAAGCGAAAACCAACCAAACGGAGACAAACCATGAGCCCCAACAACGGCATCCACCACCTTGCCGTCGCCACTGCCGACATCAAGACCCAAATCGAATTCTTCAATGACGTGCTCGGCTGCGAACTCGTCGCCCTCTATTGGATGCACGGCGTCGAAGGAGCATGGCATGGCTTCTTGAAACTCAGCGACACCTGTTCGATCGCGTTCGTCCAGACCCCTGACGTCGCAGGTATCGAACGCACGCTCGGCGTCACTCACGCAGGCAGCGGAGGCGGGCCGTGCGCGGGCGGAACGATGCAACACGTCGCCTTCAACGTTGACACCCTCGACGACCTGCTGGCCATGCGTGACCGCATCCGCTCGCGTGGCATCACTGTGTTCGGGCCGCTCGACCACGGGATGTGCCACTCGATCTACTTCGCCGGCCCCGAAGATCTCAGCCTCGAGGTGGCCACCTCAGCAAAGCCGATTGACGGGCGGGCATGGATCGACCCCGAGGTCGTCGGCCTGGCGGGCATCTCCGCTGAGGAACTCGAGCGATATCGCAATCCCGAATCGTTCGAGGCGACCGGTACGCCGGTCGCCCAACCAGCGTTCGACCCGAACCTGCCGTGGCAGCGCGGGATTCCACAGGAGATATACGAGGCAATCATCAGCATGCCTGACGACGAACTCACAGCGAACCTGAGCGAGAGCACGCCACCCGTCCTTGTCGATGACTGACGAAATCCGGTGATCGACCGTCGCAAACATGCGTCTAGCCTCGTCAGAGTGCCATTGGGAAGGAAACCCACCAGATGACCGACACCCCGCTATCGAGCGAACGACCAAACGTTCTGTTCATCATCACCGACCAGCACCGAGCCGACCACGTCGGATTCATGGGCAACACCGTCGTCGATACGCCACACCTAGACGCGTTGGCCGCGCGGGGCACGGTCTTTGAGAACGCTTGGGTGAGCAACCCGGTTTGTATGCCGAACCGGAGCACCCTCATTACCGGTCGCATGCCGTCCAACCACGGTGTCATCACGAACGACCGCTCGCTGGAATGGGGAACGAACACCTATGTCCGCCGCTTCCGTGCCGCTGGCTACCGGACCGCCCTTCTGGGCAAATCGCACCTACAAAACGGCATCAGCCGACTCACGTCGTACGGCCTGAACGGCGAGCCGGCGATGACGGACCCGTGGCCCAGCGGTTGGAACGAACTTGAATTCGCCGAGAACTTTTTCGACGGCAACCCAGACTGGCCGGACGACTTCTACGGCTTCGACACCGCGGAGCTGTCGCTTAACCATGGCGCCAGCGTCGAAGGGCACCACTACCAATGGGCAATGGAGCGCGGCGCCCGCCACGACGCCCTCGTCGTCCCCCAGACAGCAGAGAACCCGCGGACGCGGGGCGGCGATGCATGGTGGCAGGTTTATGACCCGCCCTATGGTGAGGAGTTCCACTCCAGTTCCTTCGTTGCCGACCGCACGATCGCTTTCATCACCGAGGCCGCCGCCGAGGGATCACCGTGGTTGGCGTGGGCGTCTTTCCCCGACCCACACCATCCGTTCACGCCGCCGGGGCAGTGGTACGAACGCCACAACCCGGACGACATGGAACTCCCAGACACCTTCAACGATCCGATGGACGGCGCCCCCGAGTTCCTGAAGCTGACCCAGAAGAGGTCCGTGCACGAGATGAGGCAGTGGGTGGCCCTCACCGGTGCGACGAGCCCCGAGGTCACTCGCGCCGCCATTGCCGCCAACTACGGAACGATCGAAATGATCGACGACCGCGTCGGTCAGATCCTCGCCGCGGTTGAACGCCTCGGCCAGACCCGAAACACAATTGTGGTTTTCACCTCCGACCACGGCGACATGATGGGCGACCACCATCTCCTCCTGAAGGGGTTCATGCATTATCGGGGCTGCCTTCAGGTCCCGATGATTGTCGCCGATCCGCGCCGAGGGCCAGGACGGTCGTCGTCGCTCATTAGCAGCATCGATCTCCCGTCCACACTGCTTGACCTCTGCAACATCGAGGGATATCACGGGATCCAGGGCGTCAATCAGACGCCCGTCCTCGACGACTCGACCGCATCGGTGCGCGACGCAGTCCTCATCGAGGACGACATGGACATCCCGCGGCGGGGCCCGTTCCCCTCCTCTATTCGCACCCTCATTACTCCCGAACATCGGTACTCGCGCTATGACACCGGGGAGGACCAGGTCTACGAACTCGGCACCGATGACGACGAACGCACAAACCTGTCGAGCGCCAACCCACGGCTGCGGGCGGCCCTGATCGAGCAACTCACCGACACGATGATCGCCCACACCGACAAAGCCCGCGCTGCACACGCTGCATCGGTCAACTGAGGAGACGCGCTGAAAAGAAGTTACCTACTTTGTCCAATTCGGGTCTTGTCGATCGTCGCTTAAAAGGGAGACAGCTGGCAGCACCTGCAAACTGTTCACCTGACAACGCAAAGGAGACAACAATGAAACCCGAATGGATCACCCCAGCAAAAGCTAGAGCAGACTTTGCTGACATGATTGAGAGTCTGACACCCGAGCAGCTGGCGGCCGAGACGCTATGCGAGGGTTGGACAGCACACGAGGTAGCAGGTCACTTGGTGAGCTTCGTCGAGATGTCTCTTCCAACCCTGATGATGAGCATGGCGAAAAGTCGCTTCGACGTAAACAAGGCCTGGTTTAGCAACGCCAAAAGGTATGGAGCCCAAGATGCCAGTGAGATCGTGGCCAAAATGCGGGCCAATCTCGACAATCCCTCGGCAGCCCGGTTTCTACCTCCTGGGGTGACCACCGTTGACGTGGCAGTGCACACCCAAGACATCAGACGTCCGTTGGGTTTGCCGGGTGAACTTGACCCCGCCGTACTTACCGAAGCGTTGGACTTTTGCACCAGTCACAAGAAATCCAAGATGATGGTGGAACCAAAAGAAATAGCAGGCCTGCGCCTTGAAGCAACAGACATAGACTGGTCTTGGGGCAGCGGAGCATTAGTAAGCGGCCCGGCCGAAGCAATCCTGATGGGAATCAACCGACGGGACACTCGCTCTGAGCTAACCGGCGAAGGTGTCAGCAAGTTGCCTACACGATCTACCCTCTGAGCCACCATCTGGTTGCCTGAGCGGCCTCGGGCAAGTTAGTGAGTGAGCTCACGTTCGGGAGATCCGAGTCCGGGGAATCCGGCGTAGGCCGGAAGTGCGGTCTGGCCTCCGAGGTGTGCATACAGCACTCGAGATCCTGGGGGGATCTCGCCGCTTCGAATCATCCCGATGAGGCCAGCCATCGACTTCCCCTCATAGACAGGGTCGGTCAGCATCGCGTCGGTTCGAGCGGCAAGGTGGATGGCTTCGACCGTGCCTTTGTCCGGAACACCGTAGGCCGGACCTTCATAGCCCGGGATTACCGTGATCTCGTCATCGCGCAGTGATCGACTTAGGCCAATCTTCTCAGCGGTCGCGGTAGCAATTCGTGTGACCTGGTCGATGGTCTGATCCAACGTGCCAGACGCATCGATACCCACGACGCGCCGATCGTCGCGATCTTCAAGTGCGAACCCAGCGATCATGCCAGCGTGAGTTGAGCCCGTCACCGTGCACACGATGATGGTGTCAAAGAACGTGTCGAGGTCGGCCTCCTGGGCTGCTACCTCACGGGCCCAATTGGCAAAGCCGAGCCCACCCAGAGGATGATCCGAAGCGCCCGCAGGAATCGCGTAGGGCTTTCCGCCGCTCTCTTCAACTGACTCAAGCGCTCGATGCCACGAGTCTCGGTAGCCAATATCAAAGCCGGCAGGATCAACCCGCGGATCGCCACCCAGTATGCGGGTCAGCTGGATATTGCCGACCTTGTCATAACACATGTCGTTGTAGTCAACCCACCCTTCCTGGACGGTCACGGCCTTGAGGCCAAGCTTGGCCGCCACGCCGGTTACCTGGCGAGTGTGGTTCGATTGAATACCACCGATGGAAACCAGCGTGTCGCAGCCGGTGTCGATGGCTTCGGCCGCAAGGTACTCAAGTTTGCGGACCTTGTTGCCACCAAATGCAATCCCAGAGTTGCAGTCTTCGCGCTTCGCCCAAATCTCGACCTGTCCGCCAAGGGCTTGTGACAATCGCGGCAGCGGGTGAATCGGTGATGGTCCGAACAGAAGCGGTTCGCGGCGGAAGTTGTCGAGGCTCATGGGTTCTCCAAAGGTTGGTCTTTGCGGTGGAACACTAGTCGCAAGCCGCATCTGGTCTACTGCTGTTCGAATCCAACCGAGGGGTAATCGTTCCGTCGCTTAACGCCTTGGCAAACCGAGTCCTCCGAAATCACATGCTCACAGACTGCAGCGAGGACGCCCGAAAGTTCAAAGGTCAGTGTGGCCAGTGACAACAGTGGTTATGCGACCGCCGACCCAGGTCGCTGCCTGCACCCGACGCAGATGAACTTGGCCGTTTCGCCCGGTCAGTTGCCCTTGGCTGGCGATGTAGGGGGCCTGGGCTTGCTCGGTACGAAACAGCCAATCTCCGATTCCGGCGTTGAGGCTTCCAGTGACAGGATCCTCGCGAATAGTGCCGTTGTGATCACTGAAGAGGGCCCGGACTTCGATAAGGGGATCTTTCGGATTCGGTGACTGGTGGAAGCCGAATAGTCCAACGTCGGCGGACGTGGCAAATACGGAATTTGTTGACCCGATAGCTTGGGCCAAAATGGACCAGACGAAGGGTGCACGGGTGGACGAACGCGTAACGCGAGATCAATGGAAGAACGAGCCGCTGCTAGACCCGACTCCGATTCCGTCACCTAAGCGCATCTGGACCGCTGACGAGATGACCCGAATCCGGCTGGGCGTGCTCCCGGTGGATATGGACGACAAGTGGTTCATCTTTATGGAAGACAACCAACTCCACCTACACCGCAGCTGGACAGGACACGGCATCTACGAGGCAACGTTCATCAAAACCGACGGTGGCCACCGAATCAGCAAGGCAGTGGTCACCAATGACCACGAGAGATTCCGACAATCCTCAGCCGACGCCGAAAGCAAACTACTTGAACGGTTGATCAGCCTGCTGTTGCTCGACGAGCATCCAGACCAACCGTGACCGACCGTCGAGACTGAGATTAGGATTCGTAGTGACCACTGCAAACAAGGCCATAGGAGCCCGTGAACCATGCCCCTCTCCGAAAACGACGCGGCCCAACTGTTTCGCGAGGAACCCGACGGGTTCCTCGATGTGGGCGCCGGCGAAGTCGCACACCGGAAAGTCGGGTCCGGCCCAGACGTACTTTTTGTCCACGGATGGCCAGTTAGCGGCGCCACATGGCGCAAGCTCCTCCCGCATCTCGTTGACCACGTCACGTGCCATGTCATCGATTTCCCTTCGGCCGGATCCAGCCGCTTCGATGCCGACACTCCGATGTCAATCGAGCAACACATCACTAGTGTCCGACGCGTGGTGGATCTGCTCGGCTTCGACGAGATCGCCGTGGTTGGGCACAACAGCGGCGGGATGATCGCCCGGCACGCCATGGCCGGCGACCAGCGCCTGCGCTCGATGGGTCTCATCAACACCGAACCACCAGACCCGAGCTGGCGGTTCCGTTCCTTTATCGCCGCAAGACGGCTACCCGGGCTCAGCGCCGGACTGGGCTGGGTCGCAGGGCAACCAAAGATCCGATCATCCAAACTCGTGTTCGGCGATGCTTTCGCTGACCGTTCGCTCCTTGAGGGCGAGTTCACCGAGTTCTTCTTCGACCCACTCCACAACGACCCCGTCGCCAGAGACGCCGCCGTCCGGCTGCTCCGAAGCTTCGACATGAGCCACGTGACCGACCTCCCGGCAATCCACCGTCAACTCAACGTGCCGGTCAAACTCGTCTGGGGTGATCGCGACCCATTCTTCCCAGTCGAGCGGGCCAAGGCCTTGGTGCCAACCTTCGCGAACGCCAGCATCGACATCATCGAAGGCGCCGGACTGTTCTCCCACGAGGAAGCCCCGGCCCAAGTCGCAGCAGCGCTGCTCCCCATACTCAGCAGTTCACCGACGAATTGATCCGAACGTTCTGGACTGGCTCAGCTAGTCACGTCAGAAGGTCCGGTCAGATGCGCAGAGTCAGCCGTTCCGCCAGCGGGTGATGCGTTGTGGGCTCGAACGTGGGATCCGTTCGACTTCGCAACGGGCTTCCATGTCGGCCACTAGTACCCAGCATGGCAGAAGTGCTTGTTGTCAGGTGGACGAAAGCTGTTGAATCACCCAGATGGCGTCCTGATCCGGCGGGAACACTGGGTAGTGGACATCAGTGATCGTGCCGTCAATGACGATCATCGTCAACCGTCGAAGCAAGACCACACCGCCCACTTCCATCGTCGGTAGTTGGAGCGCTTCGAGCAAGCGATGATTTGCGTCAGAGAGTAGCGGAAAGGGCAAACGCAGCCGCTCGACCGCTTCGCTCTGATAGCCAGTGTCTTGTGTGGCGACACCGAACAACTGATCGCAGCCAATTTCGCTGAGCTCGGCGAAATGGTCTCGGAACGAACAACTCTGTGGCGTACATCCACGGGCACCCGGGATCATGTCCCAACCGTCGGGCAGCGCAACCCCGGGCCGCCCTGTCATGGGGTAGCAATAGACGACGGTGGTTCCAGTGAGCGAAGCCAGATCCACTATTGCTCCCTCGGTCGATCCCAGAGGCACCGCTGGCAACTCACACCCAATCAAGTGGTCGGCGTCCCCCTCATCCAGCGGCGAAGGGATAGAAGCCCAATCAACGTTCTCCAACGACATAATCTTCAGCACCTCCAGACAATCGGGTCGACCATTCGGGCGACGCCAGGACCTTACAACTCAGCGTGGTGGACGGCGGGGCAATTCGACCCGAACAGCAGGCATCAACTCACGATGTCTCGGTTCCTGAAGGCGAATAACGAGACGCTGGCTGCCACCGCTCCGTAGAGGAGCGTGAGCCCCAGCGCCGACGACCAGGAGAGGTCGGCGGTCCCACCGGCGGCGAGGGCGCTCAAGGTCCCGCCCGGCAACAGATGTGTTATGTCGGGGGCGGTGATCCCAATGAGGTTCTCCACCACAAGAAGCCAGCCGATGCCAACGCCTATTGCGGTACCAGAGCTTCGAGTGAGCACGGCAATGGTCAAGCCGATCAGGCCCCACACAAGAACCGGAACTCCGAAGTTGAAGAAGCCGGACGCCATCTCGGCTGCCGCATCGGTCTTCCATGGTTCAGTGTCGACCTCATATGCCCGGGCGAGTGGCCGGGCAACCGCCGACGTTATGAACACTGTCGCAACAGACAACAAGACGGTGAAGAAGCTGAGCGCAATGATCTTGCCACCCAACAGTCTCAGTCTGGAAGGCTGAGCCTGGACGAGCACCCTGATCAGTCCGCTGTCGTAGTCACTGGCTGCTGCGATCGCCCATAGAGACAGCACAACAATGCCAGCGAGCGTGCTTATTGAGCCAAGAGCGTGGATCATGCCTCCCGCCTGCTCGAGGTCGGCTGCGGTAGTGGCCGCACCACCGGGCCCTGGGGGGCCGGCAGCCGCGCTCGGATCGGCGAGCGACGAGTAGATGAAGTACGAGATCAGTACCGAGAAAGACGCAAGGACGCCAAAGCCGCCGTAACGGAACGAGGGGCGCCAGATTCGGATCCACTCGGAACGGATCGTATTGATCAGACCGGGTGCGCTTGCGACCGAATCAGTTGTCTTGGTGGTGAGGGTGCTGTTCATGATGTTGCTCCGGTCGTTCGTTGTTCGCCTCGGCTCGCAGCGAGCTCGGCGTCGGTTCCTCCGGTGAGCCGTAGAAAGACGTCTTCGAGGTTGTCTTGTTCAGGGGTCAGCTGCCGAAGAGTGACTCCCGCCTCAGCGGCCGCGCGGCCGACGTCGGCAGAACTCGACGCCGGCGCTTGAACGCGAACCTGGTCTCCATGGGACGTGTACTCCCAGCCTCGGGACTCGACTGCGCCGATCAGCTGTGGGAGGTCGGTGCCGAATTCGGGAACGGCGATGACCTGCTCAACAGCGTCTTCCATGAGGCCCGAAAGCGAACCCGAGTAGAGAAGCTTGCCGAATCGGATTACCACCAGATCATCGGCCATGGCTTGGATCTCGCTCATGAGATGAGACGACACGACAACGGTCCGTCGGCCGTCCGCCAACGACTTCAGTAGAGTTCGGATCTCGACGATGCCGGCCGGGTCGAGGCCGTTCGTCGGCTCATCGAGAACCAGAAGCTCCGGATCAGGCAACAACGCGGCAGCGATGCCAAGGCGCTGTTTCATTCCCAGCGAGAAGGTCGAAGCTTTGTCTTTCTCACGACCGGCGAGCCCAACGATTTCGAGCACCTCGTGGATTCGTTGCTCGGAGATCCCCCGAAGTGCTGCCATGCTCCGCAGGTTGTCCCAAGCCGACAGCGAACCGATGAAGGTCGGTGCTTCGATGAGCGCTCCGACTCGATGAGCGAACCGCTCGGGATGGGTAATCGGCTCGCCAAGCACGGTTCCGACGCCGTCGCTCGCCTCGATGAGACCCAGCAACACCCGGATCGTCGTGGACTTGCCTGACCCATTGGGACCGACAAATCCCACGACTCCCCCGATCGGCACCTCGAACGTCAGATTGTCCACGGCGGTAAGTTCGCCGAATCTACGGGTCAGACCCTCCGCAGTGATTGCACTCATGATGTTTCCTGTTTCATCGGCCGTTCATCCTCTGTGGTTGGGAACGTGTTGTTGGGAACGACCTCACAGTACGAACAGCATCTGAAGGCAGCATCAGCGTTTCCTGCGGAGTTGCTGAAGAATGAGCGCTACTGATCCAGCGGAAGCGAGATAGTTATGGTCGTGCCGTCTCCCACGGTCGAAACCGCGTCTATTTGACCATGGTGGGCTGCGACGATGCCCTGTGCGATCGCCAGGCCGAGACCTGACCCTCCGGCGAAACGTTCCCGTCCTGTGTCAGCTCGGTAGAAACGTTCGAACAGATGGTCGAGATGTTCGGGTTCGATGCCCGGCCCCTCGTCCGAGATTCGTATGCGCACGCCCGTTTCGTCTTGCCCGCAGGCGAGCATGATCCGCGCCGTCGGTGGCGTGTGAAGAAGCGCGTTGTTGATGATCGTGGTCAGCGCCTGGGTCAGCTGATGGCGATCGCCAGCGATGTTCACTCCTTCGTCGACATCTGAAACGTCGATCGGACGCTCGGGCTGGATTGCCGAGGCGTCGGAGGCGAGGTCACCAAGTAGCTGCGAAAGGTTGATGGTTGAGTATTCGAGGGGTCGATCCTCGTCGAGCGAGGCCAGGGTCAGCAGATCGTCGACCAACGCTTCCATACGTTTGCTTTCGCTGTGAATCCTGGCCATCGCGTCGTCGGTTTCTGTGGCGCTCAGCTGGCCGCTTGCGTGGAGCGCTGCATAACCCCGCAGTGTGGTGAGAGGCGTCCGTAGCTCGTGAGATGCGTCGGCAACGAAGCGCCGCTGACGTGCTTCGGTTGCTTGGCGCGAATCAAGCATCGCGTTGAACGCGAGACCCAACCGGCCCGCCTCGGTGGCCACCGACGGGTGTTCGACTCGGTGATCGCTACGTCCGGCGGCGACATCTTCGGCGGCCTTGGTAACCGACTCGATCGGTCGGATTCCAAGTCGGTCGACCGACCAGAGGGCCGCGGCCAACGCCGCCAGAACAACACCGAGAGCGATTCCCGCAGTGATAAGCATCTGGTTCTGCGCTTCGTCGGCTGCCCGCGTCGAGATGGCGAAGACCAAGTGACCAGGACCAACGTCGGTGACAACAACTCGGGCCCGAGTGTCGCTGTCCAGAGCATCTGCGGAGAATGGCTGACTCGTTTCTGCTGCTTGCTCGAGGTCGGCATCGGAGACGTCGGGGACCAGATCGGGTTCGGAAACTGGACGCGCCAATACCTGGGGTTCGGTTGCGCCATCACCAACGAACGCAACGTAGAGCTCTCCTGTCACCAGAGGCGCGTCAGGTCTTGGTTGCGGGTTCGCAGGGAACTCCCCTGCGATCCTCTCGACGCCTCGGCTGATGTTGTCCGAAACGACCAACAGCTGAGAATCGAGCTGGCCGATGAGCACGCTTCCTTGACGGGCCGACACATATGCCAGCGCAGCGACGACGGTGATCGTCACGACAAGCGCCGCCAGCAAGAGTCGGGATCGCAGCGTCACGACTGGCGACGAATCGTGTATCCGACACCTCGAACAGTCTCGATGAGCTGTTGTTCAGAGCCGCCGAGCTTTTTGCGGAGCGACGAGATGAACGTCTCTACGATGGCCGATTCGCCGTCGAAGTCGTACTCCCAGACATGGTCGAGGATTTGGCCGCGTGACACGACCCGACCAGTGTTGGTGAGTAACAGGCGACAGAGTTTGTATTCGGTCGGGGTCAGGTGGACAACTTCACCTGCCTTGGTCACAAGATGGGCATCTTCGTCAAGCTCGACATCGCCAGCCGCCAGAATTGCAGATGTTTCGCCAAGCCCGGTTCTGCGTAGTGCTACCTGGACCCGAGCCACGAGTTCCTCCAACGAAAACGGTTTGGTGATGTAGTCGTCGCCGCCAGCGGTCAGACCCTTCACTCGGTCTGCGGTTGAGGTCTTCGCGGTCAAGAACAGGACGGGGGCAGTGTGACCGCGAGAACGGAGAATTCTAAGAACATCGAGACCATCGATGTCTCCCAACATGATGTCCAAGACAAGCACGTCTGGCCTGAAGCTGTCCGCAAGACTCAAGGCGGAGCTGCCGGTCTCGGCCGTCTCGACTTCCATCCCCGCCATCCGCAAGGCCGAGGCCACAAGAAACGAGATGTTCTCCTCGTCATCGACCACTAGAACCTTCGCTTCGCTCATACCTAGACAGCATGGTCCAAGTTCCTGTGGGTTGTTCTAACTAATCCTGAGGATTTCCTGAAGATTCGGCGGCACGACTCACAGGCCGTGGATCTTCAGGAAACCCGCAGGACTCCCTTAAGTAGGCGTCAGCTTGGGGGTCTAGGTTCTAACCATGAACTCCAACCAAGCGAAGAGCTCCAGGCGAGCCATTGGACTCGCACTTGTCCTGTCACTAACCGCAGCGGCTTGTGCAACATCAGCAACCGGCGAAACCGAGATTGCCGCCGGCTTGTACGCCCAAACCTTCGATGACGACCGACCCCTTGAGGACAAGGTCGACACTGATGGTGACGGCGAGATGAGCGATGATGAGATATCGGCCTATGCCCAATGGGTCTTGTTGGACTTCTCCGACTGCATGCGCCAGAACGGCTACCCCGACTTCACCGACATCTCCATCGAGGATTTAACCGAGGGCTCCGGGTCGGGCCAAGGCCGCTTCATCGGGCTGATGACTCAACGTGGTGTCCCACTTCCCGACGGGGTCCCGACCATTCAGCTGTGCGGTGAGAATCTCTCAGACCTCCAGACCTTTGCCCCGGAGCCCAGCGATGACGAGCAGGCCGAGCTTGAAGAAAACGTGTTGGAGTTTGCTGCGTGCATGCGAAGTGAAGGTCTGACGAATTGGCCCGACCCCGACTTTGCCGCCAACGGCGGAAACGGATACGGCCCCGGGCTACTGGAAGAGTTCGACATTCAGTCAGATGAAGTCCAGTCAGCCATCGCCACCTGCCAAGCCGCCAACAGCGGCGCTGTCGACGTAGGCAGCGACGAAGCAGATAGTGAATCTGACTCCGACTCTGACGCCGACACTGACACCGACTCGGCGGACGAGGTCGACGCAGAAGACCCCGAAGCTGGCGACCGAACCGCAATCAGCCCGGTCATCGAAAGCGACACCAGCGATCTCAACGTTGCAGAGGTCGCCCGGCGTGACCTAGTGCAGACCAAAACATTCGCTGCAGTCCTCGACTATGGCGAATTGCGGCCTCTACCTACCAACACCACGGGAATTATCACCGAGTTACCGAGCGTTGGCGACACCATCGAGTTTGGCGAGGTGCTCTTCGCAGTTGATGGCCAACCGGTACTGCTGTTCGAAGGAGATTCACCCCAATACCGTTCGTTCAACGTTGACATGACCGACGGCGCCGACGTCGAACAGCTCGAAAGAAACCTGGCCAACTTCGGGTATGCAGACGACTTCGACCTCACCGTCGACGACGACTTCACTTACGTCACCGCTGACGTGATCGAAGAGATGCAGATTCAGTTCGGATTGGAAGAAACTGGTGAGCTTGGCCTCGGGCGAGTCGTCTTTTCCCCAACGCCGGTTCGGATTGGTGCAGTCAACGTCGAACTCGGGCAGTCCGTTAACTCCCAAGTCAACGTGGTAAGCGTGACCGAGAGCGAGCAGCGAATCACCCTCGACCTTGAAGCCGAAGATCTTCTTCTTCTGCCCGCAGGCACCGATGTAGATATTGAACTGCCCGACGGCACAGTCGTTGCGGGTCGGGTGTCTGAAGTCGCCGCGGTCGCAACTCAAACTGTCAACCAACAAGGATCCGCCGGTGACCCGACTATCGAAATCACGGTCGTGTTCGCCAGTGGAACTCCCAGCGAAGTGTTCGACGCAGCCCCGGTAGACATAATCGTGGCCGACGAGGTAAGCCTCGACGTCTTGACGGTTCCAGTTCCCGCGTTGATCGCGATGTCTGGGGGTGGTCACGCCGTTGAGCTGATCGTCGAAGGCGGCACTCAGCTGGTGGCGGTTGAGCTTGGCGACTTCGTGGATGACCACGTGGAGATCCGAGGCGACCTTCGAGAAGGCGACCGAGTTGTCATGGCGGGTAACTGAGGTGCCCGCAGTTCTAGAACTTCGAGGAGTCACTAAGTCATACGATGGCGACCCGCCAATTGAGGTACTTAAGGGAATCGACCTCACCATTGAGGAAGGCGAACTAGTGGCAATCGTCGGGCCGTCTGGTTCGGGCAAGAGCACTTTGCTCAACATGATGGGAGCGCTCGACCGACCGACTTCGGGCGATGTGCTCATCGACGGAGCAGTTGTCAACGGCTTGGGCGACTCTTCCCTATCGGGCGTGCGTGGCCGGCGACTTGGATTTGTGTTCCAACAATTCCATTTGCTGGCGGGTCTGACCGCAACCGAGAACGTGGCAACCGGGCTGCTCTATCACGGCTCCAGTGCGCGTGAACGAAAAGCCCAAGCCCGCGAGGCCCTCACCCGGGTTGGCCTCGGCCATCGGTTAGACCAGAAACCAGGAAAGCTGTCCGGAGGCGAACGGCAACGGGTCGCAATCGCTCGGGCGTTGCTGGGAGACCCGGCAATCGTCTTGGCCGATGAGCCCACCGGAAACCTCGACTCAACAACGACCGGGGAAATCGTTGAACTCTTCCTCGAGTTAAACCAGCAGGGCTCGACGATTGTGATGATCACCCACGACCCAGACCTCGCACGGTCGATGCCGCGGGTCGTCGAGATCTTGGACGGCGAAATTCGCCTCGATCAGGTCGCAACGTCATGACCGAACTCGCCACAGCCCCCAATCACCGAAGTCGGCTTCGTCTCGTTGATGTCGTCTCCCAAGCGCTGCTTGGGCTGACCAGTCGCAAGCTTCGCACCGCGCTCACGGCGCTCGGCATATCTATTGGCATTGCTTCGCTCATCAGCATTCAAGGCATCACCGAAGCGAACCAGGCCGAGGCCAGGGCCGAGATTGATGCGTTGGGCTCTGACTTTCTGTTCATCACCGCGGGAACCGGCATCACTGAAGAGGCCGAGCTTCTCCCCTATGCGCCCGACATGCTGGAAACGCATCTGGACGCTCTGGAATATGTAGCCGCCCTCTACCCGGTCGACGCCCGGGCCAGGAAGAACGAACTTATCCCCGAGGTGCAAACTGGCGGGGTAACGGTGAGCGCCATAACTTCGACGGGCCTAGACCTGCTCGAGCCAGTTAACGGTTCGGTTGCTTTTGGACGATTTCACGACGCTACCTCGGTAGAGGTACCTGGCGTCGTGCTTGGGTCGCTGGCAGCCGAACGGCTTGGCATTCGTCATCTGGTTGGGCACCCGACAATCAACATCTCCGGGCACCAATTCGCCGTCATTGGCGTGTTGAACGAATTTGAGACGCTCAACACCGATCTGAACCGAACGGCAATCGTCGGACTGTCCGTTGCCCAAGAACTGTTCGACACGCCCGACACCCCAAGCGCCATATATGCCCAGGTTCAACCCGAACAGCTCGACGAGGCTCGCGACCTTATACCGGCCCAAGCGAACCCGGCCGCCCCCGGCGAGGTCGCCGTGTCGAGACCAACCGAAGCCTTGGAAATTCGTGAGGTGATCGACGAAACGTTCGCCCGAATTCTGCAAGCACTGGCGTTGATCGTGTTGGCTGTGGGCGGAATCGGTATCGCCAACATCATGGTTATCTCCGTCATTGAACGCAGAGGAGAGATCGGCCTGCGCCGCTCGCTTGGGGCGACCCGCAAACACATAGCCTCCCAGTTCGTGATCGAATCGACGATGCTGTCGCTTCTTGGTGGGGTGCTAGGCGTTGTGATTGGCGTCGGAATTGTGCTGGGTTACGCGCAATACAAAAGCTTCGCAGCCGTTATCCCCTGGTACTGGCTTTCGGTAGGCGTGGCCGCGGCCTTCGCACTCGGAGCAATCGCCGGCCTCTATCCAGCTTGGCGAGCCAGCCGCCTAGAACCAGCCGAAGCAGTCCGCCCCGCGGCATAAGAACCGATGGTGTGGGCGTGTCGTAAGCCGCGCTCGATAGTGGGCTACTTCAGAGCCACCTCCGGGCAACAAGCCGAATGACGAGCACCAGGGTGTCGCGTTTGCATCGCACTCCTAGCCATCAGCAACTACGGTGAATCGCATGCAAGTGATCGGCGCAGGATTCGGTCGAACAGGCACGTTGTCACTCAAACGAGCTTTGGAAGACCTCGGGTTTGGGCCGGCCTACCACATGCAAGAGGCGATGCAACGGCCTGCTCACGTTCGGCAGTGGCTCGACTACGCCGAAACCGGAACAGCAGACTGGGATGAACTGTTCGCAAAGTTCAGTTCAGGCGTCGACTACCCGGTTTGTTGCGTGTGGGAAGAACTCGTATCTCACTACCCAGACTCAAAAGTCGTGTTAACCGTGCGAGACCCGCAGCGTTGGTGGCAGAGCACTATGTCAACTGTCTACGGCTTCCGGACAGCGTTCGCCCCGTGGTTCCTGCGAGCCGTGCCCACGGCGGGTCGCTTCGTCGACATGGTGGAACGGTTGGTCTGGACCGGATTATTCGATGGACGCTTCGACGACCGTGATCACGCCATTGGGGTCTTTAATCGGCATAACGAACACGTTCGCGCAACCTGCCCACCTGAGCGGCTTCTCGTGTTCGAGGTTGCTGACGGATGGGAGCCACTTTGTGAGTTTCTTGACGTACCAGTTCCCGACAAACCATTCCCCCACCTGAACGACACAGCCGAGACAAGACGCATCGTCACTGGTGTTAAGTGGGTGACCCGAGCAATTCCCGCGGTTGGCGCTGCGGCGGCTGGTGCGGTTTTGCTAAATGCGCTCGGCTGAGATGCAGTATTGACTTCTGTGTGATTGACAATGAGCTCATCGGTTTCTAGCGCTTGCGGCCCATCAGCCGCATGAGTGTTGTCACCTGATTGCCGGTTTCAATGTCATCGCCGGCTTGCGTCGCAAAATTGGTTGATCGCTCCAGCGTGGCGCGTTCGGCTCGGGCGATCTCAACCCCAAGGTCGACGGCGGTGGGATCGAGCTGCACAGAGGAGCCGGTTGCCTGGCCAAGATCCCACGTGTGACCCAGCTGGTCGATGATCCGATACTGAAGAAAAAGGCGAGCCGATATAGACCCCACCGGATGCTCCACCATCTGATCCAGCGGCTGGCCGAAAGCCTCCAGCGCAGACGCCGCAGCGCTAGTCAGTTGGCCAACCACATCGGAGTCATGAGGGTCAAGACCAACCGATGCTGTGACCGACTCAGCCAGCGTCGCCCCGCTCATCACCGAAACCACGAAACGCTCACCGGCCACCACATGATCGACCACATCGCGCACCGACCACTCGGCACAAGGTGTTCCTAAATCCCACTGATCGGGCTGCACCGCCCGCACGGCATCCGCGAACCCTGCCATGGCTCGTTCCATCGCATCACGAAGTTTGTCGTCTTCGCCAGGCTGGCCTAGTCCAGTCACGATTCGAGATTACTACTTGCCCTGAACCTCCTGTCGCGAATGGCTACTGGGGCCGATACAGATTGGAGGGCTCGCACCTCCGCAAGTGTCACGCGGTGGGGCTCGACTATCTCGGAGTCAATCCGAACGGGCTTTTTAGTTGTCAAAGAGCGGGGCATCAGTTGCCTCATTTGGGCGGTTGCATTGCTGCGGCGCTTGACCTGTGATGTGCAGTTGCTGGACCGATTGTTTCGTTACTTGTTGTTTCGTTACTTGGCTTGCATGGGTGGCGCCGTTAGGCAGCGAGGGCCGCGTCCTGCCTATGTAGGACAGGAATGGGTGGGGCGATGGTTTTGTGCAGTGTCCCGTCGGGGCGGGACAACGCCGCCGACTGCGACGTTTTGGCCGCAGGCCGAAACTCGGTTAGTGAGCGACAGCGAACGGCGTGGTGCCAACGTTTGCTGACCGGGACGAGGTTGGATAGTTCTGTCCTGCCCCCGTAGGACACAAAGTGCGCGTGGTGCACTTCGATCTGCGACCACGGCGCCCCACTTATCGGACACTCGCCATACAAGGCACGTAGCGCTGCTTTCTGGGTCGGGCGGCACAACAGACCACGCGAGTTTGGCCGCAGGCCGAAACTCGGTTAGTGAGCGACAGCGAACGGCAGACACAATTTACTTTGCCATCAGCCGTTGTTTCGACTCGTTGGATGACACAGTCACAAGCGATCTGTCCCAACGTCGAGGGACACAACGGCAAGCCATCCTGGGTTTCCATAACGGAGTCTTCATGCGGACCCTTCGACAGGGTCTTCCCGTCGGTTAAGACATGCATCACAACGGTCGGTCGGTTGTTCTCTGCCGTCGCCGCAGTGTTACCGCCCCGGATGATCAGGTCATGCAACGCTTGGGCCGAAATCTGATCCGACGTCAGCCCGTGCCCAGAACCCAAGTCATCACAAAGCCTTCGATATTCAAGCCTATGTGCGGCAGCGACTGCGGTTCCGTTAATGGTGTCGAAGATGGCGTGTAATCGGTGGGTTTGGTTGTCCCGGGAAACTGAGACAGACGCACACTCTTCCATACGAGCCTGCTGCTCAGCAGTGGCGCCATTGTCGCTACGAATTTTGGTGCGGTAGCGCTGGACCCGTTTGCGGAAACTGTCCACCCCCAACCGGACAGCCGCTGCTGCCAGATCGGCGTCACGACCCACCAGCTGGTTCACTTCATCATCAGTCATTCGACCCGTGATACGAGCCAACACATCCAAATTCTCTGGGAACACCGAACCAGCCGAAACCGCTGCACCAACCAAAGGGAAGGTACGGGTCATCTGGGCGCGAAGCCGATCCCGACACACAGTGCCATCAGAAACCGAACGGCCAGCCTGCAGAACTTCTTCCACCGGCGGCCCGATACCCGCCGTCGCGTTCGCCCGAGCCTTAGCATCCAAATGCACAAGCACCGCCACCAACAGGCGTTGCTGAGCCCGAGCGTTCGCCACCAAAGCCGACACCACATCCGGTTTCAACTCCGCTGATTCCAGCCCGCCAAGCAACCCAGCCAAAGCCTCCGATGCTGCTTCCGAATATTGTTCCAAACCCGCCGATTTAGTCATAAGAACAGTATGACGAAGGCCTATGACACTATCGAAAACCCGCTAAATCAGTAGGTTCTGCTCCAATCGCCAGGCCGCGTTGCCGCCAGTGGAAGCCGCAAACTGAAATCAATGACCGTGACGCTATGGAATGATGAGATACGTCTGACGTACCACGTAGCCGTCGGAAGCGAACAGCCCGACGATCGAATCCACGTCACTTGCGGTCAGCATTGCGAAGTATGACCGAACGATCTCGGCCCGTGTTGCAGCGGTCGACATAGCGTCACTCCTGTGATGCTCCGAACAGCATCCTACGCCAGCGCCAAGCTTCACCAGATTAGAGGCGTGGGTTCAGTCGTCCAGAAGATCCAGCGGCGGACTTCACGATGCTGGCTATTGCCAATTTGGTAAGGCGCCTGTTCTCCTGCGTCGAGTTGGCTAATGGATAGGAGCCCGGCGTAGGTAGAGACCACAAGGGTCTCCCCATCGGGTGATAGTGCCATGGCTGAAGCGGACGAGCCGACGAATAGCTGCCAGCGAGGTTCGCCAGAAAGGCTGAAAGCGCGCACGTAGCCGGAGGCATCACCAATTATGAACTCGTCGTTGCGGGCCACACCGGTATAGACCCTTGAACCATCTTCGATCATCGGAGTACGTGGATCGTCCGAATAGGACTCGGTTTCGAGACCCGGAAGTAGGTCAACCGAAACAGCTATCGTGCTGCCGCTATAGAAATGGCAAGAGTTGAACGCAATCGTTTTGCTGTCCGCACTGAACAACGCATAGTGGGGTACTCACTGGCATGGCCGACACTTGCAGCCAACACGAGCTCGGCGTCGAAAACAAGGTGAGGTCCGTCTTGGCTGCCAACTGCAATCCATTTGCCATCGCCTGACACTGCACCGTGTGCCATGTCTGCGCTCAGGTTCAGTGGTTGCCCGGCATCCTCCTCTAGACGCCACTTCACGTGGTCAGCGATTCCATCCTCGGATGGAATTAGGCGATGAGCTACGTCGGTCGTCAACACAAAGACACCATCTGAACCAATCGAAAGCACTCGCAGGCCGTCAGGAAACGGAACTAGCGAATCAACCGAAGGAGGAGTTTCGATTTTCTCAACTGGCGCACCCTCAGGTGCACCCTCTTGACCCGTGGGCCAACGACAGATTGATGATGTTGGGCCGCCCCAACCATCGGTGATGCGAACTCCATCAGGTTCGGCGAATGCTATGAAGCGTCCGTTCGGCCCGGCGCCAAACAAGCCAATGTCTGGCAGCTGGGTGACCTCGTCACCGTGGATATGAACAGTCGAGGAGTTCTCAGAGTGGGTATTGCCGATGCGAGCGATGATGGAGCCATCGTCAAGCACGATCAATGCGGGGATCGACTGTGCACCTTCCTTGAGATAGTCGATTAGGGGAATGTGGGCAGGTGGCCACTGACCCCTCAGACCGTCAAAGTCGCCTTTGGCGTTTGCCGCCCGAACCGCCGAAATGGCAGCGTCAGCAAGATGAGAACGATCCCGATCAACCGGGTCTGAACCCGCCTTGTCCCACCCAAGCCGCAACCCCCGCTCTACGAACTCATTCACATCGTTTACATATGCGTAGGTTTTCATACGCCATTCTTCGTCTGGTGCCACTTCAGCATTGTGCCAGCTTGCCGAGTTGCCAGCTATTGGTCCGAGTGTTGAAGCTCGTCCGACACGACACTTCCCCACGGACTGGTCGATGGCCAAGCCCTAAGTCCAGGCTCGAGTTGATCTTGACGAAGCGTCACTAATCTCCGGCGCCTACCAGAGTGTGCAGCTTGACTGCACAAAACCCGTCGTCATCGCGAGACGAGCGCCGTCGGCAGAGATAAAGACTCCGTCGCCGCCATCAACCTCGAGCCGGCCCGCAATTTCTTGACCTTCCCATTGAGTCGGCGCGTTTTCATTTGTTCTCCACGTCGCGCCACCGGCTTCAACTAACCCACCGTTTCGACATTCGGCATCAGTCATGAAGGTGACTTCGGGGAACACTCCGGCTTCGAAAGTTGGCGGGTCCTCGGGCGGCGAAACCGAACCTTGTCCTTCGGTGGGAGCGTCGGCCAGTGAGGCCTGCATTCGACGGGCGAGAGATTCAACGGCAGCTTCGTCAACGCCATCGCCGCTGGAAACAACCATCCTCGAAACAACATTGAAACGATGAGCAAACACGAACCAAGCCTCTCGACTGGCGTCCATCTCTGGGTCGAGCCCGATGGTGTCCTGATCGAACAGCGGATACGCATCCAGCTTGAACCACGTAATTTCGTCAGCGAACGAGTCCAACGCCGTGACCGAGACATCCGTTCCGTTAATCGTCAAGACCGGGCATGACAGAGGAAGCCGGGCAGCTTCTTGCACATAAGCTGCTGCCCCGAAGTTGAGATCGGCCACCCGCACAGAGAGGTCAGAGTTCCCATCGGTCCACAGCGTCATGGTTCCACCCCAGTCATCGATAAGGGCCAGTGCGTCCCACTCAGCGCAACCCGTCGCCACCTCGGCGACTCCCTCGACATACCAGCGGTCGACCTCTTCCCAGTTAGCGCCGAAGTCTTCCACAAGAGCGTTTTCCGGTTCGATGACCCCAGCAATAGTCTCTTCCCCCGATTCCGAATCAATGCGTTCACCGATTGCTTCGCTCCCGGAACCACCAGATTCAGAAACACCTGACCCCGACGAAACTGGTCCACAAGCTGCGCCGATAAGTACAAGGCAACCCAGCACGATCCGAGGCTTCACGAAGGGGAACACCTCTAAATCCTCCCACAATCTGGGCTAGCCCCAGCGACTTGGAAGATCAGTTCGCTTCTTCCACTAACGCGGCGGTCGGGGTGGATTGAAGGCTTGTGTTACGCGATACCAGCGACGATAGTTCCTACATGGCGGAGAACGACCTCTTTCTGAGCGGCATGGGCCTTGGGTACCTCAACCTCAACCTCGATGACCCCGACGGCTTTAGACGACTCTTCGAGCCGTTCGTCGTATCTCGCACCGACGACTGGAGAGTCGCTCAGCTTTCGTTCCGAGGACCGGGCGGGCCGACACAAGTTGTCTTACTGAACACTGGGCAGGCTCACTTGCTTTTCCGTAGAGCGGATACAGGCAGCGCGTTCAGCCCAATATGGGAGCTGTTCTTCAAAGTTTCGAAGAATCATCCGCTTGGTGTCACTTGCAGCACGGACACCGAAATCGTCTGCTCCCTGGTGGCCTCGGGTGCCACCTGGGAGCCATCTCAGACCGCTGCAACCTACGCAGTCGAGTGCGCTGATGCGGAACAAATGCACGCCCGTTTCGTCCAGTTCCATGAGCTCAATGCGAGAAACGAGACACCTGACTGGGCCATCAAACCAGAGCCAGAACCGTTTGATGCGATAGCTGACGCCAAACTCGATCACCTCCTAAAGCCACCTGTGGAGGAAGAGATCGTCGAAGAGATCATGTCGAGCGTTGCCGACGTCGATTGGAATTCCATCGGCCATGCCTACGGTCCAGCGGGTGAGGTACCCGAACTTCTAAGACTGTGGCTAAGGGATGACAGGAGGCGCTGGGAGCGCTGCGATACCGCAGACCTGTACGACGCAAACGGCGAAACCATCAGCGAGCGTGCTGGGTCGATTTTGTTCAACGCAACCTTTCATCAGGGCACGCTCTATGACGCATCCGCCCCAATGGCAACCGTGCTGATCGAGGTTGCACGCTTACACCCTGAACTTGAACTCCGGATCGAAGCACTGCACATACTTGGCCACTGCATGGCGAACCACGCTCCAGCGTTCGAGGCAGTGGAGTTTCCTGAACGCGACCATCCAAAGCCTGAGGTTTGGAAGGCAGCACGTGCCGGTTGGCAGCTCTACCTTTCCCTGCTCGGCCCGGACGAACCTGTCGCCATCGGCAGACTCGCGGCACGACTTCTCCCCTGGATCGGGATGCACAAGCTCGTGTGCAATCAGATCATCGATGAATTGAACACACATTCAGGCGTGGACCAGTTACGAGATTCGCTACTGCTGCTAGCGCTCGGAACGACCGCACATGGAGATCTCGCAGCTGAGTCCATTGCCCGAGCCCTAACCGACGAGGGCGAGATGGTCGGTTTCGCTGCAACCGTCGCACTAGCCCGAATGGGGCTACTCGATCGCGAAGCTGACGCTGCTCTTATCGAACGTCTCGAACTCGCCAGCCGGAGCCAGAGCCAGATCGGGCAACTGGGCGAATGGCACTACTATTCGGCGAACGAGGGCACCACAGTTGCAATCGCCAAGGACGCCCTGGCCCGTATTTGATGGTCAGGGCGACTGCGGAGTTTCGTCAAAACGGGGACCAGCTAGAAGTTCGCTGGTCGATCGTCGGCTAGCGACTAGTCGCCAACCAGCGCGTTGTGAGCTTGCCACCTCGTCCTGCTCGAGGTGTGCGATCATTGCTTGCACACGCTGATTCGAGCGATGTTCGATCTCTGCAAGTATTCGTTTATTGCAACGAGGCCAGGAAACTTGATAGGGCGGGCGGACATGCCGTGTCGAGCCAGACGGTTCACCCGAGTATCCGCTCGATCTGTCGCTGCTCCCATGTCGACACAGCAAACGATGGTCGATTCAAGCGGACGACGAATCCGTGCACAGCGATCCCGGCGCCCCACCCAATTAGCGCCCAAATCGACCACCACGCCGACCATTCATCTGCGATTCCGGCCTGAAGGTTTACGAACAGATTTAGGGCGATGTTGATGGCCATACTGCCGACGAACACGGCAGCGTGGACGTAGAACACGCGCAGCTGCTGGACATACCGTCGAGCCGCTTCCTCTCGTTCGTCTACCGGTTGATCGATTGAGCTGGGTGCGGTGGTTGAAGTTGTCATTGTTTTTTTCTTTCGTTGAACTTCGTGGGTTGTGGTTGTGTCGGTGGCAATAGCGACCGTCTGGATCGAGGTTGTAGTTCATCGGAACTCTCGCAGTAGCGCTTCGACGATGGCGTGGTGGTCATAGGCGGTGGCATTACCCATGATGACGACACCGAATCCATGGTCGTTCGATCGGATGACGACGGCCCAGGCGGCGGAGAGGCCGAGCCACAACCTGAAGTTCCTGTTCACGGGTCCGTCCGCTGTACTACGACCATGCCGAGCAGCAGAGCCGCGGCGGCGTATCCGGCGAAGATGAGTGCGGTAACCGGTCGCTCGAACGGTGTCGCCTCGCCTTCGCCGGTGATGCCGATCATGACGTTGCCTGCGACGAACGGCAGGAATCGAACAAGACGGTCGGGAGCAAAAGCACTGACGAGGCTTTCAACCACGAGCCACCAAACGAGCAATCCCGAGATAGCAGCGGCGCTCTGCCGTGCGATCAGGCCGATGCCCAGACCGAGCACTCCGGCCAAGGACGCGAATCCTGTCGCCCATGCGATGGTGGCCGGAACAGTAGGGGTATCGCCGGCGCCTACACCGCCGAGCATTGCACCGAGAGCGCCGGCCGCTAGTCCGGCGAGGGCCAGAACGGCTGCGAAGCCCGCGACCGTCAGCACCTTTGCGCCGATCACCACCGATCGCTGTGGTTGGGCGGCGAAGGCCTGTCCGACCGTTCCATGTTCGGCTTCTGAGGTGTGGAGCAGGATCCCGCTGATCGCCGCAAACACCGCAGTGAAGACGGTTGAGAGGCCGAACACGTTGGCGACGGTGATCACCTGGTCGGTGACAAAGTGAGCTACGAGGAAGGCGGCGAGGGCGCCGACGACGATTGTGAGGCCTGCGATCGCCCGGTAGGACCGGACGGTGGTGAGCTTCACGAGCTCGCTGCGCAGGGCAGCGACCAATCCGGGACTGCCGGCGCCGAGTGTCGCGGTATCGGATGGTTGGCTGGTGTCAGCCAACGGGCGGTTTTCGATAAGGGTTGTCATTGGTTCGATCTTTCGTTCATGCCGCCGAGAATTCGGCAGTGGATTGGGTGAGGTCAACAAGGAGGTCCTCCAGAGAGGCCCGTTGGTCGGTAAGTTCGTCGAGCCGGATCCGATGATCGAGCGCCAACTGAGCCACCTCGACACGCGTGGTTCCAGTCACGGTCAACCGATCACCGGTGGGGACGATCGCAAAGCCTTCGGCTTCGAGAATGGCCCGGAACTGGTCGGGCTCGGATGCCTCGACAACCACGGCGTTCTCGGCGGCGCCAACGATCTGTTCAACCGGTGCTGCGGTGAGAAGTTGACCGGCGCCAATGACCACCAGATCGTCCACGAACATCGCCAGTTCGGCGATGAGGTGGCTCGAGACGAAGACGGCCCGTCCGCTGTCGGCATAGGACCCGAGGAACGAGCGAAGCCATCGGATTCCGTCGGGGTCAAGGCCGTTGGCCGGTTCGTCGAGTAGGAGGGTGTCGGGTTCGCCCAGCAGCGCCCCGGCGAGGGCGAGGCGCTGCCGCATACCGAGCGAGAAACCGCCCACCCGTTGGCCGGCAACCGAGGTCAGGCCAACGTCGGCGAGGACCTCATCGACCCGGCGGACCGGCAGTCCGGATGCTGCGCACAGCATCCGCAGGTGGTTGCGGGCGCTGCGTCCTGGGTGGGCCGAAGCGTCCAGCGCGGCCCCGATGGTGCCGACCGGGTTGGCCAGCTGCCGGTAGGGGGTGCCGTTGTAGAGCACATGACCGGAATCGGGGCGGGTGAGGCCGACCATCATTCGCATGGTGGTGGACTTGCCCGAACCGTTGGGCCCGACGAAGCCGGTGACCCGGCCAGGTTCTATCTCGAACGAGAGACTGTCGACGGCTCGACGCGAGCCGTAGGTCTTGGTGAGTGAGTCGACGGTGATCATCGGGCCACCTCCACCGCAGCGGTCTCGTCGGAGTAATCACGGTTGCGTAGGAGGTAGATGCCGGCCCAGGCGAACCAGGCGATCGATCCGAGTCCGAAGATTATCCCGAAGTCAGACAGGCCGGGGATGAGGGTGATGAGTCCTGACGCTGCGCTGACGATGCCGAGCACGTTGAGTCCACGGGGCAGTCGCCCAGTTCCCCAAGCGGCGAGGCTCACGAGCAGGATCCACATCCCGCCGACCAGCTCGTTGCCACCGCCTAGACCGTCGGCGACGGTGGAGATGCTCGACCACAACGCTTCTGCAGCTGCCGGGTCGTTTTCGTTGAGGTCGGCGATCGCTGCGATGCCGATGTTCTCGGTCATGCCCGTGGCGAACATCAAGCCCGCCCAGATGTAGGCGAAGACGGCGCCGATATCGGCGAGTTCGGGGCTGACGTCGACGAGGCGTTCACGCAGGCTGCGTGCCAACGGGATGATCGCTACGCCGAACACCAGGTAGATGACGAAGTACCAGACGAACAACGTCGATTGATTGCCGACGAGGAACTCGACGGATTCAGCCGGCGTGGCGTCACCTTCGGTGTAGTCGCTCAAGCTCGTGACGAGCAGTGCAATGCCAAAGATGAAAGCCGCAGCGGCGATGAGGCCGCCGATAGCGCCGGCACGAGACGAGACGATCTTGTCGCCAGTTTGGTTGTGGGTGGTGGTAGTCATAATTGCCTTTCAGTTGGTTTGTTTGGTTGTTTATGGAGACTTGGTTCCGCCGGTGCGAAGCTGACGATCAGGTCGATGCCGACTGCAACGAACCAGACGATCAAGCCGAGGCCGAAGACCGCCCCGACCACGTCAAGGGTCAGTACGACAGTGATGAGACCGGCGACACCCATGACCGCGCCGAGGTAGTTGACCCAGCGGGCGAAGAGCCGCTCACGGAGAGCAACGACGCTGATTCCCAGTACCCACACTCCCCCGAGCACTTCGTTGCCCCCGCCGAGGCCGTTGGTCACAGCGTCGAGACCAGCCCACACCGTGGACGCCATCTCGGGATCGGTGCGGTGGAGGTCAGCGACTGTGGCATAGGCGATGTTGGTGATGATCCCGGTGGAGATCATCACCCCCGACCAGATGAGCCCAAACACCGAGGCCACTCGGGCCAGCGGCGAATGAGCCCCACGGAGACGGTCCCCTATCGCCAGCACCACGGGAACGAGGGCGATACCGAACACGATCATGATCGTGATGTTCCACAGGTGCAGGGCCAGTTGGTTGTCGGCAATGAATTCCACCGCCTCAGCCGGGGTGGCCGCAGATACAAAGTCGGTGAAAAGTGTGGCGAACATCACCAACCCGACCACAAACGTGCCGGCGGCGATAAGGGCACCGATCCCACCCATTTTCTGGAGTGATTGCATGTCAGGACCTCTCGATCGCTTTCGGTAGTGCAAGGACTGCTGTCAATTTGCCGCAGTTGTCGCCCCGGCACATCGGCCGCAGGGCCGTGATCAGGTCGTCCCTCAGTTGATTCAGAGTGCGTACTTTTGGCCGATGACGGTGGACGCATTCCCATCTACGGTGTCTTTGTAATGAACGCTCTTCGATCGTTTTGGGATGAACCAGCCGAGCCCCATCCGCCACGCCGCGTGTGGAGGGATTGGGTGCTGGTGTCTGTGCTCGTCGGGCTTGCACTTCTCGAGGGCTTCACCCGAGAGGAGCTGGTGTGGCGACCACTCTCGGTGCCGATGCATCTCGTTCCGATCGTGATGATGCTGTGGCGGCGCACCCATCCGCTGCTGTCAGTAGCAGTCGCGTGGAGCGTCATTACAGGGCTGGACATCGCGGCCATCGCCGTCGGACGCGATTCACCCGGTTTGGACACCATGGTTGGCCTGATCGTTTACCCCTACGCCCTTTATCGCTGGGGATCGGGGCGCGACGCAGTCATCGGTCTCATCGTTATGAGCGTGATGCACGTGACGAACATGATCTGGTACCCGAGCGGTCCCGAGCTCACCATCTTCAGTTTTGCCTGGCTGTTGTTGCCTTCGTCGCTGGGCGCGGCCGTCCGTTTTCGCGAGCGGGCACAGACCAACGCCATCGCCGAGGCCAAGATGTTCGAACGCGAACAACTCGCCCGAGAGCTGCACGACACCATCGCCCACCGCGTGTCAGCAATCGCTATCCAGGCCCAGGCCGGATGGACCCTGGCCGCCTCCGACCCCGAAGCGTCGGCCTCAACACTCAAGGCAATCAAACAGGAGGCAAGCCGTACCCTCACCGAGATGCGCAGCATCGTCGGGATGCTACGCAGGGGCGAAGACGAGCACAGTCCGCAAAAACGTCTCAGCGACCTCGAACGCCTCGTCGCTAACGGAACACAACAACCCCCAGTCGAGCTCGAAGTGCTTGGCGAACTCGAGGATGTGGCCCCGTCGATCCAAACAGCGGTGTTCCGAATCGCCCAGGAAGCCACTACCAATGCCCGACGCCACGCCCGACGGGCAACGAGAATCAGCATTCGGGTGGAAGAAGACAACCAGGATGTAACGGTCACCGTTGCCGACGACGGGGATGCCTCCTACGTTGACCCGAAGTTGTCCTCAGGGTTCGGACTCGTCGGAATGAGCGAGAGAGCTTCCCTACACGGCGGCTCGCTAGATGCGGGCCCGAACCGCGGACGAGGATGGACCGTGAAGGCCGTACTGCCAAAACAAGGACAGCCCGGGTGACTATACGAGTACTTGTTGCCGACGATCAGGATCTCGTGCGGACTGGGCTGGCCATGATCCTCAATGCTCAACAGAATATTGAGGTGGTCGCGGAAGCCGCCAACGGCGCGGAGGCGGTAGAGCTCGCCCAGCGGCTCCGGCCCGACGTGTGCCTCCTCGACATAGGCATGCCCAAGATGGACGGGATCGAGGCCACCGAGGCGCTAGCCGGACCAGAAGTTAAAGAACCCATCCCGATTGTCATCATCACCACATTCGACCGCGACGAATACGTATATGGCGCGCTCAAAGCCGGAGCCCGCGGCTTTCTCCTCAAAGACGCCGACCAGGACCTGCTCGTACAAGCAGTCCACGCCGCCGCCAGCGGAGAGGCCCTCGTAGCACCCAACATCACAGCTAGGCTCCTCCAAACCTTCGCCAGCATCGAGCGCCGAACTGCCCCGCCCCAACCAATCGAACCGCTCACCGAACGCGAGGAGGAAGTCCTCGCCACAGTGGCGCGAGGAAAGACCAACGCCGAAATCGCCGAGGAACTGTTCATCAGCAACAGCACCGTCAAGACCCACCTAGCAAGACTGATGACCAAACTTCAGGCCAGAAACCGTGTAGAGATCGTCATCTGGGCCTACGAAACAGGACGCGTCGGCTAGCCAATTCAGAATCTGTCCGATTTGGTCAACTTTTTGCATCTTCGTCAAGACTTGCGTCGGCTCTCGTCCTAGATTTCTCGACATGGCTGAGCGCAGCGCAATACCGATTGCAACGGTCGAGGCACTGATTGTCTCGGTGCCCGCTGAAGGCAATGCGTTCGCCGAGGGCGAAGAAGAAACGCTGCTCGTCCGGGTAACCGACGAGAACGGCACTTATGGCATCGGCGAATCGGTCTGCACCCCCAAGGTCGTTAAGGCCATGGTCGACCAGGAGACGATCCACTTCTGGAGTCAGGGCATCGGCGATTTGCTGGTCGGGGCCGACCCAATCGAGGCCCGGGCGCTCTATGACCGGATCTACCACGGCAGCTTCTACCACGGCCGTCGGGGCACGTTCATCCAAGCGTTATCCGCGGTCGACATTGCACTATGGGACCTGGCTGGCAAGCAACTGGGGGTTCCCGTCTACAAGTTGTTGGGCGGTGCCCGCACCGACCGGATCCGCCCTTACGCCACCTGTTATCCCGGCGACATCTACGACGGGCCGATGACCCCGATCGTCGACGAGGTCGCTCGCCAGGCCGAGGTCGCACTTGATCAGGGCATCACCGCGATCAAGGTCCCGGTGCTCTTCGGCCGAAATACGACCGACAAACAGGTAGTCGAGTTCACCGCTGAATGTCGACGAATGGTCGGCGACGACATCGTGCTAGCGCTCGATTTCGGGTACAGATGGTGGGATTGGCACGACGCCGCATGGACGCTGCAGCGCATCGAGGACTACGACATCCACTTCGCCGAAGCGCCGCTGCGCCACGACGACCTCCACGGCCACGCCCGCCTCGCCGCGGTGTCACGCATTCGCGTCGGTGGCGCCGAGTTCGCCGCCGGCCGGTGGGAGGTGCGCGAATGGCTCGAAACCGGCGGCGTGACGCTCGTCCAACCGGGAGTGAGCCGGGCTGGCGGTTTCACCGAGCTGATGCGCATCGCCGAGATGTGCGAGATGTACGGCGCGCAACTCATGCCCCACAGCTTCGCCACTGGGATCACCGACGTGGCCAACTTTCATCTCCAAGCAGCATCGCTGACTATTCCTATGGTCGAGTTCCGCTCGAGCCGACTCGGCCCTTCCCGACTGCGCACCGAACTCGTCTCGCCACCCGAACCCGAGATCGTCGACGGGTACGCCGAGCTGCCGACGGGCCCAGGCCTTGGCGTCAAACTCAACGAAGATTTCATCTCCAAGTACACGAATGGGCACGGTGCCAGAGACTGACATGCCCAAGCTTCCATTCTGTTTGCCAAACGTGCCGTCACCTGCCGCCCACCCACCACCGACCCACCCAGGAAAAATTCATGAAACCCGAGAAGTGGTCGAACCCGGCCAACAAACTGTTTCCGCGCCAGGTCGGCTTCACCGGCCCACCGATGGACTTTGATTCTGCACCCAGCGACTTTCTACGTATCAGCCCACCGACCGTCGGTGTGCACGGTCGGCTTCTCCACGCTCCGGGATACAGCCACCAGCTCGATCAACGGGTCGACAACTTTCACCTACTCGAAGAGGTCATGCACTGCTTCTCGAACGCCGGAGCTGACGTCGTTGGCCAGGTCGGCACCAACTGGGTGCATGCGGGAGGCCGCGATGTTCACGATATCCGGGCCTACGTCGCCGAGATGACCGAGAAGTATGAGACCCCGCTACACATGGCTGGACTGACGCTCGTGCAGGCGTGCGAAGCGATGGGTTATGAACGGGTGGCCCTGAACTCGGTGTACTTCTGGCCCGATTGGCGTGATGGCGTCGTGCGGTTCTTGCGCAGCGCCGACATCGACGTCGTCTGGTACGGCAACTTCGTCGACCAGGGTTGGTATGACGATCAGGAGGTCGTTAACGCGGCAACCTGGATCTTTCCTGGCGACCTCGCTCTGAAGTCGACGCGTCATGCGGTCGAACAGGCGCCCAACGTCGACGCCGTGCTGGTGAATGGCATGTCGAACTATCGAGACGCCGACGGCCTACCTCGACGCTTCGTGAGTCTCGCTGCCGAGATCGAAGCCGAGGTGGAGGTGCCGGTTATCGCGGCCGACATCTCGCTTTACTGGCAGATCTTCCGCACCCTTGGTGTTGAGCCGCTCGGCCGCCACGGCTCGCTGCTCTCGTCCCTGCAGACAACAGCCAGTCCAACCGCCG
Source organism: uncultured Acidimicrobiales bacterium (assembly GCA_937922785.1). Lineage (GTDB taxonomy): Bacteria > Actinomycetota > Acidimicrobiia > Acidimicrobiales > SZUA-35 > CALAJQ01. The sequence goes on from CALAJQ010000011.1 coordinate 66,907, forward strand.
CAACCTAATGGAGAAGCCGATGTTCCTAACCCTGTGGGCCACGCCCCGCTCGACCTCCACTGCTTTCGAGTGGATGATGCGCCAACGTGGCGACTTCACGTGTTTCCACGAACCCTGGAACGAGCTCTACTACTACGGCGAAGACCGGGTCAGCGACCGAGATAGTCACGTCGACCCCAAACCCGGGCACAACTATCAGGCCACATGGAACGAGCTCTCTGACATCGGGCGAACAGGTCAGGCATTCGTGAAGGACTTTGTCTATTCCGTCGAGCACACGTTGACCGAGGAGATGTTGGCCGAGATGACTCACACGTTCCTGATTCGCGACCCGAAGCGGGTAGTCCAGGGTCTGGCCAAACACTGGCCCGATTGCAGCTGGGAAGAAGTTGGTTTCGAGTCACTCCATCGGCTGTTCTTTGCCATTGCCGATCGCGACGAGGCTCCGCCACCGGTCATGTACTCGGGCGATCTTCTGGAAGATCCGGCCGGAACCTCACGCGCCTATTGCGATGCCGTGGGGATTCGGTTCATCCCCGAGGCGCTTGAGTGGGAGGCCGGCGATCGCAGCGAGGTCAGTTGGTACGGCGAGGGCACCGGCCCGTGGCACGACAACCTGCGCGAGAGCACCGGAATCCAGAAACCGAAAACCACTTACCCGCCGCTCGAAGAGAATCAGCGCCTCTTCGAACTTTATGAACGGGCGTTACCGCTGTTCAACGACCTCCGCCAATACACATTCACACCAATCACCGGCGCCTAGTCCGCCCGTCTGCAAGGAGACCACAATGGAAATCTCACTCAGAGGTAAACGAGCGTTCGTCACCGCCGGCGGCGATGGCATGGGCCGAACCACCGCAATGACTATGGACCGGCTAGGGGCCGAAGTCTTCACGTGCGACATCGACCCAAGCGGGCTCGACACACTCCCCGACAGCATTACCAGTTGGCAATGTGACGTCACCGATTCCGATGCCCTAGATGCGATCTTCGACGAGATCCTGCCGGGCGGACTCGACATCATGGTGAACAACGCTGGTGTGGGCGGACCTACGAAGAACGTCGAAGACGTCACCAACGAGGAGTGGGCGCACTGCATGGGTGTTTGCATTGACGCCCAGTTCTATTGCGCCCGCCGCGTCGCCCCGATCTTCAAGTCGCAGAAGAGCGGCGTCATCATCAACATGGTCTCAGCCGCAGGCATCCTTGGGTTTCCTGGGCGTTCGCCCTATGTCGCAGCAAAGTGGGCGGTCGCCGGCTTCACAGAAACGCTTGCGATGGAGCTCGGGCCGCACAACATCCGCGTCAACGGGATCGTGCCCGGCAACGTGAACGGACAACGGATGGAGAACGTCATAAACGCTCACGCAGCGGCCGAGGGGCTGGAGCCAGACGCGGTTCGCCACATGTATGCCATTGGTACGTCGATGCAGTGTTACGTCGACCCACAGGAGATCAGCGACCTGATCATGTTCTTGGTGAGTGACTACGGTCGCCACATCTCGGGCCAGATCATTGGGGTCGATGGCAACACCGAAACGCTCTACCCGCGCAGCTGATGAACTTTTCGCGTCCAAGCCCTCCCCTGCCGTCGGTCGACATCGGTTCACTGCGCCATGAGCGCGCCCGCAAACTGCGTACAGAACTTGCGACGTCGGGCATTGACGTTGCCGTGCTCACCAACCCTGTGTCGATCAGATATGCGACCGACTATCGAGGGTACACATCCTTCCAAAGCCGGATTCCCTCGCAGTACCTGATCTTTCCGGTCAGTGGCCCGGTGGTGCTGCACGGCGCGTACACCGACGACCTCGACACCATCGACCGTTGCGACGTGGCACACTCGGTCACGAGCTTCGATGCGGGCCTAGACCTAACCTTCTCGGCGGAGCGCTTCGTTGCCGACGTCGAACGAGCGGTCGCAGAAGCGGGGTTTGGTTCTGACGCAGTAATCGGCATCGAGCGAAGCACCCCGAGCGGGCTCGGCGCCTTTGCCGAGGGCGGTTGGAATGTTGTCGACGCTGAACCGACGATCGAACGTTGCCGCAGCCGGAAGTCGCCGGAGGAGTTGAAGGTGATGGCGTACGCAATCGCCGTCGCCGAGCTCGGAATGTGGCGGATGCACGACGCTCTCGAACCGGGCGTTAGCGAAAACCAACTGTTCGCGATCCTCCACGCAACCAACATTGCCCATGACGGCGACTGGATCGACGGCCGAATGTTGTGCTCTGGCCCGCGAACCAACCCGTGGTACCAAGAGGCAAGTAACCGCGTGATCGAACGGGGCGACTTGGTCGCCTTCGACACCGACATGATCGGCCCGTTCGGCTACTGCGCCGACATTTCCCGAACGTGGGTGTGCGGCGACCCGCCCTTGCATCAACAGATCAACCTTTACAGGCGGGCACTCGAAGAGATCGAGCACAACACGTCGCTACTACACGTGGGCGCATCGTTCCGAGAGCTGTCCGAAGCGACGTTCCGACACCCTGACGAATTTGTTGCCAACCGCTATGCATGTGCGTTTCACGGCGTGGGCATGACAGATGAGTACCCGAAGATCGCCTATCCGCAGGACTGGGAGTGGACCGGGTACGACGGCGAGCTCGAGGAAGGGACAGTGCTCTCGGTCGAGAGTTTTGTGGGTTCAAGTAGCGGCGGTGAGGGCGTCAAGCTCGAGCAGATGGTCCAAGTCACGACCGATGGTGTCACACCACTGTCAACGTTCCCGTTCGGGCTGGAGCCGTAGCTGGCCCCTATGAGAAAAACTCCTCGCTGGAATTCAAGGCGACCCCTTCGACATACCAGCGGTCGCTTTGCGGCTCGATGACCCCACCAATGGTCTCACCTCTCGGTTCCGAAATGGACTGCGGTCGAAATTGGCGGTGGTCATGCTCAGATCAGTCCCACGTCGGACACGATGTCGACGAGACAGGGGCCGTCGTGTGCCAGCGCTTCGGCCAGCATCGGACCTAGCTGGCCCGCGTGTTCGACGCGGAAGCCACGTGCGCCGCAGTTGTCGGCAAAGCTCGCGAAGTTCGGATTCTGCAGGCTGGTCTGCCATACATCGAGATCGGCGGAGCGTTGTTCTTTCGAAATCTTGCCGAGTTCACCGTTGTTGAGGAGAACGTGGGTGATGTTCATGCCGTACTTGGCCGCGGTGGTCAGCTCCATCGCATACTGGCCAAAGCCACCGTCGCCGGAAACGCTGACCACTTGGCGGCCTGTCTGCGCAGCCCACGCGCCCATCGCGCCGGCGAATCCGAACCCGATCGACCCGAGATACCCCGACATCAGAACGGTCTGACGGTCGACCTCGAAGTAGCGACCAAAGCTGTAGGTGTTGTTGCCGACGTCGACCGAGACGATTGCGTCGCCGTCGAGCGCGAAGCTGAGTTCTCTGAAGATGGCCGCTGAGCTAAGACCCTTGCCTTGATCATCGGCGGCACGCGCCTGCTTTTCCTCGCGCCAGATCGACCAACGCTCGGCGACGTCATCGGTGCGATTGTGTCGAGCGGTCTCGGGAAGAGCTTGTGCAAGAGCGTTTGCGGTGACGCCGACGTGCCCAAGGACGCCGACCGCAACAGGGTGGAAGCGTCCGATAGCCATCGGGTCATGGTCGACTTGGACGATTGGTTTGTACGGCGAGATCCCTGTGTGGTTTGCAAACGATGCGCCGAATACGACGATGAGGTCGCTTTCGTTCATGAACCAGCTTGCGACGGGCGTGCCGGACCGGCCGAGCACACCACACCCGAGCGGGTGGCGGTCGCTGATCTGACCCTTGGCCTTGAAGGTTGTCGCGACTGGGGCACTGACTTGCTCGGCCAGGGCGATGATTGGTTCCATGTCGTGGCTCGCCCCGGCGCCAACGATGATGAGCGGTCGTTCGGCGTTCGCAAGCAGCTCGAGCGCCTCCTCGAGGGATTCCTCTGGCGGTGGGAACGTGCGTAATCCAACGCGTCCCTCCGGTCCCGATGCGGGCTGGTCGCTGGGTTGGACCTGGACTTCGTCGGGGAACACGAGGTGAGCGACGTCAGAGTCGACCAACGCGGTCTTGCAGGCCAAGTTCATGAGCTCGACAGGATCAGTGCCAGCGTGAACGGTGCGGCTGAAGCGGGCAACGTCGGCGAACGCCGCCTCGAGATCGAGATCCTGGAAGGCTCCTCTGCCCATGTTCGCCGATGGCACCTGACCCGACAGCGCAAGCACCGGGGCACGATCAACCTTTGCGTCGTAGAGACCGGTGAGCAGGTTCGTGCTTCCGGGCCCGGCGATGCCGAAGCAGGCTGCTGGTCGCCGCATGAGTTTGCCGTACGCCGACGCAGCGAACGCGGCCGCCCCCTCGTGACGGACACCGAAGTACGACAGCTCACCGCGCAGCTCGGCCTGCCGTATGGCGTCACCGAACCCGAGGTTGGAGTGTCCAACGATACCAAACACCGTGTCGACACCCCAACCCAGCATTGTCTCGACCATTGCATCGGAGACCGTGCGTTCCCTCGGCGGTTCGTCGGGAAGCACGGCGTAAATGCCGTCTTCTCTCACCTCGACCTGATAACAGGCCGGGGAGTCGCCGAAGGGCGGGGGCGGGGTTCCCGTGGTTGGGTCATAGTCGTATCCATGCCATGGGCAGCGCAGATGGCCGTTCTCGATGGAACCCTCGCCCAACGGGCCGCCCTGGTGCGGGCACTTGTTGTCGAGGCAGCCGTAGGTGCCTTCGTTGTTCGTTACGGCGAGTGTGTGATGGCCGATCGTGACGGTGGTGACTCGCCCTTCGGGCAACTCGCCGTGGTCGAGGATCTTGTGCGCTTGCTCAGTCATGAAGCGAATTCCTATTCTTGCGGTCTAGTGATGGATCTGCCGATACAGATGGGAGCCTTCAGGGGTTACGAGCTAAGCTCGACGGTGAAGCTGACGCCAGGTTGGAGGTCATAGCCTGCGGTCAGTTCAACGACCAGGACAGTGTCAGAGTCGATACGGACGTTCAGGTTGGGGTTGTCCGATACGAAGCCGTTGACGCCGTGGGGCTGGTCAAAGGTGAAGTAGTAGCGGTCGACCTTGCCGTCAGGAAACAGCCCGAACACGCCTGACCAGAAAGGGTCACCAGCTGGCGCAACAACTTCGAAGGTGATGGCCGCTTCGAGCAGATCAATGGCGTACAGGCCGCCGAGGTCGCCGGCAGGTGTTCCGTCCTGGGCTAGTGCGGTTGGGAATTCGACTGCGGCTGTATCCATCTGGGCGAATTCGTCGAATGCGTCGTCTGCTTGGCCAAACAGGCTTGGGTAGGTGACTTCGGGCTCCCCGGGATCTTGCAGGGTGTTCCGCAGCGTGACCTCCGAAGGCATAGACAGCGGCGCTGCTGCGCTCTCGTCACCACCACCGACGGTCCGGCCTTGGAAGTTCAAGAACGCTGTGCCGATGATGGTCTCAGTCTCCATCCTCCACTGACCATCCTCTAGGACTGCGGTGTAGGCGTAGTCGTTCCAGGCAATGTCGACGGAGTTATCCGGGAGGAAGTGCTGAGCCTGGATGTAGGCAACGACGTCCGCGCGGTCGCCGTCCTGGTCGACGTCTATGTTGAGCAGTTGGTGCTGGGTTGCAACGTAGCCGGAGGCGACGAAGAATTCGTTAGCGAAGAGTGCGCGCATCTCGCCGACACTCGAGAAGTCCTGGACAGGACAACCGTCGCCGGGGCAGACAACCGGTGGAGCCCCCGGAGCGAATTGAAACTCGAAGACATAGTCATCGGCAAGGCACTCGTTAAAGCCATCGACTCCTGCATTCAGGTTGCCGCGACCGATTGAGTCGATGGACGTGGCGAAACACAACGCAAGTGCATCGGGGCCCTCGCCCTCGCTCTGGGTGAGCGTCACCGAGTCAGCCGCTGTGTCACCCGAATCGCTGGTCTCCGCCGACTCGTTCTCTGCCTGGTCCGAAGTTGCGCTGTCGTCGCTCGTGCAGGCAGCAGCGAAGATCGCCAACGCTGCGGCGGCGGCGATCCACACTAAGAGCTGGAGTGGTCTTGCCGGCCTTGCTCTACCTGTGTGATTGGACTGGTCGTTGTTCACAATTGTCTCCTTCTACTAACGCCCCGCTCATCGGGGACGTTCTGAAGAGGATGACGGCGGCCGCAGAAATGGTCGAGGTGCGACGTCGACTGCAGATGGTCCGATCTTGACCAGTTGCGAACTGCGGAGCTGATCACAAACTGACCGAGGTGTTAAGGAGCAAAAGTGGCAACTAAGCTACAGGTTGTAGCGCAACGAATCCATACGGAAAGGAGGGCTCGAGGTTCATGGTCAGCTATCGACAGCATTCGCTCGAGCCCCCAGTCCCGGTCGACTTCGAGCCGAATACTCGCCACGCCCACTTGCCCTACGAAGTACTTGACCGGTCGTCGGTGCTTGCGAAGAAATCGGCGTCGGACTACCACCTGCGTCAGCGGCCAGACTTCAACCAGCTGGTCGTTTGTACAGAAGGATCAGGCACACACATCGTAGATTTCGAGCTGGTGAACCTACGACGTGGGACCCTGCTAAGAATCCACCCCGGGCAAGTCCAGAGCTTCGTCCCCCAGCAACCATTCGACGCCACCATGCTCATATGGCCGATTGGGACCGAAAGCGATGGTCTTGACCCAACGCCCTGGCATCCGGGCAGCAATGCGGCTACGAGCTGGAACCTCGACGAGGTGCTGCTTGCACGGACGAGTGCCTGGCTCGAAGAGCTCCGAGAAGAACAAGCAAAATTCAATGGGTCACCGGCGAGCAGCGAGTTGCTTCGGACACTCATGCGTGCCTTCCTGCTCCGGCTCACTAGCGAGCTGCCACCGTCGGACCCCTCACCCAGTCACCTTCCACAGCCCTACATTGACCTACGTCATGCAATCGAGCGAGATCTCTACAGCCGGCCATCGATCTCCACGCTCGCCGCCCGAATGGGCTACAGCACCCGAACCCTCGACCGAGCATGCGACTTCGCCGTCGGCAAGACAGCAAAACAGGTCCTCGACGGACGAATCGCCCTCGAAGTACGTCGACTACTGACCCATACCAATCGATCCGTGGCATCGATCGGCCTCGAATTTGGATTCACCGATGCGTCGAATTTCTCCAAGTTCGTAAAACGCCACCTCGGACAGCTGCCAACAGCGCTCCGCTCAGGTGACCCGAAGGCAGCGATCAGTCAGCGTTGAACGGCACCACTTGCGTCTAAGTAATCAATGAGCGACGACCGCATCATGCATGCGCGTAGCGCGGTTCTTCGTTGGAGAGCAACGGAAACAGCATCATGAGCGCTGCGATGTCGAACAACATCACCACTCCGCCAAGGATCAGCGTGGTGGTGTCATCTGTCGTCAGGCCACCAAGAATGTCGCCGATCTCAATTGCGAAACGAGTGACTATTACAGCGAAGTACGCGGCCGGCGTCTTTCTAGCGAGCGCAAAGACCGCTAGCCCAGCGAAGCCTGGCGCCGCATTCCGCATTGCTTCGGACCAGCCCTTTGCATCAATGTCGGGAATCGAAGCCACGATGGCGATGACCCCAATCAATACCGTGTAAATGACGACGAACTTTGGCACTTTACCCATCAGTTTTCCTTGCTTCCTGCGAACGCCTTGCCTACGGCGTAGCTATCTTCCAACCAATTCCAAAGGACGACCTTGCCGTTGCTCACCTTGGCCCGAAGGGCAAACGTGAATTCACCGATGTCAGCTCCCGATTGCGTCATTCGGCCATTCATTCGACCGAAAACTGCGACGGTGTCACCTGACGCAATCACATCACCGTTCTCCCAGAGCGTGGTTTCCCAGTTCGCTGAGAACGTTCCGAGAAAGGCAAAGATCTCTTCCTTTCCCTTCCAAGGCCCGATCCATGGAACATTCGGATCACCCTCGTTTTGCCAGATCATGTCGTCGTCCATGAGGTTCGACATCGTTTCCATCTCTCCCGACCCCATTGCGCCCATAAAGGCCATCACGGTGTCGAGCGATGCTTGACTCTCTGCGTCCATTCCAAGTCCCTTTCGTTATGCGCCAACATCGCCGAAGACGCAAACGACGTCGAGGTACGACACCGACAAGCAGTGGTCGAAATTTGACCAGCTGTGTGGCCAGCAGTGCCCGCACCCTTTCAACAACCGCTCCGGCGAGTACGGCAACACGAGCATGCCTAAGATGCGTGTTGGGCGTTGGCTTCAACCACACGATGATCAGCGGGCAATTCGGCTGTTCGACCTGAATTCGGCTGGGCGTTGGGCCGTGTGCCGCAGAAAGAACTTGCCGAAGTTCGTCGCTTCGCTGAATCCTAGCTGGGCGCCGATTGCTGAGGCTGGCAGGTCGGTGTGGGCGAGCAATCGTTTGGCTTCGAGTACTAGCCGCTGATTGAGTACGCCCTTGGCGGTGAGCCCAGTTACCCGTTGGCAGGCTCGGCTGATCGTTCGCTCCGAGAAGCCGATGTTGAGGGCGTAGTCACGAGCGTTGTGGCTAGCGCCGAGCCCGGTCTCGATAGCGGTTCGGAATGCGATGTAGGGCTCAGGGAGGGTCCTGGTCGACTCGGTGGCCTGTGCTCGTTCGAATAGCGCTTCGAGGGCTGAGAATACGTTGGCCATGAGGCGAGCCGACGGGGTGTCTCCGCCGTAGCGGTTCTGTTCCCGGCTCAGTGTGTCGATCAGGCCTTTTGCTGTAGCGAGGGAGTCCGGCCCCAAGTCGCAGCTTGAGCTCCTTTCAAAGACCTCGGCCACACCCTCCGTGCGCGAGAACACCAGCGTCGCTTCAACCCGGCTATGCGGGTCCCACGACTGCACTTGACCGGGGCGCGTCCAGAGGAGGCGTCCTGGAACGAGGTCAATGGGCTCGAAGTCGATTGTGTGGGTGCCCGTGCCGCTGTGCACGAGCATCGCAATGTCGAACGACGGTCGATCTGGACGGACAAGAAACTCGGGGCCGACGCGGTCGATGAGTCGACCCCGGGTCACAACCTCGACCGGCAAAGCGGCGTGGACCGGACTTGAAAACCCGACCGGCCTGATGACTTGTCCACTATCGACCATACGGCGTCACCCTACGACCTTTCCGCGCGCGCCTCAATGCTGAAGGATCGGCAGCACAGACCGAACAATTGCAGGAGACGGACATGGGGCAAAGACTCGACAATGCCAAGGCGCTTTACATGGAGGCCATCCAGGATGGGCATGCCGAGGAGGCGATCGGCAAGTACTCGGGAAGCCGGTACACGCAGCACTCAACACCCGTGCGGGACGGGCAGGAAGGTTTCATCGAGTTCTTTGCCGATTTCAAGAAGCGGAACCCGATTCGTGACATCGAGATCGTCCGAGCGTTCGAGGACGGGCGATACGTTTTTCTCCACGTCGTCCAGAACCTCAACAACGGCGAGTTCAAGTACGTGACCGCTGACATCTTCGACACCGATGACGACGCAAAGATGATTGAGCACTGGGACATGATCGACGAAATGGTCGACGAGACTGTGAGTGGGCACAGCCAAGTTGACGGACCGACCGAACCAACCGACCTCGACAAGACCGAACGGAACAAGGTGGTCGTGTCGGGGTTCTTGAATGACGTGCTCAAAGGCGGCGACTACGACAAGTTGACCGACTTCATCTCTACCGAGACCTACATTCAGCACAACCCGCTAATCGGCGATGGGCTCGACGGGCTCGCTGCGTACGTGACTCAGCTCGGCGAAGACGGCAAGTCCATGGTGTACGAGGAGATCCACAACGTCATCGGTTGCGGCAACTTCGTCGCCGCGATGTCCAAGATGACCCTCGGTGGGGTCGACATGGCGGTGATCGATCTGTTTCGTGTTGATGCCGGCCGCATCGTTGAGCACTGGGACGTAATGGAAGCCATCACACCCGAAGAAACCTGGGTCAACAGCGGCAAGTTCTAATGGTCGTTCCCCAGATCGCCGACGCTGACAGCATGATGTTCTGGGCCGTGAACTCCGGCGGCGTCTGCGTCTTTGCCAACGCACGCCTCCGAGGTGTGCCCGACGCCTCCCACGGCGTATCTAGCGGATCAATCGCCGCTGCCCACGCCGCCGGTCGAATGCCGATATCGGACGCCAACTTCTCCGCCATCGCCGCCAACAGATTGTCGATGAGACGAGAGCCTGACGCAGTTGGAGGATCCGCCGTTGCTACCGCCGTCAGCTCGGGATGCAAAACGATTTGGTCGACAAGTAGGGACCTACGGGCGCCCAATAGCGGGTCGTGGGTGCTGGGCAGGCATAACGACCTCATCCACAGTTCTCATGTCTCGCATTACAGAAACCCCAAGACATCAAACCGGCGGTTGCGCAGGCGATTCCTCCGAGCCGCCTACTCTGCTACCTAGCCTCCCATCGCCTACTAACTCGGCCAACCGAGCCAACACTCATGGAACTCAGCACAATGAAATCAACGAAACCCAATTGGACTCTCATCCCACTTGTATGCTTCCCGTTCCTGGCCACCGCATGCATCGATCTCGGAGATCGGGGCCTAGAACCTGATACCCCCGGATTCGAAATTGATGTCAAAGCACTGCCCGAGTTCGATGAAGAACCGCCGCGCACCTTCCTTTGGCCATCAGAACAAGACGGCTCGCGATTCTTCTACGGTGGAGGCAAAGTCGGAATGGGTACTTCGGGGTTGATCGCAATCAAACTGGCCGAAACAGAAATCGGTGTAACCGAATTCTGCTTCGCAGAAGACGCCCCCATCTACCCCAGCACCGTAGACATCGCCGACCTGCGAGCCGGAGCAGAAACCGACCCGCCACTCGCCATCATCAAAGCGGGCACCTGCTACCAAACGATCGACTTCTGAAACCTGGCAGTCAGAGCCATCTTCACTTTTGGAGCAGCAGCAATCGGAGATCTATCAATACGCCTGATGCAACATTTCGCAGCACTGGGTTGATTAAGGCGGCGACCAATCATGCCGACAAACATCTCTGTGACTAAGGGAATCAGCAACCCAGTGTTGACAGTCCGCCTAGTGGCTTCTGTGCCTGACCATCAATGAGTAAATCGCGGAGCATCCAACTGGATTACATCAACCTGTCCGAATTTGTACTTGCACTCTGGTTCCTCACCGGCTGGGCAACCAGCAGACTCGGCGACTATCCAACAACAGGCGCTCTAAGTCCGTGGTGGTTTCATCTCTACAGCGCCCCCCCATAGCGGTGACCGCAATCATCGTCGCAAAGAAGCATAAATACGAAGGCGACACCTCAACAGTCATTGGCTTCTTTATTATTGGCTGGGCTGCGATTCTATGGTGGGCCTCAACTTGGGCACAGACACCCGAACGTGGTCACCAAGGCCTGAAGATAGTCATCGCAACACAAGGAATCGCCGCGTTGGCAATGTTCTATGGCGTGGTTCTAGATTATTTCAGAACCAAATACTCCGTTGAACCCAGGGCCACCCGGACACCACACAAGAAGAAGGCCACCGGCAACTCTCCGAAACCGCCAGGAGCCGCCGACGCGACATACCCGTCCTGACAACCAGCGGTCATCACGGCTACTGCCATCAGCCTGAAGGCGCCGAGAACATTGGCGTGATCGCTCAACCCCGCGACGGTAGCGGTGGGCCGTGCCTTCAGGTCCTGGCGAATCCTGGTCGAAGCTGGCGGAAATCAACTCCGAGTGAATCCGAGCTAGCCCCGCAGGCTCAGTGCGAATGTCGACGACGACATCGATGTCGTCGGTCGGTCGCAGGTCGGTGGCCTGACGTTGGGGAGCGAGCTCGACGAGCGCGGCCCATGACTCAGCCTGCCCGCCGACCAGCGGTGGCAACACGATCTACTCGGACGTGGCTGTTGAACAGGGAAAATCCGCACCGATCCTGAGCGTGTGAACCGCATTCTGTACCGCTTCCTCACGACGTTGGCCCGCCTCGCTGTACGATCCGGCCGGTCCAACGACATTGAAATCATCGTGCTGCGCCACCAACTCCGGGTGCTCCGCCGCCAACACGAACGGCCGACGCTCAACAATGACGACCGGAGCCTGCTCGCAGCGATAGGCCAAGCACTCCCCGCCACCTGCGAGCTGGCTGGCTCGTCACACCAGACACTTTGCCTCGCTGACACCGCCGACGCATCGCCAAACACGGGACTCAACCTCCTCAGAACCCTGGACGTCCATCGACCCGCGCCGAAGTCCGCGTCTCATCATTCAGATGGCCACCGATAACCCCACCTGGGGATACCGGCGCATCCACGGAGAAACCCGACCGGCGCCTGGACCGCCCAAGCAGCATCCGACCCACCTTCGAGTCATCAAATCAACCCGATGCCACGGCCTCATCAAGGAATACAAAAACGCCGCACGAACAGGCACGACAGAGTTTCGGGCACCCACAGTGCCTTGCGCCCGCGTTCTACAGTTCGTATACTTTATTGTATGACGACACCGGTACCGACCCGCTTCAGCGACGAAGAGCTTTCCCTCATCGACGATCTCGTTGACCAAGGCGTCGGAGACAGCCGATCGGCAGTGATCCGCCAAGGCGTCCACCAACTTGCGGATCGTGTCCGTCGAGCACGAGTCGGCGCCGACATCGCAGCGTCCTATCGCGAACACCCCCAGACGCCAGAAGATGATGACCTCGCAATGGCCAACGCCATCGCTATGACCGAAGCTGAACCTTGGTAGCCCAAGCCGAGCTCTGGCTCATGGAAACACCCAACCAGAAGCGACGTCCCGTGCTCGTCGTTTCGC
>CALAJQ010000012.1 GCA_937922785.1 uncultured Acidimicrobiales bacterium
GACATCTTCTCTCGCAGCTACGTCAGTATTGCCGAGGCTGAAGTTGCCTTGGCAGCTGAAAACAGCACTGACGAAGATGACGTAAACGATTGGGATCGGGCTCGATTCCTGGAACACAGCTAGAGGATCAGCAAATGGCTACAGCGACAACTGCTCCGAACATCACCGACCCCTCGCTTTACCTTGAGGGCATTCCACACGAGCGATTTGCCGAAATGCGAAACACTCCGGGGATTGTTTGGCACCCGTACAACGACGGTGGCTTTTGGGCTGTTACGCGCCATGCCGACACCAAGACTGTGTCAAAGAACACGGCCACTTTCTCGTCCGCAGTTGGCCACACCAACTTGTGGGACCTTGAGGCTGATGCGTTGGAAGCGCGCCGGTCTCTCATCGACACTGACTCGCCAGACCACACCCGGTTACGAAGGTTGATCGCTAGAGCGTTTACGCCGAAGAACATCCGCCGCTGGGAAGACACTGTTCGAGAAATCACAGTGGACGTGTTGGAAGAGTTCATGGAGAAAGGCTCCGGCGACTTCGTTGCTGAAGTCGCGGCTCCGATCCCAATCAGAGTCATCCTGACGATGTTGGGGGTCCCGGTCAAGGACGCTGGTTACTTGGTCGAGCTGAGCAACTACCTCGTAGAGGGCACCGGTGAGACACAATCGCTTCCTGCCGATGCCTTTGGTAACACCACTGAACTTCGGTTGTTGCCATTCAACAGCCCGGCCAGCCACGCCTTGTTTGAATATGGGGAGGCGTTAGGCGAGCAACGGCGCAATGAACCCCAGGATGACCTTGTAACCACGCTGGTGCAGGCTGAGGCCGAAGACGGAGATCGTCTAAGTGGCTCTGAGTATCGGAACCTGTTCCACCTGCTTATCTTTGCTGGCAACGAAACAACACGAACCGCTCTTAGCCACGGCGCGATGGCTTTGGCCGATCACCCTGACCAATGGGCCCGCGTCTTGGCCGACCCTGAGCTCATCGATTCTGCAACTGAAGAGGTTCTGCGTTGGTCAACTCCGGTGCTGCACATGCGACGCACCACCACTGAGGAGACCGAGCTTGCTGGCACCAAGATTGGAGCCGGGGAGAAAGTGGTCATGTGGTACGCGTCGGCCAATCGGGACGAGAGCGAGTTTGAAAACCCCTTCAAGTTCGATGTCGGTCGCGAGCACAACCCTCACTTCTCATTCGGTGGTGGGGGCGCTCACCTGTGCCTCGGTGCCTTCCTGGCCAGGCTAGAGATAATCGTCCTGCTGCAAGAAATGGCGAAACGGGGTCTTTCGTTGAACCGCACCGGCGAGCCAGTCCGGGCGCCTTCCAACTTCGTCCACGGCGTGCTTTCAGTGGATATGGAAGTAGCCAAATGAGCGATTTGGTGAAGCTCAAGGTCGATACTGAAGCGTGCATCGCTGGTGGACAATGCGAGATGATCGAACCCGACACTTTTCTCGTAGACGATGACACTGCCATAGCGTCGGTGATTGGCACAGGGTCCTTGCCTGTCGATCGAGCAGCGGAAGTCATCGACCGTTGCCCTGCCCAGGCGATCTCGATCGTCAACTCTGATTCGGAATGAAGACAAATGACTGAGACCTACGACAACTGGATCAACGGAGCGTTCCTAGCTCCACGTGCGGGCAAGCGCATGGTGACTACAAATCCCTACAGCGGCGATGTTTGGGCCGAGGTAGCCGATGATGCTGACGCTGTTGACCAAGCGGTTCAAGCTGCCCGCAGCGCATTCAACGACGGACCGTGGGCGACCATGAGCGGCCGGGAGAGGGCTCGGCTGATGCGCAAGCTTGGCGAGCTACTGACCCGAGACGCTGAAGCACTCGCCCAAATAGAAACCCGGGACAACGGCAAGATCATTCGCGAAACAACCGCCCAAGCTAAGAGCCTTGAAAGCTACCTGGATTATTTCGCAGGAATGGCAGACAAGATTGTTGGCCAACAGATTCCCAGCCCGACACCGAACTTCCTGGTCTATACCGAGCGAGTTCCTAAGGGCGTTATCGGTGCCATCATTCCGTGGAACTCTCCGCTTGCCCTGCTTACTTGGAAGCTGGGGCCACTTCTGGCGGCGGGCTGCACCGCAGTCATCAAACCTTCCGACATCACTCCTGTTACCGCTCTGCTTTTGGCCGAGCGGGCGGCTGAAGCTGGGTTCCCTCCAGGAGTGATCAACGTTGTAACGGGCGGCGCCGAGGTCGGTGCTGCCATAAGTTCACACCCCGGTATCGACAAGATCACTTTCACAGGCGGCGGTGCAACTGCCCGTCACGTTGCCAAAGCCGCTGCGGAGAACCTAACCCCAGCCGTCCTTGAGCTGGGTGGCAAGTCTCCGCAGATCATCTTTTCAGACGCAGACCCTGAGGCTGCCACGAACGGCCTGCTTGCCGGCATCTTTGCCGCAAGTGGACAAACTTGTGTGGCCGGCTCGCGGGCCTACATCCATGCCGATATCGCCGAAGACGTCATCAGCCGAGTGGTAGGTCGAGCCGGCGAGCTAGTTATGGGTGACCCAAGCGACGTGGCCACCGAGATGGGTCCCGCGGCATCAGATGGCCAACGCGATCGAATTCTCGGAATGATCGATGCCGCCCGAGATGAGGGTGCAACAATCGCTGCCGGGGGAGTGGTTGACCCTGACCTTGGCGGACGATTCGTCCGGCCGACTGTTATCACCGGAGTCGACAACCAAAGCTCGATCGTTCGGGAAGAGGTCTTCGGCCCGGTACTAACCGTCATGACCTTCACCGATGAAGACGAAGTGGTGAAGCTGGCGAACGATTCTGACTACGGCCTTGCTGCTGGCGTTTGGACAAACGACATTCGTCTTGGGCACCGAATGGCCCGCAAGCTTGAGGTGGGCACGGTTTGGATCAACACCTACCGCAACGTCAGCTACATGGCTCCCTTTGGTGGGTTCAAGCAATCTGGCTATGGCAAGGACAACGGGCTTGAAGCGCTCGACGGTTTCTTACAGACCAAGACAGTCTGGGTCGAGCTAGAAGGCGCAACCCGAGACCCCTTCGTAATCGGCTGAAACACTGCTTCTGTCATAGGTTTATCGGGCTATAGCCCGATAAACCTATGACAGAAGGTTCTAGTGGTACATCATGTATTCGTTTAGTTCCCACGCTGTAGGGGGCATTGTGCCGTCGAAGGAACCTTCGGCTTCGACGTAGCGGTCCCATTCGGCTCGTTTGTTAGCCACAAAGTTGTCGACGACATCTTGTCCAAGTGCCTGTGTGAAGGCCGTGTCGGCCTCGAGGTGATTAAGTGCCTCGCTTAGACTTCCGGCAGCGCAAACGTCGGTGTTGATTTCTTCGAAACCGTCGCCCGTCTCTGCTGGTGGGCAATCGAGTTGCTTCATGAATCCAAGTCGGGCTGCGGTAAGAACCGCCGCTGTCATCAGGTGGACGTTTGTGGCCCCGTCGGCGATGCGGCACTCAATTCGGGTGCCAGCGCCACGAGCGGTTGGAATTCGAGTGGCGACACAGCGGTGGTCATAACCCCAGTTAGCCCAGTATCCACTTAGCTGTGCTGGCTGAAGTCGGCGATAGGCGTTGACGGTTGGCGCTCCGATGGCAACAAGAGCTTGGTGGTGTTGGCAAAGGCCGGCGATCGCATTCTTAGCCAATGCTGACAATCCATCATCGGCGTTGCCGTCAGCCAGGGGATTGTTGCCGTCGCTATCAACGAGTGAGAAGTTCACGTGAACACCGCTGCCACTGATTTCTGCAAACGGTTTACCCAAAAAGGTCAGATCGAGGCCATGAGCCATAGCGATTTCGCGCGCCATGACCTTGAACAGGAAGATGTCATCGCATGCCTTAAGGGCCTCGTCATATTCAAGCGTTAGTTCATACTGGGACTCGTCGAACTCGGCGTTGATTGACTCGGGCCTGAACCCGCATTCAACCGCGGTCTGCATGATGTCGTCGATAACTCCGTCAGGGTCATTCGTGATCCCAGTTCCGTACACCATGGCTCGCGGGTTCTCATATCTGCGCCAATTCTTGTTGTCGTCCAACTCCAGCAGGTAGGCCTCCAGCTCAATCCCGACCTGAGGCTTGTAGCCGAGCGTTTCCCATTCTGCGATCGCGTTCTGAAGCACCAGTCGAGCAGAGTTGGGGTAGGGCTCTCCCTGAAGTTGAAGGTCAGCTACTGCAACGGCAGTGATGTCGTCCTCCCAGCTGGGCATCAGCGTGTTCTCGTCCATGGTTGCGTGAATGTCTATGAGACCTTCAAGTAGGTAAGAACCGGGCGCTGGAATCATGCTGCGGTCATACCCAAGGCCGTACAACGTAGCGCAGTGACCGGTGCCCTTCGCCGCCAAGTGCTTTGGCAGATACTTGCCTCGCGGAAGTCCTAGGTGATCCGGAAACATTACGCGGACTCTTTGGATTTGTTCCATATCCATGATCAGAGAAAGGTCTTTCTTCTTCGTGTTCGTTAGGCCGATAGTTCGTCGACGAGTATGCCGTCGATCACCACTGGTGCGTCATCAAGAGTCACAGTGCACGCTCGCATAGGCAAGTCGAAGTGACCTCGACAGAAGCGCTCAGCTACTTCGTTGGCTCCGGTTGAGTACAAGAAGTTGCCAGCGAATGCTCGTAACTCGGTGCCATTGTGGTCGGCCTTGTCCCACATGGCCATTGCCTCCCAACGAGCCGCTTCGTTCATACCCCAGCCGACGTGGCTAACTGCATAGGCCTCGGGTTCGTCAAAAGCCGCCAGGTAGGTACGGAAGAGTTCGGCGTCGGTTCCGACTCCATCGATGTCTGTGATGTAGTCGTTCTCGATTGTTAGCGTCACTGGATTTTGGAGGTACTGCTTGAACGTCAGGTTCACATCGCCAGGGGCCAAAACAACAGACCCGCTCACCGACCCCGCTGCAGGAAAGGCCAGCACCAATCCGCCGGGCCAGTGAGCAATCGAGCCAGGTTCTGTGCACCATCCGAATGATCCCGCTCGGAACGCACCGTCGAGGTTGACGCGTAGGTTGGTTCCCGACGGTGAAGAGACATTCATTACCGAAGCAGCTTCCAGTTTGGCCACGCCCAGATTGACTCGCTCGGCAAGACCTGGGTCATGGGACCACCGTTCGAAGTTTTCCGGGTGTTCGTTGGAGATCATTAGCACCCGAGCGCCGCTATTCAAGATCGTTCCAAGCTCGGGGGCGTGGAGCAGACCTTCCACGGTGCAGTCGGCCACGAAGTCAGCGTTAGTTAGTGCTCCAAGGGCCGCCTTGTTGGCTGCGATGGCCTGGGATGCCCCAGTGGAACGGATCGGCACTGGTCCAGGGTTTGGTGGTGTTGGTAGGACTACCTCAATAACTGAGGCCCCGAGGCTGCCAAGCGCAAGTCGGGCGGTTTCCACCAAGCTTGGGCGGCTGCGCGATTCGGACAGGACAACGGCTACGTCTCCGGCTGCGACGGCACATGCCTGGAACTGTTGAGCGAACCTGGCAATCCATTGCCACTCGGTTCTGAAATCCGGACTCACGCTGGAGACTCAGTACTGTCTGGATACAAGCCTGCTTGGCCGAGTCGTTGAAGACACACTTCAACGCTCCACGGCAACATGGTTGCCCCGCAGCGGGCGTCTCTGTAGAACTGCTCTAGCCGTGATGGCCTCAAGAGAGAGCGTCCCCCACAGACTCGGAGCGCAGTGGAAGCGAGTTCAGCGGCTCCTTCCATTGTTGTCACCATCGACGCCCAGGCTCGCCTTATTGCGGCCGGGCTTGGGTCGACTCCGGCTTCACCGAGTACCTGGTAACACAAGGCCCGCGCTCGCTCATAAGTGAGATTCATTTCCGCCCAACCCTGTTGCTTTATTGGGTGGTCTCGCCGAGCCGATGGGCCTCCGTCGCCAATTAGGTACCTAGAGGTTTCTTCCATGACGCCACCCATTAGGCCAAGGTAGGCAAACGACAGGGTCATGTAGAAGTACGGCCAGCGCTCAGCCGCCTGATCGAACAGGCCGGGAGGTATCCACTCGTTCGAGGAGGGAACAAACACGTCTTCCATAACGAGGTTTCGAGAGTCGGTGGCTCTCATACCTAGTGGATCCCACTCGCCTTCAATGCGAACTCCTTCGCCGTCGGCCGGAATCCCGAGCAGTCGAAGTCGGTCATCTCCGTCAACCATGCAGACCACGTTGTGAACACCGGCAGCGCCACTGAGCGAAGCGAAGATCTTCCTGCCACTTACTCGGTATCCGCCTTCGACAGGAATTGCTTTAGTTGAGTAGCCGCTGGTAGCTCCGGCGGAAACGCCTTCGGAGAACGGCTGGCTATGGATTACGTGATTTTCGATGATGCCTTTGCGGAGCAAAGAACGATTGGCGTGCAGCATCTCGAGGTCGCTCTCGGATAGATCCATGTCGTCAGCGATCTCACCCGTTAAGAGGGTGGTCGCTACATGCATATTGAAAGTGAGAGCCGTCGCAGTGCAATGGCGGCCCAACTCCTCAGCAACCAACGCGTAGCCAACGAAGTCTCCACCAAGGCCGCCATCTTCAACAGGTATACAAATGCCAAGTAGTCCGGCAGCGGCGAAGTCTGCCCAGTTGTCATAGGGAAAGCTTGCGTCGGAGTCGTGTTTGGCGGAACGACTAGCCACTGTGGGTCCGAGGTCTCGCATGAGCTGTACCAGCGCAGCCCGTGCCGGGGTAAGGATGTTGGGCTGGTTTGGCTCATTGTGTTCAGTCATGATTTGAACCTTCCAAAAACGATCTGACTAGTCGGTTAAAGCTAGCCGGGTCTTCTGAGGGCGAAAGATGCCCAACGCCATTAAGCACCACGAACTGTGAATTGGCCAAACCATCGGAAAGTAGCTGGGCGTAGGAGACTGGAGTCTCTTCATCCAACTCACCAACGATGACCAACGATTCGTGCGTGATCGAATTTAGGTCGTCTCGAACGTCGTTATGGGGCAAACACTCAACAGCGGCTCTTAAACCGTCTGGCGGTATCCGTCCGAAGGACTCAATCAGGCTGGCCCTGAGTCCTGGCTCCAGTGCTCTCCCAACGATGGCGTCAAGAACTCCAGGCGCCATGTCTGCCGGCGTAACCCCGGAGTTAAGCGGCTCCAGGCGGGCTGCTTTCCAGTCTTGGGGTTTGGTGCCGTTCATGCCGAAGGCCGGGCTTGTGTTGGCCAAAATCATTCGTCGCACGCGGTCGGGGAAGTGGATGGCTGTGTGCAGGGCGTGCATGCCGCCGAACGAAAGCCCCACCAAGTCCGCGCGCTCGATTCGAAGTTCGTCTAGAAGCCCAACGAGCCGTTCAGCGATGGAGCGATAGGTCAGTTCAGGTTCAGGATCTGCAGCTCCATAGCCCGGCATGTCCCAAGCGATGCACCGCCTAGTATCGGACAAGTCATCCAACTGCGGACCCCATGAAGCTCGAGTGCCGCCTAGGCCGTGAAGGAAGATCAGTGGTTCGCCAGTACCCGCCTCCCGCCATGCGTGGGGACCGCGTTTGTGATCAGTCCAGCTAGTCATTTGAAAACTAGACGTCGAACCAGATGTGGGTCTGCCCCGTGCCAGCGACCGCTTCGTATTCTCCGAACTGGGTTCCCTGGAGCTTGCAATCACGGCCGCCGAGTGCGCCCACCATTGTTAGATAGTGGCCGAACTTGCCCTCGGGTCCGTGTTGTCGGAACTCCGGGTAGAAGTCGATGATCGCGCCGTGATTGCCATCTTTCATCATCTGTATGACGTAGCGATCAGCGGCAGCGGCTTCGGGTGTTCGGATGTGTAGATCTGGGTCTGCGGCTTCGTGATCTCGGAACTCGCGCAGCGGCCAGAAACGATGGCTTAGGCCCCCGCTGGCAAGAACAACGACCCGTCGGTCAACCTTTGCTATCGCTTCGGCCAACAACTCGCCGAACAGCAAAAAGTCCTGAGCGTCAGCGGTTTGGCAGATGCTGGCACTCACCCAATTCTCATCGCCTTGAAGAAACGGGAGCAGATTGAGGGTGGGGTAGTGGACGGGCAAGTAAGGGTCATCAATGTCGGTGATCCACGTGTCCTCTCGGTCGGTCGACGTACCCGCCCAAGCCTCGGCCAGTTCGCGATCGCCTTTCATGTTGTAGACCATTTGTTTCATACCGCGAGGTAACTCTTCGGATGTGTAAATGCCCTCTCGGTGGTCATGGCTAGCAACGATGTGTTCGATCGTTGTGTACCAATGGGTGTCGATGACGATCACAGTGTCAGCTTCAATTGGACCCAACTTGTCGGCCCGAAGCTGATGTAGGCCAGCGAACAAAGTGGTGTCGTCACCGTTGTTCATTTCGCGACGGTCCTCTTCGGGCAACACCAAAGTGGGCACGTGAGAAACCAGGGCTGCTCCAACTATTTTGCCCATGTCAGACGACCCTTACCGGTAGATGTTTGATTCCAGAGATGAAGTTTGAGCGTAGGTTCTCCTCTGGGCCAGCTTGTTCGAATCGGTCTACTCGTTTCAGGAGTTCTTCGAATACAAGCCTCACCTCCATGCGGGCCAACCACGCGCCCAAACACAGGTGGGGTCCGTTGCGGCCAAAGGTCATATGGTCATTTGATTGACGAGCGAGGTCATATCGGAACGGTGCGTCGAAACGTTCTTTGTCGTGATTGGCTGAGTTGAACCAGATCACCATCTTGTCGCCAGCCTTAATCTGTTTGCCCCGCATTTCGATGTCTGCGGTGGCCGTGCGACGGAAGTGCATGGTTACAGAGCTGGTTCGGAGCACTTCTTCAACTGCTGTTGTCGTTAGCTCGGGGTCGGCCTTCCATGCGTCCCACAGCTGAGGGTGGCGCATCATGGCCCAAAGTCCATGGGTCATGGTGTAGCGGGTCGTGTCGTTTCCTGCCGCAACGATGAGAGTGAAGAAGTTGTTGAACTCAAGATCGGTTAACGGTTGGCCATCGGTGGTGGGTTCGAGCAGTTGGGAGATGACGTCATCGGTTGGGTTCGCGCGACGTTTGGCTGCCTGTTCCTGAGCGTATTGGAAGATCTGTATTGATGCCGGACTGCGGAATGGGACCATCCGAAACTCATCGGTGTCAGTTAGATCAACCGGGTAGTCGGTGAACTCGGGGTCGGTATTGCCCAGAAGGGCGTCACCCCAGGAAACCAACTTGTGGCCATCTTGGTCGCTTGTGCCCAGCATTCGTCCAAGCATGCGCATCGGGAGTTGCTCGGCGATTTCGGCCACAAAGTCGAACTCCTTCTTTTGAAGAGCTTCCTCGATGACTTCGATCGCTAGCTCCCGAATTGATTCCTCATATGACTCAACTCTGCGCCGGGTGAAGCCTTTGCTCACAAGTCTTCGGTAGCGGGTGTGGTCGGGTGGGTCGAGTTCCATCATTGTGCGACGGGCTTCGGTCTCCTCTTCGTCCATCTCTTCTAGGCGAATGCCTTTGGAGGAGGTGAAGGTCTTTACGTCTTTGCTAACCGCAATGGCGTCGTCGTAGCGCAGTATTGACCAGAATCCAGAACCATCGGACTCTTCTGTCCAATGAACCGGATCTTCTTCACGCAGCTTTGCAAAAGTAGCGTGAGGCACTCCGTTGACGTAGGTGTCGTGACTAGTTATGTCGGCATCATCAGGGCCAAGATCGTCGAGGTAGTTGTCAACGTAGGTCATTAGCCAGCCTCATTTGCCATTGGGTTCGGCCCGGCCCAAACGGTGGTTCCGCCAGCCATCGAGTTACCAACTTGGCGGTAGTAGGCGCCGATGATTTCGATCTCGCCGAAGCGGGTGAGCTCTTCAGTGGGGGAGTCATGGAGCTGGAGCTGGGCGTCACCACTAAAGACCGGTCCCAGCTCTACATCGAAGCCGCCCATCGTCACCAACTCATTCAGTGAGTCTCGGCCGTCCATTTCTATGGCGGGAGTTTGGCGTGTGTGAAGCATCGGATGCCCGTTTACGAACCCGGCGCTATCGGCGCTGCCCGTGATTGTGAACTGCGCGTCGGCGATGCGGCGGCCAAACGTGCTGAGTGTGCAGCCGAACTTGCCGCCAACTTCGAGTCGAGGGCCCGCCTTGCCAATTGTTACTGGCCGGGTCATCCAGATCTCAGACATCTTTTTCGGATAGCCCTGCACGTGACCTCGGGCCATTGCAAAGTCTTTGTCGACCCAGATGTAGGCGGCCCGGCTGTAAGTGGTGTCTTGGTATTTGCATCGAATAACTACAAACACCTCTTTGTATTGAGCGCGGGCCGGATCCAGAAGTTCTTCGAAGGAGTCGCTGCAGCTTTGCCAATCAGCCCAGATGATCGCCACTGCACCAGGGTCATCATCAGCTAGTTCAAGCCCTGCAGGCAGCAGTTCAGCCACGTTGGCTGTGTCGGTTCGAAACTCGATTGTGAGCATTTCTCCGCTGTAGTGCCACGGCGGTGGGGGCAAGATTGAGCCCGCTCCGGTTGGCGTTCGGGGATACATGAGACCCTTAAGTTCTGCCATGGCGACAGCATAATCGTTTGGTACCAAACGATTCAAGCGCGAGGCCTCCTGAACGCCCAAAAACATGCTTCTGTCAGAGGTTTATCGGCCTATAGACCGATAAACCTCTGACAGAAACGAATTTCGACAGACTAAGAGGAGGCGTTGTTGATAACGATTCTTAGCAGTCGGGCGAGTTCTTGCTTTTCTTCGCTGCTGAGTCCCGCTGACACTTGGCCTTCATAGTCATTGAACTTGGGGAACAGTTCTTCGATGGTCTCTTCACCATCGCCGGTCAGACGCACCAAGACCCGGCGTTTGTCTGTTGGTACAACGTTTCTTGATACCAGATCTCGCTTCTCAAGAGTTGTGAGCATCCCGGTGAGCGTTCCCTTTGCCAGATCGCATTCTTCGGCCAGCCGGGCGGTTTCCATTTCACCAAAGACCCACAGCACCCACAAGATCGTGAAGCCGCCCCAGGAAAGCTTGTAGCCAGCCAAAACGTCGCGTTCCGCTCGGCGCCGAACCCCTGAAGCTGCCCGATAAATGTTCGAGACTGCGTTGAGGGCGTCGAAGTCAAGAACGTGGTCACCCAGGCGGGCTTGCACAAGCCGTTCGGCGGCAAGGCGTTCGCTGGCCTCGTTCTCAGACGGCGGTTGCTGTGTGGCTGACGGTTCTTTGGCTGACAGGGCGGATTGTGCCTTTCACTTGTTGAGCTAACTCTAGTGAATTCATCAGATCATTATGAATTCGTTCGGTACCAAACTATTCTAGTTCTAGACCCGATTATCGGCCAGCTAGAGGCCCAATAGAAGGATTAGTGCCATCCCATGTCTGAGACCCGAAGAATTCTGTTAGACGGCTACCCGACCGAGGTTCGCCGTGATGGCGATGTTCTTGTTGCCGGCGATGGCCGCCACGTCAAGATCGATGAAGCAGTCCACCTTGCTCCGGTTGAACCCACCAAGATCATCTGTATCCACCTGAATTACCAGAGCCGGGTAACTGAGTTCATGGGTAAGTTGCCGCCTGCGCCAACCTATTTTCACAAGCCAATTACGGCTCTGACCGGCCATGGTTCTGACGTGGTTCGACCCGAAGGGTGCAAGTGGCTGAACTTTGAAGGCGAGATTGCCATCGTGATCGGTAAGACTTGCCGCAACATTTCAGCTGATGAAGCTGGTGATTACATCGCTGGCTACAGCGTGGGTAACGACTACGGGCTACACGACTTCCGTGACACCGATGCTGGTTCGATGCTGCGAGTTAAGGGCAGCGACACCTTGTGTCCGATTGGGCCAGGCCTGGTGACCGACTGGGATTTCCGGGGCAAACAAATCAAGACAATCGTTAACGGTGAAGTGATGCAGGATGCCACCACTGACGAGATGGAGTGGGACATGCATTACATCGTTGCTGACCTCGCCCGAACCATCACTTTGGTGCCTGGTGACATCATCTTGTCGGGTACACCGGCAAATTCACGAACGGTTTACCCCGGAGATGTTGTAACGGTGGAAGTTGAAGGTCTGGGAGCTCTGACGAACACCATCGTTACTGGCCCAACTCCGATTCGAGCCGACGTTGGGGCACAGCCAAGTGAGTCCGAAGAAGTGCTTTCAACTGCCCAAGGCGGAGACTGGGAGTTCCGCGGCATTCGCAAACCAATGGGCGCTGGAGCCAAGTTGTACGCCACAACTGTTGGCGAAGGCGAAGCAGATTCTAAGAACGGCTGAGGTGTCTGCGATGCGAGTTTCTGAAGTCGGGGGAGTGTCTGTCCCTGTTGATCACCTGATTGGTGGCAAGTGGGTTGGTTCGGCCGAAACCTTCGAGTCGAGATCACCGCTTGATTGGGACGCTGAGCCGCTTGCTTTGGTAGCTCGTGGAGACCAGGCAACCGCCGATGCAGCTGTTTTGGCTGCTCAGGAGGGTTTTTCGGTCTGGTCCGCATGGACCGCGGCGCAACGATCTGAGGTCATGCATAAGCTTGCAGACCTGATCGAGGAGCACAACGAAGACATTGCCATTGTTGAGTCGTTGGACATGGGGTTCATGTATGAGTCCATGAAGGAACGTCTGGTGGCGCGTGGCGCAACCAACTTCCGTCTCTATGCCGACCTGATAGTCGCCCACGAAGAACGGCGGTGGGACGCAAAGAACATGCACAACGTGGTGCAGTACATGCCTGCTGGGCCCGCCGTTGTGATCACTCCTTGGAACGCCCCGTTCATGTTGAGTACTTGGAAGTTGGCGCCAGCACTGGCCGCTGGCAACTCAGTGATCCACAAACCGGCTGAGTGGTCGCCGTTGACTGCGGCCTTGCTGGCCGAGCTGACCTTGGAGGCCGGGTTCCCGCCAGGGGCATACAACTTGGTGCAGGGAATTGGCGAAGAAGTTGGAGCGGCACTGGTTGCTAATCCTGGCGTGCGCCGGATTACCTTCACTGGCTCGCCCGCAACCGCTCGTCACATCGGCAAGGCGGCCGCGGAGAATATTGTTCCCTTCACTGCTGAATTGGGCGGCAAAGGACCGCTAATTGTTTTCGCTGACTCCGATCTAGAGAAGGCGGCCCATCGGGCAGCCTGGCAGTTCGACGATTCGGGGCAGGTGTGTTTGGCCGGAACGCGTTTGCTGGTGGAAGAGTCGGTGAAGGATGAGTTCATGGAGATCTTCAACCGTCACGCCGACGCGCTTGTACTTGGTGATTCTCGAGAAGACTCGACCGACCTTGGGCCGCTGGTTCACCCTGATCATCGGGCCAATGTGCACGGCTTTGTTGAGCGCGCGGCCGCCGCTGGTGACAAGATCATCCGTGGTGGACATCCCGTTGAAGGCAGCCTTCACTACGAGCCGACACTGATCGAGCCCGCCTCGAACGATTCCGAAGTTGTGCAGAGTGAGATATTCGGGCCGGTTCTGACCATTCAAACTTTCGCCGACGAGGCTGAGGCCATCGCATTGGCCAACAGCACAGAGTACGGACTGTCAGCCATGATTTGGACCGGTTCCAAAGACCGAGCTGAACGAGTCGGTCGGGCCCTGCGAACCGGTCTTGTTTGGGTTAACACCTTCTTGGTGCGAGACCTGACTGCTCCCTTTGGTGGCGTAGGGATTAGTGGCATAGGCCGCGAAGGTGGCGAGCACGCCCTCGAGTTCCACAGCGACCTAAAGACGTTGATGGTGTTAGACGACTCAGTGACCTGAAGCCCTACCCGGCCCCGCTATTGTTTCTGTCAGAGGTTTATCGGGCTATAGCCCGATAAACCTCTGACAGAAACATGTTCCGGGGGTTTTGGGCGGCGTGTACAGTTCTGGTGTGCACAGGCCAGACCTACAACCACCCACCGCCGACATCGAATTCTTGGTGCAGCGAGCGCTAATCGAAGATTTGACGCCCCTGGGCGACCTAACATCTTCGCTACTTGATCCAACGCTCACTGCCACGGCTCACTTCAACGCCCGAGAAGCCGGAGTGCTGGCCGGCTGCAAGTGTGTCGACATGACCTTCACCGCGGTTGATCCTCAGTTGAAGATCGAGTGGAACATGACCGACGGTGACAAGTTGGCAGCCGGCGACATCATCGCAACCGCAACGGGTCCCTTTCACACCATGCTCACCGCCGAGCGCACAGCCCTGAACTTTATGAGCCACCTGTCTGGCATTGCTAGCTTGGCCGCCCGCTTTGTCGAACTGGCCGCTGGTCGAGTAATTGTTTGGGACACTCGCAAGACCACGCCCGGCTATCGCTCGCTGCAGAAGGCAGCCGTCCGAGCTGGGGGAGCGCGTAACCACCGCTCCAACCTGAGCGACTGGCTGATGCTGAAAGACAACCACCTCATTGGCACCACAGTTACAGAAGCTGTGGCCACCACCAGAGACCGCTGGCCTGGCCGCACCGTTCACGTAGAGGCCGATACCGAGGCGCTAATGATGGAGGCCCTCGAAGCACGAGCCGACATCATCTTGTTAGACAACTTCAGCCCAGCTGAACTTGTTGACCTTGTGGCCAAGGCAGATGCTTGGGCTGCAGCCAACAACGAGCGTCGGGCCTTGCTCGAAGCCTCAGGAAACATCAGCCTCGAAACCTGTGATGCCTACGCCGCAACTGGCGTTGACCTCATGAGCTCGGGTTCGCTTACAAACTCTGCTGGTGTTCTAGACATCGGCCTCGACGTCGTCCCCGACTCTAAGTAGGGCCCGAAAGCCATGACTGACCCAACTGAGATCCCATACCGTTTTGACCCAACCGCAATGGCGGCCGAACTCATAGAAGCTCACAGCGAAATTGAAGACGGAACCGAGACTGGCGTCCAGGCCACAGTCGCCGGACGCCTCATGCTGCGCCGAGTTCAGGGCAAGCTTGCTTTTGGCACCCTTCAAGACTCGACCGGCCGCATTCAACTTTTTGCTCCGTCGAAGGTGACGCCAGAATTCGAGGCCTTTACCTCACTGAGTCTCGGCGACTGGATAGGTGTCACCGGCGAGGTCATGAAGACCAAGCGTGGCGAGCTAAGCGTTAAGGTCGAAAGCTGGCAACTGCTAGCCAAGGCCGAGCGCCCATTCCCAGACAAGTTCCACGGGTTGAGCGACACCGATACCCGCTACCGCCAGCGGTACGTGGACCTTTGGGTTACGCCTGAAAGCCGTGACGCATTCGCCGCACGATCTCGCATTGTTTCTCTCACTCGCCGGTGGCTTGAAGACCAACAGTTCATGGAAGTGGAGACGCCGATCTTTCACCCAATTCCCGGTGGCGCATTGGCCAAGCCTTTCACCACTCACCACAACGCACTCGACACCGAGTTCTACTTGCGCATTGCGCCCGAGCTTTATCTCAAGCGTCTTGTTGCGGGTGGGTTCGAACGCGTATTCGAGATTGGTCGTGTGTTCCGCAACGAAGGACTAAGCACCAGGCACAACCCCGAGTTCACAATGCTTGAGCTCTATCAGGCCTATGCGGACTACTCAGACATCATGGAACTGGTCGAGAACCTGGTTTCGTATCTGGCCATGGAGATCTTGGGCACTACCGATGTTCCATACGGTGACAAGACCATCAACGTGGCCGTCCCGTGGCGCAGAGCGACCATGGTCGATCTGATCGAAGAGCAAATCGGAGTTGCGGTAACTGTTGACACCCCACGGGAAGAATTAGTCGAGCTGTGCAACACCCATGACGTCCGTATCAAGGATTCTTACGGCCCAGGCAAGCTAATCCTGGAGCTTTATGAAAAGACTGCTGAAGCAAACACCTGGCACCCGACGTTTGTGACCGAGTACCCAACTGAGGTTTCACCTTTGTCTCGTGTTCACAGATCAAAGCCTGGCCTTACCGAACGCTTCGAATGTGTTGTGGCCGGCCGAGAATTGTGCAACGCATTTACCGAGTTGATCGACCCGGTTGACCAGCGATCTCGCTTTGAAGACCAGGCGAAGCTAGCGGCCGACGGCGACGACGAAGCAATGGTTGTAGACGAGGATTATTTGCGAGCGCTTGAGTACGGTTTGCCGCCAACAGGTGGCCTCGGCATCGGAATCGATCGGTTGGTGATGTTGTTGACCAACACCCAGACCATTCGCGACGTTGTGCTATTCCCGACACTGAAACCTGAGCAGTTCTAGATTCCCAGAACGTGTGCATCCGTACCACCTCAGAAGGCGTAGGTGGGAGTATGTCACAGTGGGGAAAACAGTCAGAAGGCCGGCGGGAGAAGGTCTTGGGTTATCCAGCGCGCTTGGTGGCGGGAATTGCGTTCATAGCGATAGTCGCTGCAGCCTGCGGATCGGGCGACTCCGAATCAGGAACAGCAGCTGTTGACCCCACTGTGGCAACTGAATCCTCCTCAACTGAGGCGGAGGAGACAACGACCACCGGCGATGTAACAACCAGTACTGAAGAGTCGACCACTACCTCTGAGGAGTCGACGACTACCTCTGAGGAGTCGACCACTACCGAAGAGCCTTCGACAACTGCTGCACCTACTACAGCGGCTCCGACGACCGCTGCTCCGACTACGGCAGCACCAACAACTGCTGCCCCAACAACTGCTGCTCCGACCACCGCAGCACCAACAACTGCTGCCCCAACAACTGCTGCACCGACTACGGCGGCCCCCATAAGCGGTTCTGCATTGTTTGCAAACAACTGTTCTCGTTGCCATGGCGCCGACGGTTCCGGAGTAACTGCACCGTCGCTTCAAGGGTCGGGGGCGAAATTTACCTTCGGACAGATGGTTGGTCTCGTCAACAACGGAAGCGGCGGAATGCCATCGTTTAGTGGAAAGCTAAGTGCGGCCGAGATTGACGCCGTGGTGACCCACGCTCGCACGCTGTAGTTCAGACACCGTTGCCCGAACCCAGAAGTTATTTGGTGGCGAAACCCTGACCGTTTAGGTAGCCCTGCATGTGAGGTCGGCTTTCCTTGCCCAACAGCTTTTCCATGTCGGCGCTCCACGTACGATCAAGCTTGCCGCCCGTTCGTTCTAGGTAGTACTCGCGCATCTTGGCGTCATAGTCCGCCACGCCAGCTTCGTCACCCGTTTCGTCGTAGCGGTCTTCCTTCAGTGTGACGCTCAGGGGAAGGCGAGGTTTGATTGCTGGATCCTGGTCGGGCCAACCGAGGCAAAGACCAAAGACCGGGAAGACTTGCTTTGGCAGTTCAAGCAGCTCGGTGACCTTGGCTGGGTCATTTCTGATTCCGCCGATGTAGCAGATCCCCAAGCCCAAAGACTCAGCTGCGGCAACGGCGCTCTGGGCAGCGATAGCGCAATCGGTAGTAGCGATAATCATGTGCTCGGTCATACCGGCGGAGAACTCGCCGCCATTACGCTCGCACACTTCGGCTGAGCGGTGGAGGTCGGCGCACCAAACAAAGAACGCGCCAGCGGTTTCAACGTAAGTCTGCCCGCCAGCAAGCTCGGCAATGGCAGCGCGGGTTTCAGGGTTGCGAACGCGTATGACGGTTGTGCCTTGGAGGTTCGACGAGGTCGCCGCGGCCAAGCCCGCGCTGATGATCTCATTCACCATTTCGTCAGTCAGTGGTTCATCGGTGAACTTGCGAATGGACCGATGACTCTTTAGTAGTTGCACGAATTCCATAGGGCGAGGCTAGAGGGTTCAACGTGCCGGTAGCGAAAACGAGGCCGCTAGCTCTTGCCTAACTCGGAGTATTCGATCAGCCGGGCCATCACTTCATCGCCCGCCTTTTCCACCGAGCCTGCGTCGAAGGGAGGCTGAGGGTCATATTCGGTCATCAACTGCATGGCCATGGCTGCGTCGGCGTCGAAGAGCAGCTCACTTAGGCGTAGCGCCATATCGATTCCTGACGAGACGCCAGCCGCAGTAATGATCCGGTCCTCGATGTGTTCCACGACTCGGTCACCGGTTGGTTCGGCTCCTAGCTTGCGAAGCGATTCGTACGCGCCCCAGTGAGTCGTGGCCGTCATGCCTTGTAGAAGTCCTGCCGCCGCCAGAACCAAAGAGCCCGTGCAGACCGAAGTTGTGAAGCGTGTGGTCATGTGGACCTTTGAGATCCATTCAAGCAAGGCGGATGGCTCACCTGAGGTAAAGGCTCTTGTCCCAACTCCGCCTGGAACCACAACTACTTCTGGCGCCGGGACGTCGTTGAAGGTCGCATCAACGGTTAACCCCAAGAATCCGTTGTCGGTTCTAATCTCGCCCTTCTCGACGCCCACGAAAACAACAGTCGCGCCCGGAAGCCGTTGAAGAATCTCATAGGGCCCGATGGCATCGAGGGCAGTAACTCTGTCGAACAGGGGGATTGCTATTTCCATGTTCGAACACTATGCGCTATTGGATGCCGTGCTCCAGCGCGTAGCGAATCAACTCTTGCTTGCGGTTGAGGTGGAGCTTGCCCAAGATGTTTCGCACGTGGTTCTCGACCGTCTTCGCCGAGATAAACAGCTCTTCACCAATCTCTTTGTATGTGTGGCCGCGGGCGACATGTTGAAGAACCTCCCGTTCGCGTTCGCTCAGGGGCTTCATCGGCCCGGAGTCCTTGCTCATCTTTCGGAACTCGCCCAGAACCAGTGAAGCCAAAGAGGCGCTGAACACAGGTTCACCTTGAGCGGCTTTCCAGAGGCCGTCGCGCAGTTCATCGGGCGGCGTGCTCTTAATGAGATAGCCGTTGGCTCCGGCGGCCACTGCGTCTAGAAGGTCGCGTTCGGCCTCGCTTACAGTAAGCATCACAATGTTGGTCTGCTCGCCGCACTCTTTGGCAACCTTGATCCCGCCGCCATTTGGCATGTTGAGATCGCACACGACAAGATCCGGCTTGTGCTTTCTGATGGCCGCAATTGCCTCGTCGGCGTCGCCAGCTTCGGCAAGGACCTGAAAGTTCTCACCTAGGTCAGACCGAACACCAGATCTCCAAATCGGATGATCATCAGCCAGCACTACCGTCACGTGACTCTTGAACGCCATCAGAACCTCATCTCTAGAATTCCTACAACCACAGCTTCACTTCCGCTCCACGTCCGAGGCGGCCATCAACTTCGACCTGGCCACCCAGATTTTGGACTCTTGCCGTTATCGACCCCTTGATGCCCTGACCTAAGTCTGCGCCTGATAGTTCAAAGCCGGATCCATTGTCCTTCACCGAAACAAAGGCCTCCCACTCTGGTTCAGGCGCAGGCTCGGCATAGACGGTGACCTTTGATGCGCTTCCGTGCTTGTGAGCGTTGTTCAGCGCCTCGGTAACTGCACCCTTGAGTGCATGAATTCGATCAGGTGAGCCTGGTTCTAGATCGGGCGCCGCAATCACCTGGACCGCCATTCCAAACCTTTCCTCAGCTGCTCGAGCCGTTTCGCGTAGGGCTGTCGCCAAGTCGTCATCGTCTGCGTCGCCGCGGAACAAATATTCGCGCAGCTCTAGTTCTTGAGTTCGAGCGAGTTTCCTCAACTCGTCATCATCGCTGCGTCGCTGGATGACCGCCAGCGTCTGGAGCACACCGTCATGAAGCGTTCTTGCCACTTCTTCCCTCGCACGGAATGAGGCAATGGCTTTGTCTGATGACACCAGCCTCTCCAGAAAATATGAGCTGACCCAGGCCGTAACCACAAACAGAACAAATGCCGCAATATGGCCGAGGCTCCAGTTTCCGCTATCGAGACCAAAAACAAAGCCAACGTAAAGGGCGGCACCAAAACCAAACCCGGTGGCCAGTGATGCCCTCGTTCCGGCTGCCATACCGACAGTGAAGATCGAGGCAATCGGATAGACCGAAACCAAGGATTGGGCGTGATCGTCAGCCCCATAAACCCAGCTGTCCAACCCCAGAAGTAGAGCACACGCTGCGATTTCGCTGATAACTGCAAACGGTCGGAGAAGGCGGTCGGGGTTGGTGAAGTAGTACCAGGTGATGTAGCACAGTGTTGCCAATAAGGCTCCAAACAGGACGAAGCCGACTACCGGGTGGGCTACGGGAACCCGTTCGACCACTCGGTTAGGAAGCAATGACTTGGTTGAGGATCGTTCCCAGACTTCGTAGATGTAGGTGCCGACAATCCAAACCATGGTCAGCCAGCGAAAGACCAACATGGCGCGGAACAAAGTGTCACGCGAGGGTCGCGACAGCAATGCGGGTCGTAGCGGCCCTACCAGTGGTAAACGCTCCATTGACCAAGTATGGCGTTAGTTGCTAGAGCTGGGTGGTTTCGGCGGCCGGTGAGATTGGGCTCGTCGGTGGTGTCGAGCTTGTGGGTGCCTCATCGGTCGACGGAACTTCCGGTGGCGAGACATCGGTTGACGGCACCTCGTTTGGAGGCACATCGTTTGACGGCACATCGTTCGGAGGCACAGTCGTGGCTTCGGCGGGAGTGCTGAGTGTTTCGAAGCTGACAGTTTTGGAGTCTGAGCTGGTGCCGGCTTGTGTTCGGGCAGTCACGGTGACGGTGTAGGAGGTGCCGGGAGTCAGCGGATCAGTTGAGCCGCCGTCGCCTAGGAGGATCCGGTGGGTAATCCAGCACACGTTTGAGTTGGGATAGCCCCGCTCTTGGCCTCCGCCGCCCGAAAGTGTGAAGACCGAGCCTGTGCACTGGTCTGTTGTGAATACGACCCTTGCTGTTGTATCGGTGATGTCTTCAACGCTGATCGAGACTATCTCTGGTTTTGCTGGGGCTGGAGCTGGCTCTTGTTCGGTTGTGAAACTTAGTGATGAGCTTGTGGTCAGCTCGTTGGCTGTGGCCTCGACAAGAACAACGTAGGGGGTGCCTGGCGCAAGGCTCGTTCCCGAGGCGCCGATCTCGAAGCGGTGACTTTGAGTGCAGGAGTTGATTTCATCGGTTCCGATGATGCTGACAACTACCGACGTAGCGCATAGGTCGGTGTTGAAGCCGACTACGGCCGTTGTCTGAGTAACTGAGATCACTCTGAGGTCAGACAGAACGGGTGCGCTCAGTGGTTCTGGCTCATCTAGGGCCGGAGTAGTAAAGGACGTGCCTCCGCTTGAGGAAAGCCCATCAGCGTTTGCGGTTACGGTGACCTCGTAGGTGGTGTCTGGGGCAAGGTCGTCGAAGACAAAGGAGTGCGAAGTTAGACACGATGATGACTTCAGCGTTTCTGTGCCCTCTCGGCTGTTCAAACGGGTTTCCGACGATGCGCAGTCTGTTGTTTTGAACGTGATAGTCGCTGCCGTCTCACTAACCGCCGAAACGCTCAATGCTGAAATAACAGGAGCCTCTGATTGCGGAGCTTGCTCGGTAGCCGGATCTTCGGGTCCCGCTGCAGGTTCAAGCACAGCGTCGGATCCGCCTGAACTTGATGGCTTGTCAGTGTCTTGGGTTTGCGACGTCGAGGTGGGAGTTTCAGTGGTCGAAGCATCCGGGACCGAGGTTGTGCTGGCCTCACTGATCGGCGTTACCTCTGATGTGGTTGCGGTGGTCGAGCTTCGGTTTTCAGCGGCAGGGGCGGTGGAGTTGCTGTCTAGGTTCCACATCGCAAACAAGCCACCGATCAGAACAGTCCCTATGATCGCAACAACGACAGTGTTCGCCGAGGCCAGTCGTGACTTTGAGACGCCGCCTGCCACTGCTGCCGTTGGCTGAGGGGTCGGGCCGATGGTTCGGTTCACACTGATGCTTCGCAGTGGAACGGGAATTCCTCGGGTGCGATTGGCAGGCTGGGTAACACTGGTCGGTTGGGTGCCGGGCTGGCTAGCCGACGTCTGGCCAGCTGTTCTGGCTGCTTTAACAGCAACCTTGAGTTCGGACAGAAACGCGGGAACGTCCTGCGGACGATCCGCCGGGTCTTTGGCCATTGTCCGTTCGACAAAAGCACAGATCGGGGCCGGAACCGATTCGCGCAGGTCCTCTAGAGGCTGATGAGCAACGCGATTGATGATCGCCATTACGTTTGGCTTTGCGCCTGTCCCGTGGAACGGCGGCCGACCCGCCAAGAGTGCAAAGAAGGTTGCACCCATCCCGTAAACATCGACCGTGTGCTCACGTGAGGAGTCCACAAAGACTTCAGGAGGGCTGTAGGCAGGTGTAAAAGTCTGGGCCGTTTGCCGAGTTATCGAGACCGTGCCGCCGGTCCTCGAGATGCCAAAGTCGGCAATCTTGGGTTGCCCGTTGTCGTGGAGCATGATGTTGGCAGGCTTGATATCGCAGTGGATGATGCCTTGATCATGAGCGGCCTTGATTGTCTCGGCTACGGCGGCGATCAAGGCCGTCGCACGTTGCCAGGGCATCGGATCGCTGCCGGCCATTGCGTCAGCCAACGACCCCTTGGCGTAGTAAGGCATCACCAGGTACGGCTCGCCGGTTTTGGTCTCGCCGGTTGCATAGATGGGCACGATCCCGGCGTGGTCCGACAGCCGGCCCATAGCGCGTCGCTCCCGATCAAAACGTTGCTGCACCTCAGAATCCCACGAAGAGTGAAGAACCTTCACAGCAACAATTCGATCGAGGTCGGTCTGGAAGGCTTTGAAGACGCGAGCCGAACCCCCGCGTCCTATTTCGCTTAGTTGTTCGAAGCCCTCTATTTCGAGGTCAGCACCCATACTGCGAGCCCTTCAACATGCCCAACTCGAAGCCTAGATCGACCCTTGTGTCCTTTGGTCCCGAGTGACATATCCAACACTAGGCGCGTGTCGAATCTCATCGCGTTCGCAACACCCGACAAGCATCAAAGTTTGGGAATAGAATCAGCTTTGTGGATCCGCTGGTCGTTGAGTTTGTCGGCGAGGAGTACTCCGTGCCGTCGACAGCCCAGTTCACGTTCGGGCGAAACGGTGATCTCGAAATTGACTCGAACCCCTATTTGCACCGTCGCCTTGGTGTGTTTGCTCACGATTCGGACCAGGGTTGGACGCTCTACAACGTCGGGAGTTCTATAGCCATTGATCTGACTGATTCTTCGAGCACTTCGCGTATGACCGTTGCGCCTGGTTCGTCAGTGGCGCTGTCGTTCGAAGAGACCATCCTGACCTTTAGTGCGGGTCCCCACACCTATGAACTTTGTGTCGAAGTGCCCGTTTCGCGTGGCGACTTTGCGCTGGAGGATCCGCCAACTGGAACCCAGACCATCAGTGTCAGCGACATGTTGTTGACGCCAGATCAGCGGCTGTGTCTTGTTGGTTTGGCTGAAGCGCGTCTGCGTGATCGAGCCGCAGGTTTCGACGCCATACCAACAAATCGTCAGGTGGCCGCACGCCTGGGCTGGAAGATCACAAAGTTCAACCGCAAATTGGACAATGTCTGTGACAAGTTCGCCAGGGCAGGGGTAAGTGGTCTTCGAGGAGACGCAAGCTCGCTAGCAACCAGACGTCGAGAACGTCTAGTGGACCATGCCCTAACAGTAGGAATCCTCACCGAAGCAGATCTAGACCTATTAAAAGACTGAAACAGCGCTGCGGCCGCCGGGGATGTGTCGATGTTTTGGCCCC
Organism: uncultured Acidimicrobiales bacterium; assembly: GCA_937922785.1. Classification (GTDB taxonomy): domain Bacteria; phylum Actinomycetota; class Acidimicrobiia; order Acidimicrobiales; family SZUA-35; genus CALAJQ01. The sequence continues at coordinate 23,363 of CALAJQ010000012.1, forward strand.
CAGGGCCGAAACTCGGTTAGTGAACGAAGTGAACGGCGGCCTCCGTGGCCGGGGAACGGCAGATTGAGATCGGCAGATACTGACAAATCCCGATTGAACCGACAGGGCCGCCGTAGATCTTTCGCGAATTTGGCCCGCCGGTCAAAACTCGCTCCCTGTCCGCCCGGTTCAATCGGGTTTGTTACACAGAAATTTACTCCGAGGAGCCGGCGGTGGGAATGGGGAGGACTCCCCCTACTTCAAGTAGGTGATCGGCCGCTCCGGCCAAGGCTCTTGCTACTTCGTTGTCAGAAACCGATGCCAGCGCTTGTTTTGCTTCGGCAACAAATCCTGAAGCAACGTCAAGCGAGTACGCAACGCCCGGACCTGAGCGAACCAATTCGATGGCTGCATGACGATCGTCATGGTTTAGGCCATCAGTTAGCAGCTTCTTCAGTTCGGCTCCGTTGGAGGAGTCGAGGGTTCGGATAACCGGGAGGCTGTACACGCCTTCGAGCATGTCGTTGCCTGCGGGCTTGCCTAGCTGCTCGTCAGTGGCAATTACATCAAGCACGTCATCAATTACTTGAAAGGCCATGCCATAAAGACGACCGAATTCGGTAACTGAATCAATCGCATCGCGACCTTGCTCGGAAACAATTCCACCAATGCGGCATGCTGCGGCATAAAGCGAAGCGGTCTTGCCTTCGATCGAGGGGTAGTACTGCTTCTCTGTTCGGTCTGTGTCGTAAAGGGTTTGAAGCTCGCCGACCTGACCTTGGCACAGGTCACCAATTGTGCGAGCAAGAAGGCCCGCAACTTCGGTTCCCAGAGACGCTGCGATCTCCGAAGCCCGGGCTAACAAGAAATCGCCGGCCAAAATTGCCCTCAAATTGCCCCAACGTGCGTTGACGCTAATTACTTGGCGCCGAATCTGGGCTTCGTCCATGACATCATCGTGGTAGAGGCTGCCTACTTGAACCAGTTCCACAGACACCCCGCCGCGGATCACATCATCAGAGACTTCAGTTCCATCGGGCAAACACAACGCAGCACATGCCGCGGTGAATGTTGGGCGAAGACGCTTCCCACCAGCCTTAATGAGGTGTGATGCTATTTCGCTTAGGTATGGGTCGCCATCGATTGAAGTGGCGTCCAAAAGGGTGCTTTCGATCCTGGTAGAAGTCGAGGAAGCCGTAGGCAGCAGTGCGAGCGGGTTCTTTGCCACACCCCCACGGTATGCCAACTTCGGGTTTTAGCCTCAACCGAAGACAACTGATGATGATCTCAGAATCGGCTCTTCGCTGAAATTTCCTAGCTTGGCCGAGGGTTTCACTAATCCTTATGGCCTACGGACCGATCTGTTAACCCATAGGGCGGTAAGCTAGACCTAGGTCCGTTTTCCACCGATTGGAGACCAACATGTTTGAACGGTTTACAGACAGAGCACGGCGCGTGGTTGTGCTTGCCCAAGAAGAAGCTCGACTCCTTAATCACAACTACATCGGCACCGAGCACATCCTGCTGGGTCTGATTCATGAAGGTGAGGGCGTGGCCGCTAAGGCTTTGGAGTCACTTTCGATCTCTCTTGAGGCTGTCCGTTCACAGGTTGAAGACATCATCGGTCAGGGTGGATCTTCCCCTAGTGGCCACATTCCCTTCACTCCTCGGGCCAAAAAGGTTCTCGAGCTCTCACTTCGTGAGGCCCTTCAACTTGGTCACAATTACATCGGCACCGAACACATTCTGTTAGGCCTAATCCGCGAAGGTGAAGGTGTCGCTGCTCAGGTTCTAGTGAAGCTGGGCGCTGATCTCAGCCGGGTTCGCCAGCAGGTAATCCAACTCCTGAGCGGTTACTCGGGCCCGTCAGGCTCTGCGGGCGGAGCAGCGCCAGAGGCTGGCGGAAAGGCCTCGGCTACCTCTGGTGGCCAGGGTGGGGAGAACCCAAGTGGATCACTAATTCTTGACCAGTTCGGCCGCAACCTGACTCAGGCTGCGCGTGACAAGAAGCTTGACCCAGTAATCGGCAGAGCTCGAGAGTCAGAGCGCGTTATGCAGGTGCTCAGCCGCCGTACCAAGAACAACCCAGTTCTTATGGGCGAGCCTGGTGTTGGTAAGACCGCAATCGTCGAAGGTATGGCTCAGCTAATCGCTGACGACGATGTGCCAGACACATTGCGCGGAAAGCAGCTCTACACCCTAGATCTTGGCGCCCTCGTAGCAGGTTCTCGTTACCGAGGAGACTTCGAAGAGCGCCTAAAGAAGGTACTGAAGGAAATCAAGACCCGCGGTGACATCATCTTGTTCATTGATGAAATTCACACTCTTGTTGGTGCCGGCGCCGCTGAAGGCGCAATCGACGCTGCCAGCATCCTCAAACCAATGTTGGCCCGTGGTGAACTTCAGACCATTGGTGCAACCACCACCGATGAATACCGCAAGCACCTCGAAAAGGATGCTGCGCTCGAACGTCGCTTCCAGCCCATCAAGGTTGAAGAACCCACTGTTGAGCACACAATCGAGATCCTCAAGGGCCTAAGGGACCGCTATGAGGATCATCACCGGGTAACTATTACTGACCAGGCGCTGGTTGCTGCTGCGAACCTCGCGGATCGATACATCGCTGACCGTCACCTGCCTGACAAAGCTATTGACCTCATCGATGAGGCTGGCTCACGTCTGCGCATCAAGCGCATGGCCACTCCACCCGCGTTCAAGGAGCTTGAAGGCGAGCTTTCCGAGGTCGTGAGACAGAAGAAAGAAGCCGTAGACGGCCAGAACTTCGAAGAAGCCGGACGCCTCCGAGATTCTGAAAAGGAACTCTTGGCCAAGAAGGCCGAGATGGAAACCGAGATGAAAGACTCCGGCGTTGACCTCTTTGACGAAGTCAACGAAGAGTCGATCGCCGAAGTGCTTTCGATCTGGACCGGTATTCCGATCTACAAGCTCACCGAAGAAGAGACCGAAAAGCTTCTTCGCATGGAAGACGAACTCCACAAGCGGGTTGTCGGCCAGCAGGATGCTATCGAAGCAGTTTCTCGAAGCATTCGCCGTACTCGTGCCGGGTTGAAGGACCCAAAGCGACCTTCTGGTTCATTCATCTTCCTCGGCCCAACCGGTGTCGGCAAAACCGAACTTGCAAAGGCACTAACCGAATTCCTATTCGGTGATGACACCGCCTTGATCACCCTCGACATGTCTGAGTACATGGAGAAGCACACCGTTTCTCGCCTAATGGGATCACCTCCTGGGTACGTGGGTTATGAAGAGGGCGGCCAGCTCACCGAGGCGGTTCGTCGCAAGCCATTCTCAGTGGTCTTGTTCGATGAAATCGAAAAGGCTCACCCTGACGTGTTCAACACCTTGCTCCAGATTCTGGAAGAGGGACGCTTAACTGACTCTCAGGGTCGCTCGGTCGACTTCCGAAACACAGTGCTGATCATGACCTCGAACCTTGGAACCCAGGATCTCCGTAAGGCGACGCTCGGTTTCGCCAAAAACGATGAGGCTGTCACCTACGAGCGGATGAAGGCAAAGGTTGATGACGCACTAAAGGTGCACTTCCGCCCCGAGTTCCTAAACCGCATCGACGAGACCATCGTGTTCCACGAACTGTCTCAAAGCGAAGTCATTGAAATCGTTGACATGTTGATCAAGCGAACAATTGTTCAGCTTGAAGGACTTGGCATCGGTCTGGAGTTAACAGACGCCGCAAAGACATTGCTTGGCAAGCGTGGATATGACCCAACCATGGGTGCACGCCCACTTCGTCGGGCGATTCAGCAGATGGTTGAAGATGTTCTCTCAGAGAAGCTCCTTTACAAGGAATTCCGTGCTGGGCAGATCATTGTGATCGACGTCGGCGAGATTGATGGTCAAGAAATGCTGACTTTTACCCCGCATGAAGGATTTGAACCCCCCTCAACGCCGGAGTTAGCCGAAGCGGGCGAGTAACCTCACGGAGTGGATTCTGTTCGCTCCAAGCTATTAGTCCTTTTCGGGCTCGTCGCAGTTGCGCTTTTAAGCGCGTGTGACGTCGCTATCGACGTCGACACGCGCGTATTCGAAGATGGATCCGGAACAGTAGTAGTAACAGCCACTCTTGATTCAGACATCGCAACAGAACTGCTTGATCTCAGAACCAGTGGTCTAGCGCTGACTGATCTCAACGAAGCCGGATGGGTCACCGATGTAGACACCCGCGGCGAAAACGGGTCAACAATCGTCACCGGATCAAAAGCGTTCGGAACCGCCGACCAGTTCGAAGAGGTCATGGCTGAACTTACCGGTGATGCCGGATTGTTCAGTGATTTCGAACTTGTCCGGACCCCGGGCTTTGCTCAGGTCGACTATTCGGTCGAGGGCTCGCTTGAACCTCGAGGATTTTCGAGCTTCTCTGATACCGAGTTGGAAACAATTCTTGGTCAGTCCGTCGAATCGATTGCTTCCCGCTATGGCGGCAGCCCTGCCGATATTGACGTGCGCATGAGCATCACATTGCCCGGGGAGATCAGAACTGATGTCTCCGGGGGGACGCCGCTTCGAGACTTCGACGACACAGCCAGATTCTGGACCACGACGGCCGAGGCCAGTCAGCCGATTCCTGTAGCTGTTACCTCACGCACACGAAAAGTAAGCACCTTGGTGTTTCGGGGAGTGGCAATCATTGCAGCGCTCCTGGCGCTTCTTACCTTGTTAGGCCAACTACTTCGGGTGCTTAGTCCCGAGCGTCGGCGACCACCTCAGAAAGCGCGTCCAAGGGCAAGAGCAACAGACACTGCCGAGGCGGCGCCCATAGTTATCGACGAACCTGATGACAGTGATCAGCCTGACAATCCAACTGTCGTGGCGCTTGATGGGATGGGCGTAATCTTCAAAGAAGCCAACGATATTGACAACGTTCTTGTCCCATTTGCCCATGAGACTGGTTCACCGCTGTCAGCCGATGAAATCGTTCTCCGGGCCCGCGCCTTAAGCCTTGGTCGAATGACTACCGCCCAATTCTGGTCAGCAATTGGGCTGGACGGCTCACCTGAGGAGCTGGACGACGCTTATCTAAGTCGGTTGTCGCTTAACCCAGGGGTCGTGAAGTTCCTTCGAACCCTTCGAGATCGTGGTGTCAGAGTTGCCTGCATAACCAACGATTCCACTACTTGGGCGATGAAGTTACGCCAGCGTCACAGTCTTGAAGGGCTAGTTGATCCGTGGGTCATCAGCGGCCAAGTTGGCGTGCGGAAACCGGATAACCCCATGTGGGAAGTCCTGCGGCGTGTCACGGGTGAAGCTCCGGCGTCAATAATGGTTGTGGATGACGATCTAGATATTCTGGATTCGGCCCGCAAGCTTGGGTTCCGGACAGCCTGGTATTCACCAGACGGTGAAGCTCCCTTGGCTCGAGGCCACGCGATCCTCCGGAGTTTTGATCTTCCCGCCGCTCAGGAAAAGACAGCGACTCCGGAGAATGTCTAAGCACGTCGAGCTATAGCTCAGATTTAACCTTAAGGCTCCTGTGAGCGCCTCCGATGGTTTCCTATATCCACGTTCATCGCCCCAAGGAGTCGCGGATGCCATCATTCAAGAAACACAGTTTCAAGCTTGCAACAAAGCTCCTCGTTGCGCTTTTGGTCCCGTTGCTGGCCGTAGGCGTGCTTGCGGCTGTTCTTGTTGACTCTTTCAGTGAAGAGGCAGAGCAGGCTGAGGCTGAGCTTGTCGAGGTTAGAACCTCAATTGCATTGTCACAGCTCGGCGTAGCGATCCGCGATGAGTTGAGCGCCATTGCCTTCTTGCCGATTAGCGACACAAGTACTGAGGCCAACCAGCAAGCAACTGATAGGGCCTTTGAAGAGGCGCTGGATATTGCAGGTTCAGAGCTAACTATCATCCGCACCTTCCAAAGCCGGATCGAGAATTCTCGGGCGCTCATTGGCGACAACCCAGCGATTATCCGTCGTGGTCTTGCAGCCGAGCTGTTAAGTGGTGAATCCAACGGTCGAGTGTCTCAACAGATTGACCTGTACCGAGACGCCTCAGCCGCGTTTCTAAGGGCCGCGACCTTTGATAGCCCAGAGGAGCTGTCTGGTCTGGCCGCAGCTTCATTAGCCACGGTCCAGCTGATTTCGAACTACAACGCCGCCATTCAGTCCGAATACGACGCGTTTCAAGCATTCAGCAACGTGACAGCTTCCACGGTTGGCCGCCAGGTTCAGACACTCGCACAAGATGTCCGTCTTGCTACTGCAAAGGCTGAAGCCGCCCAGGCGGCGATCTTTGCCATTGGTTCGTCAGAGCTGCGAAGCGAGCTTTCAAACCTGCGGAATACCCCTGCGTTCGGCGAGACCCTCGAACTACGCCGCATTGTCAACGTTGACCTCAACGGTGAAGCGCCTTCAGCAGATGAACTTCGGGCTCGAGCCAACGAAGTCACAACCCCTCGACTGACACAGTCAATTTGGGCGATCTCATCGAGCCTCGACGTAATTCGCTTTGAAGCGGTCACGTCGTTGGAAGAAGGAGCCGTGTCAAGGCGAGACTCAGCTCGTCTTGCTCTTCAAACCACCGCAACGTTCGCTGGATTGTTGTCATTGTTCGTGATGGGCATCGGGTTCTTCCTGTATCGCTCGATCAGGCGCCCAATCCGGAACTTGACCAAGCAATCACGTCGAATCGCCAGCCACGAGCTGCCTGAAGTTGTGGCACTGATGCGTGATCAGGGAGTCGACGCAAAGCTACCTAAGATCCGTCCGTTAGAAGCAGAAGCCAACGACGAAATCGGTGCATTGGTAACGGCTTTTAACCAGATGCACTTAACTGCGGTTCAGCTTGCTGGTGAGCAGGCAGTCGCTCGTGCGACGGTTGCAGACATGTTTGTAAACTTGGGTCGACGAAACCAGAAGTTGCTTCTCCGAGTGCTGAACCACATGGACAGCCTGGAACGAAAAGCGACGAACGCCGACGTATTAGAAGAGCTCTACAAAGTTGACCATCTGGCCACGAGAATGCGGCGTAACGCCGAGTCTCTGCTTGTTCTGGCTGGCGCTAAGTCGACCCGACACTTTGACCGGCCTCTGCCCCTAAGCGCCTTGCTCAGAGCATCGCTTTCAGAAGTTGATGGGTATGACCGAGTTCACCTGAACATCGCTGATGACGTACTTGTCGAAGCCAGCGCCATCGCCGACATCAGCCACCTTGTGGCCGAGTTGGTAGAGAACGCAATTACCTTCTCACCCAAGTCGAGCCGAGTAGAGATTGCCGCCCGACGCGGTGAGGACAGCCTTCTGTTGGCTATTGCCGATCAGGGCAAGGGAATGACCGAGGCCGAACTCGAAGCGGCAAACGCTCGAATTTCCGAAGCGGCGAACAACACCGAGACCCCGTCTCGGTTCCTCGGCCACTACGTGTCGGGCCGATTGGCCGCACGTCACGGTCTAGAACTTGCGCTCATTCCGGGGATGCCAAACGGCCTAATTTGCCGAGTGCGGATTCCATCGAAGCTGATCATCTCTGAATCAAGTACCCGTCCAAGTATTGACGGATCTTTGGCTTCCCAAGTGGCCACCCACCAACGCGAAGAAGAGATTGCAGGAAAGCGAAAGTTGGACTTGGAGACAAGTCCTTTCGTGCCACCTGCGATTGCCCCAATTCCAGCCGCCGCTGCAACTGAAGATGTTGCCATGGCGTCACTATCTGAAGTTCCGATTCCTGCTCCAACCCCGGTCTCGGCGATTGAACCAGCAGTGGCTCCAGTAGCGCCGGCAGCACCAGTTGAGGCCGTTCCAGAGCCTGCGTCAGCAGCAGCCGAAGTGCCAGCAGCAGAAGCGCCTGCGCCTGAGGCTGTGCCCGAGGTAGCAGTCGCTCAGACCCAAGCCCCAGCACACGCAGACTCACCATATGCCCAGGCCCAAGCGGCTTCAGCGGAGGTAAATCCACCAAAGCCTCGTCACCGGGAAAGCCAAAAGGAGCCAGTGGTTGCCGAGCAGCCTGTTGTAGCCGAGCAGCCTGTCGTAGCCGAACCCGTAGAGGCAAGAATCTTACCGGGCAAGGCGCCTGTGGTAGTCACAACGGAAGGCCCTACCCAGGGAGCACTTGCGGGATCACGCCGTCGTGTGCCCACCTCGGAGCGAAACGCAAAGCCCATCGCTACACCGCCGCATCCGGCAGAGCCGGTTTCAGCAGAGCCGGTTTCAGCAGAGCCGGTGCCAGCGGCACCTGTGAGCCCTGTTGCGCCGACAACAACCGGCGGCCTTGTTACATCAGGTCGACGTAAACCAGGCGCCAACATGCCTAAGGGTCTTGAACCTCGGGTCATCCCAAAGACTGAGGCCCAAGCGGCCCAATCAATGGACGAAGCGCTCACCCTTACTCGCAGCGCCGATGCAGTGAAGTCCTCGTTTGCTGGATTGCAGTCTGCTTTCCAGCGAGCCGAACGAGATTCCTCAGCTGAATCGCTTGAGGAACCGACAGAAAGTGCCGAAGGAATACTATGAGTGCAGCAGATCTAAGCTGGATGTTGTCTCGGTTCGCCGAGGAAACACCTGGTGTTCGCCATGTGCAGACCGTCTCTTCAGACGGGTTCCATCTGGCTTCTTCAGAGGGTTTGTCCCAGGTTCAGGCCGAGCAGTTTGCAGCCGTGACATCTGGACTGGCCAGTCTTACTGACTCCGCAGGCGAGATCTTCGGACTGCCCCCCGTTGTTCGCCAGATGATCGAGACTGCTGATGGCTGGATGTTGATTGCCCGTGTTTCACCTCGCGCATCACTAGCTGTGGTCGCCGAACGAGGCGCAGACCTCGGACTTGTCGGGTACGAGATGACTGTGTTGTCCGAACGAGCCGGTGCAATGCTGTCTCCGGACTTGATTGCAGAGCTCAAGAACTCGCTGGCGGTATAGACACGATGCGCTACCAGGATGAAGCCCCCCGAGACAGTAGCGGAGACCAGGTGCGTTCCTTCCTTGTTACGAAGGGACAGGCCCGGGTCGCCGACGGTGAAGAACTTGCACCAGAAACTCTTGTGGAGCCATCCGCTCAGTCGCGAAGCGTCGTAGAGACGCTTCAGTTCGAACGACGCTCCATCGTCGCCGGACTTTCGGGCCCAACCTCGGTTGCTGAAGTCGCCGCACATCTCAAGATCCCACTTCTCACAGCCCAGGTGCTGCTCACCAACATGGTGGGCGAAGGCCTGTTAAACGCTCAACGTCCTGTACAGAGCATGGACCTAGATTTCCTCTCGACAATTCGAGCGGCAATCACAAACCTCTAGGAGACCCGCCATGGATGATCTATACGGATTCGTCGATGCTCCAGCCCGTCCCACATCAGCAAAGTTTGTAGTTGCTGGTGGATTCGGAGTTGGCAAGACAACCTTCGTGGGAGCGGTTTCTGAGATCCCACCCCTTCGCACCGAAGAAACAATGACTGAGGCCGCCGACGGCACTGACGACATCTCCAAAGTCAGTCACAAGCAGTCAACAACAGTTGCGATGGACTTTGGCAGAATCACCGTTTCGAACAAACTGGTCCTGTACCTGTTTGGGACGCCGGGCCAGTCTCGATTCGCCTTCATGTGGGACAAGATCGCTTTAGGCGCCCTTGGTGCAGTAGTCCTAGTTGACACTCGTCGAATCGATGATTCGTTTGGTCCGATCGACTACTTCGAACAGCGCAACATTCCTTTCATCATCGCAATCAACACCTTTGAAGACAGCCCCCAGGCCACCGTCGAAGAAATCCGAGACGTTCTGGCTGTTCCCGCCGACCTCCCAATCGTTCCTCTTGACGCACGGGATAAGGAGGGCGTGAAGGTCTGCTTGGTGACTCTGATTGATCACCTCATGACTCAGGTTGCCAACAACGGCGGCCAACAAGACCTAAACCGGGCACAGGTGCCCGCTACAGCTTCGCACTAGCGGTCACACCCGCCTCGTTCTAAGGATTTGGCCGCGCAACCGGTCACTTTCGTCGCTTGAGCGGCCAGAGCTGATCCTGTCATAGGCCATCTTTAGGGTTGGGTATGGCTAAGAATCGAAGAGTTTTTGTATGTAGCGACTGTGGGACCCACCACCCTCGTTGGGAGGGGAGATGCAACGGTTGTGGCAGTTGGGCTTCAGTCGCTGAAGCTCCTGTTGAAGTGGCGGTTTCCAAGACTGGTTCCACTGCGACCGCTACGGATCTGCCGGCACTGGAAGACTTTGGCCTTTCTGGATGTTTGCCGGTGCCTATCGGGTTTGACGAAGTTGACTCAGTTTTAGGTGGCGGCCTCGTGCCTGGCTCGGTCACTCTGCTCAGCGGCGAGCCGGGCATTGGCAAGAGCACATTGAGCCTTCAGATCGCTATGCACGCCGCTGCGCCGGGTGCCAGCGTTGTTCTGGTCACTGGCGAGGAGGCACCTGCGCAGGTGGCAGCTCGCGGTGTGCGCACCGGTGAGATTCCGAGGTCGCTATCAGTCTTAGACAACACTTCAGTTAGCGAAGTCATTGCCACCCTGACCGAAGCCAAGCCCCAACTCGTTGTCATTGATTCCATACAGACACTTCGTTGCGACGATGTAGACAGCGCTGCGGGCTCGGTCACTCAGCTGAGGTCAGCGGCCGCCCAGTTGGTCAACATGGCCAAGGCTCTCAACGTGACTGTGCTGATTATTGGGCATGTAACCAAGGACGGAACCTTGGCTGGTCCTCGTGTTTTGGAGCACCTGGTCGACACCGTGCTCAGCTTCGAGGGTGACCGGATGAACTCCTTGCGTTACTTACGCGTGGCAAAGCACCGCTACGGATCAACCACAGACGTTGGGGTATTCGAGATGACGGGCCAAGGTTTGGTCTCAATTCGAGACCCGAGCGACCTGTTCCTGGTGGACCGTCACCCGGGCGCGCCTGGGTCGGTGGTCGTTCCTACCATTGAGGGCCGACGGCCGTTGCTCGTGGAGTTGCAGTCTCTTGTGAACCAGTCTCACGGGATGGGCGCTCATATCTCAACTCAGGGCGTCCCAACGGCCCGGGTTAAGCAGGCAATGGCGCTGCTGTCTCGGTATCTCGATGTTGAGTTCGTATCCACAGAGGTGTTCGTGTCGGCGGCAGGAGGTGCGAAGGTCAATGAACCCGGCGGCGATTTGGCGCTGGCACTATCGCTGCTGTCAAGCATCCGGAACGTATCGCTTCCGGCCAATCTGGTGGCCTGTGCTGAGGTCGGCTTGGCTGGAGAGTTGCGCTCGGTGCCCCATATGGAAAGACGGCTCCAGGAGGCCCACCGGATGGGTTTCCATCTGGTCATTGTTCCTGAATCGGCGCCCGAGCCTCCGATGGGCTTGAGGTTAGTTAGGGCCAGGTCGTTGTTTGGGGCAGTCGAAGAGATCCAAGCGTTGAGCGCCTAGGTAACGTGCGCTGCAAAATTAGACCTTGCAGTAGAATCGAGAAATGGATAACCGGACCACCAACGCAGTCTTGCGGGCACTTGTCCAGGTAGCACCAGGTTCGCCCCTACGCGAGGGTCTAGACCGTGTACTCCAGTCCGGCCGAGGCGGCCTGATCGTCATTGGTGACAGCCATGACGTTTTGAACATTTGCTCGGGCGGATTTCTGCTTGATGCCGCTTTCACGCCACAGCGACTGTCCGAACTTGCCAAGATGGACGGCGCAATCATTCTCGCCAACGACGCCAGCCGAATTGCTCGTGCGAATGTTCACCTTGTTCCTAATCCCAACGTGCCAACGGCCGAAACCGGCACCCGGCACCGGACCGCCGAACGGGTCGCCCGTTCACTAAACGTGCCCGTAATCGCCGTTTCGGAAAGCCGCAAGGAAATCCAGGTTTATGTCGGTGACGAGCGCCACCCACTGGACAGTGTTGGACGGCTCTTGGATCGTTCAAACCAGGCGATTCAAACTCTTGAACGGTTCCGGAACCGACTTTCTGGTGTCGCCACCAAGCTGACTGCGCTTGAAGTTGAAGACCTTGTGACGCCCAGGGATGTGCTCGAAGTGCTTCAAAGAACCGAGATGGTGGCCCGAATCTCAAGCGAGATTGAACGCAACCTGATCGAACTTGGTTCTGACGGTCGCTTGGTTCGGCTCCAAACCGACGAGCTAGTTGGCGGAATGGTGGACGATCGTCGATCAATCATTCGTGACTACTTCTCGCCCGCCCCCGGCGTCACGGTAGATGACGCCATGGAAGCGATGAGCGATCTCGATGACGAGACCCTTCTCGATGACGATGTTTTAGCCAAGACTCTTCACCTTCCGGTTCCGAACGGCGAAGTTGAGCAAAGCCTGAGCCCGCGTGGTTACCGAATCATGTCTCGAATGCCTCGGCTTAGTTCCCAAGACGTGGACGCGCTGGTGGAGAAGTTCGGCAACCTCGATGCCGTGTTAAGTGCAAGCCGCGACGACTTGGCGTCAGTTCCAGGGTTTGACGAACAAAAAGCCCGAGCAGTCAAGAAGAGCCTGGGCCGTATGGTCGAGAGAGCGTTAGACCGTTATCAGTCTCGTTAGGTCGAGCGGATTTCGAGCTGCTTGCGGTTAACGATTGCGTAGCGACGATCTCGTTGTTCGATCCAGCCTAGCTTCACGAAGCTAGCAATGGCTTTGTTGACACGCTCCCGGCTGGCGCCAACCATTCCGGCTAGTTCTTCCTGAGTAACCGGCAACGCGAACTCGTCACGGTCCCCAGCTATCTCAAGCAGCCGTTTGGCCGTGCGCCCCGTCACGTCGAGGAAGACTGAATCGGCCAACACGCCGTCCATGTTTCTAAGCCGGCGGGCCATAAGCGCAACGGCCTGCCAGAGCTGACTTGGCTGAGCTGCATACAATTCGCGAACCGGGGCGTAGGGAATCACGATTACTTGCGAAGTTTCCAACGCTCGCCCGTCGGTGGAACGGTCTTGAGAGTCAAACAGCGGCATCTCGCCAAAGAGGTCACCGTCTTCCATCAGCGCAACGACCGATTCTCGGCCATCAACTGATCGGTTGACCATGGCGATTCGGCCTGAAACTGTCACGAACAGCTCGTCGGGCTCTTCACCCTCGGTGAAGAGAACGTCGCCTCGGCGAAGCTCCCGCATGATTGCGCTTTCAGCGATCTTGTCGATCCACTCCTCATCCAGTTCGGAGAACAACGCAACCTGTCTAAGTAAGTCTTTGTCGACCATTCTGATCAACCTACAACATCAGAACCATCGAGACAGACCCAGTATCGTCAATTAGGTGAACATATGGTCAGTAATAGTCGCCGGAGGGTCTGGAACTCGCTACGGCGCAATGAAGCAACTTGAGATTCTGGGCCATCAGCGTGTTCTTGATTGGGCTATCGAAGCTATGAGTCGGGTTAGCCAGGGCGTCGTCGTGGTGACGCCTGTGGACAGGGTGGTTGAGATCAAAGCCACCTTGGCCGAAGAAGTCTTAGTTGTTGCTGGTGGCAGCTCGCGGGCGGGGTCTGTCCGTGCGGGGCTAGGCGCAGTTACGTCCGACGCCACTCATGTGCTGGTTCACGACGCAGCTAGGCCACTGACGCCGCCCGAGCTGGTGGATCGGGTCATAGCGGCGCTAGCTGACGGGGCCGACGGTGCAATTCCTGTGGTTGGTGTGACCGACACTTTGCGCACTGTTTCTGGCGAAGCAGTGGACCGAACCGAATATGTAGCTGTGCAAACTCCACAAGGGTTCAAAGTGGATATTTTGCGGGCCGCTCACTCAGGGGGTGGAGAAGCGACAGATGATGCCACACTGGTGAGCCGTAACGGCGCAGTCGTGGTTCATACCCAAGGTGATCCTCGAAATATGAAGATCACGGTTTCTCAAGACTTGCTAGCAGCTGAGGCTCAACTATGAGTGAGACAATTCCAATGGGCGCTCTCCGAGTGGGGCATGGCTTCGACGTGCACCGCTGGTCAGATGACCCGGAGCGGGCGATGATTCTCGGGGGTGTGACCCTAAGCGGTCCCGGACTTGATGGCCACAGTGATGCAGATGCAGTGACTCACGCATGTATCGATGCCCTTTTGAGTGCAGCTGGGATGGGTGATATCGGTTCGTGGTTTCCCGACACCGATGACAGGTATTCGGGAGCCAACAGCGTCGAGCTGCTTTCCCAGGTGGCCACGGCGCTTGCTCAAGCCGGCTGGGCGGTCGCCAATGTCGACATCACGGTTATTTGTGATCAACCAAAGATCGGACCCCACAAGGCTGTGATGCAAAGCAACCTCAGTGCGGCTGCTGGCGCCAGTGTGACGGTAAAGGGCAAGACCACCGAAGGCCTAGCTGGACTCCAAGGTGGAGTGCAGTGTCAGGCGGTTGCGTTGATAACCCAGCGAACAACACAGATCGGAGCCAGCTAATGGCCGGTAAAAGAGGCAAGCGGCCCAGTGGGCCTAGTCGGAACCCCAAACAGCCGGGTCGAGATCCTAAACAACAGAGCACCGGCGGTCGAAGAGGTGCCTCCCAGGCGCGCCGTGCGGCCGAAGGCGCCTCTGGCCCCAAATCTGGCGGCCCGAAGTCCGGCCCAAAGGGCGGCGGCCCAAAGTCTGGGTCCAAAGGCGGTGGCCCTAGAGCTGGTGGAGCTAGGCCGAACTCAGGAGCCAAGGGTCAAGGTGGAACCAAACGCGGCCGCCCAAAGGGCCTTGGAGGCGACCATGTAGAAGGCCGCCAGGCCGTTCGTGAGTTGCTGCTTGCCGGTAATCGTCGAGTTCACGAGGTCTTGATGATCGAGGATCTGGACCCTGCCGGGATCCTCGAAGACATCACAGAGCTAAGCATTGAAATGAACCTGTCGTTCAAGCTGATGAACCGGCGCCGGTTTGAGTCAGAGGCGTTGACACAAAGCCACCAAGGGGTCATGGCGCGGGCTCAGCCATTGCCCGAAGCAGAGCTTGACGATCTAGCTCTGGCCAAGGGGGCGTTTCTATTGGTCCTGGACGGGGTGACTGACCCCGGGAACCTCGGGGCGATGCTTCGAACCGCCGAATGCGCCGGAGTAACCGGCGTAGTCATGCCCAAGCATCGGGCAGTACACATAACTCCTACAGCCGCCAAGAATGCAGCCGGGGCAATCGAACACCTGCCAATGGCCCTTGTTGGCGGGATCCCTCGTGCGATCGCGCGGATGCAGGAACTTGGCGTCATAACTATCGGCCTCGATGGCGGAGGCGACGACTCGCTTTTCGATCTCGAGCTGCCAAGCGACGTTGGCGTTGCTCTGGTTATGGGTTCTGAGGGCGACGGGCTAAGCCAGCTAGCGGCCAAGCGAGTGGACTACTTGGCCAACATCCCAATGAAGGGCCGTCTAAATAGCTTGAATGTGGCCATGGCCGGGGCCGTTGCCTGTTTCGAAGTAGTGAGGCGAAGGTCTGCCTAAACCGTTCTGGCTGTGCCAGCAACCGGATTCGGTTCCCGACACAGCCAGAACGGCGTATTTGGGGCCCGAGCCGTTCGCTTCGCTCACTAACCGAGTTTCGGCCCTGGGGGCCAAAACATCGCTCCTGCGCACTTCAGACGGTAACTCGCCCCTATTTGGGGCCCGAAAAGGGACTCGAACCCTTGACCTGCTGTTTACAAGACAGCTGCTCTAGCCAACTGAGCTATTCGGGCATTGCTAGTAGGATAGTTGCTTGACGCGGTTCTAGGCGCTCAAAGTGCTAGAACCTCTAAGAAGAACCTAGCTTTTGAGAAGAACCTAGCTTTTTCACTACCACTCTGCTTTTAATAACAACTGCGCTTTCAATAACCACTGCGGGAGATTTAACAATGACAACAGGTGCACATAACGCCGGAGGTTTCACCAAGTCGGCGGGAGCCAGTGCAATTAGGGGCATTTTGGTAATTGCCGCCGCTGTTGTTGTTGGCGTCTTGTTGATGGGTAGAGGCCTTTCTGACACCAACATTGAGGCTGCTGCGGCGGAAAAGACCGAGACCACACTGCCTGAAAGCGGCGCCGAAGGTGACGGCGGCGAGGGAGAAACCACAATCCCGCCAACAACCGAGCCAACCTCGACCACCGAAGCACCTCCGGCCGAGCCTGAACTACGGGATCCAAGCATGGTTGCTGCACTGGTTCTGAATGCCGCTGAAGGCAAGCCTGGTATTGCGGGCCGTGGTACGGACGTGCTTAAGCCGCTTGGTTACGTCACCCTCAAGCCCGAGAACGCAACTGTTGACGGCCCGACCGCAATTCTGTTCGCCGAGGGTTACGCCGCTGAAGCGGCTGCTGTCGCCGAGGCATTTAGCCTTGATCCCACCACTTTCGTGAAGCCGCTCGATCCGGCAAACCCGCCAGTTGAGGACACCCAAGCCGCAAACGTGATTGTAATCATCGGTGTCGACGGGGCCATTGACATCTAGTCAGCGGGTAGTTCTAGCCTTTGACAAGTTTCGCGGCACGGCGTCGGCTGATGATCTAGTACAGGCGTGTTCTGACGCCCTTGAGGGCCTCGATTTTGAGCCAATCGGAATTCCTCTCGCCGATGGGGGAGAGGGTTCGCTGTCGGTAGTTGGCGGACCGAACAAAACAACCACAGTCACTGGCCCGCTTGGCGATCCTGTGGATGCACGATGGCGGCTTGAAGGCCGCACTGCGTTCATCGAAATGGCGGCTGCGTCGGGCCGAGATCTGGTTGGCGATGACAACGACCCGCTGGCCGCAGACACTCTTGGCACCGGAGAGCTGATCTCAACTGCGGTAGAGCTTGGGGCACGAACCATTTTTGTGATGGTTGGAGGTTCGGCCACTACCGACGGGGGCTACGGGGCGATACGTGCGCTACCACCCGCCCCCCGATTCAAAGAGATAGATCTTGTGGTCGCTTGCGACGTTGACACCGCATTTGTAGACGCGGCCGCAGTATTTGGCCCCCAGAAGGGTGCGACTCCCGCTCAAGTCAAATTGCTGACCGGCAGACTCGAGAGACTTGTGCAGGTGTATGAGGAGAGGTTCGGAGTGGACGTCTCCAAAATCAAAGGAGCTGGTGCCGCGGGCGGTCTGGCCGGAGGTTTGGCCGCCGTTGGTGGGCGGCTCGAAAGCGGCTTTGAGATACTTGCCGAGCATGCACAGCTGGACATTGCCCTAAAGGACGCCGCATTGGCCGTTACTGGCGAAGGACTGCTGGACGACATGAGCTTTCAGGGCAAGGTCGTTGGAGGAGTGTCCAGGTGGGCCGCAGCGGCGAAAGTGCCCACGTTGGCAGTGGTTGGGGACGTCGCTGAGGACGTCTCAATTCCGACCAACGTTACGGTTGTCTCTCTGGCCGAGCGCTTTGGCGTGGATGCTGCGTTTGAGAAAACGGTGGAGCTGGTGGTTCAAGCCGTTGTGTCGTCGCTGCCAGCCAAAAACTGATAGCCGACCCACAGCACCGCAGCCAAGATCGCGAGAAACAGGAACGACTTGATCAGCGTCAGCACAAACCCAAATATCAGCCGGGCCACGATCAGAGCAATGACGGCTCCGCCCACCATTACTGCGCCTCTTGCTACCGGAGAACTTGAAGTTTGTGCGGATAGGTCATTGCGAGCCATGGCTCCACGCTAGTCGTCCAAGTAGCCGTCTAGGGTGGCGACCGGTGGCCGATCTCCCAATCGAACTGTCGCGTTGCCCATGTGGGGGCGCACAAGTTCCAACTCAGGTGGAATGTTGGTTAGACCGGCACGACGAAGCGCCATTCCGAGAATCGCTGCACTTTGCGGGCCCAACTCTCGCAAAGGACGGTTGCGGTGAACGCGTGTGCCAAGATCGACCTGGGCGATTACGTCGGGCCCATGTGCGGCAACCAGGTCGATAAGCATCGCTAGGTCAACTGCGTAACCCTGGCTGAAATGGATGGCCTCAAGAAGGCTTCGCCGGCCACCGAATTCACCTGACAGAGGCTGGACAAGGCCGCCGAGTTCAGGGAATAGCGACGCGATAATCGGGCGAGCCATTAGCTCAGTCACCCGGCCGCCTCCTTCACCGTCGTCACGCAACGGCCTCTGGTAGAAGCCCTTTACGAAACCGATCTCACTGTTGGTTAGCAGCGGCCCGATTATGCCGAGAATAAAGCGGTTGTCATAGTTGCGAATGTCTGCGTCGCACCATGAGATCACCTCTCCCGAGCTTGCATACAGCGACTTCCACAACGCTTCGCCTTTTCCGTGCCCCTTGCCGTGCTCAGCCAAGATGTCTGCCGCAGACAAGACGATTGCGCCTTCCTCAGCGGCGATGTGGGCCGTTTCGTCTTCGGAATGGTCATCGATAACCAGTAGTTCATCAACGAGGCCATGTTTGAGCACAAGCTCGGTGTGAATGGCCGACACAATCGGCCCGATCGTTGCGGCTTCGTCTTTGGCGGGCAGGGCCACCGTGACGGTGGTATCTCCCTTCAAACCCGCTAATTCAGCGGGATCAAACTGGAGATAGTCATAAGTTGCGATGGGCACAGTAGGTCTCTCGAAGCCGGTTTTGAGCCGTCCGGCTCATGGATAAACGCCGACAGTTTCCGAATTTAGAAGAGTACGCGGTCAGAACAGAAACCGGCGCAAAGTTCAGCGGGAACCAAGGCACTCGGCCAGCGATTTCAAATCGCTGGCTGTTGCCGTTTTTGGGTGCTGTACAGTTGCGCGGATGGTTAGCCAAATCAATCTCCGGGTCTGATGGTCCGCACTCGAAGCGAGTCCTCGCTAGTCAGGCGGCTTAGCGAGGATGGTTCTGGTCGGCGACCCGATGACCTTGTAGTGGAGGAGCCTCTTTCGGTTCTTCTCGATGACATTCAGATCAGTTCGACGATGCGAACGCCTGGACACGATTTTGAGTTGGCGGCGGGGTTCTGCCACACCGAAGGCGTTCTAGACGGGGCTCCGATTGTTGGCATCCGCTACTGCGGAACAGGGCGCCCAGCGGACTCAGACTTCAACGTGGTGTCGGTGGACACCGATGGCAAAGCGCCCGCTCCAACACCGAGGTTGGGCTCAACTTCGTCATCGTGTGGACTTTGTGGAGCCGAGGCCATTGGCGAGCTGACTGAACGATTGCAGGTGCTTGCCGAATACGAACCATGGTCAACCCAGATGCTCCTCTCACTACCGGGTCGAGCTGAGACCCATCAAGATCTTTACACAGCAACTGGGGCAACTCACTCGGCTGCAGCATTCACCCGAGATGGGGAAATGCTTGTTCTCAGGGAGGACATCGGTCGGCACAATGCCGTAGACAAGGTCATCGGCCGATTGCTGATGGACTCTCAATTGCCGGCGACTGACCTTGCGCTGTTTGTAAGCGGTCGGGCATCGTTCGAAATGGTGCAAAAGGCTTGGGCTGCTGGGTTTACTGCGCTGGTAGCGGTTAGCGGACCATCGTCGTTAGCGGTCGCCACCGCCAAGCAAGCCGGAATGACCGTGATCGGATTTGCGCGAGGGTCAAACGG
This sequence comes from uncultured Acidimicrobiales bacterium, assembly GCA_937922785.1. Taxonomy (GTDB): domain Bacteria; phylum Actinomycetota; class Acidimicrobiia; order Acidimicrobiales; family SZUA-35; genus CALAJQ01. The sequence goes on from CALAJQ010000012.1 coordinate 42,719, forward strand.
CACCCTCTACAGCCCGACAGAGGCGCTTTAGGAAGTCCTAGGCTGGGCGGTATGAACCCAGCATCACCTTCAGAAGGACTTGGCGTCCTCCACTTGTTTTATGCGGTGTCGCCGCTGGCGGATCGAGACGCCATTCTTGGCGCCGTGAAACAAGCAGAAGCAGACGGCGATCAGGTAGTCACGGTTGCAATGTTGGGCCACAAGGCCGATCTAGCGGTCATGGCATTAGGTGATGATTTGTGGCGCCTGCGCCGACTCCAGACATCACTAGCCCAAGCCGGTCTCACGCTGACCGATTCCTATCTTTCGCTCACTGAGGTTTCTGAGTACGCAAAGACTGTTCCAGACGAGGCCAAGCAAGCGCGGTTGTACCCAGTGCTTCCGCCAGAAGGAAAGCCAGCATGGTGCTTCTACCCGATGAGCAAGATTCGCGAGGGCTCGGAGAACTGGTTCACACTTGATTTTGAACGTCGCAAGGAGCTGATGTTCGAACACGGTATGTCGGGTCGAAAGTTCGCTGGCCGGCTCACCCAGCTGATCACTGCCTCTACTGGGCTTGATGATTTTGAGTGGGGTGTGACCCTGTTTGCTCAAAAGCCCGATGACCTCAAAGAAGTCGTCTACACGATGCGATTTGACGAAGCATCGGCTGTTTATGCCGATTTCGGCACTTTCTACACCGGCGTAGTTGCCGCTCCAGCAGAGGCCTTAACCGCTGTTGGCGTTGTTTAGGCACCCTAAGTTGAGCTGACGTAACCCTCACCTGGGGTTTAGTCTCTCAATATGACTGATGTGAAGCCAGACGCTGAGGTCCCAAAACCATCTATCGGTGACGTAGCTAAGCCCTCAATTGGCGATTCAGCTGCTGCTGGTCCTGCTGGGTTACCGGTGCCTCCTCCAACGACCCCTAAGGCAGACTCAGCCACAGGCATGGTGGTGGCGGGAACCGTCACTGCAATCACCAAAGACGAGGTGGAGCTGACGCTCGAAGATGGCCGGCCCGCAGTCATCAGACGCGAGAACTTTGACGCAGCTGGAACTGACCCGACCACTGTGTTGTCTGTGGGCGATGGGGCTGAAGGTGCGGTGCTTGCCCGTGAGGATCCAAAGGGTCGGGTTGTTCTAAGCCGAACTTGGGCACTCAAGCGTAAGGCCTGGGCCAACCTAAGTGAGGCCCAAGCCAGCGGAGAGACCATTACCGCAAAAGTCACCGGCGCTTCAAAGAAGGGCCTCGTAATTGATGCTGGAGTTCGTGGGTTTGCTCCAGCGGCTCATGTTGAGCTTGAACCGTCGGGCGACCTAAGCCCGATGGTCGGTGAGGTGCTCGAGTGGCGGGTCTTGGAGGCCAATCCGTCAAAGGATCGACTGCTACTTTCTCGTCGATCAATCTTGATGAAGGCCGAGCGACAACGCGCGCAGGAGAGACTGTCTTCGCTCAAGGTAGGAGACGTCGTCACAGGCAAAGTCTCATCCCTAACCAACTACGGCGTCTTTGTTGACATCGGCGGAATGAACGGTCTCGTTCATATTTCTGAGCTGTCTTGGGACCGAGTTCGAAAGCCAAGTTCGGTGGTGAAGGTCGGCCAAGAGGTCGAGGTGAAAGTTGTCGAGGTCAAGGTCCGGAAGCGGAGGGTCGGTTTGTCGATTCGCCAGCTGCAACCTGACCCGTTGAGCAGCTTGCCTATCGGCGAAGTAGTGCCAGGCAAGGTAACAAGACTTGTCGACTTTGGAGCGTTTGTAGACGTCGGCGGAGGGGTGGAAGGACTGGCTCATCTGTCTGAGCTGGCCGAGTTCCGCGTGACCGCACCCGAGGAAGTAGTCATGCCCGGCGAAGAGTTGCGGGTGAAGATTCTGGGTGTTGACTTGAAGCGCCGACGTGTTGAGCTTTCGGTTCGTCAAGCTGTGTATGACTTCGGCTAGCTAGCAATGGGCCGACCCTAACGGTTTGATGAGAATGGGTTGATATTTCGATCTAAACCGGCACGCTAACTAGGTGGATGAAGAAGCGACGCTGAAGGACCTTGCTGCAGAATTGGCTGATGCTTTCGCCCGTTCGTTGGCCCCTTGGGTCCTGCGAGCTATCGAGCTTCGACACAGCGGCCCACTACCGGCTGAGGTGGCGAGTGATGCAGCGGCAGCTGCAGCAGAAGCATCAACTCGGATCGCCACTGAAATTCGTGAACTCCTAGAAACCGATATTGACTCTCAGTGGACGTCACCGCTGGCGCTCGCCCGTCAGGTGGTTCCGCTCGTAACTGCGGTTCTTAGCCGGGCCGGTGTTGCTCCGGTGCCAAGAGACGCTGATGCAAAGCGACTTCACCCAGGCGACATGTATGACATCACGCCTGGCACGTTTCTTGATTTTGGCTCGGACGTGCATGAGCACGGCATCTCGTGGGGTGCAGCCAAGGCCTTTGTCCACCTAAACCGGCGCAAGGCTGAAGGACGCAGATGACCAAGTCTCAGACCCCCGCTGGAGCTAGCTCAAAACGCGTGGCCGCCTTCGTGCCAAACCTGATGGATCGAAGCCGCTTCGACGGCTCTAAGGTGGCGTTTGTGTCGTCAGCAACCGCAGTAGGCGAAACAGCCGCGGAGCTAGTCATTGTTGATATCGATCGATGCGATGATCCAGCGCCATTTCGCCTAGACGGTGTAACCGTCATAGGGTTTGGATCCCATGTTGATGTGGAATCTGCCAACACCGCGAGAGAAGCTGGCTATGACGAAGTCTTGGCGCGCTCAGTATTCTTCCGCAGGCTTGGCAAAATCGTGGACGGTTTCTAATGGCGCCGGTTAAGGCTCGCCCGCTCCTCGAAGCTCCCCATCTTGGGGGACGTGCCTACTTGAAGGCTCACAGCTTCGCCGCAGACGATTTCTTGGCCAACCTGTTGGCCGAGATGGTTGATGACACCGAGGGCTTGGCGTTAGTCGCTGTAGGTGGGTACGGCCGTCAACAGCTATACCCCAAGAGCGACCTAGACCTGATCCTGGTTCACAACAAACGCAGAGATATTGCCGAGATCGCCCAAGCGATTTGGTATCCGATTTGGGATCGAGGCTTGAAGCTCGGGCACGGAGTGTTTACGGTCAGCGAGGCAGTCAATATTTCTAAGACCGAGTTGGAGCGCGCCACTAGCTTCCTCACAACTCGACTGATCGGCGGTGATGACGAGCTCCACGCGCAGTTCGATCGAAAGATCGTGGATCTCTGGCACAAAGACACCGAGTCAATGCTCGACAAGCTCGCACGGTCGGTGCACGATCGCCAGAGCAAATACGGCGAGGCGGCCTTTCAGATTGAGCCCGAGCTCAAGGAAGGAAAGGGTGGCCTTCGTGACCTGCACTCACTTGTCTGGGCCGAGCGGGCCAAGGAAGGGTTTTCCTACCCTTTCTATGAAGAAACTAGACCCCATTCTGAAACCCTCGCTGCAGCCAGAGTGGAGCTTCATCGACTGACTGGACGTCCGGGCAATCGGGTCACGTTGGATGACCAGGACGAAATGGCCGCAGCGCTCGGCTATCCCAGCGGCCAGGATCTCATGCTTCGTATCGCCCAGGCTGCCCGAAAAATTGCTTGGAACACTGACGAGGCCTGGGACCGCTGGCAGCGAGGTCGATCCCGAAATCGTCGAATGACTGACCGGACTTCAATCACTGACCAGCTTGACATGGTTGCTGGTTGGCTCGAGTTAAGTGTTGACCCCGCAGATGATCCAATCAGTTTGCTGGTCTTTGCCGAGCACGCCGCCCGAACCGGTTTACCGATGGGACGGATCACGCTGTCGAAACTCGCCGAGCGCGGCAGGCCACTTCCAGAACCGTGGCCTGAGAAGGCTCGCGAGCTTTTTGCTGGACTATTCATGGCCGGAAGTTCTGCCATCGATGTTGTTGAAGACCTAGATCACTTTGGCTTGATGGAACGCTTGATTCCCGAGTGGGCTGCTGTGCGATGCAAACCACAACGCAACGTCCTTCACACCTACACCGTCGACCGCCACTTGTGCGAGGCAGCCGTCTATGCCGCCTCGTTGGTCGACAAGGTGGTACGCCCTGACTTGTTGGTTGTGGGCACTCTCCTTCATGACATCGGCAAGGGATACCCCGGAGACCACACCGAGGTCGGCGTCCGTCTTATCAAAGACATTGGTTCCCGGATGGGCTACTCGGCGCAAGATGTTGGAGTGCTGGTTGATCTGTGTCAGCAGCATCTCCTTCTTCCCGATGTAGCGACCCGACGAGACCTTACCGATCCGGGAACAATCCGGGCCGTCGCTGCTGCTGTTGACTCGGTTGAGTTCTTGGATCTGCTTGCGGCGCTGACTGAAGCCGACAGTGTTGCCACCGGCCCCGCAACGTGGGGTGAGTGGAAGGCCGGCTTGTTAGGAGAATTGGTAAGACGCACGACGCAACTGCTGGAAGGGGGAGAGCTGATTGACCACGAAGGCGCCTTCCCTACGGCTGACATCATCGACCTGATGAAGACTGGCCAGCGCACAATTGTGGCTGGCAAAGATCGGCTCACCCTGGTGGCGCCGGATGAGCCGGGATTGCTTAGCCGTCTGGCTGGCGTAATGGCGGTTAGTGGCTTGGATGTGCTCGAGGCCCATTCATACTCCGACAGCGAGGGCATGGCTGCGAACCAGATTGTTGTTCAACACGCTTCGGGGGCACCCGTGAAGTGGGACGCCGTTGGCGAGCTGGTGGAGAAGGCGCTTAACTATCGCGTAGCCCTGGCCGCTCGCGTTGAGGAAAAGTCGAGGGCCTACCGCAAGTACAAACGGAGGCTGTCGGCTGCGCCCCCTAGGCGGATGGTCACTGTCGATAGCGAGATTTCAAACGTCGCCACCGTGGTTGACGTGCATGCGCCCGACTCAATAGGCCTGCTGTATCGGGTGACCCGAACCATGGCCGAATTCAGACTCAACATCACCCAAGCGAAGGTTCAGACCCTTGGTCCTGAGGCTGTCGACAGTTTTTATGTGACCGACGCCGAAGGTAACAAGCTTGACCAGAACCTTCTTGATGAGTTGGAAGTAGCCATACGACACGCAATGGAGCCCCCTGGTGACGAAAGCTAACCCGAACGCCTCAGCACAAGACATGGAGCGTTGGTCTCAGACGTTGGCGGGCATCGCCCGCACCGGGCTGGCCTTCACTGAAAGCTCATATGAGATCGAGCGCTACAACGAGATTCTTCAGGTAGCGGGCGACATTAAGGCCGCGTCTGAGGGTGTGGGTTCAGCTGCTGAGTTCCACGGCGAATGGCTAAAGACCGTCGGTTCGGGGATCCCCGGTTACGTGACACCCAAAGTTGCTGTGGGAGCGGTCGTCGGAGACGACCAGGGTCGCATCCTTTTGATTCAACGTGCGGATTCCGGTGTCTGGTTTTATCCGACCGGTTGGGCCGACATCGGCTACTCACCAGCCGAGGTTGCTGTGAAAGAGGTCCAAGAAGAAACCGGCATTACGTGTGAAGTCGTGCGGCCAATCGCAATTCAAGACGGAATGCGTCTGGGATTTACTAAGCGAGCCTTGTACTCACTGGCATTTCATTGCCAAGCGACCGGGGGCGAGCTGAGCCACCATCCCCAAGAGTGCCTCGATGCTGGGTGGTTCCACCGGGACCAGCTGCCGCAAGGCACCGCCGGCGCTGAGCGGTGGGCAGAGATGGCATTTGCTGCCATCGACGGTGAGGACCGGCCGGTGTTTTTCGACCAGCCTCGGAATCAGGTTTGGCGGCAGCCCAACGGCTGATGCGGGCTAACAAATAGCCCATCGAGTTACTGGTCTCGCAGAAACTGTTCGAGTTCTGAGATCAGGGCTTCGCCCGAACCGGGACCCACTGCTTCGTCATATCGGGCCTCAAGCTCGGCTACATACTCTTGAGTTTCGAGATCATCAGCCACCAAGTCGGTGATCTGCTTCTCATAGACCTGGCTGCTGCTCTTGAGTTGGTCAACTGGAATCTTGATGTCGACCAGCCGAGCAACCCTATTGACTAAGGCCATAGCCGCCTTGGGTGACGGAGCGTGGGGGACGTAACTGGGAACGGTGCCCCATAACGAGACCGAGCCCATGTCTGCCCGATGGAAGGCATCGTGAATAACGCCAACGATTCCTGTTGGGCCCTCGTAACCAGAAGGCTCAAGGTCAAGCTCTTCACAGAGAGCACTGTCATAGCTTGCACCGTAGATAGTGGTAGGCCGTGTGTGCACAACGTCGGCAATGAGCGCACCCAGACTGACTACGAGGCTTACATCATGTTGGCTTGCCAGCTGCACAACTGCTTCGCAGTAAGTGCGCCATCTCAGCTGGGGCTCGGTGCCGGTGAGAATTATCATGTCCCGATCAGAGTCGGGCATTTTGGCCGCGTAGAAGTCGTTGGTTGGCCAGCTGATTTCGCGCTTGCCTTCGGCGTTTAGACGCACCATCGGGCGAGTGTTGGTGAAGTCATAGAACGGCTCAGGATCAAGGGAAGCAAACACTTCTGCCCCCAACCGCTCCGCAATGTGATCGGCTGCGGTAGTCGCCGAATCGCCGGCGTCATTCCAGCCTTCGAAGGCCATCACCAGCACGGGTCGGCGCAGTTGGGGTACGGGACCCTGGGGTCTGATCAGATCCATCTCCCACCACGGTATCGGGACTGTGCTTTGGCGTGTGATACTTAGCTTGTGGAAATCGTTGAAGTAACCGAAGTAACGCAGGCTCTAATTGACGCATTCGTCAAGCTGACTCCCCAACTTTCGTCGTCGAATCCGCCGCCGAGTCCGGAGGTTTTAGCTGAGATCGTCGAGGCGGGATCGACTGTGTTGTTTGCCGCGATACACGAGGACCAGATCGTAGGAGCGTTGACTTTGGCTACTTATCGCATACCGACTGGCTTGCGGGCTCACATTGAAGATGTTGTTGTAGACGGCGATGCCCGTGGCATGGGCGTGGGAAGGGCTCTTTCAGAGGCCGCACTTGACAGTGCCCGAGCCCAAGGCTGCAGCACAGTTGACCTGACCAGTCGGCCCTCTAGAGAGGCTGCAAACCGCCTCTACCAGCGAATCGGCTTTGTTCAGCGCGAGACCAACGTGTACCGCTACACGCTTTAGTTTGAACCGACACCAGTCTTTTTTAGGTCGATAATTGTGGCGATGGCGTCAAGTGACAGTTCACGTCGCATTGCCCAGGCGCCAGGCGGCAACATCGCCATCGAGCGACGAACCTGCTCCCACTCTTCGATTGTTTCTGGTGATTCGAAAGGGTTCTTTGATGGTGTCATCCAACAAACCTATCGAACATATGTTCTGGTTTGCGACGTCTGGGTCGCCGAAAGTTCGAACTCGACCGTCGATTAACCCTTAACGATTATGTAGGCGATGATTGCTGCGAGTGCTCCGGCTGCAGGTAGGAAACGCTTAAACACAGCGCCACCGGCAGCATCCATAAGGTCTAGCGCTTCAACAGGTTCAGCTGGCTTAGCTGGCTGTGAAGCCGTCGTCGCTGGCGCATCAGCCGCTGACGTTTCGGTTGCTGAAGCTGAGGCGCTTGCGACCGCGTCGACGGTTGCTCCACTGTCATCTTCGAGCTTGGTCTCAACGCACTGAACGAACTGATCAATCAGCTTCTTAGAGACGTCGCCGATGACGCCCTTGCCAAACTGAGCTACCTTGCCAGCGATCTTTAAGTCGGTGTCGATCACTACTCGAGTGCCGTCACCTTCGCTGGTCATGGTGGCGGTGATCAAGGCAGAGGCGTTGCCTGAACCGCGGGCGTCGCGGCCCTTTGCATCAATTACCACTTTGTGGTTGGCCTGATCCTTTTCAACGAATTCTGCGGACCCGGCGTACTCGGCGGTGATTGGCCCGACCTTGATCTTGACCTTGCCTTGGTGGGTGTCACCTTCGGAACCAGTGAGCTGTGCGCCCGGCATACACGGTGCAATTGTGGGGATATCGGTTAGTACTTCCCAGGCCCGCTCAACGGGGACCTTTACGTGAAAGTCATTTTCTAGCTTCATTAGACGCCTCTGCTTTGTGGGGTTGATTTCAAACTAGTCTCATCGGGGTGATCAGTCATCTTAGGGAGCGGCTTAGAGCACTGCTCGGTGACAGCGAAGGTCCTGTGCTGCGATACCTCGCAGTTTCGGTAATCAATATCTTTAATCACCAGACGCTGCTTTTTGTCGCTCACGCCGTTTGGGGCTGGGGTGGGGGCTGGGCCAACGTGTTTGCTGCCACCGTCAGCGCCGTGCCTGCCTATTTCTTAAGTAGGGCGTGGGTTTGGAAGCGAACTGGAGGTCACTCGTGGCGGTCAGAAGTGGTTCCATTTTGGGGCATTGCCCTCGTTGGTCTAGTGGTTTCCACCACAACAGCCGAAGTTGCCGATCGAGCCTTTGAATCCACAGTTGCGGTTCAGGTTGCTTCTCTGATCGGCTATCTAATCGTCTGGATTGCCAAGTTCTTCCTACTTGACCGGCTCTTCACCGACCGAGCAGAAGAGATGGCGATATGAACCAGCCCAGATATGAGACCAGCCCAGATATGAGATCAGCCCAGATATGAGACCAGCCCAGATATGAGACCAGCCCAGATATGAGACCAGCAGAGCAGGCAGCAGCAGAATCCGCTCGGGGATTTATGCCGCCAGATGAAGGCTTGGCTCTGTGGCGCGCTGCGTCGAAGGCGATAAGTGGGCCGATGCTCGAGGTGGGCAGCTACTGCGGCAAGTCGGCCTGTTACATCGGTCCTGCAGCCCGCGATGCAGACACGGTGTTGTACTGCGTTGACCACCACCGAGGCTCGGAGGAGAACCAATCGGGATGGGAGCATCACGAACCTGACCTAGTGGACCCTGAAATCGGCAAGATGGATACGCTTGCGATCTTCCGTCGGACGGTTTATGACGCAGGACTAGAGCGCAACGTTGTTGCCGTCGTCGGCGAAACAAAGGTGGTTGCCCCGAATTGGCAGACCCCGCTTGGGTTCTTGTTTATTGATGGTGGGCACGGCGAAGAGCCGGCAGCTGATGACTACCGGCTCTGGACTCCGAAGGTTCGTGTCGGAGGGACACTTGCTATTCACGATGTGTTTCCTGATCCGGCCGACGGAGGTCGACCGCCCTTCGAGCAGATCTACCTGCCGGCCCTAGAGTCAGGTGAGTTTGAAGAACGTAGTGCTACTGGGTCACTAAGAGTCTTGGTAAGGACTAGCCGCGGCGACGGGTAACAAGTCCCGCGTGACGCGGGCGGCCTCCGTGGCCGGGGAACGGCCAGCGAGACCCGTAAGTCAGGCGGCCTCCGTGGCCGGGGAACGGCCAGCGAGACCCGTAAGTCGGGCGGCCTCCGTGGCCGGGGAACGGCAAGTCAGCTGCGGCGACGGCGGCGCTGAGCGTCGGTTCGGCGTGCTTGGTTAATTACTTCATCCAGGCTGACCTGGAACGGAGTGTCGGGCGATGACTTTAGGGCTGGTGCCAGCGACTCTAGAAGTGCGCTAACACTTGCACCGTTTTCGGCGGCGAAGTCGTGCCATGAGTCGTGTGCATCTTCGCTTACGTAAGCGTGAAGTGCCTTGCGTTGGTTTCTTACTGCGGTGGTCATGATTCCTCTATTCCTTTCAAGCCTGAGGCTTGGTTCTTCCAAGCCTGACGCTTGGCTTTAATTTGTCGGTTCGACAAGCTCAACTGGTTTGTTGTGCCTTCTCGACCGTTCTTTGGGCGATTGCCTTTCGGCGGGCTCGACGCTTATCGCGTTCATCGTCTTTGGCCTGAGAAATGATTGCCTCAAGCTTTTGACCTGTTGTCATCTCGGAAGGATCGCTCAGGGCGGGGCCCAAAGCGGTCAGTACAGCACTAAGGCTGACTCCGCATTCCTCGGCAAATCTGTGCCAGGTCTCATACGCTTCTTCACTCAAATATGCGTGTAGAGCTTTTCTTACATGTGCAGTCATCTGTGTACGTGGTCCTAAGAGATGCGTCTAAACGATTACGTCGTTGTCGGTGATATGACGTTACCGACGGGTAATAAGTCGCGAAAAAGTACGGACAAACCACAGATTTTTACCTAGCACTGACTTCAAGACTGTTTTCAGCAAACTAAAAGACGTCGCCAAAAACGTTCAGGTGTGGTCAGAAAACAGCTTGCTGGTGGGGTTTTTGCCGTACAGGCAATCTGCAGCGAGGACCACCGCGGCTGCTGTATAGGTGCTTCTTTCTGCATCAGGAAAATGAACCAGTTCGGGGTAAACCAGACCGGTGAAATACCGGCCGTCAGGATCTCTCAACGATTGCGCCCACTGAAAGATCGCATGGGCCCGGTCTAGGTCTCCTGCCGCGGCGTAGGCCATAACACATTCACAAGTCTCAGCAGCGGTAACCCATGGCCGGTCGCTAACACATCTGACTCCTTTGTCTTCCATCACAAAGGCATCGTGCTTGGCGGCCATCATTTCCGTTGCTGCAGCCCCCACAACAGCACCTGTAAGGACTGGGTAATACCAGTCCATGGCCCAGCGCTCCTTGGGTTCAAATGCGTCGGGCTGGTTGGCTATTACTGAAACCAACTTGTCTCTGCCCGCAATCCATTCGGGCCGTTCATGGCCAAGTTCAGCCGCTATTAGAGACGCACATCTCAAGCTATGGCTAATTGAGGATGAGCCCGTCAGCAGGGCATAACTCCAAGGCATCCCGTCGGCGTGCCGGGCCCAGACGATTTCGCCCCGTTTGGTCTGAAGGTCCAGGACGAACTCAATTGCCTTGTCGACTACGGGCCAGTAAGTGTCAAGAAAGCCACGATCGTCAGTGGCCAGCCAGTGATGCCATATGCCGGTTGCGATGTAGGCAATGCAATTAGCGTCGAGCTTCGCATCTTCGATTCCATCAGCGGTGTAGTAGTTGTGCCAAGATCCGTCGCCTCGCTGAATTTCGGCGAGCCATCGATAGCCGTGCTCTGCTTCATCGGTCAGACCACATGTTGCCAAGGCCATCGCGGCCTCGACGTGGTTCCAGGGGTCGGCATGGCCGCCAGGGAACCACGGCAACATTCCCGACGGCAACTGCCACTCAGCAATTGTTGCGGCCGTCGTGTGGACCTGCTCGGCGGTCAGAATGTTCTCAACGTGGGGGTTTCTCACGATGGCTTGTCGGCCTTCGGTTTGTCGGCCTTCGGTTTGTCGGCGTAGACCACAAGGCTCTTGCCAAGAATCGGGTTAAGAGCCTGGTCAGCCAACCGCGTGACTTTAGGGGCCTTGACGATGTCCCAAGTAAGGAATCGCAGGTATGCCTTCACCAAGGGGTTGTTTTCGTTGTCAAGGCCGACTGCGCATTTAAGCCACCAGTAGGGACTGTGAAGTGCGTGGGCTCGATGATCCTGCTGGAACACGAATCCGTTGTTAACCAGGCGTTCCTTTAGCTGGTCTTTCTTGTAGATACGGACATGGCCACCCACAGCTATTGGAGCGTGGTAGGCCTCATTCAGCTTCCAACAAATCCGTTCTGGGAACTCGGCTGGAATCGTGGCGGCAAGCCGTCCACCCGGAACCAAGACTCGTAGAAGCTCGCCCATAACCGATACATCATCGGGAACGTGCTCGAGGATTTCCGAAGCGATTATGCAGTCGAAACTGTTGTCTTCAAACGGCAGGTCTAGTCCGTTGGCCTGGATCACTGTGGTGCTAACTTCGGCCGGAATTTCATCGGCTAGATACATGGCAGCAAAGGTGTCCTTGGTGGCAGACATCTCGTCCATGGCGAGGTCAGTCGCCACCACATGGGCACCTTGGCGCGCTGTCTCGAACGCGTGGCGACCAAAACCGGCACCAAGATCAAGCACTCGCATGCCGGGCTTCAGGCCCAACTTTTCATAGTCAACGGTAAGCATCAGTCTTTGCCGTTCCCCGGCCACGGAGGCCGCGCTGGTCTCGGTTCGGTGGTTAGCTCACGCATTGCTGTTTTGCCGTTCCCCGGCCACGGAGGCCGCGCTGGTCTCGGTTCGGTGGTTAGCTCACGCATTGCTGTTTTGCCGTTCCCCGGCCACGGAGGCCGCGCTGGTCTCGCTTCGGTGGTTAGCTCACGCATTGCTGTTTTCTTCGGCTCTTATGGCCAATACCTCGCGGTATTGGGCCACGGTGTTTATTGCGGTCTGGCGCCAGGTGTAGAGCTCACTAACTCGGTTGCGCCCAGCCGCCCCGATTCGATCACGAAGCTCTGGGTCATCAAACGCACGGCGGATCGCCCGTGCCAAGTCTTCGGCGTTCCCCGGCTCGCACTGCAAGACGGTCTCGCCATCGGTGCCGGTCACCTCTAAAAGGGCACCGCCAGTAGTTGAAACTAAAGGAGTCTCCGATGCCATTGCCTCAACAGCGGGAAGTGAGAACCCTTCATAAAGCGAAGGAACTACCGCAACCTCGGTCTCGGAATACAACTCCACGATTCGCTCGTCGGGCACGCCAGACACAAAGGTGATGTGATCTTCAAGGTTCAGCTCTTTGATTAGCTTTTCCGAAGGTCCGCCCTTCTTGGCCCTTCCAATCAGCGTCAGCGTTGCGTCGTAACCCTCCGAACGCAACTGGGCCATGGCCTGAAGCAAGAACTTGAGGCCCTTCATCTCGGCGTCGGCGCTAGCGGTAGTAAGCAGGCTGCGAGGCTTGCGAACCTTCCCCGGCAGCGGCCTAAACAGATCTGGATCAACACCAACGTGAACCAGTCTCATCCGATCGCGTTCGACCTTCATGTCGTTGTGGATGTCATCAATCGAGTTCTCGCTCACCACAACAATTCGGGGCATTCTCTGCGCCACCCGACCTTGCATCTTCACAAAGTTGTACCAGCGGCCCACACTGATTCGCTTACGCCAATTAGGAGCGGCTTCCATCTCGAGACGTCGATCAACCGTTATCGGGTGGTGAAGAGTGACCAGGGTTGGAATGACCTTGTGGACCGCCAAGATTCCATACCCGAGACATTGATTGTCATGTACTAAATCAAACTCATGGGCCCGATCCTTCAGCTCGGCGTGGGCGCGGAGGCTGAACGCCAGCGGCTCTGAGAAGGTGCCAGTGGAGAACTGAAGAACCTCGGCCAAATCGGGCAGGGTTTTGATCTCCCAGTAGGCGGGCATGCGGCCCGGGAACTGGTCATTAAAGATGTCCAGACTGGGCAGCTTGGTCAGCTTGATCCGTTCATCAAGAACTGGATAAGGCTGACCGCTTAGAACCTCAACCGAGTGGCCAAGGTCAACCAGGGCCTTGGTCAGATGGCGGGTGTAAATCCCCTGACCACCGACTGTGGGCTTGGAACGGTAAGAGAGGTATGCCAAACGTAGTGGCTTGTCTTCGATTGACACTCTGATAAGGCTAGGCCCAACTATCGCTTGCCCAGCCCGGCAACGATTCCAGGCCTTTTGGCTGGGTGATCAGGGCAGCCTTGTTTCAGCGTCTGGCGACACATACAGAAGCTGCCCAGAGCCAATTGTCATCATCACATCCAGCTGCGGATTCAAAATCACTACATCGGCGGGCGCGCCTTCGGTGAGGCCTGCTTGTGTCGCCAAGTTCATAACTCTGGAGGGAGTCAGCGATGCGCTTGTAAGAGCGTCGCCCAGGAAGCAACCGGTAAACTCGACCAGGTTCTTCACTGCCTGCTCCATCGTCAGATTGCTTCCCGCGAGGGTGCCATCTGAGTTGCGAACGCCTGTTTTGTCAACGGTCACGGTGGCTGAACCCAGGTTGAACTCAGCCTCGTCGGCCCCCATCGCCGCAACTGCGTCGGTTACAAGCGCGATTGAGTGCGGCCCCTTTGCTTGCCAGGCGGCGGCGACTGCCACAGGGTCCACGTGAATCCCGTCCACAATCAACCCACCGACGATTTCGTTGTTCGCCAATACTGCCCCGGTGATGTTTGGTTCGCGGTGGGCGAAAGGAGCCATCGCATTAAAGAGGTGGGTGACCATCGTGACTCCAGCTTCGAAACCGGCTTGGGCCTGCTCGCTAGTGGCCTCGGTGTGTCCGGCTGAAACTGCGATACCTCGACCCGTAAGCCGGCGAATGATGTCTAGGGCACCCTCCAGTTCCGGTGCCAGGGTTACCAACGCCACGCCCGAGTCTCGGGTCCAGCTTTGGACCAGCGGGATGCTAGGTGCCATGAGGTGCTGCTCGCTGTGCGCTCCACGACGGGCCGGGTTCAACATTGGGCCCTCTAGGTGGAGCCCAGCCAGATGGGCGCCGGAGTAGTCGGTGGGTCGCTGGGCGAAAGCGGCAAAGGCCGCCTCAATGCGGTCTTGAGGAGAGGAAATGAAGGTAGGGAAAAAGGACGTAACGCCGTGCTGGGGGAGCATCGCTCCGAGCCTCCACATGCCTTCGGGTTTAGACAGCAGGTCGATACCGAAGCCGCCGTTTATCTGGAGGTCAACAAATCCTGGGGCGACAATCAGCCCAGTCGCGTCGATGCTCTGCCCAAAGCTTGGCCGCTCGGATGGACCATCAACTAAGCCTGCTGAAAACGAAAGGCTTTTCTCGACCAGATCGCCCTCTGTCAGTACAGAGCCACCAATCACTCCTGAAATTTCCATCGCAGGATCTTAGACCAACGGATGCGTCCACCATCGTTGTCGCTCCGACACTTAGGGCGTTCGCTGAATCTCTGCCAATTGTTTAAGGTCATATTCACAATGGCTGCTGATGAGGGGAATGCTAACGGGGGCGACCTGACCACCAAAGCGCGTTCCTGGTCCGGATTTGGACCCGCGGCAGCGCTCGGCGTGATGCAAACCGGTTCGGCGGTTTCGATTGCAGCGTTGGTCTACACCGGAAGCGCAAGTAGCCATTTGGGCCGGGGCGTGACGGGTTTCATTATTGGCAGCGCGTTGGCGTGTGCGATCTTGGCCTGGTTCACATCGTTTGAAGTGGTCGTAGCGGGTGCTCGCAGCAACATCACAGTGGTGGTAGCCGCCCTAGCTGCGGGGGTCGCCAGCGGTGGTGGGTCAGATTCGGCACTCTCGGTTGCGGCGTTTGTCCTCGTAGCGGTCTTTTCTTGTGGCGTCCTGATGTACCTGATGGGCTGGTTTCGTCTGGGGTACCTCGTTCGATTTGTGCCATATCCGGTTATGGGGGGTTACGTAGCTGGCACCGCGTGGTTGATGATTCGTGGTGGTCTAAGCGTGACCATCAACGACAGCGTTCGGTTGGTAGAGGTCGACGAGTTGTTCCGAAACGGCCTGATCAAATTCTGGCTGCCGGGCCTGCTGCTAGGCACAATCGTCGCGTTCTTGTCCGGAGCGAACCGCCAGTCGTTGGTGATCATCGGCTCGATCCTCGGCTTCCACGTTGCTGTTCAGATCGCTAGCAATCTGGGGGCAGTCGAGGCCGACGGATGGCTAATCGGACCGTTCCCCGAGGGCGGCGGAGTCAGCTTTCTGACGCCCTCAGAACTTGGTCAGGTCGACTGGGCGGGGATCGTTTCGGGGTTGCCAGGGCTGCCTGCTGTTGCTCTGGTCTCAGTCATCGGTCTACTTCTGAACATCACCGGCGTTGAGTTTGCTACCAGTGAGCGTGTCGACCTGGACAAGGAACTGAGGGTGTCGGGAGCCGCTACGGCCGCCTCGGCCCTAGTCGGCGGGACCATTGGATTCGTAGGCATTGGTCAGACCGTGTTGGCTAAGAGGTTGGGTTCGTCATCAAAGCTGGTGGCCAGCGTTTTCGGTGCCATTGTGTTGCTGACCGTTGTGTCAGGACCTGATCTGATCGGACTGATGCCCCGCTGGGTCGCAGGCGCCTTAGTGATGGGCCCTGGCATTGGATTGATGCGCAAGTGGATCGTCGACTCTGTGCTTCAAGGGCCAATCTCTGATCGGCTGCTGACCATAGTGATCCCGCTGACCGTTGTTTTCTCGGGCGTGCTGGCTGGAGTTGGCCTAGGTGTTGTGATTTCTGCTGCGCTGTTCGTCTGGCGATACGCCACGCTTGACCCCATTCGGCACCGAACCACCGGAATTGCAATGCGAAGCAGCCTTGACCGGTCCCAAACCGAGACCGCCACGCTTGATTCTTGCGGTGGCGAGATCGTCGCTATGCGGCTTGAGGGTTACCTGTTCTTCGGATCGGTGGCCAGAGTCGGTGCGAGAGTACGCGCTCTACTAGACAACGAGTCTCAACCGGGGCACATCGTGCTGGACTTCCATCACGTTTCCGGACTGGATTCGTCGGCTTTGGTAGAGCTGCACTCCTTAGCCGAAGTTTGCAAGCAACAGGGCGTGCGGCTTCGCTGTGCTGACCCCCCTCCAGCTCTGCGAACCTCGTTTGATGAATCCGAGCGAGCAGGACTGTTTGCACCCGATCTGGATCACGCCCTTGAAATGGCCGAAGCCGACTTGCTCCAACAAAATTCAAACTCAGCGTCGGTGGCGGAGGTTGCACCAGTTTTGGGCGCGCTCGGCGACCTCGAACCAGCCTTAGTCAATTGCTTCACCAAGCAAAGCGTTGAGGCTGGCGAGAGTCTGATGGAGGCTGGTGACGACAGCAGCGGCCTTTACCTCGTGCAGGTTGGAACCCTGACAGTCTGGGCCCCGATCGAGGGTTCGTCACGCCGATTGAGACGCGTCGGCCCTGGAGCGTTCCTGGGTGAAGTTGGATTCTTCGCCAAAGAAGCAGCAACAGCAACCGTGATTGCGGACAAGCCGGCAACTGTCTTGCTGTTGTCTCGTGAATCATTCGAGAACCTCAGAAAGAGCGACCCCGACCTCGCTCTAAAACTGACTCAAACGGTCTTGGCCCTCACCGCGCAACGACTTAAGGTCACGAACGCTCTTGTTGGCGACCTAATGCGCTAGCACGGTCGCCTAGGTGGCAGCCAGCCAAGTAATGCAGCCAGCCAAGTAATATTGCACCCATGTCGACCCTGTCCAGTACTGAACTCGCCTCTGCCTATGCTGACCTTCGGGAGCGGTGTATCACCATTGGACGTTCGCTGACTGACGAAAAGGCAAACGCTAAGACCGATTGCTGCCCTGACTGGTCGGTGAAGGACACACTTGCCCATCTGTCGGGAATCAACGCTGACATCTTGTCCGGTAACACTGAGGGAGCAGCCACCGAGCCTTGGGCCGACGCTCAAGTGCAGGCCAGGACTGCGCTTTCGGTCGAAGAGGTCTGTATCGAGTGGGAGTCGAACGCCCCGGCGATCGACGAGCTATTGGGGGCCATGGCCGACAAGATGCCTGCGCCGTTTTTCCTGGACGCATGGACCCATGAGTGGGATATTCGCCAGGCCACAGGAATTGGCGCCGACCCGGACATGCGTTTCGTCGATCACACTTGGGACGAGTTGATGGCCAGGATCACCGAGCTAAACAATGGACCTCTCCAGGTAGAAATTGATCGCTTCGAGATGGCGCGAATCGCGATGGGTCGGCGGAGTCGGTCACAAATCGAGGCGCAGGGTTTTAGCCCCGAATCGGTAGTGATCTGGACGCCAAACAAATTGGACATCACTGACGCCGCTCACTAGGACGATTAGTGCGAACGTCGAACCCTATATAGGCTTCGGTTCACCGGCCAAGGCCGAATAGAACCGGCAATCGAAGCGGAGTAGACACGAATGACCAGAGGCATCATCGGCTACGGGGCATATGTGCCTTACCACCGTCTTAAGCGCAGCGCGATCGCTGATGCCCTTGGTAGCGGCGGAGGCAAGGGGACTAGAGCAGTTGCCTCTTATGACGAGGACGCCACCTCGATGGCTGCTGAGGCCGCCCGCAAGATGCATCAATCTTCTCAGCTCCCTACGCCAGCAACCATCACCTTCAGCTCGGCAACGCCTCCGTACCTCGACAAGACCAACGCAAACGCTATCCACGCGGTGTTGGACTACCCGAGTGACGTGTTAGCGGTTGACATGGTCGGCTCTGGCCGGAGCGTGCACGGTGCAATCCAAGCCGCCCTCCATGATTCACGGGTAGCTGCAGTGACCGTCGGTGAAGTTCGAACCGGCCGGCCCGCAAGCGGCGATGAAGCCACCTTGGGCGACGCTGGTGCGGCCCTAATGATCGGTTCGGACAGTGATGGCCCGGTGTTGGCCGAGTGGATCGGAGGTGCATCAGCGACAGGTGAGTTCTTGGACCGCTGGCGTCAACCGGGCTGGAACTATTCACGAGTCTGGGAGGAACGATTTGGAGAAGCCGCTTACCTTCCTCTGGTAACCGAGGCTGTAAACACAGCATTCAAAAACACCGAAGTCTCCGCCGCCGACGTGGACCTGGCGATTATCACTGGGCTCCATTCACGAGCTGTTCGAGTTGCCCCCAGCGCCGCCGGGTTGAGCGCAGTGCCTGCAGCCCCAGACCTGATCTCATCCATTGGTAACTGTGGAAGTGCCCACAACTTGGTGTCGTTGTGTAATGCGTTGGACACTGCTTCGGCTGGTCAGGTCTTGATGCTGGTCAACCTGTCCGATGGTTGCGACGTCACGTTGTTCCGCACTACCGACGCAATCGACTCATACAAGTCAAGCTCTCCGGTGGCCACACAGATCGAAGCTGGGAACGACAATCTCCCATACTCGATGTTCTTAACTTGGCGCGGCTATCTCGATCGTGAACCGCCTCGTCGGCCCGACCCAATTCCGCCTGCCGCTCCGCCAACTCTGCGGTCAGTGCCTTGGAAGTATTCCCTAAAGGCGTCCAGAGATCGTTCCAGCGGTGCTGTTCATATGCCCCCGATGCGGGTTTCGTTGAAGGGCGGCGCAGTTGATGACATGGAGTTGATCTCAATGGCCAACACCCCCGCAACCGTGGCCACCTACACCATCGATCGTCTGGCTTATTCGCCGTCACCGCCGACGATCGGCATTGTTATCGACTTTGATGGTGGTGGGCGATTCACCAGCGAACTAACTGACGCCAGCCCCGACGAAGTCGAAATCGGGATGAGGGTACAGATGACATTTCGCCGATTCTTAACTGCAGATGGCGTGCACAACTACTTTTGGAAAGCCATCCCAATTCGGGACTAGAGATCAAGACCAAAGATCAAAGATCAAACCTATAGATCAAACTAAAGATCAAACAGAACAGGACATCATGGGACAAAGAGGAATCAAGGATCAGGTCGCAATAGTCGGAATGGGTTGCACCAAGTTCGGCGAACACTGGGATCGCTCGGTTGATGACATGGTCATCGAGGCTGCCCACGCTGCTTATGACTCGGCTGGAATTGTGCAGGACGATGTGGACGCTTTCTGGGTTGGCACCTTGGGGTCCGGAACGTCTGGGCTCACCATTTCTAAGCCGCTTAAGATCGACTACAAACCGGTGACTCGTGTCGAGAACATGTGCGCCTCGGGCTCGGAAGCCTTGCGCAACGCCGCTTACGCAGTTGCCTCCGGAGCCTTTGACGTTGTGATGGCAATCGGAGTCGAGAAGCTGAAAGACAACGGAATGTCAGGTCTCACTGGCAGTCCTCTACCTGATGACGGAACAAAGACTGAACTTTCTGCACCGGCGTCGTTCTCGTTCCTGGCCCCGGCTTATGCCAAGAAGTACGGGCTTTCCGAAGATCAGATGAAGGATGTGCTCACTCGAATCGCCTGGAAGAACCACTACAACGGCGCCCGCAACCCACGGGCCCAGTTTCAGAAAGAAGTGAGCCAGGACAAGATCCGCAACGCACCCCTTATCGCCGGCCAGCTAGGCGTCTTTGATTGCTCTGGTGTCAGCGATGGATCGGCTGCAGCCATCATGTGCCGGGCTGAAGATGCCCACAAGTACACCGACAACCCGCTGTATGTGAAGGCGCTCTCGTTTACCTCTGGTCCTGGCGCCGGTCCGATTGATTCTGACTATGACTACTCAACTTTCACCGAGGTTGAACGCTGCGCAACTGACGCCTACGCCCAGGCAGGGGTAACCGATCCTCGCAAAGAGATTGCGATGGCTGAGGTCCATGACTGTTTCACTCCAACCGAGCTGGTCTTGATGGAAGATCTAGGTTTTGCCGAACGCGGCACGGCATGGCAAGAGGTCATGGATGGCACTTTCGACCTGGACGGCGAACTGCCGGTCAACCCTGACGGCGGCCTAAAGAGCTTCGGGCACCCGATCGGCGCGTCCGGTCTTCGGATGTTGTTTGAGTGCTGGCTCCAGTTGCGAGGCGAAGCGCCCGAAGATCGTCGGATTACTTCCCTCACCAACGAGCGCAAGCTGGCCATGACTCACAACCTTGGAGGCCGACCTGGCGAATGTGTAAGTTTCGCCTCAATAGTCGGAGCCGAACTCGGCTAAAGACGCTCTGCTCCCACCTTCGAACTGACCTGGCTACCAGTCAAAAAATCCGAACCGACCTGGCTACCAGCCGGGTTTGACTGGGTACACCGCCAGTACGGAAATCGTGACTGTTTCCCAGGTCAGAACGGTGGATTCGATCGCACGGTTACTCCGAAGTGGGTCCGTTGCTGAAGTCTGGAGCGCGCTTCTCCTTATGGCTAGCTAGACCTTCGGCAGCATCGGGACCCATAAATCCTAGGAACTCATAGGCCACCGAGGCATCAAACGACGGTTCGAACATGCGGTAAGCGTTGTTTAGCGTGCGCTTGGTCCAGCGAATTGCCTGCTGGGCCCCGTTGGACAACTCAACAGCAACCGCAAGCGCTTCTTCCAGCACTGGTTCGGGGCCGTCGGTGTCATCGATGCACAAAGAAACCAGACCGATTCGTTCGGCCTCTGCCCCGGACAAGTCCCGACACGTAAGCAAGTAGTACTTGGCCTTGGCCATGCCGCACAACATTGGCCAGCAGATTGCTGCGTGATCACCGGCAGCAACACCCAGTCGGGTGTGTCCATCTATTATCCGAGCGTTCGAACCAACCACCGACACATCGGCCAGCAGGCCAGCAACAAGGCCAGCGCCCACCGCGGGCCCCCACATTGCCGAAACAACAGGCTTGGAACAGTTGATGACGTTAAGCACCAAGTCTCGGGCCTCGCGAAGAACTTCAAGACTGCGGCCGTAGTCACTCATCATCGAGTCGATCAGCTCGAAGCTGCCGCCAGAGCTGAATCCTCGGCCCGAACCTGTCAGCAACGCAACTCGAACGTCGGGGTCTCGATCGATCTTTAGCCACACATCGGCCAAGTGGCGGTGCTTGTCTGGCCCAACCGAGTTGAGGCCCGGTCCTTCAAGCGTGATCTGCAACACGCCGTCCGCAGGACTGGAAAAAGTGAGACTGTCGAATTCTGATTCGTATTTCTCGATGATGTTTTCGGGCATGATCAACCTGCCATTGTTAGGCCGCCGGAAACCGACAGCGTTTGTCCAGTAGTGAAGCCTGCGCCCTCGGACGCGAAGTAAACGACGGCCGGAGCCACCTCTGATGCTTGGCCGAGTCGCTTCATGGGCACGGCGTTGGTCATACCAGCGATGACTCGGTCGCTGTCGGCATTGGCGTTGATGATCTCAGCCAGGAGCGCGGTCTCGGTTGGACCAGGGCAGACCACGTTGACGGTGATGCCTTTGCGAGCAACCTCTCGGGCGAGAGTTTTGGAGAACGCGATGGTTCCACCCTTGGCACCGGAGTAGACAGCCTCGAGCGAAGATCCCACCCGGCCGGCGTCAGACGCAATGTTGATGACCCGACCCCAGCCCCGTTCGATCATTCCCGGCACGCAGGCGTGAGTGGTTCGAAGAGTGCCCTTGTAGTTGATTTCAATGATCAGATCCCAGAAATCTTCGTCAGTGTCTACGAATTTCATGAACTTGTCCCATCCTGCGACGTTCACGAGGATGTCGATTGGGCCTAGCTCGTCTTCCACTTGACCGCAGCACTGAATTACAGAGTCACTGTTGGTGATGTCCATTTCGATGGCCAACGCCGTCCCACCGGCGTCGGCGATCAGACCGACAGTTTCGGCGGCCCCAACCGTGTTGATGTCTGCCACGGCAACGTGGCGGCCAGCAGCCGCCAAGGCCAGACAAACCTCGCGGCCAATACCGCTTGCCCCGCCGGTTACAAGCGCTGTCCGCACAACCGAGTCAGCCATTTCGAACCGCCCTGGCAATCTCAGACCAGCGCCCTAAATGCTCAGGCTCTTGTTGCATACGCTGGCGGCCCAGGTACATGACTACTCTGCTGGCGGTCGAACCGTAACGAGCCAACAAGTTGTCGGCCATGTCATCCCAAGTTGCTACCAGCCCGTAACTCTCAAGCATCTCGTCGGTGATGACCTCACCCAAGGTGTCCAGCTCACCCGCTTTCATCTTCTGGCGAATCTTGGCGGTTGTCCCTTCAAACCCCAGATCGTCAAACTGGAAGGCGTAGTTTGGTGTGCTGCCATAGAACGCAATTTGGCGTTTGGCCTGTGCGATGTAGTCCGCCCGCTCTTCGGGCGTGTCGCCAGGGCAAGCAAACACCGGCACGATCAGGTCGATGTCGTTGATGCTTCGGTCAACACTAGAAGCCGCAGCTTCAAGGTCTGGAATCAGGCGACTCTCGATGTATGACATCGAGTGGAACGGATGCACATGAACGCCGTCAGCAACTTCGCCGGCGACCTTGGTCATTAGAGGGCCGACGGCGGAAATGTCTACCTTCATTGGGTGGTCGTGTTTGCGAGGTGCCCAATCGGCTGGAAGTAGGCTGAGCTGGTAAAACTCGCCCTCATAAGACAGTCGCTCTTCACGGCCGAACGCCCGCCAACAAGCCTGTACCGCTTTCACATAGTCGGCTAGTCGAGCTGCTGGCCGGCTGAATTCGGAGCCATAACGTCGTTCAACGTGAGCCTTTACTTGGCTTCCCAGGCCTAGGCGGAATCGTCCGTTTGTGTTGTCCACCAGCTCATATGCGGTGGCCGCAGACACCATCGGACTGCGTGGGAACGCCACGGCGATGCCAGTTGTGAAGTACAAATCGGGGGCGGCCAATGATGCGGCGGCGATCTGCATCCAAGGCACCTGACTGGTTTCTGTATAAAGCATCCCAGAGAAACCAGCAGACTGAAGCTTGGTGGCCAGGTCGGCCGATTCGGCCCAAGTTGACCCACCGGTCATGAGGTCTATTTCCATGCGCTGGAACTTAGTTCGCCATAAGCAGATCAACCATTTGCGAAGTGCCTGTGACCCTCGGCACACTAGAGGTATGACTACAAACGCTGAGCTCGCAGAACGAATCCAGGGCCAGAACATTCCCCAGCGCTTCCTGGCCAACCTGGCCGAACGGCCAGAAACATCGGTATTGAAATGGAAGACCTCCGACGGTTCTTGGGACGGGAAGACACTGGCCGAACTGGCTGACGACACTGCCCGCTTAACCACGGCGCTTAAGGGCTTGGGTGTCAAGCGTGGCGACCGGGTAGTGCTGATGCTCACCAACCGTCAAGAGTTCCACGCTCTTGATCTGGCCGTATTGTTCTGCGGCGCAACTGCGGTTTCTATCTATAACTCTTCTGCCCCGAACCAGATCGAGTACCTAGTGAATAACTGTGGCGCATCGGTCGCAATCCTTGAGGGCCCCGACTTCCTGGAGCGATTCCTCAAGGTGAAGGCGCAAATCCCAACCATCGAACACATCGCGGTTATCGACGCCGACGACTCCGTTGGTGATGACGTCCTTCGTTACGCGGACCTCCTGGCCCATGAGCCAGCGGACCTTGCCGTCGAGGCCCAAACCGCCCAACCCGAAGACCTTGCCACGATCATCTACACCTCAGGCACCACCGGTGACCCGAAGGGTGTCATGCTCTCTCACCGCAATATTGCATGGACATTGGAGTCGGTGGGCGAGAGTATGCGCACCCAAACCGACATCGACGACTTTGCCGGCAAGCGCCACATCTCGTACTTGCCGATGGCTCACATCATGGAGCGATTGTTAGGCCACTACTACCTGGTTGATTTCGCCACCGAAGTCACTTGCTGTCCCAACACCGCCGAAGTTGCGGCCTACGCCGCTGAAGTTCATCCGCACGTCTTTATCGGTGTGCCGCGTGTCTGGGAGAAGATCTACGCCGGCGTGAACGCCGTGTTAAGTGCAGATCCGGAAAAGGCTGGCCCGTTCAACGAAGCGGTGGAAGCGGCTTTGCCCATCATGGAAAAGATGACTCGAGGCACCGCAACCGAGGAAGAAATCGAGACCTGGAAGTTCCTGGATGCTGTGGCCTTCAGTCAGGTGCGGCCATTGGTCGGTCTTGACGAAGCGCAGATCTGCATTAGCGGCGCAGCGCCGATCCCGGCGGAGATACTTGCCTGGTTCCGAGCTATCGGTGTGCCGCTAAGTGAGGGCTACGGAATGTCGGAGACAACCGCTGTGCTGAGCTGGTCCAACGCAGCGAAGCCTGGAACTGTTGGTCAGGCAGCGTCGGGTGTTGAGATGAAACTTGCCGAAGACGGCGAAGTCTTGGCTCGAGGCGGCAACATGTTCGAGGGCTACCTCGGGTTGCCCGACAAGACTGCTGAAACCATTGATGAAGAGGGCTGGGTCCACACCGGAGACATCGGCGAGATCGACGAAGACGGTTACCTCAAGATTGTTGATCGCAAGAAGGAACTAATCATCACCGCTGGCGGCAAGAACATCAGCCCCGCCAACCTCGAAGCTGCGTTGAAGATGATTCCCCTTGTGGGTCAAGCCTGTGCCATAGGCGAGAAGCGGCCATTCGTTTCGGCCCTTGTTGTCCTTGACCCCGATGCCGGAGCTGCGTGGGCAGCATCAAAGGGGCTTAGCGGCGAAGATGCGACCTTGCCGGCGTTGGCAACAAACCCAGAGGTTGTGGCCGAGATCGAGGGAGCGTTAGTTGAAGCCATGAGTGGCTTCAACGGTGCAGAGTCGGTCAAGAAGGTCAAAATTCTTGGTGACGAATGGATGCCAGACTCCGAGCTGCTCACCCCAACTGCGAAGCTAAAGCGGCGGGGAATCAACAGCGTGTTCGAATCAGAAATCGAAGAGCTCTATACCCGCTAGAGACCGAACCCGTTAGGCGCGTGGGGTGAGCTAATAGTCTTCCGGGTTTTGAGAGGCTCTATAGAGCTTTGACTTTGGGTCGAGGTGCATCTGGCCAAACCAGGGTTCTTCGCGCATCTCGGCCTCAAGCTCGGCCCGGACTTCTTCGGTTGCGTGGTCTATGTAAAGTCGCCCGTTCAGGTGATCAACTTCGTGTTGGAAACAACGCGCCCGTAGACCCTCTCCCTCGTAACTGATGTTGTTTCCGTGGATGTCTTGCCCGTGAACGTTGCACTTGGCCAAGCGCATCGTTTCGAGGTCGAACCCGGGCAAAGACAAGCAACCCTCGCCGCCCGTTTGAGGTTCGACGCCAATGGGTTCGAGCGTCGGGTTGATGACGTAGCCAACCACATCGTCTTGGCAGTCGAACACAAATACTCGCTCGGTGCGACCTATCTGGTTCGCAGCAAGGCCGACGCCGGTCTCGGTGTCATACATTGTCTCGAACAGCTGGTCGACCAGCCGCTTGATCTTCTTGTCGAAGACGGTCACCGGCGCACACACTTCGCGCAACACCGGGTTGCCCCACAAGGTCATTGGTTCACAGCCCATTCCGGGCAGGCGAAAGTTTGGCACGGCAGTGACGGTAGCGCCCTAGTGGCTGTAGAGCCGGTTTGTCTTCAGTAGAAGCTCCTTCACTAGCGTCCGCAGCTCAGGCGGCGAGACCACCTCAACCTCGGGTCCTAACGAGAGGATGTCCAGCGCTGCTCGCTCGATCGAACCCATCCGGAAGCTCGCATTTCGCCAGCCTTGCTGGTCGGCTTCTTCGACTGGCCGAAAGCGAAGGCCAGTGAGACGCCCCAGGACAATGGCCAGCTGGCGGCCTTCGGGTGAGATCCGCACCTTGGCGCGTCGAAGATTTTGACTGGTTCCGCGAGGGTTCTTTGGACCCCACGTGTCTGGTGGTGCCAGACCAGATTTGTAGTCGCCAAGCAGTTCGTATCCGCCTCTGGATCCTCGAGTTGCATAGATCGGAACCCCGGCGCCAGAAAGCTCCTCGATGTCGCGCAGAATTGTTCGCACCGAAACCTCAAGCTCTTGAGAAAGCTGGGTTGCGGTCATCCGACCGCGGCGCTCCAACATCAGCAGCAGACTTACTAATCGACCGGCTCTCATACGATCAGTTTGACACCTATGTTTCTGTCGGTTCCGGCATATACGACAAGAGATGTCGTATATGCCTGGTTAGGTTCCCAGTATGAATGTTCACAGTATGGATACTGACGTAGAAGGCACTGGCACCCCCGAGGACCCGTGGTTGTTGACAACTCCTCCCGGCAAGTCTGAGTTTGAGGCCTATCGAGACCCAGATGCGGATCCGCCCTCGTTGGTGGTTCAGGTGGGTAAGACGCAGCTTCGATATCACCTCAGCTGCATTGATGACCTACACGCCATGTTGAAAGAACAGGGCGATTGGGTGCCATTAGGCAACGCTGACGAGCAAAAAGAGGCAAAGCCGGGGACGGTCGAGGCGTGGGGTCGCTCGCTCGATAACCCGGTGGGTCGCTGGTATGGAATCAAGAAGGGTCTGCGCGGCCGTTTCGGGAACTACGTTCCACCGGTCATGGAGGTCCTGGGGCTGGCCGAAGTTGAACACAACGCCCGCAACAACTCGATGAGAGCCATCTAGCTCTGTTATAGGCCGGGCCGTCATAGGCCGCTTGATGTCATAGGCACTGAATAGAGTGGTGGCCACATGGCTGAGATTCGATGCGGAAATTGTGGTGAGCTTCACGGGAGTATTGCCGAGGTAAAGACTTGCCACATTGAACGGCCGGTCGCGCAAGCACCAGGATCGGTATCGCTGGCCAACTCAGAACCCGTAACGGGGGCGGCGCCTCAACCAAAGAAGTCTGTGGACGCGTCTCCAGCAAGACAACCCAGCCGCACCAGCGTCGAACCAGGCTTGAACGTGATCCCGTCAACTGTTGCGGAGGGGAGCGTTCTGCTTAACCCGGGACCTGACTCTTTGGGTCGAACGTTGGTCATCGCTCCTGGTGACAAGATCCCTGAAGCCTGGAGGAAGTGTGACATCTTCGAAGTTGATGCCGAGATTCTCGAAGACCCCGAAATCACAGCGGATGAACTTTCCGAGCTCTGGTTCAAACGAGAGCGCTACATCATTGAGCTGTCGGTAGAACTGCCACTTGGTGAGACTGACCAATCCGAAGTGTGGGAGCTTGAGCCAGGCTTCACGTTTCACAAAGACCGCCTCTTGCATTTCGTTTTCTCCAACGCTGTTCGACTTGTGTCATCGGCCGGAGCAGTTGGGTTGGCTTCTGCGTTGGGTGATCGAGCCGTAGCTTTGGGAGCAACGGTTGGCGGCTCGGCCGATGTGGTGTTGCCTAATGGCACCGAAGCTTGGCTTGACGGCGGCCCGATTGATCCGTTGGTCACTTCGGAGCCTGTCGTCCACGCGGTGTCGCTTGACGCTGGCGTGCTTCGCTCTCTCGGCAAGGCCGATCCCGATGCCGACCTGGCGCCAGATCAACTGGCCGCTGTTTCCCACCGCTCGGGAGCCGCCAGAATTATTGCGCCAGCTGGATCGGGCAAGACTCGGGTCCTGACCGAACGCGCACGGCACCTGGTCAAGAACTGGGGAATTCCCACCAACGCTTTGACCCTTGTTGCCTTTAACAAGCGGGCTCAAGTGGAAATGTCAGAGCGCACGCAGGATCTTCGTGGGTTACGTGTGCGCACGCTCAACTCGCTTGCTTTGCAGATCGTTAATGATCACCACCAAGTCTCAACGGTTTCCGAGCGTGACATTCGGCGACTGATCTCAAACCTGGTTCAGTTCCCACGCAAGGCCAACGCAGATCCTGTTGCGTCTTGGTTCGAAGCGCTCACAGCAGTCCGGCTTGGCTTGCGAGATCCCGAGGAAGTTGAAGGCTCTTTCCACGGAGACGTAGACACCTTTTCAGACG
Source organism: uncultured Acidimicrobiales bacterium (assembly GCA_937922785.1). GTDB lineage: Bacteria > Actinomycetota > Acidimicrobiia > Acidimicrobiales > SZUA-35 > CALAJQ01. The sequence continues at coordinate 70,606 of CALAJQ010000012.1, forward strand.
TGTTCGATCAGTTTCGAAGCAAGCTCGAACGCTCAAACTCAGTGGATTTTGACGAACAGATATATCTAGCAATCGAGATCCTTCTCCGAGATCCCCGGGCAAGGAGCAAAGCTCAATTGGGGTGTTCGATGTTGCTAGTGGACGAGTTCCAAGACCTCACTCCGGCTCATCTACTGCTAATTCGTCTGTTGGCCGGGCCTCGAGCCGACGTGTTCGGTGTCGGTGATGATGACCAGACCATCTATGGCTTTACTGGTGCGAATCCTCGCTGGCTGATTGACTATGAACAGTTCTTCCCGGGTTCAAAACCACATGCGTTGGAAGTGAACTATCGCTGCGCACCGGGTGTTGTGACCGCTGCAGCCAACCTGCTGGAATACAACACCGAACGTGTCCACAAGACCATCCGGCCCGCACCCGGTCGTCGGGCCGACAAGGGTGACCTGGTCTTAGTGAAGACTCCTGACGGCCCGGCTGAGCTGGTCAAACAGGTGCGGGAACTCATCGCCAACGGTGCGAAACCGGCCGACATCGTCGTGCTTTCGCGGGTGAACGTGACCCTGGCAGTGCCCCAAATAGCACTAGCCCATGCGGGACTTCCGGTAACGGGTGCGGTCGGACCCTCGTTGTTAGATCGCACTGGGGTTAGAGCGGCGTTGGCTTGGATGCGAGTGGCGACCAGTGGGAAGCGATTGACCGCTCACGACATCTCAGAATCTGGTCGCAGACCCTCACGAGGCTTAAGTCCACGGGTATTGGAGTGGATGGGAGAAAACAATGACCTCGCAGGAATCACCCAGTTGGCGGGTCGCCTGAAAGACAAAGACGCCGCCAAAATCAAGGACTGGATCTCCGATGTTCGCCGGCTTCGACAAATGGTCGATGACGGGCTTAGTAGCGCAGACCTGCTCGTCGAGATTCAAGATTCGGTTGGCTTGGCCACCGCCATGGGGACACTTGATGCCAGTCGTGGAAACGCCGATCGGTCTACTCATATCGATGATCTAACGGCGCTGGTCTCCCTGGCCGCTCTCGAGCCTGACGCAAAGTCGTTTGTGCCGTGGTTGCGAGACGCGCTTGATCAGCCTCGTCCGAACGAAGGCGAAGGCGTGTTTTTGTCGACCGTGCATCGGGTGAAGGGCCAAGAGTGGCCGCACGTTTTTGTCTACGGGGTAGACCAGGGCACGTTCCCTCATCGACTGGCGGAAAGGTCTGAGGAGCGACGGGTCTTTCACGTGGCAATAACCAGATCATCTACTCGGACCACCGTCCTTGCTGACCCTGGCCGACCATCGCAGTTCCTAGGCGAGCTAACCGGAGAGAGATCTAAGGCTGCAACTGAGCGGTTCACTGAGCAGCCAAAGGACCGTTCAAAGAAGCCAGCCCGCAAACCAGCTAAGAGCGAGAACCGAAGCAGAGCTGGCGGCCGAGGCGGCTCACGCAAAGTTGAAATCAACCTCACAGCTGAAGAGCATCTCCGCTTCGATGCACTCAAAAAGTGGCGACTCGAAGTCTCCAAGTATTCAAAAATTCCCGCCTACAGGGTCTTCGGCGACAGCGTCCTTGCCACCTTGGCTAAGGACAATCCGATCAACCTCACCCAGCTGTCGCTGGTCAAAGGTGTCGGCCCGGCCAAACTTGAGAACTACGGCGACGAAGTTTTGTCGGTCTTAACTGGCGGCTGAACCAGACGGTCTGACCTGTAGCTTGGGCCGATGGTTAAGAGCACGCACGCATCGGTGGCCGACGAGCGAAACGCTTCGGTCGAGATTTACATAAACGGCGAATTCTTCCCCCGTGATGAGGCCAAGGTCTCGGTCTTTGACGCAGGGTTCTTGGTTGGCGACGGCATCTGGGAAGGGATCCGCCTTCACCACGGCGAGTTTCCCTTTCTAGAACGTCATATGCAACGATTATTCGCTAGCGCTACAGCGGTATCGATCGATATTGGCATGAATGCTGCAGAGATTGAGCAAGCGTTGCGGGCCACGGTTGACCGGAACGCGATGGACGATCATGTGCATTTGCGTCTGATGGTTACCCGTGGTCCGAAGAAGACCCCAAGCCAGCACCCCTCCAATTCGATAGGTGGGCCGACGATGGTGATAATTGCCGAGCACAAGAAGGCTGATCCAGCGGTACTACACGAAGGCATCTCGCTCTTTACCGCCACGGTTCGCCGACCGGCTCCTGACACGCTTGACCAGAAGCTCAACTGCCACTCGAAGTTGCACGAAGTGATCGCACTGATTCAGGCCACCAATGCTGGAGCGGACGAAGCTCTCATGCTTGATCCGACTGGAGCAGTTGCAACCTGTAACGCAACCAACTTCTTTGTTATCAACAACGGTGAGTTGTGGACTTCTACCGGTCAGTACAACTTGATGGGAATAACCCGGGCCGTCGTTTTGGAAGAGGCCGAAGCGGCTGGCATCAAAACTCACGAGAAACCGTTCTCTCTCACCGATGTGTACGCCGCCGACGAGGCCTTTGTTACCGGCACGTTCGGAGCGCTTACTCCGGTGCACACAATCGACGGCCGCACGATCGGCACTGCAATTCCGGGTTCGGGAACGTCGCAATTGTCCGAGCTTTACCGTGCGGCGATCGAAAGGGATGTGGCCGCCAAGAAGGCGTCGTGAACGCCTCGGTGGCTGGAACTAAGCGAATTCAGATGTGGAGCGGTCCTCGCAACATCTCGACCACGTTGATGTACTCATTCAGACAGCGACCTGACACGACTGTTCAAGACGAGCCGCTTTATGGGTACTACCTGCGCCATACCGGCCGACGGCACCCCGGAGACGACGAAGTGATGGCATCGCAGAACACCGACGGAACCGCGGTCATCGCTGAGATGTTGGCCTTTGATGAGACCCCAGTTGTGTTCTTCAAACAGATGGCAAAACATCTGGTTGGCCTGGACTGGACGTTCTTGGACTACTGCGACAACGTCATCTTGTGTCGGCATCCCCATGACATGTTGACCTCGTTACAAAACCAGTTGCCTGATGCCACGGTGGCTGACACCGGCCTGGTTGAACAAGTCGAACTAGTGGATGCGGTTGTTGCCAAGGGGCAGACCCCCATCGTGCTGGAGGCCGCCACGGTTCTAGAGAACCCCGAAGGAGTGCTTCGCGAACTTTGTGATCGACTAGGTCTTGAGTTCATCGACGCCATGTTGAGCTGGCCCGCAGGCTCCAAGCCAGAAGACGGAATATGGGCAAAACACTGGTACTCAAGCGTTCAGACCTCCACTGGATTCCGGCCATACGTGGCCAAGACCGCCCAGCTGATTCCACAAGTGAAGCCGCAGCTAGAGCCGTCAATGGCGTTGTTTGACCAGCTAAAGCCGTACGTAGTTACCGGGCGTTAGCTCTCGGAGAGCAAAGCCAGGTACGGCCATGAGTCGGCGGATTCAAACATTGCCTTGGAGGAACGATGCGTGGCGTTCAGAATGCGTGAGGTGCGATCGACGTCCATCATGGTCGGACCCATCGCCCGGGCAACAGAGTTCGACGGTTCAAACAGCAAGACTTGATGCCCAGCCGCTTCTAGCTGTTTGACTTCGGCCGCCACTTTGCGTTTCCAGAACACTCGAAGGGGGCCGTTGATGCGCCGCACGCCTGAACCGTATGAGTGAAGCGACATCGGGGCAATCATGATCACTAGATCGAGTTCTCTGTCCAACAGCAGGTCGCCGTTGGTAGGGGAGTGAACTCCGCCGTCGATGTAGACGACGCCGTTGATCTCCACTGGTGTGAAGAAGCCGGGAATCGCCGAGCTGGCTTCAACTGCGTCTATTAGGTCTGAGCCTTGAGAACCGTCGAAGGCGGTCCGGGCACCGTCGTCCATCCGGATTGCAGTGATGATTAGCTCTTTGTCAGGCCATTCAGTTATGTAGGGGCGTACTTCGTCGCCAACACGGTCGGTTGAGACTGGGCCAGCTGGAGCTACTGCGGAGATCAAGCGTCCGGGCCTGGCGCGTCGACCGCGGCCCAGTTCGGATCTAACTAGCGATCTTGCGGTGGTGGAATCGGGCAAGGCGGCAAAGGCGCCACGGTCACCCGTTATGTCTTTTAGTCTTTGCCGGGTGTCGGGATTGTTCTTCAGCGAGGACAACTCGGCGTACGAGTCCTCAATGCTGCGGCCGCCGCGCAAGAAAGCACCGGCGTTTGCGCCAGCTGAGGTTCCGACGATGACCTCAGCTGTTCGTGGGTCCCAACCGGTTGTGTCTTCCAACGCCTTAAGGGTTGCGATCGTGTATGCAAAACCCGCCAGGCCCCCGCCACCTAAAACAAGCCCGACCTTTGGTGCCATCTGGCCCGCCGCCTTGGTCACTTAGTCTCGTTGCTGGAAACGAATCCCTTGTAGATCTCAAGCATTGCTGACTTCTGGGAGTTGGTGAGATTCGAATCGTTTCTGATGGCTGCTTCGGTCTCGGGTTCTTCTTCGATCTCTAGGCCCAACCATCCGGCCTGTTTCATTAGAACTTCAGCCGGCAGGTTTAGTGCTGCGCTAAGCGCCTTTACGACTCGAACCGACGGTTCGTGCAAGCCTCGTTCCAACTGGCTTACATAGGGGTCTGAAAGCTTCGCCAGCTTGGCGAGCTCTCGCTGGGAGAGCTCAGCCAAGCGGCGTTGCGAGCGAATGAATGCACCAAGTCCTTTTAGGTCTTCAGCGTTTTCGCTCATTTGGGGATACCGGGTTTTCTACTTGCGAATGTACAAGTAGAGACTTTACTTCTTGGCTGCTGGCTTGCGCTTGGCGGCGGCCTTGCGAGCTGGAGCCTTCTTGGCTGCTGGCTTAGTAGCTGGCTTGCGAGCAGGAGTCTTCTTTGCTGGCGCTACTGGAGCTACTTCCTCAGCAGGCATGAAGCGGCCTAGAACCTTGTCAGCAACTGCACGGTTGGCAGAGATGCCAGCGGTCAGAAGGTTGAAGGTGGCGTCCATTGCGGTGCGGCTGTATGCGTGCACTCGGTCGGTGTTCTTCTCAGCAGCATCGAACATGTTGTCGAGCATCTGGTCAGAGGTCTTGGCGATTTTTTCGATGACTGGCATTTGATTGTCCTTTTTAGACACAACGTGTGTGAGCACTTCGTGGGTGGGGAATGAACACTGGGTTTCGTTCACCGGGTGTTCACTAGCGAGGAGTTCTTCGCTACTGCGTACTTTAGTGCGCACACCTAAGGATGTCTATCAATTTGCGTACTTTACTTAGCGACTTCCGTCACAGTAGCCCGGCCATCGTCACCGAACCGACCTGGCTACCAGTCACCAATTCCGAACCGACCTGGCTACCAGCCACCAATTCCGAACCGACCTGGGAACCAGCCGGGTTTGACTGGCTACACCGCCAGAACGGGAGAGAGTGACTGGCTACACCGCCAGAACGGGAGGTTTTAGTTGTCTTGTTCGAGGGCCATTACCTGATCGACGCGACGCTGGTGGCGGCCACCTTCGAACTCGGTATTGAGGAACAGGTCAACTATCTCGAGCGCTACGCCCATGCCGACAACGCGGGCCCCCATCGACAAGACGTTTGCGTCGTTGTGTTCGCGAGCCATCCGGGCGGTGTACAAACAGTTGCACAACGCGGCGCGAGCTCCCTTGACCTTGTTGGCAGCTAGCTGCTCACCTTGGCCCGATCCGCCGAGCACAATGCCTCGGTCCGCTTCGCCATTTACCACCGCACGCGCCGCAGCTGCGCAAAAGGCCGGGTAGTCGACTGATTCTGTTGAATCGGTTCCCTTGTCGATTACCTGATGACCTTGCTCGGTCAGGACAGAAATGAGTTCTTGTTTGAGTTCATAGCCGGCATGATCGGCTCCGATGGCGACGCGCATGGAGCGACCCTACCGTTAACAGGCCCAGTAGGTGCCGTCGGGATCTACCGGTGTCGGGCTGGCGGTGCTGGCCGCGTGGTATGTGTTGTCGAACCGCACACCCAGGAGCTCTTCCCCGCCCACGTCAGTCCCATACCGGTGCATGTATAGATGTGTTCCGTCGCCCTCAATGGTGCAAACAAGCCGTTGACTGAGTTCGGGCGTGTCGAGTTGCACAAAACTGAACGGTCCGTCGGTGTCGAGCCCACCAATCAGAGGTAGCTCGCAAAGCCGGTAGGAGAACATGTAGACCTGCTCGTTGCTGGAGTCAGCAAGAATCACATCCCCGCCCTGTCCCGCTGGTTTGACCGCACGGATCTTGGTTAGGTCGGTCGGGTAGCCGAAGAAGAAGTCCGTATCGGCCTCCACATAGGCGGTTTCGATATAGCCCCCGTCGCCCAGCTCGGCTGCAACTGTGAGTTCACCGTCTCGGATGAATGTGTAGACGGTATCGAGCCGACCGTCTCCGTCGATTTCGGCCTCGATGACGTTCAGGTCAGAGACCGATTGGCTATTGAATCCGCCGCCTGGGCAGATCGAATTGCCTTGAGGTTTGACATAGGACGAGGCCACCCAACCCTCGCCCGATGTCAGTTTCCACCAGGCTGTTTTGCCGACTAGGGCACAATCGCTGGTGAAGAATATGTCTCGCGCCCCGGCCAAAAATTCGCCGACAATCTCGTTCTCCGTACCAGGGCCTGACCTGATGTTGAGCTGATCTGGTGTTCCGTAAACGGTGTAGGCGTTAGCCGTTGCTGCCGCCTTGCAAACAACCGTCGTGGAAGTTGAGGCTGGCTCGGAGGTGTCGGTAGTAGTTGAATTTTCGTAGCCCTGAAGGTCGGCGGTGCCGTCCACAAGAGTGGTGGTGGGAGCGTCGGTAAAGGGTATTGAGGTGGGAATCGTGCCTTCAGCCTGGGGCTGGGCTGAACAAGCAGCGGCTAAGAATGCAACGCTTAAGGTCACGCCCACGGCGGTGCTGAGCCTCTTCGATAAATTCATGTAGCGGGATGCACCCATTTGGCACTATCGGCCCATCCGGGCCTTTCATTAGATCTACCTGGAACATTGGCTTAGGTCTGAGCTGTTCAGGGTCGATGCACTTGTATGGAAAAGCGGCGACTCATCAAGGTAGTAAAGATCAGGCTTGCTGACGCAAAGGTTGGTGACGTCGTTAACCGAGACGCATCCTCTGATGAAGGCTGGTTCGAAGTGGCCTCGTTAGACACGCTGTTTAACGGGAGTCTTCAGGTGGCGGACGAAACCACCTACATCACCATTACTGGCGGTCACTTCGACACAATTGCTTTGCAGGTTGCGACCGAAGTCGACTTGCCAACTCAACGGCGCGCTCCGGAAGAGCCCGAGCATGCCCCTGAAGCCCAACCCCCGGTCGAGACCGAAGTTCCCGAGCCAGTCGCTCAGCCAGCTCAAGCGCCGCAACAGGCGCCACCGACACCTGTGTCCTAGGCAGAGGCAGCGTTTATCGCGGCACCAACAATTCCAGCCTTGTTCTTCATGTTGGCCGGCACTATCGGTGTGCGAATGTCGAGAAACTCCGAGAAGTGGTCCCACTCCTTTGAGACTCCGCCGCCAACCACTATCAGTTCCGGCCAGAAGAGGTCTTCCATCTCCCGTAGGTAGCGCTTCACTCGGGCTCCCCAAACCGGCCAGCTGAGCTCTTCTTCTTCGAGCGCCCGACTCGACGCAACCGATTCTGCGGGAACTCCATCAATAATGAGGTGTCCGAATTCTGCGTTTGGTAACAGAACTCCGTCGGTAAAAAGGGCAGACCCGATACCGGTCCCGAGGGTGATCATTATCACCACCCCCTTTTGGTTGCGACCTGCGCCGTGCCGCATTTCGGCGATTCCAGCAGCATCAGCATCGTTGCAAACCTTGACCTCGCAGTCGAGAGCTTCAGAGAAGATGGTTTGGGCGTCTGCCCCGACCCAGCTTTTGTCCAGGTTCGCGGCCATTCCGACTACTCCCGAGCGAACGACTCCGGGGAAAGTGAAACCGACTGGCCCGTCCCACTTGAAGTGGTCTCGAATCTGCGCGCCCACGTCGGCGATTGCGTCTGGTGTGGAGGGGGACGGCGTTTTGATGCGGAACTTCTTCTCCACCAACTTGCCGGCTTCCACATCGACAGGAGCGCCTTTGATTCCTGACCCGCCAATATCGATTCCGAGCACTATTTCAGACATTTGAAACCTCCGGGGTTTGTCGCCGTTGGGCAAAGGCTCCGTAGAACAACGAAACCAGACCAGCCAACAGCACAGGCCAGTATCCCACTCGAGACGACAACGTGCGACCTTCAAGCAGCTGCACCGTTTCTTCCAGTACTACTCGCTCGCCGATGCCGCTCCGTTGTAGGAGATTTCCATCGTTGTCGATAATCGCTGACATGCCAGTTGGCCCAACCATGAGCATCCATCGGTCGTTTTCGATGGCTCTCAACTGGTTGGAGGCAACCTGTTGGGTGTGGACCTGGGTGAGCCAGAAGGAGGAGCCGTTCGTGGGATTTGTCAGCAACTGCGCCCCATTTCGCACCGAATCACGAGCCCTGCGCTCGAAAAACGCTTCCCAGGAGATGGAAACGCCGACCCGGCCCAAGGGCGTGTCTACTATTGCCGGACCCGTTCCGGGGATAACGTCGCGGGCCGGGAGTTCGCCGGAGAACCGTTCGATCAAGCCTCTCAGCGGCACGTACTCGCCAAAGGGGACGATGCGGACCTTGTCGTATCGGTCCAGCTCAACACCTTCTTTGTTTACCGCTGTGTGATAGTTCACCGTTGCGGTTCCGTTGTTGACCGCATAGAACCATCCGGGCAGTAGCACGGCGTTATTGTCCACCGCTACCTGGGAGACAACTTGGGCCGCAGTCTCGAATGGCAGAAAGCCGCCAGGGTTAACAACGTTCTCGGGCCAAAGAATTAGCTCCGGACTGGTTGTGAGTAGTTTTGTGGCCTCGACGTGGCGGGCTAACACAACTGGTTGTTGGTCAGCCGAAGCCCTGGTTCGAGTCGGCCCTCCGCCTTGTACTACCCCAGCACGAACCTCATCCACGAAGTCAGCTCTCGGGTGCAGCGCTGCCGCACCGACCGTTGCCACGACGAGTGCCGCCGCTACCCCAAGGGCTCGCCAGTTGCGGTCAAGTGCCGATGACAGCGCCTGGCCAACTACCACAACGGCCACGATCACCAGCAGTGGCCCGGCAAGCCGAGCGGTCTGGCCTAGGGGAGTGTTCACCTGCGTAAGTGCCAAATTGGCTAACGGCACGCCACCGAAGGGAAAGCTCCAACGCGCTAGCTCACCCAGCGCTATCGCCCCTGGTAGCACCAGTCTTCTGTGCTTGGCGTCCGCGGGTACAAAAAGGGCCACGATGGCGAAGTACAAGGCGTAGAGAATGGCAGCGATGAAGTAGCCGGGAACCGTTAGGTCAAACATCCACAGCATGGCGATGTGGAGCCAAGTTGTGGTTATCAGAAACGTCCATCCGAATCGGGCCTTGGCCGAACTGGTTGCTAACAATCGGTCCCAAAGGAATATCCCTACAAACACCAACGGCCACATGATCGATGGTGGGATCGAAGCTGCGAGCAGCACGCCGGCGGTGATGGCCACAACAAATCTGACCCAACGCGGTGCGCCATAGGCGTCGGTCATCCGAACATCCGAATAATCCGGGCTGCGGCGTCACGGCCAGAGTTGATGCAGGCCGGAATGCCAATCCCTGAGTAAGCGGCACCTGCAAGCTGAACCCTTGGCTGGTCAACGGCGACAGCGCCGATGGCGCGGTCAACACGTTCGGCGTGTCCGGGCACATATTGGGGTAGAGCCTGGTGCCACCGATGCACTCTTGTCGCAATGGGCTTAGCGCTGATTTTGAACACTGTTTTGAGTTCGCTGAGGAGGCGATCTACAAGTGAATAGTCGTCAAGCTCGAAAGCTCGGCCATCGTTGAATCGGCCCGAGCTTAGGCGGATGAGTACCGATTCTTCGCGTTGATAGTGAGTCCATTTGGTTGAGAACCATGTGCATGCGGTCAACACAGTTCCGTCGACCCTCGGAAACAGCACGCCCGAAGCGTCCAGTACCGGTTCAATCCCGGTGCGAGGGATTTCAAGCGTGACTTGAGCGACCGAGGCGTACTCGACCAGCGACAGTGCTTCAGCTGCATTCGGGCTGGTGGGAGCCAACAGTTTTGCAGTGGCGGGTGCCGGAGTCGCCAGAACTATATGGTCAAAATCAGCCAGGTCGGTCAGGTTCGTAATGGGGGTTCCGAGTAGAAGATCGGCATCGCCCGGACCCGAGCCGCCCAGTTCTGACACAAGAGCGCCGATCAGGCGGGCTATGCCGCCAGGCAGTCCGTAAAAGACCGGGGCCGCACTGGCGGACCCAAGCGTCGCCCCAATGCGAGCCTGCATTTTGGAAAGCTCTTGAACCAGTGATGGACCCGCTTTGGCAGCGGCCGCCAGCTGTGGTGCGCCTGAGGCCAAGCTGAGCTGATCGATCTGAGAGGCGTTGATTCCGCCGATTAGAGGATCGATCAACCGGTCGGTTACCTCGTCACCCAACCGAGCCCGACAGTAGGCCCCGACGGAAATGTCGCCACTTGTGTCGGTTGGTGGGAGGGTCAGGTCTTGTTGTGCTCGCTTGATGCCAGCTGGGCTGATAAGCGTGGTTTGACTGAACAAATCGAAGTTGGTGGGTACGCCCAGGAAGGTTCCTTGAGGGAGGCGGTGAAGCTGGCCGTCTCTTTGAATGTAGGCAGGTACCGGGGAGACGGGCGTGGTCAGCTCTTCGGCAAGGCCCAGGTCTTGGGCCAGCTGATAGCCCGGTTCAACTCTGGCCAGGAAGGTGTCGGCGCCAGCATCGACGAGGCGATCGCCTACTGGGGAGGAGTAGATCTTTCCTCCCCAACGGTCTGCTGCTTCAAAGACGGTCACGTTGTGTCCGGCGCGTTGGAGGTCGAAGGCCGCGCTTAGCCCTGCGATTCCGCCTCCAACTACAGCAACCGACAACTTAGGCACTGGCTGTGGCGCGCCCTTCGCTGTGGACTAGTTCGACCACTCGTTCGAGGGTTTCAGGATTGACTTCTGGAAAGACGCCGTGGCCGAGGTTAAAGATGTGACCGGGGTGCGAAGCGTTGTCGGCCAGTACTCGGCGGACCTCCTTCTCAACGACTTCCCAAGGGGCCAGCAAGATGGCTGGATCCAAGTTGCCCTGAAGAGCAACCTTGCCTCCGGTTCGTTCCCTTGCTGAAGAAAGCGGGGTTCGCCAGTCGACCCCGAGAACCTCAACGCCCGCTGTTGCCATGAGTGGCAGCAGCTCGCTGGTGGCAACTCCAAAATGGATGCGAGGTACGCCGTAGCTTTCTAGCGCTGCCATCACTTTGGTTGAGTGGGGGAGCACGAACTCTTTGTAGTGCTCGGGTCGAAGGGCACCGGCCCATGAGTCAAACAGTTGAACAGCGCTAGCGCCAGCTTCAACCTGTGCGGTCAAGGTTGCAATTGCCATGTCTGCCAGACGATCGCAAAGCTTGTGCCAAAGGTCGGGATCGCCAGCCATCAGAGACTTGACCTTTGCGTAGTTCTTAGAAGGCCGACCTTCGATTAGGTAGGACGCAAGTGTGAAAGGCGCTCCTGCGAATCCGATGAGCGGGACCTCTCCAAGCTCATGAACCAAGTTGGTGACCGTCTCAGTCTGGAACCAGAGATCGGTTGCCGGGTCGATTGGTCGAAGCCGGTTAAGGTCGGATGCGTTGGCGAAAGGTACTTCACAAACTGGCCCGATTCCGGGCGTGATATCGATGCCAAACCCACTGGCCCAAACCGGTGTCACGATGTCGGAAAACAATATGGCGGCGTCAACCCCGTAGCGACGGACTGGTTGCATCGTGATTTCGGTTGCGCGGTCGGGTTCAGAGATTGCTTTCAGGATTGTGCCTTCGCCTCGAACTTCGCGATACTCCGGCAGGGATCGGCCAGCTTGGCGCATAAACCAAACTGGAACCGTTGGTCCGGGCTCTGAGCGGGCTGCACGCAGCAGGGGGCACGAGGGGTCAACCATCCGGCCGACGATATCTGGAGTGAAGTGGGTCTGTTGCTATTACCATTATCCACCCCATTTGCCGCTGCTGTTGGAGCACATTGAGCGATTCCCATCCCGAACTCGAACTTGAGCAGGCCCATCTAGATCACGCCATTCGCAGGCTTGGGGAGGCGCGGTCTGAAGCAGTGCGACTGCAGACAATGGTTGAGGTTGGTAAGGGCGGCACCAATCAGGCCCGGTACGAGCGAGAGATCATAAACACCAAGATCGCAGAGCGTCTTGCCGATCTTGATGTCGGTGATCGTTCGTTGGCGTTTGGTCGTATTGACCAGACAGCAGACGATGGCGGCGGCTCATATGTGATCGGCCGAATTGCAGTCAGCGCGGAAAACTTGGACCCGCTAATTGTCGATTGGCGAGCCCCAATTTCGGGTGCGTTTTACCGAGCTACGGGCGCTGACCCTCAAGGGTTGGTCCGTCGCCGCCACTTCATCAGCCGGGGAAGAGAGATTCTGGGCCTTGAGGATGAGTTCTTCGGTGACGCCGCAGGGTCGCAATCGGTTGTCATTAATGGTCGTGAGCTCAGGGGCCAAGGCGCTCTTGTGGCCGCACTCGAAACCTCGCGGACCGGGCGACTGAGCGACATCGTTGGCACTATCCAGGGCGAGCAAGATGAGATCATCCGGGCCTCCATGGATGGGGTCATGGTTGTGCAAGGTGGCCCTGGAACAGGCAAGACGGTCGTAGCGCTGCACCGGGCTGCGTATTTGCTTTACACCCACCGATTTCCGTTGGCTGGCCAGGGTGTACTCGTAGTGGGGCCGAATCGTTTGTTCCTTGGTTACATCGAACAGGTCCTTCCCAGCTTGGGTGAGGCAGGCGTGCAAATGGCTGTTCTGGCCGACCTTGTTGCCGGCGTTCGTGTTCAAGGCCGGGACAACCAGGCTGCTGCCCGGATTAAGGGCGATCTTCGGATAGTGAACGTACTGCGCCGAGCCCTGGTTGATCGTCAGCAGCCACTGCGAACCGACCTAATAGTCGGCTACGGATCTCGGCGTCTGAAATTGGATGTGAAGAAGTCGGCCAAGATTATCCAAGAGGCCCGCAGGCGGTTCCGCACTCACAACGCCGCTCGCAACTATGTGATGTCTGAAGTGGTTTACACCCTCGCGAAAAGCCATCCTGACAGGCCGGACCCCGACACCATCGTGGATGGTCTGCGCAGCATGAGTGAAGTGCGCGAAGCGTTGCATTGGATGTGGCCAACTCTTACTCCAGCTCAGTTCCTTCACGATCTGTACGGTGGCCCAAGTCTGTTGAAATCAGCTACGAAGAAGCTTGGCCCCAGCGAGGGCAAGGCTTTGGCTCGGCCGTGGCATCGGACTCGTCTTGGCGCAAACGTTCTTTGGACAGTCGATGATGTTCCGGTGCTGGACGAGGCTTGGGAGATGTTGGGTCCCTTGCCCAAAAACCGAAGAGCTGAAGATGCTGAGGTCAGAACCTACGGGCACATCGTGGTTGACGAGGCGCAGGATCTTTCGCCAATGCAATTGCGGATGCTCACGAGGCGTTCGCTGAACGGGTCAATGACTGTCGTCGGCGACATTGCTCAAAGTACTGGGGCCTGGGCTCATTCGAACTGGAACGAAATTCTCGATCATCTTCCAGATCGCAGACCATCATCACGCCGAGAGCTGACGGTCGGCTACCGGATTCCTGGTCCATCTATTGAGCTGGCCGCGAAGGTGCTGCCTTATGCCGCTCCAGATCTCAAACCCCCAGTTGCGGTTAGAAACGATGGCAGGGAGCCCCGCTTCGTTCAGGTCGAAGCCGGCCAGCTGGTGGATCAGGTCATCGATACGGCTCTTGAGGAGTCCGCCGAGTTGGGGTCGGGCAACGTTGCGGTCATTACCCCCGACGACATGGCTCAGGCCGTTGTCGCTGCCTTTGGCCAACGCATGATCAAAGTGGGTTCGGCCACCAAGGACGGTCTGGATGAACCAATCACTGTTGTGCCAGTGGGTCTAGTGAAAGGTCTCGAGGTGGACGTGTCAGTAGTGGTCGAGCCGGCTCAGATTGTTAGCTCGATGCCTCAGGGTGACCGGTCGCTTTATGTGGCGCTGACTCGCTCCACCAAGCACCTGGTGCTGGTTCACGCCAAGCCATTGCCGCACTACCTGCAATGAACGCTTCTGACCGCAGCACTTGATGGGCCGACTTAGGTGCCCGCTAGTTCCGCAACTACCGGTGCGAACTGCTCGATTTCATCGGCGCCGATGGTGACATAGGTGAAGCCGAAGGTCTCGCGTCGTTCTCTGATCACGTCGATCATTCGGTTGGTGTCGCCGATAAGCGCTAATGGTGAAGCTAGGGCTTGGTCGGGTTCCATGCCCAAACCGGGCGCCATGGCTTCAGCAGATTCTTGTGCGTTGTCTGTGAACACAACAAAGAAGGTTCTGATGTTCAGTTCGACGTCGTCGAAGCGGTCTCCGGCACCCTCCTTTACCCACCCGATTTTCTCTACGAATCGTTCGGCGACCGCATCACTGATCGTTGTTGCGTCGATGGCGCCAGACCGTAGGTTCGCGTTCACTCCAACGATGTCGGAAATTCGGCCCGCGATTTTCAAGAAACGTGGTCCGCCGCCGCCGATTAGGAACGGAGGGTGGGGCTTCTGGAATGGCTTTGGTTGTAGATCTAAGCCATTGATTTGATAGTGCTCGCCCTCGAAAGAGTATGGGCCCTCGGCAAACAGCCCTTTCAGGACCTCCACCGATTCCACCATTCGTTCGATTCGAAGGCCTGGCCGGTCATATGGCATGCCGGCTTGTTCGTAGTCGGTTTTCATCCAGCCAGCACCGATGCCCAGCTCTAGGCGGCCGTCGCTAAGTAAATCAAGCGAAGCCATTTCGGACGCAAACGTGACCGGGTGGCGATAGTCGTTGCACCAAACCAGGGCGCCAACCCGAAGCGTTGTGGTTACAGAAGCTGCCGCTGTCAAACCCACCGTGGGCGCGATCTGTCCGTCGAAGTGGTCAGGCAGGCCCAGCACGGAGTACCCGAGGTCTTCAACTTTGCGGGCTAGCTCGGTCCACTCGGCCCCCGAAGCGGCATTTTTGGCTTGTACTCCGAAGCGAAACTTATGGCTCATGGAGCGAATCTAGTCGTTATAGACAGTGCCGCTGCAATCTGAATCTCTTAGGTCAAGTGGTGCCATATCCATCTCTAGGCAGTCCAAGATGGCGCCCTCGCCGTTTATGGTCCACTGCACGATTAGCCCGGTGGCTTCGTCAGTAACGCTGGTAACGGTGTCGCCATTGGCAAGAGCCTCTAGCAACAAAGTGGGAACCGCCAACGGATCGGTGAACCAAACGTCATCGGTGATTGGCTGTTCGACGTCATCAATCCAGGCCATCGATGGCACTCTCGACTCATTGTCGAAAGCGAAATACACATCGACCTTTTCTGTTAGACAATCGGCGCAGACCGGAACGATTGTTGCGTATCCATATGGTGCCCGGTAGGTCCTTGCGGCTTCCTGGGCAACTTGCAGCTCTGCCTGCTCAGGTGGCAAAGCGTCCACTGTGACCTCGCCACAGAGTGCGGTTTTAGATGCACGGCCTTGGCTGGTGGAATCGACCGCCACTACTTCATAGGTCAAGGGCAGGTCGGTTGGGGCAGCGGTGTCTATGAACGGACTAGACAAGGTTCCCCTATCGGGAAGGATGCGTTCGCCGTTGCGGTAGATCTCGGCTCGACCATCGGAGAGGTCCCAAGTTACAACGGCAAAGGTGTCCAGCGAAACCGAACAACTCGGCTGTCCCACCTCGGCGACTATCTCGGCTTGGCCGCAGTCAACATCTAACTGCCCACCGTTCACCGACAACGTGTAGTCGTATTGAACATCAACCACCACACCGAGGTCTTCGTGGCCGCCTGAGCCTTTGGTTGTTACAACTGGAGTGCCGTCTCGAGACATGACGGCTTCAACGTCATTTGGAACCTCCCAAGCAACACTTATTGAGTCGAACCCGCCGAGGGCTGTGCACGCAACGTCGCCGACTTCGATAACCGCAGCCGTTGTCTCGATTCCTTCGTCGCCAGTGTTTTCGGTGGACTCCTGGCCGCTGGTACAACCCGCAGCAATCACGGTTAGGGCTATAAGCAGTATTCGTTTCCGCCGAATAGTCATCCAGACGAAGGTACCGGAGAAGGGCCCGTCACGTCATTAGGGCAGGACTATGTGCCCAATTGGGCTGGCTTGACTAAAGAAGCCGGACCTTACCCGCCGCACTAGAGAAGACGGCGGCACTAAAGAAGACCGAAAAACGAGACGAAGTACACCATGTGCTCCAAGACCCCCGCCGTGCCAGCTTCTTGATCCTGCCTCTTGTAATCGCAGCATCGGCAGTAGCGGCAGCACTTTTGGCCACCGGCAGCATCAACTTGGCCAATACCGACATGCTCGCCTTTAGCGATTCCAACTTTCGAAGTGTCCTGTTGGAGGGCGAGTCAACGAGTGATCCGGCCGACGGATGGAACAGCTACACCAACTCAGTCACAACCGCTTTGGATGGCTCCACCGTTATCGCTGATGGCCAAGGTGGAGCGCGAATCGATGACCTAAACGGAGAAGGTTCTAAGGCCGACTTGGTGACCGAGGGTGACGATGTTGCGGTTCTGTGGATCGGCATTAACGACATTGCCCAGGCCAACAACCCAGCGGTTGTTTATGACCAGATCTCCACCTGGACAGCGGCTAGGAGAGCCGAAGGATGGGAACATATTCTGATTCTCACGGTTCCAAAGTTCGAGTCCCAATCATCACTTGAGTCCAGTTCCTGGGGTTCTCACGAGCTGGCTGACAACGCCCGCATCCAGCTGAACGAACTCATCGTTCTCAACCAAGCAGGCGCAGACGCCGTGGTCGATCTGCGAGCGGTCGAGGGCATCGGCGACGAATACAGCGTTGAAGACCCAGCGTGGCGGTCCGACAAGATTCACTTCACCGAAGCGGGTTACGAGCGGGTTGCAAGCCAGGTTCTTGGAGCAATCACTGGCCTGTAAGTAGTCGGGCCGGTGGAAGCCGCTAACCCAAGCAGAATATTGAGTGTCATAGCGCGCCGGTATCGTAGTTAGATGGGAAAACGGGCGCCCTCCGAAGACAGTGGCTATGACGGGAACGAGGTCCTAGCCGCGTTTTCTGAGCCAGCAGCCGCCTGGTTCAGCACCACGTTTCCTAAGCCGACGCCACCCCAAGTCAAGGGCTGGCCTGTTATTGCCAACGGTGACCACACGCTGATTCTCGCCCCGACTGGTTCGGGCAAGACCTTGACCGCCTTCTTCTGGGGTCTCGATCAGCTGACCAAGCAGCCACCGCCAGAAGACAAAATGGCTCGAACTCGGATTCTCTACATTTCCCCGTTGCGAGCCCTGGCTGTGGATGTTGAGAAGAACCTAAGAGCCCCGCTTCAAGGTGTTCGTCTGGCTGCGGAGCGCCTAGGCAAGCCGTTTTATGAGCCCAAGGTTGCGCTGCGCACCGGCGACACTCCGGCTGACGAGCGAGCGAAGATGGCCCGCAACCCCGCTGACCTGCTCATTACCACCCCGGAGAGCCTATATTTGATGCTCACCTCGAAGGTTCGCGAGACGCTTGCCTCGGTCGAGACCGTCATCATTGATGAGATCCATGCCTTGGCCGCAACTAAGCGTGGGGCTCACATGGCAGTCAGTTTGGAGCGACTAGACAAGCTCACCCACAAGCCTGCCCAGCGCATTGGCTTGTCGGCGACTCAGAGGCCCCTCGAAGAAATTGCTCGCTTTCTCGGTGGATATGACGTCACAGCCAAGACGACGAAGCCTCGGCCGGTAAAGATAGTTGACGCCGGAATCTCCAAGACCTTGGACGTTGAGGTGATCGTTCCCGTCCCCGACATGGGCCGTTTGGGTGAGCTGTTGCCGAATGATCCGGCCGCCAATCCCGATTCGGGAGGACCTGAGCGCGCCAGCATATGGCCATCCATGCACCCCCGTTTGTTGGATCTGGTCCAAGAGCACCGGTCAACAATCATCTTTGTCAACGCTCGCCGACTATCAGAACGACTGGCAACCAGACTTAATGAGCTGGCGGTAGAGGGCGAGAACCGGTCGGCTGAGGCCGAAGGGCGCCCGCCGGCACCTGGCGAAGAGCTGGTGAAGGCCCACCACGGATCTCTAAGCCGCGAGCAGCGCCTAATCATTGAAGACCAGCTGAAGCGGGGAACGCTTAAGGGCCTGGTCGCTACAAGCTCGCTTGAGCTTGGAATCGATATGGGCGCAGTTGACCTAGTTGTTCAGGTTGAAAGTCCGGGCGCAGTAAGTCGTGGTCTGCAACGTATTGGTCGTGCGGGTCACCAAGTTGGCGCGCCAAGCGTTGGCAAGTTCTTCCCCAAGCATCGCTCGGATCTTGTTGAGGCGGCAGTTGTTGTCGACCGGATGATGACCGGGCTCATCGAGGAGACTCGTTACCCTCGTAACCCTTTGGATGTGCTGGCTCAGCAGATCGTTGCTGCATGCGCTCTTGATGACTGGGATGTTGAGGAGTTGCTCAACATGATGAGGGGCTCAGCCAACTTCACCGAGCTGTCTGACGACGGATTCAATGCCGTCCTTGATCTGTTGTCGGGTCGATACCCGTCCGATGAGTTTGCCGAGCTTCGGCCCCGGATCATCTGGGACCGAGTGGAAGGCAAGGTTCGTGGCCGTCCCGGTGCCCAACGGCTAGCCGTTACTTCAGGTGGGACCATTCCTGACCGTGGCCTGTACGGGGTGTTCTTGCCTGACGGAGCGCGCGTCGGCGAGCTTGATGAAGAGATGGTGTATGAGTCACGAGCAGGCGAGACCTTCCTGCTTGGAGCCAGCACCTGGCGTATCCAAGAGATCACCCACGAACGCGTCATCGTTACGCCCGCCCCCGGTCAGCGTGGGAAGATGCCTTTCTGGCACGGCGACGGGCCCGGACGTCCGCTTGAGCTTGGTCGGGCAATTGGCCAATTCGTCCGTGAAATCTCCGGCATGGACCACAACAAGGCCGACAAACGTTTGCGGGAGCGACATGGCCTCGACGAGATGGCCTCGTCAAACTTGTTGCAATACTTGGCCGAACAAAAAGAGGTAACAATCGCTCTTCCGACCGATCGCAACATCGTGGTCGAGCGCTTTCGCGACGAGATTGGTGACTGGCGGATCTGTGTTCTAAGCCCATTCGGGGCCCAAGTTCACGCCCCTTGGGGAATGGCTCTCCAGCATCGACTGACCGAGCAATGGGGTTGGGAGGTAGAGCTGATGTGGAGTGATGACGGCATCGTCATCCGGCTTCCCGAAGCCGTTGATCGGCTACCGGTGGATGAGTTGCTGATCGATCCCGACGATCTTGATGAACTGCTGATTACACAGTTGCCCAACACTGCAATGTTTGCCTCTCGGTTCCGGGAGTGTTCGGCCCGTGCTTTGCTTTTGCCCCGTCGTAGACCCGGTCAACGCACCCCTCTTTGGCAACAGCGCCAAAAGGCCGCCGACCTGCTGACTGTTGCTGCCAAGTATCCCAGCTTCCCAATGTTGTTGGAAGCAACACGTGAGTGTGTCAATGACGTCTTCGACGTGCCGGCGTTGCGGCAAGTCTTGACCGACTTGCGAAGTCGCAAGGTGAAAGTCACGTCGGTTGATACCGACAAGGCCTCACCTATGGCTTCGAGTCTGTTGTTCGGCTGGATTGCCCAATACATGTACGCCGGCGATGCCCCCTTGGCCGAACGGCGTGCGGCAGCCCTATCGCTTGACCGCGACTTGCTTCGTGACTTGCTGGGTGCGGAAGAGCTTCGAGAGCTTCTTGATCCCGAAGTTCTTGAAAAGCTGAACTCCGAACTTCAGAGAACGGCCGAAGGTTGGCGGGCCAAAACTGTTGACGCAGTCGAAGACCTGATGCGATGGCTCGGGCCACTATCAATGCTTGAGATCGAAGCCAGAGTCGACGGTTTGAACGCCGAGATTGCTGTTGCTCAATTGTTGGAAGAACGCCGAGTCATCTCGGTAGTGGTAGCGGGCGAGGCTCGTGTTGCTGCGGCCGAGGACGCATCCCGATTGCGAGACGCGCTTGGCGTCGCGCTTCCACCCGGGCTTCCGATGGCCTTCACTGATTCAGTCATGGACCCGCTTGGTGACTTGTTAAGCAGCTACGCCCGCACGCACGGTCCTTTCACAACCGCTGAAGCGGGGGAGCGGCTTGGCCTTGATAATGAGCGAGTCATTCAGGGTCTAAGTGAACTTGAACGACAAGGGCGGGTTGTTCGAGGCGAGTTCCGCCCCGACGGCACCGAGCGAGAGTGGTGTCACGACGACGTCCTGCGGGTTCTTCGGCGCCGCTCGTTGGCGGCCCTTCGTAGTGAAGTAGAACCGGTCGAACAAGACGTGCTGGCCCGTTTCCTGACCGAGTGGCAGCACATCGACTCGAACTATCGAGGCGTTGATGGGCTGGCCGAGGTACTTACGTCGCTGCAAGGCGCTTCGCTTCCAGCCTCGACGCTTGAGTCAGACATCCTTCCGGCTCGGCTTCGCTATTACTCCCCCGCCGATCTCGACACCCTCTTGAGTGCGGGCGAACTCGTTTGGACCGGAGCTGGTTCTCTGGGAACAACCGACGGCCGCATCCGCTTGGTCTGGCGAGACCAGGCGCCTCTTCTGTTGCCCGAGGTCAACGATCCGCCCGAAGATGAGCTGCACGATGTTATCCGAGGGTGTCTTGGGGCTCGGGGCGCAGTTTTTTGGAGCGACATCCTGATTGCGGTGAAAGACGCGGGCCAGGTGGCTACAGAGCAGGCGGTTTTGATGGCGCTATGGGACTTGGTCTGGGCCGGAGAAGTCACGAACGATTCGCTTACTCCGTTGCGGGCTTTGGTTAGCGGTGCCACTCCTAAGAAGGCGACCAGCCGAGGCCGAGCCCGTCGTCGGCCGAATCTTCGCTCGATAAGTCGCCTTGGCCCGCCTGCCGCGACCGGTCGATGGTCCTTGGTTGGGCCGTTGAAGCAGCCAGCAGTCACTCCAACCGAATCTGCCACGTCTCGGGCACTTCAGTTGTTGGAGCGCTACGGCGTGTTAACCCGCGAGATGGCATTGGCTGAAGGGGCCGAAGGCGGATTCGCTGGTGTCTATCCAGTTTTGAAGGCGCTGGAAGAGCGCGGTCAGGTTCGGCGCGGCTACTTCGTCTCAGGCTTAGGCGCGGCACAGTTCGCCTTGCCGGGCGCAGTGGATCGGCTGCGGGACGAACGTAAACGTGACCAAACTCAAGCTGAGACCGGATCTGCGGCTGCGGCTGCTGAAGTCACGCCGATTGTATTGGCCGCCACTGACCCGGCCCAGCCCTATGGCGCTGCGTTGGGGTGGCCCGAAAGTGAAGGTCGGCCGTCTCGCTCCGCTGGGGCCTATGTGGTGTTGGTCGACGGCAAGCCGCTGGCGTTTTTGGAACGTGGTGGAAAGTCCTTGACTCTGTTTGAGGGAGCCGTCGACGATACGTCGTGGGTGGAGGCCCTAGCTGGCCTCGTAAAGGTGACGCGCCAGGTCAAGTCAATCGAGATCCAAAAGATCGATGGCAAGCCGCCGGCCGAAGCCCCCGAGTTGAGGGACCTTCTGCTGTCGGGTGGCTTCTCCGCCGGCTACAAAGGCCCAACCCTGCGCCGCTAACCCTTCCCTAACCCAACGGCGGCCCTCAACCTCAGAACCTGCCCCGACCCACATCCCCCTTCCCCCGACAACCTTCCCCAAATTTCTGCTGGGGGTGACAATTGGTGTCACCCCCAGCTGACATATGGCCCAATTGTCACCTACAGCTGACATTTGGTTCGGTAACAAGCGCAAGTGTTCGATCTGGCCCTAGGTGGCTAGTTGCACGAATAGGACGCCAGCCCACGCAGCAGCGATTGCCATCACTGCGGCCCTGCAGCCAAATGTCTGCTGGAGGTGACAATTTTGCGTTCTGTCAGCTGGTCGTGACACTAATTGTCACCTGGGGCAGAAATTTGGGGAGGGGCTAGAAGTGGGGGACGGGCTAGGAGTGGGGGAAGGGGCTGGCACCCGAGCGGGGTTAGTCGGAGGCGATTGCGTCCAGAACGTTCATCTTCGCGGCCCTGGCCGCTGGGAAGAACGCAGCAATCACACCAAGTACGCCGCCGCCAATCAAGAAGACGGCTAGCTGAACCCAGGGGATGCCGATCTTAGAAATCACGTTGTCCGGTATCGCTATGACGCCGGCCCATCCAAGTAGCAGACCCAGGGCAACTCCAAGGAACGATCCGAACAGGCTGACAATGATTGCTTCCCAACGAATGGTGCGTTTCAGCTGATCTCGAGTCATGCCAACCGCTCGCATCAGGCCAATCTCTCTAGTGCGTTCGAGAACCGACAGTGCCATGGTGTTGACGATGCCGAAGAACGCAATGATCAAACAAAGCGCCAACAGGCCGTTCACCAATAACTGCAATGAGTTGATCTGGCTTGTAAACGTCTCCTTGAAATCACTGTTGTCTTGGCTGGACAGCTGCGGGAACGCTCTTAGCAGACCGTCTACTGCAGCCCGGCCAGCTTCGGGGCTGACACCTTCGGCATAGGTCATGCCCGCGTAGTCGATGCCCGCAATATTGGCGTGCGGCTCGGCGAAGTCGATGCTCATGATCCAGTCGGAATCGATCACACCGTTCTCTTCAAAGATGCCTTCTACGGTGAGGTCGGTCTGAAATCCATCTTCCATTTCGATAGCGACCGAGTCGCCAATTGACAGGCCTCGCAGCTCGGCTTCGGGTTCTGAAACCGCGACTGCGTCCTCACCGATGGCAGCGATTCCTTCGACCACGTTGAATGAAACCACCTGGTCGCCGACCTCGGTATTGAAGGCGGTGAAGGTTTCTTGCTCGCCAGCGACCAAGGCTCGAACCGTCGTGTAGCCAGCAACCAGGTCTGTTTCAGGAAGCGCGTCCAATTGCTCGATCAAAACGGGAGAGAAAGGCAAGCCCTGGTTCTCTTCGAAGATGAACAGATCGGCCGTGATCGAATCCTCAAGCAGCGCATCGAAACTGCGCAGCAGCGAAGCAGCTAGAACCGACACGCCTGTAATTAGCGCCAAGCCGATCATCAAAGCAGAGGCTGTGGCCGCAGTTCGCTCCGGGTTGCGGGCAGCGTTCTCACGACCTAACCGGCCTGTAATCCCAGAAACTTGCTCGGCCGGCGCGCCGATCTTGTATGAGACGATGCCGGCAAACAGGCCGCTTAACATCGCCACTCCGATGAAGGTCAGCGCAGCACCAAGGCCAAGACAAGTGAGCCTTAGCGAAAGCGAGTCCACCGATCCGAACATGCCTGTAAACAACAGTGCCAGTCCTGGAAGCAGAACAGCTGCGCCTGCGATCAGCCTGAACTTGTTGGTTCGGCCGGTCTTCCCACCGTCTCGAATTGCTTCAAGAGGTGAAACCTTTGCCGCTCTCATTGCTGGAAGTAGCGCCGATCCAACAGTTACGCCAAGTCCAACTAGGAGAACAACGACGATTGTGCGAATCCTGATTTCGGTTGGACCCTCTGGGAAGCCTCCGCCACCTTGGCTGAACAGCAGCTTAAGCAGCGACGCAATTCCGAGGCCACCTACGAGGCCCAGAGCAGACGCCAGAAGACCAATGACCACCGCTTCTGACAAAACCATTCGTCGGATCTGGCCTGCACTTGCCCCGATCGAACGAAGCAAACCAAGTTGCTTGGTTCTTTGACCAACCAGAATCGCAAAAGTGTTGCGGATGATGAATGTCGAGACAAAGAGGATGACACCGGCAAAGCCCAGCAAGATGTTGCCGAAAACGCTGATGAATGATCCAAAATCTTCTTGTGATTCATCGATTACGGCCTCGCCAGAAACTACTTCTAAGCCCTCTGGTAACAGCGTAGCGATGCTGTCTAGAAGGGCTTCGCTGGCAAGCCCGCCATCAGCGTTGACCACGATGGAATCGACCTCCCCCTCGGCCCCCAAGATGCTTTGAACCGTCGGAAGGTCAAAGAGAATGAAGTAAGCGCCGCCGGTTCCACCTTCTCCGAAGTCGATGATTCCAGACAGCTCGAATTGCCCGGGTTCGCCACTTGGCAGCGACAGAGTCACCATTTGACCTAGCTCGAATCCGCCGGAGTCAGTCTGAGCTTTGTCGAGGGCAACCTGTTGACCGGTAGGCGCGGATCCTTCAAGGAGGGTAAAGCTGGAAACTGGGCTGTCGCCGCCCCAGGATGCGGTGAACACGGGTGGACCTTGTGGCCGCACGATCTCGCCGTCGCTGTCGATCGAATACACCTGCTCGAACGCGAAGAGTCCGCCTTCGGCGTAGTTCACGCCGTCAAGCTCGGAGATCTCATCGATCAGGTCATCGTCGAAGCGCAGAACGGTCAGGTCCGATGAACTGAGCTCGGGCTCGAGTGCTCGAACCTGCGCGTCGACGCCGGCAAAAGCGTCTTCGCTGATGCCGTTGAAGACCGCCCGAAGGCTGTCGGCCAATATGAATGAACCTGACACCGCCGAGACTCCCAGAACAACTGAGATCAGCGTCATGAACAGTCGGCCAAGGTTGGCCCGAATACCTCTAAGGACCAGTTTGAGCATTGCTCAGTCTCCTAGGCTCTTGATGGTGTCATAAACCAGTTCTGTGGTTGGATTCTGCATTTCATGCACAATCTCCCCATCGGCGAGGAACAAGACTCGGTCTGAATATGAAGCCGACCTTGGATCGTGGGTAACCATCACGATGGTCTGGCCTAGTTCACGTACCGCTCGCTGCATGAAGCTGAGAATGTCCGACGAAGTCTTGGAATCAAGGTTTCCCGTAGGTTCGTCGCCAAAGACAATGTCGGGTCGGCTTGCAAGCGCTCGAGCAACAGCGACACGTTGCTGCTGGCCGCCGGAAAGTTCGTTCGGTCGATGAGCGACGCGGTCGGCCAGTCCTACCGTCCGAATGACTTCATCAATCCACGCGTCGTCAAGGCCACCCTTGCCAAGATCCATTGGCAAGGTGACGTTCTCTCTCACGTTAAGCGTCGGGACAAGGTTGAAAGACTGGAAGATGAACCCGACCTGCTCGCGGCGCATCATCGTGAGCTGTTTGTCGTTCAGGCTCGACAGTGGGGTTGTGCCAACAAAGGCTTCGCCGCTACTGAGGCGGTCGAGGCCGGCCATGCAATGCATAAGTGTTGACTTGCCCGAACCAGAGGGGCCCATGATTGCGGTGAACTTGCCCGCCTCGAAGTCAACCGACACGTTACGAAGGGCAGTTACTTCTGTGTCGCCACTGCCATAGATTTTTACAGCATTTTGCGCTCTAGCTGCGGCTATTCGCTGACTGTTGGCGCTTGGTGGTGCGGGTGGAGTCATTGTCATAAAGACCACGCTAGTACCGATAAGGGGAGAGGGGGAAAACTACCTACGAGGGCATTTGTCACTATGGGAGCCAACCACGCAACTAACTCCATAACCTGCCCACACCCCCTCGCCGCGGGTTCTAAGGTAGTGATTTGATGTTCTGTTCCTCTTGTGGCGCCGCGGTGCCCGCTCACGCTCGGTTTTGCCCAAATTGTGGCACCCCGCAGTCTGATACTGATGAGGAGCGACGCGTAGTCACAGTGTTGTTTGCCGACGTTGTGGGCTTTACCGGCCTTGCCCAAGAGATGGACCCTGAAAAGGTCAAGCATCTGATGGATGACACGTTCCAAACCCTTGCGTCAGATATTACTAACCACGGCGGCGTCGTTGACAAGATTCTTGGCGATGAGATCATTGCTTTGTTTGGTGCTCCGGTTGCCCACGAAGATGACGCTGAACGCGCAGTCAGAGCCGGCCTTCAGATGCAACAATCGATGGAGTCGGTGGCAACGAGCGCTGGTATCCCGATTCAGATCCGTATTGGAATCAACACCGGTGAGGTGTTGGTCGGCACTTCGACTGCCGGCGGTGACTACACCGCGATGGGCGATGTCATGAACCTCGGTTCGCGGATTCAGTCAATCGCATCTCCAGGTCAAGTCTGGGTCGGACCGGACACAGTTGCCGCCACGGGCGACGTAATCAGCTATCTGGCGGCAGGCGAAATTTCCACCAAGGGCCGAGTCGGCACAATCGAAGCATTCGTTGCGCTTAGTGCCAACCGATCCCCAGGCGAGCGTCGCATTCGGGTTGGTGAGTTTGTTGGCCGTGAGCATGAACTGGAACTCCTTACCGCCCAGGCCCGGATGGCCTTTGACCAATCTCGTGCCCAGCTCGCAGTTGTTGTTGGTGCCGCTGGAATGGGTAAAACTAGAGTGGTCGAAGAGGCCTCTAGAACCATTACCCAAATCTATGATGCGACGGTTCTCGAAGGCCGCTGTGTTCCCTATGGCGAGGCCAATGTCTGGTCACCAGTTGCTGACCTCGTGCGTCATGGCCTTCAGCTAGAGATCGACGTTCCGCCCGATGTCGCCCGTGACGTCATGACCTTCCGAGTCGGGGAGCTTGATCCGAAGTTAGACAAGGCTGGCCGGGAGCGCCGGGTTGAGACCTTGCTTCACGTCCTGGGATATGAGACTTCGCTTCGAGGCCAAGATCGGCTTCGAAATCGGTCAGAAATTCTGCTTGCGGTAACTGCGATTCTTGAGTCGTTACTGGAAGAGTCGGCCGTCGTAATCTCGGTTTCAGATAGCCACTGGGCTGCTGAACCGGTTTGGGCACTGCTTGATCATGTAATGGCGGAGCTGGCCCGACGTCCGCTGTTCGTGATGCTTACCGCACGCGACACTTTGAATCTGCCCAGCGGAGGAACTCACGGTTCGCTAGTAATCCAACTGGGTCCACTTGACAGCGAGGCCGGCCGGGCGATGCTGGGCCATCTCGGGGTTGATCTCGACGATGAGTCATCGGCTGAACTGGTCCGCCGCAGCGGTGGAAACCCGTTCTATCTGGAGGAGTTGGCAGCGCTAGTTGGCTCCGGGGCTGAGGGGCTTTCACCAGTTCAGAAGGCCTCAAAGGGCCAACTCTCAAGCTTGCCCACGACGCTTCGAGGCACGGTCGCCGCCCGCCTGGACGCCTTGGCGCCGGCAGAACGTTCCGTTCTTGAAGATGCCGCTGTGCGGGGCCGGACCGGACCGGTAATCGGGCTCAAGTTCATGGCTGACGCCCGCCAGGAGAAGAACTTTCAGGGCGTACTTGCAAGGTTGGTCGCGGCGGATCTCATTGAGATCAGCGGATCTCGATATCAGTTCCGGTCTGACTTGGTTCGCGACGTTGCATACGGGACCCTCACCAAAACGGTCAGAGCCCAACGCCACAATCAGATTGCGAAGTATCTCGAAGAGAACTACGCCCAGGACGAGCGGCCGCGGAACACGATCTTGGTTGCTATTGCCGATCATTATCGGTGGGCAGCGGTTCTGGCTGCCGAGCTTGCAGGAGTGCCGGGGATCGATCTTGCCACGGTTACGGCCAAGGCCCTCGACTGGCTAGAACAAGCTGGAGAACGGGCGCTTCAATCCGAGCCCGCAACTGCTGAATCGTGGTTCGATGCGGGGGCAAACCTCGCTGCTGATGAACCCACCAAAGCGAAGTTCATCTTTGGCCGGGCCCGGGCGCGAACCGAAGTGCATGACGTGGCTGGCGCCCGTTCAGACCTGGCTCGGCTTGAAACCATGCTTGATCACGATCCAGTCCTGGCGGCCAGGGCCCTACTGGTAGAAGGTGATGTAGATCGCAAGGCCGGAGATCTAGCCAACGCTGCTGCAAACCTGCGTCAGGCTTCGGCGAAGCTTGAACTATTGGATCGTCCTGCCGATCGGTCGCTCGCCCTAAGACTTCTCGGCATAACTGAAATGTTCCGGGCCGATGAAGAATTGGCTCGGCAGGCGTTCGAGGCCTCCCGCGCAGTCGCTGTTGAGGCCCAAGACCGTCGAGGCGAGGCGTGGGCAATCCAAGCATTGGCGTGGCAGGCGTTCCGGTTGGGTCAGGTAACAAAAGCGACTGAGCTGTTGGAGCCGGCGTTGGCGGTCTTCACCGAATTGGACGACAACGGCGGCCTGACGTGGACGCGAGGTCTTCAGGCCTGGGTGTTGTTCCATGATGGGTTCTACGAAGAAGCTCGCGAGATGGTGGATGAGCTAATCCCCGAGGCGCGGCGCCGTGGTGACCCCTGGGCCGAAGGCGTCACCCTGAACTTAAAGTGCTCGATCGAACTCTGGACTGGTCAGGCCACGCGGGCTTGGGAGTATGCGCGTCTCGCCCAAGAGGCAGCTCATGAAGCCGAAGACTTCAGTCTTGCGGTTCAGGCCCGGGCCCTCGAGGGTCGTGCTCTTGTTTCTCGAGGCCGTATAGCTGAAGGAACTGGAGCGCTGGAGCAGGCCTTCGGCTTGGCCGACAAAGCTGGAGATGAACAGGGCCGCCGGTATGCGGTGGTCTCCAATTGCGCATCAGCGGCTCGCGCCGGCGAGGCCGAGCGTGCGATCCGCTGGGCGGCCAGGTACAAGGCAAGTCAGGGCGATACCAGCTCAATCGGTAGTACCGAGCTGTTTACCTCTTTGGCGCTGGCGTTTCTGCAACGTGGCTCGGTTGATGAAGCGGCTGCGCAGTTGTCGCTTGCCGATACCGGGCGTGACGACTCCACCCGAATGTATGAGCTGTCGGTAGCGGCTTTGGTGGCCGCCGCGCAGGGTGACACCCAATTGGCGTTCGAACGCTCGGACGCCGTTCTAGCCGGCCGGTCGACTTATCTCGACCAGGCGAAAGCACTGATCGCCCGCGCTGGGGCCCAGCACCAGCTGGGCCAACGGAGTGAACGAGATCAGACCATTTCCCAACAGTGGGAACTGCTTAAGGGCACTGACGATCGTCTAAGCCCACTGTTGTTTGGATTGGCGGCGGCTCTGATGGGCCATGGATCGGTCGAAGAAGCCGAGCAGCGGCTTAGAAACCTCGGGGTTGATCCGTCGGGGTGGAAGACGGCGTTTGGGGCCGTGGTCAACGCCAGCGGCTTAGGACTTATGCGCTAAAAGACGGTCCACAATTTGTGTGCCGATGGCGAGGGAAGCTGTAGCCGCCGGTGATGGAGCATTCAGCACGTTCAGGACCCGATCAGTTTCGGACCAAACAAAATCATCCAATAGTTTTCCCTCTCGGCTAACTGCTTGAGCGCGAACCCCAGCGGGGGAGGGAACTAGATCTTCAACCTGAACTTCAGGCACCAAGACTTGAAGCGCCTTGACAAAGGCTTTCTTGGAAAGCGATCGGTGGTACTCACCAAGGCCGGTCTTCCAGTAGTTCTTGGCCAGTCTCCACCAACCAGGGTTTCGTAGAACCTCACTGAGGTCTTTGAGGTCTACGTCTCCCCACGTATAGCCCTCTCTTGCTAGTGCCAAGACAGCGTTGGGTCCGGCATGAATTGATCCGTCGATCATCCTGGTCAGGTGTACTCCCAAGAACGGGAAGTCGGGGTCAGGAACCGGGTAGATGAGGTTCTTCACGAGGTACCGGCGTTGTTCAGCCAGTTCGAAGTACTCGCCTCGGAATGGAATGATGCGTTCCTGAGTGTCAGGAGCGGTCTGTAAGGCAAGTCGATCGCTTTGCAGTCCACCACAAGTGACAACTAGCCCAGCTTCGAAGTCGCCCGCGCGGGAGGAGACCCGAACCGAGTTAGAGCCCTCACGGATGCTTGCCACCAGCGCGTTGGTCAGAATTTGAGCGCCACAACCCGTCAACGTTTGTGCCATCTTCATGCAGACCTGGGTGTAGTCGGTGATGCCGGCGGCCGGAACGTGCAGACCGGCGATACCGGCCGCGTGTGGCTCTAGCTCACCAAGTTCCTCCTTGGTGATGCGTCGGGCCTCAACACCGTTGGCCTCGGCTCGCTGGGCCAAGACGTCTAGCCGGGGCAGGTCGATATCCGCGTTGGCGACGATGACTTTGCCGCACACGTCATAGGCAATCTCGTTCGCCTCGCAAAAATCGACCATTTGTTGACGACCCTGAGTGCTGGTTTGGGCCTTCAAGCTTCCGGGCTTGTAGTAGATGCCCGAATGGAGCACACCGGAGTTATGGCCAGTTTGGTGTCCGGCTAGGACCGGGTCCTTCTCGAGCACTGCGATCGAGGTTTCGGGTTGGCGTTCGCTAAGGCGATAGGCCGCTGCAAGGCCGACGATGCCACCGCCGACGACAAGCACGTCAACTTTGGAGACTGTTATGAGTCTTCCGCCGGCGCTGTTGCGAATGTTGCTTCGGTCTCGGGCGGAACGGTGGCCTCAGTCGTTTCTGGAACTGGCGGCACGGTTGTAACCACGACAGAGTCTGAGCCGGGCGGCAGGTAGATGGTTTGGCCAACCCGGATGAGGTTTGGATCAGCGATGTCATTGAACTCGGCAAGCTTCTCAGCGCTTACGTCGAACTTGCTAGCGATCAAGGAGAAAGCGTCACCCTCGGCGACGATGTATGTTTCCTCGCTGCCCGTGAAGCGTTCAACTGTTGTGGTCGGCTGAGTGGTGACTGTTGCGATCGTGGTAGTGGAGGAAGCTGCGCTAGTAGTCGGGTTCTCAGCTTCGGCACTGGGAGCCGACCGACCACACGCCGACAGCACAATGGCAGCAGCGCCAACGGCAAATATGGCTTTACGAATCATCAAAAAGTCTCCCGCAAGTCTGCAAGAAATTATGCCCTATGTGGGCTCGCCAGACGGGGACTCATGAGCGGCGGCGTTTGGCGCTGGAGCTCCGTTTTGAGTTCGTCATTGACTTCGATCGACGTTCGTTGGATTCCTTCTTGTTGAGCTCGGCTTTAGTTCGGCTCTCAGACCGCCGGTCATATTCTTCGAGTTGGGTTTCTTGAAGTTCAAGCTCGGCGTGAAGTTCGTTCCAATGAATCAGCCTGCGTTCGGCGATGGTGCCTTCGGACAGCCCAGCCTTTACCGCGCATCCTGGTTCTTGCTGATGACCACAATCGGCAAATCGGCACAGCCTGACTGCTTCAGCAAGTTCAGGGAAAGACTTGTCAAGCCCGTCATAGGCTTGCCACAAACCGATTTCTCGGATTCCGGGAGTGTCTACAACCACTCCTCCGTTAGGCAGCGGCACCAAGTCTCGGGTCACGGTGGTGTGACGCCCTCGGCGGTCAACTGCTCGCACTTCGGCAGTGCGTTGGACTAAACCATCAGACAATTCGTTTACCAATGTCGATTTACCAATGCCGCTCAGGCCGATCAAGGCGACTGCTCGTGTGCCGGTAAACCGCTCAGCCACTCGATCGAGGTTCTTTCCCGACACAGTTGAGATCGCAATCACGTCAACGCCAGGGGAAATACGGGCAATCGAATCGACCGCTTCTTCGGGGTTGCGAACCTCATCGGCCTTGGTGAGTAGGACAAACGGTGTTGCCCCGCTTTCCCAGGCAATTACTAACTGGCGCTCCAACCGTCGCAAGTTAATGGGTCGGTCTAGACCGTGCATCACAAACACATCGTCGACGTTGGCGGCTAATACTTGGGGCCCCGGTACGCGTCCCGGAGCGCGGCGCGACAGCGAGGTTCTGCGCTCGGCGATTGCGGTGATTGCCGGGCCCGACCCGTCCTCGGTATCACCGTAGGTCACATAGTCACCTGTGGCCGGAGCTAATCCGGTGTCGGTCCTGACCGAGCTGGACGCAACAAGCACTGCCTCGGCTCCGGTGAAGACAAGACAATAGCCTCGGCTAGTTCTGGCAATTCGGCCAAAACCGTCTGAATCGGGGACTGTCTTGGCCCAACTATCCAGGTCGTCGTTCCATCCAAGTTGATCGAGCGATGGAGTTAGCTGTGCGAGCGGGTCGTTCATCCCAGAAGCTCTCTGAGGAACGTCAGTTGAAGCTCAAGCAGATTTTCCGCAACTGCAACTTGTGGTGTCATGTGAGTCACTCCCGATAGTGGCAACACCTGGTGGGCCCGTCCTGCAACCAGCAACGCCGTAGACAACTGGAGCGTATGAGCCGCTACCACGTTGTCATCTGCGAGCCCGTGTATCAAAAGCAACGGGCGATTGAGTTTGTCCGCTTCGGCAATCAGATCTGTTTGCTCATAGTGATTGGGGTATGTGTCGGGGTGACCTAAGTAGCGTTCGGTGTAGTGGGTGTCATACAGCCGCCAGGTGGTCACGGGAGCGCCCGCTATCGCTG
Organism: uncultured Acidimicrobiales bacterium; assembly: GCA_937922785.1. GTDB lineage: Bacteria > Actinomycetota > Acidimicrobiia > Acidimicrobiales > SZUA-35 > CALAJQ01. The sequence goes on from CALAJQ010000012.1 coordinate 102,744, forward strand.
CGTGAATCCGTTCGGGGGCCCGAAGCGCGGCGAGAGCCGCCAAGTAGCCACCGAAGGACCAGCCGCGAATCCCTACGCGTTGAAGATCCAAGAACCCAAAGTGATCCTCCGCAGCGTCGAGCGCATCAAGCTGGTCTTCAAGCACCGGCGCAGCTAGGTCTCCCCAGACCTCGCGTTCGAACAGCGGCCCACGACCGGGAGTTCCTCGGCCATCGGTGACCAACACAGCGAAGCCTTGCTCGGCGAACCAACGCGAAACCAGATGCGGATTGTGGCTCTTGAGCACCCGTTGTGCGTGCGGCCCTCCATAAGGATCAAGCAACACCGGCAGGAGTGTTGTGCCGTCGTGGTCAGATGGCAGAAATACCGCCGTAGCCAGCTTCCTTGGCCCAAACTCGAAGAACTCCGGGTTGGCGGCCATAGGCGGTTTGGTAGCCAGGCTGACTATTGTCTGTTCGTCAACTCGAGTAACGGTGCCTGGCGTTGTTGGAGTTGCAGAGCTGATGACCAACTTCGAGCCTGACATAGAGCCGTTGTGAACCCCAGGCTCGCTAGTGAGTTGCTCTTGATGTTTGGTCTCGAGATCTAGTGAATAGATGTGGACTTCGGTCGGTTCAGGTGATGCAGTAAAGGTGACCACGTTTGCGCTGATTCCCACAATGGCGCGGACTTGAAGTGAGCTATCGGTTAATGCGGCGCCGTCTAGGCACAGTGCTCGCTGATCAGTTTCGTTTAGGTCTTCGACGGTTAGGAGGCCCAGCCCGTGCACGGTCGGGGAGCCTGGGATCAACTCGACCCAGACATCATTTGTGATTGTGTGTCGATCGGTCACCAGGCCAGATGCGAGGTCTATGGTCGCTATTGAAGTGGTGCGTTGATCTCTGGTTTGCCGGACGACAAGAGGCGCTGTTTCTTCGCCGTCACTCCAGACCACGTCGGCCAGGTACTCGTATTTGCCGCCCTGGTCCCAGTCAATCTTTATTGGAGCTCGTGGAGCCACTGATTCGCGGCTGCGGTTCGGGCCGTCAATATGCCACAGCTGAACTAGAGCGTTGTTTGTTCCTGCCGCTGGATAGCGAACCTCGTTGGCTCCCTTGTGAGGATGGGCAGGATCCGATATCCACCAAGAATCTACGGTGGAGACGTCCACCATGGCCACAAGAAGTGAGTTTGAGTCAGGAGCCCACCAGTAACCGCGACTGCGACCCATCTCTTCGGCAGCTACAAATTCAGCAGAGCCCCAGCTCTGGTGGTTCGGATCGCCTGAGCCAACAACGTCAGCTTCGGGCCCTGCAAGTAGGCAATCACCGTCGCCTCCCAAAATGAAAGCCCTGAGGCTTTGGCCACTGACATAGGCAATCGATGAACCATCGGGAGAAAAGCGGGGATCAAACACGGCGTCCCCGGTGTCAGCCATGACCGTGACGCCGGTGTCAACGTCGGCAATTACTAGTGAGCCGCCAAGGGCAAAGCAGACCTGGTTGCCGTCGGTGGACATGCTGTAGCTGACGATCCCGTTAGCGGATTCGCGCGCTCTCTCTCGCCGGGCTAACTCCGCAGCGGGGATCTCTTCTGTGCCCGTTGCCAGCGCTGAAGGGTCAACGACTAGACGCTCGCTTCCAGTAGCGGTATCGGTAGCCCACAAACAAAGAACGGGGTCTAATTCTCCTTGGCTTCGGAGGAACAAAACTTCTGAACCGTCAGCGCGGACCTTGAAAGTTCTAGGGGCTCCGGTAGTGAAGCGTCGAGACTGGGCGTATAGAGCTGGAAAACTGGAGACTGTCACTAATTGTTGACGCTAGCGGGATCAACTAGGTGAACGAACCAGCCAGGCATCAGAATCGCTCTCAACAGGGCGAAACCGGTATACTGAGCACGCAATAGGAGACTTAGTCTCATATTTGTCTGCGTAGTTCCGAAGGGGAACCACTCAGATCAAAAGGAAGGTAATTGCCAAAATGGTCAAGGTTTGGATAGACCAAGATCTCTGCACTGGAGACGGCCTGTGTGCCGAAATCGCACCGGATGTGTTCTTCGGTATGGACGATGGTCTGTATTACGTCAAGGAAGACACCGCTAACTTCGGGGAAGAAAAACTCTTCGATGGAACGGCTCATCCAGCAGGCGCCGAAGGTATGGCCCGCGTCCCTGACGGCGGCCTTGATCGGGTAATCGAATCCGCTGAAGAGTGCCCGGGTGAGTGCATCTTCATTGATGTCGAATAGGGCAAATCCCTAGCTCTCGCCGAGCTAAATAAGTCTTAATGGAAGCTGGGCCGAAAGGCTCAGCTTTCGTGCTTTTGGGCCGACCGGAGTGTCGTGCGTGTTCTGAAAGCTTCTTTGGCCGTGTTGACGGTCGTCACTGGTATGACCATGTGGGCGAATCGATCGTTTTGGGTTGACGCGTACTCCGGCGACCGTGAACCCGCAGATCTAACAATCGGGGCGCTTGATTTAAGCTTCAGAGCTGACAGTTCAGGGCCGTCGCCGTTTCAGCTGGAAGAGGTCCCAGACACTAGACATAAGACACTTCCAGCCGTGGGGCTTGAGTCTGCGCCTGCCGCCAAAGTGACGGTTCAAGGTGGTGAAGCTGAGCTCAAGGGCCTGATCACCGGACCGGCTGGCCCACTGCCTGGTGCCGAAGTTGTGATTCAGCGATTTACCAATGCCGGTGCGGCTGTAGTCCGAACCCAGACTAACGCCGAAGGCCGCTGGCGGGTCAAAGATGTTCAGGGTGGCCGCTTTCGAGTGCGAGCGTTCGTGCCAGGTCAGTTTGGATCCTCCGGATCAGAGGTCTTTTTCTTACAAGATGGCGAGTCCCGATCACACAATGTGAACCTAGCTGGACCAAGCGACGTGCCAATTGTGAAGGGTGTTCCCTTCGGTGAGGCCTTTGTTGGCGGCCAGGGAACTGCCATTGTCTTTGTGGCAAACCGGATAATCGATGCCGAAGGGCGAACCCAACAAGTTCCTGCGGCGGGCCTGGACGTGACCTTGCTAGTTGATGGCGTCTCGGTCGTTCTTACTTCTTCACCGACCGCTGTCACTGACGTTCGCGGCTACGCCACGTTCAGCTTCAGCTGTACAGGCCCAACCACCGGACAGGCGATCGCCCAAATCAACGAGACAGGCCATGCCGTGTCGGTCACGCCATGTATCGCCCCTCCTGAGCCAGAAACCGACCCAGATTCAGAAACCGACCCAGATTCAGAAAGCGAGCCCAACGAATGAACCATCGCTTCGCTTCTCTAATTGAAAACACGCTGCGCGTCGTTATGGCGTTTGTTCTTGCCGCGGTTGTTGTGCCTCCCGTTGCCGCCGTTGTTGGCGTTGCAACGCTGATGAAAGCCCCCCTGCCCGGTGACCTACCAGAAGAACGTCCACCGCTGACAGCCGTTCCATCGGTCGTGCTCGACGCTAACGGCGACGAGATCGGTGTCTTTCGAGGCTTCGACGTTTCCATTGAAACCACCGAGGACCAGATCCCTCAGGTGATGAAAGACGCAGTTGTTGCAATCGAGGACCGTCGTTTCTGGGAACACGACGGTGTCGACCTAGAAGGCATCGCTCGCGCCGCTCGAATTAACCTCGAGCTTGGTGAGGTTGAACAGGGCGGGTCGACCATTACTCAGCAATACATCAAGAACGTCTACCTCGACGGTGAGCGGACAATAGAACGCAAGGCCCGTGAGGCCCTCCTGGCGACTGAGCTTGAAAACCGAATCACAAAAGAGGAAATTCTCTTCCGCTACCTCCAGACCGTCTACTTCGGAGCTGGCGCGTATGGAGTTGGAGCGGCTTCGCAGAACTATTTCGGGAAGTCGGTTGAAGACCTGGACATCTCCGAAGCAGCGACCCTGGCGGGGCTTATTCAGGCCCCAACTCGGCTTTCGCCTCGCACCGACCCCGAGGCCGCTGAGGCTCGCCGCCGACTTGTCCTTCAGTCAATGTTGGACGAGGAATACATCACCGAGGTCGAGTACGAAACTCATGCTGCCCGGATCATTCGCCAGTACAACGAAGCCGGCCTGATAGCTAGTCCTAAGACTGTTATTGCAAAGCGGCCAGCAAAGGGTGGCTCAGAATTCCCATTCTTCGTTGACTGGATCGAGTCTGAGATGCTTGAGGCCTTTGGCGAGGATCTGCTTTACCGAGGTGGTCTGACTATCGAGACCACGATCGAACCATCGCTTCAACGCGAAGCAGAAGCTGCGGTAGCGGAGCGTTTAGGCGAAACCGAATATCCAATCGAAATGGCGGCCACGACCATTAACCCCAGCAATGGCCATGTTCTTGCCATGGTCGGCGGTCGAGACTACAAGTTCTCACAGGTCAATCTCGCCCTTGGTGGCTCCACCGGATTCCAGCCTGGCTCTTCGTTTAAGCCGATCGTGTTGGCGACTGCCTTTAGTCAAGGCATCGGGCCTGATGCGGTGTACCGAGCACCGGCTCAGTGGCGGGCACCCGGTTGCGGCGGAAGCTGCGTCATTGGCAACTACGACGGTCGTGGTCGAGGCAGCCTGACGCTTCGAGATGGACTTCGCCTTTCGGTTAACACTCTTTTTGCGAACCTCATCAACGACGTCACTGTGCCAGCCACCGTCGAAATGGCCCGCAGCCTGGGTCTCTCCCGAGTAGACCCCGACTTCAAGTACGGCATCAGTTTTTCTCTTGGCGTTGCAGAGACCTCGCCTCTAGAGATGGCGTCGGCCTATGGCACCTTTGCAAACCGTGGCGTCCAAGTGAAGCCAACTGGAATAGCTCTGGTGACAGCACCCGATGGGAATGTCCTTCTTGATAACCGGGCACCTGCTGGTCAGCGAGTGCTGGACGAAGCAGTGGCCGACACCCTGGCCGATGTGATGCAGGTCGTTGTCACCGATGGAACCGGCAAGCGTGCCGCAGTAGAAGATCATGTTGTAGCAGGCAAGACTGGCACCGCCCAGGCCTACCGAGCGGCGTGGTTCGTGGGCTTCACGCCTAACCTCGCAACAGCGGTCTGGATGGGACATGCCGACCGCAGCGCATCGCTCTATAACGTGAACGGCGTCGGCAAAGTAACCGGCGGATCGCACCCAGCAATGGCGTTCTCGCGAATCATGACTAAGGCGCTGCAAGGCGTCACACCAGCGGAGTTTCCTGAGCCGGGGCCGCTACCCAAACCTGTGATCGATGCTGAGACCGGCAAGATTGTGGGCCGTCGCCAAGATCAAACCCTAATCGGCGACCGCAATCGTCGAGGACAGCTTCCTAGCGACTGTGGCGGGCCATGCGAGGTAGAGCTGCTTCCTAGCCCACCGCTTTCGTCCCCACCGATCACTCCACCGCCCTCTGACCCTCCCACCGGCTCTCCTGCTGTGCCGCCAGCAGTTCCGCCGGTCGATCCAACCGATCCAGATGCTCCGACTACCTCGTCCCCGCCCAAGGACGACCCGGACGACCCGGACACTACTGAGTCTCCAACATCTGGCCCTGAACCTTCAAAGCCTCCAACTACCGAAACCCCGACAACTGAACCCGCTTCCAGTCCCGACACTCCATCGGGGTCTGAAGGAGAAGACCAATGACAGCTATTACAAAGCCAGCGCCAAAGCCTTCCCACCGTCGCAACGACGATGATTCTGAAGTGACCGTGGTGTCTTCTGTTGACTCTCCCAAACCAAAGCGCGAGCTGTTCGTCGCAAAGCTGGCAAGCAACGTCTCGACGAAGGTGACCGACTATGCAAGGTCACGTCGACTTGAGCGCCAAGGGTTTCTACCGTTGGCTCCAGGTCGGCTTAAGGTCCGCCACCGGATTCTTCCTCGAACGGTTATTGGCATCTCGTTGATGTTGTTGTGCATCGGGCTTGGTGCAGCGTTCTCGGGTGCGGGTTTCTATGCGTACTACGACAACCGCTTGGCCGAGAACGAAGAAGAGGTAGCCCGTTTCGTGGACGGCTTCGACCGCCAGTTCACCGAGGCTTCAGGTGCTTTGGATGAGTTGCGTTCAGAATCAATCACACAGATTCGCCGCGAGCTGGTTCCGCTAGGGGAGTTCGTTACTGATCAGAACGGTGTGGTTTCGCTGCCTCAGACCGCTGGCGACTCTGTATATCTGTTGTCATCGTCGAATGAGGCCGGGGAAAAGGTACTGGGTGCTGCGTTCGCAGTGGCCCAACTAGATGGCGGAACCGCTTTGCTAACTAGCTACAGCAACGTAGCTGCTTCGGTTACTACGCCAAGCCCCGACATCGTCCTAACCAAGGGTGATACAGAGATCACCGCAAACCTTTGGGCCTGGGACGAAGACTACGACATAGCTCTAATAACCGTGTCGGAGGCGATCCCAACGTTGCCTTTGGCTGATCCGTCAACTCAACTAGCGACCGTTGGTGGGCGCGTCTTTGCAGTCTCTGGCTACGGAGGCCAGGGCGCAACGGCATCTCCCGGTGTCTTGCTTGATCTTTCAGCACAAGGTCTGCAGCACACTGCGGCCATGGGATCGATGTTTGTGGGTGGACCACTCTTGAACTCACAAGGGCTAGTGGTCGGCGTTGCCTCGCTCAACTACAACCCGCTCAACATCGACACCGGCGACGTTCGCCACGCCCCTGATGTTCAGGCTGTGTGTGAACGGATCCTGAGCTGTGCTGACGATCTCACTGAGGAACCGATCGCTCCAGTTGCTGAAGCTGATGAAACCGAAGGCGAAGACGAGGACGTTCTCCTTGACGAATCCGCGCCTGATGAGGCTGAGTCTGGAGTAACTGAGTCAGGCGAAGACGGTTCAGACGAGAACTAGTCGCCTCGGCCCAAGAAGAACAAGGCGGCCACGCCGGCAATCGCCTTTCCGAAAGGAATCGGTTCGGTGGTCTTTGGCACCGCCGTTGATGCGCCCTTTGCCTGCAGACGTAAGTGCTCGTTCGCAAGAGCGTCAGCTCGTTCTTCGGTACCTTCGATAACGGCGTTGACCTCAGCTCCCATGATCACCGCAATTGCGGTAAGCATCAGGAAGATCATCAGAACTGCGATTGTCCCGAGCAACCCATAGCTTGGTGGCAGTCCACCCGCTGAGTTCACGTAGTAACTCAGGCCGAAAGCAAACAGCCCAAACAAGATCGTGCCGACCAGAGAGCCGACATTCAGCCACGGTGTTCTCGGCTTTGAGTCCGGGGCATAACGGTAGAGGACCGTGAGCGCTCCCATAAACAGCAAGACGACTAGCGGGATTCGGCCAATGTTGACGGCCAGCTCGGCTCCACTACCCAAATTCGCTCTGTCCAGCAAAACCGGAATTACACCAAGAGCTCCAACTAGAACTCCAACCAAGATCACAGCACCCAATGTCAAGAGGTAGCTAAGACCTCGAACCTGCCAGCCTTTGCGGGTGTCACTTTCTACGGTGTCATAAGCAACGCCGACGGTCAGCATCAACTTTGACAGTGCGCCAGATGATGACCAAAGCGCCAACAAGATGCCCGTAACTAGCGTCGTAACACCCGAAGCGCCCTTGGAGGCCTCAACGATATCGGTCAGCTGTCCGCCGACGAAGTCCGCAGTTTTCTGGTCGAGGTTGGCCGAAAGAGACTCTATGTTGGCCGCCAGTTGGGCTTCATCGGCAACGATTCCATACATGGTGATCATCGCAACAAGCAGTGGTACTAATGCCAGTAGTCCAAAGAACGCAATGCCCGCAGCAGTGACCAGGACGTTGTGAGACTTGAAGCGGGCTAGGGCGGCCTTTGCAATGGGCACGAACCCACCGTTGGGCGCGGTTGTGACGTTGGGATCGGCAGCTGTAGCGGTCATGACAAGTCGTAGTCAGTGATGTGGGCGCCCGTTCGATCTCGGGTGCTTGACTCACTGTCGATATCTACTTCAATCTGCTGAGGCTTGAATTTTGGCTGAGAGAAATTGAGCCTGTCGATGACAACAGCAATGAGTCCGAGAACAATTGCGGCTCCTAGCATCAACAAAAGTGAGGTGGCGTCCATGCCTAGAGGTTATCTCAGCTGCGGCGAATGACCAGCGTGGCGCTTGAAGAGGCATAGTCGGCCCAGCGTCGCTTGTATTCCATGTCCATTCCTAAATCATAGGTATGAACCCCAGCTGCGGTAGTCAGGCGCTGGATCTCGTGGAGTTGAAGAAGGTGGCCCAGTGAGAGGCTTTGCACCTCTTGTGCATAGCTCAACTGAAGTCCGCGGTATTGACCGTTGCGTATGCCGCCGAATATGAACCCAACATCGGCGCCGTCCATCGTGGCAATGGTGGCCTCAAGCCGGGAGCGAGTTCCCAAGCGGTCGATCATTTCTCGATAAAAGGCGCTCATAGAGGGGCTGGTTATGCCGTCGTCGTCTTGACCCTTCCAGCTGCGAGCCTCGATTTTTAGCATCCTGTCGAACAACCCGGCGTGGTCGGTCACTGTCTCATAAACCAGGCCATGGTCATCCGCCAACTCCCGAGCCTTACGCAACTGATTCCTGAAACGCCGGGTCCGCCGCTCCCACCAAGGCGCGGCGCCTTCACTGAGGTCTGCCAGTTGGCGAGTAATTCCTTCGCCCAACGAGACTGTGCCTAGGTATTCCAGCCGAGCAGCGAGACTCAGAATCAGTTCCCGGTCGAAAGGGATTGCCGGCAAAACGGCGTGGGACCAGTCTCGATCAAGGGCCAGGATGTCTATTGCCGAGACCAAAACGTCAAAGTGGGTTGCTCCTATGGCTGGCGAAGCGAAGCCCCACAATGGCTCAAGGCCGCCGATGACGGTTGCTTCGGGCGTCTCATATCGGGCGAGTAGAGCCATACCGTCATTGGGATCGCCTAACAGGATCGCTTCTGCTTCCGGAGCGAATGCCCTGTGCACAGGGAACAGCCAATCGGGCCCTGAACACCAAGGGTCGGTGTGTGGCGAAGCGTCGGCCAAAGCCTCTAGCTCCATCCAGTAAGGCTCCAGTTCGTCCAAGTTCCAACGGTGCATTGTTAGGCGTTTGCCCGGGCCGGCTGGGCGCGGGTCCGACTCCACAACCACATCTGACCGAGATACACGATTGCTGCGTAGAACTCGATCGCTGTGATCAGCGGATCGGCTTCTGTGGCTCTGATTATCGGATAGGCAACAATCAGACCAGGGACTACCCAGACGGCAACGATGAGCGAGAACCGTGCTTGACCTGCCAGAGCAAGCGCTCCGACCAAGTTGATTGCGCTGATCGTCGTGGTGGCAGCGATAGCAGAATAGGTAGCTCGTTCAAGTAGCTCTCCGTCGCCAGCTAGGCCCTCGAACACCCACGGACTAACAAGTGCCGCAAACCCTGCAGCAAACAATGCGGCAATCAACCCAGCCGGGATAATCCACAAAGCGGGTAGGGAAAACCAGTTGCGGACGACAATGGCGCGTGCGATCCGGGGGGCGAAGCTCTGGACCAGCTGATAAGGCAGGCGATAGAGCGCTGTCACAAAGAACACTGCAGCGACCATGTCATCGGGTCGGGAGTTGTAGGCCAAAGTTGTAAGAGACAACACCAGTGCGATGCTTCCAAGCACGCCTACGAGGGTGACCACCTTGTGAGTATCTGTTCGTCGATCCTCTGTAGCCATGGGCCCGTCATCGACTGTAGCCAGGGCGCCTGCTACCGCACGCCCGCGCTCAGATCCTGTGGCGACGGCTCCGATTGTGAGACATATCGCCAGCATCTGTGCGAGTAGTACGAATTGCGAGTCGCTCAAGAGCCTCTGAGCTACCAGCAAGGTAGTGAACAGCACGACTCCACGTGCGATACCCAGGCGAGGCTCAGCGCTCAACCAGCCTTCTACCCCACGCTTAAACGGCCAACCAGAAGGCCAACCAGAAATTGGTTTAGCTAGTACCGATCGCGCCATGCCTTTAGGTTATTGGTCGGCGGGGTTATTGGCCGCCCGGGCCGTCTGCTTGCCGAGCCGCTATCTGTTGGCGGCCGCAACGTCGGACTGTCGCCGAGCCGGCGGCGCCAAGTCTGGTTCGCCTTCGTAATGCGACGGAGCAATCTGGGTTTGAAGTTCGAGGCGGCGAACGCGCTCGAAGACCCGTTGGCTGATCATCCTGTGTGAGGAAATCAGATCGGCAATGATGGCCAAGACCATCACCTGGAACCCGGCGATGGCAAAGATTGCGCCCACAATGATCGACTGGAGGTGGCCAGAGCGGTCGCCGTTGGCGATCCAGTCCCAGAGAAAGGGAATAAAGGCAACACCGGAAAGCCCGAACAGAACCACGGCTATTGTGCCAAAGAACTTCAGAGGCTCATAGGCGGCAAACACACGGCCAATTGTGAACATGTTGCGGCGGATGTACCCCCACATTGACCCAAAGAGTCTGGACTCCCTGGTCTTTGCATTGGTACGAATTGGCACCGACACGATGGCGGCGTTCATACGGCCGGCTTGGATAATCGACTCGATGGTGTAGGTGTACTGATTCACTACAGCTAACTGAATGGCGGCCTCGCGGCTGTAGGCACGGAATCCCGTTGTTGCGTCTGGTACATCGGTGCCTGACGCCTTTCGGACCACCCAGCTGCCTAGTAGTTGAAGTCGAATCTTCAGCGGCGAGAATTCGTCGTGTCCTTTAACGTCACGACTACCCGTGACAAGGTCGGCCTGACCGTTGAGAATGGGCGTAACAAGGTCTGCCATGCAGCTGGCGTCGTACTGGTTGTCTGCGTCGGTGTTGACTATTACGTCGGCGCCAAGCTTCAGACAGGCGTCTAGGCCGGACTGAAAAGCAGCGGCGAGGCCTTGGTTTTGCGGCAGTTTGATGATGTGGTCAACACCGCTAGCGCGGGCAACCTCGAGTGTCGAGTCCGACGATCCGTCATCGATGATCAGCCATTCAACTTCGGAGAATCCGGCCATCGCTCGAGGTAAGTCGGCCAGTGTCGGGGCCAGTTGCTCCTCTTCGTTGAAGCACGGGATCTGGATAATCAACTTCACTGAAAGAGGCTAGCCCGACTCACAATCCCAAACGGGTAAAGTCTCCGACAGTCGGCTGTGGCCGGCAGAGCCGAACCTTAAGTTGGGTCTAGCTGCGGCAAACGGCTCCAGGCCCAAAGCTGACCCGCAAATACAAGTGCGACGTAGATTCCCAACCCGGTCAACAGCGGTCCTGGCCGGTTTGCATTAAGAACTGGGTAAACGGTTAAAAGGCCCGGCAAGAGCCAGATGGCAGTTGTTGACCTGAACTGACCTCGGGCCACGAGAGCCACTGCGCCGATGACGTTGAGCGTCGCCACAGTTGTTGCCGCCGCCGCCATGGCATGGGTGGACCGTTGGAGAATGTCGCCGTCACCAACTAGGAGATCTAGGAACCATTGACCAAAAAGTGCTGCTCCACCTGCTGCAAAAAGCGCCAGAACGGGCCCGGCGGCTACTAGATAGGGAACCGGGGTAGACATCCAACGGCCAAGTGAGAACTCAGCTGCCAGTTTGGGGACCATCGACTGAATGACCTGGTAAGGGGCCCGATAAGCCGCCATGGCAAACAGCAACGCAGCAACAACTTCATCAGACAACGAATCGAGCGCCAAGGATCCAGGGGCGAGGAAGAGAGCTGTGTAGCCCATGCCGCCAACAGCGGTCATTGCGATGATCTGCTCGACGACCGATCCGGGCAGAGGCGCTGGACTCTCAGCTCGCTGGCCCGGGCCGAAGGCGAGGCCGTTCACCAAGAAACCGACCAATAGCGCTATGCCAAACATCAGCGGTCCGGCGTCGGCAATCCACAACAAGAACCCCAATCCCAGCCGGATGAGGTTCTCACCCGCAACCAAGGTAGCCAGAAGCCCGTCTCGACCCTGGGCTGCGGCTGTTCCCCTGCCCCAAGCCGTGGCGAGGGCACCAATCGGAAGAACCATTGCAATTATGTGGATTCCTCGGTCGGCCGAGCGGGTGAATTCTTCGCCAAAGAACCAGAACACCGGAACCAAGATTGCCACCGCCGCGATAGACAGAGCGATTCCCACAGTCCGGGCGGATGGGTCCGAACGGGCCCGAAGTTGCTGCACAGGAAAGGCCACTATTGCGTGAGAAATTGGCCAGACGATCAGCAACTGACCTAGCGGAACAAACTGCTCTGACCCTAAAGATCTGCGCGCCACAAACAGAAAGGCGAACAGCGACAAGCCTGCAGCTAGGCCGGCGAAGGCGTTGGAAAAGGCGCCCCGTTTCGAGGCCGGGGTCGGCAAGGTGCCAGCGGTCATCGTGCTAGCCTCGCACCGACATATGGCTGTAACCGACATACCAACCGGGAATACTTACGATAAGTACCATTCCCGCAATCCTGTGGCGCGCAAGCTCATGGAACGATTCCATCAGAACCTGGATCAGTGCCTAGCCCAATGCGACCCTACGCGGCTTCTGGATGTGGGAACTGGCGAAGGCGAATTGGTACCAACCTATGTGGAAGCCTTTGGCAAAATCCCGATGGTCGCAGTCGATCTGCCCGACCACGAACTTGCATCGAATTGGGCAGACCGGGACTCAGAGAACATCTTTGCCGATGCTGAGAAGCTCCCGTTTCCAGACTCCACCTTTGATTTGGTGACCTGTATTGAGGTTCTCGAACATGTTCCGCGCCCTGAAGTTGTGATGGCCGAAATGGCACGAGTTGCGTCAGGTCGGGTACTGCTTAGTGTTCCAAACGAGCCGATTTGGCGGATTTCGAACATGGCCCGCGGCGCGTACCTGAAGGACCTCGGGAACACTCCCGGTCACATTCAGCACTGGAGCCGCAAAAGCTTCATTGCTCAGGTCTCGGAACACTTTGAGGTTCTGGAGGACCGGTCGCCGTTTCCTTGGACCATGCTCCTTTGCGAGGTTCGTTAGCGCGCAGCTTCGAAGTGACCTTGATGGTCCTTGGCCGCGGCGATAACCAGCGGCAGCTTCGCAGCAATCTTCGCTTGTCTTTCGTCTCGACTCTCAAGCACTCGATCTACAGCATTTCGTACAGTCGCCTCGTCAACCATCTGGGCTGCGTCAAGACCAGCGTCATCTAACTCGAACATCGCCAACACTTCGCGATACTTGTGACCCCAACCAAAAACCAGGGGCGGGACTCCTGCGGCCAGCGCCGAGACCATCCCGTGGAAACGGGAGGTGATCAGTACCTGGGTCTGCGCAATCGCAATCCGAAGCTCGGTGGCTGACAACTCGCTGTCCAGCAAGAGCACCCGGTTGTTCTCGTTCGCAAAATGTTGGGCTACCGCGGCACATAGGGGGAGGTCGTTGTTGTGTGTCTTGGCGTCGTCTGACATATACGAATGCGGAATGAGGGCAACGCGAAAACCGTTAGCCAGGAGGTGATCGACCACTGAGATCAGAACGCGGCCGTAGGTTTCAGGATCAGTCCCGGGAACCGCCTCAAGCTGACGTCGCGCCACCTGGCTGGGGCATAGTCCTACCCAGTCGTCACCGGCAAAAAGAGAAGGATAGGAAGACTTAACCTTGTGGACCGAACTCTCCGACGGTTCGATCGCAAACGCTAGATCAACCCCAGCTACCACGTTGCCAAGCCCTAACTCGTCGAGCATCTGATGGGTTCGTTCGCCTCTGGCGACGATTGTGTCTATCCGTGGAAGTACGAGGCGAGCCAGAATTCGGTTTAGCCGATTCGCAAACGGGCCAATGGCCTGGGCGCACTTGACGACGGGAACACCCAGAATCAAACCGGGCAGCACCGAAGCAACGTTGTAGGGCAGGAACTTCTCTCGACCGTCACTGAAGGTTATTCCGCCCTGATCAAGCAGGACTTGAGAATCGGCGAGGAAGCCTACAGCAGGCTCGATCTTTCGGATCGAGGATCGCAGTGGCGGGAGTAGTCGGTATAGGGCACTAAGTGGAATGATCGAACCGACCAAACGAAGCGGCGTGGCATCGAATATCTGTAGGTTTGTGCCGTCGGCCAGCCTCGCATCGTGTTCTGGGTAGAGACTCAGAAGACCGACAGCTGCGCCGGGTTCCATCATCTGAAGGGAGGCCTCAAGCATCGACGCGGCACCCTTGTTGCCATATAGCGCTGAGGCAATAATTGAAGTTTGAGAGGTCACGATTCTCCGACGGGAGCGACGGCATCGAGCCGTTTGCGCTGGGTGAGTAGTACGAGAGCTAGGACGATATCGGCCAGTGTGGCTACCACTCGTGCGATGGCCGCAAGCCCGAGAGCTTCTGCAGAGCCAAGCGATCCAGCCAGCAGAGCAGCTATGACGGCCTCGCGCACGCCGATACCGCTGGGCACCATAAATGCAAGAATTCCGATAATCCCAGCCAGAACGTACACAGCTCCAAACGTGACGACGTCAGACACTGAATTGACCCCGTCGAACCGACCGGCGAGCAGAACAAATCCAACAGCGTTCAGCAGTCTTGGCGCGATGTAGGCCGTCTGCAGCTTTCCAGCGTCGATAGTCCCGATCGAATACTGGCCTAGTCGTTGCAGGACCGGAACCGGAACTACCTTCAGGATGTAGGGGCTTATCGCGATGCCTAGTTGCAGAACCACAAGAAGGATCACCAACGGCACGTAGTCTGATCGACTTCCTGGCACCAGAATCAGCGCGGCAGGCAAGCCAACAATTAGCGAAGCAGAGGTGTGAAAGATGGTTTCGTATGCAAACGACGCCGAGACTTTGCCGGCCGGATATCCGTTGTTTGTGCCCCACAGAACCTTGCCCCCCAACGAGCCCAGCTGGCCCGGTACGTACTTGAGGAGCCATGACTGAATGTGAGCTAAAACCCCGCTGGTGACAGGCACCTTTCGCTCAACTATTAACCCAAGCAGCCAGACCCACAGAACTCCCGAAAGTGGAACAGCCACTACAAACAGCACAAGGGCGAGTAGGTCAACAAGCGAAGGGCTCCACTCGAGCGAGGTGAGGGTGTCCCAGTTGGAGCGGATTGACACAACCAGATAAGCCACTGCTATTGCAGTGACCACAGCTGAAAGGCCGGCCTGCCATGAGCGGGGCAGCGAGCGGGTCACTGCATCTAGTCCGAAGTTCGGATGCGGTTGTAGTGCCTGAAGGTGTCAAGCTCTTTCTTCTGCGAGAAGGCAACCTCTCCAACGGGGTCGGCGTGACCCACCGCAATAAGCATGATCGGTCGTTCGCTTCGATCAAGCCCGAGGGTGTTTGCCATCTTGCGCTCTAGAGGCTCAAAATCTGGCCAGTTGATTGCGCATGATGCCAGGCCCACAGTTTCTAGTGCGAACATGAATGACATCGAAGCCAGCGAACTGTCGACGTAGATGGCATGCCGGTCTCGGGGGCTGAAATAGTTGCTTAGCTGGCCAACCACAACGACGATCACCGGAATGTTGTCCGAGTAGCCACCGGTGCCGAACGGGATTCCGGCAATTAGAGGTACGAGCTCAGGATCGTCATAGACCAGGAACTCATATGGCATTCGGTTGCAAGCAGTCGGGGCTTGTCGGGCCACTGCCAATGCTTGGTCAATTAGTTTTCGGTCAACCTCTTGATCGGTGAACCACCGGACGGACCTGCGCCGCATGCTGAGAGCGAGCATCTGGTCATAGGTAACTGGTGATGGTTGGGATCCGCGCTTGTAGGGGACCTTGGGTTCTGAAGCTTCTGACGGAGATAGGGAAGACGGAGACAGGGAAGACGGAGATAGGGAAAGAGCGATTTTCTTGTATCGGTTGTGATGCTCTGCAACCTCTTTCTGTCCTTCGGTTCTGGCGAAATATGCAGCCAAGACGTCGGCGGCCCAACGAAGTTCTGCAACATCTATCTCCGATTCCTCTAGGAGGAATCCGCCGACGGCTGCGTCAAAGAAGTCCAGTGTCTCTCCTATGTACTCAAGAGCAAATACTGGACGGGGTGGCCGCATCAAGAGGCCTTTTTCGAGGCGATGAGTGTTGCGCCGCAGGGCCGGAGCCGAACGACGAGCCTGGTCAAGCTGTGCGTAGTAGGCGCGTTGGCCCGAAAGTACTGCATGCTGTTCTCGGCTGAATCGCAAGGGGGCAACTGTGTGGAAGGCGTGGCTGGCTAATCGGGAAGACGAAGTTGTTGCGACCATGGCTTCCTGAGCCATTTCATAGGACTTCCTGACTCTCGGACGAGCGAGTGCTCGGTAAATGAGGGTCTTCACACGTTTCAAGTCCACTGCACACTGCCTTCCTCGCCACTGACCCGCGTTTCACAACACTGGTGCGCCGACCAACGCCCGATGGTATCGGTCAGATGTTCCTGATCGAGGGACACTTGGCGCCGCTTGGCTCCGCGAAGTGGGGAGCGGAGGCGAGTACGTTCGAAGCCATGAAGTTGGTTGTCATCTCTATCTGCAAGGACGAAGAGGAGACGATTGGCGCAGTCCTCGACGGTATTCCTGACAACATTCCCGGCATCTCAGAGATTCAGAAAATCGTGGTGAGTGACGGTTCGACTGACAACACTGTTGCGTTAGCACGAGCCCACGGCGCACTTGTTATCGATGGCCAGACTCAGCGAAGGCTGGCCGCGAGATTTCAGCAGGCAGCTAACTTGGCGCTCGAATTAGGTGCCGACATAGCGGTGAACATTGATGGCGACCTTCAGTTCGATCCGGCCGACATTCCCGACCTTGTTGAGCCCATACTTGCTGGCCGTGCAGAGTTTGTGGCCGCAGACAGGTTCACCGACCCCGACACCGGCGAGAAGCGAAAACCAGAGAACATGCCAACCGGGAAGTACTGGGGAAACCGACTCGGAGCACGAGTAGTTGGTGCTCTGTCGGGGCAGGACTTCGATGACGTCACGTGCGGATTTCGGGCCTACACACGTGACGCACTGCTCTCTCTCAACCTCAACTCAAAATACACTTACACCCAGGAGTCATTCCAAGTTCTGGCCGAGAGCGGCACGATCATTGAGACGCTGCCCACAAAGGTCACTTACTATCCGGGCCGCCGAAGCCGAGTAGTCACAAACATCTGGAGCTTCGTTGCCACTAGCGGCTTGAACATCCTTCGGTCGTTTCGGGACTTCGCCCCGCTCAAGTTCTTTCTTGCCATTGCGTTTGTGCCGACCATGTTTGGATTTGTGTCGGCCGGATTCGTCGGGATCCACTGGCTCTCGACCGGCCGCACTTCTCCCTATACCGCCCTAGGCATTGTTGGTGTCTACCTGTTCTCGATGGGATTTCTTGTTTTGATTTCGGGGCTCTTGGCTGACATGCAGGTGAGATCAACACGCAATCAAGAGAAGATTCTTCGAATGCTAAAGGAACAGCGCTACGGGCTTAAAGATTCTGTGTTGACCGACAAGAGCGAATCCGGAGTAGGCGACTAGACCAATGGCAGCAGTGCTGCCACTCCAAGGGTTCCGAGCAGCCCGGCGGTAAGCAAGCGGCCAGAAACTGTGTTCGCTGGTTGTGTTGCCAAGAGCGCTACAAAGAATGGCATCACTCCCAAGGCGTAGCGATTGTTCGCCGACGGAAAGTATCTACCTTCCAGGCCAAGCAAGACTTGGACTACCACCACTGATGCAATCGCGCCGCCGAGAGCCGCAATAGCCAGAGACCGCCGTCGACAAACCCCTTGCCCCAGGGCGGCCCCGGTCGCCAAGAGCATCGCAATTGCGATGAGTTGACCTGCGGGCACTTGGTACGCAGTGCGAATTACCTCAGGGACAAAACCGGGCTTTGCCGGAGGGGTCAGCTGAAGTGCGCCGTAGAAGATTTCGTCAAGAGGGTTACCTACGACCTCTTTGGAGTTGCCGAAGCCAATCGGACTCTCGAAGTCCTTTGGCGTCCTCGTGGCGATCGCAACACTCCAGAGACCGAGTCCTACGAGGGCAGCAGCTCCAGCGGAGGTGGCCAGCTTGAGACGGACGCTCAGCTTGGGGTTGAGTTCGGTGTCAGCAAGCAGATAGAGGGCAAGGGCACCGACTGGCAGAATGGCTGTCTGTTTTACAAAACCGGCTAAGAGTCCCAGAACTATCGCCATCACCAGGTTTGACTTGGAGCTGAAGTTTCGCGCCGATGACGCAAGCAATAGACACGCCGCACCAAAGACCATGAGCCCAGCGTCGCTGTTGACTGTGGAGGTGACATGCAAGACCACCGGCATGGTCATCGGTACAAGAGCCAAAACTCGAGAGTTCCAGGCCGACGCCCCGAAATTCCTGGCCGCCCGCTCGAGTAGAAGAACAGTGGCAGCCAAATAAACGAAGCCAACGATTCGAACTGCTGTTAGTGGGCGATCTGGAAACACCGCCATGATGGGCGCACTTAGAAGCGCTGACGTTGCGTAGTAGACGGGCCCAGTCGGGTTTCGCTGGACGCCAGCGTTGGGATATTGGCTATGCGGATAAACATTGCCGTCACACGGGGGCAATACGATTGCGTCTGTGTAGCCACCTCGACACGACCACTCGGTCCGCACCCGGTCGTCGTAAGGTTCGCCGAGTAACGGCGCTTCAAAGCTCTGCAACGATAAGACATAGTCAAAGTGGGTTGCCTCGTCGAACGGCGAAACCTGGGTGAAGGCTCGCATGTGTAGTCCGACCATCACAAAACTTAGAACTACCACTAGCGCCCCATAGCTCAAGACATCCCATGAGGCGGTCCCTATGAAGTTCGTCGGTTTGATTCTCGCCATGGCACTAGCGAGTATTCCACCCAACCGCCTAACTGACGGTCACCCTCTACCAACCCACAAACAGCCAAATGGGGTAGGCCGACGGATCGACCTACCCCATTTGAAGGTGTTTGAATTGTCGCCCCAGCCCAGGTCGGGCTGAGCTAGGGCAAGCTCTTACTTTGCGTCGTAAGGGAACAGGTTGATGAACTCGGTGTTCAAGGCAATGAACTGAACAACGGTTCCACGGTTGAGGCTTCCGTCGTCCATGAGACCGACCCAGTAGGCAAGGCCTGTTGCGTCGGGATCACGGTCAAGGATGTGCTGGTAGACCTTGGTCACGTAGCCGGTGTTGTCATCAGCGTCGATGTCGGCGTACTTTTCAACAAATTCTGGCTGGTTGTTGTGAGCGAAGAACGTGGTGATCGTGCCTAGGTCAAGTGCACCCGATTCCAACTGCCCGATCCAGTACTTGGCGCCCTCGACGTCGGCCTGACGGTCAAAGAACGCTTGGTAAAGACGCAAGATCTGGCCGTGCTCGACTGGCTTGTAGTCGCTCGCTGACAAGATGTCATCGAAGCTTTCAGCGTCGGCGACGGTGTCACCACCGCTTGCCGCCTCGCCTATTTCGAAGGTCTGTGCGACTAGTCCGAAGGTGTCGGGGAAGCTGCCTACTGCATAGACCACTGTGTACTGGCCGGCAACCGAAGTTACGGGAGCATCGAATAACACTGCGGTTGTACCGGTTGCTGCGATGCCCGTTGGGTATTCGCCAGCGGGCAACTCTGCAGCCACGGCGTCGCCGTTGCTTAGTTCAACAAATGGTGCCACTGCGGCGCCGCCAGCGACGATGTCAACGGTTGGGGCTTGGGCAGTGTGACGAATTTCAATTCGCCCGTTGCCTGCAGCTGCAGCTGTTACGTCGTTAACGAATGGAGTAAGAACTGGGGTGCCCCCGCCGTCTAGGTGAGCAACCAAAGTTGCGTTCGCTCCAGCAGGAACTACAGCGTCAACAACGCTAATTGCCGGTGCGTCCTCGCGCTGAGAGGCCAAGGGTGATGGACTGTCAGCTGCGGCAAAGATAGTGATGTCATAGGCCCCTGATGGAAGGCTCAAGACGTCTGTAACTGTGTTTGGCGCAAAGGCCGGAAGCAGGATGGCGCCGTTGGCGTAGACATCAACAGTGAGGCCTGGGATGCCGTGCACTACCGACACCGAAGCTGGTGCGCCTGAGGGCGCAGCTTCAGGAACAGCAATGTCCTGAACGAGGAGATCGAAAGTGGAACCAGCTGTGCCGATTGCGTAGACGATTCGGTTGTTAGCTGACTGCACGGTTAGAGGCGTAGTTAGAACCTCGGCGTCGTTGGAGTCAACGTTGATTGCAACGGTGAGTTCACCGGCTGGCAAAGCGACGTTGCCGCCAACGCCGTTAGGGACAGCATCGAACACGACCGCACCGTTGGCCAGAATGTCAACGGGAGGAGCTTCGGCGGTGTGTCGAACTGTTACCCGACCCTCACCGTTCCCAACTTCGGACATGTTGTTCACGAAAGCGCCAAGAGTTGGGACTCCGGCGTTAGTGAGGTGAGCGATAAGGCTGACGTTTGATGACTCAGGAATGGCGGCGCCATCAACGTCGATTACCACAGCGTCGGTGCGCTCATCGGCGGTCTCAGTTGGCGAGGCATCGGCAGCGAAGATGTCTATGTCGTAGTCGCCAGCGGGGAGGCTTAGCGGCCCTGCAATGTCCTTGGGCTCAAAGCCTTCCAGTGTCAGTTGACCATTGACGTAGATGTCAACATCAACGCCGGGAATGCCATGCAAGACAAACACATCGCTTGAGGTTTGAGCACCTGCGGGGCTTGATACCCCCATGGTTGCTGCCAACATTGCGATAAACGCAACGATGGCTAAGAACGACTTTCTCATCATCTCTTCCTTCCGCTTTTCTTCTATTTCCAATTGGGTCCGGAAGTCTCCGAACGTTGGTAGTGGAAGGGCTACGCATTGGTGGCGCAGGATGGATGCGAATTTCAACCGTGCTATTTGGCAGGGCTAGTGGGCAGTGCTATTTGGCAGGGCTATTTGGCAGGGCAGCTGTCGGCCCTAAATAGCGCCAGACCTAGGCAATGCCGGCCGCCCTGGCGGGTTCGGAATAGGCAATGGCGAGGCTGCCTGTAGTTTCGTGCGCGTTTAGGCCCGAAGGATTGGGAACTACCCACAATTGTGCTCCTTCGAGATCCCCAGCCTGTCTGCCCATCTTTGCTTTCGGCTCTTTGAAGGCGCTGCGATAAGCGGTTATGCCAGCGATCGCGACAACCTTGGGTTTGTATCTGCTGACGGTCTCAAGAAGTTCTTCCCCACCTGAAAGCAGCTCTGCTTTGGTTAGTTCACTGGCCCGTGCCGTGGCTCGCCGGACCACGTTGGTGATGCCAATTCCACGCGCAATTAGATAGTCCCGGTCGTCATCGGTCATGCCCAATCCGCGGTCAATCTCGCGTTCGATTACTCCGCCTTTCAGCAAGGCTGGATAGAAACGATTGCCAGGGTGAGCGAAGTGAGTCTGGGTAGCTGCGGTCCATAAGCCCGGGTTGATTCCAACAAACAAAAGCTTCAGATTCGGGCCGATCAAATCAGGCACCGTTGCGTTTTGAAACTGGAGCAACTCTTCTCGCGAGAAGCCCACTAGTGAAGATTGCGACGGAACAGGTCGTGCAGTCGTTCCCAGTGTCGCTCTGAAGATTGCTTGTCATACAGAGGGCGTTCTGCAAAGGCGAAACCATGTTCGGTTCCCGGATACCACTCGACCTGACCCTTCGAGCCGGACTCGTTCATTGCTGCGGCAAAGGCGTCGATCATTTCTTGTGGCGCATAACTGTCTGTCTCGGCGGCACCGACGTAGATCTCAGCGTTGGCTTCGGAAAGGCGCAAGTGAGGTGAGTCGTCGGCGTCGGTCACTAAGGCAACGCCGTGAATAGATGCGGCAGCGGTCACCTGGCTTGGATAGTCCGCAGCCAGTGCGATAGTAAACGGACCACTCATGCAGTAGCCGACCGTTCCAACCTTGGAGGCATTTGCGGCTGGGTCGCTTTGTGCGAAGTTCATGCAGACCTTGGCATCGGCGGATGCTTGAGCGTTGGAAACGTTGTTCATCAGCTCGAACATGCGGTCGCGGTCGCCGGTCTCAAACACGTTGTATTGGCGCACGTCGCGGTAGTAGAGCATGGGAGCTAGTACGTAGTACCCCGAGGTGGCAAGGCGCCGGCACATGTCGTGAAGTTCCTCGCGCATGCCGGGCGCGTCCATCAGGAAGACAACTAGGGGGTGCGGGCCTCCAGAATCAGGGTGAACGATGAACGTTGGCATCTCGCCGTCAGGAGTGGTGAGGTCAAGGTGATGTTCGATCATGGCCCGAACCTAACCCGCTGTAGCTGGTCGCTCAAAACACAGCAGGCGAGCTCCGGCCCAAATTTCTGCTGGAGGTGACAAAACCCCGAAAAGTCAGCTGTGGGTGACATCTATTGTCACCTGGGGCAGAAATTTGCGGGAATTGTCACCTGGGGCAGACAGAACGAAACGACAGAACGAGAGCGGTACGTAAGCGGTAAGTAGGCGGTAAGTAGGCGGTACGTAGGCAGTATGTAGGCGGTAAGTAGGCAGTCCTGATCGGCGTGGCGAGCCTTCCAGCCTCTAGCTTTGTTGCATGGCCTTTGACCCGAACAACTTGTCTGACGAAGTGCTGAAATTCTTGTCCGAGCGTCATTTAGCCACGCTCACTTTGCTTCGCCCAGACGGCACACCTCACGTGACGCCAGTGGGCTTTACCTGGGACGACGAGGCCAAGTTGGCCCGAGTTATCACTTGGGATGGGTCCAACAAGGCTCGATTACTGTCGGCTTCGGGCGGCGGTCAAGCCGCAGTGTGTCAAGTCGACGGAGGCCGCTGGTTAACTCTTGAGGGCTTGGCTGTTGTGTCTGGCGACCCTGACCGGGCCGCTGAGGGGGTTAAGCGGTACGCCCAGCGCTATCGCCAACCGAAAGAACGCGGAGCCGAACGAAGAGTGATCGAGATTTCGGTAGACCGAATGATGGGACGGGCCTAACCGTCACCGAATTCACCAACCGCGAACGAGCATTACCGAGGGAGGAAGAGGACTAGCTGCCATCCGGGGCTGTCGGGAAGTCCGAGGCGGTGTTGTTCAAACCGGCGCGGGCCCTCTGGGTGGTTGATTTGGCGCACATGGGGCTTAAGGGGTGCGACATCATGGCGATTCCATGCTTCGGCGAACTCGGGATAGTCGTTACGCAACTCAGCGGCCAGATTCTCCAGCGTCTCACTGGGGTACTTGGAAGCGTGGGATCGAAACTGCCGCGTAAGTCTTTCGATCTCCAACGGCCAATCATCGATGTAGGTGCGAAGTGAAGCCTCGGCCAGAAAGAGTCTGAGCAGATTTGGGTGACTACCCACAGAAGGTTCGGCGAGAATCGGGAACAGGTCTTGTTCGGACTGATTCCAGACGGCGAGGTTCCAATGGTGGTCCAACAGGTATGCGGGGTTCGGATTGAGGCCGTCAACCAGACGCCGATGGGTTTCGTTCAAGGTCGAGCTGCCAGTGTCGGTTGCTAGATGCACATCAGCCAGACTGAACAGATGGGCCCGTTCGGTGGCACTTAGGCGCAAGGCCGAGGCCAGACCATGCAGGACTTCCGCAGAGACCCGATTTGCGTTCCCCTGCTCCAGTCGAGTCACCCAAGACGCTCCAACGCCGGCCAGCACCGCTACCTCTTCGCGCCGCAGACCCGGAGTGCGCCGGTTCGTGCCAACTGGAAATCCAATGGCGGCCGGATCGGCGCGCTCACGCCGAGTTCGCAAGAAATCACCTAGCTCAGCGGCTCTCATGAATGTGCTCTCATGAATGTGACAGTACCGCCCATTCAAATGTTGGTCCTATCACTGGTAGTAGCACCATCGGCCGGGGCTTCTAGAACCGGGTGTTCAGACTCAGTGTGTAGAACGTGTCTGCTGAATCACCGCCCGCCGAATCAACGTCCCGCCTACTAACACCCGCCACACGACTAACACCGCCACAGATCCCAGCCCTCAGCGACCGGGCTAGCACCCTAGGGTCGTCTGCGATTCGTGATCTCCTCGCTCAAGCAGCACAGCCCGGAATGATCTCACTGGCCGGCGGTTTGCCGAACCCTGATTTGTTTCCGGTGCATCAGCTAGCCGAGATTGCGGCAGATGCTTTGCGCCGCGACGGGAGGCAGCTCCTGCAATACGGATTGACTGGTGGGCAGCCCGAAACCAAAGATGTCCTGCGTGAACACTTCGGGTTAGGAGACCAGCAATTGGTGATCACAACCGGGTCTCAGCAAGGGCTGGACCTGCTAGCCCGGATCTTGCTAAACCCCGGCGACCAGGTAGTAACAAGTGATTCAGAGTATTTGGGGACGCTGCAGGCGTTAAGCGCTCACGGCGCGGTCGCGGTGGGTTTCCCGGTCCACAAAGACGGATTGGACGTTGCTGCTCTGGAGGACAGGCTCGCAGCCGGATTCAGGCCCAAGGTTGCCTATGTCGTCCCGCATTTTCATAACCCAACTGGAGCCACGCTTAGCCCGGAGCGGCGCAAGCAACTGCACGCCCTGTCATCGCGTTATGGCTTCGTAGTGATTGAGGATGATCCGTACCGAGAACTGTTCTACGACTCGAATCCGCCCACCGAAGTGGATGCTGATGCGGACTGGACTATCCGGTTGCGAAGCACGTCAAAGACGTTGGCGCCGGGTCTGAGAATCGGTGTGGTTTCCGGACCTCGCCGGATTCTTGATGCGGTAACTATTGCCAAGCAGTCCTGTGATCTGCATACGAGCTCGCTTAACCAGGCCATCATCGCTGCAGCAGTACAGGCGCCTTGGTTTGACGAGCATCTCGATCTTCTTCGCTCGAACTACGGCAAAAAGAGGTCAGCGATGTTGGGCGCGTTGTCTGCGGCCTTTGGTGACGAAGTTAAGGTGGCCAAGCCTGCTGGAGGCATGTTTGTGTGGGCCGACTTTGGGTCCAATGTCGATACCGCCGACTGGCTTAAAGATGCGCTCGGCGCAGGTGTTTGTTTTGTCCCTGGGTCAGCCTTTGAAGTGGGCCGAGATCTATCTGGATATATGCGTCTGAGCTTTTCGACCGCAACCGTAGATGGCATAACCGAAGGTGTGGCCAGGCTGGCCAAGTCGGCTCGCCTGGGCTGACTAGGTCATGCCGGATTTCACTGATGGCCGTTGCAGCAAGTTAGAGCTCCTCGAACTTCGCAGCCTCGGGCAGGTAGCTTCAAAAAGAAAACTTTACTTAGTAAAGTAGCAGATCTACCATGATGCCTATGAGTTCGAACCGTGTCCTGGATCTCTCGCTATTGGCCAATGCCGCCTTCTCTTTGGCGTCAGGTTTGGTGCTTGTCCTTTCACCATCCGCAGTGTCTGATTGGTTGGGAATCTCGGCCAGCACGTGGCTTCGGTTGTTCGGCATCGGCCTGGTCGGTCACGCTGGAATTTTGTTGTGGGCTCGGGGTCGGCCTGAAGTCAAACGTTGGGCCAAGTTGAACTTTCTGGCCATCGCCCCGTACCCGTTGCTGATGTTCGCGGTTGTGGGATTCGGCCTTGTTGACAAGCCGCTTGGTCAAGCAATCGTCATAGCGGACGGCGCCATTGTCGGACTAATTGCATTTGGCCACTGGATGGGGTTGCGGACTCAGAGAGTTTCGGTAGATGCTGAACCAGCATGAGTACAACCGCAGAGAATCTGCTGGACGCGATGGACCAAGTAATTGCTACTCACGGACCCTCCGGCGTCACCTTGAGACGGGTTGGTGCCGAGGCCGGGCTTTCTCACACCGCTGCCGCCCACTATTACGGGGACAAGCCGGGGTTGTTCACGGCTTACATCACTCGTGCTTTTAACGCCGTGGCGGACGGCATGGAAGCGGCGTTGCTTATAGAGGACAACCGGAATGCGTTTCTGCAAGCGGCCAGCTCGTATGCAGAGTTCGCACTGGAGCAGCCCTCGCAATTCAATGTGATGAACCGTCTAGAGCTGGTGCGGGTTGACACCCCCGAACTTTGGGCGGCCCGAGAGCGCGGCTTCTTTGCTCTGGCAGCTCTGATTGATCGTAGCCAGGCCGAAGGGTGGGCTGTGTCTCGCGATGGTTTGGACCTAGCCGCCACAACCTGGGGTTTGGTGCACGGCTTTGTTGACCTTTGGGTCGGAGGACCGTTAGCCGCGCCCTATGACCCGGCCGAGTTGGTTCCGACATTGCTGCGCGTGGTCGAAGACTTGCTTGACGCTTTGGACGACTAAGTCTGTCTCATCAGCTAACTGCGTGCGCCAGGGCTGCTATATCTAACGCATGGCTGGCAAGGCGACTTCCCTCAAATCGTTACTAACCGAGGTCAGGTCCTGCACGGTTTGTGCCGAGTATTTGGAAGCGGGACCGCGGCCCGTCGTGCGCCTTGGCTCTTCAGCTCGAATCGTAATTATTGGGCAAGCTCCTGGTCGACTGGTGCACGAAAGCGGCGTTCCCTGGGATGACCCGAGTGGCGTCCGGCTGCGAGACTGGCTTGACCTAACCCCGGAACAGTTTTATGACGCGGACCAGGTGGCGATACTGCCGATGGGGTTTTGCTTTCCTGGCACCGGCAAGTCGGGGGACAATCCTCCTCGACCAGAATGTGCGCCGCTTTGGCATGACAAGTTGCTTGCTCACCTGTCCGAAGATCGGCTTGAAATCATTATCGGTATGTACGCACAGGCTCGCTACATCGACAATCGCCAGAAGACCTTGACGGCCACCGTGGCCAACTGGGCCGACTACATGCCAACCCAAGTTGTCCTGCCGCATCCCTCGTGGCGTAACAATGGCTGGATCAAGAAGAATCCCTGGTTCGAAACCGACACGCTGCCCGCCGTCCGTGCCCGAATAGCCGAGGTCCTGAACTAACCCCCTTTGGGTTCTGGCGGCGCCCTGGCCCGCATTCGGTTCTGGCCACAGCCAGAACCGAAATTTGCGGTTGCGGCCACAGCCAGAACCGGTGGTGGAGCGTGGTTCGTGCCCGATTAATGACTGCGTGGACCGCGCAGATAGGGTTGCCGCGTGGCTGAATCTGGAAGTCTAAAGCGACATCTTGGGGTGTCTGATGCAGTGATAATCGGCGCTGGTTCGATGATCGGTGCCGGCGTATTCGCTTCTTGGGCTCCGGCGGCTGAAGCAGCCGGAACTGGTCTCATTATTGGTCTGGCCATTGCTGGGGTTGTGGCGTTTTGCAACGCAACTTCGTCGGCGCAGCTTGCAGCCATCTACCCCGAGTCGGGTGGCACCTACATCTATGGTCGACGCCAGCTAAGCGAATTGTGGGGTTATATAGCCGGTTGGGGATTTGTCGTTGGGAAGACGGCATCGTGCGCAGCGATGGCCCTAACCGTTGGCGCCTATCTCTGGCCAGAACAAGAGCGAGCAGTGGCCGTTGCTGCAGTCGTGTTGATCACCGCCGTCAACATCGGCGGGCTTAGCCGGACAGTTGCTGTCACAAAAGTGTTGCTGACGGTCTCGGCCATAGCGCTGACTGCAATTGTGATTGCCGGCTGGAGTGGTGGGGCGGTGGATACTGGCCGCTTGAGCACTATCGATACCAACGCTTACGGGGTCCTTCAGTCAGCCGGGTTTATGTTCTTTGCGTTTGCCGGGTACGCCAGAATCGCGACGTTGGGCGAAGAGGTTAAGGATCCGAGAGTCACCATTCCAAAGGCAATCCCTCGGGCCCTATTCGGCGTGCTCGGTGTGTATGCCGTAATCGCCGTAACTGCCTTGCTCACCGTTGACGTAGGGCAGCTGGCTGCAACCGATGCGCCCCTCCGCCTGGTGGCAGACACCTCATCCCTGGGCATCGGTGGCCTGGTTCGAGTTGGGGCCGGAATCGCTGCTCTCGGTGTGCTCCTGAATCTAATACCGGGTGTTTCTCGGACTGTCCTTGCGATGTCCAGAAACCAAGAGCTGCCTAACTGGTTCTCAACAATCGACTCCAGCCGATCCCTTCCGCTCCGGGCTGAGCTAACAGTGGTCACAGTCGTAATCGGCCTGGTCTCGCTGGTGGAACTCCGAAGCGCCATTGCCATTTCCGGTGTGGCCGTCCTGACCTACTATGCCATCACAAATGCAGCGGCCCTATCTCTAGATGACTCCCAACGCCGCTGGCCAAAGGCCATCGCAGTAGCTGGTCTAGTCGGCTGTGTAGTTCTGATTGCCGCTCTCCCACTGCAAGCAATAGCCACAGGAGCCACAACCCTAGGAATAGGGATGATCCTGAGAGCAGCCGCAAAAAGAATCTGACAGCGCCAGCAACCACAACCGACCATACTGACAGCACCAGCAACCGGATCCGGCTCCTGACACGGTCAGAACAGCCCAGTGCGTCGACGTTTTGGCCCCCTAGGGCCGAAACTCGGTTAGTGAGGCGGAGCCGAACGGCGTGCCCCCGGCAAGAATCGAACTTGCGCTCATGGTTTAGGAAACCAATGCTCTATCCACTGAGCTACGGGGGCCAGATTTGATGCAAATCCTGATCAGCAGGTTACCGACGCGGCGCCGCCGAACATCATCTACCTTTAGCCCACTACTAACGATTACGACTAAAGGTGGACATCGATGTCTGCGACTTCAACGCCCAACATTTTGCTGATCATGGCAGACCAACTGGCCCCCCACTTCACGGGCACTTACGGCCACCCTTTAGTTGCCACGCCGAACATGGACGCTTTGGCCGAGCGAGGCGTGAGGTTCGACGCCGCCTACTGCCACTCACCTCTTTGTGCTCCGGCTCGGTTCTCGCTGCTCTCGGGCCAACCTGTTCACAAGATTGGCGCATGGGACAACGCCTCAGAGTTTGCAGCTACGGTCCCAACCTTTGCCCATCACCTCCGCAGCGCGGGATACAAAACGACGCTTTCGGGCAAGATGCACTTTGTTGGCCCGGATCAACTTCACGGCTTCGATGAGCGTCTGACTACCGACATCTATCCGGCCGATTTTGCCTGGACCCCGAACTGGGAACGGTCTGATGAGCGAATCGGCAAGTGGTATCACAACATGGAAGCGCTGTATGAGGCCGGGGAGGCAGTGGCAACCTACCAGATTGATTATGACGAAGAGGTCGGTTTCGCGGCCCGTCGCCGGCTTTTTGACCTCGCCCGCGAAAACGATGATCGCCCGTTCTTTATGGTGGCCTCTTTCATCCACCCGCATGACCCCTATGTCGCTAGGCCCGAATGGTGGGCCAAGTACAACTCCGAAGACATAGACATGCCTGCGCCCGTTGAGATCGATTCCCTAGATCCCCACACAAAACGAATCCGTCATGGGATAGAAGCTGACAGCGTTGGCTTTGGAGATGAGCAAACTCGAAACTCGCGCCATGGCTACTACGCCAACACCAGCTACTTCGACGACTGGGTCGGCAAGCTTGTTTCAACCTTGGAAGAAACCGGCCAGCTGGAGAACACAGTGGTGATTCTTACTAGCGACCACGGTGACATGTTGGGCGATCGGGGTACTTGGTTCAAGATGTCGTTCTTCGAACGGTCGGCTCGGGTGCCGTTGGTAATCGCGGGGCCGGGTGTTGCCAACACAACTGTTGGCAACGTCTGCTCCCATCTTGACGTGCTGCCAACCCTTATTGACATCGCCACCGATGGTGCTGGCCTTGGGGATCTTGGTGTTGACCTTGAAGGTCGAAGCCTTTGGTCACTGGCCAGCGGTGACAAGTCAGAGGTCGATGAAACTACCGGCGAGTACATGGCCGAGATGACCTCGCATCCGATGTTCATGATTCGGCGAGGCAGCTACAAATACATTCACTGCGACACCGACCCAGCTCTGTTGTACAACGTCGACGAAGACCCGCTTGAGCGGAACAATCTGGCCGAAGATGAGGATCACAAGACCATGGCCTCAGACTTCGCCGCCGAGGTTGCCAAGCGCTGGAACAGCAAGGCAATAAGAGATCAAGTTATTGCTTCACAGCGAGCTAGACGGGTGGTGTATAAGGCCATGGCGGCCGGCCCGTTGACATCTTGGGATCATCTCCCGAAGAACGATGTTGCGAACCACTACGTACGAAATCACATGGACTGGGCCGAGGCGGGGGAGACCTACCGCTTCCCGAGATTCGGCGACGCGGCCGATGGGAAGAAACAGTGAGCAGCCCTACTGGCACCGCATCACAGGCAAGCACAGCATGAAGACAGTCGCCGTTGTTGGCGCCGGAGGGATGGGCCAGTTTCACGCCGCAACCTTGGCGGCGCTGCAGGGTGTGGAGCTGGCAGCGGTCTGTGACGTCAACGTGGATACGGCAACGAAACTGGCCAAAACTTATGGCATCGAACCAACCACTGATCCGGCTGCAGTTGCCTCAGCGGGGTACGACGGGGTAGTCATAGCGTCGCCTGATGAAACCCATTCGGAATTGACGCTGCTGGCAATGAAGGCGGGCAGTCGGGTTCTCTGCGAAAAGCCGTTGTCGAACACCCTGACGGGCGCCCAGGCAGTGGTAGATGCAGAGTCCGAGCTTGGCCAAAGAAGGGTGCAACTTGGGTTCATGCGTCGGTTCGACCCCGCTCATCTGGCGCTAGAAGCTGAGCTTCAAAAGCTTGGCGAGATCCAGTACCTGCGGTGTACCCATCGAAACACAAATGCCATTGCGCGTGCGCCAGAGGTAGTCATGGTGCAGTCACTGGTTCATGACATACACACTGTTCACTGGCTCGCAGGAACAGTTACTGCTGTTGACGCCCGGGTCATTGAAAGGCCTGGCGGGCTTGGCCATGTGCTGTTGATTTTGCGTTTGGCCTCAGGGGCAACAGCCAGTGTTGAGTTCAGTGACAACACATACGCCTATGAGGTCGAGGTTGAGGCCACCACCGAAAACGCGATGATTACAACGGCACCTCCACAAAGGCCGAGACTGCGAATCGCTGGCGATCACCGGACTCCGATTGGCAATGATTGGTTCGGTTGGTTCGCTGATGCCTATCGGGCCCAAGATCGCGCCTGGGTGCAGTCATTGACTGCCCCAGCCGCGATCGGTCCGTCGGCAAGTGATTCACTTGCAGCCCAGACGGTGGCCATTGCAGCTTTGGAGTCAATGGCCACCGGTGAACAGGTCGCAGTTGCGATCTGATTATCCGGGCTCTCCGGGAATGCCCACAACCACATGTTCTAACGAACCTCTGGCAATGGTTGCCAGAGCGTCAGAGAGTGATTCAAGCTGCTCGTCGTTTAGCTGGCTGAAGAACTGTGCCCGCACGTTATTGATTGCGTGATACATCTCATCTACCAGCTGTTTGCCTTGCCGATTGAGCGTTAGCTTGTACGAACGCCTGTCCCGGTCACAGTCGTGGCGCTCAAGGATGTCTTGTTCATAGAGACGCTGAATCCGATTGGATATGGCTCCTCTAGTGGCCCCAAGGAAATCGGCTAACTCCGAAACTGTCATTCCGAGGTCACCCGCTCTCCTGATTAGGGCTAGCGTCCGAAAGTCATCTATGCCGCTTATCCCGTAGTGGGAAAAGCGGCGCAGAGTTCGTTTCTGCGCTGAATTGAGGACGTCTGTAACTTGTTCGATTCTCAATCCGAACAAGCCAAACGAGTGGTCAGCTTCAGGCAGGATCTCTTCCCACCTTTGAATGGACCACTCGGCGTGGTCCACGGGTGTGTTAGCAATCATTGGACTCCTTTCCCTGCGGTGATACCGCATGCAAAGAATTGCTAGGTAATGCAACAGCAAGCAACCTAGTTGTAACGATTATGGTCTTGCACGTCGAACCGGTGGGCGAATTAACTTCTTGTGCCTCAAAACTCACTCATAGAGCGATCAAATCAGGATCAAACCGATGCTGTCATAGGTGCTGTTTATGGTTTGAGCATGGAGAAAATCACAGATTCAAGAATCGAAGCAATGTTGTGCGCCATTGAATTGGGGGTCGATTCCAGCGACTTCGCTTTCTATTCGATGACCGAGCGGGTGCTGTGGCGAGAGCTGGAGACAGAACTGGATGAGTTCTTTGCCAAGCACGGCCCAACCTGGGTTGCTGAGGCTGCATAGTCGCTGAGGCCATAAGCTGCACAGAGTCACCGCACCTCAGGACTGGACTGTTAGCGTTGAGGCCCGACCCTGGTTGAGGTAGGCGCTTTGCTATTCAATTCGGTCCAGTTCGCGCTGTTCTTTGCAATCGTGATAGCCGCCTACTGGCGGTCACCTCCGCGACTGCGAAATCCAATACTGCTTGTTGGTTCCTACTTCTTCTACGCCAACTGGGACTGGCGCTTCCTAGGTCTGCTCCTCATCTCGACCGTGGTCGATTTCAGTATTGGAGCAAGACTAAGCCGAGCCAATACTTCCTGGGTCCGCAAGGTGCTCCTAGCGGTTTCGATGCTGGTCAACTTGGGAATCCTGGGCGTTTTCAAGTATGCAAACTTCTTTGTGGACAGCTTCGCTGACGTTTTACGCGACGTGGGTTTGGAGCCCAACGAACCGTTCCTCAGCGTGATTCTGCCCGTCGGAATTAGCTTCTACACGTTCCAGACAATGTCCTACACAATTGACGTGTACCGGCGGCGCCTAGAGCCGGTTTCGGATTTCATCGTCTTTGCTACCTTCGTCGCGTACTTCCCCCAGCTGGTGGCCGGCCCGATCGAACGGGCTCGCATCTTGCTTCCGCAGCTTCAAAGCAATGACCGATCACTAAGCCTCGACCGCGTCCAATCAGGCTTAGGTCTCATTCTTCTGGGCTTGTTCAAGAAGGTGGTTCTGGCCGATGGCGTCGCGGGCGCGGCCGACCGAGCCTTCACAGACCCCGCCACACTTTCTTCGGTCTCAGTGGCGGTGGGTGTGCTCGCTTTCGCAATTCAGATCTACGGCGACTTCTCTGGCTACACAGATATGGCTAGAGGAGTCTCGAGACTGCTGGGCATCGAACTGACGCTGAACTTTTCCCAGCCTTACTTAAGTCGCAACATCACCGAGTTCTGGCGCAGGTGGCACATCTCGCTATCTAACTGGTTGCGTGACTACCTTTACATTCCACTTGGCGGTAATCGTCATGGAGTCATCAGAACCTATTTGAACTTGATGATCACGATGTTGCTGGGGGGACTGTGGCACGGCGCGTCGTGGAACTTCGTTGTGTGGGGAGGGCTGCATGGTTTGTTCTTGGTAGCCCACCGGCTTGTGTTCGGTGGATCAGTTTCTGACCAACCCTTGAGGCCAAGAGACCTTCCGTCGGTGGCGCTTACCTTTGCCACTGTGGCCGCAGTTTGGATCTTCTTCCGAGCCGAAGACTTCTCGGTGTCGGCGGCTGTGTTTCGGGGACTTTGGTTTCAGAGCGGGGAACTGTTGGCTGGCGATGCAATTGTTGTTCTCTGGGCATTTGTGACGATGATCGTTGTCGATTCCGGCGCCCGTGCCCAGTTGTTCTCGCCAACAGTGTTAAGACGTCAGCCGGCCACTAGCGGGATCGTTGTTGGCCTAGCGTTGGCTGGAATTCTCCTGTTCTCCGGTGGTGTTCCTCGACCCTTTGTGTACTTCCAATTCTGATGTCTAAACCAAGGCTGAAGGCGATGATTCTCGCCTCGATCCTTGCCCTAGTAGCTTCGGGCTGCGCGGCAACAACCGACGATGGGTACATAGTCGCGGATCGGGTCCTGGAGCAGCTCGGCGAACCCTCCGGTACATCGCCCGAACAGCCACTTGGCGCTCAGGCCGGGTGTGAGGTGATCGAGGAAGTTGACGAATACGGATTTGTCACCGAAGTTTCGACGTGTGATGACAACCCAGAGCAGACCGCTGAGACCGTTCCGGCTAACGAGACTAACGAACCTGATGAGACCGAGACTGGCGAAGCTGATGAGCTCAGTGCTGAGCAGTTACTGAATGCAACGGGTGACCTTCCGCTGTGGGCACTGCCGACGTTGGCCGAAACAGCTCCCATCGAACTGCGCCCTTTGCTGTTGTCCATGTCAGCCACCGTTGACGCGCTAGACCAGGCCTGTGGCAGCGACTTTGGAAGCTGGCGGTCGCTGTTGCGGGCGCTTGCCGACGAAGTCGATGAAATGGCACTTCTCATAGCCGATGGCAAAGGGGCTGACTACGTCGGCACCGTCGAATCGAGAGCCTTAACCAGAGCTTTGATGGAGCGCAGCCTCGCTCAAACGGGTTGCAAGAACCCTGGTGGCGGGGATCGCTTCACTGATGCTGAGCTGGTGCGGAACTCAACATATGAACTGACTTCGCGGGCTTCGATCGGCTTGTCGGATTTGAGTCGGCTTCTTGGAGACACATCATCGGGCTATCTGTTTCACTTCTTCACCACTGCAGACAATTACGAGTGGCTCCGAACTCAAACCGAGAATGTTGATCTGATTGTCTATGGCACATCGCAGGCAGGCGCAGCCATCGATGTGCCTGGGTTGGCTCAACAGATGTCAGCCAATGCTGGCAACGCGTTTCTTTATGGCTCTCTGGCTGAGGTTCAACAGCACTGGTTCCCTGAGGTCGAGCGATACGTAGACGCTGACACAGTCGTCTGGTTGGTCGGGGCCATAGACCTCTTGATCGATTGTGATCCGGTTGGTCGGGAAGCACAGTTCACCGACCGGATAGCTAGAAGGCAGCGAACCTTTCAGGCGTCGGGCTGGTTCGGCGATGTCGACTACCTCAACGTCGTGCTTGGCGTGCCCGGTCCGCCAAACACAAACAAAGGCAACGGGATCAAAGAACCTGCACCCGACCCCGCGGCGCTTGAGAACCACGAAAACGAATACCGGGATCGGTTTGCTAACGCTCAGTTCTGCAAGAGTCGCGCCGAGACAATCAAGACCTCGGTTGAACGCATGGCCAATGACAACCGACGAGTCGTAGTTGTGGGAATGCCGCTTAGCCCAATCGCGTATGGAGAGTTGCCGGGCGGTCCGGCCGCAGTCGCTGAGGCAATGGAACTGCTTGCTCAAGAGTTCGGCGACGTACCAGTGGACGTGGTTGATATGTCTTCGACCCTTCAAAGCCAGGTGGAAATCTGGGTTGACTACACCCACCTAACCGAGGGTGGAGCTGTTCAATTCACCGAGCTGCTTGCCGCTGAGTTAAAGGCCTTGGGATTGTAATGCGGCGACGAATTGTGACCTTTCTTAAGGTTCTTGTGTTCTTCGCCGGTGTCTGCAGCGCCTTAGTTGCCGCAGAGGCTGGCGCCCGCGAGGCCATGAGGCGCAGCGAGGTTCCAGTTCTGCGATGGCACGACTTCTCTTCCCAGCTGAAAGTGGAACAAATGGCGTCTTTAACATCAGGCGTCGATGTTGTCGTGGTTGGCACGTCAATGGCTCAACAAGACCTTGTTCCCTCGTTGATAACTGACGAAAGTGTTAGCTCATACAACGCTGGTTTGAATGGGGGAGTCCCGGTAGTCATGGAGCCGTGGCTTATTGAGCAAGTCTTGCCGGTGCTGTCTCCCAAGACGGTTGTGTGGGGCTTGTCTCCGTTGGACCTGTCAGCCACATATGGAGATGCCACCAAGAACGCATACGACCAAGCGTTCGAAACCAGACAGGGATACCTGGCCGAAGCTGACCGTTGGGTATCCCAGTACTCGACGCTGATCTCGTCGCGCGCCGTTCTGCGGGATCCAGCAAAGATCTATGGGGATGAGGCCGACGCAACTCAAGCCAAACTGGCTGACGCAGTGTCTGCCCTAGGTGAGTTCGGGGAACGCACGGTGTTCGACATCGAACTGGGCGTCGAGCGACAGGACGAAGTGACTGACCGGATCTCTCCTTTCCAAATCGACCGCGATGATTTGGCGGCCATAGCTCGAACGGTTGCCGCACTCCGTAACCAGAACATAGAGGTTGTCTTTGTGGAGCTGCCCGTCCCCGAACGATTTGTGTCGCTGATGCCCGCCGGTGACTCTGACCGCGCACTCTTCAGCCGAGCGGTGGACACGTTGGGACAAGAGCTCGAGGTCGAAGTACTCAAGGCATCAGCTGCTTTTGAGAATGAGGACTTCGTTGACTTCACTCACTTGTCTGAAGAGGCGGCGGCCCGGTTCAGTTCCGACATCGGCACCCAGCTAGCAGGCCTCTAGCGCCTTCGTTATGGTTGGCTTGGGAGGTTTCGGTGGGAATATTTTCGAAAGCATTCAAAGGTAGCCAGATCGGTGCTGGTGGCTCCGCGGCGCCGTTCTGCGACGCGTTCTTATACGACCCTGAGTTCCAAAGCGCCCACCGAGCTCTAGCGGAAGGATCCTGGGCTGAGGCCCAATCAGTTATAGCTCGGCGCCCCGATGGCTGGTTGCTGACTTTGGCGTTGACTTCAGCTGATTCGGCGGTTTCGGTAGACACATTCGCTCGTTGGGCCGAAGCCGAACCTTCGGGTACCTCAATCGCATTGCATGGAGCGTCCCAGATCCGGGCCGCTTGGAAGATCAGAGGAGACAAGACGGCCGATCAGGTTTCACGTGGT
The DNA here is from genome assembly GCA_937922785.1 of uncultured Acidimicrobiales bacterium. Lineage (GTDB taxonomy): Bacteria > Actinomycetota > Acidimicrobiia > Acidimicrobiales > SZUA-35 > CALAJQ01. Next base: position 138,872 of record CALAJQ010000012.1, read on the forward strand.
TCATGGGCGCCGTTCAAGGCTGGCCTCGGAGAGGCGGAGGAGACTCTACTTCGCGGCACCGACGCATATCCTGAGTCACCTGAACCGTGGGCGGCGCTACTGAATTCTGGACGCGGGCTCGGCAAATCGAACGCTGAGATCAGAAGGCGGTTCGACATGGCGAACGCAAGGGCGCCATTTCGTGGCGACATTTGCTCTTCGATGCTTCAAGCGTCATGTGAGAAGTGGGGTGGTTCCCACGCGGAGATGTTCCAGTTCGCCCGATGGGTTGAAGGCAACGCGCCTCCGGGCGGATCCGCACATTCGATGCTTCCCAAGGCTCACTTGGAAAAGGCCATGTATGAGGACGATCTTACAGCAGCGAACTATTTCACTCTGCCTGAGGTTTCCCATGAGATGAAGAGCGCATCTCGGATGTTCCTTGCATCGATTCCCGATGTGCCCGAACCGGAACACCTGTCGACGTTGAATCACTACATTTACTTGCTGATTCCGACAGATCGGGAGTCAGCGGATCTGGTTACCGAGATTGCTCGCCGCCTTGGCGACCGCCCGACCGAGGCCCCTTGGACCTACTGGAACGATTCTCCGGGGGAGCGGTTCGCACGAGTACGAAATAGCCGTTTGAAAGCAGCCCGCAGATTTTAGTTAGGTGGTTCGCGCCAGACTATTTGCGGGGTTAGATGGCGAACCCGCCGAGTTTAGTTTCGAGATATTCCGATATGCCCTCGGCCCCGCCCTCGCGGCCTAGGCCAGAGTCTTTCATTCCACCAAATGGCGCGGCAGCTGAGGTCGGATTGACGTCGTTGATGCCGATGATCCCGAACCGGAGACCTTCAAACGCCGTCATCGCCGTGCTTAGGTTGTTGGTGTATACATAGGCCGCAAGTCCGTAGTTGGTGTCGTTAGCTAAGGCCAGGACATCGTCGTCATCGGTGTAGGTGATCACCGGAGCAACTGGCCCGAAGGTCTCCTCTCGATAGATCTTCATTGTTGAGTCGACGCCGGTCAGAAGCGTTGGCGCATAGAAATGTCCGGCTCCAAAGTTGTCCTCTGTGAGTCGCGTGCCACCCACTAACGCACTGGCGCCTCGGGTAACGGCATCGTCCACCTGGTCAGCGACCTTGGTGACTGCCGCGGCATTCACAAGCGGCCCCACTCCCACACCCTCTTCGGTTCCGGGGCCGGCCTTAACTTTGCGAACTCTCTCCACCATCGTGGATATGAACGCGTCCGCGGCACTTTCGTGTACGTACAGACGGTTGGGGCTGATGCAGGCCTGTCCCGAGTTGAGGAACTTCAGAGCGGCGGCGCCCTTTGCGGCTCGGACGGGGTCGGCGTCGGGGTAGACAATGAACGGGGCGTGCCCGCCAAGTTCCACCGATACTCGCTTGAGGTTTGAGGCGGCAACACCAGCTAGCAAGCGACCCACCGCGGTTGAGCCAGTAAAGGTGACCTTGTTGACCAACTGATGGGTAGTGAAGACCTCGCCGATCGGCTTTGGGTCCAACGCTGTAACAAGGTTGATTACCCCATCAGGTACGCCTGCTTCGGTGAGGATTTCGAAGACCGCCTTGGCGCAAAGCGGTGTGGCCTCAGCCGGCTTGAGCACGATGGTGCAGCCAGCGGCCAGGGCTGGCCCCATCTTCCGGGTCAGCATAGAGATCGGATAGTTCCATGGTGTTACCGCGGCCACTACCCCAACTGGCTGGCGTAGCGATAGGAACCGCTGGTTGGCTCTACTCGAAGGCAGCCATTCTCCAGCAACCCGTGTGGCCTCTTCGGCGTAGTACCGCAGGAAGCTGGCGGCGTAGGCCACCTCGGCCCGGCTGGCCTTTAGCGGCTTGCCTTGCTCTCGCGTCATGAGTGCAGCCAGATCTTCGGCTTGATCGTTCATAAGCTGCCAAGCTCGATACAAGATGTCGGCCCGCTCATAAGCCGTGGTCTTGCTCCAAGACCCGAAGGCGGCGTCAGCGGCGACGATCGCAGCTTCGGCGTCGGGCGCACCACCGTCAGGAACCAGCCCGATCACTTCACCGGTTGCTGGGTTAGTTACTTCGAATTCGTTCCCTGACTCAGCAGAGCTCCATTGGCCGTTAATGAACATGTCGGCGAGGATATAAGAACGACGGGGGAGGACCCCAAAGGAGCGATCGAAATGACTTCAGACTCAAAGCAAGTTGTTAGCTATGACCAGGACGGTCATGTTGTGACTCTAACCTTGCGCAGACCCGAGGCACGCAACGCGATAAACGGTGATGTTGCCGAGCAACTTGAGGCGGCGCTTGACCGCTATGAAGCTGACGATCAGGCTTGGGTTGCAATCTTGACTGGCGAAGGGACCGTGTTTTGCGCGGGTGCGGACCTTAAGGAGATTGCCGCTGGCAACGCTAGACGGCTGTCTACAAAGCGGGGCGGCTTCGCCGGGTTCGTTATGAGAGAGCGGACCAAGCCAGTGATCGCAGCGATCAATGGACCCGCTCACGCTGGTGGCTGTGAGATCACGCTCGCTTGTGATCTTGTTGTTGCTGCCGACAACGCAAACTTTGCAGTCCCGGAAGTAAAGCGAGCACTAATCGCTGCCGCTGGGGCCTTGTGGAGATTGCCAAGAGCCGTGGGCCCAGCAAAGGCGGCAGAGATGATCATGACCGGCGACCCGATTTCGGCCTCGGAAGCCTTGGAAGCCGGATTGGTGAACCAAGTTGTTCCCGGCGCCCAATTGTTGACCGCGGCTCGGGCTTTGGCTGATCGCATCGCTGTTAACGCTCCGCTGGCGGTTCAAGCAAGCCGCATGGTGTCAGTGCAAGCGTTTGACTTAGACATCGCTGAGATGGCCAAGGCCAGTGGACAGGCAATGCAACAGATGATGGGCACTGATGACTTTAAGGAGGGGCCGAGGGCCTTTATTGAGAAGCGAGCGCCCAAGTGGCAAGGCCGGTAGGCCTTGCCACCATCGTCAGGGCAAGGCCGCTAGTTGCGGGTGATGCTGATGTCCATGACCTGGCCAGACCAATCTAGAGAAGGGTCTAGGTCACCTATGCCACGAAGCGTTCGGTGGCGGCGGATAACTCCGTTTTCGGCAAGCTCAGGGTTCGATTCGGTTGCGCCTTCGCCCTCTCCGCAGAAGGGTGCAGGTACAAGGTCGGCTCGCATCTCGGTGTTTATCTCAGTACCAGCATCCAGAGCTCTCACCCAGAAGTTCCGAGTCTTGCCCGACGCGTTAGGCAGTCGCACGGAGTCGAGCCCAGCAAACCCATCGTTGGTGCAAATGACCATGGACGCAAGGCTGAACCGACGCTCTGTAGTTGTGAAGTTGAACGTGATCGATTCGCCAGGACCGATAGGGGCATCGGCCCCAACACCGCTGACTCCGAGGCCAGCTTCGTCAACCGCCGTTGAAAGCGCCGCGGCCAATCCTGCAACATCACCGTTCTCGGCAAGGCCTTGAATGGCCGGACTGGCCTTTTGGCCTCTCTGATATACATCAACACTTCGTGCGTGTGCGGCGAAGTTTGGTGGTGTCAGATATTGGCCGTGCGTGGCATTCTTGATTGTCACTGTGTAGGTGGCAGGAGCAGGAACTCTTGTTATTGAGATCTCAGCAACTGGGCCCTTCCAATCCAATCCTGGGTCTAGGTCGCCGACGCCACGAAGCGTTCGGTGGCGGCGGATAACTCCGTTTTCGGCAAGCTCAGGGTTCGATTCGGTTGCGCCTTCGCCTTCTCCGCAGAAGGGTGCAGGTACAAGGTCGGCTCGCATCTCGGTGTTTATCTCAGTACCGGCGTCGTAGGCGCGAATAGACCGTGTTCGTGTTCTACCGTCTCGTGTTGGCAACCGGGTTGAGTCCAGTCCGGCGAATCCGTCGTTAGTGCAGATGACCATAGAGACAACACTCAGGCGTGTTGCGTCGGTGGTGAACTGAAAGCTCACTTGTTCACCGGGAGCGATTGGTCCATCAGCGCCCACTCCGCTAGTGCCGACTCGGCCCTCGAGTAGTTGCTCAAGCTCGGCCGCAAGAACCGGCACCCCTCCGTTTTCGGCGACGGCTTGAACGCCTGGGCTTGCCTTGTGGCCTCTGCTGAACACATCAACATCGCGGTTGTGAGCAGCGAAGTTGGGTGGGGTTAGGTACTGGCCGCTTGTGAGGTTCTTGTAGGTCACCTCATAAGTGACTTGAGTGGCAGGGTCATGACCAGAGCTGGAGGCTCCAGCGCTTCCGACGCCCGCCAGCGTTCCTGTTGCGGTAACCAGCGCCAGGGCTGCCACCATCTTCGATTTCTTCAGTCGTATCATTCGGTCCTCCGACATCATCACTGACTATTTGTCAGCCAGCGTCAGCAAATCACGCTCGGTCACCGAGAGTCGCCCCCTTAAGGACTTCATAAGCCATCTGAACACCTGTTCTGACATGTGAACAAAGGCACCTTTACGTGGCCGCAGAAGTTCGGTACCTTCACTTGTTCGGCCCCTTAGGCCGAGGCGGATAGTGATGCGGAACAATCAAAAAGGGAACAAAGCGGTCCTGATCGGGGCCCTTATATCGATATTTGCGAGCTTGCTAGCAGTAGCTCCCGTCTCTGCCGCGCCCGGCGACATCTACTCCTCTACCGCAACTCTCACCGATGGAGTGGACGGTCTCGACCTAAGTCGCACAACAACGGTTGAGGCCCAGGTCTGGGCAATTGAGTCGGTCGGCGAGCTGATGTTGGTTGGCGGAGCGTTCACCCATGTGCGTGATCGATCCAGCTTTGACCGGATAGCCCATCCATATCTCGCTGCATTTGATCCAACCACCGGCGAGTACGTCCCGTGGTTCAGAACTCAGCCGGACGGCCCGGTGTATGAGATTCTCGACGCAGGCAACGGACGGGCAGTGCTCCTCGGCGAGTTCACGTCGGTAAACGGAGTAGCCGGAACCAACGGAGTGGCGGTAATTGATATTGCCACCGGACTTGTCGACACCACTTTCGACGTAACTCTCAATCCGCCGAACTCAGCAGCCGTGCGCGACGGCGTTATCAGTGGTGGGTTCCTATACCTCGCTGGATCGTTCGGTTCGGCACGAGTTGGTGATGTGGCGCTAGCTACTTCGGGTCTAGCGCGAATCAACATGGCCACGGGCGAACTTGACACCGGCTTCAATCCACGGCTGACCGGCGGCGGTGCTTGGGCAGTCGATGTGGACCCGGAGACCGGGAGAGTCTTCGCCGGCGGCTACTTCTCACGAGTGAACAACGCAGTTGGCACCGAAACGTTGGTTGCACTCGATACCGACGGAAGCGTTGTCGCTGGCTGGAACCATGGGTTCCCCCACCGGCTGTGCAACCTCGGCACCTTCATAAGTTGCGGCGCTGTGACCGGCCTGGCAGTAACTGAAGGTCGGGTGTTTGTTGCCGGGGCAAAACACTTTTGGGCAGCATTGAGTGTCTCGACGGGTGAGCTTCTGGCCGATCGCGAGATCTCGAACGATGGCCAATCGGTTGATGTCGTGGATGGCATGGTGGTTGTCGGCTGTCACTGTTCGACCGGCGATGGATCAGACGAGTTTCCGGACATCGAAGACCGCTATATCCGGGTAATTGATCCTGTCAGTCTGACCGAGGTTGAAAGTCCCACCGTAAATTCCGAAGGTGGAGCGGGTGGCTGGACCGCCGAAAGTGCGCCAGACGGATGTCTTTGGGCTGGAGGCAACTTCTCGAGCACAGTTGTCGGATCTCAGGTTCCGGCATGGAACATGCTTCGATTCTGCCCAAACGCAGGCCGCGGCACCAACCCGCAGCTGCCAGTTCCAACATCTGCCGACACTACTGCTCCGCCAAAGCTGGGAGCACCTTCGGTCGTTTCACAGAAGGCGTCGAGCATCACTCTGGAGTGGTCAGCATCCACTGAGGAATCAGGCCAAGTGGTCTACAACGTCTACCGAAATGGCAGGCTGATAGCCCGCACTTCAGGCTCAACTTTTGTTGATCCACTACTCGACCCCAACGCCGTTTACTACTGGCAGGTGTCGGCCGAAGATCTAGCGGGCAACCTGGGTCCCATCTCCGAGCGTTCTCGCCCAGTGGAAATTGGACCTCGATACAACGCAGCCCTAACAGGAACCGCAACTCAGTTCAACGATTTCAGTTCAGCCACAACAGCTGACAAGGCCATCGACGGCAACACAGATGGCGCCCTAGTCAACGGCAGTGTTGCAAGGACGGCCGGGCCAGTCGGCGACGGTCGCTCATGGTGGAATCTAGATCTGGGTGCTTCAGTGGAGATTGACTTCGTTGAGGTTCACCCTCGGACTGATCCAGGATGGTTCGGTGAGACCAACAATCGACTGCGGATTTTCTACTCGGAGTCGCCCATCGCCGGTGACAACATGGCGGCGGTGTCTAACACGGGACTTCAGGTTTGGGTTGGGGATCGTCTAGGCACCGAACCCGTGATTGAGCGTGCCGAGCTGGCGACCTCAGCCCGATTCCTGCGGATGTTCAACAACAGCTCTCAGCTTGGCCTTGCTGAGGTTCGAGTCTTCACCGTGGATCCCGTTGCAGAACCTGCGGCGCCAGCGCCCGATGTTTCTGCTCCAACCGAGCCAGTATGGAGCCTGGTGCAGCGGCGGGGAGCGAATTCGGTTCTGTCTTGGGGTGGCTCTGTTGATGATGTGGGCGTTGCTTACTACGAAGTCTTCCGAGACGGCGCTTTGGTAACCCGTTCAACCAACCGCATTGTTTCGGTGGGCGTCGCCGGCCAAGCTGCATCTGCCTTTCACATCGTCGCCTATGACGCAGCCGGCAACCACAGCCGGTTGCCCGTTGATTTCCACCCGCTCACAAATGTCGAGCGATTCGTTGCCCAGCAGTATCGCGACTTTCTGAATCGTGAACCTCTGAAGGTTGAGCAGTTCGGATGGACTAAAGACATTGAAGAGGGCACTCGAAGCCGAACCGATTTGTCCACTCATCTGCTGACCTCAGCTGAATACATTGACGCTGCGCATCCGAACATTCGCCTCTACGCGGCGTACTTCAACCGCCTTCCTGACGCAACAGGTCTTAAGTATTGGATGGACGTTCGGAGACAGGGATACCCGCATGACGGTGTCTCAGATCAGTTCTCGCTGTCGGTTGAGTTCCAGAACACCTACGGCGACACAAGTAACGCTGAGTTCATCCGGCGGGTCTACCTAAACGTGCTGAACCGTGAACCCGACGCCGGTGGTTATGCCTACTGGCAGGATCTGATCGATCGTCAGGTAATAACGCGGGGTCAACTTATGGTGAATTTCAGTGAGTCGGCTGAATACCGCACCAAGCTGGCTCCTAGGGTGCAAGTCGTTGGTACCTACATTGCTCTACTCAACCGGATTCCCACTGCAGTTGAATTGGCTGCAGATGAGCAAAGGGTGCTTGCAGGCGACATTCCCAGGATCCTGGTTGCTCGCATCTTGGCCAGCGACGATTACTTCGACCGCTTCTCCAACTAATTCAAGCTCGCCCAGGGCGTTTTGATTAGCCCATCACATTCGCGCCACACTTTGGAGCAATGACATCGCTTGATCCCCGCACCCCGGTGCTAATTGGTGCTGCCCAACTAAATGACCGGGGCGGCGAAAACGAACCAGTCGAGTTCATGGTTCGCGCCGCCGAGGGCGCCCTTGCCGACTGCGGGGGAGACATAAGGTCACAGGTTCAGTCAGTTCGCGTAATCAAGGGCATATGGCGCTACAGCGACCCTGGGGCATTGGTTGCAAAGCGTCTAGGTTTGGGAGAAGTGCACACCGGTCTGACCCGCATTGGGGGCAACGGTGTGTATGACCTCACCAATGAGACCGCCACCGAAATTCAGCAGGGACAACTTGGCGCGGCCCTTATATGTTCAGCCGAAGTGCTGAGAACAGTCCGGGCAAAGAAGGCGGCCGGTCACGAGGTGCTCCGTCTCGATGAGGCAGCCGATGCCGAGCCGGCAACGGTTTACGGCAAGGATCGGTCGATTACTTCCCCCGTTGAGGAAGCGGCAGGTTTGACCACCGCAGTGAACTTCTACGCGGCTGCTGAGACTGCGCTTAGGCACCGACTCGGCGAGCCTGCCCAAGAACATCTTTCCCGTATCGCCACGCTGTGGGCTGGTGCAAGTGCGGTCGCTCGAAACAACCCGTCAGCATGGATACAAGCAAGCCAGGATCCCGAAGCTCTGGCCTCGATTCATGCCAAGAACCGAATGGTCGCAGCGCCCTATCCAAAGATGTTGACTGCCAACATCAACGTGGACCAGGCCGCGGCAGTCGTGATGTGTTCTGTGGAGGTAGCCGAAGCTGCGGGCATCAGTCGAGACCGTTGGGTGTTCCCATGGTCAGGGAGCGGTGCCTCAGATCACTGGAGTCTCTTCGAGCGGTATCGATTCGACGGTTCACCCGCAATGCGGCTTTCGGGCCAAACCGCTCTTGGTCTTGCTGGCGTCGGGGCCGATGAGGTGGACTTGCTTGATCTCTACTCGTGCTTTCCTGTGGCGGTCCAACTTGCCCAAGAAGAGCTTGGAATTGATCCTGGACGTCCGTTCACGATCACTGGCGGGCTTACCTTTGCTGGCGGGCCACTGAACAGCTACTGCCTCCACGCTCTTGCCCGCTCTATAGAACTGTTACGAGAGTCTTCTGGCACAACCGCACTTCTAACCGGCAACGGCGGTTATTTCACCAAGCACTCGGCGATGGTGCTGGGTTCGGACCCATCCGAAGCACCATTTAGGGCTGAGTCGCCACAAGCCGAAGTTGATGCGTTGCCCTCTCGCCCAATGCCGGGCACTGCCTCCGAGGGCCAGATCGAGGCATACACAGTTACCTACAATCGTGAAGGGCCCGACCGAGCGATCGTGGCCGTCTTGGACAGCGATGGGGCAAGACATCTAACCAACAGTCGTGACGAGGCCCTGATGATTGCGCTTGGAAGTAACGACCTTTGCGAAACGCGCGTTCAAATCGATCAATCTACCGAGGTGCCAACAGTCCATGTCTAACATTCGTCCATTCAAAATCGACATCCCCGACTCCGATCTTGAAGATCTCAAGGCCAGACTAGGAAACACTCGCTGGCCCGAAGCTGAGTTGGTTGAGGACTGGTCCCAAGGTGCTCCGCTTGGCTATGTGCGCGAGCTAGCTGACTATTGGCTAGACACCTACGACTGGCGTGCCCGCGAGGCGATGTACAACCGCTTCGACCACTTCAAGACCGAGTTGTCTGGTCTGGACATCCACTTCATTCATCAACGCTCGCCCCACGAAGATGCCCTTCCGCTCTTGATCACTCACGGTTGGCCAGGCTCTATAGCTGAATTCAACAAGGTGATCGATCCTTTAACTAACCCAACCAAGTTCGGTGGCAGCGCCAGCGATGCCTTCCACGTTGTGTGTCCTTCCCTACCTGGTTTCGGATTCTCTGGTAAGCCCACTACGACGGGTTGGGGTATCGAGAAGATTGCAAGCGCCTGGAACGACCTAATGGCTCGGCTCGGCTACAACAGCTACATGGCCCAGGGAGGCGACTGGGGTTCGGCAGTCACAACTGAGATCGGCCGGCTGGTCGGTGGCTGTATAGGCATTCACACGAACATGCCTATTGCCAGGCCGATCGGGGCTGATCTTGCCGCGCCCAGCCCTGCGGCCCAGAACGCGATGAAGGCGCTGGGCTTCTACCAAGAATGGGACTCGGGCTATTCCAAACAGCAAGCCACAAGACCCCAAACACTGGGTTACGGGCTGGTCGATTCTCCTGTCGGGCAGATGGCTTGGATCATGGAGAAGTTCTACTTCTGGACTGACAACGACGGACCCAATCCCGAAAGTGCGGTGTCGAAAGATGAGATTCTCGACAACGTCATGTTGTATTGGCTGCCAGCGACAGCCGCCTCGTCGGGCCGTCTGTATTGGGAGAGCTTCGGCAAGGGCAGCAGCACAACACGGGTAGAGCTTCCTACTGGTGTTGCCGCGTTCCCTAAGGAAATCTTGCCTGCGGTCAGGGAGTGGTGTGAGCGAATCTACAACGTCACTCACTGGACTGATATGGAGGTCGGTGGCCACTTCGGAGCGCTGGAGCAACCCGACCTTTACATCGCTGACGTCACGAAGTTCGCGGCGACCATCCGCTGAGGTAATTCGCCCGAACTCACTGGAGTCACCTACTGTCGGACACCAATGACTCCTCTTGAGCTAGCCAAACAGACCGATCAACAGTTTCAGAAGGCCGGTGCAGCCTTCTACTTCCACGACGACACGGTTGCCAAGGGTAAGGAACACGGGATCGACGGATTCCGATTTTACATTCTTGGTAGGGGAGGAGTTCTAGGTGACGTTGAGTCGAAGGTGATCGCATCCGCGTTCGGTTATTTCAACCCGGCGCTTATCGCCAAGATGTGGAACTCGGCAAAAGAGAAGATGGGGCCCCGTGACGCTGCTCGCCTCTACCTTCAATGCAACGCAGACCTGGGACGCAAGACGCTCTCTGAGATCGAGGGTCTCGAGCAATTCTGCGCATCTGCGGAGAAAATCGTTAACTCGCTAGATGTCTCGGGGTTGAACCTGTTCGCAGGAGTTGCGGCTGAACCACTACCGGAAGATCTGCTCGGACGTGCAGCACAGCTCGTATTGGTCCTACGAGAGCTGCGGGGCAGTGTTCACCTCGCCGCCATCGTGGGTGGAGGTCTAAGCCCTATCAAGGCTCACGCTATTCGGCGTCCGGACGACGCATTCGGATGGGACCCGATGCCTGAAGTCACCGACGAGGACCGAGTGTTGTTGGAAGCAATTGATCTTCGAACAGACGAGATTATGGCAGGCCACTTTTCGGTGTTGTCCGGTGAAGAGATCGAGGCGTTCGCGGCAACCGCAAAGGCGATCGCGGCCATCTAGAGCCGTCTACTCGTCGCCAAAAAGCTCGGTTACGGCGTTTCGAATAGCTTCAAATGTGGTGAAGTCTGTAATGAGAGCTTCGGCTAACTCGCGCCCGGAGCTGATGTGGACTACCCGCTGAATCTCGCGATTTCCCGGGGGCAGATCGTCGGCTGACACAAACGGCGGAAGTATCCACATGGGTTCTTCGCCCTGGAACTGAGGGTTACAGATCGCTAGCCGCGCAGCCGCTGCGAAGCCGTACACAAACTCCACGATGCCCTGGTTCAGGGTGCGGACTATCAACTGGGCGCCGCCAGTCCACGGCTCGCCGTCACGCCACGGGACAAACCCAAACAACTCATTGCCTTCGCCGTCGTCTCCAAAGAGGCGACCCTCTTCGACTCGAGCACCAACGCTGGCCAGATAAGCCTCGCCAGCCTCACGATTCGCCTCAGCAGGTTCGGAACGGCTGAAGGAATTCAAGAACAGATCAAAACTCACTGGAGGAGGCTACCTCAGCAGAAGAGTTTCAAAGTTTTGCTTGTGATTACATGATTACACCCCTAAGGTTGCCTGCAACTAGATAACTGTAATCAAGTAACTATGTAAGTACAGAGATGGAGAGTGTTTATGCACCCCAATAGACCCAGTAGAACAGCACAAATGAGAGGGCGCGGGCCCGGCGGTAGAGGGCCTGGCGGTCGAGGCAGAGGACGTGGGCGCGGACGCCAATTCGAGCCCGTACCTACAACGACCGAAGAGCTTCGGGCTTGGTTCGCTGGAAATGTTCATGACGACTGGTTCATCGAACCGGTTTCCATATCCTTTGACCGGGACGAAATCGTGGTAACAGGAGCCCTGGCCGCTCCCAAGACCGAGGACGGCGACGCTGTCGCTGCGGCCAAGGCCCGTATCGAGGGCTTCCGTGAAAACAGTCGCGATGACCGAATCGGTATCGCAGCACGAGCTGAAGCAAAATTCGAGCGCAAGGTTTCGTGGGCAGTCGCATGTGGCGAGGCCCAAGAGGCCTACACAATGGCCAGTGTTCCAGTCATGACCAGGCTCCACATGGAAGAGCGCAGAACCCTCGACACACTGATTGATGCCGGAATCGCTCGATCACGAAGCGAGGCGTTGGCCTGGAGTGTTCAGCTCGTCGCCGACAACGAGGCGCAGTGGATCGGCAAGTTGCGATCCGCCATGACCGAAGTTGAAGAGCTCCGGGATCAAGGTCCCGACAGTCGCAGCTAGTCCAAAAACTGCACTCTGAAATAACGGCGTTAGAGAACCCTCAGTCGTAGCGACTGGGGGTTCTTCGTTGGTTTTTGAGCTCAGTCGTGCGCTTCTTTGACTTCAAGCGACGCTCCTTGGATCCGCGGCTGGGTTTGGTCGCTCGTCGCTTCCGCTGTGGTTTCAGAGCCTCGGCGACCTTCGCCTCAAGTCGATCCAGCGCGATATCTCGGTTGCGAGCTTGGCTGCGCGTGTCATCAGCAACTACTCGCAGGCGAGGGCCGAATGCCTGATAGAGCCGGTCTCGGTGAAACTCGCTGAGGCTCGGTGATTCCTCAATTTCAAACACCACTTCGGCTCGAGTGTTTGCAGTGTTGGCGTGCTGGCCGCCTGGTCCGCCTGACGGACCAAAACGCCAGGTCAGCTCATCTTTGGGGATTGAGAACATGATCTGTGCTCTTGAACGTTTGAGCGCGCTAGGGCGCTGCGAGTGAGGCGCCGCCAAGATCGTCGCTGGCAATGCATTCAACATTGTTAGTGCCCACGGTCATTTCTGCACCTTCAAGGTCTAGCGGTGGTGGATCGAAGTAATCGGGCGAGCCGTCGATCGTGACAGATAGCTTGTCAGGGTCAAACCCTTGGGCGATGAACTGTTCACGGTAAGCCTGGGTTAACACGCCCTCGGTTACCGCAAAGGCGGTCCGCATGCACTGGCTGGAACCGATGACGTTCTGGGCGTAGGCATAAGCCAGGGGAGTCAGTCCTAGGTCATCTGACACCCACGGAAACACGTCTGTAATCTTTCCGAGCTGGCCTTTGGTGACCTTCACTGAGTCGGCGGTCTCGACGGTGTTGACCCGCGGGCGGACAAACACCACCGACTCGCCTGGAATCACTACGTCTACGGATCCATCGGCGCGGTGGAACACGTTCGCTGCTGCGCCCTCGACGCATGTGTCGACGTCTCCGATTGCGAACAACTCGACCTTGTCGGTCCGATAGGTCTGGCCGAACAAGTTGTGTTCCCGTTTCCCTTCTACTGGTACTTCGGCGTGAACCCGAGCTCGACAATCGAGAACGATTGGCTCGACGGCAACAATCCTTGCTTCTTCAGGAAGTTCGATTGCGACCTCAACATCGGTGAAGTCGGGAATGACTTTCCATGGCCAGTTGAAATTGCCAACGCCTGTCCAAATGAAAACACCGGCCAGAAGCAAAACTCCCAGCATCATTCCTTGAGTTAGTCGTTTCACGGCACAAATCTCCTGCTGTGTCCGATGGCAGCTCGGTCACAAGTGTTAACGCGCGCTGATAGGAAAAAGTTCCGATCAGAGAGCAGCAACGTGACCCAAAGCTACATTGTCGGGCGATTCAAGATAGGGCGGGGTTCAGAATTCACCCGCACGGGTGAACTTTAGGGTTCTAGGCTGGTGCCAGTGAGTCCAGAAGAACAGCGGGAACGCTTAAATACCGTGTTGCTTGCCGATGACCCCACTGCGGGGCTTTGGGAGCTTTATGACAGCGGGGATGCAGACAGGTTCATTCCCGAGCTTGGCGCTCTGAAGCTAGAGCAGGACCCAATACATCGTCACAAGGATGTGCTGGCTCACTCGATCGCCGTCACCGCCAAGACCAGACCAGATCTGACGCTTCGTCTTGCGGCACTATTTCACGACATTGGCAAGCCAGCAACCCGCTCATATGAACACGGTGGCGTGACGTTCCGCCACCACGAGGCTGTTGGAGCAAAGATTGCCCGAACTCGACTTCGTGAGATGGGTTATGACAAACAGCTTGTGAAAGACGTCGTCGAGTTGGTCAGGCTAAGCGGCCGATTCAAGGGTTATGGCGACGGTTGGAGCGACTCTGCAGTTCGGCGATACGCCCGCGGAGCCGGCCACTTGCTGGGCTATCTGAATGAGCTTGTCCGGGCTGACTGCACTACAAGAAACAAGTCCAAAGAAGCTCGGCTCCATGCTCAAATCGATGAGATGGAAGGTCGCATTGTGGCTTTGGCCCAGGCCGATCTTGTTGCAGCTGAGCGTCCTCAGATGGATGGTGCCGCCATTATGGATCACCTCGGCCTGGAGCCTGGGCGAGAGGTTGGTCAAGCACTCAAGTACTTGCTTGAAATCAAACGGAACGAGGGCGAACTACCTCACGAAGATTTGATCAAGCGGCTGGATGAGTGGTGGGCGCAGAAATCAGCCTGAGCCCCGACGGGGACGGTCTGACGCCGTTTGAGGTGGCCGTCATCGAGGTGCTTCGGTCGACAGTGCCGGGTGACGTCATGGCCTATGGGGAAGTGGCGGCCGAAGCAGGTTTCCCAGGGGCGGCACGCGCTGTAGGTTCGTTGCTGCGTCGATTCGACGATCTGCCTTGGTGGCGAATAGTTAACGCAAGCGGACGCCTCGTGCCCAGTAATGAAGTGACTCAGGCCAAGCTGTTGAAGGCCGAAGGGGTCAGAACAAAGAACGGCCGTGTTCTACCCGGCTAGGCCAGAGCTATGCCAGAACCACGTGGGGACCGATGTACCTACTCGCTAAATGCGAGCTTCTCTCGTGGCGGGAAGACTGGGTAGTTTGGGTTGTCTTCGGTGGCAGATGGGTTGCCTACAGTCAGCGAAGCAGTCATGGCCATCGTTGCCATCGCTACAAGAGCAGTAGCGGCTAGCCGCTTGCCTACAGGTCGTTTGTGGGAGATGCCTTGATTTCTCATTCTCCAACAAGTTTGGGAATGAATTTGGGCGGCGTCTATATGAGGACGTGCTTAACGCTTGTAGCCAAAAAGGCCTAGAACCGGCGCTGTCATAAGCGTCACTGTTCGCCTCGCCTTAGCGTCAAGTTTCTCCCGCCAAGCATCGTCGAGTTTCAGTTTGATTTCCGCAGCCCCAAACCGCATTGGGTTACCTGCGACCGAGTGCATGGGGGCCACAAGGCTTGCTTTCGCCCCATCCAGAAAACTCAGATCAGCCGGTGTTTCCAGTCCGGCAAATCCGGCAATGGCTTGCATCTGGGCCTCGGCGTCGACCATGAAGTCTTCATAGCGAACGACCATCGTGGGTACACCCAGCTTCGCCAAAGCCTTGAAGCCCAAGTTGTCAGTGACCCAACGTCCCGCCGTGCGCTTCGGGTCATATGTAGGCATCAGCTCACCATCGGCCTCGGGCCGTTCGACCTGTTTGGTCCAGCTGTAGGCAACGCCTCGAGGATCTCGAACAACGTGTAACACTCGAACGTCTAGCCGCGGGTCCAACGAGTACAGCGCGGCAGCACTTAAGTGCTTGGATGAATCGAGAAGAACAACGTCTTGGCCTGAACGGTCCGACTTCGCCTTGGCTCCAGCTTCGACCAGCACCGGAACTATGTAGTCGAGGTAGTCCTGCTGATCTTGGGTGGGTTTGGAGGAACGGTGTGCTGAGAACATTTGTGGAAGCCGCCGTGAGCGGTCGACGCTCCAACGCTTCTCGATGACCTCATCGATTGGCAACCTATCCCAGCCGCCGAAAGCGGCGTCGCCGACTGGCCCCCAGTGGTCACAGGAAGCAAAGGGCTGGCTGCAACCACACAGTTGGTTGTCACGAACCCCGCGTTCCCATAGGTGCACGGTTTCGCCGACTGCGAAAGTCTCAGAGAGCTCGTTGAGCATCTTCTCGACCAGGGTTGACCCCGATCTTCCAATCCCGCCAATAAAAAGAACGCGCTGTGGCGTTGGGGCAGACGTCTGACCGTCACGTTCCGCTGAATTTGTCGACACCCTTAAAGCCAGTCCATGTTGCGGTTGAGGATGGTCTCGACCTCTCTAATGTCTGGCTCCAATTGGGTGCGGAGCCACTGTTCATCCGATGCCTCCAGTGGGTCCCTAGGTTTCAGATTCCACGCAGCGAACGCTTTCGGTTCGAAATGCTCTAGACCCAAGAAGTCAGTGACTTGTGTGTAGATCTTTGCCGGCTCGGCGTACATGTCCTCTGAACGCAGGATCATCAACTGGTCCCCATAGGTGTCAATCCAACGTCGGAGCCCCCGGCTGTATCGGCCTTGGTCAACATAGGAGTAATGCTGGTGGGCGAAGCTCACATAGGAAGGGTCATCGATCATCTTCTGTTCTTCGCCTTCAAGGCGCTCAGCTTCGATTCGGATTGCTTCGGCAAAAGCGAGCGTCTCTACACCGTTGCGAGTTCGTTCCATCCAGTGGCCATAGGCCCGATCGATCGGGTTACGCAGCAAGGCGATGACCTTGGCATCAGGTGCTGCTTCGTGGGCGCGAGCTGGCGCGTTCGGGTGATACAGGTAATAGGGGGTAGCCTCGCCCACGATCAGCTTCTTGCCAGCTTTACGTTGGGCCAGTTGGTGGGCAGCTTTGGTAGGGAAATGTCCGTGGTACCAACTTGACCCGCGGCTGTAGTTAACGTCGAAGTAGTAGGTGCCTTTTCTGGTTTCCCGGGCTGGCCATAGGGTCTGCACTTGGGGGTGTTCTAAGAGCCACTTAGCCATCGAGGTGGTGCCGCCCCGCTTGGTGCCGATGATCAGATAGTCGGGACCTTCGCGCAGCGGGGCTGTTGCGGTTCCGAGCTTGCGAAGCGTTTCACGGGCGAGGGCCTTGGCCTGGCCAGCTAGTCCTTCTGGCGGCACATAACGTGAACCGTAGGGGTGCATCCGCACAGGTGGGTCGGTGTTAGCTCCCGGAGTAGTCATCACTGCACAGTATGACCGGCTAAGCTGCAAATATGGGTCTTCGTTGCAGTCGTTTTTCTTGCCCGGCCGAAGCAGTAGTCAGCATGCAGTTTGACGCGGCTTTGTCTCAGGCGATGTTGATTGATCTTGGCCCCAGGACCGCTGGCATGCCTTTATGCGCAGCTCATGCCGAAACGCGCACTCCACCAATGGGCTGGGAGATTGTTGATCATCGCACGGGTGCGGGTCACACAACTTGGGAAGCACCTGACACTGTTGTCTCCGAAGCGATTCCCGAGCGCCCATCCAAGCGACGCCCCGCCAGCGAACCTTTCCCTGCTCAAACTGCTCCAGAGGCTGGGTTCACCTTCAGCGATGCTGTCGAGGATGAGGACACACCCGAAGAGCTAGCCCCCGCTAGCCCCCTGTTGTCACGGGCTTTTCGCGCCGCTAACGGCTAGCCAACCCACACTACTGAGCGCCGAGGCTTTCATGTCCGATGAGTTTCAGCTGCCCGACAAAACAGTCTCGGCCCGGGATGCGCTAGGTATCGACAGCGACTTCCGGGTGCCCGCATTCAGCGAGCCGAGCGATCACGTTCCCGAGGTTGATCCTGCCTACCAATTCGACCGTGATGTGTCATTGTCGATTCTCGCCGGCTTCGCACAGAACCGTCGAGTCCTTGTGCAGGGCTACCACGGCACCGGCAAGTCAACTCACATCGAACAAGTCGCCGCCCGCCTCAACTGGCCGTGTGTGCGAGTGAACTTGGACGGTCACATCTCGCGTCTGGACATGGTCGGTCGAGATGCAATCGTCATTCGTGATGGCAAGCAGGCCACTGAGTTCAAGCAGGGCATCTTGCCGTGGGCCCTTCAGCGTCCGGTCGCCCTAGTCTTTGACGAGTTTGATGCTGGTCGTCCAGACGTAATGTTTGTGATCCAACGCGTTCTTGAAAAGGATGGCAAGTTCACCCTTCTTGACCAGAACAAGATCATCACACCGCACCCGGCCTTTCGTTTGTTCGCAACAGCTAACACAGTTGGACTTGGCAATCTGAACGGTCTGTACAGCGGCACCCAGGTTCTTAACCAGGCCCAGGTGGATCGCTGGAACATCGTGGTGAAGCTGAACTATCTCAAGCCCGAGGCCGAAGCCGCAATCGTCACCGCTCAGGTCCCTGACATCGCCAAACGAGTTGATGGCGACGCTCTTGTTGGCTCAATGGTGGCAATGGCTGCTCTCACCCGTGATGGTTTCGCGGCCGGTGATATTTCAACGGTCATGTCGCCCCGAACGGTCATCACTTGGGCCGAGAATGTGTTGATATTCAACGACGTTGCGCTGGCTTTCCGGCTCTCGTTCGGCAACAAGTGCGACGACGCAGAGCATTCAATTGTGGCCGAGTACTACCAGCGGGCAATGGGCGATGAGCTGCCCGAGTCCATTGCCAACTGACACCGCCGAGCAAAGCGCCGATGCTCGGTTGCGCAGTCTTGAGCGGCACGGCGCCGCAGCCATCAGGGCTTTGTCGGGAGTCAGAGATGCCGAGTACCGCGCCAGCCGGCTGAAGATCGGCGGCAAGGTCAGCCAGTTTGCGTCGCCTCATCTCGTGGCAGACTTTTCCGAAACCAGCGTGTCACATAGCAGGGGAGTCGTGGACTCCTTGGGGCTTAGGCTGCGCCATAGCGATGCTGAGATACACAACGACTTAGCCCCGAACCACCCGTTTGGGCGAATTCTCTTCGACGTGTTCGAGCAGCTGCGGTGTGAGTCGCTGGCGCCGCCTGAGATGCGAGGTCTGCGATCCAATTTGGACACTGCCTTTTTGGAGTGGTGTTCTCAATCTCACGGCAACGGAATGACCGAGACTGAGTGGGGCATCTGGCTTTACACCGCAGTTCATATGGTTCGAGCCCGCCTGGTTGGGACTATCGAGGATGAGATCGCCGAAGGCATCATTGAACATCACAGAGGCGAGGCAGGCGAGTTCATCGGAGCCGACCTGTTGCGCCTTCGGCCTAACGCCCCCGACCAGCGTCAGTTTTCGGTGCCAGCAAAACGAATTGCTGAATTCTTTACCCAACTTGTTGGCGACGGCGATGATGACGCAACCCAAGAACGGCTAGAGGCCCGATTCACATTCTTCCTTCCACCTGGTTGGGCCGCAGCAGAGGTCGAGGGCGGCCAAGGTGGTCCAAGCGGCGGAGGGATTCACAGTGCTGAGACCGATGCTGAGCTTGACGCAGTTGGGGGGTATCACGTCTTTAGCAACGCTTATGACATTCAAGAAACAGGTGAGTCGCTGTACAGCGAGCGCCGCCGGACCCAGCTTCGCGCCGAGCTAGACGAGCTGGTTTCCGCGCAAGCTTTGAGCGTTCCCCGGTTGGGTAGAGAACTAAAGATGCTCTTCGCCGAACCAGTCAGCGACGGCTGGCTCCTGGGGATGGACGAGGGTTCAATCGACGGTGGCTCACTGTCTTTACTTGTGTCCCATCCCGGCTATGAACACATCTTCAAACAGAATCACCTCCAGCCCAAGTGTGACTCGGTGGTGAGTTTCTTGGTTGATAACTCTGGCTCGATGAAGAGCCAGCGGTATCGGGCGGTCGCGGTCCTGCTGGACACTTTTGCCCGAGCCCTGTCGCTGGCCGGGGTTGCAACCGAAGTACTTGGATTCACCACTGCAGCTTGGGTCGGCGGGGAACCGATGAATGAGTGGCGGGCTCAGGGCCAACCGGAGGAGCCGGGTCGGCTGGGTGAGACGTTACATGTGGTCTACAAAGATGCCGACACCTCCTGGCGACGATCTCGGGGGTCAATTGCCAGCCTTCTTGAGACGAAGCATTTCAGAGAGGGGATCGATGGTGAAGCTGTGCTTTGGGCCTATCGACGATTGCTGGCCAGGCAGGAAAAACGGAAGCATCTGGTTGTTATCTCAGATGGTTCCCCTATGGATTCGGCCACTCACAACGCCAACCGCGATGGCTTCCTGACCGACCACTTGCGTGATGTGACTAGCCACATTCATCGTCGGGGTCTTGTGCGAATCGGAGGCGTCGGTATTGACCTTGACCTGTCAGAGTTCTACCCGAACTCAGTTGATTTGGACCTAAACGGCACCCTTGGCCAGGCCAGCTACGCCGTCCTACAAAACCTCTTCTCTCCTTAGCAACCCCAGCTCGCTCATTCGTAGGCGTCTAGTGGTGGGCAGCTGCAGCTGAGGTTTCGATCTCCGTAAGCGTTGTCGACTCTGCCCACTGGTGGGAAGTACTTGTCTCGCTCCATCCCAGGCAGCGGGAAAGCAGCTTGGGCTCGGGTGAATGCATGGGGCCACTCTTCGCCGAGGACAACCGCAGCGGTGTATGGGGCATGCCGCAGCACCGAGTCTTCGACGGCAACTTTGCCCGACGCCACATCGTCAATGTCAGCCTTGATCGAAATCATCGCCTCGCAGAAACGGTCCACTTCGTGCAGCGGCTCGCTTTCAGTCGGCTCAATCATCAACGTGCCAGCCACCGGGAAACTCATTGTCGGGGCGTGGAAGCCGCAGTCAGCTAGTCGCTTGGCGATGTCGTCAACGGTTACGTCCGTCTCAGCTGACACGGGACGAATATCGATGATGCACTCATGAGCCACAAGACCATCTGGCCCGGTGTAAAGAACCGGATAGTGCTCTTGTAGCCGGCGAGCGATGTAGTTGGCGCTTAGGACAGCAGCTTCGGTTGCTCTCCGCAGACCGTCCGGACCCATCATCTTTAGATACATCCAGGAGATAGGAAGGATGCCGGCTGAGCCCCAGGGTGCTCCAGAAACTGGACCCATGTCTGGACCCCCGCACTCGGGCACGACCGGGTGTCCAGGCAAGTATGGGGCTAAGTGCGCGCCCACGCCGATGGGCCCCACGCCGGGCCCGCCGCCACCATGAGGAATGCAGAAAGTCTTGTGCAAGTTGAGGTGGCTAACGTCTGACCCGAACTTGCCAGGACGGGCAACACCAACCAAAGCGTTGAGGTTTGCACCGTCGGTATAGACCTGACCTCCGGCATCGTGAACCATTGCGCAAACCTGGGCAACTGTGTCTTCGTAGACGCCGTGAGTAGACGGGTAGGTGATCATCAGTGCAGCTAGGGAATCGGCGTGAGCTTCTATCTTTGCGGTGAGGTCATCGAGATCTACGTCACCCCGTTCGTTGGTGGCAACAACCACAACCTTCATGCCCGCCAGTACTGCAGAAGCTGCGTTGGTGCCGTGCGCCGACTGAGGGATGAGGCAGATATGGCGGTTCTCATCTCCATTGGCTTTGTGCCAAGCACTGATTGCTAGAAGGCCTGCGTACTCGCCCTGACTACCGGCGTTGGGTTGGAGAGACACTTCGTCATACCCGGTGATCTCAGCCAAAGAATCTTCTAGCTCGGTAATCAGCTGGCGGTATCCGAGCGTCTGGTCGGCTGGGGCGAATGGATGAATCGCTGCAAACTCGGGCCACGAAATCGGCTCCATCTCTGCGGCGGCGTTTAGCTTCATCGTGCATGAACCAAGTGGGATCATTGTGCGATCGAGAGCAAGATCGCGATCTGCGAGCTTTCGGAGCCAGCGCAACATCTCATGTTCTGACCGGTAGCGGTGGAAGCGCTCGTCGGTGCAGAACTCAGAAGTTCTGACGATCGGCCCCACTCCGCTGGTTGCGGCAGGCGCGTCAACCGGTTCGATGTCAAAGCAGTCCAAGACTGCGGTCAGAGTCTCCACAGTGGAGGTCTCGTCGAAGGCAAGGCTTATCGTGTTGTCGTCAATCTTGCGGATGTTGATGTTGTGGGCCAGCGCCTTGGCCACCAGCTCGTCGGCTCGGCCGTCAACGGTGACCGAGACGGTGTCAAAGAAGCTGCCAGTAGTGGAAAGCCCGGCTGCCTTCACTGCTTCGGCAAATGCAAACGCAATGCCGTGCACCGAGCTGGCAATCTCAATTAGGCCTTCTGGTCCGTGCCAGCAGCCATAGGCTGCGGCCACGTTGGCAAGCAAGGCTTGTGCTGTGCAGATGTTTGAGGTGGCCTTCTCTCGTCTGATGTGCTGTTCACGGGTCTGCAGGGCAAGACGGAACGCCTCTTTACCGTTGGCGTCAACCGACACGCCGACGAGGCGGCCCGGTAGCTGGCGAGCAGTCGCCTTGGGTGATGCCATGAAGCCGGCGTGAGGCCCGCCGAAGGCCATGGGCACTCCGAACCGCTGCGCCGAGCCGACAACCACATCGGCCCCCATTTCCCCGGGGGGAGTCACGATGCAACAAGCGAGAAGGTCAGTGGTGGCCGCAACTCCAGCACCTGTGGCGTGGAGCTGAGCGGCAATGTCGGTGATATCAAGCAACCGTCCACTTGTTCCGGTGTGAGCCAACAAGGCCCCAAACACATCGTCGGCAACCAGATCCGTGGTCGGGTCGCCAACAATTACTTCGATGCCGAGCGGTTCGGCCCGAGTTGCAACAACGGCAATTGTTTGAGGGTGGCATTCGGCGTCAACAAAGAAGCCGGGGCGTTCGCTGGCAGGCCTCTTAGCAATGCGGCGTAAGAACGTCATGGCTTCGGCTGCCGCTGTTGCTTCGTCCAACATTGACGCATTCGCCATTTCGCAGCCGGTTAGGTCTGCGATCATTGTTTGGAACGTCAGCAGCATCTCCAGGCGGCCTTGGCTGATCTCCGGTTGGTAAGGCGTGTAAGCGGTGTACCACGCCGGGTTCTCGATCATGTTGCGACGGATTACTGCGGGCGTTATGCAATCGTTCCAGCCCATACCTAGCAGGGACGTGACAACTTTGTTCCTAGAAGCCATTGCCTTAAGCGCAGCAAGAGCCTCGGTTTCGGTCGCTGCGGCGGGCAGGTTCATTGCCGCTGAGTAGGAGATGTCATCTGGGACCGCTGCCATCAAAAGGTCAGAGCCAGTTTCATAACCCACGGCCGCCAACATCTTGGCTTCGTCGCTTTGTTCAAGGGCAATATGGCGATCAGCGAAGCGGTTGGTTGGGATCGCGTTGTTTGGGATCGCGTTGTTGGTGTTCATGTTTGTGTTGCTCACTTTGTGCCTCGGAAGTATCGGTGGGGTGCGAACGGAAGATTGGCGATTGTGCAGGGCACGTCTTTGCCTCGAACGTTGGCAACGAGCGGCGTGCCAACTTCCGATAGTGATGGAGGGACTAGCGCCATTGCGACTGGTGCCTCGACCGTTGGCCCGTATCCGCCGGAGGTCACGATGCCAGCATCGGTTCCATCCGCGGTGGACAGCGTTGCGCCATCGCGGATTGGGCGCTTGCCTTCGGCCGATAGTCCAACGCGAATTCGGCTTGGTCCGTTCTCCCATTCGGTCATGATGCGGTCCGCACCCGGGAAGTCTTTAGCCTCTCGTCGGCGTTTGGGAATAGACCACCGCAAGTCTGCCTCGACCGGGCTGATGGTCTCGCTCAGGTCGTTGCCGTAAAGGCACAGCCCAGCTTCAAGCCGCAGGGTATCTCTGGCGCCTAGACCGCTAGGCCCGACCTCGGGTTGATCTAGTAGCAGTCTTGCGAGTGCTTCAGCGTCTCCGTTGGCCACGGCTATTTCGAACCCGTCTTCGCCGGTGTAGCCAGCGCGTGAGGCGCTTACCTGAATTCCACCAAGTGAGGCCATGCGGGCGTCGTTAAACACCGTGTCACCCAGGCTGGGGTCTAGTCGGATCAGAACTTCGGCTGCTTTGGGTCCTTGAAGGGCCAATAGCGAGATCTCGGGCTTTTCGACTACGTTGCAATCTGGGAGACCAGCGACGAGGTGGGGCAGGTCGACGTCACGCCTTGAAGCATTGGCCACGATTGTCAGATGTTCACCCCAATTCGTCACCATAAAGTCGTCTATGACGCCGCCGTCTTCGGTAGTGAAAAGGCCATAGCGCTGGCGGCCGGGTTCAATCGAGGTGACTCCGGCTGGAGTGAGGCGCTCGAGCGAAGCAGCCGGGTTGTCGCCCCAGATCTCAATGACGGCCATGTGGCTTACGTCAAACAACGCCGCAGCGGCGCGGCACAGCGTGTGCTCTGCGACGACGCCCTCAAACTGAATTGGCATTTCCCAACCCGCAAAGTCGACCATGCGGCCACCTAGCTCGGTATGGAGTTCGAATAGCGGGGTTCGTTGCATTTGGCACCTCGAATAGACGTATCGACGATGCCCCCTCTGTCCGGTTACCTGAGAGCGTTAGCCCCTTCGGCGATCGACTTCGGCCTATGTGGGACCGAACTTGATTCTCTCCAGAGTGATCGAACTTAGCGGTACGGGTGCCTGAGAGTTTCCGGGGCGGTTGCTCCTTCGGCGGGCCGGGAAATCCCGACCTCTCTCCCAACTAGGTTCATTGATCTTGTTCAGGTTACCTTCTCCGTCATGTCTCTGGAGTCCTCAAGCAAACTTCCCCCTGAACCGCCCTTTGCGCAGATCCATAACCGGACCTATTCGGTCAATTCCTACTATGTGGATTCGGACACGATGATGGTGCGGGGCACGGTCCATGATCAGAAGCCGCCAGGGCTCTATCTCACCGACGACCCTGAGCCACTTTCGATCCACCTGATGACGGTTGACCTCACAATCGAGTTCCCGGCTCTCACAATCACCAAGGTCGAAACCACCATGCCGGTGACTCCGCACCTCTCTTGCACCGACATAACTCCGTCATACGACGCGCTTGCAGGCCTTTCGATTGCCCGTGGCTTCAGCCGCAAAGTTAAAGAGCTCTTTGGGGGACCCCAAGGCTGCACCCACATTGGCGCCTTACTGCAAGCAATGGCACCAGTTGTGGTGCAGTCAATGTGGAGCATGCGACGAGCTGGCGGTCAGGCAGTCGCTGTGCCGGGAGATGCCGACATGACCCGTGAGGAGAGGCGCAAGTCGATGGCATTCAACTTGAACAGTTGTCACGTTTGGGATGAGAACAGTCAGATGGCCCAAGATGCCCTTGATGGCAAGCCCGTGGAAAAGCCCCTATGGATCGTCAACCGGCTTAAAGAACTCGGACGTGAGCCCGGTGATTGGGACGGTTGGTAGGGGACAGGCCTGGCTCACCTCGATTGGCTCAACTCTTGTCGTGCCCTGGCCAGCATCTCCGATGCCTTGACATCGGTTTCCGCAGCCGCTCTTGCCCTGGTGATTCCTGACCACACACTGGTCGCCCCACTCAAGCCATATCTAGCAGCAAGTTCATGAGGCGACTGGGCCTGAGTCTCGACCGCAATTGCAAACGCTAGGTTCCTCGCAAGGTTCGGGCGACCGCGGACGCTGGTAAATAGATCGGCCATCTCAATATTGGCGGCTCGGGCGACTGCGTGTTCAACCGCCTCGATTCCCACCGCGCAAGTGGGTGCAACGGGTTGGTCGATCTTCGGCGACGTCGATCCGTCTTGACGTGGCGCTGGTTGGTGGTCCGATTCAACAAACCGTCGATAGTCATATGCCATGTTGAGGATGAACTGAGTCCTTAGCCAATGAGGACGGACGCGTTCGTCGATATAGGCGCCGTAGCTTGACCAGGGGTAGGAAGCGAGATCGACGTTCGGACCGAGATCCTCGGGGTTGCGGTGGATGTAGCGAGACACCCAAAGCAACTGTTCGTCGGTAGTGACGGGCACGGACTTGAAGCGCTCACGAAACAACGGACCGTCGAACCCATGTCTGCGGTTGAATCGCTGGGTGTACACGCCCAACAGGTAGTGCATGGCATCTGACAGAGCGGGCACAGGGCAATAGAGCAGCAGATGGAAGTGATTGCCCATCAGGGCATATGCGTGCGCTTCAATACCCGATCGATGACTCGCTGCCCCCAGAAGCGACAGGAACATCGATCGATCCTCGTCGCAGAGAAATACTGCTTGTCTCCTAGAACCACGATTCATCACGTGGTGCCACGATCCTTGAACGTCCCGTCTTGGTTTCCGCGCCATGAAATCTAGGCTACGAAGCGCCTATGACAGTCGAGACTAGCGAGGCCAAGTTGAAGGTGAGCCAGGCCTGTCCCCGCTAGCTAGCTGAATGTCACGGTCATGGAAACTGCGTGACCTGCTTCGCCTCGGCCACTTCGCTCAGCGAACATCTGGGCGGTAAATGTGTAGGTGCCGGGCTGAAACCTGACCACTCCGTAGTTCCCTCCGTTATTGCCTCCCAAAGCATATGGGTTCGTGTTTTCGACCTTGAATTGGCGGCCGTCGAGGAACCAGACCACGCTTCCAACGCTCTGGTTGACATTTGCTCGGATACTGAGCCGGTTGCCGACCTCGTCGAGTGAAACCGACGAACCATCGGACAGACCGAGCAAGTCGACGTCGGCCCGGGCATCGATCAGTGTGAATCCGGTTATACGGGCGGCGCCAAAGCCGTCGTCATCGCGGTCGTCTTCGTCGCGATCGTCGTCATCGTCCTCGTCGTCGCGGTCTTCGTCTTTGTCGTCGTCTTCGTCTTCGTCGTCATCGTCTTCGTCGTCGCGGTCTTCGTCGTCCTTGGGCGGATCGGTTGTGGGCGGCGCAGTGGTTGTGGGCGGCTCAGTCGTTGTTGGTGGCTCGGTCGTAGGAGGAGAGGTCGTCGTAGGAGGCTCAGTCGTTGTCGGCGGCTCGGTCGTAGGAGGAGAGGTGGTCGTGGGCGGCTCGGTAGTTGTTGGGGCAGCGGTCGTCGGTGCTTGGGTAGTTGGAGCTGCGGTAGTGGGGGCAGCGGTCGTAGGCGCAGCCGTTGTCGATGTGGTCCTCGGCTGAGTCTCGGGCGGATCGACGGCGATCGGGGCAGCCTCTGTTGGTGGTGTTGTCGCGATTGTGGATGTTGTTGTTGGCGCGGTTGTTGTTGGCGCGTTCGATGTTGCAGTTGAGCTTGTTGCAGCGGAGTCTCCGGCCGCATCCGATTCTGGCGCTGGCTCGCCTTCAGCCAGCACTCGTGAGCGGGATGCAGCGTTCGAAGCATCACTTGCAGCGCCCTCGGTTCGATTCGTAAACCAATCGGTAGCAACAACGGAGGCTGACCCGAACAATATGCCCACAATTGTGAGCCAAATAAGAACCTCTGGCCGCTTCAGCCTTCTTTGAACAATCCGCATAATTCGAACTCCGCCTTTGCCACTCGCACCCTAATTGGCCATTACAGCCAATTTCAGTCGCTCTCGGCACCCTTCTTTGCCTTGCGTTCGGCCTTTCGACGCTCCCGTTCGGCTTTCTTTTCGGCTTTCTTGCGTTCTTTCTCGGCTTTCTTTTCGGCCTTTTCGCGTTCGCGTTCAGCTTTGCTGTCAGCAGCTTCGTCACCGTCAGGTTCGGAAACCGGGTCGACGACGGGGACAGGCTGAGGATGGGCGGGTGGATCTTCAGCAACCGGGGGCTGGGTCGTCGGCGATTCGGTAACTGGTGGTTCGGTCGCTGGTGGTTCGGTCGCTGGTGGTTCAGTTGTCGGCGCTGCGGGCGCAGGTGATTCAGTGGTTGGTGGTTCGGCAACTGGAGGAGTGGCGGCCGGCGCCGGCTTCTTCGGCTTGGGGTCTGCAACTGCCACCGGGGCCGCAGTGGTTTCCGGTGTGAGATCTTGAGAAACGAGATCTTGAGAAACCTCTGGCAACACTGGAATCGCATATTCGCCGTCTGATACCGACGGTCCATCGAGTCGAGGACCAATCAGGCTGGGCACGCTGTTCATCGACTCAGCGTCGATCAGCATCCGGGAACGGGAGGAGTTGAGCGTTGCCGTTTGCGCGTAGCTGTTGGCCCGCGATGTGCTCCAATCAACCGCAACTACCGACGTTGAACCAGCGAGCACCCCAATGATCGTCAACCAAATGAGCATCTCAGTGTGTTTTACTCTTCGCTGAACTATCCGCACGTCTCCACCTTCGTTCGAACAACTGTCAGATTGTCACCTGACCCCGCGGTCGGAATAGTACAGCGCCAGCTGTAAAAGTTCCTGTTTTCCAACAATGCTCATTGATCAGCTAAAACAGACAAATGTCTCACAACTCTCAGCCCGCTAGCTCTCACACTCGGAAGCTCAACTCAGCCGTACAGCTTTCATTCGACGATCCGGGCGACTTTCAGCGAGCATCACAGGGCCTAATTGCCACTCTTGAGGGTGGCAAGGTGATGATGGGTGACCACATGGTTTGGGACACCGCACGCCATGACTTTGTGCGTGAAGGTGGTGAAGCTCCAGAGACCGTAAACCCCAGTCTGTGGCGCCAAGCGAAGCTGAATTCGAACCACGGGCTGTTTGAGGTAATGCCCGACGTCTGGCAAGTGCGCGGCTATGACCTCGCCAACATCACCCTGATGGCCGGTGACACCGGTTGGCTGATTATCGACCCGCTTACGAATGCGCCAGCCGCCGCAGCGGCGTTGAAGCTGGCGAATGACACGTTGGGGGAGCGGCCGGTGAAAGCCGTCATCTACACCCACTCCCACTCTGACCACTTCGGCGGCGTGCTTGGCGTCACATCGGCTGAGGCTGTGGCGGCCGGTGAGGTTGAGGTGATTGCCCCTGTTGGGTTCATGGACGAAGTCGTCAATGAGTTTGTGATAGCAGGGCCGATAATGGGTCGACGTGCTGCATACCAGTTCGGCATCTTCTTGCCGCCTGGGCCCCAAGGACATGTGGATTGTGGCCTCGGAACTGCGATCGGGTTTGCGCGCTCAGACTTGATCGCCCCTACTGACGTCATCACCGACACCGGTGAGACCCGTGTTGTTGACGGCATCCGAATTGAGTTTCAGAACACGCCTGATGCCGAAGCGCCAGCAGAGATGAACTTCTTCTTCCCCGACAAGCGCCTCCTGTGTATGGCCGAAAACTGCACGCACACGTTGCACAACCTGTATCCCATTCGGGGGGCCCAAACCCGTGACGCCTTAGCTTGGAGCAAGTACATCCAAGAGGCGCTAGTGATGTGGGGCGACGACACAGACATCATGTTTGCTAGTCACCACTGGCCCCGGTTTGGACAAGAAGACGTCAAACAGTTCTTGACAATGCAGCGAGACGTCTACCGCTGGATGCATGACCAGACTATGCGGCTAGCGAACCTCGGTTATGTTCCTACTGAGATTGCCGAAGTCTTGCGGTTGCCATCTGAGTTCACTCAGTCTCACGTTCAGGGCTACTACGGGACCGTCTCCCACAACGCAAAGTCGGTCTACACGAAGTACATGGGTTGGTATGACGGGAACCCGGCCAACCTGAATCCGCATCCTCCCATCGAATCTGCGAATCGCTATCTCGAATTCATGGGAGGCGCCGATGAGGTGTTAACCAAGGCCAAAAAGTCGTTCGAAGAGGGCGACTACCGCTGGGTCGCTCAAGTGGTGAACCACGTTGTTTTCGCCGATCCTACAAATAGCGCAGCCCGGCAACTGCAGGCCGATGCCTTGGAACAGATGGGCTACCAGGCTGAGTCCGCAACTTGGCGCAATGCTTATCTGGTTGGAGCGATGGAGCTTCGCGACGGAAGCCCCGACTGGGGTCGGATACCAACACGCGACGCCGGCAACGCCTTAAGCATCGAGCAGATTCTGGACGTGATTGGCGTCAAGTTCGATCCCGACGTGTACAGCTCAGGAGTTGGCGAGATCAACCTTGAGATCACTGACTTGGGAGAAAAGCACGTGATAGGCGTCGGTCTTTCAGCCATTCACCACACTCCTGGCCGGTTGTCCGAAGGTGCTCGTGCGTCGGTTGTGACCTCCCGGGGTGCGTTGGC
The DNA here is from genome assembly GCA_937922785.1 of uncultured Acidimicrobiales bacterium. Lineage (GTDB taxonomy): Bacteria > Actinomycetota > Acidimicrobiia > Acidimicrobiales > SZUA-35 > CALAJQ01. The sequence continues at coordinate 168,365 of CALAJQ010000012.1, forward strand.
CCGAGCTATGAACGAGCCGGACCTTGAGGGCTTTGAAACAACGGGCGACCAAGCCATGGTTGCCGACTTCTTTGGGTCGCTTCAGGTCTACACAACCGCAAATATGATCGAGCCTTAGATACCTAGTTGGGTTAGCTCAGCTCTATTCGCAGGCGCTTGTTGCCTTTGCCTTTGCTCTCTGTCTTCACAACCTTAAAGGTGCCAACCTCAGAAGTGGACTGAACATGGGTTCCACCGTCAGCTTGTTTGTCTAGCCCCACGATGTCCACGACACGAATCTCGGTGACGCTTTCTGGGATCAGATTCACCTTGGTGCGAATAAGATCGTCGTCTTGAAGAGCTACACCTCTTCCCAAGAAACTGACCTCGATCGGGTGGTCGTTGGCGATCTCAATGTTGACCAGCTCTTCCACTCGCTGAGCAAAGCCTTCGGGCAAAGGATCAAACGCAAAGTCCATCCGACCTTTCAGAGGCTCCATGTTTCCGCCAGTCACCGGCACCTGATACTCGTTCCATATAACGCCGCACAAAATGTGCATCGCGGTATGGGTGCGCATCAACTGGTGACGTCGTTCCCAATCAAGAGTACCGGTTACCTCAGCTCCAACTTCTGGCATCTCGCCGTCGAGCGTATGCCAGTGTGATCCGTCAGCCTTACGAACATTGGTGACGTTAGCTGAGCCTGCGGCCCAGGCGAGGCTGCCAGTGTCGTGAGGTTGGCCTCCGCCGGTTGCATAGAAAGCAGTTTGATCAAGAGCGACAGCGTCATCGCTCACGGCAGTGACGATGGCAGAGAAAGTCTGGAGCTGAGCGTCTCGTAAGTAGAGCTGGTCGGTCATGAGCTGATTCTGCCAGTTCAATCTCCTTGTGGCACATCTCAAGGTCTTGTGGCTACGGTTAGCGCCATGAGCGAATTTCACGACCTCTCCATGACGTCAATCACAGGAGATCAGATCGAATTCAGCACCTTTGCTGACCAGGCAGTCTTGGTGGTAAACGTCGCGAGTCGTTGAGGCCTTACTCCTCAGTACGCAGGTCTGCGTACGCTTCACAACGAAGTTGAGGGTCTTGTAGTCGCCGCTTTCCCGTGTAATCAATTTGGTGGGCAAGAGCCGGGAACTGACGCTGAGATTCTCGAATTCGCCACTTCGAACTATGACGCAAACTTTCCGATGTTCTCCAAGATTGACGTCAACGGTGAGCACGAGGCACCTCTGTACTCAATGCTTAAAGCTGCTCAACCGGGCGACGGCGAAACATCAGACATCGCCTGGAACTTCGAGAAGTTTCTAGTCGGCGCCGACGGAACTGTTCTTGCCCGCTTTGGCCCGCAGGTTACGCCTGAAGATGTCCGAGAGGCTCTGCCCGCCCTGCTTGGCTAACGCTCTCTTTACCGTTCTGGCTGTGCCCGGGCCCGAATGCGGGCGTGGCTACAGCCAGTTCGGAAGTTTTGGTGCTTTTGGGGAGTCGAGCTAGAAGCCCTTGGCGATTTCCAGCGCGCCGGCAGCGAGGTTTTCTACCTGCTCCGCATAGAGGTCGGTGTCTACTTCGGACGCGTCTCCCATCACCCCTTGCAAATAGCGGCTTAGAACGCCTTCAACAATTGCGGCGAGGCGCCAAAACTGGAACGCCTGGTAGTAGCCGATGTTGCCCACTTCGAAGCCGGTCTTTTCCTGGTAGCGCTCTATGAGATGCTCTCGGGTTGCGAAGCCGCCCGCTTTGGTTGGGAACGCTGTGGCGCCTCGGATGTCCTCTTCACCGGGCAGCACCCAGTTGTTAAGCAAGTAGCCCACATCGGCTAGAGCGTCGCCCAAGGTGCAGAGCTCCCAGTCCAGAACTGCGGTCACTTTGGCAGTCGCTGGGTCCACCAACATGTTGCCCAGGCGATAGTCGCCGTGCACAACGCCTGAGAAGCGCTGCTCTGGCGTGTGTTCGACCAAGGCCAGGTAGAGCTCATCCATAGCTGGCAGCTCTCGAGTCTTGGATGCTTCCCACTGGCGGTTCCACCGCTTGAGCTGGCGGGCGACGTAGCCCTCAGTGCGTCCCAAATCGCCGAGGCCTATCTCGGCGGGAACAGCTAAGTGCAGCTTTGCTAGAACGTCGACGACGTCGTTGCTGAGGTCCATCCGTGAATCGTGAGGGATCGATGCATTGGTGACCTCGTCATCGTGAAGGACAACTCCGTGAACAAAGTCCATTACATAGAACGGAGCGTCGTTCACCGATTCGTCTTCGCAAAGTGCCAAAGCCTGTGGAATTGGCACATCGGTGAGCCCAAACGCGGAAATTATCCGATGTTCTCGCGCCATGTCGTGTGCGGTAGCCAAAACGGCACCTAATGGAGGCCTGCGGAGCACAAATTCGGCTCCGTCGGCTCCAACTACCCGGTAAGTCAGGTTTGAGTGGCCACCGGTTATGAACTCAAAGGTAAATGGCCCCTGAGCTGGGCCTACGTTGTCCTCTAGCCACTTGGTTACTGATTGCTCATTGATTCCACGCATCACGCAATTGCTATCACCTTCGGACCCCATGTTGCGACTTTTGGTTTAGACGCAGCTATCTTTGCCACCGCGGGCGGCAAGGTAGGTGTTTTCGTTATGTTCACTAAGCGGCTCAAAGTATTGCTCGTGTGCCTCTCGCTCTTTGCGGGTGCAGTCGCCGGAATCTCACCGGTGTCAGCAACGGCCAACGTTGGCGCAGTCCCCACTCAGAAGGACTTTGTCATCCAGCAATACGACGATTTCTTGTCTCGTACTCCTGATGCTGGCGGTCTGGAGTTCTGGCGAGGACGGCTGGAGGATGGTGCTCAACCGTCTGCACTGGTCGAAGCGCTTGCCCTAAGTCCAGAGTTTCAAGGCACTGTCGCCCCCGTTGTGCGGCTGTACTACGCACACTTGCTTCGGGCACCGAAGTACGAAGGCATCACATATTGGGCGGGAGTGATGCGAAGCGGTTTCACAATCACCCAGGTGTCAGATGAGTTTGTTCTTTCGCAAGAGTTCCAGAACCGATACGGCGACTTAACCGACGCCGAGTACGTAAACCTTGTGTATGTAAACGTTCTTGGCCGTGACGCCGATGAAGGCGGACTGGCTTTCTGGCTAAACGAAATGGACAACGGACTGAGCCGCGGCGCCGTCATGGCGGCGTTCTCCGATTCACCCGAGTATCGCAACGTTATTGATTCCAGGGTGCTGGCCACCATGTTGTATGTAGGCATGTTGCGTCGGTCTCCAGAGCCAGAAGGTTTGGATTACTGGGCCGACGTAATCGCTGGCGGCTTCCCCTACTCATCTGTAATCGCCGGCTTCTTGGAGTCAAAAGAGTACGCCCGCCGAATGGATGCCATCTACACCGAGGTACAGCCCCTAAGCGGCGCAGCTACCAAGGAGGCGGCCACCCAGCCTGCGCTGGCGGTGAAGATCGACAATCTTGACGCGGCACGCCCGCCTCGCAACATCGACAAGGCCGACATCATCTACGAAGAGATGGTTGAGTTCAATCTCACTCGCCTAATTGCGGTTTTCCATTCCGATGTTCCTGACATCGTCGGACCGGTACGGTCGATCCGAACCAGCGACATAGACATCCTCGATCAGCTGAACACGCCGTTGCTGTCCGCGTCGGGCGCCAATAGTGGCGTGCTAGCGGCAGTGGCCGATGCAGACCTGGTAAACGTAAATGCAATAGTTGCGGGCCAGGCCTACTTTCGGGATCCGGGACTACGTGCTCCGCATAACTTGTTTGCTCGCACCGCTGACTTGTACGCGTTCGCAGATGGACGCGGTGGCACACCACCAGCACTGTTCACCTACCGAGAGCCAGACTCTCTACCTGTAGGCGGAGCGCCCGCAACTGGTGTCAACGTTGACTTTGGCCGTCAAGTCGTTGACTTCGAATGGGACCCAAGCAAGAAAGCCTGGATGCGCAGCCAGAACGGTACGCCCCACGTCCTCCAGTCGGGTCGTCAACTTGGCTTCGAAAACGTCGTTGTGTTGCAGATGGAATATGGCGTAAGCCCAGCTGATGCGCAGTCGCCTGAAGTCAACAGCATTGGTAGTGGCAACGCGTACGTCTTGAGCATGGGCCAGATTGTGTTTGGAAGCTGGAGCCGTACTTCATCAACCGATCCAATCGTTGTGGTCGACCTCAATGACAACGTCATCCCGTTGCTGCCCGGGCACACCATGGTTGAGCTAGCGCCTCCGGGCACCATCTCTGTCAGATAGTCGGTACTCGCTGTTAGTAAACGCCGCCGGCTATGGCCATTCGTAGAAACCGCGGCCAGTCTTCTTGCCTAGCTTTTGGTCGGCGACCATCTTGAGCAGCAGCTGTGGAGGTTGGAAGCGGTCTCCCAGTTCGCTGGCCAGATGTTCGGCGATAGCGAGGCGAACGTCGAGCCCGACAAGGTCAGTGAGGCGCAGCGGACCCATCGGGTGGCGATAGCCCAGCTCCATAGCTTTGTCGATGTCTTCGGCAGAAGCGACGCCGCTTTCGAGCATCCGAATTGCCTCTAAGCCAAGAACCAGTCCCAGCCGGCTGGATGCGAAGCCGGGTGAGTCGGCTACAACGATCGGTGTCTTGTCGAGGCGCTGGACTAAGTCAGAGACAGTATCGAGAACCGAATCTGTGGTGGCGGCGCCCATAACGATTTCAACCAACGCAGACACCGGCACTGGGTTAAAGAAGTGGGTGCCGATGAGTCGTTCGGGGTGCAGGAGGCCGTCGGCCATGGCGGTGATCGAGAGGCTGCTGGTGTTGGAAGCCAAGATGGCCTCGGCCGAAACGAGACCTTCCAAATCTGCAAATAATGCACGCTTGATGCCAAGATCCTCGGGAATGGCCTCTATCACGATTGCGCACTCGCTTACGTTGTTGAGCCCCACCACCGCTTCGAAACGGGCTAGTGCCACCGCAGTGTCGAGTGCCTCGTTGCGGCGAGCTAGACGTTCTAGCGAGTTTTGGAGCTGCCTAATGCCGCTTCGGCGCGTACTGGGTCAGATTCAACAAGCACAACGGTTTCCTCTGCCACGAGCAGGCTGACGGCAATGCCCGCTCCCATTGTTCCGCCTCCGACAACACCGATCATATGATACTTCCCTAGGTTAGTTTCTCGGTCTTGTAGTATCATATCGCAATGGATCCAATCAGACCCCTTTCGAGCTTCATCAACGGTGCGTGGGTGGAAGGCAGCGGGCCCCAAACTCCGCTCTTGGACGCCGCAACGGGCGAGCAAGTGGCAACAATGGCAGCTGGCGGTTTGGACCTGGCAGCGGCTGTTCAATATGGCCGGGACGTGGGCGGCAGCGAGCTGAGAGGCATGACGTTTCACGAGCGAGCCACTGTGCTTCGCAACATTGGCAAGTTCCTACTCTCTGACGACGTTAAAGAATCGCTCTACGAACTTTCATTCGCCACTGGCGCAACACGTTCAGATTCCTGGATAGATATCGACGGGGGAGCGGGCGTCCTGCTGACCTATGCCAGCAAGGCCCGTAAGGAATTGCCAAATGGGAAACTGGTTATCGACGGTCCGATGGAAGTGTTTGCCAAAGACGGCTCGTTTGCTGCGGTGCACGCTCTTACGTCACGCCACGGTGTTGAAGTACAGCTCAACGCCTACAACTTCCCCGTGTGGGGCATGCTCGAAAAGTTAGCTCCGGCGTTTCTCGCAGGCCTTCCTTCAATCGTCAAGCCTGCACCCCAGACTGCGTACCTCGCACATGCTGCGGTTAAGGCAATGACCGATGCCGGGCTAATGCCTGATGGTTCGTTGCAACTGATATGTGCTGAGCCTGGCGACCTGCTCGATCACCTGGACGGTCAGGACACAGTTGCTTTCACCGGTTCTGCCTCAACCGCACAGCGTCTCCGGACCCACGCTGGCCTGGCTCAGAAGTCGGTGCACTTCACCGCTGAGCTTGATTCGCTGAACGCCGCCGTGCTTGCCGAGTCGGCCAAACCCGGCACTGCAGAGTTCGACCTCTTCATCAAAGAGATCGTGTCTGAGACCACAACCAAGGCCGGACAAAAGTGCACGGCGATCCGTCGTGCACTTGTGCCCGATGCCCTTGTTGACGATGTCGCCGAAGCACTCCGAACTGCGTTCGCCGATGTGGTCGTGGGGGATCCACGAGCAGACGGGGTGACAATGGGGGCGCTGGTGTCGCTGGATCAACGCAGCTCCGTAGTCGAAGCCGTCGAAGCCCTGAAAGCAGCGTCAGAACCAATCCTTGGTGACGGCAACATCGTCGATGTTGATACCAATAGGGGAGCATTCCTGGCTCCAACCATTCTTAGAGCCACCGACTCCCATGCCGCAGTTCTTCACTCGCTTGAGGCATTTGGTCCAGTCGCGACATTGATCGGCTACGACGGCCACGACGATGCAATCAAGCTCGCGGCCGCCGGCCAAGGCAGTCTTGTGGCCTCGGTCTACTGTCGCGATCGGTCCGAAGCCACCGCTCTCATCCTTGGGCTGGCAGCCCACCACGGGCGAGTACTTGTAGTGGATGAGTCGGTAGCCAAGACAAGTACTGGTCACGGCTCACCGCTGCCTCACTTGACCCACGGAGGTCCTGGCCGCGCTGGTGGCGGACAGGAACTGGGTGGCATGCGGTCAGTCCGTTCACACATGCAACGAACAGCAGTGCAAGGAAGCCCCGCAATGCTGACAGCGATCACGGGCGAGTACATGCCCGGATCTCCAACTAATGAGGCGAAGGGTCACCCGTTCAAGCTCACCCTTGATGATCTTGAGGTGGGCGACTCGTTCACTTCGCCTCCCCGCACTGTGACTCGTGAAGACATCTCACATTTCGCCGAGTTCACAGGAGACACTTTCTACGCTCACATGGACGAAGAGGCAGCCAGCCGAAGCCCAATCTTTGGTGGCATCGTCGCTCACGGCTACCTCGTACTGTCGTTTGCGGCCGGTCTGTTCGTTTGGCCCGACGAAGGCCCTGTTCTTGCCAACTACGGAATCGACAAGCTTCGCTTTGCCACCCCGACGTCTCCCGGCGATGCCATTCACGTGGTGTTGACATGCAAACGCAAGACCCAGCTCGACGGCCGGGGTTACGGCGAGGTTGCCTGGGCCACACAGGTGATCAACCAAAACGGGAAGGTCGCTGCTGACTATGACGTACTCACAATGGTGGCCAATCGGCCAGGAATCAACGGAGCCCCGGAGGCACAAGCATGACCCGCAGTTGGAACACGATGGAAGACTTCGAAGCCTTCCTAAATGACGGCGGCATCGTCGAAGTAGACGACGCGATGCCAGAGGATTATCGCAAAGCCGTATTCACCTTTATCGAGATGCACGCCAACAGTGAACTGATGGGCGGCCTGACCGAGCGTGACTGGATCCCTAAGACTCCAGGTCTGCGCCACAAGATGAGCGTGCTGGCCAAAACTCAAGACGAAATTGGCCACGGCCACCTGTTGTATATGGTCGCCGCTGACATGGGCATCAAGACTCGCACTGAGATGCTTGAAGATCTGTTCGCCGGCAAGAGCCGTTTCCACAACGTCTTTCACTACAAAGCTGAAACCTGGGGCGACCAAGTCGCCATTGCATTCCTCGTGGATGCCGCTGCACTTGCGAGTCAGCAGGCAGTGTTCAAGAACTGCTCCTATGGTCCTTACCGCCGGATTCTGAAGCGCATCATTTCTGAAGAGGGTTTTCACATGCGGCTTGGCGAAGACCGCATGATGCGAATCGCAAACGGTACCGATCTTCAACGCGAGCTTTTCCAAGGAGCACTTGATCGCTGGTTCTGGCCGTCACTGCAGCTCTTTGGCCCAGACTCCAAACCCGGTGACTTGTTGCTTCGATGGCACATCAAGTCTGAACGCAACGAAGTCCTGCGTGACCGATGGGTTCAGAAGTTCGTTCCGTTGTTGCAGAGCTACGGCTTCAGCGTTCCGTGTCCAGATCTAACCCAGGACGAAGACGGCCGCTGGGATGTTGGCCCGATCGACTGGGAGCCTCTTAAGGCAACACTCGCCCAAGGTGGACCAGACTCCAAGCGACGTATCGAACAGGCTGCACGCAACTGGGAACGCACACAGTGGGTACGTACCGCAATGGACGAATTGGCGGTACCCGCATGATGGTGCAGATCGACATGCGGTCTGAGGTGCGGGCAGCAATTGCCTCGGTTGATGACCCGGAATATCCGGGTCTTTCGATAGTTGACCTTGGACTCCTCGAGTCGTTCGAGGTCGAACCCGAAGGTGTGGTTCAGGTGGGTCTAATTCCAACCTTTTCCGGTTGCCCGGCGCTTGCGATGATTGCCCAAGACGTCGTCGATGCCGTTGAGGAAGTAGAAGGCGTTTCGTCTGCTTCGGTGAGTTGGTTGCGGTCACCAACATGGAGCGCAGAACGGCTTACACAACATGCCCAGGAAACGCTGGCAGATGAGTTCACAGTGGCAGTCCAGATAGGTCAGAAAGCCCCGGTTTGTCCGCTCTGTGGTTCGGCGACAACAGAGCTTTCAATGTTCGGCCCAAGCCGCTGCCGTTCGGTAAGCCGGTGTAAGAACTGCAGCGAAACCGTGGAGGTATTGCGCGCATGATCTACGAAGTGTTCCTGAAGAAGGACGGCCGCGACGAGTATCGACACGCTGGCGCTCTCGAAGCCGCCAACGACGAACTGGCACTGGTGCTCGCCCGTGAGTCCTACCTGCGTAGAGCCGAAGGCAGCCGACTTTGGTTGGCTCGCCGTGACCACATCATCGAGGGCGGGACTGACTTCGTCGCTCCGAACGCAGACAAGCCTCACCGCCACCACGACGGCCAAGCTGTGGCAGCCCATCGCAAACAAGTACGTGAGGATCGCTCATGACAGATTCAACGACTCATTCAACGATTGACTTTCTCTTGACTTTCGCTGACGACGAACATCTCATGGGGCAACAGCACACAGAGTGGATTGGCATCACTCCATTTCTGGAAGAGGACTTAGCGTTCTCGAGCATTGGTCAAGACGAACTCGGCCATGCCGTCATGCTGTATGAGCTTGTCCTCGAGTTACAAGGTATCGAAGCCACCGATACTGCGATTGATGAGCTCGCCTACCGGCGAACTGACGAGGAGTATCGGTCAAGCGCATTTGTCGAGTATTCAACTGAAGATTGGGCCCAAGCACTTGTGCGCCACTGGATCTATGACACAGTCGAAGAGCAACGCTGGAACATGGTGGCCGAGTCCAGCCTCCAGCCACTTCGCGAAGTCAGTGTCCGAGCTGGTCGGGAAGAGGTGTATCACCGTCGCCACGCCAATGCTCTTCTCGACTCGCTGCTGACTAGCGATGCCGCACGCCAGAAGCTGCTTGATGCTCTCGAAGTTCTGACTCCTTTGGTGCCATCGCTTCTTGCCCCTGCGCCAAGTGAACAGGCCGCCCTCAACGATGGTGTCGTTGGCGGTTCATCCGCTGCATTGGATTCGTTGCTTGTCGAGGCAATCCAAGATCGGTTCGGCGTAGAGGTTTCGTTCGCCACAATTGATCAGCCTCCTCAGGCAAGGCTTACCCGATCCGAACACTTCGCCCCATTGATAGGCCGTATGCGAGAAGTGCTCGATTATGACCCCGAGGCAAGCTGGTGAGCGCTGTGGGTGGAGACTCCAACCTCGTCGTTGAACAAGTTGATGAACATGTGGTGACGGTGGGATTCAACAATCCCGAGTCGCTCAACGCACTAGACAACGACACAGCTGATGAGCTTGACGCCGTCTTAGCTGCTCACTCGCGAACGCCGACGATTCTGATTTTGCATTCAACTACGCCCGGGGTGTTCATTTCCGGAGCAGACATTCGTGAGCTTCGCGACAGAGGAGCCGACGATGCACTGGCGTCGATTAACGCCGGACTGTTTAATCGCCTTGCCGCTCATCGCTGGCCCACAATCGCTGCCGTCGATGGTTATGCGCTGGGCGGCGGTTGTGAGCTGGCGCTCGCTTGTGATCTGAGAATCGCCACACCAGGGTCCACCTTCGGTCAACCCGAGCTCGGACTAGGAATTCTGGCCGGAGCAGGGGCCAACTGGCGTTTGCAAGAGCTGGTTGGACTGCCTACGGCCCGGCGAATGCTCTACCTGGGTGAACGTCTCAACGCCGAAGCGGCTTTGGAAGTTGACCTCATTGACGCCGTTTCAACTCCAGAAGCTCTGCTTGAAAACGCAATTGCGATGGCACACAAGGTGGGCCGCAATTCGTGGCGGGCAATCGAGCTCACCAAGTTAGCCCTTCGACAACACCAGCCATCCACTACCTCCTTCGATATCGCAGCCCAGGCCCTGCTGTTCGAGAGTGATGACAAGCGGGAACGGATGGACAAGTTTCTGAACCGCAAGAAAAAGTCGTGACACATGGCTGAGGTGCTTGATGCGACCTTGCGTGGCTGGCTGTCTGATCCGCGCAACACTGCTCGGTCTGTCCTTGTCACCATCTCTGGTGACACGCTTCTTCCGAAGCGGGAAAGCGTCTGGCTCGCCGAGCTCTTTCAGCTGACGGCCCCTTTTGGTTTCAGCGAACGTCTTGTTCGAACGTCGATGTATCGGCTCAGCGAGAGTGGATGGTTCACCAGCGAACGCATCGGTCGTCAAAGCCGGTATTCGCTTACCTCGCTAGCCGTTGAGGAGTCTCGCCTGGCATCGGAGCGAATCTACAACGCGCCGCATCCAGACTGGACGGGAGAATGGATTGTCGCTTTCCTTAACTCACCTTCGCTCCCCAGCGACATCGCCGATCTACTCACTAAGCGGTTGAAGTGGTTGGGTTTTGTGGCGCTGGCCGACGGAGTCTTGGCTTCCCCTAGCTCAGCGCTGGCAGACGCTAGAACGCTGTGCGAAGGACTAGCACCTGACACTCACGTTCCACTGGCGGTTATGGAATTCTCCAACCTTGATGCGGTCGTTGCCAACGGGCTCTTCGAGGCTGGGTTTGATTTCGAGGCGATGTCACAGTCCTACACAGACTTCGCCAGCTTCTATGAACCACTAAGCAAACTGAGTCACTCCGGCAGCGAGGCTTTCGCTCTGCGAACAATGCTCATCCATGACCTGCGCCGCATCAGACTCAGCGCACCAGATATTCCAGCCGCCTTGCTGCCAGCCGACTGGGCAGGAACCACAGCACAAACCCTGGCCCTCGATCTCCACCTCGACCTAAGCGCAACAGCAAAACCGTGGCTCTCAGAAGTTTTGGGGTCAAGTCTCAAAAGTACTTAGGTCCCAAAACTGTGGATAAGTCGCCTACTCGATGAGGTTGCCTGGATTGGCCTCGAGCCAAGCGGCGGCGTCCATTGAGGCCTCTTCGTAGTAACCAACCGGAAGCCTTGCCAGGCCGACCGTTGTTTGAAAGTAAACCTGCCAAGCGTGGTAGCCGTAGTAAGCATCAGGGTCTTGCCGGATAACTTCGGCATAGGCCTTTACTGCCGTTACGTAGTTCTTGGAGTTGTTGTAGCCAAGAATTGCCCGGTCCATATTGTCTGGCCCGCCTCGGTCCACTAGGTATTCGCCGGCCCCTCTGATGGCATCAGCGGGCACAGTCGGGTCGCCCTCGCAACACTCGGCCCACGTCGTGGGTAAGAACTGCATTGGGCCGACAGCACCTGCGGTGGACACGCCGTTGATCCGACCCATGCGGGTTTCCACAAGATTAATTGCGGCCAGGTACTCCCAATCGATTCCGGTCTCAGCTTCAGCCGATTGGTAGAGCTCGATGAGTTCTGCCGCTGGCAGCGGTGGCTCGATACTCCAGGCCGGCAACGTGTCAGAAATCTTGTAGTTGTTGACCAGCGCCGTCAGAGCCAACCGGGCTTCGAGGTTTAACGAGATGGCGTCGGTGTATGGGCTTTCGACCTGGGCGATCACAGCGCTGGGATCGGACTCGGACTCAAGCAGTTCATACAACCGTTGTTGGCGCTCACCCCAAAGTGCTCTGACCTCCAGATTGGCCTCGGACCTGATGCCCTGCTCGGCTTCGGTCAACGCTGCGGCTAGCTGGGTGGGGTCTTCGGGTTGAGGGAATAGGGGGTCGATGCTGGGCGCGGCAGTAGTTGTGGGCGCCTCGGTCGTAGGAGCGGCCGTTGTCGTGGAGGCGGTCTCGCTAGTCGTTGGCGCCTCGGTAGCGACGGGAGCCAATGTTGTTGCCGGCTCGGTGGTGGTAGCTGAGGTGCAGCCAGACAGGCCAATTCCTATGGCCATACCGCTAGCTAGCACGCGTCGTTTCACCGGGCTGAGGGTAGCGCTGGACTATCAAAAGAGACCGATAGACGGACTTGGTGCGTCGTGGGTCACATGTGACGTTTGCACCCCCGAAAGAGGTATACATCGGGCCGGAATCTGTTTAACGTTTTGGTTGATTGTTGCAAATCGGTAACAAGACTAAGAAAGAAATTCCACCATGTACAAGCAAATTGTTGTTGGCTACGACGGATCAGAACGAGCCCTTCGAGCAGTTGACGAAGCAAGCCTTATCGCAACCGCATTTGGGTCCTCCCTCCACCTAGTGACCGCTGTTGCCAAGGACGAGCTTCACGAGTTCGGCGTTGGTTCAGACCGTGTTGTCATGAGCGACATAGAGATGGCCAAGCGCAGCCTCAAGAAGCTAGCCAAGAGCTACAACCACCTTGACGTATCAGCCAATGCTGTTGTCGGCGGTCCGGCGAACGTTCTACTAAGCGAAGCTGAGGCCGTAAAGGCGGATGTAATCGTTGTTGGAAACAAGAACGTTCAGGGCCTCGGTCGAGTGCTAGGAAGCGTTGCTGAAGATGTTGCCCATAGCGCCACATGCGCTGTTCTAATTGCTCAGACTTCTGACAAGTTCGCTTCTGTAAACGCCTAAGAGCGTTCCGCAGCCAGCGCACCTCGCCGAACCTTTCCTGCGTCATCGCGCAGGGGTTCGGACACAAACTCAAACGTCCAAGGCAGTTTGTAGCTAACTAATCGCTCTGCCAGGAACGGCATTAGCTCTGCTTCGGTCAGGTCGACAGAATCCACAATGGCGTGGATCCGACTTCCTTTCTCTTCATCGGGAAGGCCGATGACGGCAGAGGAACGAACCTTGGGATGTGCGCCGATTGCGGCCTCGATCTCGGCAGGGAAAACGTTCGAACCGCCTACCAGGATCATGTCTTTTCGACGATCAGCTAGATAGAGGAAACCCTCTGCGTCTAGCCAGCCCATGTTGCCCAGACACTCCCAGCCGTCTCGCTCTTCGGGCTCAGCACCAACGTATCGATAGCTGGGAGTTTCGCGCGTCGTGTTTCGCATCCACACCGAACCGGTCTCACCGCAAGCTAGCTCGTTGCCGTCGTCATCGGTGATCTTCAGCTCACCAGAGACCGGAGCACCTACTGATCCAGGATGAGTTAGCCATTGGTTGCCATCTAACACAGTGAAGCACTGCCCTTCGGTGCCGCCATAAAGCTCCCACAGGACGTCAGGACCAAGCCAGTCAATCCAGGCCTCCTTTAACCATTTCGGGCACGGCTCAGCGAGGTGGAAGGCGGTCTTAAGTGAAGACAGGTCGTAAGCGAACTTGACGCCGTCTTCGAGCTTCCAGATGCGTTGCATCATCGTCGGCACCAGGTAAATGGCAGTTGCTGAGTGCTCGGCAATTGCAGCCAACGTCGCTTCAGCATCAAACCGTTGTAGTTGAACGAGATGGCCGCCTTTCAACAGCGTGTTCCAGGACCAAATCAGCGGGCCGTTGTGATAGAGCGGGCCGGGCATCACCATCGTTCCATGCGGGCTCGAACCGATGATGTTCGCCAGCCCATTCATACTCGCTGTGAATACTGCCGGGTCACCGCTGACTATCAGCTTGGGTCTTCCGGTTGAACCGCCAGAGGTTGGAGCCTTCCACGCTGGTGAAACAGGCACAGAGCCTAGGTCGGCGCCCTCAGGTGTTGCAGGCGCAACGAACCCTTTAGGTAGGAACGGGCGCGTCTGGTGTTCGATGCCTATCACCACCGGCGATTCTGCCAATTCGACAATCGCGTCAAGTTCAAGGCGAGGTAGGCGTGACGACACTGGTTGGGGAACAGCGCCAAGCTTCCAGCAGGCAACGAACGCAATGAAGTACTCAAATGAATTGGGCTCGGCAATCGTCACGAATTGGCCTGGAACGACCCCCATCGAGCGCAAGTGGTGAGCAAGGTCGGTTGAGCGCTGGTGTAGCTGTCCGTACGTGAGCTTTTCGTGGCCTAGAGTCACGGCGATCTTGTCAGCCTGTTGGGTGCCATACCGCGTAAACACTTCAACAAATGACACATCTTCGCCGGCCCCAAAGCCAGCGGGGCGCTGTTGGTCACTTGACCAACCCGACCAAGAACCCACAAACAACTTTGCTTTGCCCAGCCCGACCGCCTCGGCCACTAGTAGATCGTGGCAGGCTGTCACACCGGAGCCGCAATAGAAGATCGAGTCCTCGGTGACGCCCGCCTCCACGTAGCGCTCCCTTAGTTCGTCCAGATTGGCGATAGTGCCATCGGCGGTGAGGTTCGAGGCGCACGGAATGTTGATGGCCCCGGGGATGTGGCCCGCTCGCGGGTCAAGATGTTCAGCATCCCCGCGAAATCGTTCAGCTGATCGAGCGTCGATGACTGGGGTGCCGCTAGCGATGGCCGCTACAACATCGTCTGCCTGGACTAAGGCATCAGCAGGCCAAGCAACCGGCTGTCTCTCAACAGCTGTCCGTCCTTCGGCCTCGCCTTCGGAAAGCTCTCGCTTCCAAACCGGGAGTCCGCCATCCAGCAGCGCCGCGTCGCTGCCGATCATCCTCAGCATCCAAACGAGTCGCCCCGCCATCAGTCCGCCTTGCCCGTCATAAGCCACGACAGTGTCGGTGATATCGATTCCTAAGGCGCCCAGCGTCTTGGCGAAATCCTCGGCTGTAGGCAGCGGATGGCGACCAAGGAACGGAGCTGGTTCTGATGCCGTTATTTCGTTCAGCACCGCAGAGACCGCACCCGGGATGTGTCCCGCTGAATACTCCGCTGCCGCTCTAACGTCGCAGATCACCACGCTGTCGAGATTCGCTTCAAGCCACTCAACACTCACGATTGGGTCAATTGCCATGGCCCCAAATTACGCGCTGAGTTCTAACAAGGTCCATTCGCCTTTTGAGGCGCTTCGGGCCAGGGTGAGGTCGGGAAAGAGGTCGAGCACTTGATCACCCTGGTCGCGCAGGAAGCCGGTTGTGATTAAGGTGCCGCCATATGCCAGCGAACTACGGATCGAGCCGGCGATGGTCTGTAGATCTGCAAGCAGCATGTTAGCTACCACCACATCAAATACTTGGTCTGGAACCTCGCCGGCAACTGCAATATCGCTCTTGTTTGTGGCAGCGTTGACCACTGTTGCCTGAACTGCTGCGGGATCGTTGTCGACAGCGGTCACCGCCGCCCCACCAAGTGATGCCGCAATTGCAAGAACACCAGTGCCGCATCCAAAGTCGAGAACTATCAAACCATCTAGTGCGATTTGCTCCAACGCATCAAGAGCGAGCCTGGTAGTTTCATGGGCCCCGTGGCCGAAGACCGAGGTCTCAACAAGCTCGATTGTGCTCTTGCCGAAGCTGACCTTAGTTGGCGCCGGTGTTGGAACTATGGCCGGGTCATATTCAGAGACCGTGCCGTGGCCTAAGACTAAGCGGGCTTGGTTGGCCTCCACTTGCGTGTCGAATCCGGCGACGACAACACCGTTGCCAAGCTCGGCAATTCCTGTTGTCCCGAGGTCCCAAAGCTGGGAACTCAGTAAATCAACCGATCTGGTTTCGCAATCGAGGTGCAATAGCCAGCTCACTCGCTAAGCCTCAATGAGAACGTCCATTGACAGGGTTTCGGCCATCAAGGCCGATCGCTCGTTCGCCGCGAAGACTTCCAGTTCTAGGTCGACTCCTTCATCGGCCTTTGGCGTGATGATCAACACCAGATCATCACGGGTGACCTCCACCGACTTGACCGAACCTGCGTGCGAGCGATCAAGGCCGATGGCGACGCGCAGAATTCCGGCCAGTAACTTCAGGCGCTCCTGTTCCCGGGGCCTTAGCGCAACAAAGGCCTCATGCGACTGCTTGGGGTGTGACTTGCGGTGGTATCGGGTGATCTGGGCAATCAGCTCTATCTCGTTATCTGTAAACCCGGTTAGCTGTTCGGTGTTGCGCACGATGTAGTAGGAGTGCTTGTGGTGGGCGGCATGGTTTATGAACAGTCCAACGTTGTGCAGCATCGCTCCGGCATGCAGCAGCTCGCGATCTAACTTGCCTAACCCATGCAGGGGCTGGGTGCGATCGAAGATATCCAGCGCCAGCTTTGCTGAATGTATGGCGTGTTCAAAGTCCGGATCCAGGTCACGCGACAACTTTGCAACGTTGGTGCCGCGAAGATCTTGAAGGCGATCGAGCCCAGCGCCTCTGCTAGATCCAAAACGATCTAACAGCACGCCTTCGCGCAACGCGAACGGGCTGAAACTCATGCTTTGGAGATTGAACGCCTTGAACACTTCGAGAAGTAGAGCTGCGCCAGCGACAATGATGTCAACTCGCTTTTCGTCAAGTCCCTTCATTGCAAGGCGAGATTCGGTGGTTGAGTCTACGAACGAGGCAACCAACGCCTTGAGGTCTTGGCGACTAAGGGTTGTTCCGTCTGACCCACTCATTGCGGTTAGCGTCGCAATAGTTCCGGATGATCCGATTGCCACAGTCGGTTCGTGCACCGACAGATCGCGTTTAACGTTCCCTAACGTTGACCGGACGCTCTTTCGGCAACGAGTGATTGCATCAGCCGTTGCGTTCACCTCGCCGGTTTCGTCGCGCAGGAAACGGTCGGTAAGACGAATCGCACCCAGTTTCAAGCTGCGGGCTTCAAGAATGTCTAGTCCTTGCCCAACTACAAACTCGGTACTGCCACCGCCGATATCGACCACGAGCAAGCGCTCGTCGTAGACCGGCAAAGCTTGTAGAACGCCGAGATGAATCAGACGGGCCTCTTCAACTCCGCTAATTACCTCCACCTCAACACCGGCTTCGTCGAGGGCTCTGGTCAGGAACTCATCGCGGTTGGACGCCTCGCGTACTGCGCTGGTTGCGACCGCGGAAAGGTCGGCGTCCATGCTGGCCGCAACCGCTGCCATGCGCTGCAAGGCCGCTACCCCCCGATCGATTGCGTCTGCTCCTAATTCGGCCATGTCTTTACCGCCGTGGCCAAGTCTCACCATTTCCTTTTCGGTAGTGATCACGTCGAAACCGCCGTCTCCGTCGGCGTTTGCGACTACTAGGTGGAAAGAGTTGGTTCCGATGTCAATGGCTGCATGGCGCACATGGAAACCCTAGGCCCGAGTTCAGCTTGTTATCGAATCACCAAGTTTGCGGAGCCAATCGGTGGTGGCAGTCTTGTGTTCCTCGGCCGGACTCTTGCCCAGCCGAACAAGTACCAGCTCATGCTTGGGAACCACGACTGTGTATTGCCCTTCAAAGCCGTGCGCCCCGAAAGCGTTTAGGTCACCCCACAGCCACCACTGAGCGCCGTAGCCAAAGTCGCCCTCAACCTCAGGCTCTATTGGTAGCCGAGCTGCATCAACCCAGCCTTCGGGCAGTAGACGACGACCTTCCCAAACCCCGTCCTGTAGATAGAGCTGCCCAAAGGCGGCAAACTCTCGCGCTGTTGCGTACACAAATGAGGAGCCGATGAAGGTGCCAACTTCATCGGTCTTGACGGTCGCGTTGGTCATTCCGAGAGGATCAAACAGACGCTCTTGAATGAATGCCGCCATATTCTCAGCACCACCAAGTGCGTCTTTGCAGATTCTTGAAATGATGTTTGTGGTGCCGCTTGAGTAGTTAAACACGGTGCCTGGTTCGTGATCGAGAGGCAGCGCCGCCGCGTAGGCGGCGGTGTCTGAGGAGCCTTTGCCAAACAGCATTTCAATGCAGTCTGATGTTTCGGCGTCCACATAGTCTTCGCTGAACCGCAGCCCGCTGGTCATTGTTAGAAGATGGTTCAGTGTTATCGCTGAGCGGTTGTCGCCAACCCATTCGCGGACCGGGGCCGGCTGGTCAGGTTGCAGCTTTCCATCGAGGACCAGCATGCCCACCAGAGCATGAGTGAGGCTCTTCGCCATGCTCCAGCTAATCAAGGTTGTGTCGGCGCCAACCTGGCCACCGCTGCCGGGATCGATTCCGTAGCGCTCTGCGATTACTTCGCCTTTGTGCTGCACGACTGCTGCTAACGGGACCCCAAATCGTTCCTGGTTGGCGGGTAGGAAGTGTTCATCGAGCAGGGCGGCTAAACGCGGCGAAACAGTCACTTGCTCAACTTAACTCAGCGAGGAAGCCTGTATTCCATCGTCATTCCACCCCAGCCGCTGATTTGGTCCCGACCTTCAACTATCACTGTGTCAACGTCGGCTGGGATCTCGATTCCTGACTGGCTTCGAGTGAACGGCTGCTCGTTGGCGTGGTCGTGACCCAGGATGCGCTCGCCAAAGACGGTGCCGTCTGGTCCCACCACTCGCCACGCATCGGCGTAGCGGTCTGGCGAGTCATAGGGCGAGCTAAGTGTCACTGAGAAGCTCCAGCTATCCCCGCCCTCAGAGTTGGCTTCAACGCCAACAACGTCAGGGAAAAGCTCGTCCGGATCCGAGACTTCATACCCTGTCGATGAGTCCTCTTGAGCAGCCTCGCTGCCAGTGTTTGAGGCTTGGGTTGTTGGCGAATCGTCCGCAACTACGGATGTGGTAGGCGTGTCAGTGCCTGCGTCGCTATTGGTATCGCCGCCCGAACAGCCAACCAAAGCAGCCGCAAAGGCAAGCGCGGCTACGAACTTAAGACTTAACTGAGAAACGAATTTTGCGTTCATGAGGGTTGGCCTCTTCTAGTTTTAGTTTCAGTGTTTCGGCTGGAGTCCGGCCGTCAGGTTTGATGTGAGCAACAACAGCTGGCTCGCGCAGCTGCACAGTGGCTCGGTCTCGACGCTCATCGACATCGATCACAAACGCGTCGAACTCCTGTCCTACGGATCCGCTAAGGCACAGCGCTTCGACGAAGTCCAGCATGGTCCGATCCAATGCTGACTCTTTCGAGCGCGACTTACCCATTTGCGACGGGAGCTCATCCAAGGCCTCAACCGCCCACGCTGGCGGTTCCTCTTCGGCGTAAAGCGAAAGCAAAATCTCGTTAGCGAACCGGTCGACCAGACGTCTTAGAGGAGCTGTCACGTGTCCGTATATGGACGCGATTGCGCCGTGTTCTGGGTGGTCTGGGAGGTTTCCGTTGCTGAAGCCAACATAGCCGGCACCTCGAAACGACCGGGCGGCCTGCAACAGGAATGCCGAGGATTGAGGTGAATCGGGCTGCACGCCCCGAACCATGTCGGCGTATGCCATGTCGTCTGGCCAGCTAATCCCCAAAGCCTTTGCCTGGCGGCGGAGACGACGCAGGTCCTGTTTGCGAGGCGGGGGCAAGGTTCGTAGAACACCGACCCCAGCGTCGTGCATCATGGTGCCGGCAACGATTCCGGTAAGTAGCGAGATTTGTGCGTTCCAACCTTCAACGGGAATCGATTCGTCATAGGCCAGCCTGTAGCTGCCGTTGCTTTCGACAACCTCCTGTGACGGCAAGTTGAGGCTTACCCCGCCTCGAGCGGTCTCTTGTTTCTGGCGAAGCGGGCCGATCTCGGCCAGGAGGCCCAGCGATCCGTCGTCGCCAGAAGCTATGCGGCTTTGGGCCATCTTGTAGTCAATGGCTTCTCTGGTGCGCACTTCGGCTCGTTCGAAATGAGAGTGCGTTGGCATCCCTGACGGGTCAAGGTCGATGGTCCACAACAGGGCGGGCTTGTCTCCGCCGGCCAGAAGTGAGGCCCGGTCTTCGGAGATGCGTGGCGGATGCAAAGGCGTTCGCAGATCGGGTGAATAAAGGGTGACACCGCGCTTGCGCGCTTCGGTGTCAACGGCGCCGCCAGGCTTGAGGAACGCGGCAGCGTCGGCAATGGCGTAAAAAACTCGGTAGCCGTCGCCGAGCCGTTCCGCAGCGAAGGCCTGGTCAAGGTCAGTTGCGCCGGGCGGGTCAATCGCCACAAACGGAATATCTCGAGCGTCGCGCCGCCTAACTGGCTCGGGAACCGCTGCTTCGGCTTCAGCTAAGACCTCATCTGGGAAGTGTTCGGGGACGTCTAGTTCAGCTCTGATACGGGCGAACCCGTCTTCGAAGGAACCTTTGGCATGAAGTACTGGGCGGGCCACCCCAAGAAACTACTGGCTATCTGGTCCAGAGCCGTATAGGCCTAGTGCTTCCTTCAGCTCATCTTTAGCCAAGTAGCTTTCATCGGGGCCAGGAAAATTCCCCGTGCGCACGTCGGAGGTGAACTGGGCGATCTGTCTGACCTGATCGTCGTAGGCAGTTCCATAACTACGCACAAACCGGGGCTTGAACCGGTTCTCGAGGCCAATGACGTCGTGGTAGACCAACACTTGTCCGTCACACGCAGAGCCAGCACCGATGCCGATCGTCGGCACGCTGACCGCCTCGGTTACCATCTTGCCCACAACGTCAGGCACGCCCTCTAGCAAGATGGAATAGGCGCCGCCGGCTTCCATCGCCTTGGCTTCTCCGACTAGCAGGTTGGCGGCTTCGGCCTCACGGCCTTGAATCTTGAACCCACCCATGACGTTGTAGCTTTGCGGAGTCAGCCCCAGATGACACATGACGGGAATCTCGGCGTCAATTAGTGCCTTCAACATCGGCAGCCTCTTCCGGCCGCCCTCCATCTTCACCGAAGTGGCTCCAGCTCTGATTAGCTTGGCGGCGTTAGTCACAGTGTCGATGGGGGAGAGGTGGAAACTCATCCACGGCAGGTCACCCACGATGTGGGCTTTGGGCCTAGCCCGGGCTACGGCTTTAATGTGGTGAACCATCTCATCGACGGTTACTTCCATAGTCGTCTTGTGGCCAAGCACGACCATGCCGACCGAGTCGCCCACAAGAATCAGATCTACACCAGCCTCGCTAGCGACACGGGCCGACGGAGCGTCATAGGCAGTCACCATGACGAGGGGCTCAGATCCGTTGCGCACCTTTGATGCCCGGATCTGGGGGACAGTGATTACTGACCTAGTCTTAGGTTTGTCAGCCTTGTTAGCTTCGGCCATATCAGTTCTTCACCCGTCGATTCATTTAACACTGACCCCACAATTGTCCAGCAGTCGGGGCCGACCAACCTGGGCGGCCACCAGTAGACGTACATCGTTCACCAGAGTTGCCGGAACATCAAATGACGAGGCATCAACAATGGCGACGTAATCGGCCTGTGCCAGGGGTTCTGCGTCTATCACGGCCAACATCTCGGCCTCGATTGCGGCCCGGTCACGGGCACCCGCTCCGATTGCTTCAACGCCGACGTCTAAAGACCTTCGTAGTACTACAGCGGCTTGTCGCTGCTCAGGATTCAGGTACGTATTCCGGCTGCTCATTGCCAGTCCATCAGGCTCCCGGATGATGGGGCAGCCCTTAACCTCAACCGGAATCGAGAGGTCGGCAACCATTCGCCGAATGATCGCCAGCTGCTGATAGTCCTTCTCGCCGAAGTAAGCCCGGCACGGACCCACGATGTTAAAGAGCTTTGAGACCACGGTGGCCATTCCCGAAAAATGGGTTGGCCGAGTGGCCCCTTCATATTTGTCCGACAGTTGGGGGACCGCTACCGAGGTCAGCACGGGTCCAAACGGGTACATCTCGTCAACTGTCGGGGTGAAGAGGACTGACACGCCGTTAGCTTCGGCCAGCTCGGAATCTCGCTGTAAGTCCCGGGGATAGTCCTCCAAGTCTTCGTCTGCAGCGAACTGAAGTGGGTTCACAAATATCGAGGCAGCGACGACGTCGTTATCGTCCGAAGCCGCCCTCATCAGTGACGCGTGGCCATCGTGGAGGTATCCCATAGTTGGGACGAACCCGACCTGTTTACCCTCGGTTCTAAGCCCGTTCAACAGCTGCCGGAAGTCTTTGATTGTTTCAACACGAGTGACTGTCACAGAAAGTTCTCCGGGAAGGTCTGACCGGCTAGAGCGGCAGCGGCTGCTGCCAATGGAAGGTAGAGCTGTGCTTCTTGACTTCCGATGGCATCAAGATGAGATCGACACGTATCCCAGTCTCCGCGAGAAGCCGGGCCAGTGATTGCGTTGGCTGCTGATGACGCAACAGCATTCTCTAGACTGGTTTGCATGATTTGCCAATAGGCCTGAGCCGGGATTCCGGCCAGCTCTGCGATTCGTTCAACTTGACCCCATAGCGCGACCGCATGGTTGCTGGCCACTGCGGCTCCTGCGTGATAGGCCGATCGTGCGGATTCAGAAACCTCAAGCGGTGTGCCGCCTAGAGCAAGCACCATCTCGCGGGCTATGTCGTGTCCGGCAACAGCGAACTGGCAATTGGACAACAGTCGCATCGATCCAGTCTCCGGGTCAGGCAAAGAGATCAACGGATGTACCGAAGCGACTTCGAGGTGAGGAGCGAGCTCGGCCAAAGTCCGGGACCCAGCTATATGCATAACCACAGCGTTTCCAGGGTCGATCGCTTCGGCCACGGGGGCAATTGCGTCGTCGGGGACAGCCAGAATGACTAAGTCCACCTCATCGGCACTTGCCGAAATTGGGTCCGATCGGCTCCAAACGCCGGCACTTGACCAGCCGACGGTAGTTAGGGCTTTGTCCATGGACAGCCCGGCCCGGCCTGGCCCAATGATTCGGTATCGGCGCACTGGCATAACAGTACCTATCGCTTCTGGCAACGTGGACACCACGTTGTTGTACGGGCGTCTATGACATCGCTTACTAGCGTTGTGTTACACCGTCCGCACGGTTCGCCTGAACGGCCGTAACAAAACAGCGCATGCTGGTTCTCACCTTCACCGCCTTCTGCATTGCGGTAGTCGCGAAGCGTTGTGCCACCATTGTCGACGCCCTGTCTGAGGGTCTCCTGGATCGCTTCGAGCAGTCGCCCCGCCCGTTCGAGGCCAAGCTGTTTTACCTTCGGGTTGATTTTGGCAATCCACAAGGCTTCGTCGGCGTAGATGTTGCCGACTCCGGCAATCGGGCGTTGGGAAAGAAGCTGAGTCTTTAGCGCACGCTTGCTTTGCGATAACAGCGAGTGAAACAGTTTCGGTGTGAGGGCCGGGTCCCAGGGTTCTGGCCCTGCGTTAGCCAAGGTTGGAATGCCGGCATAGTTTCCCGCTTCCACAACTCGAAGTCGTCCAAAGCGCCTGACGTCGGCGAACTCGAGCGTCTCGTCCCCGTCAAGGTGCCACCACGCTCGAAGGTAGGGATCTTCGGTATTTGGCCCTCCAGGTGTGAAGCGAAGTTGTCCAGTCATGCCTAGATGAACCACTAGCTCGCGATGGTCATCAGTGGACACCAAGAGGTACTTGCCGCGCCGTCGGACACCTCTAATGAAAGCGCCGGTTACATCACGGGCCGGAGTGAACTTCGGATGATCAAACGAGCCTGCTTCCAACACCTGGCGGTTCACTAAACGCGGCTCAAGTTGACGCCTTACGGTTTCAACTTCGGGAAGCTCAGGCATTGGCTTGGGTCAGCTACGGCTGAGGTTGGGATAGCACTGCGGCTGCAACGGCGCTACCACTCCGCAGTGCTCCGTTGATCGAGGCATCGCGGCGGTGGTCTCCGGCAATCCAAACTCCAGTTGGAAGCTGCATAGGTGAGTGAGCGTCGAAACCCGGAAGCTGACGTGGTTGCGCCCGATGAATTTCGTCAACTCGCAGGACTTCCCAAAAGTCGGTCTGGGAGCCGAACCAAGAGCGGGCTTGGGTCCGCATACGGTCCACCAGTTGAGGTTCGATGAACGGCGAGCTCATAGCAACCAACGCCTTGTCAGCCGGGCTGTAGCGCCCACTGATCTGACTCATAACAGCCATGGAGTTGATTGGTTGAACGCCATCGCCGTTCAGTACAAGAACTGGTTCAACCACAGGTGGTTCAGGCGCACTCATCCAAACCGTGGTTACTCCGCGCCAGCCTGGGTCGGGCGAGTCGGTTAGAACCGCTGCAGCTGTTGGATCGGTTGCGACCACAACTGCATCTGCCTCAATTCGGGTTCCGTCGGGCAATACCACTGAGTCGCCGGTGACGCTGGCGACAGGGGTGTTCAGATGCAGACCGTTGTCGGGAATGTTCTTGGCCAGTTGGTTTGGTATCTCTCCCATGCCATTTGCTGGCACGGCAGCGTCTCCCGCTGAGAGCATGCGGAACACGAACTCCAGATGTCTTGAGGAAGACCCAAGTTGGGGATCCAAAGTGATGCCAGCAAACAAGGGCTTCAGGAATCGGTTGATCATCGTCTCTGAGAATCCAGCATCTTGGAGACGAGCAAGAGCAGTTGTGTCTTCGCGTCGCCACAGATCCTCAAGCGTGCCCTTGTTGACGGCGAGACGGAAAGCGAGGATTCGAGCCTTATCAAGAACTGATCCGATTGGCGCCGTGGCAGTGTTGATCAGCTGCGACGGGTCGCGAAACGGGTCGCCGATGCGGTGCATCTCGCCATCGATAGAAATTGAAGCACCGGGAGCAAAGGCCCGCAGGTCGAGGGCTTCATAGTTCAGCAATCTCTGAGCTTCGGGATAAGCCGTCAGCAGTATCTGAAAGCCACGGTCAAGAAGGAAACCGTCATGAGAGTCAGTTCTTACACGACCCCCAACGCCGTCGGACGCCTCAAACACCGCTACCTCGTGGCCCGCTGCAGCGAACTCGCTGGCGGCGGCCAGCCCGGCTAAACCTGCTCCTACTACTACTGTGCGCACAAAAACTGTCTACTTGGTAACGGGCGCAAAAGCACCACCATCAGGCGGCTGGCAGGCCGATCCGTTCAGATTTAGGTGCCAAGATGAATACCGTCGGCATTCATCGCCAGGCGGGGCCCGTATTTTGGCGCCGTGCCGGAGCTGGTACACAGCCGGATTATGCGCCATCGATGCCCGGCATAAGGCTCCAAGAGTTCAAGCATTCGCGGATCATCGGCCCTGGGCTCTTGAGCCAAATGCCATGCCACCGTGTTCGGAAAGTGATAATCACCAACCGGGACGGCGTCTGCATCGCCCATTACCGAAGCTGTGATCATGTTGGAAGTCCAGATGCCGATTCCACGAATGTGTTCCAGTCGAGCCTTCACTTCGGCAGTGGAGCGCGACGAAGTGAGGTTGGGAATGCGTCTCAGTTCTTTAGCTGCCCGAATGATTGTGTCGGCCCGTTTTCGTTCAACGTCCACTTTGTGAAAGTCGTGGTAGGCCATCTGAGCAACGGTCTCTGCGCTGGGGAGAATCCATCCAGGGTTGGGTCCCGGAGCTGGGTCTCCAAAGCGTCTAGCCATCAGCCGCCTCGATCTGAGAGCCGCAACTCCCTGTACTTTCTGGCCCAAGATCCCGGCAACTACTGCGTCCCACGGACGGTCGGTGCGACCCAACAGAAATGGCTTGCGACGCCAAAGATCTCGTAACTGAGGAGGTGGTTCGAAACCTTCGATGTTGTCTTCGCTGCCGGCTAGAAGTGGCGCTTGATTCAACATCCACTCGGTCCCTTCACCCCAGGCCTCGGCCTCAAGACGCGTTGGGGAAATGCGGCGCATCAGCAGCGTGGCGGTTCCATCCGGAGTCCGAGTTGACCAGCGGACCTCGGTCGGGCCGATCATGAGAGGCTGCTTGGAACCGGTAACTGTTCGACGGAGATCGATGCCGTCAGCTATGTCGAAGACGCGCTTCTTGGAGACCTCGCCCATAGATTCAAGCTAGAGGTTCACTAGCTGAATTCGTTGTCGGGCCTGAATGGATCGAGGTGCTCCGGTGCGTTGAATCACCCCTACCGAGTCCAGCTCAAACGTGGTGTTGGAACACCCGCCGTTTTCATAGGACTGATAACTCGTCGTTCCTGATTGGGGTCTGACTAGCTGGCCTCGACGGGTCACCACCTCAATATCACTCCAACGAACTGCAACTCCGGGATCCTCGCAGTTAGCGAACGACTCAGTCCACACAACGGGCGCTGTCAAGAAGTCGGCCTTGATATGCAGGTCCCGCACGACGGTTTCGATGCCGGTGCTTAGGTCGGTTACTGATGCCCGCCAACCCTGGTCGGGAGATGGGGCGATCTTGTATCGGTACTGCCTTCGGGCCACCCACTCATAATCACGAGTGTTCTTGTTATTGGCGGCCGATGGCAGAGCCGACGTTGAGCCGGGCAGCTCACCGCCGCCGGTGTAGTAGCCGCCCCAATTGATTGCCCCCGAGTTTGGGTGTAGCGAGAAATTTTGCAGACCAAAGTGGCCCGCGCCGACCTTGTTTGATCCGTCCAGGAACGAAACTTGAAAGGCCCAGAAGATCAGCCGATCTACTTTCGGTGGTTCGAGAACCTCGATTGTTGCCGACGCTGACACCAGCGGTTCAACTGGAACGTCAAGCCACAGGTGGAACGACGAGGCGCCATTGGACGATGTGGGCGGGCCCGTAAGTCGAGTTCGTTTAGGCCCGACCAAAGCCGACCTTGATCCGCCGAAGTTGAAGAAGTCTCGCAGAGCCACCTATGCACTGTGCCACAGTACGCTGTTGGTATGGACAGATCGTCCCGGACTGGGGTGGATGAATTCTGAGCGAATCGATTGATCCATTTGCTCCACCGCCCGGACGGGGAGGCCCCCAGCACGTACCTCGACCCCCCGACGCCAGACTTGGCTCTCCGCCTCCGTGGGCCAAATACAGGTCTGATCTGCCAACGAAGTCTCAGATCATAAGTGCGGTATCCCAGTCCTTTCCGAGCTCACCGCAAGCGGTGGCAGTGGACGGCAAACAGCCGTCTGCGGTTTTGGTCTTGCTTGTTGGTAGCGATGAACGGCCAGAGTTGGTCTTCACCAGACGGGCGTGGCACCTGCGTTCTCACACCGGCGAAATCAGCTTTCCCGGTGGCCGATTCGAAGACGGCGACCAAGACCTGCAAGCAACTGCGCTCCGTGAGAGCCAGGAAGAGATCGGACTTGACCCCGCCGAGGTGACAGTTGTCGGCGAGCTAGACCGCATGGTGACAGTTTCTAGCCCGGCCCTGATCGTTCCGTTTGTGGGCGTTGTCGAAGGCGAGCCATTGATGGTTCCTTCGCCTGATGAAGTTGACGCCATCGTTAAGGTTTCCATAGCGGAATTGCTTGATCCCACGATCTACCGCTCCGAGGTCTGGCGGAGGCCCGATCTCGGGGAACTCGAAATCACGTTCTTTGAGTTGGTGGGCGACACTCTTTGGGGTGCAACAGCGCGAATGGTAAGAAATCTCCTCGAGACGGTCATCAGCCAGACAGGGGCTTAGGAGATGAGCCAACGCACTGGCGTCGGTCCAGTACCCAAAATCCCTAGAGGTCTCGATCTGGCACTAGCGTTCGTGACGCTCCTAAACAGCGGTGTCTCGTGGCTCACCTGGGTAAAAGTTGGGGCGTCTGAAAGAAATAGTTATGAAGTATTTCGGACCGCCCAAAGGTTTGATCTTGAAGCGCTAGACCCGTTGCGGTTTGTCTGGTTTATGTCGCCGGTTGCCACGCTGGCCTGCTTGTTGCTGGTTGCCATACAGATGAGGCGCCCAGCAGGGCTTTTGGTTCTATTTCAGTCGATATTGGTGGCTGCAGTAGGTCTTGCTGTGCTGCTGGTTGGGGTTGAAAGTGGCCTCGGCCCGCTGCTGGGCTTTGCGTCAGGCATCACGGGAATTGGACTGGGAGCTTCGGCACTAATGTCTCGGAATTAGATGGCGCGCCTCTAAAGCCTCTTTGTGGCCGTGCCGAAGTCCCTGGTGAGACTTTCAGCAAGCGAACCAACGCCCAGGGGTACGTGCCGAATGACTGACTTTGACCGAAAATTAGAGGACTTGGAGCGCCGTCGACCCGCTCTAGGCGGGTACGTGCAGCACCCCAACCCTAAATTGGAACCGCATCTTCCGTATGAGGACGATGCGTTTCAGGACGCCGCTTTTCAGGAACCAGCGGTTCCGGATTTTGTCGCTGAGTTTGCTAGCTCCGAACCTCAGACGCACGACGCCCAGGCGGCATGGCAGCAGACAAGCGCAGCTCCTGGCTGGCAGACCGCTTCCTACGCTCCTCAAGAGCAGACCTACTCCGAACTTGGTTATTCAGACACTGGTTACCAGGAAGAGACCCATAGCTTCGTCGAGCACGAGTACGAGCACCACAGCTACCCAGACCAGCCCTATCAGGTCCCCGAAGTTGCCGAAGGCGGCTGGGGTGCAGGCCACGAGCCCTCTGTTGACCATGGGCCTCCGGTCTATGAAGAGACCAGCTGGGAGATGCCAACAGCGCCTGGTCAGCACGACTTCGATGCTACCCCCGCTGGTGTTGCAACCCGCGACCGGGACTCGACGCGCGAAGATGCTGATACCAACACCGATTCCAAAAAGTCTGGGATGGGGGCGAGCGCGGTCTTTATCGGGTTCTTGTGCCTTGCAGTAGTTGTAGTTGGTGCAGCCGCGTTCTTTGCCCTGAAACTCGCCGACAGCGAACCGGAGGGACCCGCAAGCCCCGAGGCTGCGGTGGCAGTGATGCTTGAAGCGTTGGCTGCAGAGGATGCGCTTGGCATGGCCGAGTCGATTTTGCCGTCTGAACGCGAAAGCCTCATTGACCCTACGCTTGCCCTAGTAGAAGAACTGAAGCGTGTCGGTCTGCTTTCATCAGACACAGACCTCAACAACATCAGCGGCGTTGATATCACCACCAACGCTCTGACCATGGAAATCGAAGAGATCGATAGCCAAATTCGTTGGGTCACGATGAACGGCGGCACGATAACTAGCAACGGATCCGGTGACGGACTGCCGGTGTCGGAGTCAGAGATCTCGGCCGACATCAATGAAACCGTCGACTTCAGTGTTGACCCAGTCTCCTTTGCCGTCGTTGAAGAGAACGGATCCTGGTATCCCAGCATCTGGTACACGATTGCCGAAACCGCTCGCCGTGAAGCAGATCTTCCACGGCCGACTCTTAGTCGCCAGCCAACCGGTTCACGCACACCAGGCGAGGCCGTCGCCCGATTCGTCAACGCAGCAGCAGACATGCGGCCCAGCGAAATGCTGACCGCGCTGGATCCCGTCGAGATGCGAGCTGCCTATGACTACTCATCGCTTTTCATTTCAGACCTTGATTCGGCCGCCCTTGAACTGCGCCGAGATATTCGATCAGATGGCTCAACCTGGAACCTTGCTTCGCTGGATACCTCGGTGACCGAGGCCGGTGACAAGGCAATTGTTTCAATCGACGGGTTTGTCATCACCGGAACCCAAGGATTAACAGAGCCATTCGCGGTAACGCTGGACGAGGGCTGTCTGACCCTTGAAGGTTCAGGACAGCCGGAATCGGTTTGCCGTGGCGAGGATGGGTTCCCCGATATAGCAACGAACATGCGTGTGGTTGAACGGGATGGACTGTGGTTCGTCTCAGCCGCTCCAAACCTCATCTATCCATATGTCGATTACCTGCGAACCTTAGAGACCGACAGCGTCGCTAGCTTCGGAGACCTGATCGATTCAGCCCTGGATTCGGCTTTCAACTCAGCCGAACTGAGCTTCAGCCCGATCGATCCTCAGCCTTCACAGGCCTGGACCGCCGCATACACGGTGGATCAGTTCATCCCGGCTGGCACGCCAGCGTCAGAGATCGCACAATTCCTCGTCCTAGAGGACATACCTTCTGAGCTTGTACCTGGCACTGCGATTGTTAACCTCGGCCAGATTTCGGGCCTTGAGGCCGCCTTCGACATCGAGCCAGGCACAATCCTGGTGGCGCCGCTATTGCGAGAAGCAGCATTGGATCCAAGCCTGACCGACCCTGACCCCGATCCAGCCAGCACTGATCCGAACAGCACTGATCCAAACAGCACTGATCCAGATGCGCCGGTTGAAGCTGCGCCCACACCTGAACCCTCTATCGCCGAACCAGTTGAGGCTGACCTTTTCCCAGCCGGAGCGGTCTGGCTCAGAGTCGACAGTTCAACATCGGCGGTGTTTGACATCAACTTCGATGCACGGGAACCACTTTGGGTGGCCGAACGCATTGATGGCTCAGTAACAATTCAGATTACGAAACTTGCAGACTCTCGAGAAACCCGTGCGCTGGAGTTCAGCGAGTTCTGGGGTTGGCAGAGGGCTCGCAATATCGAGTATCCGGCTTACGCCAACTCTCAATATGCAGTTGTTGTTGTTGGCAACTACCTGGTTGTGTCCCTGGACCCGCTGGATGATTCAGGAATTCTGCTCGAACAGGCCCGATACTTAGCGAAACAGATTCGGTAACGCCAAATTCGCCACTAGTCTCTTTCCTTTCCCCGGAAAGGGCAAACAATGGCCGAGCTAGATATCGGGATGGGTAAAGCGGGGCGTAAAGCCTACTCGCTAGACGACATCGCTCTCCTCCCGAGCCGTCGTACCCGAGATGCTGACCTCGTCGATCTGTCTTGGCAGATCGACGCCTATGACTTCAGCATTCCGATCATGGCTTCAGCTATGGACTCGGTAACCAGTCCCCACACTGCGGCCGCGATGGCCGAGCTTGGTGGAGTTGGAGTTCTTGATCTGGAAGGCCTGTGGACCCGGCACGAAAACGCGGCTGAACTGTTGGAAGAGGTTGCCGCTTTAGACGGCAATGCGGCCACCGCCCGACTTCGAGAGCTCTACGGCGCTCAGCTGGATCATGACCTGATCAAGCAACGAATCGAAGAGCTACAGGCCAGCGGAAGCTATGCAGCTGGCGCTGTCAGTCCTAAAAGGGTTCGGTCACTAGAACAGATCCTGTTGTCTGCTGGTCTGGATTTGTTAGTAATCCGCGGTTCGATCATCTCCGCCGAACACGTTTCGGACAAGGCGGAGCCGCTCAACCTCAAGGAGTTCGTTCGGCAGCTAGAAACACCCGTGGTCGTGGGCGGATGCGCCAGCTATTCAGCTGCGCTGCATCTGATGCGCACCGGTGCAGCGGGCGTCCTCGTCGGCGTCGAGAGCGGCCGTACCTCGACCAGCGCCAACGTGCTTGGAATATCGGTCCCGATGGCCACTGCAATATCCGATGTTCGGGCTGCTCGAATGCGGCATCTGGATGAGACCGGCGTCTACGTAAAGATGATCGCCGATGGCGGTCTGCGAACCGGGGGAGACATCGCCAAGGCGTTGGCCTGCGGTGCGGATGCGGTCATGTTGGGTACAGCGCTGGCCGCAACCAGCGATTCGCCCGGTGGTGCACATCATTGGGGTCGAAGCATTACTCACCCCGAACTGCCTCAAGGTGACCTTGTGCAGCTGGAGGCCACAGGAACACTGGCTCAAGTTGTCTCGGGTCCGGCCAACGGGTCTGACGGTCGGCTAAATATCTCGGGCGCGTTAAGGCAATCGATGGCCACCCTTGGGTACGCGTCGTTGAAGGAACTCCAAAAGGCCGAGCTTCTGGTGGTCAACTGATGGCAACCGGAGCTGCGGCCCCTGAACAAGTTGTGCTGGTAGTGGACTTCGGCGCTCAGTACGCGCAGCTCATCGCCCGACGTGTCCGCGAAGCGATGGTCTACTCAGAGATCGTGCCGCACAACATCACCGCTGCTGAGATCATCCAGCGGAAGCCGTCAGCAATAATCCTGAGTGGCGGGCCGGCAAGTGTTCACGTGGAAGGCGCCCCCCGATTAGACGCCGAGATCTACCAGCTCGGCGTTCCCGTTCTAGGAATTTGTTACGGCGCTCAGTTAATCGCCCATCAACTTGGCGGCCTAGTTGGCCGCAATGAACGGGGTGAATACGGCCGAACAACCGTTAGCCGGATTGGTGAAACGTCGGTTCTGTTACCGGCCGCAATTGAAGCTGATCAAGAAACCTGGATGAGTCACTTCGACGCGATAACCGAAGTTCCACCTGGCTTTGTTGCTACAGCGAGTTCGCCTAACGCTCCGGTCGCGGTTCTTGAAGATGAGGCCCGCAATATTTATGGGGTGCAGTATCACCCTGAAGTTGGTCACACAATCCAGGGAATGATTGTGATCGAGAGGTTCCTCCACGATCTCGCGGGCTGTGACTCGAGCTGGACCATGGATTCGGTAATCGAGTCTTCGGTTGAAGCCATTCGTGCTCAGGTCGGCGAAGGTCGGGCCGTGTGTGGCCTCTCTGGTGGAGTCGACTCTGCTGTAGCTGCGGCCATGGTTCATCGAGCAATTGGTGACCGCCTCACCTGCATCTATGTGGACACCGGGCTGATGCGTAAGGGCGAATCGGACCAGGTTGTTGAGACATTCCAAAAACACCAAGGCATAGAGCTGATCCACGTTGATGCTTCCGAGCGATTCTTAAGTCGGTTAGCTGGAATCTCAGATCCCGAGACTAAGCGCAAGACAATTGGCGAGGTCTTCATCAGGGTGTTTGAAGAGGCTTCGGCAGGAATCGAGAACGCCGACTTCTTGGTACAGGGCACTCTGTACCCAGATGTAATCGAAAGCGGCACTTCAGATGCCGCCAAGATCAAGAGCCACCACAACGTCGGCGGCTTGCCTGATGACATCGAGTTCGATTTGGTCGAGCCGCTTCGTAACTTGTTCAAGGATGAGGTGCGCACTGTCGGCACCGAGCTAGGTCTTCCTGACGAGATCGTTTGGCGACAGCCGTTCCCCGGACCTGGCCTTGGCGTTCGAATTATCGGCGACGTAGATCGCGAGAAGGTCACCATTCTTCAGCATGCCGATGCGATCGTTCGTGAAGAAGTGAAGGCGGCGGGGCTCGAGCGAGAGATTTGGCAAGCCTTTGCCGTGCTGGCCGACATCCGCTCGGTTGGAGTCATGGGCGACGAGCGAACTTATGCCCGGCCGATCATTATCCGGGCCGTGACTTCTGAAGACGCAATGACAGCTGACTGGGCTCGCTTGCCCTATGAACTGCTCGAAACCATGAGCAATCGGATTATCAACGAAGTCGATGGAATTAACCGAGTTGTTTACGACGTGACTTCAAAGCCCCCCGGCACAATCGAGTGGGAATAAGCGGTTCTGGCGGTGTAGCCAGTCACCCTCTCCCGTTCTGGCGGTGTAGCCAGCCAAACCCGGCTGGTTCCCAGGTCAGTTCGGAATTGGTGGCTGGTTCCCAGGTCAGTTCCGAACTTCAGACGGTTGGGGTGAACGCTACCGACAGGGCGACTATGGCTAGAACTGCGAGGGCGATGGTGATTCGCAGGCGGTGCTCGGTCTTCCATTCATCCGAAGCGATTTGACGCAAGGTTTCCGGCAGTGAAGCTATGCGAATCTCGCGGGTAACAAAGGGAACAGCAAGGCCAACAGCCAAACCGATGGTTCCAAACATCAGAACTGCGATCACAGTGATTAACAAGGTCTGGGTTCGTGACAACGCCCAGTGATTAATGGCTTTGCCGAGATACCAGCGGTCGTTCGGATCTTCAGGTTCGCCGGCGGACTCGATGCAACGCTCAGCCTCGTCGAACCAGCCGAGCGCTGAGAAGCTTGCGGCAAGGTGGTACCAGGCAGGAGTCGAATAAGGGTCTACGGCCAGGGCTTGACGGGCCATCGTGTCTGCGGATCCAAACTGACGGTTCGTTAGGGCAACCCTCGCCAGCGCGATTGCTGAGGCAGGGGTCTGATGATCTCTAGAGCGGAGATGATTTAGGGCCTTGCGGGAAGATTCTCGTCTACCAGCGTGATTGGCGGCGACCGCCATGAGCTCATGAAATCGATCGCTGTCGGACCCCACGCTTTGGGCGGCCTCAAGAACTTTTGTGGCTTTGCGCCATCGTCGTTCGAAAATTAGGCCCTCGGCCTCGGTCAGTAACGCTGCGCCGGGTTCGGTCCGGTGAGTCGGCTTAGGGACAACTTGAGCCGCAGGTCCATCGGTGGCCCGAATGCCGGACTCTGTTTGTTCTGAGGACGCAACACTCACAAGTGCCTATCGGCTGAGCGAGGCGGGTTTGAAGCAGTTGGCTGTCAGAGGGGCCAGGTAGGCTGGGACTAATGGCGCCTCATCCGATTCTTGATGGTCTTAATCCCGCGCAGCTTGAGGCGGTTACTCATACCGGAGGGCCACTTTTGGTCATTGCGGGCGCTGGATCAGGCAAAACGCGCGTGTTGACCCGTCGGATTGCTTGGCAGATTGAACAAGGTGCGTCACCTTTTGAGATTCTGGCAATCACATTTACCAACAAAGCCGCCAACGAAATGAAGTACCGGGTTGGCGCCTTGGTCGGGCCAGTTGCTGAGAAAATGTGGGTCTCAACCTTCCACTCGGCGTGTGTGCGGATACTCCGCAGTGATGGCAAACACCTCGGGTTCGGCTCGAACTTCACCATTTACGATCAAGCCGATGCGCTACGGCTAACGAGTTACGTGGTCCGCGATCTCAACATGGATCCGAAACGTTTCACCCCTAGAAACATGCACTCGGGAATTTCCTCAGCCAAGAACGAGGGACTGACTGCGGCCAAGTTTTCTGACTCGGTGACCAACCCTGCTCAGAAGAAAGTTGCCGAGGTCTACCTCGAATACCAAAAGCGTTTGGCCAAGGCAGGCGCGATGGACTTTGATGACCTGCTCTTGAACACGGTGCGCTTGTTCCGCCAAGAGCCTGAGGTGTTGGCGAAGTACCAGCGCCGGTTCGGCAACTTGTTGGTGGATGAGTACCAGGACACCAACGGGGTCCAAAATGAGTTGGTTGTTCGGCTGGCCAACGCGCATCGCCAGGTGACGGTTGTCGGTGACCACGATCAGTCGGTCTACCGATTCCGCGGCGCCGACATTCGCAACATTGCCGAGTTTGAGAACGCGTTCGAAGACTCAACAGTTGTTCTGCTCGAACAGAACTATCGATCGACACAAACTATTCTTGATGCGGCCAACGCAGTGATTTCCCAGAACTTTGGCCGTAAACCGAAGAACCTCTGGACCGAAGCCGGGCATGGTGAAAAGATCGTTCGTTACCACGCTGACGATGAGACTGACGAGTGTCAGTTTGTTGCCGGTGAGCTGGCCCGCCTGCACGACCGAGGTGATTATCGGTGGCGGGACATGGCCGTTTTCTACCGGACCAACGCTCAAAGCCGAGTACTTGAGGAATACCTCATGCGGGTCGGCATTCCATACAAAGTCGTCGGCGGCACTCGCTTCTATGACCGCAAGGAAATCAAGGACGCAATCGCATATCTGAAGGTGGTGCGTAACCCACAAGACGAAGTGTCAGTAAAACGAGTGCTGAACAGTCCTAAGCGCGGTATCGGCGACACTTCAGTTGGCAAGGTCGACAACTACGCAACTATGCACGGACTCACGTTTATGGAGGCGTTAGCCAGGGCCGACGATGCCGGGGTCAGCGGAAAAGCCATCAAGGGAATCGCCCAGTTCTTACTGCTTCACCAGTCCTGGGTTGATGCAGCAGACAAGACACCGGCAGAGCTTCTCGAAATGATCATGGACGACACTGGCTATGTCATCGAGCTTGAAGACGACCGAACAATCGAATCCGAAGGCCGGGTCGAGAATCTTCAGGAACTGGCCGGGGTCGCAACCAAGTTCGAAACTGTTGATGAGTTCCTCGAACAAGTTTCGTTAGTTGCAGACACAGACAACATTGACGACGAGGACGCGACCATCACGCTGATGACCCTGCACGGGGCCAAGGGTCTTGAGTATCCAGTGGTCGTGCTGCTGGGGTTGGAAGACGGCATCTTCCCCCACATTAGAGCCCTCACTGACCCTGAAGAGCTGGAGGAAGAACGCCGCCTTTGTTACGTAGGGCTGACCCGTGCTCAAGAAAAGCTATACGTGACTCATGCCTGGAGTCGGATGCTGTTTGGGCAGACTCAATACAACCCGCCCAGCCGCTTCCTTGATGAGATTCCTAGCGAACTAATTACTGACGCCGAAGGTAGCCGAAACTCAAGTAAGGGCCGGCTCAAATCGACGTTCGGATCATCTGGAACTTCGAGACCAGCGCAACGATCAAGTGGCTTTGCTGGAAAGGACCGTCTCATCGAAACAGCGCTCAAACCCAAGGGTCCGCAAGCCCATGGCGCTGATTCGATTGGCCTGAGAACCGGTGATGACGTGATGCACGCCAAGTGGGGCGAAGGAATCATCCTCGACATTAGAGGTTCCGGTGATAAGGCCGAGGCCGTCGTCCGATTCCCCACAGTTGGAGAAAAGGTTTTGCTGCTTGCCTGGGCCCCTCTAGAGAAAGTGGGCTAGGGCGCCAAGCCGTTCTCGCTAAAAGATCTGCCTAACCAGCGGAATTACCAGTAGCTGGATTCCAAAGATAACTACCAGGATCGAGAAATCGAAGCCGCCAGTCCGAGGCATAAAGGAACGAATAGGCGCCAACACTGGCTCGGTCACTCTGTTGATTCCCCTGGCAATTGGGTACACGGCGGACTGAGAATCAATGGGGAACCAGCTGAGCAGAGCTCTGGCGATGAAGATGAAGTAGTAGAGGGTCAGAAGGCGGACAATTAGGTTTTCCATTGTGGAGTCATTCTAGAGCCCACAACGGATAGCTGAGGTTCAGGTTCGGCCGCTACCAGCGAATCCAGTAACTTCGACTGTTTCTGACTGGTCCATTGACTCAGCTCCCTGGGCCGCAACAGTGTGGCTTCGTTTATGATCGGCATCAATGAAACCTGCTCAAGCAGTCACTAATCGCAACCTGGTGCTCACTGGGTTCATGGGAACCGGCAAAACCACAATTGGCAAAATGCTCGCGTCGGAACTGGGTTGGCCATTCGTGGATTCCGATGCGGTGATTGTTCATCGGTTCGGACCCGTTGAAGAGATCTTTGACGCTCATGGCGAAGATCACTTTCGATCGCTCGAGCGAGAAGTTGCTAAAGAGCTAGCCGAGACAACCGGACATGTCATAGCGACGGGTGGCGCTCTGGTGCTTGACCCACAAAGTGCGGCTGTGTTGAATGCCACTGGACGAACGTTCTGTCTTGTGGCAAGACCTGAAACGATATTCAAAAGGCTTGGTGGCGAGGCTGGCCAGAAGCGCCCTCTGCTGGCAGGTCCTGACCCAGAGGGTCGAATTCGGCAGTTGCTCGAAAGCCGCAGCGCCGGTTACGGGGCGTTTCCACAGTTCTCAACCGAGACTTCGACCATGGCTAACGTCGCCCGAGAGCTGGCCAGTCTTGTTTCAACTGAACCCGAGTACATGATTGGCCCCAACGGCGGCAGCTGGTGGGTTGGGGCCGGGGTGATGGGTGCCGCAGCCCAGCTTTCAGGTTGTGACGGACCGGTCGTGGCTGTGGTTAGCGAGAGCTCCCGTCGGTACGGCCCCGTGACCGGCGCTACAAAGATCTTTGAGGTTGGCGGCCCGAAGCCACTTGATTCGTTGCGTCGAGAACTTGATCAATGTGAAGAAGGCACTGCGGTTGTTGTGGTTGGGGGATCCCAGGCCATGAGTCTTGGCGTCTTGGCGGCAGAATCGGTCGGCCTTCAAACCGTGCTGTGTCCGGCCGGGGTCGATGCCGTGGATGACGCTATCGAATTGGGCGCTGCAACTGCGCCCGGGCACTCCGTGGTT
Source organism: uncultured Acidimicrobiales bacterium (assembly GCA_937922785.1). Taxonomy (GTDB): domain Bacteria; phylum Actinomycetota; class Acidimicrobiia; order Acidimicrobiales; family SZUA-35; genus CALAJQ01. Next base: position 205,948 of record CALAJQ010000012.1, read on the forward strand.
ATCGATCTTGCGACTCTCCAGTCGGGCAATCCGGCGTGGGTGGAGCCTTTGCCTGAACTCTGGGCGAACTTAAGCACCAAGCTTGCAGAGCTGGCCAGCTAGTCTTTTCCAGTGGCACATCGAATCCTCATTCTTAACGGTCCTAACTTGAACCTTCTTGGTTCGAGGGAGCCTGAGGTCTATGGGACCGACACATTGGCCGACATTGTGGACCGCTTAGCTGAATCCGCTGGCGACCGAGCCGAGCTACGCCACATTCAGTCGAACAACGAGGGCGAGCTAATCGAAGCAATTCATGACGCTCGAAATTGGGCCGCCGGAATTGTGTTTAACCCTGGAGCATTCACCCACACTTCTATCGCGTTGCGAGACGCCGTGTCGGGTGTTGAGCTTCCCGTGGTTGAGACTCACTTGTCGAACGTGCATGCACGCGAAGAATTTCGTCATAAGTCGTTCTTGACCGCAGTTTGTGTGGGAGTAGTGGCTGGCTTTGGTGCGAGCAGCTACACGCTGGCTCTGGAAGCGCTCATCGGGCACCTCGACAGTCTGTGAGCTCAGTTGCGCTAGTTGTTGGTGTCGCGAGCGTCTGCGTTTAGGTCAACTACCAGGACGCCGTCGGCTTGCACTTCAACCGGATACTGAAGGAGGCCTTCGCCTTCGGCTGAATAGGAAGTCCCGTCGCACGAGTCTTCGAATGTCTCAGAGTCTTCTTGCCACTCAACAGCACAGTCTCGGGGAGCATCGGCTGATCGAGCAGCGAAAGCGAACCAGCCTGACTCGTCGTTGGTGCCGATGTGTTGGATGATGACGTCGCGATCGCCACTGGCCACATCGCTAAACAGCAGCGGGCCACCGTCATCAACCAAATCGGCGATGACCTCAGCCGGACCTGGCCTAAATCGCTGGTCGCCCACGTTGATGGTGATTTCGCCGTTACTCGCCTGGGATGTGATGCGCGTAATCAGGAACACCATGGCCACTACCCCAAGAAGTCCGGCTATGACCACCAGGATTGCCTGGCGGGAAGATTTGCTACCACCTCTGGCTACTGGCACTTTGCTGCTCTTAACTTCGCAATCTGGCTGCTCACCGCTCTAGTATCGCAAGAGAAGTCGACGATTAGGACACCAAGTGGATCTCCTTGAATACCAAGGCAAGCAATTTTTCGCGTCATACGGCATTCCCGTTTCTGACGGTGAGGCCTGTACCGATGTTGAAAGTGCGGTTGCAACCGCGAACCGGGTGGGATATCCGGTTGTAGTCAAGGCCCAGGTTCACACGGGTGGGCGCGGCAAGGCTGGCGGCGTGAAGCTGGCCAATAACGAAGCTGAGGCTCGTGAGCACGCAACCAACATTCTTGGGCTTGATATCAAGGGTCACATCGTCAAGGTCATTTGGGTTGAAATCGCCTCCGACATTGAAGAGGAGTACTACGCCAGCTTCACTCTTGACCGCTCGGCCAAGAAGTACCTCGGCATGTTGTCAGCCGAAGGCGGCGTCGAGATCGAAACTGTGGCCGAGGAGAACCCTGACGCTATCGCCAAGATCCACGTCGACCCGATGATCGGCCTAAGCGAAGAGGCTTGCCGGGCCTGGGTTGCCGCAGCCAAGCTGAACCCTGCCGCCACCGAAGGCGCGGTCGACATCTTGATGAAGCTCTACAACGCTTACGTCGATGGCGACGCAGACTTGGTAGAGATCAACCCGTTGATTCTTAAGCCCACCGGCGAGGTTCACGCCTTGGACGCGAAGGTGTCTTTGGATGCCAACGCCATCTATGAGCACCCCGACTACGCCCAGTACGATGAGACCCAGCCTCGAGACGAGCGTGAAACCGCAGCTCACGAGAAGGGGCTGCAATATGTCGGCCTTGACGGCACCGTGGGCGTCATCGCCAACGGCGCTGGCCTAGCCATGAGCACCCTGGACGTCATCAACCAAGTAGGCGGCGAGCCTGCCAACTTCTTGGACATTGGCGGAGGCGCTAACGCTGACGTGATGGCTGGTGCTCTTGAGGTGATTAACAACGACCCCAAGGTCAAGTCGATCTTCATCAACATCTTTGGTGGAATCACCCGCGGCGAAGAGGTCGCAAACGGAATTATCGAGGCGCTAGCGCGAGTCAACATGAACTCGCCAATCGTTGTGCGTCTCGACGGCACTAACGCCGCCGAAGGTCGGGCAATTCTTGAGCCCGCACTAAATGACATGTTGATGATGGAACCGACGATGCTTGATGCTGCCCGTAAAGCAGTCGAGCTAGTGAACTAACGCAGACCGAACGAGCAGAGACCAAACAATGAGCATATTTCTAGACGAAAACACCAAGGTCATCTACCAAGGACTGACTGGTTCAACGGGCCGCTACTACGGCGGCCTCAATAAGGCTTACGGCACCCAGGTGGTTGCCGGCACGCATCCGAAGAAGGCGGGCACTGAAGTTGACGGCGTGCCAATCTTCGCCACGGTCAAAGAGGCTGCTGAAGCCACTGGAGCCACCGCCACTTGTATCTTCATCCCAGCTCCCGGTGTAAAGGGCGCGGTTCTTGAAGCCGCTGAGGCTGGTATGGAACTAGTGGTTTGTATCACCGAGGGCGTTCCCGCTCACGATGAGGCCTACTTCTACAACAAGCTGAAGAACGATTACCCCGGTACTCGTTTGCTTGGCCCTAACTGCCCTGGTCTGATCAGCCCCGGAAAGGCCAACGTTGGTATTACCGCTGGTCACATCGCCAAGGCCGGTGGCCCAGTAGGCATCGTTAGCCGTTCTGGCACTCTCACCTACCAGGCGCTGTATGAGCTTCAGCAAAAAGACATTGGCGTCACAACCTGTGTTGGTATCGGCGGAGATCCAGTTCCTGGAACCAACTTCATCGACTGTCTGGCTGCATTTGAGGCCGACCCTGACACCAAGGCGATCATGATGATCGGCGAAATCGGTGGATCGGCTGAAGAGGAGGCTGCGGAGTTCATCAAGGCCAACGTCACCAAGCCCGTATCCAGCTATGTCGCTGGCGTGACGGCACCTCCTGGCAAGAAGATGGGCCACGCAGGCGCCATCGTCAGCGGCGGTATGGGAACAGCCAAGGCCAAAATGGAAGCCCTAGAAGACGCAGGCGTAAAGGTTGGCCTAAACCCAACCGAAGCCGGCGAACTAATGGCCGAAATCGTAGCTGGGCTTTAACGAGGGTCAAGTCTCAAAAGTAGCTAGGTGCTTCTAGCTGTGGATAACCACCCAATGCTGTCATAGCGCGCTCATAGTGTCTGCCCTATGGCTAGACAACACAGAATTCAATACCCGGGAGCTTGGTATCACGTAACCCATAGGGGAGCGGGTCGCCAAGACATCTACAAGAACGACATCGATCGGCAAGTGTTTTTGAAACAGATAGCCGAAACGAGCGAGCGCCACACGCTTGAAGTTCACGCCTTCTGCCTGATGACGAACCACTATCACCTGTTGGTTCGCACTCCTAACGCGAATTTATCAACGGCGATGAGGCACCTCAACAGCACCTATACGCAGCGCTTCAACCGGGCGCACCAAACTGACGGAGCGGTCTTTAAGGGCCGATACGCGGCCCAGTTGGTAGGGGAGGATGACTACTTGCTCTCCGTGGTTCGTTACTTGCACCTGAACCCAGCACGGGCCGGACTGGAATCTGAAATCGGCAAGTACCGGTGGTCCAGTCTGGCCGCGTATCTTCAGCTGAAGCGTCCGCCAGCTTGGCTGGACATGACTTGGATCAATCGCCGGTTTTCTGATGTGGCTCAGTTCCGAAGATTCATTCAATCGGGACTTGGGGCTGTGATCGAGGAAAAACCCGAGTTCGACGAGTCGAAGCTGATTCTTGGATCCCCTGAATTCTGCAGAGACATCCTGAGCGGTGCGCACGGGTCTATAGAGACCCAGGCATCGCTGAACTCATCCACCCCCAAGCTTGACTTCAACTCGATCTCCCACGCGGTGATGATTTCGGCCCGGTGCACTGAGCAAGAGGTCCTCAAGACCAAGCCAGGGCAGCGATCTATACCTCGCCTAGTTGCGCTAAGTCTTGCGTCTGAATTCACTGACCTGAGTAGGTCAGACCTTGCATTGATCTTTGGTTTCGAGAGTCGCCGAGGCGTATCGACAGCCCTGCAATTGGTGTCACAACTGAAGAATCAAGACACAGACGTTCGCCATCTCTATGCCGAGGCGACTAGAAGATTGGCCAGCGAGTCCAACCCCATTGGCCACTTATCCACAGAAACCGGCACCTAGCTACTTTCGAGACTTGACCCCCTTTTGGTTGAGCGTTGTGCTCTACTGATTTAGTGTTGTTTCGCGGGAGGGGATTGTCCCTTATGGCGTCGGTCGCTTTGTGCGGCTTGGCAGCCTGTACGGGCGCTCGGCCCGAGTTGCTGGTAGGCGAGACCATTCCGCCTCCGACCACGATTCCAGCGCCAGCTGAAACAACCACGACGGCCCCTCCGCTGGTTGCCGAAGCCAAGGCAATCATTAGCCCTACCGGTGTCGTCCTGCCCGTACGTGAAGTCACCGATGCGGGATATGTAGTCACCACGCCCTGTGCCGAGGAAGGTTTCTTGGTCTGGGGCACCCCAATTTCTGAGGCCAGAGTTGTGCTAGACCCTGGCCACGGCGGGGATGAGTCAGGTGCGGTCGGGGCGAACGACCTGGCCGAGAAGGATCTGAACCTCAGCGTCGTCAAACGAACCGCAGCCATTCTTACCCAGCGCGGCATAAGCAACGTTCTGACCCGCACCGCCGACTACCGCGTCCCACTGCGGGTGAGATCAGAAATTGCGGACAGACTCCAGTCAGACATGCTTGTGTCGGTTCACCACAACGCTCCTCAGTTGGGTAACAGTGACGGTCCGGGCACCGAGATCTTTGTGCAGTCGGGCAACCGTGACTCTCGTCGTCTTGGCGGACTTATCTATGAGAAAACTGTGGAACAGCTAGACCAGTTCGATATTCAGTGGGTGTCTGCTCGTGACGCAGGCGTGATCGAAGTGCGTAACAGTGAAGGCCTCGATTCCTATGGCATGATTCGGCGTCCGACAGTTCCGGCGGTCTTGCTAGAACTTGGCTACCTAGCAAACCCGGCCGAAGCCGAGCTGTTTGCCACCCCCGAATACGTTGAGGCCGCGGCGATCGGCCTTGCCGATGGCATCGAGACCTACCTCACTTTTGACTTCGACGGCTCCGGCTTCCGTGAAACTCCCAGAATCTTCAACCCCAAGGGCGGCACGGGCGGGATTCTTGGCTGCGTTGACCCAGCCTTGGAGTAGTCCGGCTAGGTTAATTCGAGTGCGAGCACTCCTCTCTGTTTATGACAAAACCGGCGTCGTCGAACTGGCCCAAGCCCTACACGACTTGGGCGTTGACCTTGTCGCCTCAGGCGGCACGGCGAAGGCGATTGCCGGTGCAAACATCCCGGTAACAGACGTCGCAGACTTCACCGGCTACCCGGCGATGCTAGGTCACCGCGTGGTCACGCTTCACCCCAAGGTGCATGGCGGACTGCTAGCTGATCGACGAGACACCGAGCATCTACGAGATCTTGAGACGCATCAAATCGACCTCATCGACATCGTCGTTGGGAACCTCTACCCGTTCAACTCCGATCCCAGCATCGAGCTGATCGACATCGGCGGACCCACCATGGTGCGGGCCGCCGCCAAAAATCACGAGTACGTGACCGTTCTTGTTGACCCCGCCGACTACGCCGATGTCCTCCAGGAGATAAAGGACCACGGCGGCCACACCACGCCTGAAACCCGCAAACGACTAGCCCGCAAGGCGTTCGCTCACACTGCAAGCTATGAGAACGCAATTGTCAGTTGGTTTGACGAGGATCAACCCAGCGCGGAGGTTTTGCCAGCGTCACTTCACCTAACGCTTGAACAGCGCGACACCCTCCGTTACGGCGAAAACCCACACCAGCAAGGCGCTCGATACAACAGAGCGGGCACCGAGAGTTGGTGGGACGGGGTCACTCAGCATTCAGGTCTGGCGCTTAGCTACTTGAACATATTCGACGGTGACGCTGCCTGGTCGATGGTTCACGCAATGGGTGAAGAACCGGCCGTCGCCATTATCAAACACGCCAACCCCTGTGGGTTCGCCGTTGCCGACAGCTTGGCCGACGCATACCAGCGGGCTTTCGAGTGCGACCCTCGTTCGGCTTTTGGCGGAATCGTTGCCCTTAACCGCATTGTGGACGATGCAACAGCAGACCGAATTGTTGACGCCGCCCAGGCCGACATGATCATCGCTCCGGGCTTTGAGGACGGCGTGATCGAACGGCTACAAGGTAAGCGCAAGAACACTCGAGTTCTGGAAGCGACGGCGCCCGAAGCGGGCCCGCTTACGATCCGGCAACTGTCGGACAGTTTCTTAGTGCAAGAGAACTATCGATTTAGTGTGACCCCGGCAGAGTGGCGCGTGGTAACCGAACGTCAACCTACGCCAACCGAGCTAGCCGATGCCGCATTGGCCTGGAAGCTAGCGGGCTACACCAGCTCGAACGCAATTGTGTTGGTCAAGGACCGGGTTGCATGGGGTATCGGGGCCGGTCAGCAGAACCGGGTTGAGTCGGCCCAGATTGCAGCGCAAAAGGCCGATGGGAGGGCCACGGGTGGCGCATGCGCTTCGGACGCCTTTTATCCGTTCCCAGATGGCGTCGAGGCTGCAGCCGATGCCGGCATTGCCCTTGTGGTTCAGCCCGGTGGCTCAGTTGGTGACGAGGCCGTAATCGCCGCAGCCAACGCCCGCGGCATCTCCATGGTATTCACCGGCGAGCGCCAGTTCCGCCACTAAGTGAGACCGAGCAAATCCAACGGGATCTCGGCGACCGATTCCACTACCAAGTCGGCGTGGGCGAAGTCTTGGCCGGCGGTCACTGGGTTCGGGCATACAACACAGGTCATGCCTGCTTCTTTAGCTGCCTTCGCACCTGCAGCGGAGTCCTCGATAGCCACACACGCGCTGGGGTCTATCCGAAGAGCATCGGCGGCGGCCAGAAAGACATCTGGCCACGGCTTCGCGTTCTCAACGTCATCGCGGGTTCGCAACGCCGAAACAAATCGGCTCAGCTCTAGACGTTCAAGGTGAGGTCCGACCCATGTAGTCGGTGAACTTGACGCAACGGCCATTGGGATCCCAGCGCCATGGGATCGCTTAAAGAGGGCCTGTACTCCGTCTCGTATTGGCTGAGCGAAGGTCATTTCGTTCTTGTGGGCTCGAGTGCGCTCTAACACCTCGTCGAGATCGGCTGGCACACCAATGTGGTCAGTGATCATCTGCTCGCTCCAGTGAGTCTTATTGTGAATCCCGATTCTGGCCTGCCACCGATCAAGCGTTAGCTCTAAGCCGTAGTGTTCACAAGCGATTCGCGATGCCACAAAGTGCGGCCACTCAGAATCGATAATCGTGCCGTCGAAGTCCCAGATGATCGCCTGAGGCGATATTGCCCTAATTGTCACGGCCGAAACCCTAGGCCAAGGGCTAGCTAAGCGTGCAGTAATTGCCGTTCTAGCCCGTCGACAATGAGCTTCAACCCAAGCTCAAACTCAGCGTCGCGATCATTGTCGCGGGCGAGGGCCTCGGCTGATATGGGCAGGGAGTCGGTAGGCAGGCTCTGTCGGAACCCCCTTACTCGTCTCTGATCAACCGCTAGAAGGGGAGTGGGCTGTTGAGTCGGCCCGGCTTCGGTCAGGGCGTGGCCCAACACGTAGCTGACGATCACGATCAGAACTCGATTGGCTGACTCTGGATCAAATCCAACTGAGGTCAATTCACCGAGCGCTCGCTCGGCCACTTTCATCGAGCTTTCGTGCAAGATTGGCCGCGTAGCCATTGGATAGAGCGCTCTTGGGTGGCGTAGTAGAGCAACCCTAAATGAGCGGGCGTAGTGCCTGAACTTCTCGGCCCAGCCTTCCCCGATCGGGTTGAGGTCAATCTCGGCGTAGATCTGGTCACACGCCAGATCTAGAAGCTCACCGACATCGGCGACCAACGGTTTCAGATCCGGAATCGAGGTACCTAGCGCCCTGGCCACAGCCTCCAGACTGAGGCATTCCGGGCCGGCCGCATCAACCATCTCTAGTGAGACTCTGCCAATTGCATCTTCGGTCAGGGCGCGGGCGTTCACACCCATATTGTTGTCGTTTCCAACGCGAATCACCACCGGGTATCCTCAGGAAGAGAATTTTCACCTATCAGGAGCAATTTGTGACCAAGTCCCCAGCCCGTGTCGTCGTAACCGGAGCCGCCGGCCAAATCGGCTACCAACTGTTGTTCCGCATCGCTTCAGGAGCCCTTCTGGGTCCTGATCAGCCTGTCATTCTTCAGATGCTCGAAATCACCCCAGCGATGGACGCTCTTAAAGGTGTAGCGATGGAGCTAGAAGACGGCGCATTCCCGCTGCTAGAGGGCATCGTTCAGACTGACGACGCAAACGTTGCCTTCGGTGATGCCACCCACGCGTTGCTAGTGGGAGCGATGCCTCGCAAGGACGGTATGGAGCGAGCCGACCTACTTGCCGCTAACGGCGGCATCTTTGGGCCACAAGGCAAGGCCATTAATGAAAACGCCTCGAAAGACATCAAGGTGCTAGTTGTTGGTAACCCAGCCAACACTAACGCAGTGATCGCCATGAACGCAGCCCCTGATATTGACCCTCGTCAATTCCACGCCATGACTCGGCTAGACCACAACCGGGCTATCTCACAGCTGGCCAGCAAGACCGGCAAGGCCGTGCGAGACATCAAGAAGATGACCATCTGGGGCAACCACTCAAGCACGCAGTACCCCGACATCTTCCATTGCGAAGTTGGTGGCCAGAACGCTGCCGAGCTTGTCAACGACGAGGCCTGGCTGGCCGATGAGTTCATCCCAACAGTTGCTAGCCGCGGTGGCGCAATCATCAAGGCTCGGGGCCTCTCCTCCGCGGCCTCGGCTGCGTCGGCGGCAATTGACCACATGCACGACTGGGCTCTTGGTACTGCCGATGGTGACTGGGTTTCAATGTCGGTCATCAGCGACGGCTCCTATGGAACACCTGACGGCATCATCTCTAGCGTTCCCGCAACTTGCAGCGGTGGCGACTTCTCAATCGTGCAGGGTCTCGAAATCAACGAGTTCAGCCAAGAGCGGATCAACGCCACTCACGCCGAGCTTGTTGCCGAGCGTGACACCGTCAAAGAACTAGGCCTCATCTAAGGCCAGCTGGCTCTCAAGCCTTTTTCTGAGCTTTTGGCCGCATAGCCCGTCGTTTCTGTCGGGTTGTGCGGCCAAAGCCGTTTTGTGGTGGTCTACTTGAGGAATTTTGACGTGGTGTTGTCGGCCAGGATCTTGCCATTGGTTTGATCGGTTGGGCAGTAGAAGACAACGTACTTGCGGTAGCTGACAGTCCTGATTAGGTCACCACACTTCACGCAGGGTTCGTCGGCGTGATTGTGCACTTTGGATGGCCGGTCGGCGCTTTTGCCGATGTCGTCCAAGGTCCGTTCGTGCGCTGTTGCGGCAGCCAGTACCGTTTCAGAGGCAGCAGCTAGGCGTTGAATCTGGTCTGCATCTAGCTTTGAAGCGTTTGCAAACGGAGAAATCCCAGCCTCGAAACAAAGTTCGTTGGCCAGCAGACGTCCCAATCCGGCGATCTTTCTTTGGTCGCGCAAAAGTCCGTGAAGCCGTTTCGAGTTGGCTCCACACAGCACAGTCCAGTCATCGATGTTCATCGAGACAGCTTCGGGGCCCAGGTGATCGACAGGGGGCTGAGGCAGCGGATCACCGTCTACTATCCATGCTCCAGCCCGTCGCTCTGTGCCCGCCTCAGTAAGTAGCCAGGCGTGCTCCTCACCGTCATCGTCGGCAAAAACCCAACGAATCATTCCGCCACGAGGCTTCTTGGTTCGTTTGGCATCGGGTCGAAGTCGACCGCCCTGCATAAGGTGCACGACGTGGGTATGTCCGTTTTCGAATCCGATCAGTAGGTACTTGCCGCGCCTACCCACCTTTGTGAGCTTCTGGCCCTTGGCACCGTCAGGAGGAGGATTAAAGGTCTTGAGCGACGCAAAGTTGATCAGCTCGAACTTTTTCAAAGTCATGCCACCAAGTGCGTCAGTCATCCGTTCAGCGTGGGCTTGGACTTCAGGCATCTCTGGCATTGGCGCTCCTAAACCGTTTGAGACCTCAAGTGTGCCAGCTCAGTGTCGATCGCTGCCATTGCGTCGTTGTTGCCGACCAGTTCTTGAACGTCGCCGCCGACACGAATCGATCCGTCCAAGAAGGCTCGTTGGGCGCTGGCTTCGCCTTTGAAAACTGCCAATGCCAGTTCCCATCCCAGCGTGAGAGTCACACCGGCACGTTCAGTTCCGGTAACAACCGATACTGCATCGGGCCCAAGAACAAGTGTGTAGGAAACATCACCCTCAGGTGTGCCGGTAACTACGTAAGCCACCCCAACCGCACGAGGCATTGGCTCTAGATCTTTGACTGCTTCGTGGGCTGCGCTTAACCACTCGCTGCTGAGGTACCTGATAGTCATCGGTTCTACTTGCCCCCAGCCGTACGTAACAGTTCGTGCAGGTCCGATCGAAGCTTCAACTCGGCCCGAATCGGATCCATCACCAATTCATCAGCCAGACCGGTCACGGCTTTGGCCGCCTCAGACTTGACGGCGCGCGAACGCCGCTTGGCTCCGACTCTTGCAACTTGGCGTGCCAACAAGCCAACCAGCCAACCAAAGAACAGCCCACCCAAGGCAAGGGCCGTTGGCACCGGTGTGCCCCGCACCTCCGGTGTTGGAAGGTCTGGCAGCTGGAACCATTGGGCGAAGAAGATAATTGTGAGCCAGCCCAAACCAACCAAAGCGGCGATCAGCAAGATCATTTGTAGAAAGCCGATCGCCTTCCACCAGAGGGGATCCTTCGACTGGTGCTTGCGGGTTGCTGAACTGACTGCTTCGTCTATTCGAGACTCGACTACTGCAGAGTCCGGAACTGCCCGCTTGCGAACCAGAGACGGCCACGGTGCTGGCATGCCTTCGGTCGCGTGGTCGGCAGCATCACGAATTGCTCCCGCAACACGGGCGCGTTGCGCGCCTGAAGGATCCGGTAGCGAAGAGCGTCCCGCTGACCCCGAACCCAGATGCAGGCGACGTAGAGGATGGGGCCTCAGCTTGCGAACCCACCTCGTAACTGGCCAGCCCATAGCCGCCGAAGCATCACGAAGGTGCCCGGCCTCAACAGCGGAGGAGACAACTTCGATTCCCGATGCCTCGACCAGTTCGTTGGCCAGATGCTTGGCTTTCAGAGAACCAGGTTTGGAGTCTGGACCTAACGAATCGGCCAGCTCGCCTGCGGCTAACCGAACGTCTGCTTCAAGGCGACTAACGACGGCCTTCTGGTCAGCCACGGCGGTTGCCAGAACGTTTCTGAGTTCGTCGACACCTCGCCCGGTAACAGCACTTACTTCTACGACTTTGGCTGAATCGATACCATCGGCGGTCAGCAGACGCGTCAAGTCTTTGCGACACGCCTTGACCTCATCTTCAGTCAGCGTGTCCACTTTGTTCAACGCCACCACCATGACGGCTCCATGACCACTTAGATCGCGCAAATATCGGTGAAGGGCGGCGTCGGCGTACTTTTGGGGATCAGTGATCCAGAGCAACATGTCGGCGTGGGCGGCAATCCACTCCATCTCCATGCGATGTTCGACCTGAACCGAGTCGTGGTCGGGAACGTCCAGCAGCACCAAACCGCTTAGCTCGTCATCACCAGGGACTTGATGGCGACTAGCCACTCCCAGCCAGTCAAGAAGAGGCTGAGCGTCGTCGTCGCCCCAGACACAAGCCAGCGTGGATGAAGTCGTCGGCCTGCGCAGTCCGGTGGTGGCCACGTCGGATCCGACCAGAGCGTTTGTCATCGACGACTTACCCGAGCCAGTCGCTCCGAGGAGAGCGACCAGCGTATGGCTGGTTCCGTGGCGTAGCCTCTCGTTAGCCTTAGCAGCGATGTTGGTGGCCGCAGCCACAGCACCAGGGTCGAGCCGACCTTCGGCCATTGTTGCAGCCTCAGACAGCGCCTCTAGGCGCTCGGCCAGCTCGGGTGATCGACCCAATATCACTTACGAGCTTCTTCGAATGTGGCAACAGCGTCGCCAAGTTCTTTGGTTATTTCGGGCGGCGAAACTTCTGTCCAAAGCTGGGTGCGGAACCGGTTGGCATCGGTATCAAGAAGCTTTCCGACTCGATTGAGGAGTTTCTGGCGGGCCTCGTTGGCGAGGTCCCGCACGGCCTGTTCTCCGAACAACGCGTTAAGAAGCGCTTGTGAGACGGTTGCGGTGCCGGCGGCAATTGCACCTTCGCCACCGGTTACTCCGCCTGTCTGAGCAAAGAGCACAATGATCAGGGCGAGGGCCACTGAGTTCACGCCGAAGGCCAAGATCCGGGCCGTGGTGCGTTTGCCCTCGCCACGCTCTTTGACCAAGGTCAGAATGTCGTCTTGCCAAGCGCGAATTTCGGCCCCGATGTCTCCCCGAAACTGAGCGCCGGCTCGTTCCAGATCTCGGTTCTTTCCAAGTACCTGTTCACCTCCGGGCAGCATCTGCCAGGTTTCGGTGGTTTCAAGCGCGGCGCGATCAACCAGGTCGATCATCAGTTGTTCGAGAGTGTTGGTGATCTCGCCCGCAACTTCGGCCGTGCCGGCGGTGCGACCCGTGATCACAGAGCTGATGCGATCCCTAATGCGACTAATCCGGGACTGAACTGCTCGCATCAATTCGTTTGTACCAATGAGTTCCTGCCACCGGTCCAGAACTTCGTTCCGCAGCAGAACTCCGCCACTTAGAGAATCTTGGAGCTCTCGTCGGGCCTGCCCGTACTGAAGCTCCATGGCCTCACGCAACTCAGCGACGGCTTCGTCTTGGTCCGCGGCAGCCTTGAGTACCGCCTTAGCTCGGGGACTCACCGAGTCGAGTGCACCTTGGACCGTGCGTTTCACAACTTCGGCTCGCTTCTCGGCGTCCGCGCTTAGATCATCGACCATGGCCTTCAGGGGAGCGATCGCAGCGCTCGGTAGGCGGCCGTCGATCAGTTCGGCGTCATTTATTGGGTAGACGGCTACGTCTCCCAGGCCACCGTCTAGGAGCATTTGCTTCAGGTGCGGGACAATTTCTGTCTCGGCACCCACTGGAACGCGGTTGATAATCACCGCAAGCGCGGTGCCCCTTGCTTGGGCCTTACTTAGGAACTCCCATGGCACGGCGTCCGCATAGCGAACAGCGGTGGTGGTAAATAACCAAAGGTCAGCGGCGGCCAACAGCTGAGTGGCAAGCTCACGGTTGGCTTCCTCCACCGAGTCGATATCGGGAGCATCGATTATGGCCAACCCAGGATTCATTGTTTCAACTGGGCTGGTTCGCAGAACAGCCCCAGTCACGGTTCCCGAGGTTCCGCTTACCCGAGGAAGATCGGCCAACACTTCGGTACCAGAGAACCAAACCATGTCCGTCGGGTGGCAAATCAAAGTAGGGGCGCGGGTAGTTGGCCGGAGTACACCAGCAGGGGAAACGTCGGCTCCCGCTATGGAGTTGGTGATAGTGGATTTGCCAGATCCTGTTGAGCCGCCAATAACAGCTAGAAGAGGAGCGTCGAGACGCTGCAATCGAGGTAGCAGGTAGTCAGCGATCTGGTCGTCTAACTCTTTGGACGTCTGTCGGGCAGCGCCAGCTTCAGTCAGATCGAGCGTGAGCCGAACTGCCTTAAGGCCCGAACGCAGCCCAATCAGAGCCTCAGAGATCGCCACTGTGTCGCTCACGACGTTTACCTTAGGCCTCTTTGTTCAGATTTGGGGCGTCTAGAATCGGCCAGTGGCAAACCAGTGGTTGAAGCTTGAGACAGCTCACATGCCAGAGGTAACTGACGTCCACCAGGTTTTTGCCAGCACTTCTGACACTGGCCTGTGGTTGCGGGTCACCCGCTTCGCCGGAGGAGCCTGGTTTCACGCCGCCTTGCTGCGATACGCGTCTCAACCAATTGTTCTAGCCGAAGAAGAAATCCCAGACGTGAAAGGCCGTTGGGAGCTTCGGAGTTCGGGCCTTTGGGCCGATCACAATTGTGAAACACCCCTGGACCACTGGAGTTATGGGCTCGAAGCATTCGCTTTGGCTCTAGATGACCCGTTCCAACTTGTCCGAGACGGGGTCGGCGATCGCGTGCCGTTGGGTTGGGAGATCGAATTTGAAGCAGCCGAGGCTCCCGCCGGGTTGAGTCTTGAAACCGTTGATCCTCTGGATCAAGATCGGAAACAAGATCACGATCAGCAAAATGGTTATGAACAACGCGGAGTGGTGCACGGAATCCTTCTAACCAAAGAGGGCGAAACTGCCTTCGCTGCTCCCGCGGTGCGCCAACATTGGTGGGGGCCTCCCGAGACTCAACCAGCAGGACTATGGCTACCGGGTACAGCGAAAAAGCCCTCTGAAGAGCTTGACCGGGCCGCAGTCCAAATTGGCGGGTCCCAATGGATGGTTGCGTTATCACATGGAGTGACGCGCGTTTAGCTAAATGCCAGTGCCTGAAGCCGCCCGTGTGGCCTCGGTAGGAAGCGCAGTCCGGAACCGTTGGTGACGCCAGGTGTCATAGGCCAACGTCATGCCGATTGCAGTGAGAATCAGCATTCCAATGGCGGCTGCGATGTAGGCCGGTGCCCGACCCCAATCGTCATAGATCGAGCCGATGACAATTGCTGTTATGCCTCCCGCTAGCGCTTGGGCAGCACCGAGAACCCCCTGGGCCGCGGCTTGGCGCTCAACCGGAACCGACATGCTTACAGCGACGCCGGCAGCAGAAATAGTGAGGCCGTCACTAATTGCGTGGAACATTGCAACTCCGAATATCCAAGAACCCGATGGCAACAAGCCATAAGACGCCATGAATCCGGCGGCCACCACCATCCCGGCGGCCGCGATTCGGTAAGGGCCGACTCGTTGGGCCCATCGACCACCAGTCGGACCAAGAACTATCAGCGGAATGGCAAACAACGTGATGCCGAGGTTTGCCACACGATCAGACGTGCCGAGGTCCGAGTGGACCAGTGCCCATAAGGCATCGAAGGCGCCGATCATCATGAATGCGGCCGCGCCAAGAGCAACCCCGCCGGCCACGGGCCGAAGTTTCAAAAGGTCCAAGGCAAGCCGCTGCCCCGAATAGTCAACGGTCTCAGACACCTTCACACCCAGCGATGCTGTGACGGCGATGACGGTAAGCAAAGTGACCACTATGAACGGTGCTGACAGTCCGAACGGGCCTACCAAAGCGGCCGAAACTGCAGGACCTGCAGCAAATCCGAATACGTCGGCGGCCAAGAGCCGGCCAAGGTTCTCACCCAGGTTGTCCGGATCAGCAAGAACAACGATCCGTTTCACTGCAGGCACTGCGGCACCTATACCCACGCCTGAGATAAGTCGGCCAGCAATGATGGGCAAGCTAGATTCCCCGAAACCCATCAGAAGCATTCCTACGACATTGATTCCAACGCCCAAGAAGACCATCTGACGGGCGCGCCCTCGGTCTGCGATTGGGCCCAAGACGAGCTGGGCAAAGAACGCTGAAATGAATCCGAGCCCGATGATGTATCCGATTTCGGTTTCGCTCATCCCGTAATCGTCTCGATAATCGTCAACGATCGTGAACAACACGCCGTAGCCCATAGACAAACAGGCGCTCAACGCCGAGAAAACCCAAATGGGCGAAGAATTTCTGCTCACCGGGACACGTTAAGCTAATCGGGGTGCAAGTGGTAGCGCTTATTGGGGGAATCATCCTCGTCGTTGCGGTTCTGGTCGATCTGTTCAACACGCTGGTCAGCACCCACACGTCCAATCATCGATTCTGGCTCTCTCGTAGGGTCACATTGTCGATGTGGAGTGTTCTAACCAAGATTGCGGCCAGAGCTCCTGAAGGCCGAGTCCGCGAAGCAATTTTTGGGCTGTTCCCGCCCATCCTTATCCTCACGTTGCTAGTGGTTTGGGTTACTCAGCAAATCTTTGGTTTCGCCCTAATTTGGTGGGGTATGGGCGGCCTCGCCGGAGTTGAAACCTTCGGAGATCACCTCTATTACTCGGGCGTCGTGTTCTTCACTGTGGGCTTTGGAGAAGTGGTTCCATCAGCAATAGTCCCGAGGTATGGCGCAATCATCGAGGCTTTCAGCGGCGTAATCACCATCGCCCTGGTCATTGGTTATCTTCCTTCGCTCTATTCGGCCTACAGCGAGCGCGAACGCAAGCTGATGACGCTTGACGCTGGTACTGAAGCCCGCATCGAGCCAGTTGACCTAATGGTTGCTTGGGCTCCGAACGCAAAGGTCGACCGGCTGCTTTCCCACTTCGTTGAGTGGGAGAACTGGGTTGCGGGTGTTCTGGAAACTCACACGAGCTTTCCGATGCTCATGTTGTTCCGGTCTCACCACTGGGGTCAAAGCTGGATTACCGGGCTTGGACTTGTAAGCGACGCTGCGCTGCAAACCGAGATGATCAAAGGGGCCCGAGGAGATTCGGCCTATTGGATGCTGCGCCGCTCTATCCGGCTTTTACAAGGTCTAACCCGCGGCGTTGACCTCAGTGAGTATCGCAAACAGCTAGATAGAACCTATGAAGACGATGAACAGTTCATTGGCTTGTATAACCGGCTTGAGGCTCACGGTTTCGAACTCTATGACTACGAAGAGGCGAGAGACCACCTGCTCACGTTGCGCCGCTCTTATGACGCTCAGCTTGAGTACATGATTGATTTCTTAGGGGCGCCACGCGGCTTCTGGGGCCACGTGATTGGCCACCAGGTCAAACGTGGGAAGGCTCCGAAGAGTCCGAATCTGTAACGGGCTTCGCTTCGGCGAGTCGTACGATAAGCAGCGTTACAACGACCGCGATTGCGGCCAGGCCGGCCCCACCAATGAATTCACCGAAGCTGGGCATCTCCAACCCGGTTCCAACCACTGTCTCGTTGGCCTCGTCGCTGATAAAGCCAACTCCGTTGGGCCAGGGCCACAGAACTCGGAACGAGCCAACCATCAAACCCAGGAGAGCACCTAGAACTACCTGTTCGTAGTTCTCTAGAAGGTGATTTAGTACCGAGGAGAACAGCGCCAGGCCGATGACTGCGCCAACCAGGAATACCGCCAATTCACTGATTGATCCGCCCAACACCGCAGCGTACATTCCCAACATCAACATGATGAACGAGCCCGAAATGCCGGGGAGGATCATCGCACAGATGGCAATTGAGCCGGTCAAAGCAAACATCCAGATTGCAGGGTCCGCGCTAGCTCCGGCTTGGAACCCCAACAGGTAGAAAGCCAGCACGGCTACCCCAACCAAAGCGCCCAAAGTCTTGGGTCCCCAGTCAGTTATCTGACGGGTCACCAGCAAGCAACTAGCTATGACCAGCCCTGAGAAAACAGCCGCTGTTCCTTCGGCGTGATCAACCAGAAGATCTTGCATCGGGTGACGCAGGAGGGCAAAGGCCCCCACAACACCAAGTCCGAGAGGGATAATAAACAGCCAGTCGATAGCTACCAGTGCGGCTATACCGTCGCTGAACTTTCCCGTAACCAGTAGCTTCAGCGCCCGGGCACCCTGGCGGACGTTGGAGATCAGCCGCTTGTAGATACCTAATACCAGCGCGACGGTGCCGCCGGACACTCCGGGGACGATGTCGGCGCTTCCCATGAGGAAGCCACGGATCAGGGTGAGAAGGGGTTGAGGTATCACGGGTTAAGAAGCTACACGCACAGCACTAGCTAATGCTGGCTGTGGCGGATCCAAATAGGGGATTCAAAGACTCATTGGACAGAACACAAATTTCCCATCGTTCACCAGCGGCCCACTGCTCTTGTGATGGATAGACCGAGTAGATGGACATTCCCGCTACGGCTGGTTCGAGCCCGACATAGCCAAAGAAACGTAACTCACAAGCCTCGCTGCCGAGGGTTCGACTAACCACGCCTGGGTAGTCGGAACGTTCGGCGACAAGGTTGGTTCCGTACACCTCGAAGGTGTGGCTCGAGGCGCAATCAACGAAGCGGACCTGATCTGTGTAGCACTGACCTATCTGTGCTCCCGAAGTCAGTTGCCCTTGTAGAGGATTACGTTCTGCGACCTGCGTGAAAGAGTTGTAGCCGATTAGACCGACGGCCAAGACGCCCACGATTGCGAAGGCACCAAGGACGATAGACAGCGTCGATCTAGGCTTAGGGGCGGGCCCGTCATCGCTTGTGCCCGGCGCAGCAAAGACCATGTCGGGCAGTTGGCGTGTGGGTGGAACCCGAAACGGAGAGTATGGCTCTGGCTCCACATCGTGCCCAGGTGTGGAGCCGTCAGTTGCGGCCTCTTCAGTTGCAAGGTGGTCGGCCGCCTGAGCCCCTTCCGGGCCGAAGCTGTCAGTAAAGGCTGGAAGCTCTATTTCTGGTTCTTGCCAGCGCTGCACCTCGATCGCTGGATCTGCATCGGGAACTGAATCTTCGAGCCTCACCAAAACCGGGGGAGCGGGCATAGGGACTCGTGGGGTTTGGGCTTCAGGGAGCTGGGGCTGTAGGTCTGGCTGCACCTGCTCATGAACAGCGGTTTCGACCTGAACTGCCTTAGCAGCGCGCTTGTTTTTGCGCGCGTTTCTATAGGCCCGCGACGGCGGTACTGGCTTTGACTCCTGATGGTCTTGTGACTCGGACATAGATCTTGGTGTGTTAACGACCTGAATGGGCAGTGCCTTTAGGTCGCTCTAACCTGGCCAAATGGCATCAGAATCTGCACGTTCGATAACCGTTGGTGGCTCAGGGGTTTGCGCTGTTGTTCCCGACATGGCCAGTGTCTCAGTTGGCGTTTCACTTCAAAGCCCGAACCTGGGCCAAGCCCGGACCCGAGTTGGTTCCAAGATGCAGGCCGCTCGCCAGGCCCTCATCAAGCGAGGTGTGGCGGAGAAAGACCTGACCACCACTCGGCTGAACATCCATAGTTACCGCAACAATCAAGGGCTAGCCCAGTACCAGGTATCGACGATGGTCAACGCTGTTGTACGAGATCTCAGCGGAATCGACGCTTTGGTTAACCAAGTTCTGGACGCAGTCGAGGATGGCGCTGAACTAAACGGTGTGACGTTTGATCGCGCCGACAGATCAGAGGCGGTCAAGGCTGCACGCGAAGCCGCCTATCAAGACGCCTTCGAAAAGGCCACGCAGCTGGCCACCTTGGCTGGAGTTTCGTTGGGTGAGGTAGTCGCGATCACAGAGCAAGAGCACAACTTTGGCCGCCCGTCGCGTCGGTCAAGCGTGCGAGCGATGTCGGCCGACGTTGAAGGAGCAATGCCAATCGACGCCGGGGAACTAACTGAGCAAGCCAACATTTCTGTGTCGTGGACGTTGGTGCCTAGCTAGCGCTAACTCTGCCCTGACTAGTTCTTAGGCAGGTGGTGAGAGACTAGTTCTTAGGCAGGTGGTGAGAGACTAGTTCTAGGCAGCCGCTGAGAGATCATCCCCTGCGGAAGGGAGTTCGTCGGTGAAGTGCCAGCCGTCGTCGGTTTCGCTAACCACGTGACAGCTGTGAGCAACATCCCACAGGGCTCGTCGGATCGGACTTGGGTTAAAGCGATACAGATCGGGAAAGGCTGACTTAATGGCCGCGGTTGCTTGACGAGCCTTGTAGTGAGGGATCTTTGCGTCCAGATGATGCGCTACGTGGGTGGTGCCGATCCGGTGATGCAAGAAGTCAGCAATTGGGCCATAAGGGCGGTCGACTGAGCAGAAGGCTCCACGAACAAATGACCAGTCTTCATCGCTGTAGTGGGGCACGTCAGCGTCTGTGTGCTGTAGCCAGGTGTAAGTGACCAGCCATCCGTTCACTACTAGGTATGGCCCAAGATACACGGCGGCAACTTCCCAAGGGCTTCTGGCGATTGCCCACCAACCCAAGAGCGCTAGAGCTGCTAGCACTCCGGCAGTGCTCCAGAGAACCTTGGGTTTCCAGCGGGCAGGAAACAAGGCTTGGCTGAACGGCTTTGCCGGCCAGAAGTGGTTGGTCAGCCCGCGTTCTGAACCGCCAGTCGCTCCGATGA
The DNA here is from genome assembly GCA_937922785.1 of uncultured Acidimicrobiales bacterium. Taxonomy (GTDB): domain Bacteria; phylum Actinomycetota; class Acidimicrobiia; order Acidimicrobiales; family SZUA-35; genus CALAJQ01. The sequence continues at coordinate 226,062 of CALAJQ010000012.1, forward strand.
GCAGATACATCGGCCATCCAAACCCAAGGCGGGTCGCAACTGTGACCGCACCGTGAGCGGGTGCGCCAATCCGGTTTCGGATTCGCAGCACTCTCCGGCCTCGCTCGGTTGTAATCCGTTTCGGGACGTGAGTTTCGCCTTCTGTGACATGGTTTGTTTTTCCATGGTGGATCGCGTGGCTCCTTTGCCAGGAGAAGTAAGGCACGAGCAACGACGAGTGCATCACAAACCCAATGGCGTCCTGTACGCCCGGGGTCTTAGCGAACGCCCGATGACCACATTCGTGCGCCGCGACCCAAACACCCACCGCCACCGTGCCGTTGACGTAGGCATATGCAACCCATGCTGGGGCCCAAACCCACGAAAGCGGTATGAAGGCAAGCGCGATAAAGCCGAGTATCAGCGTTGAAACAACCGAGAACAAGGCATAGGGCAATGACTGCCAGAGGCTCCGCTCGAAGCACTCGCTAGGAATAACCGCTTTGACTTCAGCAGTTGTTGGAACGCGAAGAGGCTTCGAGTCAGAGATGTGCTTCATGGCGTGGCTGCGTTTGTCGGATCTACTGGCCCGCTAAACGGCGGTTCTTGACCTTGGACTTTACGTAATCACGGTTCATGTAGGCGATGAAGTCAAGGCTGATTTCCTTAGGGCACGCCTCGGAGCATTCGCCGTGGTTAGTGCAGCTACCGAAGTACTGCTCCATGGTTTCAACCATTTCTTCGGTTCGCTTGTAGCGCTCGGCTTGCCCTTGAGGCATGGCATTCAGGTGCCAAATCTTGGCCGAGGTGAACAGCTGACCAGCAGAGTTGGGACAGGCCGCAACGCAGGCGCCACAACCGATACAAGCTGCGGCGTCCATTGAAGACTCTGCAACATCTTTAGGTATAAGCATCTCGTTAGCGTCAGGAGCCGAGCCGGTCGGGGCACTAATGAAGCCACCAACCTCGATAACCCGATCAAGCGCAGATCGGTCCACCACCAGGTCTTTGACTACCGGGAAAGCTGCCGCACGCCAGGGCTCGATTTCAATCGTGTCGCCATCGGTGAATTTGCGCATATGAAGCTGACAGGTCGCAGTGGCCTTCTCCTGGCCATGAGCACGGCCGTTGATCATTACGCCGCACGTTCCACAGATACCTTCTCGGCAGTCGTGAGGGAACTCGACAGGAACTTCACCTTGTTCGATTAGCTGTTCATTGACTACGTCGAGCATCTCGAGGAAAGAGGCGTCGGTGGGAATGTTGTTGGCCGGGTATTCGGCGAAGCCACCCTTGGACGACGGGCCATCTTGGCGCCAGATTCGAAGCTTCAGGTTGAGTGTTTCTTCAGACATGTTCTGGGAGCCTCTACTTGTAGGAACGCTGAGTGAGCTTGACGTTTTCAAATTCAAGCTCTTCGGCGTGTTTGGTCTGTGGGGTGTCGGCGTCGTGCCATTCCCAGGCACTTACGTGGGCATAGTTCTCGTCATCTCGTAGGGCTTCGCCCTCTTCAGTCTGAGACTCTTCTCTAAAGTGACCGCCACAACTCTCGTTGCGGTCCAGCGCATCTCGAGCCATTAGTTCGGCCAATTCAAAGAAGTCCGCAATACGGCCGGCCTTCTCAATAGAAGCGTTCAAAGTGTCGGCGTTGCCGAGTACCCGAACGTCTTTCCAGAACTCTTCGCGCAACGCACGAATTTCGTTGATCGCTTTTTCCAAGCCGTTCTGGTCTCGGGCCATGCCGATGTAGTTCCAGACGATCTTGCCTAACTCGCGGTGGAAGTGCTCAGGGCTCTTTGTTCCGTTGATGTCTAAGAAACCTTGAGTCATCGCCTTGATGTTCTGCACCGATTCAGTGAAGACGGGATCATCAGTGGGGACGAGGTCCTGGCCCAGTTTCGGTGCCAGGTAGTCACCAATCGTGTAAGGCAGAACAAAGTAGCCGTCAGCCAAACCTTGCATCAGCGCTGAAGCGCCAAGCCGGTTAGCGCCGTGGTCACTGAAGTTGGCCTCACCGGCGGCATAAAGGCCGGGGATGGTGGTCATCAGGTTGTAGTCAACCCAGAGTCCGCCCATTGTGTAATGGGTTGCGGGGTAGATGCGCATCGGTACCTCGTAGGGGTTCTCACCCGTGATGCGCTCATACATCTCAAATAGGTTGCTGTAGCGAGCCTCGATGGTGTCCTTGCCGACACGCTCGATGGCTGATGCGAAATCGAGGTAGACACCGTTCTTCAGTGGGCCAACGCCGAAGCCTTGATCAACCACTGTCTTGGCGTTTCGTGACGCAACGTCCCGAGGTACCAAGTTGCCAAAAGCCGGGTACTTCTCTTCGAGGTAGTAGTAGCGCTCAGCTTCGGGGATATCGCGCGCCCGACGGGTCTCATCGCGAGACCTCGGCACCCAGATCCGCCCGTCGTTCCGCAGCGACTCTGACATAAGAGTCAGCTTTGACTGGAACTCATCTGAGGCCGGGATACAGGTTGGGTGAATCTGTGTGTAGGAAGGGTTGGCGAAATAGGCGCCTTTGCGGTGAGCACGCCAAGCAGCGGTGACATTGCACTGCATTGCGTTGGTGCTTAAGTAGAAGACGTTGCCGTAACCACCGGTGCAAAGAACAACTGCGTGGCCAGCATGGCTTTCGACCGCTCCGGTAGTCAGGTTGCGAGTTACGATCCCGACGGCCTCGCCATCCTTAACTACCAGATCTAGCATTTCAGAACGGGTGTGAAGCTTGACCGCTCCCAAACCAACTTGGCGCATTAGCGCTTGGTAGGCGCCGATCAGAAGCTGCTGGCCGGTCTGGCCTCGGGCATAAAAAGTTCGGCTTACTTGGGCTCCGCCAAAGGAGCGGTTTGCCAGGAGTCCGCCATATTCGCGAGCAAAAGGAACACCTTGAGCCGCGCACTGATCGATGATGTCAACCGACACCTCGGCTAGGCGGTAGACGTTGGCCTCACGACTTCGATAGTCGCCACCTTTGACCGTGTCATAGAACAGTCGGAAGACGCTGTCTCCATCGTTCGGGTAGTTCTTTGCGGCGTTGATACCGCCCTGGGCGGCGATGGAGTGTGCGCGGCGTGGCGTGTCGTGGAACGTGAAAGCTTCTACTTCGTAGCCAAGCTCAGCAAAGGTTGCCGCAGCCGATGACCCAGCCAGGCCAGTTCCGACCACCAGAATCTTGAACTTGCGTTTGTTAGCCGGGTTCACGAGCTTGGAATCAAACTTGTGCTTGGTCCACTTCTCAGCGATTGGGCCTTCAGGGACCTTTGAATTAAGTGTTGTCATTGTCCTGCCTCCAGGCCTACTGCGCCGGTCCAGATCGAAAGAATGATGGTGAGGTTGCCAACCAATATCAGTGCAGCGATACCCATCGAAAGGCCTCGTCGCATCCAGTCATAGTTGGGGTTAGACCAGCCAAGGCTCTGGAACATTGACCAGATGCCGTGGAAGATGTGAATAGATAGCGCCACTACAGCGATGATGTAGATAATGGCTGCGGCGGGTCGAACTAGCGAGCCTACGAGGTTCTCATGAACCCTTCCGTACTCCCAGTCTGAATAGGCCGGTCCTACGCCCCAAGTTAGGTCAGCCAAGTGGAAGACGATGTAGAGCAGTGTGATCACGCCCGTCCAGCGCATCGATCGAGACGCAAAGTTCGCAGCGATCCAGTCTCGCTTGGCGGCATAAGGCTGGTTCGAAGCGGAGTTGAGTCGGGTAAGTGAGTAGGCCGAATGAATATGCAGTGCAAACATCGTGATCAGGCCGAGTCTCAGGATCCACAACAAAACACCGTGAGGGAACAACGGAACCAACAGCTCACGAAGGAACTCTCCATAGATGTCCAGGTCATAGGCGCCTTCTTCAGGCACCCAACCAATAAACACCTTCAAGTTGCCCAACATGTGGAAGACAACAAAGCCAACCAGTCCAAGACCGGTTAAGGCCATGACCCACTTCTTGCCCACTGCTGTCTGGTAAAGACTCAGCGGAAAAGGAAGCTGTTTAGGCTTCGGGCGCATGGGGGGAGATGTGGAATTGCGACTTGGTGTAGTCGTGGCCACCGGGAAACCTCCGGGTAGACGTATGGGCGTAGCTAGAAACTTACCTGGTCAGAGCCCAACAGGCTTAGTTCTGCTCCCAAGCAATTTTTCTTGTTAGCTGACCTGGGAACTGGTGGTGGCTTCCGCAGCTGGGATTACTACTGTTTGGTAGCGATTTGTTGCCGCCACACCTTCTGCTTGCAGGTCAATGTCGATAATCAAGGTGCCGGTCCGGGCAGGAACGTCGAATCCGAAGTCCCCGACGAACTGCACGCTGTCGGCTTCGATCGGCCCTTCCCATGTTTTTGCAAATTCCCAAGCACCGCAACGGGCGCGGGCACTAACCGAGACAGTCCCGAGTTCTCTACGTAGATCGTTAACGGCATGCACAGTCAGGTCGAGCCGCTCGCCTGGAGAGACCAAACGCGGCGGCGAATCTGCAATCACGACTACGGGGCGACAAGCGTCGGCGACTGCGTTGAGGGCGGGTTTCGGGCGACGTTCAGAATCGAACAAGCCAAAGCCGCCCTCAGGCGCAGCATCCACTAGCGACATCAAACAGAAGCCAGTCGAGGGTGAGTACTTAAGACGACGCACTGTCTCGATTTGGTGCCGAAGGAGGTCTGCTTGATAGGCCCGTGTTGCATGTGCCCAGCTGATGCCGTCGCCGTAGGCCTTTCTAGGAAGATAACGGGCGAAGCTAGATTTCTGTGCACCGTTCCACGTTGGTTCGTCTTCGGGCCAGTCAGCCAGACTGACTGATTGTGAGCCGAATCCTCCTAGGAATCTGCCCAGCATCGGCCAACGCCGAATCATCTCGCCAAGCTCGGTGTAGGTACCGGTGAACCAGCCAACCCACAGATGGGGATCAGATGCTGCGGACGAGCCGACCAAAGCGTCAGTTGGTCGCGGTAACCCTCCGGAACGGGCGATTACAGATCGGGTTGGGTCCGAAGTTTTTAGTTCACGCCTCACCAGCGGGCCCAGGTAGCTGCGGTTCCAGCTGGGCGCCAGGTGACGCGCTAGCCGTTTGGCCAGTTCTGATCTGCTTGCAGTCCGGTTGCCGGGTGGAGGAATTGGTGGCCCGTTCGGTTCATCGTGCGCGCACCAAACTGCAACCGAAGGATGAGAGCCAAGCTGGTCTACAGCTGACCGTGCCACAACCCGGGCTGCCTTGCGGGCTCGAGTGCTGTGCACCCCAACTAAAGGCAAGTCTTGCCACAACAGCATGCCGGCTTCATCGGCAGCTGAATAAAGCTCAGGCCGTCCGATGTGACCATGAACTCGGATCAGATCCAGCCCTGCTTCGGCAGCGGCCTGGACGTCTTGGGCAATGGTTGCAGCGTCAATCGATCCTAGGAAACGGTCCTGAGGGCCGATTGACACACCCTTGGCAAACAGCTTTTGTCCGTTCACCTTGAACTGTAGATTGTCAACCGAAATTGACCGCAGACCTGTTCGCCAATGGCGGCGGTCCGACACTTCGGCGTCTTCTCCTCGTATCGCAACACCAACTTCGTACAGCGGTTGCTCACCAACTGAGTGCGGCCACCACAGGCGTGGTTTCATGACCCGAGTCGTCCACTCGATTCGGTTCTCTCCAGCGGCCACGGTGTGCAGGTCGCTTCCGCCAGCAACAGCTACTCCATCGTTACCGGTAACGGAGGTGTCGATGCGAAGGTCACCGGCCGAGGCCGCGTCGATGACAAGTCGAATGTGAAGGTCGGCCGAAGCGGTTGAAGCTCGGGTACAAAGAATCCGAGAATGTCGAATCGCGACGGTCCCAGTCTGCCTAACCGAAACCGGTCGCCAGATTCCGCCTGGTGATCCTGTTGGGGCGAGAGGTCCTGCTTGCAGGCTGCCAGTTAATGCGTGCTTCGGTTGACCCGCCTCGGGTTCGGGGCAAGACACTTGAACGGCAAGAAGATGATCGGTCCGGGCTGCCAGAGCTTCGGTCACTTCGAACCGATGAGGTAAGAAGTATCCGGTAGTTGAGCCGAGAAAGTTGCCGTCTAACCAGACATCAGAGTCGGCTATGACTCCGTCAAGGGTGAGCCAGTGTCGACTGTTGCCATCGGGCTTTGGGTGGCTGAAAGGCTTTCGGTAAAGCAGTGGTCCGGTACTAAAGGCGAAGGCGGTGCTCTGTCCCCAATGGCCAGGTACGTTGACCACGTCCCAAGACGAGTCATCAAAGTCGATGTCAGCGCCCGCTCTGTCTAACTCTGGCGTTGGCTTTGCCGCCCGCCATTCCCCCGATAGATCCACGTCCACAACCTAGCCCTATCTCTGAACCCACTCACCCCAACAGAGTGAGCGCATAGTAGTCATTCTCGCTAGTCCAGGTCTTTAGGTGGGTCCAGCCCGTGTCCTCAATGGCGGCAGCAAACCGTGTCTCGCTGTACTTATGAGAGTTTTCGGTGTGGATGCGCTCGCCAGCAGTGAACACAAACGCGTGGCCACCCACAGTGACCGTTTGGTCAACAGTTGATTGGAGGTAGGTCTCTATCCGATCCAATTCTTCGTTGTACTCAACCATGTGCCAGAACTTCATCCGATCGATGTCACCGCCCAGTTCGCGGTTGATTCGGTCCAGCAGATTCAGATTAAACCGGCGGGTCACCCCGGCAGCGTCGTCATAAGCGGCTACGAGAACGTCGCGATCCTTCACTAGGTCATAGCCCACAAGCAGGTGAGATCCGCTTCCTAGATGGTCGTGAATCCGTGCCAAGAACTGCTGGGCTCCTCCTGAGTCGAAGTTGCCAATTGTGGAACCGGGCAGGAACCCTAAACGAGATTGTGAGTCTCCCGACTCCAGTTCGGGCAGGTTGGCAAAGTCTCCAAGTAGCGGAGTAATCGTTATGTCAGGTCGGATAGCCGAGACCACTTCAGCTGTGGATTCCAGCTGTTCAATCGCTACATCAAGCGGTAGATACTCAGTGAGACCCTCAAGTGCTTTCACCAGAGTTTCAGTGCGAACGTCGGACCCTCCGCCGTACTCCACTACTTGGCGCACATGGCCAAGTAGTCCATCGAGCTGATCAGCTATTTCGCTGAGTAGCGCTCGCTCGTGCTTTGGCAGGTAGTACTCGGGGACCTGCTTGATCTGTTCATAGATCTCTACGCCAACAGCGTCGTAGAAGTACTTGGGCAACGTCCACTTCTGCGGAGCGCTGAAACCTTTGATTATGTCTACGAGGAACTCATTCTCTGAATCGTCCATGTCGCCGTCCATGTCATCGTGCATGTCATCTTCCATGTACAAGCAACCCTAGGAGTGAACAATTCGTTCCGTCACATCAGCAATTTAGATTTTTCTGGCGACGATCTACAGTTCCGAAATGGCCTCTACAGAATCTAGTTCGGCACATTCAGCTACCTCGGTGCATCCAGTGTTCGAAAATCGGGTAAGTCGTGATCTTGGGGTTGACATTCCCATCGTCCAGGCGCCGATGGGCTGGATCGCTCGAAGCCAGTTAGCGTCAGCGGTGTCGAGCGCAGGGGCATGCGGAATCATTGAGACAAGTTCGGGTGAACTCGACGCAGTCAAAGGTGAGATCGCCAAGATGCGGGATCTCACGCCGAATCCCTTTGGGGTGAACATCGCTCAGGCGTTTGTTCGAGACCCGTCAATCGCAGAGTTCGTAATCGAACAAGGCGTGAAGTTCGTGACTACCTCCGCAGGGTCGCCAACCAAGTACACCGGCGTTCTTAAAGAGGCAGGCTTGACCGTCTATCACGTGGTTCCAACGCTGGCCGCCGCTCAAAAGGCGGTTGATGCCGGGGTTGACGGCCTTGTGGTTGAAGGAGGCGAAGGCGGTGGTTTCAAGAGCCCAACTCCAGTTTCGACGATGGTTCTGTTGCCACTTATCCGCGAGCGTTTCGATGTGCCCATAATTGCCGCTGGGGGCATCACCTGTGGCCGCACGATGGCTGCTGCGTTTGCACTTGGGGCCGAAGGTGTTCAAATGGGCACGCGCATGGTTTCGGCAGCGGAGTCTCCGGTTCACAACAACTGGAAGCAGGCAATTGTTGATGCCAAAGAGACCGACACATTGTTCCTAAATCGGCAACACTCACCAGCTCTTCGAGCACTGCGCACTGAAAAGACCGAAGCCTTGGTTAACGCAGAGCACAATGTCTTTGGCGATTTCGGAAATGCCCAGGACCTGTATTTTGGTGGCGACATGAACGCAGCGATTGCTCTAAGCGGCGAGGTCGCCGGCCGAATCACGTCGGTCCGGCCGGTCGCTGACATCATCTCAGACACAGTCGCCGAATTCACCGCTGTTGTTTCGGGGCTAGGCGGGTAGGGCGACTTCAAAGGTTGTGCCTTCACCTACAACCGAGCTAACCGTGAGTTTGCCGTCGTGGGCCTCAACGAGTTGTTTCGCGATAGCCAGACCCAACCCCGACCCGCCAGTTGCCTTAGTGCGAGACGAGTCGGCTCGGTAAAAGCGCTCAAACAATCGAGGTAGATGTTCTTCTCCGATGCCTTCACCAGTGTCGGTAACCGAGATCACGGTTTGGTTGCCATCTGAGCTTGTACCGAGCGTGACCGATCCGCCCGCGGGCGTGTGGCGAACTGCGTTTGAGAGCAGATTGCTTAAAACTTGTCGGAGTCGAGCTGGGTCGGCGGGAACTACATCAGTGGTCTCTTCGGCAACCAGCGATACCCCCTTTGCGTCCGCGGAGAGCTTGTGAGCGGTAACGACCGAACTAAGAAGCGAACCCAGCGAGACTTGTTCGAGAAGTACCTGCAAGGTGCCAGCCTCGGCCAACGTCAGCACCTGGAGGTCATCAACTATGGCCTGCATGTGAAGAGCATCTTCATGAAGGGAATCAATGAGATCGCCGTTTAGTGGCGAGACTCCGTCCTGAGCCGATTCCAGGTAGCCCCGCATGTTAGATAGCGGCGTTCGTAGCTCGTGAGCGACGTCGCTGGTGAACTCGCGCCGCCGCAGATCCTCGGTTTCAATCGAGCTGGCCATCTCGTTGAACGAACTGGAGAGTCGAGATAGCTCTTCAGAACCAGTTGGGTCGACGCGGGCCGAAAGGTCACCGGAGCCAATTCGGTCAGCTGCCCCGACCAATTGATTCACCGGTTCCAGCTCGCGTCGGACTGCGAACCAGGTGATGGCTGCTGCAACTGCGAAGGCTCCGAGAATGACCCACCACAACATTGGGTCGACGCCAAGATCCAAACCGCTCAAGACGGTGTCACCTTCGTCGCCAATGAACACCAGCGCCTGAAGGCGTTCATCGCCGACTGGCTCAGCGACTTGGAACTCTTCAACCAAGGCTTGGTCCGCACATTCTTCAGCCAGCGCGAGCTCTTCCTCGGTTGCCTCGTCAAGCAGTTGTGGCCCGAGATCAGAGATCAAAACGAACGGTATTCCGAATGCATCGAGGCACGCTTCATACAGATCCTCGTCGAAATCTCCAAAGATCACGCCGTCGATCGGAAGCTCGAACGCCTCGGCTGGATTGGTCGGGTCGATGAAGGCGGCCTCGCGGTCAGGCAGGGGAGGGTTGGTGGGGTCAGAATCGGAAATGATGTTGAGGTCGGTGTCGGTCAGGACTACCCGTTCGTCCAGAATCTCGGCCAGCTCATCGATGAGTCCCTGAACGCCGTCCCAATCGCCTCTTAAGAACAGGTACGCATCAAGTTGATCTGTGACGAAGTCTTGCTGTTGCTGATCCTGAACGAAAGCATCTTCAAGTTCGTCAGCGGTGATGCGTTGGGTAAGCAAGGCAGTCGCCAGAACGACCACAAGCGACGTGGCAAGTACTACCGCGATGAGCCGTCCGGCAAGAGATCGCATCAGTCTCGTTCTGTCGGTTGTTCTGGGTCGTCTAGTTGTTCTGGGTCAGCCAGTCGGTAGCCGACTCCATAGACAGTCTGAATGTGTGCTGGTTCGCTCGGATCAAGCTCGATCTTTTTTCTCAGGCTGACCACATGAACGTCCACAGTGCGCTCAAGACCGTCGTAGTTAAATCCAAAGGCCGCTTCTAGTAGCTGGCGGCGGGTGAAGGCGCGGCCACGATCAGAACACAAGGTCGCCAAGATCGCGAACTCCTTTGGTGTTGCATCAACGGGCCTTCCGGCCTTGGTGATCTCGTGTTTGCGAGTATCGACCGTTACGTCACCAAAGTGGAATAGCTGGTCAGAAGCTGGATCTCCGCCGCCATTTCGCCGCAGTACTGTCCTTACCTTCGCCATCAAGATGCGAGGGGAGTAGGGCTTGGTGATGTAGTCGTCAGCGCCCAAGTCCAGACCTAGCAGCATGTCTTCTTCAGTGGAACGGGCCGAAACAAAGATTATGGGAATGTCGGTTTCGTAGCGGAGAACCCGGCACACGTCGAGACCATCCATCAACGGCATCATGATGTCTGCGATCACAAGGTCAGGCATCAGCCGACGCGCCTCATCAACGGCCTGGCGACCGTTGCTTGTGATGACTACTGCATACCCTTCGGCTTCTAGATACCGCCTCAGAAGTTCTGCTTGTTTTGGCTCGTCTTCAGCAACAAGCACACGGGCTTTCATCATGACAATGATGCCCCAATCCTGGGAGTCGGGCGGAACTCCGACTCCCAGGTGGGAAATCTCAACCTTTCTAGTGCGAACCTTCGTCGAGCTCTTCGAACACGTCTTCAAGAACGTCCCAGGCTGCTTCATCGTCGAAGTCCCACTCAACCATTGGGATTCCGAGCACCTCGTCTTGCACCTCGGTGTAGGCGATGCCGGCTGCGTCAAGAGCTGCCTTGATTGCCTCATTCTCCGCAGTTACCTCAGCGATGATCTGGTCTCGCTCAGCCTGGTCCAAGCTTGCGAAATCTTCAGCCCACTGCTCGTTGAACAGGTCGTCGACAATCTCGTTCGCAGCTTCGTCTTCGAAGTCCCAGACGATGTACTCAACGCCCAGCTCCTCGTCGATCTCGACCGTGTAGGCGATGCCGGCTGCGTCAAGTGCTTCCTTGATTGCCTCATTCTCGGCAGTGATTTCTTCGACAAGCTCTGCCTTCTCTTCATCGCTGAGATCGTCGAAGTCAAAGTCACAGCCTTCAACTTCAATAGCTTCGCCGTCGTCGAACACAAGGTCGCCGTCAACTGCCTCGACTTCTTCAGCCTGAACTGCTGGCGTTGGCTCTGCTGCTGGCGCATCGGCTTGGGCTGAGGCCACAGATGCGGCTCCGCCGGTTAAAGCGAGGGCCAGCAGAATGCCGCCAACCAACTTGGTGTTGGCCTTGCCCGCTTCAGTACGGCCTGCTTCTGTCTTGTTTGGATCTCTCATTGCTACAGACTCCTTAGGGGTAGGGGATATGGGTTTCTGTTGCTAAGAGAAGTGTCTGCCCGAGGCTGTTAAGGACTTGTGAAGAACCTGTCAGGTACTCAACTTTGTTGCGTTTGAACTGGTGGGAGTGCGTCCACGACGGGCCAAATGTCAGCTGGAGGTGACATCTTCCCGTTCTGTCTGCTGGAGGTGACAACTATTGTCACCTGGGGCAGAAATTTGGGTGGATTGTCACCTGGGGCTGACATTTGTGTTGGATGCGCCCATGGAGCAGCATCGTTTCATGACCGATGTGATCAACCTGGAAGAAGCTCTTGATGAAATGCACGCTGCGGTGCTGGCTGTCTTGCCACCGACGCTGCTGGACCTGACCGACCTCGAAGGTTGTCGGGCTCAGCTACAAGCGGTGCTAGAAGCAACCCCAGTTCCTCCCTTGCCTGAAAACGTTGAAATTTCTGAAATCATGGTTCCGGGTTTCGAGGGCGACCCTGATGTGCGTATCAAGCTTTATCGTCCGTCTGGTCTACCAAGTGCGGCGCCGGCTCTGTTATGGATTCATGGCGGTGGCATGGTCCTGATGTCGGCTGACGGTGATGACTACACGTGTGCGGTCAGGGCCGCGAGTCACAATTGTCTTGTTGCATCCGTCGATTACCGCCTGGCTCCAGAGACTCCAGCGCCTGGCTTAGTGCACGACTGCTACTCGGCCTTTCGTTATGTGGCGAACAATGCTGAGGATCTTGGAATCGATGCGGACCGAATTGTAATTGGTGGTGCCAGCGCCGGCGGCGGACTGGCCGCAGGTACAACGCTGTTCGCCCGAGACCAGGCGGGACCCATGCCAGTTGCCCAACTCTTGGTCTACCCGATGATTGACCACACCAATACCACCGTTAGCAGCCATGCAATCGTTGACAGCCGAGTGTGGAACAGGGCCGCCAACCTGCTGGCGTGGGAGCACTACTTGGGTGGCAGTCAACCGACTATCTACAGCTCACCGTCAACATGTGAAGATCTCAGCGGACTTCCACCTGCCTATATCAACGTAGGCACTTTCGACATGTTCCACGACGAAGACATTGCCTACGCAACCGCGCTGAACCGTGCCGGTGTTGCCTGCGAGCTGCACGTCTATCCCGGTGCTTTCCACGCCTCGAATGCATTCGTGATCGATCACCCCATGACCAAGCGATGGATCGCCGAAGAAGAGGCCTTCTTATCTCGCTCGCTATCGGGTGAGCTCTGACCTGTATCTAAGCGGTCTCTGACTGATCTCTAAGCGGTCTCTGACCGGTACTGCTCGATCACTTCACGGTAGGTGGACACGTCAACCGCTCCGGGCACGAGATACCTACCACCGACCACCAACGACGGTACCGAGTTGATGCCAGCGCCAATGGCCTCGTTGTGTTCGTTCACAACAGCGTCAAGCAAGATCTTGTTTTCCGACTGCCACCGAGCATCGAATTCGGCCCTATCAATTCCAGCCTCAGCCGCAATGTCCAACAACACTTCTCGATCTGAGATTGTGCGGTTCTCGGTGAAGTACGCCTTTAAGGCAGCGTGATGGAACGCCTGGTAGGCGCCTTGGCCAAACAGCGCCGCCACCTTGCCTGCAACCGCTGATGGCATGCTGTGGCTTGGAGGCTCGGACTCACCCGACCATTGGTTGAAGACCGTTCTTGGCTCCATCGAACCTGGCCGCTCCCAAGACTCGGTGTAGTTAGTGAATTTCTCCATCGACCGCTCTTCGGGTTCGGGCCGCAACATGAAACTTCGCCAGTTCAGCTCTACTTGATCACCGTATTCGGCCACGATTTCCTCAAGACGCACGGTCCCGACGTAGCACCAGGGTCAAAGGTAGTCAGACCAAACATCGAGCTTCACGGGATTCATGCCCCAACCCTACTTGTCTAGAACAGCCCTGACTTTTCGGTTTTGGGTCCTGGTGGCTAGGGTCCACTAATGGCAGAACTTGCGGAAACACTTGGCGAACTACGAGCTTCAGGCTGGGAATCTCGCACCGTTAAGGAAGAGATCAGGGCTAACGCCATTGGGCGCATCTCAAACAGCGAGCCTTTGTTCGACGGAGTGATGGGTTATGAAGAAACTGTTGTTCCCCAAATGGAGCACGCCATCCTGGCCGGCCACGACATAGTCCTGCTTGGCGAACGCGGTCAGGCGAAGACCCGCATGATTCGTTCACTCACGGGTCTGTTGGATGAGTGGATGCCAATCGTTGCGGGCTCTGAAATCAACGACGATCCCTACAACCCGGTGTCACGGCATGCTTTAGACGCAGTTGCAGAGCACGGTGACGCAACCCCAATTGCTTGGGTGCACAGAGATGCGCGCTTCGGCGAAAAGCTGGCAACGCCAGACACTTCAATCGCTGACCTAATCGGCGAAGTTGACCCAATCAAGGTGGCCGAAGGCCGATACCTGTCCGATGAGCTGACCCTGCACTATGGCCTTGTGCCCCGGACAAATCGAGGCGTGTTCGCAATCAACGAGCTTCCCGACCTCGCCGAGCGCATTCAGGTTGGTCTGCTCAACGTTCTCGAAGAACGCGACGTCCAAATTCGGGGCTACAAAGTCCGGCTGCCACTGGACGTAATGCTTGTGGCCTCAGCCAACCCCGAGGACTACACAAACAGAGGGCGGATGATCACGCCGCTTAAGGATCGATTTGGTGCCCAGATCCGAACCCACTACCCACTTGAGATCTCAACCGAGATCGACATTGCCAAACAAGAGGCTTTGATTCCCACAAGCTCGCCAACGGTTTCCATTCCTGAATTCATGCACGAGATCGTCGCAACCTTTACCCACCTCGCCCGGTCCAGCTCAAAGATCAACCAGCGCTCTGGCGTTTCAGTTCGACTAACGGTTTCGAACCTTGAGACCCTCGCTGCAGCGGCCACAGCACGGGCTCTTCGCCTCGGAGAAACTGACACTGTCCCTCGCGTGTGTGAGCTGGACGCGCTTATTGCCTCAACTGCAGGCAAAGTTGAGATTGAGGCCTTGGACGAAGGTCGTGAGGGCGAGGTTATCGACCACCTGCTTTCCAGGGCCGTGGTGGAGGTCTTCAAGGATTCCGTCGAGCCAGAGCACGTTCGGGCCGTAGTCGATTCTTTTGAAGAAGATCTTGAAGTAAGCGCCGGTGATGACATTCCGGTCGGCAATTACATCGAGCTACTAACTAGGGTGCCAGCCATGGCAGCGCCAGTGATGGCTCTAGTAGGTGAGGGTGCATCCCAGGCCGCTCAAGCTAGCGCTATCGAGCTCATTCTTGAGGGTCTGCACCTAAGTCGTCGGCTCAACAAAGACCAAGTCGGCACCAAGGCCACATATCGAGCCCGCAGCTAACTGCCGTCTGGCGTTGCCAGAACTGAGGCTTCGTCCTTTGGGGTGCGGTCAGAACCAATAACCCCCGGCTTGATGTCGAAGCCTTCTTCCCAATGCCAACCGTCGATCGGACTGGCCTGCCACCACCCTGCGCCGACGTCCGCCGCAGCATCGAGAAGCGATGCAAGGTGCTCGGTTCGAGCTTGGCCATCGTCGGCAACCTCAGCCAGATCGCTACAAAATACCGTCTTCCGGGATCCGGCCCGTTCGGATGCTTCAAACCCGGCCGTCGCCATTGCTTCAGCCAGGGGCATCGAAAGGGTTGACCAGGCTCCGGTTCCGTCAATTTCGATCGGCGGACGTAAGTGGGTAACGACTAGGTCATACGCGCCTCTCAACTCGTCGACCCGTTTGGTCGGCATGTCGCCCACCTTGAGTTCGCCCTCGTTGATGGCATGGAACCAGCTTCGGTTAAACAGCTCGTCAACCCACTGAGCGTGAGGCGCCGCTTTGACGTTGTCCCTTTGGCCGCGCACGAGGCGAGCGGTGACCGAAGTGGCGATTGGCGCAGAACCTAGAAGTATCCGGAACGCCTCAGCGTCGGCCAGCATCACATTGCGCACGGCCTTCGTGGCGTTGATGGCTCCGGTCCTGCCCGGGGGAGCGGTGCCTAGGAACTGGCTTCTAAGGGTGTTGAAGACTGGCTCTCTCATGGGCAGCCAGCCAGCGGCCAAGTCTTCGAAGCTCTCACCGACCCAGTCAACGTGTCGTGACCACGCAAGCAGGTTCTGGCGGTCGTCGTTGAACCCGCCCATGTCGTAGGCAAACCAACCAGGCAAGGTGCCGTCCACCAGAACAAGCCAAGGGGCAATGCCTAAGTCCTTGGCTGTTCCGATCACCTGCCTGCGAAACGCGAGAGCCTCGTGGTCAAGCTTGCCTTCGGCTGGAAATAATCTGGACCATTCGATGGTGAACGCCGCTTCGGTCACGCCCATGGCCGCCAGTTGGGCGAGATCCTGTTCGAAGTTGAGGCCAAAACCGGCGCCGTCTGCACCCTCGGGCGCCTTGTTCTGGCGTGTCCACAGCGACCAATCGCTGGCCGCCGACGGACCTTCGAGCTCAGCCGAGGTAAATAATGCGCCAAATGAAGTCAAGGGAAACGATGCTACTTCGTCCCCCTGAGAGCCAAATGTCTGCTGTAGGTGACAAAACACCGAAAAGTCAGCTGTAGGTGACAAAGAGTGTCACCTGGGGCAGAAATTTGGGGGGATTGTCACCTGGGGCAGAAATTTGGGGCCAGGTGAGAGCCGCGCCAGAGCCAGGCCAGAGCACCGCCAGTTGCCACTGTCGGCCCCTGATTTAGCTAGTGACCCGGCGCCGGTTAGTCTGGCTTATGGTCGGATCGAGATTTCGTTACTCGCGGTGGGATGGCACACAGAAGGGCTTTGAGCTTGACGCCTTCGATGTGCTGGGCGAGATGGCTGACGATCTGCTCTATCACGGTGACCCGATGGCAGCACTTCGCCGCTTGATGCAAGAAGGTTTCACCGACGCCAACGGCGAGCGAGTTCAGGGCCTGCGCGAGATGATGGAACGTATTCGCGAAGAACGCGAGGCTCGATTGGAGAACTCTGACCTCGGTGGTGTCTACAGCGAGATCAACGAAGAGTTGCTTGATCTCATTAACCAAGAACGTCAAGCGCTATCTGACCGCAACGCCTTGGCCGATATGGAATTGGGCGACCCCGACGCCAGTGATGAGTCAAAGCGAAACGCCGAATTGGCGGCCGAAACCAAGCAGAACAAAGGTCTCCAGCTAGATCTGATGCCTGATGATCTCGCCGGCAAGGTGAAAGGACTTCAGAACTATGAGTTCGAAAGCAACGAGGCTCAGCAGCGCTTCGATGATCTAATCGACAAACTCCGCCAGGAGATGGTCAACAAGCAGTTCTCCGAAATGGCCGGTGCCATGGAAAACATGTCGCCTGAAGACCTTGCTCGTATGAAAGACATGATGGCCGAGCTCAACCAGATGCTCGAGCAGAAGGCAGCCGGTGAAGAGCCAGACTTCGATGGCTTCATGGAGAAATACGGTGACTTCTTCCCGGAGAACCCTCAAAGCTTGGAGGAGCTGCTGGAGGCAATGGCCATGCGCATGGCGGCCGCTCAGGCAATGCTGAACTCAATGACGCCCGAGCAGCGTCAACAGCTCCAGGAACTGTCCAATGCGCTTATGGAAGACATGGATCTCAACTTTGAGGCCAGTCGTCTAAGCCAGAATTTGCAAGGCATGTTCCCCGACGCAGGTTGGCAACAAAGCTATGACTTCTCCGGATATGACCCGCTGGGTCTGGCTGGAGCATCGGAGACCTTCGCCGAGCTCAGCCAGCTGGACCAGATGGAGCAGTTCCTCCAGAACGCATCCAACCCAGCTTCGCTTGCCGATATCGATCTTGACCGCGTTCGTGACTTACTTGGTGACCAGGAAGCTGCCTCACTTGAGCGGGCTGCGGAGCTGGCGAAGATGCTTGAAGACCAGGGCCTCGTTCAGAACACCGAGGGCCGTATGGAGCTAACGCCCCAAGGTCTGCGCCGCCTGGGTCAGGTGGCCCTGAACGACTTGTTTTCCAAGCTTGGCAAAGACGCTCTTGGGCAACACGACATCGACACTCGTGGTCTGGGCCACGAGCGCTCTTATGACACTCGGCCCTATGCCTACGGGGATCCGTTCAATCTGCATATCGAAAAGACCATCGGCAATGCCTTGCGCCGCAGCGGTGGGGGGATCCCAATTCAGCTGAAGCCCGAAGACTTCGAGATCGAGCTAACTGAACAGCAAGTTCGAAGCAGCACAGTGATCATGTTGGATCTGTCGATGTCAATGCCGATGCGGGGCAATTTCTTGCCGGCGAAGAAGGTTACGCTCGCTTTGCACAGCCTGATCAGCTCGCAGTTTCCTCGGGACTATTTGGGGCTGGTGTCCTTTGCTGACACCGCACGTGAGCTCAAGCCGCAGATGCTGCCAGAAGTGTCATGGGACTACATCTACGGCACAAACATGCATCACGGCTTTATGTTGGCGCGCCAGATGCTGGCAAAGCAGACCGGCACCAAGCAGATAATCATGATCACCGATGGCGAACCTACCGCTCATCTGACCGCGGATGGCTATTCGGTCTTTAACTACCCACCGACCCAAGAGTGCGTCGACAAGACCATGGCTGAGGCACTTAGGTGCACAAAGGCTGGCATCACGATTAACACCTTCATGCTGGATGCCGATGCAGGTCTTCGGTATTTCGTGGAGCGACTAACAGAGATTAACGGCGGCCGAGCGTTCTTCACTTCGCCTGACACCTTGGGCGAATATCTGCTTGTTGATTTCATCGAGCACAAACGCACCTTGTTGGGTCGCCGATCCGCCTAATCGTAAGGTTTCACCACCATGGGTGGTCACGGAACTACTGCGCGCGCCAAAAACCGCAGAAATAAGCGAAAAAGTGGTTGTCATATGCTCATCACAATGATGTAATTACACCGCAGCAATGCATGGCCCCCTTCCACTTCTAACCCGCACCTGGGGCCTTTGACTTTTTGGCGGAGGAGTTTCTTCGATGGCGAGAAAGCACTTAATCCTAGACACAAGCTGGCAGGCGTATTCGAACTGCCTCGGTGTCGATCCGGACCTGTTCTTTCCAGAACGAGGCGCATCAACCCGTGAAGCCAAAGAAGTCTGCCGCGGCTGTGTAGTGCGTGAGGACTGCCTCGAGTACGCCCTTGCCAACGGTGAGAAGTTTGGCATTTGGGGTGGCATGAGCGAGCGCGAACGTCGCCGTATCCGTCGCCAACGGGCACTAGCTCGCCAAGAAGCCGCCGCCATCGCCGAAATGGCCACTGCTGGCACTGCTTCCTAAGTACAGCCTCAAGCTGTAGTCTTTAGATATGCCTAACCTCAAGCCCAGCGAGCTTCTGATCGTTCTTGTGATCATTCTGGTTCTGTTCGGCGGGTCCAAACTTCCACAGTTAGCGAAGAACCTCGGGCGCGCCCAGAAGGAATTCAAAGACGGGATTGACGAAGGCCAAAGCTCTGTAGCGGCCGACGAAGATCTCGATTCTTAGTCTTCAATATTCTTTGGAACTCGCCGGTACCAGTGAGCGTTGAAACAGGCGTGGCGACAGTTCCCAGTTGGGAAGAAGTCGCCGAGACCCATGGACGGTTCATTTACAGCCTTGCTTACCGCTTGGCCGGGAACCATCACGACGCACAAGACTTGGTACAAGAAGTGTTACTGCGAGTTCGACGAGGACTAATTAACTACAAGCCCGGCAACTTCGAGGGCTGGCTTAGTCGAATCACCACAAATGCTTTCTTGGACCGGGTCCGAAAGCAAAAGCGCAGACCAACTCAGAAGCTTCCAGACGATCCCGATCGAGTGATTGAAGGATCTCCTGGCGCCGACATTGAGATGGACGCTCACGACCTGCCCGATCATCTTCAAGAGCTCCTGGCCCAACTCCAAGTGGAGTATCGGGTGCCGGTGGTTCTCAAAGACGTAATGGGCTACTCCTACGAAGAAATCGCAACGTACCTAGACGTGCCTATCGGGACCGTTCGTTCACGGATCCACCGAGGCCGTTCGAAGCTGCGGAAGGCCCTCACATGACCCACAACATGAATTTTGAGCCCGAAGAAGAATGGGAAGCATCAATCTCAGCAATGCTCTCCGGATTGGGGCCAGTTGACCCCCCTGAAGGGTTTATGGCCAGCGCCATGAACCACCGACCTCTATACGCCGGCCGAACAACCCTGGGCCTTGGCGCTTTGACAGCTTGTGCCCTAGCCCTTGCTGTCAGCCTGGGCGGTTTGAAAGGGTCAGGGGTGGTCCCCAAGGTTGACTCGTTAGCCGAACAGCACTCGCTGGTTGCGGCCAGCTTCTTCAACCCGTTTCAGACAGAGCCGCTGCCTGAGGCCGAAATGTCCAATCCGGATGAATTGATTGCTCAGCTTCCTCAGCTTGAATTGCCGTCGGGCCTTGAACCCAAGGCATTTTTCGCCGGGTCAGACTTCCAGCAGGCGCTTTTCTCTGAAACTAATGCTGCCAGCGATGCAGTTTCGATCTTCCACCAACCTGGTCTTGTTGACTTCTCAATGCTTCCTGAAGAGGGGCTGATGATGATAGAGGACGTGCCGGCGTGGGTGGATGCCGAGCAATCGATAACAGTTCTTCAAGCACGAGACGAAGCAGTGACCATCGTGGGACTGTCGGCTGATCAGGTGGCCAATGTTGTTCGGTCCGTACCGAAACCGACCGCAGTTGACAAGCTAAGTGAGGCAATGAACACCATCACATCCCACCTTGGCTTTCCAAACCTCAAGTAATTTCGCCTAGGTCTTTTTACCCAAAGTGGAACCATTCGGCTGGGCCGTACGTCTCTATAGGCATGGACTCCACAAACTGGATGGCAGAAGGCAACTGCAACAACCACCCTCCGGAAACCTTTTTTCCAAGTGATGGCGTGGGCGTTGAGGTCGCCAAGAAGATCTGCTTAACCTGCCCGGTGCAGGAACGGTGCCTTAACTACGCACTAGCAAATCGGATCGAACACGGCGTATGGGGCGCAGCCTCAGAACGGCAACGGCGGCGCATTCTCAAGGCTCGTCGCCAAGCGCTCGCTGCAGCAGCGGCGGCGTAGAACCCCGCTAAGAAGGGGAGGGGCGCAGGGGAGGGCGCAGATGCCGGTTAACCCACTAAAGTGGGGGCACTATGACAGACTTTGCTCCCACTGACGAACCCCAAGATCCTGTGTGTGGCGCAGCCATTGTCTACCTGGGGCCGGTTGCTCCTCACTGGGAGATTCGTCACGTCTTCGGCGAGCAGAAGATGATTGATGAATTCCGCACCAGAGTTAATGCTCGCCTGTTGTTGTTGCCTCGCCACGACCCTCAGTTCAGACGCAACAAGGAGCGGGTTAACCGTGACGCTGAACGTGAGTTGATCCGAGTCGATTGGGACCTTGGCGACGACGATTCAGAATCAAACAGCCGGCCCGGTGGCCAGCAGCGGCCCGCAACTGCAGCCGTTGAGTGATCGGTATACAAACCGAGAACTGTCCTGGCTAGCCTTTAACGAGCGTGTCCTAGCCCAAACAACTAGGCCAGAGCTGCCAGTTATCGAACGCATCAAGTTCTGCTCTATTTACGCGTCCAATCTGGATGAGTTCTTTATGGTCAGAGTGGCTGGTCTTAAAGACCAGGTTGCGGGTGGGGTCACAACCACCGGCCCAGACGGGCTTAGCCCGATCGCTCAGCTGGAGGCGATTCGTGAAGTTGTACTGGATCAAGCCGGCCGCTTGGAACAGATTCACAGTGTTGATCTGCGAGCCGAACTAGCTGAGGTTGGGCTTGAAATAAGCAACTGGGACGAGCTGGACCTGACGGACCGCAAGGCCGCAACGGCAGAGTTCGAGTCTCGCCTGTTCCCGGTTCTGACACCGTTGGCGGTCGATCCAGGCCATCCGTTCCCATATATCTCTAACCTGTCGCTGAACCTGGCGGTAACCATCACGAACCCGTCTACCGGTTCTGAGCTTTTTGCCCGACTCAAAGTGCCCAAAGCCATCGGCCGATTCCTGCAACTTCCTTCGGGTCGACTTGTGCCAGTTGAACAGATCATCGGTGCTCACCTCGACCAGCTCTTTCCGGGAATGGATGTGGCGGGTGCCTGGCCATTCAG
Source organism: uncultured Acidimicrobiales bacterium (assembly GCA_937922785.1). Taxonomy (GTDB): domain Bacteria; phylum Actinomycetota; class Acidimicrobiia; order Acidimicrobiales; family SZUA-35; genus CALAJQ01. Next base: position 247,461 of record CALAJQ010000012.1, read on the forward strand.
AGTGTCACGCAACGCCGACTTAACTCTCGATGATGCCGAAGCCGATGACCTGTTGGAGGCCGTCGAGCTTGAGTTGAGGCGCCGTCGCTTCGGTCGCGCTATCCGGCTTGAGATCGACGCAACGATGCCAGCTTCGGTGGTAGAGCTGTTGGTTCGCGAACTCGATCTCGACAACGAAGATGTCTTCAGTTACCAAGATCTGGTAGATCTGTCGGGCTATGCCGACTTAGAGAGAATCGCAGGACCAGATCTGGCTCAGCCGATGACCGCCGGAATCACACCGACTGAACTGGTTGGTGCCGAACTCAGCTCTGAGTTCTTTGGGCGAATCGCTAAGAACGACATTCTTCTTCATCACCCCTATGACTCATTCAGCGCCTCAGTGTCTGAGTTTGTTCGCCACGCTTCGCGTGACCCTCGGGTTCTTGCAATCAAGCTGACGCTTTACCGGACCTCTGGCGACAGTCAGATCATCGAGTCCCTGATTCGAGCCGCTGAAAGTGGCAAACAGGTTGCGGCTCTGATCGAATTGAAGGCGCGCTTTGACGAGCGCGCCAACATTGCTTGGGCCCGTCGTCTGGAAGAGGCTGGGGTTCACGTGGTCTATGGCCTTGTTGGGCTGAAGATTCATTGCAAGACAACCCTGATTGTTCGCGAAGAAGACGAGGGGTTGCGTCGCTACGCCCATGTAGGAACCGGCAACTACAACCCCCGAACAGCCCGCTACTACGAAGATCTGGGTCTGCTAACGGCCAATCCTCGTATCGGCAACGACCTCTCTCAGATGTTCAATTTCCTCACCGGTTATGGGCGCGATGTGTCCTACGAGCGATTATTGGTTGCGCCTACAACATTGCGTTCAGACCTACTCGAGCTGATTGCCAACGAGACCACCCACGGCGCCGACGGCCACATCTTTGTGAAGATGAACTCTCTGGTCGATCCTGAAATCATCGAACGGCTCTACACCGCCAGCCAAGCCGGAGTGAAGATCGAGCTTGTCATCCGTGGCGTGTGTTGTCTGCGGCCCGGGCTTGAAGGTATTAGCGAGAACATCACAGTCCGGTCGATTGTGGGCCGCTACCTAGAGCACTCCAGGATCTACTACTTCGGGCACGGGGATCGCGAGAATGCCGGTCCGAGCTACTACATAGGCTCTGCCGACTTGATGCCTCGGAACCTTGACCGGCGGGTCGAGGTTCTGACCCCGGTTGAGTCTCAAACGGCACGAGACCGTATTGACTTCATCGCCCGAACTTGTCTGGCCGACGATGTATTGGCTTGGGAGCTTCGAAGCGATGGAACCTACGCCAAACCGGCAGGCGGCCAGTTCCAAAGCCACGATGAGTTTGAAAACAACGCTGCTCATCGGGTCGCAATGATGCGCGAATCGCGCGAACGCTACACAGAGTGAGTCCGTCAGGGCAACCGGCACCAGATCAAGTCCAGGTGTCAGCAGCGGGGTGTTTGCTTTGGCGACCGCATCCGAAAAAGTCGAACAAGAAGCAGGTGCTGATCATTCATCGGCCCCATCGCGATGACTGGAGCTATCCAAAGGGGAAAGTAGATCCCGGCGAAACCGAACTTGAATGTGCTCTTCGAGAGGTAAAGGAAGAAACTGGCATGGAAGGCAAGCTCGGGGATGAGCTGCCCTTAGTGACCTACCGAGACCACAGGGACCGATCCAAGTCGGTCCGCTATTGGCTTCTGAAATACAAACAGGGTAACTTCAAGCCAAATGATGAGGTCGACGAGATTGCTTGGGTCTCGCCTTCAAAAGCCGCCGATATTCTTACCTATCGCCATGACATTGAACTGTTGGACTATTTGTAGCTGATGTCAGCCTCGACGTGGTGGCCTACACCGAGCGCACCGTCGAAGTGGTTCACTGCTGAACAAATTACCAACTCCCGGGCTTACCATCGACCCGCATCCACAATGACAACTGTGTCGATCGCGGTGGCAATCGGTCTAGGCCTCGCAATTTCTTTTACAGTAGGCGGCAGCTCAAACCAGGCAATGGTCTGGCTTCTCACCCCGCTGGCGGCCTTGTTGCCTTTGCTCGGTTACAACTGGTGGTTTCACTCTCGGCATCGTCGTTCCTTTGGCGCTCCGCCAAAGCCCATCAGCCAAATCGTTGCTGATTCTGTGATGGCCACAGCCATTGCGTTCACGGCCGTCAACGCCTTCATAATTACCATTCGGAATTTGGGAACCACAGTTGGGTCACTGGCAATTTTGGTAGGAGCTGCGGTGGCGTTTGCGGTGTTTGTTCCGCACCTAGTTTCCAGATCAGAGCTAGGTGAGGTGCCAGCCGAGGCAGCTGCGCCGTTTGTTGCACTGGCCGAGTGGGCCGGGGTGCGCTGCAACTTCGCACTGGACCAGTCTCTGTCTGATGCCAACGCAAGGGCAGTAATGGTGGCTGGAAAACAAAACGTTGTGGTCTCCAATGCCTTGCTTGCCCAGCCAGCCGAGTTGCAGTCGCTCGTGGTGGCCCATGAGATTGCGCACCTCAAGCATGGTCACCTCTCGAAACTGCGGGTTATCGATGCTGCCCGTGCTGGGTCGGCAGCATCGTTAGCCTGGTTGGTCGCCCTGGCGATAGGTGACTCGATTCGAGACCAGGGTTGGTACCCGGCCCTTGCCTTTGGGTTGCTGGCAATATGGTGGACAACTGCGCCGGTCCGAGCGTTTGTTCTTCGCCACTTTGAACGTCAGGCCGACGCTGGTGGCTATGAGCTTCTGGGAACAGTGTCAACTAACTTGGGTAGACAGCTTTACGCCCGGCAGTATTCAAACCTCGAGCCGAGCGTGGTTCAGAAGCTTTTTAGCAACCACCCTCCGCCTGCGGAGCGCCTAGAGATGATCTCGAGGCTCGCTTAATCTGTTTACCTGATGTTTACCTGAGGGTCAGGAGGCCTTTACCAGCAGCCATTAGTTTGATCTTTGTATGACTAGATCAAATTCAACCAACAAGCTGGTAGCGCTACTCGCAGCGCTCACAATGGTGGCCGCCGCGTGTGGCGGGGGCGACAGTGAAGGCTCCGAGGGGTCAACATCGGGTTCAACCTCAGGAGTAAACGTCTCCGGTTCTTCAACAGTGGAACCAATCGCAATTCGAGTCGCAGAAGACTTCAAGACCGTTGATGGCGACGTAAAGACTCAGGTTTCTGGTCCGGGCACCGGTGACGGATTCAAGTTGTTCTGTGAAGGCGGAACCGACATTTCCAATGCCTCCCGCACAATCAAGGATTCTGAGGCCGAGAACTGCAAAGAAAACGGCATCAACTACGTCGAGCTCAAGGTTGCTGTCGACGGAATCGCCGTCATGACGAACCCGGCAAACACAGCAGTGGAATGTTTAAGTTTCGCTGATCTGTATGCGCTTGTAGGGCCCGAGTCTGCTGGCTTCGAAACTTGGGCTGCGGGCAATGAGATCGCTGCCGATGCTGGCGGCGACGCTGGCCTGCCAGATGCACCACTTGTAATCAGCGCCCCAGGTACTGAGTCTGGAACCTATGACAGCTTCGTCGAGATCGTTCTGGAAGGCATCGCCGAGGAAAGAGGCGAAGAGCCCGACGCCCGCATCGACTACTCAAGCGCAGCTGACGACAACGTAATTATCGAGACACTGGCTACCAACGACACGTCATTCGGGTGGGTCGGATTTGCCTTTGCTGTTGAAAACGCCGACAGAGTGAAGCTGATAGATGTTAAGGACGCGGACGGCAACTGTGTGACGCCTACTCCCGAGACAATTGCCTCTAACGAGTACCCGATTGCCCGTGACTTGTTTATCTACGTGAACACCGGATCGGCCGCAAACAACGAGGGACTTGTTGCCTTTGTTGATCACTTCATGGACTTCGGCCTCGACACAGCGGTTGCCGAAGCTGGCTATGTGCCGCTAACTGACGAGGCCAAGGCAGCAACACGAGCTGCGTGGACTGGCAGGTAGAGCAGCGGGAACCAAGGCCCTTTGTGGCAAGATAGTTCCGCTCTTATGACAACATCAGTTGAAGTATCAGATCTACGAGGCTCACCCGCTCGCCACCGCAAGGAGGCGCGGGTAGCTTTCGTATTTCGCTCGGCCGCTTTGGTCAGCATTCTCATCAGTGTCCTGATCGTTGGCTCCTTGGCGGTCGAAGCGCTGGCCTTTGTTGTCGATGTCGACTGGTCGAAGGTGTGGGGCGAAGATGCAATCGGATGGTTCCCGAGGCGAAACGTCTTTGGAATTCTCACACTTGTTTCGGCAACTCTGATTGTTACCGCGATCGCCATGGTCGTGGCGCTGCCTCTGGGTTTGGCAGCAGCCATCTATCTGTCTGAGTACGCATCACCAAGAGTCCGCAAGATCCTCAAGCCCGCTCTGGAAATTCTGGCCGGAATCCCTTCGGTGGTTCTGGGCTTCTTTGCGTTGAGGTTTCTAGCTCCCCAAGTAGTCGGCCGGGTGTTTGCTGATGCTGCGCCTGCGAACTTGGCTGCGGCCGGAATCGGTGTTGGGATCTTGGCGATTCCTTTGGTGGCTTCCATTTCTGAAGACGGCCTCGGCGCAGTCCCTGACTCGCTTCGAGAGGCCTCGGCTGGTCTTGGTGCTCGCAAGTTGACCACTACTACCCGAGTGGTCCTTCCCGCAGCGCTGTCGGGTCTGATCGCAGCTTTCATCGTTGCGGTGTCACGAGCGATTGGCGAGACGATGGTTGTATTTATCGCTGGTGGCGCTGCTGACTCCGCATTGCAAAACTTCAACCCAATCGAGCCGGGTCTCACTATGACCGCAGCGATGGCCTCAGTTGCTTCAGGCACTGACAACGTTGCCGGAGAGGGCCCCGCCTTCCAAAGCTTGTTCTTCGTCGGAATCCTGCTGTTCGCGGTAACCCTGATCTTGAACGTGCTGGCGAACAAAGTGGTCAACAAGTACAGGCAGGAATACTGATGGCTCTCACAACACCGGGCGAGATCGCTGCCAACGCCGCAAAACGCAAGGCCAGACCCACTCCTCGCGTCGAACTGTCAGAACTCCGTCGTAAGAACGACGTAGCTGGCACCGTCTTCAAAGGGCTTCTCTTGGGCGGAATCTTCGTAACGTTCTTGATCCTGATTGTGTTGCTGGTTCAGGTCGTCCGTGACGGCTCAAACGTACTAACCGGGCGGCTTGGTGATTTCCTAAGTTCTGGGCTTGGATCCAGTCCGGAGATCTCCGGCATTGCTCAGGCTCTTCGGGGGACGTTCTACGTAACTCTGATTACGGCTTTGGTTGCTTTCCCCCTTGGTATTGCGAGCGCGTTGTATCTAGAGGAGTACGCACCAAAGAGCAGGCTTACGAACTTCATCAACCTGAACATTCGGAACTTGGCTGGTGTACCCAGCGTTGTCTACGGAATCTTGGGACTGACCATCTTCGTCAACGGCTGGGGAATTAGATCAATCACTGGGGGCCGAACCCCGATCGCCGCCGGACTGACCTTGGCTGCGCTGGTTCTCCCAATTGTCATTATCACCGCCACTGAGGCCTTACGGGGTGTGCCTCGGGCACTGCGGGAGGCCGGCTACGGAGTGGGAGCCACCAAGTCAGAAGTGATCAAGGACCACGTACTCCCTTACGCCGCCCCGGGCATTCTCACCGGAACTCTGTTGAGCATTGCTCGGGCTGCCGGCGAAGCGGCACCCCTAATTCTCATCGGGGCGACAACCGGTTTCTTGTCAGACATACCCGGTTGGGGCGATGTGACTCAGGCTCGCGAGCCGTTCACCGCCCTCCCCATCATCATTGCTAGCTGGGCCCGCCAGCCTCAAGAAGGTTTCAAGGTGGACAACGCCGCTGCGGCCATTGTGGTCCTGGTTGTATTTGTCCTACTGGTCAACGCAGCGGCCATTTTCATGCGTAACCGATTCGAAAGAAAGCGAGCCGGCCTATGAGCTCGGACCCCGTTGTTATCAACTTGGAAGACGTCTCGGTCTATTACGGAGACTTCAGGGCAGTCAGGGATGTAAACCTCCCAGTTCACGACAACCAGATCACGGCGATGATCGGTCCTTCAGGTTGTGGCAAAAGCACGGTTCTGCGGACCATCAACCGAATGAACGACCTGATCCCCACAGCCCGTGTAGAAGGCAAGGTGGTCTTTGGTGGGGTTGATCTGTATGACCCTCAAGTAGATCCGGTCGAAGTTCGCCGCCGAATCGGCATGGTGTTCCAGAAGCCAAACCCGTTTCCGAAAAGCATCTATGACAACGTCACCTACGGCCCGAAAATTGCGGGAACCGCCAAAAGCGAGTTCGATGAGATCGTCGAAAGCTCACTTCGCAAAGCAGCTTTGTGGGAAGAAGTTAAAGATCGTTTAGCCGACTCTGCCTTCGGGTTAAGTGGTGGCCAGCAGCAGCGCCTCTGCATAGCTAGGGCGATTGCCACCAATCCTGAGGTGCTTTTGATGGACGAGCCATGCTCGGCTCTCGACCCGATCGCTACAGGCCGGATCGAAGACTTGATGGAGGAAATCAAAACTGACTACACCATCGTTATCGTCACCCACAACATGCAACAGGCTGCAAGAGTCTCAGACACAACAGCGTTCTTCACTGCCGAGGTGGACCCAGCTTCGGAACGTCGGACTGGGCTGTTGGTAGAGCACGCCAAGACAGATCTAATCTTTTCAAACCCAGAAGATCAGCGCACCGAAAACTACGTCACCGGCCGGTTCGGCTAAAGCCAGGAGAACCAATGTCAGACCAGAAACCGATAGTCCCGCCAGTTACGCCCGAGACCCAACATCGCGTCAAGTATCACAAAGAGGTGGATCTCCTTCGTTCGGATTTGATCCGGCTCGGAGCGATGGTTATCGAGACAATTCCCCAAGGAACTGAAATCCTGCTTAGCGGAAGTCTGACGAACGCCCAGTCCCTTGTGGACTCAGACGATCTGATCGACCAACTTTCGATCAGCCTTGAAGAGCGAACCTATTCGGTCATGGCGCGCCAGGCGCCAATTGCTAGCGAGCTGCGGCATCTTATTGCGGTCACCAAGCTGACCGCTGAGCTTGAGCGTTCGGCGGACCTGATGGTCAACGTGGCTAAGGCTTCGCGGCGAATGTACGGCGCCGACATGACGCCAGAGATTCGCGGTCTGATCAAGTCAATGTCTGACGAAGCTCACAAACTGATGCGACTCGCAGTGGACGCCTATGCCGATGCCGATGAATCTTTGGCTGCCGCCCTTGATGACATCGACGACGAACTAGATCAGCTAAATCGAGACATGATCGAGGCCATATTCTCCGCGGCAACCGCAGGCAAGGTTGAGCTGCCCAGCGCTGTTCAGTTGGCGCTCATCGCTCGCTATTACGAGCGCATTGGCGACCACGCAGTAAACATCGGTGAACGAGTCCGTTACATGATCTCTGGCTGGCTTCCCGAACAGGCTGGTGCCGCACGGGCCAAGAATCGGGCCGAACTGGCAAAGGCCGAATCGGACGAAGCCTAGCAAGTGACTGGTTGGCTGGCGTTGGCGGGTTGCGCAGGCGTCTTGATTGGTGTTCTTCTGACCCGCACCATCAGCAGCCGTGGCGAAGCCAAAAACAGCCTCCAGTTGGAGACCTATCACGAAGTCAGTGACAAGCGAATTGCAGAAGCGGTGCGATCGCTACCAATTGGGTTGGTTCTGGCAGATGAGTCGGGTGAGGTGATCTATCGAAATGCCCACGCCAACAGCTACGAAAGAGGCCCTCGGGTATCCAAGGCGCTGGTCCGGGGCCACGTTAAGGATCTCCTGGCCGAGGCCGCCCAAGGAAACACCGAGCAACTAGAAGTTGATCTGTTTGGTCCGCCCCGGCTGCGCCTGCGTTTCAGCGGGCGACCCGTGGTGGACGCCGATCGCCAGATAGGTGCGGCAGTGATGATTTCAGACATCACCGAGGAACATCGCATCGACCAGGTGCGAAAGGACTTTGTGGCTAACGTTAGCCACGAACTGAAAACGCCTGTCGGCGCGATGAGCATCTTGGCCGAGACTTTGAGCGTCGCCGATGATCCAGAAACCGTGGCGCGTCTGTCCGGCCGGATTCGCAAGGCTGCGACGCGGTTGGGCGAAACCGTCGACGACTTGTTGACGTTGTCCACGATCGAGGCCAGTGAGCCAGTCGAATTTGTTCCCTTGGTGGTTTCAGACTTTGTGTCCGAGGCCATCGAAATGTGCCGAGATGAGGCGCAGATCTATGAGGTCGCGTTGTCTGGCGCTGTTCAGGCATCGGGAAGCAGTGGCGGGCTACAAGGCTCTGATCAGGTATCGGTGCTGGGTAACAGACCGCAACTACTGTCGGCGTTGAACAACCTGATCACCAACGCCATCAAGTACTCCGCCGCCGGCGGAGACGTGGTTGTCGGCTTGGAGCGTGAGTCCGAGTGGGTTGACATCGCTGTGGTTGATCGCGGCATCGGGATTCCTGAGAAGGATCTACAGCGGATATTCGAACGCTTTTACCGCGTGGACACTGCCCGAAGTAGAAGCACCGGCGGCACGGGCCTAGGGCTTTCCATTGTCAGGCACGTCGCTCTTAACCATGGCGGCGAAGTGACCGTAACTTCAGAAGAAGGCAAAGGTTCGACCTTTACCATGCGTCTGCCTGTGGTCGGAAGTGGTTCATGAGAGTGTTATTGGTTGAAGACGAAGAGGCTTACGTTGACGCTTTGACTATTGGGCTTGCCAAAGAGGGCTTTGACGTTGTTGTTGCCACTGACGGCGCTCAAGCTCTAGAGCTCTTTGGCCAGACTGAGCCCGACCTCGTCCTGCTTGACTGGATGCTGCCGAGAGTGTCCGGAGTTGAAGTCTGCAAGGAGATCCGGACCAAGTCGAGCGTGCCGATCATCATGGTCACGGCAAAAGGTTCTGAAATAGACACTGTTGTTGGTCTTGAGGTTGGGGCTGATGACTACATAACCAAGCCCTACCGCATGCGCGAGTTAGTAGCCCGAATGCGGGCGGTTCTGCGACGAAGCGAAGAAGTAGGGGACCGCTCGGGCGGTAACGCTAAGGCCCAGCTGGAGCCAATCGTTGTGGTTGGCGATGTGGAGCTGAACCCAGATCGCCACGAGGTAAAAGTGCGAGGCGGCCGGGTTGATCTTCCTCTCAAGGAATATGACCTTCTCCACTACTTGATGGCAAATGCTGGTCGGGTCCTGAGCCGTCAGCAGCTCATCGAAAAAGTTTGGGGATATGACTACATAGGCGATACGAAGACTCTTGATGTTCACATCAAAAGGCTCCGAGGCAAGGTTGAGCTGACCCCATCGGAACCCTCTCGGATACTTACGATTCGTGGCGTCGGGTACTCATACGCCAGCCGGGAACGGCTCGCCGAACAGTCCGAGTAGCATCGAGCGGGTGGAACCGAGCGCACACAGGGGCAAAGGCGCCGAAGTCTTTAACGTAAGCCCATTTAAGCGGCTAGCTCGCGCCCATGGATTGGGAGTTGGCGGCGATGCGTTGATCTCAATTGCCCTTGCTGACTCGCTTTTTTTCTCGATAGATCCAAACGACGCCCGGTGGAAGGTTGCGCTCTACCTTCTACTTACGATCGCCCCGTTCGGTCTGGTGGCCCCCTTCTTGGGGCCTGCTATGGATCGGATGAAGGGCGGCCACCGAATGATGATCATTCTGGTAGGAGCGGTCAGAGCACTGCTGGCCTTTGCAATGGTGCGTTATGTCGACACATTGCTGTTGTTCCCGCTTGCGTTCTCACTTCTTGTCTTCGGCAAGGCTCATCACGTCGCCAAATCGGCCCTTGTTCCAACTCTTGTAGACACCGATGAAGCGTTGGTTAAGGCCAACTCGCAACTGTCGATAGTGTCCGCACTGTCCGGCGGTCTTGCTGGTATTCCAGGAGTCATCTTGTTGCGCTTCGGCGGCGGTGGACCGTCGATTTTGATGTTGGCAACCGCTCTGTTTGCAATGGGTGCGCTGTTTGCATTCCGGATCCCGTCAACCGTGGTGGCCGACAGCGGTCCTGACGAAGACGAAAAAGCCGGACTTCGTTCGATAGGCATCATCCTTGCCGCCTCAACGATGGCTTATGTCAGGGCCGTGGTCGGTTTCTTGACAATGCTGATCGCGTTTGAATTGCGCGGGGGAGTCGACCCGGGCCCAACTGGAGTGGGTGTCGAAATCGCTCACCGAGTTCGAGAAAACATGGGCCTTGAAAGACTTGATCTGGCCACCGGAGGTGCCCCGGCCTGGCATTTCGGTGTGGTCTTGTTGGCAATTGGAATTGGCGGGCTGTCTGGTTCATTCGCAGCGCCGCGCTTACGGAGCCACGTCAGCGAGGAACGTATTCTTGCCTCGGTCTTGGGTTTGGTGTCGGTGTTCGGTTTCCTAGGCGCCTTAAGCGGTGGGTTGATAGGCGCCATGATGGTTGGCCTTGTAGTTGCTTTTGCCGCTTCAGCGGGCAAGCAGTCCTTTGACGCAATTGTTCAACGCGATGCCCCTGATGCGAACTTGGGTCGGTCCTTTGGGCGTTTCGAAAGTCGCTTTCAATTGGCCTGGGTTTTGGGTGCAATCATCCCGGTTGTGATACCGATTCCGGCCCGGCTCGGGTTCTTGCTCTTGGCGATTCCTGCTGGTTTTGCTGGGGTTTCTTACTGGTTCGGTCGAAATCCTGGCATTCAGGCCGAGTCGGCGCGCTCAGCCCGGGAACGTGCTCGCCAAGGCGCCAGCACTGTTCGTATGAAGGCTCAGAATCGGCGAGCAAAGACAGGCCGGAAGAAGGCTGATAGTGGAGCACCCGAGCACGCAGACACTGCCGAAGTTCCACTGGTGCCTGAAAGCCAAAACGTCTCCAGTCACAGTTTGGACACGATCGAACTTGGCTGGGCCGACGACGATGTCACAAAACCAATGCAGCGCCCCATCGACCCACCTGGACCATCTGGACCCCCTGAGCCGCCAAGGCGCCCCGGTCACTAGGAAGCCCGGTCAGTAGGAAACAGAGTCACTAGGAAACAGAGTCACTAAGAAACAGAGTCACTAGGAAACAGCGCTGAATCGGGCCGGACTAGAGGTCTTCGAGTCCAGACAAATCATCGGGCACCTCGAGCGTTGTGCCTTCGGGTAGGTCTGGGTCAAGGCCAATTCGCGCTAGCCAGAGCCCTGGGGCATTGACTTCTGCTGCGGTTGGAAGATCAAGCTCGTCAGCCCAAAGGCGAGATAACCCTTCGTCACCTGATCGTTCCACGAGGCCTTCAATGAACTGATCGCCGCGTCGCAGCGTGTTGTCGGTGATGTTGATGCCTAGTAGCCGCTCCATAAACCGATCAGCGTCGGACACGTCCACCATTCGGTAACGAAGTTCTTGGCGGATCTGGTCAAGCTGGGGTACCAGTGGGCCGCATGCTCGGACCACGGCATGGTCAACAAAGCCCATGACAGTGGCCACCAATGCGTCGAGCTGGGGCATCAAGAGGTCATGAGCTGGCGAGCGCATCATGTCCAAAATGGCGTCGGGGTCGCTCAGCTGTTCGCTGGCCTCTTGAATTTGAGACATGTCAGTCATGTCACCAAACCCACCGGCGCCAAACATCTCGGCGATCTTGTCTGGATTTGGCCGGAACGCTGCGGCAAAATCCAGGAAGAGTGATTCGAGCCGTCCGCCGACGTGAGGGATCGATAGCACCGCGTGAGTTGCTAGTTCGTGCACCAATACATACAGCCGAAGCTGATCCCGATCAACCGCCCAATCGGTTGCCGCTTGGTCGATGCCGCTGGGGCAGACAAGGATTTCGTTGCCAGGGCGGGGGACTGGAAGGTCATATTGGCCGAGTGCCTTTTGGCCAAGGTGACCCAGCATCGAGCCTGCGCTGGCGCTAACCAGCATTGGTCCGAGGGCAGTGAACATTTGGCCCATCATCATCGACAGCGGATCACCGCCAACACCGCCAAGATCGGGGGGCGTTGCTGAACCGAGGGCTTCGGCGAATCTTTCGAAGAACGGTCGATATGCCTTAACAGACCGGGTTGCCCAGTCTTTGCGGGTTACAGCGGCGATTTGAGCGTCGCTGGCCAGACTGATTCCAGGTAGCTGCCGCACGTGCAGGTCTGCAACTCGGGCCAGGTCCTCAACAGCAATTCGCTGCGAAGGATCCAGATTGGGTTCTGTACCTCCATCAGATGCGATTTGTGAAGCTATGTCGGAGGCTTGTTGCCACGGATCAGAAGGTCCTGACGCGCCAAAACCGGAAAAGAGCTTGGAGAGATCACCAAAAGGAAACTCTCCGCCAAAGGGTGGATCGGAACTACTCACAATGGCATCGTATGTCAGTGACGTCGATTGCGGTTACCGGGGCAGCCGGAGCACTAGGTACGCGGGTCTTGGATGTCCTTGCCGGTGAAGACGATGTGACCCGTTTGGTGGCCATAGATCGGCGCCCTTTCACCCATGCTTCGGACAAGGTCTCAACAATCATTGTCGACCTCATGACAGACGAAGTCGCCACTGCGTTGTTGGGATGTGACTCGGTAGTCCACCTGGCCGAAGGCGCTGGTCGGGTTCAAGACCACAACATTGCTGAAGACATGCTGAGCCGACTGCTCGACGGCGCAGAAGCGGCTGGTTGTCACCATCTTGTACTTCTTAGCTCAGCCATGGTTTATGGCGCTCTTCCGAACAATCCAGTGCCGCTGACCGAGGCCAATCACCCGGGCGCTAACGACGATCTTGCCTTCGTTAAAGCCAAGAAAGGTATGGAGTCCCTGGCGAGCACTTGGGCCGCAGGCGGCAGGACTGTGGCCACACTACGTCCAACCACCGCACTGTCTGACCGCGGGATCTCGTGGGTTGCTAGAACCATGCGTGACGCAACAAGAGTTCGTTCAGACCAGGTGGACCCCCCAGTTCAGTTCCTCCACTACGACGACCTTGCTTCGGCGGTCGCCATCGCTTCACTGTCGGAGCTGACCGGAAAGTACAACGTTGCCCCCGACGGTTGGATCGGCTCAGAAGCCTTTCACGATCTTGTCGGTCCCCAGTTTCGGGTTCCGGTCGCAGTTACTGATGCGGTGCTTGGTGCTGGTCGAAGACTAGGCATTCGTCCGACGCCGACTGGCGTGGAGCCTTATGTTCGCAATCCTTGGGTGGTCAGCAACGACAAACTGAAAGCGGCTGGGTGGCGGCCCGCCTACACAAACGAAGAGGCCTATGTACTGGGGACAGATGCCCCTCTTTGGGTTTTGCCGCCTCAGAGGCGTCAAGAAGCGGCCTTGGCGGCGGCAGCTCTTGGTCTAGGAGTAATAGCGGCAGCTGGTGCAACGCTTGGGCGCAAACTGCTCCGATAAGTGGCTACTCGGTTTCAGACTCTCCGCCTAGGGGAATCTGCACAGTGATCGCTTCAGCCCCTCGCTGCACGTCTAACTCGATTGTTGAGCCTGATGGCAGCGCCCGCATGTAGTGCACCAAATCTGCCATCGAGGTGACTCGTAAGCCGTCAACTTCCAGGAGTAGGTCCCCCGCCAAGAGTCCGGCGGTTTCGGCCGGGCTCCCAGCTTCCACAACGTCTACAACCACAGCACCGTCGGTGGTTGAACTGCCTGTAATGCCGGCCCAGTTTGGAGTCATTCTGCCGATTTTGCTTAGCGAGTGCGCCAAGCCCAAGGCATCTTCGATAGGCAGAACCGATGCCAGGTGATCGTTAGTTCCGACGACGATTCCAAGCAGCGACCCGTTGCTATCGAACAGGCCGGCCCCCGCATCTCTCTTTGTTGCCTCAACGCTGGTCGAAGCAATTCCGACTAATCGGTAGCCGGTTGCGGATTCAGTGGTGGTGTTCAGCTGGAGAACCTTGCCCGAAGGTGCTGAAGTCAAGAAGCTCTCGCCGCTAGAAATCACAGTCACTTTCTCGCTGGGATCGGCTTCGCCTAAGGCGGATACTCCAAGGTTGAGGCGATCGAGTGACTCTTCACAGGTGAATACTGCAAGGTCGCTGAACCCGTCGGTGCCAAGCAGGGTGGCTTCCCACATCGATGCTGAGCCTCGTGTGGAGGACACAAACACCTTGGAGTGACCTGCAACTGAGCTAGCACTAGTGAGGATCATGTTCTCAGTGGCAACAGCGGTTCCCAGAACGGTCTGGCGATCTGGCGCAAATACTGTGAGGAGGCCCTCGGGCCGCGCAACCCTGATTTCAAGCGTTGGGCTTGTATAGGTAGTTGAAACTCCTACCGAACTTGGAGTCTGGCCCAGGGGAATCGAACTGGCTGGGGGGACCGTGATTAACGCTTGGCCACTTGGCCTGCTAGCGGCGAGGTCCCCGCTGGAAACCGGTGGCGACGTTGCTCGGCTTGATTGGATCAACCCAACCATTACGATGCCGACGACGAGGCCAGCAGCGGTTACCCATAGGGGTCCGCGAGTTCGAACCGATCTCATTGACGAAGCGGTTGATGATGCTGCAAGCACCGGTGCTGGCTGAGCTGCTGCCTCTGCCGCAGCGCGAGCCTCGGCTGCGACCTCGGAGGGGTGGCGCCACTGGCGCTCTGCGGGCGCCGGCACATCGTTGGTCAGCTCGTCGTCTGAGAAGGGGTCGTCTCCCAGATCGTCGCTGTAGTCATCAGGACCCACGGAGAGAAACAGTACCGGTGACTGAGCGTGTGGAAAGCGCGAGGCGGCGCATTTTCTTTGATCGAGTTTACGATGTGGGCGTGAGTGACGAAGTTCCAACCCATGTTGATCCTCCAGCCGAAGGCGACGATTGGGTCGCACTGTGTGAAGGCCAACTACCTAGCGAGGCCGCATCAGCTTGGGTGATCCAACCAAATTGCGGAGCAATAGTCACATTCTCTGGCACTGCCCGAGACCATTCGGCTGGCCGAGAAGAGGTTCAGCGGCTCGAGTACGAAGCCTACGTCTCCCAGGTCCTGCCCCGGCTTCAGAAGCTGATCGATCGGGCCAGGGAACAATGGCCTGAAATAGTGCGCATGGCGTTGATCCACCGAGTTGGCGAGGTTCCCATTGGTGAGTCGGCGGTAGTCGTGGCTGTATCTTCGCCTCACCGCGATGTTGCCTTTGAAGCAGCAAAGTTTGGCATCGATACCTTGAAAGCGACCGTGCCTATCTGGAAAAGCGAGGAGTGGGCCGGCGGAAAGAGCTGGGGTCTAGAACCCCAATTCATTACCGAGGCCTAGCTACGCCAGAAGATCTTCTCTCACTCTGGCGTCAGTAAATCTTCTCTCACTCTGGCGTCAGTAAATCTTCCGCTGCCTGCCTTACTTGCCAGTCCCGATCTTCCAGAGCCGTCGTCAGCGCCGCCTCAACCTCGGGACCTTCAAAGGGAGCCAACGCAATCACAGCGCGGCGCCTGACAGTTGCCACATCTGTTAGTGCACCGAGGATTACTTCCAGACCCCGCCCAAGAGATCCAAGAGCGGCAACTGCGGCCTCTCTGCACAACGCGTCTGAATGCGTTTGCACAACGGAAGTCAAATTCGCGATCACTTTGGGTGAGGTGTCACCAATTTCTCCAAGCGCGAATGAGGCACCCTCAGCGACGGTTTTGTCGGCGCTCAACAAATCGAGCAGATCATCAACTAACTCAGGTCCGAGGTTGGATCGATGCACTTGTGACGTTGCCGCAAGCTGAACCGAAACTTCCGGATCCCGCAGCAGCAGGCGCATCTGAGCCACAGAAGGTTCGCCGATGCGCACAAGTGCGCTGGCCGCTGCGACTCGGACATCAGTTCGATCACTCTTAAGGGCTTCTGCGACAACGGCAGAATCTCCGGCGTGACCGGCGATCGCGACGTCCCGCGCTGAGAGTGATGGTTGGTTTGGGTGGTGGTTATTCATCGTTTCGCGTGGAATGATTTGGTTTCAACTGAGTCTTTAGAAGAGGTTTGAATCGTGTCGCATATGGTTATCTATCGTGGTTCCGACGGTAAGCCCGGATACCACCAAGTTGATGACATCCACGATGCTGTGAGCTTCGTGGAAGAGATGCGCAACAACGACGGCGTCGACCATGCCCGCATCTTCCGCCTCGAGGAAGTGACCTTCGAGTACAAGCCTTACTACCGAGTTGAAATTGGCAGTGGTGCTGCAGCTGTAGCGGGCGCAAGTTCTGTCGCCACCGATGACGATTCGAACAGCAGTGATGATGGCGAACAGGGTTCGGTTGTCGAAATCGAGTCAGGAGATGACTCTGACGCTGAAGAGTCATCAAACGGCCAGGTCGATGAAGAGGCTTCGGATGACTCTGACGACAACGCGTCGACTGAAGAAGAGTCTGACGAAGACACCGGGACCGGCGCCCGCCGAGGTCTGTTCGGGCGTTAACCGCTGGCTGCTCGTTCGAGCAGCATCAATACAAGTAGTGCGGCTACGCCGGTAAGAGCGGCGACCGCGATGCCGATGATGATCACTAGTGAACCTAGACTGATGGTTGCTAACAGTCGTCGCCACCACGGTGTCCTTACGGAGATATCAGCTTTTACAGCATGTACTTGGGTCATGAGTTCTCACTAAATCTAGGAATTATCTTCGGGTTGGCCATATGCGTGCCGATGCGAGTTTCACAATGACCACCGAGATTCAGCACAGCGTAGTTCAAACTCCGGTCCCAGATGCGGGCGTCAAGCGGGCTAAGGCATTTCTGCTCGGTGCGTTTTTGTTGAGCATTTCTTTTGTGATCGCCGTTGGTTTCATCGTAAAGACCGACAAAGCAGCCCTGATGCCAGGTTCGGCTCGCGACACAGAGGCGCTTGTATCGGTGTCAGGTCTAGAGACCTTTCCTAGCGATGGCGAGATCTTCTATACGACGGTCCGAGTCCGGGTGAACCTCTCATTTTGGGAAGATATTTGGTACTCGCGAAACGATGAGATCCAAATCATCGAGTCTCAAGCTGTTCTTGGCGACCGCACTCAAGATGAGAACCGGGAACGGAACTTAGTTCTCATGGCCGATTCGAAGAGCATTGCAGTTGCTGTTGCCTTAGAGGAATTGGGTTACGACGCGCTAGGCAGCTCGGGCATCTGGATCGGCGGTATCAGCGAAGGTGAAGCCGCCGACGGAGTGTTCGAGATAGGCGACGTGATCGTTGCTCTCAATGGCGAGTCACTAGTTACCTCAACCGGATTGATCGAAAGCCTCAGGGGTTTCTCGCCCGGAGACGAGGTCACCTTTACGGTGCAGCAGGCCGAAAGCGGGGACCCAGAAGACATCACTGTTGTTCTCGGATCCCACCCAGATGACTCCAACCGAGGCTTCTTGGGAGTGTCTCCTCAGGACGTTCTGTTCGTCGACCCCGATATCGGCGTTGACGTAATGATCGACTCTGGCGAAGTTGGTGGCCCCTCAGCTGGGTTGGCCTTCACCCTGGCAGTGCTCGACAACCTGACCGAAGGCGAGCTGACAGGAGGCTTGGACCTCGCGGTAACTGGAACCATTGCGGCGGACGGTTCGGTAGGTCCAGTAGGCGGCGTTGCACAAAAGGCGGCTGCGGTAAGAGACCTCGGACTCAAGACCTTCATTGTCCCAGCATCGTTGGGTGAAGATGTCATCAAAGAAGTGAGAGATGTTGTTGATGGCGAGGTGGAGATCATCCCTGTCAGTACGCTCGAAGAAGCGTTAACGGCCTTGGCCGGACTAGGCGGAGACACCGAAGCGGTTGAAAAATTCGCGGCGGCGAACACAAACTGATCTGATGGCGTCCTTTAGCGTGCCTACGCGCGGTTCCGCATCTAGGATCTAGCCCATGTCTGTCGTTGATCCATTCCTCGATCCCGAGAATATTGCTACCAAAGACTTCACGTCCAAGCGCAAGGGTTATGACCAGGACGAGGTGAGGGCCTACCTGCGAAGACTGGCCGAGGCTGCCAACAAGAACGTCAACGGAGACGACAGCTCTGAACTGCAGGCCCAGAACGACCGCTTGCTGGCTGAGATCGCCGAGATGCGGGAGCGTCTAGAAGAGGCAGGCGCAAACAACGACGAAGAGGGCGTGCACGTCACAAACCTCATTACTGCCGAAACCACGATGGTGATTGACGCAGCCCGCGCCGCGGCGGCGGAGATCCTGCGCAAGGCCGAAGCTGAAAGCGCTCGCAGGCGCAGGGAGCTCAACGAGCTAGAGCAACGCGTTGAGGCTGAAGTCAGCGAAAAGCGGACCAACGTTGCCGAAGAGGCCGCTCGCATCCGACGTGAAGTCAAAAGCGAAGTCAACCAATTGCGCACGCAGGTGGAAGACGAGACCACGCTGGCCCGCAACAAGGCCGACGAGTACGCCTCAACTACCCGCAGCCAAGCGCAGGAGTTCTTGCGAACCCGCACCGAAGAAGCTGAGAGCTTTCACGAGACTCGGACTAAGGCCGCCACTACCGAGACAGCTGCGTTAAGGTCCGAAGCCGAAGAGGCGGCGGAGAACGTGCGCCGCGCCGCTACAGAAGCTGCAGCCACGATGCGTCGCGAGGCTGAAGAAGAGTCGGTGGCAATGGTTAGGGCTGCCGAAGAAGAGGCGGCACAGCTAAGAGCCAAAGCTCACGCCGAATCAGAAGAAGCAAAGACTGCGACTGCCGAGCTCAGAGCTGGCGCTGCGGAGCTGTCTGCCCGCCTCAAAGAACAAGCCCAGGCTGACGCAGAGGCCGCAGGCGTAGAGCTACGCAACGAAGCCCGTCTGATGATCACCGAGGCAAAGACCCTACGGGAGAGGATTCTTGCCGACCTCGTGAAGCGTCGCCGTGTCGCTCGCCAGCAACTTGATCAGGCCCGTGCTGCCAGGGACCGTCTTGCCCGCTCGTTGGAAGAGGTTCGTCGCAAGTTGGACGAAGCTACCGGTGAACTCGAAATGGCAGTACCGGAAGCTCGGGCCGCAATGGACCGAGTTGGAACAGTGGGTAACGAAGCCGACGATCCAGCTGAAGTTGCTTCGCTGATCAAGGCGCTTGATCATCCGCGGCCCGATCGTGACGAGCTGGACACGCTCGAACCAATTCCAGAGAAGCACGATCGTTCTGCAGAAAACCTAGACCTGGCCAACGATGGCGTGGCGGTCTCAGAGACTGAGTTTGATTCGATTCCGCTTGAAGAGGTGCCGGTTGTCGATGACGACAACGAGGGCAATGGCGAGCACCACGAACTGCCTACTGCCGCAATTGCTGTCCCCAAGCCAGAACCCGAACCAGTTGAACTTGAGGCCTCAGATCTAGACGGTGTCGACCTCGATGTCTCTTCCGAGAGCGAGTCCAAACTGGATGTTGAGCTGGAACAAGATCTCCAGACAGACACAGACACAGACACAGACACCGGGACGAAGCTTGAAGCAGAGCCCGAACCTGATGTTGATGCGCCAGCAGTTGAAACAACCGATCTCGACCCAAGCGATCTTGATTCCGAACCATTTGGTGACATCGTCGATGAGTCTGACAGCGATCTGTCAGACCCTGACTTTGATTTGGAGCCTGAACCCCAGGCCACTCGCAGCCTCTTTGCCGGCAAGACTGACGCTGAAGTTCCGGCTCCAGCTGAAGTAATCCACGAGGCTCCGATGGCTTCCATTTTTGGGACGCCCGAGACAGCCCAAGACATCAGTGATTCTGTTGAAAATGCTTCGGTTGAGGCCAAGAGCTCCCGCTTGACCGAGGGCCTGTTTGGAATGCCACTCGGTGGGAAAGAAGCTGAAGCCCAGACGGTTGCCTCTACCGAAACCGACCCTGAGCCGGAGTCAGCGACGCAGCCAGAACCAGAAGTTATCGAGCCAGAGCCAGAGCCAGAGCCAGAGCTTGAGCCAGAGCTTGAACCAGAGCCGGAGCTTGAGACTGAGCTCGATGCTGAGCACGAGACAGGGTCAGAGGCCGTCGATGAGCTTGAAATCCAGCCTGAGTTTGAGCTGGAAACAGAAGCTGAGCCTGAGCTTGAACCAGAGAGCTTGCAGGAAGACGTCCAGCAGGCCGAGCTCGGGCAAGAACAGATCCAGCAAGAACAGATCCAGCCTGAGATCGAGCCAGAACCCGAAGTCGCCCTCGAGCCTGAGCCCGAGCCCGACGAATCAAACATGACAAAGGCTGAGCGTCGCCGAGCCTGGAAGTCAAAGCGACAGGCCGCTACAGGAAGCCTCTTTGGTCTTCCTGCTGAGGCGCCGGCAGAACCGGCAGAACCGGCCGAGCCAACAGTTGCCCAGACTCCCGATGCCCAGATCGTCTCAGAGCCACCCAGTGGGGGAGCCGGGCGTGGATTGTTCCGTGAAGCCGCAGCTCCAGCGGCCAGCGCGGAGACTCCCGCCCCGTTTGAGGCCCGAGATTCAGCGTTGGTTCGGATCGGACCAGATCTGCGGCGCCGCATGAAACGTGCCTTGGCTGATGATCAGAGCGAGGTGCTTGATGGACTGCGAAGAGGTAAGCGCAAGCTGACCGTCAAAGACTTGCCAGATCCCGAGGGATCCCGCCAGCGCTTCGCCAAGGCCCTCGAGACGCCGCTGCGCCAGGCGGCTTCAGCAGGAGCAAAATCACTTGGCGGACGGGTCGATGAGGCTGTCGTAGAGCCACTGGTCGAACGAGTCTCTCGCTCTGTAATGGAGAACGTCCGAAGCCGGGTGTGGGAGTCAGTAACCCAAACCGGCGGTGGGCGTGAAGAAGTCCTTGAGCCAATACGCTCCCATTACCGAGACATCCGTGCGGCCGAGTTGCCAGTCCTGGCCGAAGACGCCCTTACAGAGGCCTTTGCCGTTGGTGCCTATGAATCGGTTCCTGAGGGAAGTTCAGTGAGCTGGGTGCTCGACCCCCGCGAGCCAACGGCAGACCCTGACTGCATTGACAACGCTCAGACCTCGCCAGTCTCAAAGCCATCCACCTTTGCCAGCGGTCATCAACTGCCACCCTGTGGCGACCGTTGCCGTTGCCTGGTGCTGCCAGCCACATAAACCGCCCGAGCCGACTGCCTCCCGGGCAGTCCGAGGAGTACCCTTCGACCGATGGTCGCAGTGAATCGCAATTCCCCAAATGTGTCTCGGCTGCGGACACCGCTACTGATTCTGTTCGGTGTTGTTTTTGTTCTGTTCCTAAGCGGCAGCGGCATAGCGAAGCTTTACACCGACTTCCTGTTCTTTGATCGGCTCAACCTTGCCTCAGTCTGGCGGGGAATCCTGGCCATTCAGTCGGTACTAGTTGTCCTGTTCGCGCTGGTCTTTTTTGCGATTCTCTACGGAAACCTCTACTTCGCTGATCGGTCATCGTCGCGTCTGGCGCGGGCCGAGTCAGCCGAAGAAGAGCTTGTAGAGCGCTACAGAGAGCTGATCGGGCCCCACAGTCGAAAAGTTCGCCTTAGCGTCTCAACTGTTCTTGCCCTGCTTGTTGGATTGCGCACTGCCGCCGAATGGGATCGTTGGATTCTGTTTCGCAATGCCGGTGATTTTGGCTGGACCGACCCACTCTTTGGCCGTGACGCCGCCTTCTATGTTTTCCGGCTGCCGTTCTGGACGTTCCTAACAGACTGGTTCACAACCGCTTTGCTGTTTGCCCTTATTGCGGTTGCGATTGTCTACTACCTGAACGGTTCGCTTCGACCAGCCAAGGCCGACGCCACTGATGCAGTCAAGATTCACATGTCTGTTTTGTTGGCCGGACTTGCTGCCTTGAGGGCCGTTTCTTACTGGTTGGACCGATTTGAGCTGGTGAACTCCAGCCGAGGTTTGGTTGATGGCGCGCTTGCCACCGACGTAGAGATCCAGCTGCCAGCTCTCAACCTCCTGATCATAATTTCGCTGTTCGGAGCCGCGCTGTTTGTGGCCAACATCTGGCGCCCAGGATGGGGCCTACCCATCGCCGCCGTTGCCTTGTGGGCGGTAAGCCACGTTGTGGTCGGCGCAATCTTCCCCGCCTTGTACCAGCGGCTTCGAGTTGAGCCGGTCCAGTCAAGCCGCGAGATCGAGTTCATCGATGACAACATCGAGGCGACACGGTTTGGTTTCGGAATCGATCCAGATTCGCTGGAGACCAGAACCTTCGAATACGACGACCAGCTGACCTCGTCCCAAGTTACGGGCAACGCAGACATCTTTGATCGAACCCTGATTGTGGATCCTCGACTGGCCCTAGAGGCCTTTGGGCGCCAGCAGGGCGAGCGCAGCTACTACCAGTTTGCTGAACAAGCAATTGACGTTGACCGCTATGAGATCGACGGTGACATGCGGTCGGTGCTGCTCAGTGTCCGAGGCCTCGAGGTCGATGAGGCACCTCCGTCGTGGGAAGATCAGCACGTCGTTTACACCCACGGCTACGGCGTTGCAGTGGCTCGGGGCGATCAAGCTTCTGATGACGGTTTGCCCGAGTACCTCGTTGAGGGCATCGGCGATGCAGAGAGGCAAGACGACGCGTTTGGTGTGGAACTCACACAGCCCCGTATCTACTTTGGCGAAGACTTCCCGGGCTACGCGGTAGTTCAAGCCGACGGACGAGATGAGCTCGATTTCCCTTCGGCCAGCAGTCGTGTCGACTCCGACACCGAAGATGCGGGTGAGACTCGCTACGTTGGCGACGGCGCAGTTGGCATGGGCGGGATTGTTCGCAGACTTGCGTTCTCGCTTCGCTTCCAAGAGCTCAACCCTCTGATTTCGGGGTTCATAGGGTCCGAAACCGAAGTCATCTACAACCGTGACGTCGAGGAACGAGTTCGTTTGGTCGCTCCGTTCCTTAGCTTCGATTCCGATCCCTACCCAGTAGTTATCGATGGCGGAATCAAATGGGTCATAGACGCTTACACCACAACCGATCGGTTCCCGTACGCTCAGCAGGTCAGCACGTCTTCATTTGACGACAATTCCGATCTTCGCAGTGGCTACAACTACGTCCGCAACTCGGTCAAAGCCGTTGTTGACGCTTACGACGGTGACGTCACCATGTACGTCGTTGACGAACAGGACCCGATTGCAGCTGCGTACGCCAAGGCCTTCCCCGACCTCTTCACTTCGAGGGAGGATCTCAGCCCCGAGCTAGAAGCGCACTTCCGCTATCCGGTTGATCTGTTCTCGGTTCAGACTGACATGCTTGACACCTACCAAGTCACCGAACCTCGTTCGTTCCTGCAGAATGACTCTGCATGGAGCGTTGCCACTCAGCCTGATGGCAATGCAGCACAAGACGCCCAGACCACCGCAACGCCGATGCGGCCTCAGTACGCCACCACCCGCTTACCGGGGGAGGATGATGTTGAGTTCGTAATAATGAGGGCCTTTGTCCCCGAGATTGGCCGTACCAACGCCAGTACGAATCGACCTGAGGTGACAGCGTTTGTCTATGGTCGTTCCGACCCAGGTAAAGCTTCAAAGCTTGTCATGTACAAGTTCCCTCAAGGCCAGCTTTCCGCCCCCGACTTCGTTGACTCCGACATCAAAAAGGATGACAAGATTTCAGCGGTAATCACGCCGCTAAGCCTCCAGGGTTCGAAGGTCTTGTTTGGCGAGATGGTGCCGCTCTTGGTTGAGAACACAGTTGTGTACGTGCGGCCAATGTATGTCAAGGCTGATACCAACAACGGTCTCCCCGAGTTGAACCGAATTATTGCTGTGAACGGCAGTCGAATCGCTATGGGATTCACACTGGAAGAGGCACTAAATGGGGTTGTGATTGACCCCGGCTTTGTTCCGCCCGGTCAGGTTCCAGACCCCGATGATCCTCCGGCCACCAACTTCGATGACCTAAGTGTTGCCGAACTCACCAATCGCGCCGCCGAGCTTCTGGAAGCGGCCAACCTGGCCGAGGCGAACGAAGACCAGGCCGAGGCCGCCAGGCTTCGAGCTGCAGCGGCTGACGCAATCGCCCGTCTGCAAGAGGTGCTTGGAATTGATACTGGCTCCACCCAGGACTCCGGCGAAGCTTAAGCATCTGTTCAGGTTGTGCGGGAACTATCCGCGGTCGCTTAGTGTTCATTGGGTATGAGCTTTTTCAGAAGAGATGTATCAAACATCGAAGTACCTACCGCAGAGCAGTGTCTGCCTGGTCGCGAGACCCCGGTTGCTGTGCCTGACGCCCACTATGTAAACGGCAATCCACTTGTTGGGCCGTTTCCCGACGGGATGGAAACACTCGTCGTCGGGATGGGTTGTTTTTGGGGCGCAGAAAGATTCTTCTGGCAAATGGACGGCGTCTACACCACAGCTGCGGGTTACGCGGGCGGGACCACGCCTAATCCGACCTATGAAGAGACTTGCACTGGCATGACCGGTCACACTGAGGCAGTCCTAGTTGTGTTCGATCCGGCCGAGGTCTCACTAGATGAGCTTTTTGCGGTGTTTTGGGAGAACCACGACGCCACAACCCCGAACCGTCAGGGCAACGACATGGGTACTCAATACCGGTCAGCCATCTTGGCGAACTCGCCTGCGCAATTGGCAGCGGCGGAAGCCAGCCGTGACCGTTACCAGGCGTTACTGACCGAGAAGGGCTTCGGAGAGATCTCCACCGAGATCGCGTTGTTGGGTGATTTGGACCATAACTGGTATTACGCCGAGGATTATCACCAACAATATTTGGCCAAAAATCCGGGCGGATACTGCAATCACGGATTCTGTCAGGTGCAATATTCCTGATTAGGCCTTTTCACCCCTCAGAGTGGGTGGTAAATTCCCCCGAGTGACGCCGCGGAGGGTGGCGCCACTTTGATTTGGGGGGAAAATGACTAGCTCATTACTCGCAGGTATTCCGTCGTCCGCGCTCGTTCCGAGGTTGACCAACAGGATGCTTGCAGCACTGCTAGCGATGACGATGGTGGCGGCTCTAGCGCCATTCATCTCGACACCGTATGCAGACTCCTTCAGCCGAAGCGATGCGTCATCAGCTTCGTCCACATCAAGTTCAACCGACGCTTCAGCTGCATCAGCCGAGGCGCTACTTCGTGATCAGCTCGAGCGAGTAGGAGATGGTCTAACCCTCCAGACCAGCTCCTACTCGTCTCTGGACGCTCGGTTCATGTTGGCTGGTCCGGTATTTGAATCCCGTACCGACCAGGTCTTCTCACTTGCCACCACAAAGTTCATGGGCGAACCCCTCCTCGCTGCTGAACCAACTCGAGATGGCGACCGAATCGTCTATGAACAAGCCGGACTGACCGAGTGGTGGGTCGCTGAAGGCTCATCATTTGAACAGGGGTGGACCGTTGCCCAGGCACCAGCAAACGGCGAGACCTCGATAACTCTTGAAGTTGGTCTTGCGGGCGCAGTTGCTCAAATGCTCTCGCCTACGGACGCGGTCCTGATCGCCGAAGACGGCTCACAGGTTTCTTACCGCGACCTCCACGCGTTTGACGCTAACGGCACCCCACTTGCGGCCTCGTTAGCAACTGACGGCGGAACCATCACCATCACGGTTAACGCCGACGGTGCCCTTTACCCAGTGACCATTGATCCCGTCATTGGTGAAGACCAGCGAATCCTCGGGCCTGACTATGCCTCAGGAGACCGTTTTGGCGAGTCAGTAGCAACCTTTGGAAACTTACTGGCCGTCTCGGCTCGAGAAGCCGACTACCGATTCGGTGACCTGCCCGGCCTTGGTCGAGTGGACATTTTCGAGTGGGACGGCGCTGCATGGCTGTATCAGGACTCGGTTGGGGAAGAAATATTTGACAATGACGACCTTGGATATGACCTAGCCATCAACGCTGGCACCCTGGTCGTCGGAGCGCCTGACAATGACAACAACGGCACAAACGCCGGTGTGGTCATGGTTTACACATTCGACGGTGCAACTGACTGGAGCTTTAAGCAGGAAATTTACGAATGTGACGCGGTGCCGGGAGCGCCTTGCGGCCAAGCCGCCGCTGGCGGTTTCACTGGAAACCGATTCGGTCACTCTGTTGCGATCTCAGACTCAGACAGAATAATAGTTGGCGCCCCGGGCGCAGCCACTGACACTGGACGGGCTTTTGTCTATGATCCCGATCCTGCTGCCGGCAATGCCTGGCAGACACGAGACGAAGACAAGCTGGCATCGGTTCTAGCTACCGCAGCCGTGGCCGGGGATCGTTTCGGTACCGCAGTAGATATCTCTCCTGATGGAACTTGGGCGATCGTTGGCTCGCCCGGTACAACCGAGGCCGGGCAATCTGAATCTGGCCGCGCCACGTTGTTTTCCGAAAACGCTGGAAACTGGTCCTTTGCTGACTTTGATGCCGGACCTAGCCGCAACGTTGGTCAAGAAAACGGCGCGTCGGTCGCGATCGGAATTGACTCACTTGGCACCCCGATAGTCGTTATTGGTCGCCCGTTCCGTACTCGCGAAAACCCAACTGACACCGGGGCCTCTGGTGTGCGCGTTCTTAGTGTTACTGGCGGCGTTATGACGCCGGTCTCGCTGGGTGACGTCAGCTCGCCCTCTGCAAGCGATGGCTTTGGTTTCTCGGTCGACTTCGACAATGACACGGTGCTGGTAGGCGCTCCGTTCAACAACGGCTTCCCACCCTCTCCACGTGGAATCGTTTATGCCTACACCTACGACGTCGCGATCGGGGCTATGGACAACGGTGGAGCAGGCGCGTCTGCGGCTTCGCTTGCGCTTCCTTCTGACTGGCCAACCGCTACTGGTGACGACACCTATGGCTTCGCTGTTGCCGTCTCGCCAACTTCAGGCCAACTGATCGTCGGTTCGCCCGGTCATGACCAGCCAGTTAATGGCCGCTCGGGCATTAACGCCGGTGAGGTGTCGTTCTTCCAACCCGGCGGCCCCACAACCAACATCACCTCGGGCGACCTCGGATCACGAAACAACGACCAACTTGGCCGATCAATCGCTGTTAGCGGCAACCGCATGGCCATAGGCGCGGCTCGAGATGACGAAGCCGGACCAGGACTTGGCGCCGTTCTTCTTTACACCCGTGCAGACGCCGATTCACCCTGGACCTTTGAATCAGCGGTCAGCTATCCCGAAGCCGCAGTCGACAAGCCCAACGGCTTCGGTAATTCCATAGATATGGAAGGCGACTGGATGGCGATTGGGTCATCCGGAGCGAACCGGGTCGACATCTACCGCCACACCGGCTCGTGGGGTCTCGAACAAACTTTGTTCGGAGCGGTCGGTGAAGACTTCGGCATCGACGTCGCCATAACTGCTGGCGGCGAATTGCTCTACGTCGGCGTCCCAGGCGACGACACTTGCGGAACCAATTGTGGTGCGGTCCGACAGTATGAAAACTCCGGCACATTCGTTCTGAACGAGACCATCACTCCATCACTAGGTGGCGCTGCCGGAGATGAGTTTGGACGAACTCTTGATGTCGACTACATCCCTGGCGCCGCCACTGATGTCCGCCTGGTGGTTGGCAGCGCAGCACCCGGGATCGAGGCGTGGACCCAGCCAACAGCGAACGGTTCGACGGCGACGATCGAGGGTTTCGCAGGGTCAGTGCCGGCTGACTCGGTTGCTATTGACGGCAACAGGATGGTCTTCGGCTCCATCAGCCAAAACCCGAACAGCCTCGTTGTCGTAGACGTCAACGAGGTCGGAGACCTGGCCGAGCGTGAGATCTACAACGGCAATCTGTACGACGGTAACTTCGCGGATCCAGTCGGATTTGTGGACGTTTCCGGTGACGTAGTGGTAGCTGGGTTTGACAACACCGGTGGATCGGTCGGAATTTTCTACAACGACCCGACGTACGGCTGGGGTTTCTCAGACACCGGAACTAGGTGGACACCGACTGGCGAAGCTGACGAACTTCGTCCCGGTTCCATCGGAACATTCGACAGGCTTGGAACCTCGGTAGCCATCGACGGTCTGTCAATTGTTGCTGGTGTTCCCGGCGATGATGCGCTCGCCACCCTTTCGGGTGGAGCGTTTGCGTTGGAATACGTTCCAGCAGTACTTCCTGCGCCCACGAACAAACTGACTAACCAGTACATCGGCCAACTCGGTTTCGCCGACAAGGTAATTATCCACGGCGAGCTAGCCGTGGCGGTAAACAAGCAGCTTTCGCGGGTTTACTACTATCGACTGGTAGCGGGAAGCTGGGTTTTCCAGAACACCCTCAGCGTCACTCCTCCTCTGCCAGTAGCCGACTTTGACTTCAGTGCCGATGGCAAGCTTGGCATTCTCTACAGCTCCGGAGATGTCCAGTTCTTTACCTTCGATTGCACGGGTCCGGTCTGTTTCCCGGTTGTAACCGGCAACGCAAATACGGTTGCAAACGGCACCCCAACTTCAATCGCATTGTCGCCGACAACTACAGATGCGTTTGTTACCAAGTCCGACTCTGCGACCGAGCCGCTGGAGCACCTCGACACGTCGGGCTTCTCGTTCCCAGCAGGCATCCCCGCCGACTTCGACGTCGCCGACAACTTCGGCTCCGACATCGCCGTGGCCGGAGACTTTGTATACATCGGTGCGTCAGGATGGGACAGCGCCGGAAACGACAACGCCGGCTTGGTCTACGTCTACAGCATTTCAGGGTCATCGTTTGTTGGGACCATCGGCCGTCCTGCAGGTGAAACGGGCGAGAACTTCGGTGATGCCGTTGACGTGTCTGATGACTGGGTGGTTGTCGGCCACCCGTTTGGTGTCGGCCCGGTATTTGGCAATCCTGTCAACACTGCAGGAACCGGACTTGTCCATGTGTTTGATAACGCAGTTGGCTATCCGTTAGATCAGACGCTGGCCTCGGTCTTCTCTGACACAGCCGACCGGTTCGGGGATGACGTTTCAATAGACGGCGACATCATCGTTGTGGGCGCGCCCGCAAAACAATTCGAGGGAATTGTGTATCGAGGAGGCGCCGCGTTCTCCTTCAACTATGACTCTGTTGACTGGAACGAGTCTGACTCATACCAGGCAAGCGACAACGCTGCAGGCGACTTCCTCGGCACTTCAGTCTCAATTTCTGGCCTGAATGTTCTGGTCAACGCACCTGGCGATGACAACCCCAACGGTCTAAATGCCGGTGCTCTCTATTTCTACGATGCAACCCCAGCAGCGCCCGTGGTTAACGACGACCCGGCTCTCGCATTCGATCTAGCTCTTGGAGCAGGCCAGAATGGACAAGTGACCGTCGCTCCAAGCGGCGTAGCGGTTTCGGAGTTCAACCCCGAGCTGCTTGAAGAGGCAGCAGATGATGGAACCTCCATCGCAGCTGCCCCGTTCGCATCAACCGATGTGGCTGGAACAACTCTCCAGGACATTCCGATTTCGTCGTTGCCGATTTCGTCGCTGGCAGTGAACCCAGATTCGCCGCTTTCCTCGATTCCGGTAGTCGAACTTGGTCTTGACTACCCAGGTGGCTGGCCCGGTCTGTTTGCGGATTCTCCAGGCAGCAACTTGGACGATATTCCGATCAACGACATCAAGCTCAGCGACGTCTTCGCAGCAGGGGAGCCCGCTGGAACCACATTAGCGTCACTGCCGATCTCATCTCTAGACGTTGGCGGTACTCCGATATCAAGCCTGCCGATTTCATCGCTTTACCTAGGCAGTCTGAACCTTGATGAGATCTCGAGCGATGTTGCGTGGTGCACGATCCTGGCCGACTTTGTAGACGGAACATGTAACCCAGCAAACATCTCACTGTTTGAAGCGACCATCTCAGGTGTTCCGATCAGCTCGCTGCCGATCAGTTCTTTGCCGATTAGCTCGTTGCCGATTTCCAGCTTGCCGATCAGCTCGCTGCCGATTTCCAGCCTGAACTTGGCGGCCTCGCCGATTAGCTCGCTGCCGATTTCCAGCTTGCCCATCTCGTCGCTGCCGATTAGCTCGCTACCAATCTCCAGTCTGCCTATCTCGTCGCTGGATCTAAGCGGTACTCCGATTTCGTCGTTGCCAATCTCTTCACTTGAGCTAAGCAACACACCAATTTCGTCGCTGCCAATTTCTTCTCTGCCGATATCGAGCCTGAAGCTGCGCAACGTCCCGATCAGCTCGCTGCCGATTAGCTCGTTGCCCATCTCGAGTCTGCCGATTTCGAGCCTTCCAATCTCGTCACTGTTTCTTGCTGACGTGCCGATCTCATCTTTGCCAATCTCAAGTCTGTCTGGTTATGACAACTGGTGTGACTACCTAGCCGACTTGAACCTCGGTTATGACTGCTCCTACGCAACTACCGAAACCGCATTCTTGGCTAACACGAGCATCGCTGATCTTGGCCTACGCGGAATTCCAATTAGCAGTCTGCCGATCTCGTCGCTGCCGATTTCCAGCCTGCCCATCAGCAGCTTGCCAATTTCGTCGCTTCCGATCAGCTCATTACCGATCAGTTCGTTGCCGATCAGCAGCCTTCCGATCTCAAGCCTCGATCTTGCCGGAACACCGATATCGAGTCTGACGGTTAACGCTGCCACCTTGGCCGACGTTCCGATCTCCTCGCTTGATGTAGCTGGTTCGCCGATTAGCTCTTTGCCGATTTCGAGCCTTCCTATCAGCAGTTTGCCGATTAGCTCTTTGCCGATTTCGAGCCTGCCCATCAGCAGTTTGCCGATTAGCTCTCTGACGGTTGCCGGCGCTCCGATTTCATCACTGCAGCTGAACGGTTCACCGATTAGCTCTTTGCCGATTTCGAGTTTGGACCTGGCCGACACGCCGATTAGCTCACTACCGATTTCCAGCCTGCCTATCTCTTCACTTGGCATTGATTGTGATCTGGTCGATTGCGGAGTGGACACGCTGCTCGATGCCGTTCAAGCCGGTGCGGTGAACCCAGCCAACGTCTCCCTGGGCGATCTACAGCCCTTCCTTGGCAACATCCGCCTCAGCGATATTGCCGATCACATTCTCACTGCCACTCGCCAAGATGTTGTGGATGCAGTAGCGGCAAACACCACACCGTTCGGTGATCTTGATTCCTACGCCAACCTGACATTGGGCGAGCTACCGCTAACCGATGCGCTTGTGGCGAATCTAACTTTGGCTCAGCTGAACGATGCCCTTTGGAGCGTTCGTCTGTCTGACCTGGTTGGCGCTCTTATCGACCCCAGCACAGGTCAGCCTTTCGCAGACTCCGCAGTGACCGGCACCCTCGAAGACTTCCGCGACGGCGCCGGGCAGATCTCAGATCTTCTCCACTTTGGTGACATGACGTTTGACGAATTCTTCGCCAACGGCACTGGCACAGTGACATTTGGAGATCTTGGCCCGCTGTTGGCACTGATCCACACCGATGTCACAACTGACATAAGCAATGGCGCTGGCAACTTCGGAAACTCCGAGCTTGGCGGCCTAACTTTGGCCGACCTTCTCGGAATCCCATCGTTTGACGGCATCACTCTTGAAGAGTTGTTTGATGCCGCCAACACAAACGACGCCCTCGAAGGCTTCGACATCGCAGACTTCCTTCTGCTCCTGCTTGGGGTAGATGCAGTGCCGTTTAGCGATCTTGATTTCACCGAGGTCTCAACTGGCCAGCTGCCGCCGACAGTTGTTCCTGCGGTTACGTTCGCCGCACCTTTTGAAGTAACCAACACTGACGTCGAGCGCCCGGTTGAGGTGTCAATCCAGATTCCCGGCACCGCTTCCTATGCACCAAATAGCGCAACGGTTGAGGGGCCGCCCGGAGTCGTTGTGCCGGTTGAACCAGTGGTTGATGGCAACACTCTTACTTGGACCTTCCCAGGTATCGAGTCTGACGTGCAGTACGCAGTCAACTTCGCCGTTACTCCAACTGTCACACTTGGCTCCACCAACCTCAGTGGCACCGCCCGCATCGTTGGAACTGAAGTTTCAGCGAGTGCTGTGAATGTGGTTTCGGTGCTTGAGCCCTTAGAGCCCAACGACTTCCCGGCAGCCACAAGCGTCAGCGAAAACACCGTTTACCTGACCTACATCTCATCTGAAACCGACAACGACGTCTTCTCAATCAGCCTGGCGGACAACGACGAAATTGCTGTTCAGCTTTCAAGCCTTTCGGCTGACCTTGACTTTGCGTTGTATGTGCGGCCGACCGACGCAGGCGTCGGCGCAGCACTATCAGGCACTTCTGACGCAGCTGCAATCCAGCCAATTATCAACCCCGACCAAGTCGGCACAACGTCTGAACCGGTAGATGATTTCCGCCGCCTTGACGAAGAAGACCCCAGTCTTGAACTAATTGGAGTATCTAACGCACCGGGTAACGAAACAGAGTTACTGGTAGCCGAAGCCCTACCTGCTGGCACCTATTTTGTTCAGGTGTTTGGCGCAAACGGTGCTACCAACACAGATCCAGCGGCGCTGCAGATCCAAGTAACCGCAGCCGAGGTGCGGCCCGCATGTTCCAATGTTGGGACTGTGACCGGCACTCGGGGGTCCGCTCCTGCTGGCGGCGAAACTCCGAACACGATCTTCTTGGTCAACACCCAGCGCATGGAGCACTTCTACGGTCAAGATGGCCTTGATGCGATTACCGCAGTTAACAACTTTGCTGCGTACTTGAATGGCGCAGGCGCTTCACTTGGGATCGACCCGCTTGTCATCTCTGTAGATGGATTCAACGGAATCGACTCTGCCTATGACCAATGGGAAGCCGACATCAACTGCACGCCCGAATCGGCCAATGCTGTTGTTGCGGCAATCGGCGACATGCTCGACACTCAGGGTTACCGTGCCAACCTCGAACACATCGTTGTGGTCGGTGGCGACCCAATCGTTCCGATGGCCCGTCTGCTTGACGCAACCGAGGTGGCGAATGAGTACGACTTCCGACACGAGTTCTTGGGTGACAACCTCCTGGGTGCGGCCAACAACATCAACTCACTATCGGCCTCGTTCTGGGACAGCGTTTACCTGTCTGATGAGCCTTACGGCGAAACCTCAGCACAGGATTTGGGTAACCGTTTCTTGTACGTGTCTGACGTAGCCCTGGGTCGCTTGGTGGAAACACCAGATGAAATCACCGGAATGCTCAGCCACTTCCAGACCTTCAACGGTCAGCTCGACGCAACCAGCGCGGCGGTGCTTGGTTATGACTTCCTAGTTGACAGCTCACAAGAGATCGCGGCCGACCTCGCAGCGGCCGGACTGACCGTGGACGATTCACTGGCAGACGGTCTTAACGCTGCACTCGAAAAGTGGACCCGAGTTGATGCCGAAGGAAAGGTAATCCCCGCCGGGGGAGCCCCCGACCTGATTTCGCTGAACGGCCACTTCGACCACTATCGGGCTCTGCCTGCAGATGGTGACAAGGTTCCGAACTTCTCTGACAACTTCTTGTCAGACACGGTTCTGAACGCAACCGATGGCCTGTTGACCTCAAGCATCGTCTTCTCGATGGGTTGCCACAGCGGGCTTAGCGTCTCCGATCTTCAGATTGGTAACGGCGCTAACAACAACAACGGTGACTGGGCTCAGACCTTTGCCAGCGATCAGGCGATCTTTATTGGCAACACTGGCTTTGGTTACGGCGACACAGAAGCCGTCGCTTACTCAGAACGCTTGATGGCATTGTTTGCCGAAGGTGCCGTCCGCCCAACAGCATTGCCTTCCGGTGGCCAGACCACGATTGGTCAGGCGCTGACGTTTGCCAAGAACAGCTACGCATCTGACCTGTCTGTCTTTAGTGTCTATGACGAGAAGGCCTTGATGGAGATGACCTTCTACGGTCTTCCCTTCTACACAGTGGACCTTTCACCAGCGCCGGCCGCGCCGGTTCCGACGAATGTGACCGCGCCGGACTCAACCAACCTTGAGACCTTGGGCCTAAACACTCAGACTTCAAACAACGCCGACAACACCGACCGCGGCGTTGTCTACAGCAACCCTGATGCAAACGGTGACCCGCAGAACATTGTTTCGCCTGGCCGCCCAATCCAGCCCAGCCAAAGTGTTGACGTCAGCGTGGTTGACCCTGCTGACTCAACTCAGCTTGGCCAGGTTGCTCATGGTGCGCTGATCCTCAACATGGACTCCACCTACGTTTCGCCGGTTGATCCGGTCATCGCGGCTGTGGTCTTCAACGAGGCCGACGATGCTCCAGAACCCCCTGTTGGCGATGTCGTGTTCCCATCGAAACCAGTGAAGGTAAACACCACCACGACCCCTGGCGGCGATCGTCAGACCTTGGTCTTGGCCACTGGTCAGTTCAACAGCGAAGGCAATACTCAAAGGTTGGACAACAACATCAACACCGTCGTCTACTACTCCGACCCCTCAGACACAGACTTCAAGGCACCAAAAATCGGTGTTGTTGAGTCAACGCTTGACGCTGGTACCGGTCAGCTCACTGTGACGCTTAATGCCACCGACGCAGACGGCTCAGTTGCCCGTGTGTACATCGTTGCCGTCGGCGACCCTGGAACAGGTTCTCGAACCTGGACCGGTGTTGACCTCGCACAGACTGCTGGTAGCAGCCAATGGTCGGGTTCGATCACTGTTCCCGGTAGCCCGAACACTGTGAAGTTCCTGGTGCAGGCCGTTGATAGCTCTGGCAACGTTGGCTTCGCAACCAACAAGGCTAGGAACTTCGACGATGACGGAACGGTCACAGTTGACCCGCCATCTCCTGATCTGGCAACTACGGTGAACGGCCCGTTAAACGGCGGCACCGGTTGGTACACAGGTAACGCCACGGTTGCGGTAACTCTGCCAGCAGAACTAACCGCCACCTACTCGGTAACCCCGGGCGTTTCCAACGCTCCGCTTACTGGTTCTTCGTTCCCAATCAACGGCAACGGAACCTTCACCTGGCAGGTGACAGCTTCTGATGGCCAGACAAACTCTGGCACCGTCCGGATCGACTCCGTGGCACCGACCGCCTCTCTGTTGCCTCCTGAGAACAACGCAAGCTACCTGGCTAGTGAAGTTCCAAACGTTGGCTTCCTCTGTACGGATCCAAGCCTGCAAAGCTGCGTGGCTACGGCCACTCCAAATGGCGGTTCGGCCGTCACGCTGGCCAACGGTGACCCGCTGCCAAACGCAGTTGGTACCTACAACGTGTCAGTGACCGCATCTGACATCTTTGGAAACAACTCAAGTGCTACTGCGACCTACACGGTCACTGCCGA
This sequence comes from uncultured Acidimicrobiales bacterium, assembly GCA_937922785.1. Lineage (GTDB taxonomy): Bacteria > Actinomycetota > Acidimicrobiia > Acidimicrobiales > SZUA-35 > CALAJQ01. The sequence continues at coordinate 282,370 of CALAJQ010000012.1, forward strand.
TCCGCTGCAACCGCTCACTGCTGTTGCCAGCACCGACAACTTGTTCCCTGGCACCACTATCTATACCGATGACGTTGAGGTCACCGTTGACGGAGACGGTGCGCCTACGAACTACCAACTTGATGGGGGAGCGGCAATTCCGGTCCCAGCCAGTGGCAAGTTCACAGTCACCACAGAAGGCGTCACGATCGTCACGGTTAATCGTCCTGCGGGCGGCGCACCAATCTCGCTGATCATCGAGATCGACCGTCTGGCCCCTGAGGTCGCAATTGCCGTGCCGGTTGACGCCGCAGAGTTTGAAGTTAGCGCCGTGCCGAACGTTGAGTTCTCATGCGCCGATGCAAACCTCGACACCTGTGTTGCTGACGTTGATGGCACTGCGATTCTTGATGGTGATCAGTTGCCAAGTGTCGTTGGTTCTCACGTCGTCACTGCGACCGGCACTGACGAGCTGGGTCGAGTCACTACAGTCTCTTCGACCTACACAGTCGTGGCTGATCCTCTGACCGATCTTGCTGTGACCATCAGCGATGACAACTTGTTCCCCGGTGGAACTCTCTACACCGGCGACGTTGTAGTCACTGTTGACTCCGACGGCTCGCCAACTGAGTACTCACTTAATGGAGGTACTCCGATTGCAGTTGTTGGCGGCGAATTCACGATCACCGCAGATGGCCAAACTGACTTCATAGTGACCCGGACCGCCGATGCTCAAAGTGTCTCGGGCAGCGTGACCATCGATACAACGGCCCCTGAAGTTGTTCTCACAACTCCGGTTGATGGTGATGTCTATGACCCTCAGACGGCTGTGAACATTTCGTTTGCCTGCACCGACGCAAACCTTGACACTTGTGTTGCCGATGTTGATGGCACGCCGATTCTCGATGGCGATCCGTTGCCTAGTGTTGTGGGCGGACCCTACGTGGTAACTGTCACCGGCACTGATGCAGTTGGGCTAGAGACAACAGTGACCGCCTCATACAGCGTTGAGGCTGGCGCATTGAGCGCAATTGCCAGCACAGACAACTTGTTCCCTGGTACAACTCTTTACACCGACAACGTCGAGGTAACGGTTGACTCAGGCGGCGCAGCCACTGAATACACCCTTAACGGCGGTACAGCCATTCCGGTGCCCGCCAGCGGAGTATTCACTGTTAGCGCTGAGGGTGAGACAACGGTTGTTGTGAGCCGGCCAGTCGACGGTGAATCCGTCGAACTGACCATCGAAATCGACAGGATCGAGCCTGTGGTGACGCTAACCACACCGGCCGACGGCGACGAATTCACAGCGGGGGCAGTGCCAAACATCTCGTTCTTGTGCACCGATGCGAACCTCCTAACGTGTGAAGCCGATGTTGACGGTGGAGCGATCGCTGATGGCGCGGCACTACCTGGTGATGTTGGTCCCCATGTTGTGACAGTGACCGGAACAGACGCAGTTGGTCTCCTCACAACCACGACCGTTTCCTACACAGTGGTTGCTGGCGGCGAAGGCGTCGCCTTTGGTGACGTCGATATCGACGGGGTTGCTCTACCTGGCCAAGCGGTTGACATCTGGGGCGAGTTCACTGGTGGGGTCGGCCCGTACTCAGTCTCGGTTGACTGGGGTAACGGTTCCAGCTGTCCAGGTAGCGGAACCTGTGTACTTACTGCACCTAGTGCTGGCGAGCCGGGCATGATCGACGCCAGTTTCACCTATCCAGCCGGTGGAGCATTTGATGTAGTTGTAACTGTTACTGATTCAACTGGTGGAGTTTCGTCAGTAACGCTCAGCACTGCGACCTGCACCATTGTGGGCGACAACCGAAACAACTTCCTCCGAGGAACCTCCAATGACGATGTCATCTGTGGTCTCGGCGGAAACGACCGCATCTTTGGACGAGGCGGAAACGACCTCATCTATGGCGGATCCGGTTCGGATCGAATCTATGGCGAAGCCGGCGACGACGTCATATATGGCGGCCGAGGCAGCGACTACATCGTCGGCAGCGGCGGCAATGACGTGCTGATCGGCGGCAAGGGCAACGACGACTTGTTCGGCGGCTCTGGCGATGACATCTTGAAAGGCCGTCTAAACAACGACCGTTTGTTTGGATCATCCGGAAACGACACATTGATAGGTAACCGCGGAAACGACAAGCTTTATGGAGGCACCGGCAACGATGACCTACAGGGTCGCCGTGGTAACGACAGTCTCTTTGGCCAAAACGGAGATGACACGATTTCCGGTGGTCAAGGTTCAGACCTTGTCTATGGCGGAAACGACAACGACACCATCAACGGTGATGCGGGCGATGACAACCTAAACGGCGGCCGAGGCAATGACTCGCTTAGCGGTGACGACGGTTGGGATCGATGTCGAGGTAACTCTGGCAGCGACACTATCGATGCAAGCTGTGAGAGGTAGCTAATGACAGCGACGCCAGTTATCAACGGAGTGCCGAACAACTGAGTCGACTTTTCAAAGAAGCGGTCTAAGGCGCACGACGCCGAGGCCAGCGAGAATCTCGCTTGACTCCCGGGCCCAGTTTGGGTCCGCGGAGTCACCTTCATATTTGTCGAGAAGACGCAGTGTCAACGCTCGGTCATAGCCAGCCTGGGTCTCCAGGAGCCCAATGACGCTGTCGCGTTGCTCGTCCCAAAGGCCTTCAATACCAGCAGCAAGTCCGCAAAGATAAGTAGCCCGTGGCACAAGGCCGCTGTCCGGTCCGAGGCCAGCCAGCATTGACTTGGCGTGTGGGTAGCCTGCGGTGCCAGCAAAGATGTCAGCTTCCAGTAGCCGTGCTCTGGCGTCTTCCACTGCGTCGTCTAGGCCGAGCTCACTGAGCGAGTTGAGTGAGTCGACCAACACATCATGGGCCCGTTCATCACTACCACTGCGGTGAAGCGCAATTCCGAGATAGAGCTTGACCATCGCGGCGCCCATTGGATAACGGCCGCCTTCAAAGTTCCGCCTTGCGGTCTCGAGCAACTCGATTGCTTTGTCCCAATGGCCCTGGTCAGACATGATTTCGGCACTGTTGACGCTGCCCAACATTCCATCTATGGCCGAACCTGCTCTAAGCCCGGCCTCAGTTGCTAACTGATAGAACTCCGACGCTTCGGTCCAGCGGTCGGCGAAATAGTGTTCGATACCTAGGTTGTTAAGGACTGAAGCTTGGCGTTCAAAATCGCCCAGCTCAGTGAAGAATTCGAGCGCGCGATCTCCGTATCCGATGCGATCTCGCCTGCCTAAGTAGATGGTGGCCAGATGGAGGCGGTGAAGTGCACGAGCCATCGCTGGTAGGTCGTTGGCATCCTCTGCGCCGCCTAAGGCAAGTCTCGCTTCGATAATGCACTGCTGATTGTTGTTCTGTCTGTGGCTTAGCCCTGACCTTTGGTAGGCCACTTGAGATCGCAGCAGGCGGACTTCGGGAGACTCGGCGTCTGGAATCTCCGCATCGGCTCGTTCATACCATCGGGAGGCTTGGCGATACCTCCCTTGCTTCTCACGCAGGCCGCCAATCTTCAACATTGCAGCTACTCGTCCATCAACAACTTGTGATGCCTTACGAGCTCGACCGTAGGCTCGTTCGGCTGCTTCAAATTGTCCGAGAATCTCTTGAACATCACCTAACGCAATGGCTACCCGAGTCAGATCTTTGGGGTCCAGAACTCTCAGTCGAGATGACGCGCCAAGCGCACGTTCGTAACTGGCCGCCGCTTCAACGTTTGCAGCCTTGGATGCTGCCTCGTCCCCGGCGATCACTCCATAAGTCCAGGTCTTGGCGTTCTCGTGCGCTTCGGCATAGTGAGCGGCCAGCAGACCGGCTATTGCGTCCGGATCACCCGATTCTGATTCCAATCGTTCGCCAACGGCAAGGTGAAGGCGCTTTCGCTGGGCGAAGGGTAGACCTTCGTATGCGACGTCGCGATAAAGAGCATTAGTGAAGGAGAAAGAACCGTTTCGATCCAGGCGAACGAATTCGCTAACTGACTGCATGTCGGGAGCATCGGCGGACAGCACGCTAGCCAAATCGGCAGATCTGAAGTGAGTCCCGAACACCGAAGCCACGCGCAAGGCGGTTCGAAGTTCGGGCTCGAGCGCGTCAACACGGGCGGCGATGAGCTGTTCAACACTGTCGGGGATGTCTGATCCGCCCGATGACTCAAGTGCCTTGGTCAGCTCGATGGCATAAAGAGGATTGCCGCTGGCCTTCGGGACTATCTGGTTGAGGGCAGAATCAGGAAGGTCAGTGGAGGCTGCGGCCAGAACTAGCTTTCTGACGTCACTATCACTGAGCGAGTCAAGAGTCACCGTGGTCCGCTGACCAGACTCACCGTTCACATCCCAGTTTCCGCCCTCACGGGTGGCGATGAATGCTGTCCAGTCGAAGCTGGTTTGCAAGCCAAGCAGGTATTCGAGGAACTCACTGGAGGCATCGTCAACCCACTGCATGTCCTCAAGCATGAATACGGCGCGCTCGCCCAAAGCAGATCGCAAGAAGAGGGCCGACGTCTCGTGAATTCGATCTCGCAGGAACTTGGAATCGATGGCGTCTGCCTCGGGAGTGGACTCAACCTCGGCGCCAGCTGGGATTGCCAGGATCGGCAGCATTGGCAACAAGTCAGGCTCGAGGTGTCGCACCGCCTTGTACAAGAGTTCACCTGCGGTCTGAGGATCCGACGTGGCTTCGATATCGGCAACCCGGCGGATGACGACTTGGAGCAGGGCATAGGGGGTCGTGGCTGAATATGGTGAGCAAGAGGCTTCGATGCGTCTAATGGAGTCGCGAGTCGTCCGTTCCCTCAGAGCTTCCAGCAGTCTCGACTTTCCTGATCCAGCGGGACCAACGATCTGAACGGCATGAAGATCGGCGTCGAGCGACTCGAACAGTTGCTCAAGTTCTCGGTCTCGCCCAATTAGGGGAGCCGCTGGGGCCTCACGCTGAATCCAATCTGTTGTGGCGAACACTACAGACGCGTCGATGAGCTCGGTCTTGCCTTTAACCGTGAATGGCTCTAGTGACTCTGTGGCGAACAAGCGTCTTGTGGTGGCAAGCACGTCCGATACGGCCACTACGCCACGATCGTTGGCTTTCCCCAGCATTCGGGCCGCCGTGTTAACCGGATCTCCCATAATTGTGTAGGTGCGGCGGTAGGTCGACCCGAGGAATCCTGCGAACACACGGCCTTGTTGAACGCCGATTCTGAGAGCGAATGGACTTGGCGTCCTTACTATTTTGAGTGCCGCTTCGAGAATGGCGTCGCTGGTGTTTCCCCTGGTGAAGGGGGCGCCAGCGCAAAGCAGGAACTTAAGCCCACCAGGTGCGATGTCAGTATGTAGAGGAGTAGCTCCAAACTCCTCGCAGGCGTCTTGCACCGCCGCTGTGAGCTGCCCCAGCGCTTCGCCGGTGACCTTTGGCCCAAAGTCCTCCAGGTGATCATCAACGTCAGAGATGCTTAGGAACCCAACTGTGACTATGCGGTGTTCACCACCCAGGCCAGCGAATCCGTCGAATTGGGCCTCCACTGCTGACGGCAACAGGCTCTTTACTTGATCTCTGACCACGATACGTTTGGCGGGTCCGGTCTTTGGCTGGTCGACTTCGCCGGCGATAATCCATCCGCCGGCATGGGTACCAACCCGCAACGCCGGGTCGAGTTCATCGGCGATTGCGGTGCTAACCAAAGTGTCACCCTTGGCGGCGGATCCCTCAAGGTGAATGACGTGGCTTGCGTTGGTTCCACAAATCAAGAGGTCTTGATTTAGTGAGCCAACCAAGAAGGCGTCGAATGGGCCCTCTGAAGCCCCCACAGTCATAGTGAGGTTCGCCTTTCGGGCGTCTGAGGATTGAGCCAGCGCCTTTTGCATGGCAAGCCCGGCGGCCGCGCATCGTCGCTTGTTGTTATCGCCGCGGAACAAGATCAGCAGTGCGTCGCCGCCGAACTTGATGATCTCGCCGCCAAAGTCATAGGAGGCCTCAATCAACTGCGTGAAGCAGACATTGATCAATAGGGTGAGGTCCTCTGCTCCGGCCTTGCCTCGGTGGGCGAGCTTTTCTGACAGTGCAGTGAAGCCGGAAATATCCGCCGACAGCATCGAGCCGTCAATAACTTGGTGCGCGACGTCGGCTGCCGCCATTTCGACGCCAAGCTGAGGAATCAGCGAAGCAAATCTGTTGTCTGTTCCCTCTGCAGATGTCATGTGTCGAACTTGCTTGTTGTGTATTGCTCTCAGAAGAGCAATACGCCCAACCTGATCGTGTAACCGCTCATCACTGTCCAGAACAGTACAGCAAACGTCGTTTCGCCGAGTCGGTCATTCAACGTTGAGCCCGTCCAAGTTCCTAACAACATCAATGGAACCGACGCTGCGGCAATTCCAAACGATGACCCGGTTAGCAGCTCTGCCTCAGTAAAGACGACAGCCTTAGTGGCATCGCCAGCAAACGAAGCCAACGAGGCGGCGCCCACAAAATGGCGACGGTCAAGATCGAGATTGCGGATCGCGACCCCCTTTAGCGGGCCAGAGGTGCCCGAGAAGCCGCTGGAAGCGCCCGAAACGAAAGCAAGCAGGGGAGCGAAGCTAGCTCGAACCTTAGTGATCTGATAGCGCTCGGCGATGATCGTTCCGCAGAACATTGCAATGACGCCAATAGTTACAGCCAAAGTTGGCGCGTTGACCAACAAGGTTGACCCTAAAGCGGCACCGATAACAATTAGGACCGTGATTCCCAGCGCTGCCCGAAACGGCAAAGTCTTGCGGTAGGCGATGATCTTCATCACATTGTTGCTCGCCAGTAACAAAGCGGCCAGAGCTACACCTTCCTTGGTGCCCAAAAACAGCGCCAAGGTGGGTACGAGCAGCAATGAACCTCCCAGCCCAGCTGAGGCTGAGATGGTGAAAGAAACATAGATGATGACAAGAACGCCAAAGGTGGTGACTAAATCCACGAGCCACAAATCTATATGGCTTCACTCTTTATGTGTGAATTGCCGGGGTGCGGTATGATTCGCACCCGTATCCCGGCAGGAGACCAATTGAGTTCGCGAAAGCCAGTCCTCGAAGTTTCAGACCTGAAAACGGAATTTCATACCCAAGACGGAGACGTGCACGCCGTTAACGGTGTGTCGTTCACCTTGCACGAGGGCGAGTTCCTCGGCGTCGTAGGCGAGAGTGGCTCCGGCAAGAGTGTGACTATGGCGTCGATACTCAAGCTAATTCCTATGCCTCCAGGGGAAATCATGGAGGGCAAGGTCATGTACGACGGCGTTGACCTGCTTGACATCTCCGCCGATGAGTTGCGCAAGGTTCGAGGCGGAAAGATTGGGTTCATCTTCCAAGACCCAATGACTTCGCTTAATCCGGTCATCAAGATCGGCAAACAAATAGCTGAGTCTCTCAAGCTGCACACTGGTGCGTCCAAAAAAGAGGCAGAAGCCAGAGCACTAGAGCTTCTGGAGCTGGTGGGCATTCCTGACGCCAAGCAGCGCCTGGTTAGCTACCCGCACGAACTTTCCGGCGGTATGCGCCAGCGGGTAATGATCGCAATGGCGTTGGCCTGTTCACCTGGTGTGATTATTGCGGATGAGCCAACGACCGCTTTGGATGTAACTATCCAGGCCCAGATCATCGAGATCGTTCGAGATCTTCGGGAGAAGCTGGGCACAGCGATGATCTGGATTACCCACGATCTTGGTGTTGTGGCCGGCCTGGCTGACCGTGTTCTTGTGATGTACGGCGGTCGTATCGTGGAAGAAGCCCCGGTTGGAGACCTCTATTCCAACCCCCAACACCCCTACACCCAAGGCTTGCTTGACTCTGTTCCCCGTCTAGATCAAAAAGGCGAAGAACTCAGCAGTATCGAGGGAACCCCACCAAACCTCTACAAGCCCCCTACCGGCTGCAGTTTCGCCCCCCGCTGTCGGTACGCGTTCGATCGGTGTGTGAAGGAGCTTCCAGAGCTCGAGGTAGTTGGCGAAGACCATAAATCGGCGTGTTTCTGGGACACAGCTAAAGGTGAGCCAAGACCATGACCCAAGTTGATGTAGCTGTCGAAGACATGCCCGACCACAACAAGACCAGCGACGTTGTTATGAGCGTCAAGAACCTCAAGAAACACTTCCCGATCATGAAGGGTGTCTTTAAGCGCCAGGTCGGCGCGGTTCGTGCGGTAGATGGTGTTTCGTTTGACATCTACAAGGGTGAGACTTTGGGCCTCGTTGGCGAAAGTGGCTCCGGAAAGTCCACAACGGGCCGTGTTGTGCTCCAACTCGATCACGCCACTGAAGGCTCCATCAAGTTTCACGGCGAAGAGCTAACCGAGGTCTCAGGCAAGCGGATGCGAGAGCTACGCCGTGAGATGCAGATGATCTTCCAAGATCCGCACGCCTCGCTAAACCCCCGTATGACCGTTGCATCAATCATTGGTGAGCCATTGGTTGAGAACGCCGACATGCCCAAGGCCGAGCGCACTAAAGCGATCGAAGACCTCCTGAAGATGGTCGGTCTGGATCCATCTCACGCCAACCGGTACCCCCATGAGTTCTCAGGTGGTCAGCGGCAGCGGATCGGCATCGCCCGAGCCATTGCGCTTAGCCCGGAGTTTATTGTTTGTGACGAACCTATTGCGGCTCTGGACGTCTCGATCCAGGCTCAGGTGGTCAACCTGCTCAAGCGCCTCCAGAAAGACCTCCAGCTCACATACCTGTTCATTTCCCACGATCTTTCCATGGTTCGACACATCGCCGATCGGGTTGCAGTGATGTATCTGGGCAAGATCGTCGAATTGGCCCCCGTCGATGAGCTTTACGACGACCCAAAACACCCCTACACCCACGCTTTAAACTCCGCTGTTCCGGTGCCTGATCCCGTTGTAGAAGCAACGCGAAAGCGAGTGATTCTAGAGGGTGACATGCCCAGCCCAGCAAATCCGCCGCCGGGTTGTGTATTCAGCACCAGATGCCCAATCGCAACCGAAAAGTGCTCTGCTGAAGAGCCTGAATGGCGAGAACTTAGCCCCCGGCACTGGGTGGCGTGTCATTTCGCCGAGGTTACATAACTGCACACCGTTAGGACGTTTGACCCTGCGGTGATAGGGTCGACAATTGCTTACTTGGCCTGTCAAGACCAAGTGGAAATAAGTAACTAAGAGGAGAGAACATGAAGAAGTTTTTAGCGCTGCTTGCAGCGTTGGCTATGGTGGCTGCCGCCTGCGGCAGTGACCCCGAACCCGAGGAAGGCACTCCGACTACCGAAGCGCCTGCCGACAACGGGGACGGCGAAGAAACGCCAACGACTGAAGCCGAACCAGCCCCAGAGGGAACTGAAGCCGGATCCGGTGGAAATCTCCTACTTCTACAGTGGCAGGCGCCTTCACAGGCTAACGCCCTGTTGTCCAACGGAACCAAGGACCTCCTTGCTAGCTCGCTCGTTCTAGAGCCGCTTGCTGAGTTTGCGCCCGACGGTTCAGTTATCCCAGCTCTTGCAGCTGAGATCCCATCGGTGAGCAACGGCGGAATCGCTGAAGACAACCTGTCAATCACTTGGACTCTTCGTGACGACGTTATGTGGAGCGACGGCACGCCGTTCACCGCAGACGACGTTGTGTTCACCTACGAGTACTGCTCAAACGAAGAGACCGGTTGCGCTGTAGAGGCGTTCACCAAGGTTTCTGACGTCATCGCAAACGATGACTTCAGCGTGACGGTGACCTTCACCGAGCCACAGCCTTACCCTTTCGAGGCCTACGTCTCCTACACCAGCCCAGTTATCCAGCGAGCTCAGTTCGCTGATTGTGTTGGCGTTGCAGCTAAGGCTTGCTCGGATGAGAACTTCATGCCAGTTGGAACCGGTCCTTACATGGTCACCGAACTTCGACCTGAAGACGCTGTTTCTTACGAAATGAACCCGAACTACCGCGGTGTAGCTGAAGGCAAGCCATTCTTTGGCACCGTTGAGATCAAGGGTGGCGGCGACGCTGAAGCAGCCGCTCGTTCGGTTCTTGAAATCGGCGAAGCCGACTACGCTTGGAACCTCCAGGTTGCACCGGAAATCATTGCTCCAATGGAAGCTGCTGGAGTTGGCCGCACTGCGTCTGCCTTCACCGCAAACGTTGAGCACATCAACCTGAACCAGACAGATCCATTTGCTGATCCACCTTCAGAGGGAACTCCAAACCCACTGTTTGTTGACAACCCAGACCTGCACCGTGCACTTTCCATCGCCATCAACCGTGAGGAATTGGTAGCGGTTGGTTACGGCCCAGCGGGTCGCCCAACTTGCAACATGTGGCCAGTAGGTTCAGAGAACTCAACCAACAACGATTGGTGCCTCACACCGAACATCGCCGAAGCCAACTCGCTGCTAGACGGCCTTGGTTACCTCGATACCGATGGTGACGGCGTACGCGAAGCCGACGGTTACGGACCACTTGAGTTCGACTACGTAACTTCAACTAACGCTGTTCGTCAGAGCAACCAGGAGCTCATCAAGAGCTACTGGGCCGAAATTGGTGTTGTTGCCAACATGAAGAACGAAGACGCAGGTCTGTTCTTCGATGGCACATGCGCCAGCGACGCCTGCATCTGGAAGTTCTTCACTCCAATGGAGATGTTCACCAACGGTTCTTCGGGACCGAACGCTGCTTCTTACCTCAACGGCTGGGTTTCTTCCAAGATCCCAACCTCTGAGACCAGCTGGGGCGGCGACAACATTCCACGTCTAAACTCCGCTGAGTACGACGCTCTTGAGGCAGAACTTTCAGTTATGGCTTTGGACGATCCAGCTCGGACAGATTTGATCATTCAGATGAATGACATCCTGTCGACAACTGCAATCATTCCACTTATCCACCGTGCAAACGCTTCAGCCTTCGCCAACTCCATCAAGGGAACTGGTGATCTGAACGGTTGGGACAGTGAGTACTACAACGTTGAGGACTGGTTCCGCGAGTAAAGATCCAGTTTGAGTAGTTGAAATAATTGAGTTGGGGGTGTGGCTGATATGCAGCCACACCCCCGTACTTAAATCGAAGGGGAATTGCACAGCTCATGGGCCGCTACATAATTCGGCGAACGCTGATATCGATACCGACGCTTTTGATTATTGCGTTGATTATCTTCACCATTCTCGACCTGGCCCCTGGGGACCCCACCAGTCAATTGCCGTTGACCATTCCGGCAGAGGTACGAGAAGAAATCCGAGCTTCACTAGGGCTCGACGATCCATATCTAGAACGATTTGGCAGCTGGGCAAAGCTGATGATGGTCAACGAGCCCATACATGCTTTTGAACAAGTCACCGGCACGTGCTTCGGTGACTGTGAATCTCGGCCCAGAATCATTTCTTGGGCCTCGAGATCACCCGCGATGGATACTGTCTATCAACGGATGCCACAAACCCTGTGGGTGCTCGGCTTGGCTCTCATTCTTGGTGTCCTTGTGGCCATTCCAATTGGCACTCTCCAGGCTTACAAGCAGTATTCCTGGTTCGACAACCTCGGAACTTTCATAACAATGTTGGGTTACTCGGTGCCGACGTTTGTTACCGGCCTCATGGCCATTGTTGTGTTTAGTGTCCAGTTGAAATGGTTCCCGTCGTTCTATACGACCACCCATGAAGTCAACTGGACCGATTGGGGCAGTATCTGGTTCCAGATCAAACAGCTGGCCATGCCGGTGGCAGTCCTGACGTTGTTCAACGCTGCTGCGTTCGGACGTTTCGCTCGGGCCTCTGTATTGGAGAACCTAAACGAGGGTTATGTCCGAACCGCTAGGTCCAAGGGTCTGGCCGAACGTCCAGTCGTTACTAAGCACGTCTTGCGTAACAGCCTCATTCCTGTTGTGACACTGCTTGCCCTTTCGATCCCTGGAATTTTTGGCGGAGCGATCATTACCGAACAGATATTCCGAATCAACGGATTGGGTCAGCTTCTGATTGTCTCGATCGGCCAGTCGGATCTGCCGATGGTTCAGAGTCTGACCTTCATTTTCGCCTTCCTAACAGTCCTGTTCAACTTAATTGCCGACATCCTCTACGGATTCTTGGATCCACGGATTAGGTACGACTGAGGTTGATGACATGACTGCAATTTCTGATCCATCACACACACCCGAATCTCTAGAAGAGGTAATCGCCGAGGCCGAGGATCTGGGCGAGTTCCGGTCACTTCGCTCTGATGTATGGCGGCAGTTCAAACGTCACAAGGGCGCAATGGCTGGTGTCATCATTCTGACCCTCATCATTATTGGCAGCGTGATTGGCCCGTGGATATACCCGTTTGATCCGTTTGATATCGATGTTGCTAAGGCCAACCAGGGTCCTAGTTGGCCTCACCTAATGGGCACCGACAATCTTGGACGCGATGTTGTAGTTCGTGGTCTGATCGGTGGACGAATCTCGCTGGCGGTGGGGTTTGCCGCAATGCTGGTATCGATCATCTTGGGAACACTGGTTGGTATTCTCGCCGGCTTCTTCCGGCGCCTGGATGGCATCTTGATGCGGTTCACCGACCTTTTCCTGTCGCTTCCACTGTTACCAGTTCTTCTTCTTGTAATTGTCCTGTTTCGTGACCCGCTTCAGGATGCGCTTGGAGAAACGTTCGGAATCTTCGTTCTGGTGGTGTTCATCATCGGTGCTACCAGTTGGATGCAGACCGCTCGTATTGTGCGCGGCGAGGTGCTGGCCATCAAGGAACAAGAGTTTGTTCTTGCTAGCCGTAGTCTTGGCACCCGGCAGCGGCGCATCATCAGCCAACACATTCTGCCTAACGTCCTCAGCCCAGTGATTGTGGCGGCTTCTCTGGGAATCGCAGTAGCTATTCTCACTGAGTCAGCTCTGTCATTCCTGGGTCTCGGTTTCCCGGCCGACTTCCCAACCTGGGGCCGTTTGCTGTTTGACGCCAAAGATGCTTACCGACTTGGCCTGATGCGCATCGTTTTCCCCAGTGTGCTGTTGTCTCTGACTGTTATGAGCGTGAACTTCATTGGTGATGGCTTGCGTGATGCACTTGACCCCAAGGGCCGCACAGGCGCTTAAAGTCACACGTTAATAGGAGGGCTACCGCTGGCATCAGCGGTAGGTTTGGCAGATGGTTGATGACGAAGGCGTCGGTATTGACGCGCAAAAGCCCACCGTTGGGGTGGGTCTCAGACTCGTTCGTCAGCTGGTACGGCCATATCCGCTTCCGTTTGCAATCTCAGTCTTTGGTGCCGCCCTGTTCGCTGCAGGCACAGTTGTATCAGCCGCAGTTTTGGGTTGGGTTGTCGACGAGGTCATCGTTGTCAACTTCGAGAGCGACGCGTCAACGTCAACCACTACCAACGTTGCTGCCGGCGCTGCGGCGGTAGTTGCCATTGGCGTTCTTCGTTCGGTCGGAGTTGTTTTGCGTCGGTACTTTGCCGGCATGACCGCTGAACTGGTTGAAAAGCGTACGCGAACTGGCCTTGCAACCCAATATCTGAAGCAGCCGCTTTCGTGGCTTCGGTCGGTTCCTCCAGGGCGGTTGATGGCTCACGTTGACAGCGACGCCCACGTACTGATCCATGCTCTGCATCCGCTGCCTTTCAGCATTGGCGTGATCTTCCTTGCCTTGTTCACCGGCATCAGCCTGTATCTGATTGACCCGTGGATCGTTCTCGTTGCGTTTGTCCTGTTCCCAGTAATGATGGTGGTGAACAGCATCTACAGCCGAGTGGTTCAGAAGCCTTTGGCTAGCGTGCAGAAAGGCGTCGCTGACATTGCCGGCGTCGCTCACGAGAGTTTCGAAGGTGCGCTGATCGTCAAGACGCTTGGCCGTCAAGACGCCGAGGCAGCGCGCTTTGACCACGCAACTCAACGACTAAGAAGTAGTCGAATCAGCGTGGGCATCATTGGTGCGGTGTTGAACGCTGTGTTGAGGGCGCTGCCCCAGCTTGGCGTTTTGAGCGTTGTGTTGTTAGGCGCATATCGAGTTCGGGCTGGCGCTATGACTCCTGGCGACATCGTCGAGGTGTCTGCCTTGTTCTCGGCTTTGGTTGTTCCACTCCACGTATTTGGGTTCCTCCTGGAGAGCCTGATTCCTACCGTGGTGGCCTGGAACCGATTGAGGCCCGTCATCGAAGAGACCTTGCCTGTGGCCCCCGGCACGGCAGGGCTGGCCGCCGACGGTCCGGTTTCGGTAGAGGTTAGGGGCCTCCGATTCGCCTATCCCGATGCGCCAGAGGATTTGGTGCTGAAGAACCTTGACCTCTCGATTGCCCCCGGTGAGCTGGTGGCTGTGGTAGGTCCCACCGGTTCAGGAAAGTCGACACTGTGCGCGGCTCTGGCTGGGGTTCTCGATCAGGCCGAAGGCGAGATCCTTATAGGCGGACTGCCGATCGGTTCCCTAAGCCCAACAGAACGGCTAGCGGCCGTCACCTTGGTTTTCCAAGAACCCTTTCTGTTTGCAGAGACCATCCGGTCCAACATCGACCTTGATGGCAAGCTCAGCGATGAAGCGGTTGTTCAAGCCGCCAAGGTTGCCGCTATCGACGAGTGGATCATGTCTCAACCGGACAAGTACGCAACCTTGCTGGGCGAGCGAGGAGTCACGGTTTCAGGCGGGCAGCGGCAACGTATCGCCTTAGCCCGAGCGCTGGCCCGCAACGTCGGCCTGGTGATTCTTGATGACGCCACTAGCGCAATCGACACAATCATCGAACAACAGATTTTGGGTCATCTGCGCTCGTCCACCGACGCAACGATGCTGGTTGTTGCAAACCGTCTTTCCACGATCGACCTCGCCGACCGAATCATCTACGTTCGCGACGGAACCGTCGTAGCAAGCGGAACACACGACGAGCTCCTTAAGCGTGACGACTATCACGACCTTGTGATGGCCTACGCCGAAGCTGAAGCAGCATGACAGCGGCTCCGAAGCTAGACCAAACCGCCGACGGCGCAATCTCGGTTATCAAGCGCGGGCTTCGAACAACTCCAGAGCTTGTGGAGGGTCTTGTCATAACGGTGCTACTGGGTCTGGCCGTAGCAGTGGGCCAAGTGACTATTCCGATTGTGATTCAGCGAGCCATCGACACCGGCGGTTTAACAACCGGCAACGTAGACATCGGTGCTGTTGTTCGTCTTGTTGGCGTTGGTCTGGTCATCGTGCTGTTTACGGCATTGATGGGCTTCTTGGCTAAACGGCGCCTGGTCTCCAGAGCCGAAGCGTCACTCGCCAGCCTTCGCAACCAGGCGTTCAACCACGTTCACAAACTGTCACTTGCAGATCACAACGAATCTCAGACGGGCGTACTCATTTCCCGGGTCACCAGCGATGTTGACTCGCTGGGTCGATTCATGGATTGGGGCATGTACAGCTGGATAGTTCAGCCGATCGTGCTTCTCGGCGTTTTTGTAGCGATGGCCTTCTATTCAATTCCTTTGGCCCTAATCGCAATCGCCACGTTTATACCGGTCATCCCAGTTCTGGTATGGATACAGCGGCGGATGGTTCGTGCCCATGATCGTCGCCGAACCGCAATCGGTGGAGTACTTGGTTCCTTCGGCGAGGCAATCTCGGGCGCCGAAGTTGTGCGCGCTTACGGAGCTGAAGACCGGACCTCTGACCGACTAGAAGAAGCGTCTGAAGAGCGCTATCGGGCCGGTCTTCAAGCCAACGTTTACATGTCTGGCGTTTACGTCGTTGGCGACATCCTGGGCTCCATCATGCTAGCCCTGGTTCTCATCGTGGGAGTTTCCCAACGCGAAGCGCTTGACCTTACTGTTGGTTCGCTTACGGCCTTGGTGTTCCTGACCGTCTTGTCTCTCAGTCCAGTGTCTGAGCTGGGTGAAACTTTAAACGAAGCCCAACAGGCAGTTGCCGGGTGGCGCAAAGTTCTTAACCTGCTTGATACCCCGATCGAGAAGCTCGATCCTGAAGCCGGCTCTACGCTTCCTGTTGGCCCGGTGGAAGTTGAAGCCCGAAACGTTGCTTTCTCTTACCGCGGTTCTGACGAGCGTGTTCTCAGCGATGTGTCGGTAACTATTCCTTCAGGAACTCGGGTGGCCATTGTGGGCGAGACCGGCTCAGGCAAAAGCACTTTCGCTCGGCTACTTTGCCGGCTGGCTGATCCGGTGGGAGGGGAACTGTTACTTAACGGCGTGCCGCTCCAGTCACTGTCGGCAGAGTCTCGTAAGGCCGTAGTTCGGCTAGTTCCTCAGGACGGTTTCTTGTTCAACGCAACCATCGGCGAGAACATCGCATTTGGTCGTGAGGGTACAACTGCTGCCGATATCGACCGGGCCCTGGACGTGCTGAATCTGGCGGATTGGGTCGACTCCTTGCCGTCAGGGCTGAACACCGAAGTTGGCGACAGGGGAAGTTTCTTGTCAGTAGGGGAGCGGCAATTGGTCAGTTTTGCCCGAGCCACCGTGGCCAATCCTGGATTGCTGATTTTGGATGAAGCCACATCGTCGGTTGACCCGCAGACCGACCAAGCGCTGACCCGGGCCTTGGATCGTTTGGCTGAAGGCCGCACGTTGATCTCGATTGCACACCGTTTGTCCACTGCTGAGGCGGCAGATTTGGTGCTGGTCTTTGATCGTGGACGCTTGGCCGAGCAGGGCAGCCACGACGAGTTAGTGGCTGCTGGTGGAATCTATGCCGGTTTGTTCGAAGCTTGGACTGTGAACAACTAACGAACGATCTAGCTGCATCCGCATAAACGGGCATCGCCCGTGGTTTCGTTTACATGGAACAGAACTACTGCAGGACGCAGAGGTAACGATGTCTGGTGAACGAATAGCCATTGAGAAACACCGGCGGGGAAACCGCTGGATGCACTGGATCAACTTCCCATTGTTGGCGGTGATGATCTACTCGGGCATGCGAATTTATTGGGCCGACCTGCGAGACCCATATGTGTTTGGCATCTTCGGGTGGGAGATCTTCACATTCTGGCCGGGCTGGGTTAACGACGGGCTCAACTTGGAACGCAAGCTCGCTAGAGGCATGGCTTACCACTTCACGTTCGGATGGCTGTTCCTGATCAACGGGCTGGCCTTTGCCGTCTACCTCATCCGCACCGGTGGCTGGCGCAACTTCATGCCATCAATCGGTGACCTCAAGAACATCCCCGGCGTCCTCCTTCACGACATTGGTCGCAGAGACGAAGCGCCACCGCAAGGTAAGTACAACATCGTCCAGCAGCTCACCTATGCGGCGGTGCTGTTTATGGGACTTCTAGCAATCATCAGCGGTTTTGCAATTTACAAGCCAACTCAGCTTGCGCTGTTGACCGGCTTGATGGGCGGGTATGAGTCGGCCCGGACGATTCACTGGCTAGTAACTGTTGGCTTTCTTGGCTTCTTTCTGATTCACATCTTGCAGGTCGCTCGTTCTGGGTTTGGGAACTTCTGGTCGATGGTGACTGGATATGAGTACTTGCCAGAGACAGATATGGGCCACGACAAAACCGACGGCGGCTCTGGACCCGACACCGGTGGAGATGCTGGCACCGATACAGACAAAGAGGTTTTGGTATGAGCCGCGAACCGGAAGCTGACGCAACAGGCCGCACACTTACCGAGGCTCAGTTCAAGAAGCGCTCTCGCCGGTCTTTGCTAACTGGCCTGGCAGGCATTGCCGCCACAGGGTTCGGACTTCGCTGGATTGATAACCGACCGCTTGACGCTCGGGCCCCGGATGTCTTGCGGGCAGGCCATGAAACCAACGAAGCTATATGGCGAAGGCTATTCCGAGACGGATCCCGGGCTCCGGAGTTTGCCTTCAGCGAGTCCTCGATGATGCGAGTAAACGGTCGGCACGGTCTTGATGACGAGATTGACGTCGACACGTGGGAAATGAGCATCGTCGGAGTTGATGGAGAACTACTTGGCACCCACACTTTGGCTGACCTTCGCGACCTTCCTCAACAAGAGCTGATTGTTGAACACAAATGTGTCGAGGGCTGGTCTCACGTGGTGGCTTGGGGCGGCGTCAGTATGGCTGATTTCATGACCAGGTTCTATCCCGACCAGGTGGAAGCCCATGGCTTTGTTGACATAACAACTCCTGATTCTGAGTATCGGGTTGGCCTAGAGATGGACGCAATAATGCACGCCCAGACATTGCTGGCTCTCGACCTTCAGCGCGAGCCTCTAGACGCAGAGCATGGCGCTCCAGTCCGGTTGGCGACACCGCTGAAGTATGGGATCAAGCAGATCAAGCGGATCGGCACGATTGCCTTTAGCGATGTTCAGCCCGAAGGTGACTACTGGGGTTCTAGGGGTTACGACTGGTACGCCGCGCTGTGATCTTGTCCATGTAGGCCTGGGCGGAGGCTCGGCCTTCTGGATCCCGCAGGCCAGCTTGCAGGGCTTCAGCGTCGTTCCAACTTCGAGCCACGCCCACCATTTGGGCGGTCACTGCGTTAGTTGCTGACTTGGTGGCCTGGGTGGCGAAAGCTGGTTTCGACTCCACAAGGGTTGCTAGCTCGTTGACGGTGGTCTCAAGTTCGTCATCGGAAACAACCCGGTTCAAGAATCCCGAACTCAACGCTTCGTTGGTGTCGAACGGGCGGCAAGTAATGACCAGTTCTTTGGTGAGTGCCGGGCCGATCTCTCGTACGAGGCGGGGAATCCCGCCCCAGGCCAGCGGTATTCCCAGGTCAACTTCCGGTATTGAGAATCGGGTGCTTTCAGCGGCAACTCGGAGATCACACGCCGCGGCTAGAACAAGTCCGCCGCCGACGCAGTGGCCGTGGATCTGGGCTATCGCGATGGCCCTCATAGCTTCAAGGCCGTCTGCCATTCGGCGGCCAGCGTCGCCAGCTGCGTGAGCGGGCAGGTCGCCCAGTCCTGCGGTAAAGCTGGATAGGTCAGCGCCGGCAGAGAAGGCGCGGCCTTCGCCTTTTACGATTACTACGCGCACGTCCATGTGGCTATCAAACCATCTGGCGGCCGTCTCAAGATCCAGCAGTGTCTGGGTAGACAGCGGATTGAGCTTGTCGCCCTGGTTCAAAATGATGTGGCCTCGAACACCATCTACTTCAACTCTGAATCCGGTGAACGTTGGTGTCATTAGTCTTCTTCTCCTAGCGGGTGATCGGGCAGGCTCTTCATCTTGGCTCGACGTTTACGCCGGGCAGGAATTAGAGACCGCATCTCTTCGAGGTTGCCGAAACACAACAGCCTGTCTTCGCCCTCAATGATCCGGGTCGGCTTGGGGTTGGGGATGACCGTTGTTCCCCGATGCAGTGAGAGTGCGGTGATGTCGCGGTTTCGCAGGCCGGCCTCGATTGTCTGGCCAACATATTCTGAACCCTCATGTACCAGCAGTTCTGCCACTCCGTAACCGGTGCTGACGCTTAGCCGTTGACGAACGTCTAGCTCTGGGAAGGCCACCTGGTTGGCGATGTAATCAATGATTGAACCCGCAATATCAAGCTCGGTTGCCCCTTCAATGCCTTCCAACCCTGGTGAGGAGTTGACCTCCAAAATAAGCGGACCGACATCGCTTTCGAGCATGTCTACTCCGGCGACTTTAAGGCCCATGATTTGGGCTGCTTTCACTGCTGCGCGCTCGAACTCGGGGTCGATGTCTACCGCTTCGGCCCGTCCGCCGCGGTGCACATTGCTGCGGAACTCATCCCCCTGAGCGACGCGGCGCATGGCCGCCACTACTCGGTCGCCCACAACTAAGGCTCGAATATCTCGGCCTCTGCTTTCGCTAATGAACTGCTGGAGAAGGACGTTGGTGCCAACACTTTGCAGGGTCTCGATTACCGCCTCGGCGATCTTGGCGTCGGGGGCCAGAATTACGCCGATGCCTTGGGTGCCTTCGAGAAGCTTGATGATTACGGGTGCGCCGCCCACCAGCTTGATGGCTTCGGACACGTCCTTGCGGTCTCGCACAAACGTGCTGGCCGGAATTGAGACGTCGTGGCGGGCGAGAATCTGCAGGCTGCGCAACTTGTCTCTAGAGTTTGTGATGCCTAGTGAAGTGTTTGGCGTGTAGACATCCATCTGTTCGAACTGGCGCACCACGGCTGTGCCGAAGTAAGTGATGGACGCACCAATGCGGGGGAGCACAGCGTCATAATCTGAGATCTGCTTGCCTCTGTACAACAGGTCTGGTTCGTCGCCGGCGAGGTCAATCGACAACCGCAGGGTGTTCAGCACTCTTACCGAATGGCCACGGTCAAGCGCTGCGATCTTGAGGCGTTGGGTGCTGTAAGCCTCGGGCGACCTTGAAAGAATGGCTAACTTCATTTGGGTGCTCCTCGGTTTGCTCGCACAACTTCGATGGGTGGCTTGCCGGTTAAGAACGACCGACCTGGGTTTACTAGGAATCGTTTTCTGACCGCTTCACGACCTAACAGCATTCGGAAGCCCATGTCATCTCGGCGGGTTAGCGACATGTCAATTTCATGCGCTTGCCCGCCCACAGCAACCGTTGTCCTGACCACTGGTCTCTTCTCGGCTACTCCGCTGGAACTACGCACGCTGCGCCACTCGAGCAGGGGTGTTTCAACTAGTGATGCGTCTCGGGTTGAGCGCTGCCAAGGGTGTACTTCGAAGCGGACCCACGGTTGGTCTTCCTTTGTGAATTCTTCAAGATTGAACGCGTGAAGCGAGGAGGATCGAGCTCCGGTATCAACCTTCGCCTTAACCCAGTCCACACCGATCTCAGGTAGCGAGATCCACTCTCGCCAGCCGATCGTTGGGAGTTGATCTTTGGTCACCAATGGAGCCTAGGCCCGAGATGCTGCTTGTTTCGCTCTACGTTGGCGGCCGGCTTCGGCGAGTTCGGCGGCGTTGTCGGGGCCGACGTGCATGTAGTTGGCTCGCCAGTCATCTGTGCCCCACTCTCGGTCGAACCTTTGAGTTGTGCGCGGGCCTTGGGCGAAGCGCACCAGGTTCAGGGCAGTGGTTGCAGTCTCTAGCTGCTCGGCCTTGTCGCCAGGCTTTCCAAGTGGATTGCCGAGGGGATAATCAACAAAGACAAAGCGAGGTACGCCGACCGTCTCGACGATGTCTTGTGCGCTTCCGATGACCACCGTAGCGATGCCATTTTCTTCAAGATGGCGGGCAACCAGACTCACGGTCTGGTGGCATACCGGTCACAAGGGCACCAACAACATGACGTCGACATCGTCTTCGATGGCCCACTTAAGAACCTGCTCTGCGTCGGCGTGGCTGCGGCGTTGTGAGTACTCAGTTGGAACACCGTAAAAGCGAGGTGCAACTGACCCAATCAGACCGGACTGGGCAGCTTCGTTAACCGCAGCCAGAGGCAGGTAGGTGCCGACGTCGTCGGTATGGGTTGCGTCCTTGTCCCAGGACAGGTCGGCGGTGAACATCTTGTCCGGGATCGGGTCCGAAGCTTGGGCGTATGCCTTCTTGGGCATGGACGCGCCGACTGGGAAAGTTGTTGTGACGACGCCAACCGTTGCGGAGCTGAGGTCTGGCCTTGGGCCGGTGAAGGGCACTGTTGGGTATCGAGCCCACATGTAGGGCTTGTCGTAGCCGTGTGCGGCGTAGTACTCACGGGACTTGTCGATGTAGCTGACAGTTCGGCGGTGGCTTTCGCTCATGACCTCAAGTTAGGTCAATCACCTGCGGCCTGCACATGTCGAGGCTGACTCTTGTTCAAGTTGGGACACATGGGTTAGGGTGCGTCTGGGAAAAAATTATGTTTGAAACCAGGCTGATGGGGTAGGTCGCTCTGGTGGAGAGAACTAACTCGGGGGAGTAAACAGTTGCATTCATTACCAGCGGCAGCATTGAGGCTTGAGCCGGCGACTCGAAAAACTTTGGGCGAAAGCGTGTCCCAGACCGCCAAGAACACCGCCAAGAAGATCGGCCAGAAGACGGCCCTGACCTCGCCCTTCGGCGCCGATGACTCTCCCCAGGACCGATCCCCCCAGGACCGATTCCCCCAAATTTCTGCCCCAGGTGACAATTAGCGTCACCTCCAGCAGACAGATGGCCCAATTGTCACCTACAGCTGACAGAACGGCCGATTCGGAAGACCTAGCTGCAGTCTACTGTTTGTTCAATTTGTGTTGAATGAAGCAAGTAAGCGGTGTCGTCGCCGTTGTTCCAGATGTTCTGAGCCTCGAACAAAACTTCACCCGGACCTGCGGTTACTCCCAGTCCACTGACTATCCGCAGGCTTTCCGCTGGAGCTAGTTGGCCTACAAAGTCGTCTTTGATCCATTTCCCGCTGCCTGGGTCTTTGTCGAACTGCTCGTCATGCAGAACAAAGCCGACAAGCGATACAGAAGTTCCGCCAGTATTGGTGATCACCACAACTTCGTTTAGCGAATCACAAGACACAAGTTCGACAAACCCGGGCTCTGGTTCGGGCTCTGTAACTGGTGTTGTCGGAGTGGTTGGTTCCGGGGTAGTTGGCCCTGGTCCAGGCGCTGGCGGCGGGTTGTCGGCACCCTTCGGTGGGCATATGAACGAGTGAATCTGGTTTCCGCCAGGGTCTAGAAGGAAAGCGGTGTCACCCTCGTCGTTCCAGATGTGTTGATCAACGAACAGGACTTGACCAGGGCCAGGAACAACGTCCGGGCCGCTAACAACCTGAAGGCTCTGACCTGGTGCCAACGACTGTTCGAAGTCGTTCTTGATGAACTTGCCGCCGTCGGGGTTATCTCGGTAGGTCTCGTCATGCAGCGCGTAGTTGTTGAGAGAGCGAGTTGACTGGCCCGTGTTGCTGATAGTTACAACTTCCCCACCGGTTGAGCACGCCGTAATCTTCAAGTCACCAGTCGTTGTGTTAAAGCTCGTGCGCTGAGCTGGAGAAACCCGACCGTCACGCCCGAACACCCGAACCTCAACCTCATATGCTGAGCCTGGAACCAGGTTGGTTCCTCCGAAGGCATCGGTTCCCAGCACCGACCAATGACTTAGCCAGCAACGCTCGGTAGCAAACGGGATGCCGTCGGTATGGACTACAGCTCCGTTGACTTTGACTTCCAGTCCGGTGCATTGATCGGCTTCGAACGTGATTCGTGCCGTGGTTTCGGTGATGTCGGATACCGACAAGCCGCTGATGGTTGGTGCGCTGAGCTGGTCTTGGGGCAGAGTCTTGAAGGTCACTGTTGCTGGCGCAGTCCGCGAACCATCTGTAGTGACGCCGCTTACTTCCAGCGTGTACTCGGTGTTGCTTAGCAGTGCTGGTGAGGATGGGTAAGCCCCAAGAACATAAATGTGCTCGGTCCAACATGACTGCGAGCCGGGATAGCCGCTGTCTTGTGAGACCACCCCAACCAACGTGTATGCAGTTCCCATGCATTGGTTGGTCTCGAATTCGACCACCGCATAGGTTTCGCCGATCGAAGTGGCGGCGGCCCATAGGATCTTGGGGACGTTCGGAGTTGGATCAGCCGGCTTAACGGGTCGATCATTGACTGGGTCGGGATAAGGGTGGACCCCAATGAACTCTTGGTTGGCTGCGATCCAACGGACAACTTCGTGACGTTCAAGCTCGCCTGAGACCACCAGGCGATACCAGTATTCATATCCTGCTTGGTCTGGCTCGCGACCTAGAACGTTGCCGTAAATGACGTCAACAAACTGGGCGTCAGTTGTTTGTCCGTACTTCGCGTCGAATTCGGCCGAGGTTGAGAATTGGTAGCTGATGTCATCTAGCGAGGCTCCAGCCCGCGAGGTCTCGAGCCAGTACTTGGCGCCGCCGAGATCGGGTTGTCGATTGAAGAACGCCCAATAGAGCCGAAGGACGTTGGAGTCTTGGGCGGCGAAGTCGGTAGAGCGGGTGAGGACAGAGAGAGACCTTGCGTTGTCAACCGTCCAGATCTTGGCTGAAACTGTGACCGATTGCCGGAGTTCGGCAACCTTGTTTCCTGCTAGATCGACTGCTTCCAAAACAACCGTCCAGACGCCGGTAGGCATGTCGCTGAAGAACGCTTCGAAATCGCCAGAGGGTCTAACTGGCACGCTGTTGGTGTGGAATCGTGTTCCGTCCAAATAGTCGATTGATGTTTGTATCGTGTGGGGCGTGCCGACGATCTGGGTGACTACACCTTTAATTGCCAGAGGTCCTTGGGAAATCTGCGGGTTGATCGACGCTTTGATTTCGGGGCCAGCTACCGCTTGGGCCGACGCTAGTTGGCCACCGATCGCGCCAAAGACGCCGGCCAACAACACCATCGCAAACGCGATACTCCCAGCTCTTCTTGATTCACCGCGTCGCATATCGCCCGTCCTCCCGAAGTCCTTAGATCTAGGTATATAACAACCGACACCAACAACCAAGTTGAATCTTGGATAGTCATCGAACAGAAAACTGGGGGTCAGCTTTTGCGGCGAGGCCCGGCCTAGCGTGGGGCTATGACAAGTGAAGTAGATGCCTCTAACGCCGTCGAAGTTGGCGAGAAGATCCCCCTGTACTTGGTTGGGATTTCGTTTGATGATGTTTACCGGGCGCAGCAGTTCATGACCGCCTCCCAGCGAATGGCGTCACGCAAGGAGCTTGTGCTTGAAGACGCCGTCCTGATTGTGAGGGACGAGAGTGGACGCACGGTGGTGACCGAGACCATCGATCCGCCGACCAGTCGGACCGCGATTTCAGGGGCAATGTGGGCTGGCTTGTTGGGCTTGGTTGTGGGCGGGCCCGTTGGTTGGGTTGCGGGCGTTGCCGCCGGGGCGACGGCTGGTGCAGCTGCAGCGAAGGTGATTGACCTTGGAATCTCTGACGACTGGGTGAAGTGGTTCAAGGACTCAATCGAGGCAGACTCTGCGACAGTCGCGTTGTTAGTCAGCGAGGTCAACGAAGAAGCGCTTCTGGCCGAGACCGCAAGGTTCACCGGTTCGCAGCTGATCTACACCAACTTCAATGACGACATGATTGACAGGTTGTCCGAATCACTTGGTGACCACGATGGCCCCGACATAAGGACCGACCCAACGACATGACGGCTCGGCAGTCTCCCGACCGGCCCCAAGAACAGCGCGTGTATGAACATCACGACTACGAGCACCCGTATCCGCCGGCTGACCTAGAGGCCGAGTATCCGTTCGAGGAGATGAAATTTGTTTCCCGCTCTCCCGAGGTGATGGCAGAGCGGGCCCAGTCATTCTTTGACCTCATGGACGCTCGGCGCAGCCCTCGAATGTTCTCACCGGAGCCAGTGCCGCTAGAGCTGATCGAGCTGGCCGTTGCGGCGGCATCAACTGCACCTTCGGGTGCGCACAAACAACCCTGGCGCTTCGTTGTCACCGGCGATCCGGACGTGAAGAAGGCAATTCGGGCTGCAGCTGAAGAGGAGGAGCGAGTCAACTACTTAGACAATCGAATGAACCAAGAGTGGCAACAAGCGTTGGCGCCGCTGGGGACTGATCATCACAAGGAGTTCCTAGAGGTCGCGCCTTGGCTGGTGGTGTTATTCGAAGAGCGCTACGAAGTGACCGCTGAGGGCGAGCGAAGAAAGAACTACTACGTGAAGGAAAGCACAGGCATTGCGGCCGGCATGTTCATCACAGCGCTGCACAACATGGGTTTGGCCACTTTGACCCACACGCCCAGCCCGATGAACTTCCTGCGCACGGTGCTGGGCCGGCCCGAAAACGAGCGGCCGTTTGTTCTGTTTCCAGTGGGTTACCCGCTGCCCGGAGTGAAAGTGCCCACGCTGGGCCGCAAGTCACTGGAGGAGGTAATGGTGACTGTGACTAAGCCGCACTGACATCGAGCTGACTGGCATCGAGCTTGGTTGACATCAAGGGTGGTTCCGACAACCAGTCACAACAACTTGCGTCGCCCTTCTTGTTGGCGCGAGGCTGGACCATGGACACCAAAACTGACTTGCCAAACCTGCCCGGCCGTTTGGGTTCGCCCGACATGGACCTGAGGTCTGATCCGCGATCTGACCCAAGGATGTTGGCCGCGTTAGCGCCACTTGGTCTGGATGTGCATCCGGAAGACCCAGGCGTCACTTCGGAGACTCCGATTGAGGCGCTGCTTGAGTACTGTGCCGCGGCTGAAGTTGGGTTTGCCGCACTTGGTCCGATGCTTACCGAGGCGACCCCGCCGGTAGAGGGGGTGGTGCGTCGAACCGAAGTGATCAAGGGCATCGACGACAACGACATCAATCTCTACATCCACCAGCCGGTTGATATGGACGGGCCGCTTCCGTGTGTTGTGCACACCCATGGAGGGGGCATGGTCATTCTTCAAGCATCCGACGTTGGCTACGTGCGCTGGCGCGACGAGCTTGCCGCAACCGGACTGGTAGTGGTTGGCGTTGAGTTCCGTAATGGTGGGGGAGCGTTGGGCCCTCACCCGTTCCCTGCTGGGTTGAACGATTGTGCGGCGGGAGTGCAGTGGGTTAACGAGAACCGAAACGATCTTGGCATTTCGAAAATTGTGATTTCGGGCGAGTCTGGTGGTGGCAACTTGGCGTTGGCCACAACGCTGAAAGCCAAACAACAGGGCTGGGTTTCGGTAATTGACGGAGTCTACGCGCAGTGCCCGTACATCTTTGGTGGCTATGCCGAGAAGGATCCAGCGTTGCCTTCGTTGTATGAGAACGACGACTACTTCCTGAACGTCACCAACATGGGTGCGCTGGCCAGGGTTTATGACCCGTCGGGCGAGAACGCTACTAACCCGTTGGCGTGGCCTTATCACGCGGACGTGGCCGAGTTGACAGGTTTGCCGCCGCATGTGATTTCGGTGAACGAGTTGGATCCGTTGCGCGACGAAGGTCTTGCTTACTACCGCAAGTTGGGTCTGGCCGGGGTTCCGTCGGTCAGCCGAACAGTTAACGGCACCTGTCACGCTGGTGATTGTTTGGCGCTGGACGCGATGCCTGATGTGTATCGGGCAACCCAAAGAGACATCAACGGGTTCGCAAACTCGCTATAGGGCACAAGCTTGGCGTTGGGCGCGGGTCCTAGGCCGCATGTCGTTTGATTGCGATTTCATCGGCGGTAGCGGGCCTGGGCTTCCAGATGCGCGTAGGCCCTCGATTGGGTGGGGCGAGTATCCAATAGAGCGTTTGGTTGTTGTCGTGGAGTTCGGTGTGACAACTGCGGCACACGAGCGCCATTTCGTCGATGTTGGTCTTGCCGGCCTTGGGAGCGTGAAATGGGGTGACGTGATGGGCCTGGCAGCGCCCTGGGCTGGCTCCGCATTGCACACAGCCGCGATCTCGGGCGACGAGGGCTCGGAACTGGGCTGGGGTTGCTAGCCGTTTGTTGCGTCCGTGGAAGAGCACTTCGCCGTGGCCGCTTAGCAGGGTGCCGACAAAGGATGAATGGCAAAGGAGCTTGTTCAACAGCTTGGTTGGCAAGCGGCGGCCGTCCAGGCTGAAAGCTTTGGAGGGGCCGTCGTCGGTCCAGTCCTCGGCGTAGCTGATCACGTGGAATGTTGTGCCGCTACTGCGATCGCCACCAGGACTTCCGTCTGAATCGGCAGCTTTTGTGTTGTGTGTCCCTGTCATCAGTTCGACGAATGCGTCAAACATTCGTTGATCGTGGGTGCGGGGGTGTTGGGAGGCGGGCAGTTTGCGGCCGCCGTCAGCTTTGTAGAGCTCGTCGGCCCGGGCAGAGATGAGGTCCATGATTCGGTCGGTGATTTCCGTGTCGCCCTCGGGCATTACAGCGTCGGTGCCGCGGCTTGTGGTGAAGCGTGAGACCTTGCGCCGGCGACGTTGTCGGTCATACCGGGCATCGTGTTCGTCTTGAGACTTCTGTTCGTCGACCCACTGCCG
Source organism: uncultured Acidimicrobiales bacterium (assembly GCA_937922785.1). Classification (GTDB taxonomy): domain Bacteria; phylum Actinomycetota; class Acidimicrobiia; order Acidimicrobiales; family SZUA-35; genus CALAJQ01. The sequence continues at coordinate 310,057 of CALAJQ010000012.1, forward strand.
GGCAACGGCGTTGGCCTTGTCGGGCCCGGCAGCTTTGATCTGATCAAGCAGTTCGTTTGAGTTGGCGCCAGCCCCGTTGGTCTGGTCAGATGCCATCGCAATGGCGTCGAGCTGACTTTCGCCAATGTCGCCTTCGGCCAGAGCGTCACTCAGGTCTCGATTCTTCTCCACCGCCGCGGCGCGGGCAGCTGCACGCCGCGCTTGGAGTTTGGAGGCACCGGTGGCTCGAGCGGCCGACTCGTTGTTGCGATCAGAGTTGCCGCGAGCTTTCATGTCGGCCAAGACTCGGGACTCAGAGGCCGAGATTCGGCGCCGAAATTGGGAGAGTAAACCGATGGTGGCTTCGTCGGCCGGGGCAGCAGCCATGTACTGCTCCAGACCGGCGAACATCTCGCCCGCCACCTTCAATTCGAACCCGATTTGGGACTCACCTGCCATAGAAATAACCATACTCAGGCGCTATGACAGTATTGATTTGCCGCTCTATCAGAGGGT
>CALAJQ010000013.1 GCA_937922785.1 uncultured Acidimicrobiales bacterium
CCCATAATTTCTCGGCGAGCCTTAGAAGCGGAGTCATCCAACAAAGCAACCGGGACATAAGCCGAATCCGGGTCACGCAACATCGAACGAACAATCTGCTCACCACCCTCACCAGCACCAAACACAACAACCCGAAACTTGTTGTCATCTTGGTCAGGTCGGCGATAGCGGTCGGCGATGCGGCGCCAGGCAAACCTGATTCCGAACATGAACATCAAGACCATTGGAAGGGCAGTGATCAAAGCGCTAGTGGGTACAGGACGATCTAATAGGAGGTAGTTGATGCCCACGACCGGCACAGCCGTGGCCGCCCAGCTCAGAACAAGACTTTCCGCTTCGTCGACTGACCCGATGCGGAATCTGCCTAGACCTTTGACCACGAACAGAGACAAGAAAACTTGGATCGCGCCGGCAATCAGAGCCAGAACAGCCAAGGCACCCCAGTTTGGAATTCTGCCCGCAATGCTGAAGCGCACCGCTGAGGCACATCCGAGGGCGATCACCCAGGCCGAAATATCAATCGCACCGAGAACGCCTGTTCTGAATCGCAACATCGTCGGAGATGTCACCCTTGTACTTGCCGCCATTATGTTCCCTTGACCTCGTCCGCCAGACGCCCTCTGATACAAGCTACCACCAGGAGTGGTAATGAAGAAAGACTAATCTCGTCGGAGTAGTCGTGAAACCAATGATTTCTCTTGTTTCTCAATTCCAGCCTCATATCGGTAGCCGTATCGACCGTAGACCGGATCATGCTTGACACCAATAAGCACAACTCCTGCAAGTTCAGCTCCAACCTGCTCCAAGTTGCCTATTGCTCTTGCCAATTGGTCCTGAGTTGTTTTGCCCGCGAATGCCACCACTAACACGGCATCCACATTTCGAGCAATCGTTAAAGCGTCTGCTACAGGCAGCACAGGGGGAGCGTCGAACACAACAAGATCGGCCTCTTTTTCCATGAGGCGGATCACGTCAACAAAGGCCGGACTGCCAACAAAGTCGCCAGGACTTGGGGGTGGAGAGCCCGAGGGCATGATTACAAGGTTTCCGTCGGCCTCATCGACGTGTAGAACCAACTCATGTAACGGGACGCCGTCTACAAGGTGGTTTGACAACCCGGGAACTGCATCGCAGCCAAACACCTGGTGGATGCGCGGTCGTCGAAAATCGACGTCCGCAAGAACCACTTTGGTGCCAACAGCGGCCATAGACGAAGCAAGATTGGAAGACGTTGTGGTCTTGGCCTCTGACTGGTTTGCGCTGGTAACAAGCAAAGACTGGATGTCCTTGGCTAAGAATGAGAACTGCAGCGCCGTTCTGATCTGATGGTAACCATCGGCAATTGGACCCTCGGGGTTGTTCAACGCCGAAAGGGCTAACTCGTCTTCGGTTACATACTTGCCAGCAGAGGGCACCGATCCCAGAACTGGAACTGAGGTGAGAGCTCGCAAATCGTCAACGGTCTTGATCGAACGGTCCAAGTTCTCTGCAAGTAAGGCTGCACCTGCGCCAAGAATGGATCCTAGAATCAGCCCTAGTGGCAGATTCCGGCTGAGCGGGGCGTTTGACTTGCCGACGGGGGCGAACGCTTTCTGAATGATCTGCGCAGTGCCAAGGCTCTGCAACTCGCCGCTGATTTCAAGATTGGTTATTCCGGCTGCAACAGCATTCACCTGAGCATCGACCACCTGAAGCTCGGGTCCAAGATCCGATAGTTCGCGATCGTATTCTCGTTGAAGTTGTGCTCTGCGCTCATCGGTGATTGCGTTAGCAATCCTGTCTTGAAGTTCGTCAAGCGGTTCGCGTAGAGTCTGACGCTGCACTCGTAAAGTGATCAATCGGTCGTTGAGCTGGGCAACTGCACTGTCGATGCTTTGTTGAGCTTCAGCCTGACGTCTGGCAACGTATGAGTCAGCCCAAGCGTTGGCTTCGATTGCGGCTGCTTCAGGTGTAGCTGATCGGGAACGAAAGTTGAGGACGTCAGCGGTTGAGTCTCCAGTGATAGTGACGTTAGGCAGTTCGCCAAGGGCTGCTATTACAGCGTCTTCGACGGCATCGCCCTGAGCAAAGTTGATTTCGTTAGTCAGTTCCCGACTAAGGGTTTGGGTATTCGTAAAAGAAGAGTCCAGAGCATCGGTAGCTGCAGATTGCCTCAAGCCGACCTTGGCCGTGCTTGAGTACGACGGAGTCGCCGTTGTTGTGAGAACAGTCGCAAGTCCGCCGCAAAGAACGAGGGAGGCCAGAACCCACTTCCATCGTCGCCGCAGTATCTGGATGTAGTCGCCAAGATCCAATTCTTGACCGACTGTTGCCTCGTTCATTAGTCCTCGGTTTCAATCGCGTGGGCATGCACTTGCCCAAACACCCCTAGATGTTACAACCAGCTTCGCGGCTAGTGGGGATGGGTAGTTTGAGCGGTGCTACCCACGGTTGTGGGGGCCGTTCGGACTAGATTTTCCGGCTCTAGGTTGGGTTCACGGAGGTCTAACACCACTCCGTAATCGGCATCAGCGATTGTGTCGACTCCGCGACCCTTTGTTAGGAATTTCAGCGGCAGTAGGAACACGCTTTCAATTACCTGAGCAACAGTTGCCATCAGAATCCTGATGTCGAGGCCAAGGCTCCAGTTCTCCAAATAGTGCAGATCCAAGCGGTGGTAGGCAGCAAAGCTTGCATTGGAACGGGCCTCAACTTGCCAGAGGCCAGAAATGCCGGGACGGATGTTGAAGCGGGCTCTTAGCTCGCCGTCGAAAGCTGCTTCTTCTTCTGGTAGGGCAGGTCTAGGCCCGACGAGGCTCATGTCGCCCTTCAGGACGTTTATTAGCTGAGGTAGCTCATCGATTGAAAGATCGCGGATGAAGCGTCCAACCCTGGTGATCCGAGGGTCGCGAGACAACTTGAACAACGGGCCGCTGCGCTCGTTTTCCTCTTGCAGCTTCGCCTTCTGAGCCTCGGCGTCAATGACCATAGAGCGGAACTTGATCATGCCGAACATCTCAGCGTCTAGGCCTGCACGCGTTTGCATGAAGAACACCGGTCCACGATCTTCAAGCTTTATGGCCAGCGCAGTCAGCACAAATACTGGCGCAGCTAGCACCAGGGCCACTAAAGCTCCAACGACATCCATAACCCGCTTGATGCGATGGGTCCACCCTGGTGCTTGGTGTCTTGTAAGCACTACCAGAGGCTCATGGGCTACCGACCGTATTCCGTAAGATCCGGCATGGGTGCGCGTTATCCCCGTGGAAAGATAGACGTCGTAGCCGTTGGCGAAAAGGTTTCTTGTTATCTGCCCGAACTGTTCAGACCTGAACCCGGTGGGAGTAACAACAGCGGCCGCGGCAGAGTGGGCTCGCATCAACTCGGCAGTTCGCTCTACCGGACCGAGCCAGGCCGAACCGAGACCGTGCTGGCCAGCGATGGTTAGGTCTCCAATTACACCAACCAGCTCTAGCGAACTTTCCGGGTGGTCCTGGATGAGTTCGGCGACTTCATGGGCTTCGGCTCCGACGCCCACAATTACCACTCGGGCCTTGGAGTCGGTGCGTATTTGGTCTTTAAGCGCCCGGTGAACCCCGCGCCCCAGTAGGAGGGCAGTTATCGAAAGCACTGTTCCAATGATGATCTCTGCGGCGCCCAGCTGAAAGTCTGTAAACGCAGCGGTTACGGCCATCATTGCCGAGCCGAAAACACCAGATCGAGTCAATCCTGCGATTTCGTCGGTTCGTGGAGCAGTGGGCTCCGAATACAGGTCATAACGCTGAAGGGCTAGTCCAGTCGCAAGCGAAACAGCCCCCACAAGTATCCAGCTTTGTAAATCAGTGCGCGTTTCGACGTCGGTGATGTTGGCCCAAACGAGGGTCCCGCTCCATATCGTCGCCATTGCGATTAGGTCGCCGACGCGCAGCTTCCAAAATCTGAACCGTTTACGACGGCTCTGCACACTATTACTAAACAATTCGCCTGGTCTTTCCCGCCTTGATGCCAACCCAGTGTTATCACGAGACTGGCAACCAACCAATCTTACGCAATGAAAACGTCATATTTCCCGCGAACGTGCCGATGGTGGATTATTACCCAATCCAGGTGAGCCAGATGTTTGGCCGTCCCGATTAGCGTCAGGTCTAGGTTGGATATACCCCAGAAACAGTCCGAGAACATCGGAATTAGAAAGAGAAGACTTAGATGAGCAAGAAGATTTTGGTTGCAGGCGGCGGCGGCTTTATTGGTGGCCATTTGGTTGATCGCTTGCTTAAAGAAGGAAACGAAGTCCGGTCAGTTGACGTCAAGAGCTTTGACAACTGGTACCAGGTGCACTCTGAAGCGGAGAACCTCGAACTAGACCTGTCGGAAAAAGAAGCCAGCATTAAGGCTGCCGATGGCATGGACGAGATCTACTGCCTGGCTGCAGACATGGGCGGCATGGGGTTCATTGAAAATAACAAGGCGCTCTGCATGCTTAGCGTCCTTACCAACACCCACTTGCTGATGGCAGCGAAAGACGCTGGCGTAGGCCGCTATTTCTATGCGTCCTCAGCGTGTGTCTACAACGGTGACAAGCAGACCGACGCCGACGTTATTGCGCTTGCGGAGTCTGACGCATACCCCGCTTTGCCCGAAGATGGCTACGGCTGGGAGAAGCTTTTCAGTGAGCGCATGTGTCGCCACTTCCGTGAGGACTACGGCATGGAAACTCGCTACGCCCGCTACCACAACGTCTATGGCCCAGAAGGCACATGGACCGGCGGCCGCGAAAAGGCACCAGCAGCAATCGCTCGCAAGGTCGCCGAGGCCAAGATCTCGGGCAACCACACCATCGAAGTTTGGGGCGACGGTCTGCAGACTCGCAGCTTCATGTACGTCGATGACTGCGTGGAGGGTTCGATGCGACTGCTCGCATCAGACTTCAACGACGCCATCAACATTGGTTCGTCAGAGCTAATCAGCATCAACGGTTTGGTCGACATGGTCGCCGATATTGCTGGCATCGAAGTGACTCGAAACCACGACCTGACTGCGCCTCAAGGCGTTCGCGGCCGTAACTCCGACAACACACTCATCAAAGAGGTCATGAACTGGGAGCCCTCAATCTCCCTTCGCACTGGCATGGAAAAGACCTACGCCTGGGTCTATGACCAAGTTCTTGCCTCCAAAGGCTAATTAGATGATGGAAACCAAGCCCGCTCACCAGAGGGTCGATGTCTTAGGTGTCAACATAAGCGCAGTGAACATTCCGACCGCCGTTGAGGTCATCGGAAACTTCATCGCTGACGACGCCCGGACCTATGTCACCGTTACTAGCGTCCACGGAGTTGTTGAGTCACAACATGACTCAGAACTCATGGACATCCACAACCGCTCTGGAATGAGTACGCCTGACGGCATGCCACTTGTGTGGTGCTGCAAGAAGGCGGGCGTGGAGACCTGTGAGCGGACCTATGGCCCTGATCTGATGCTTGCGCTTTGCGAAGAATCGGCGCGCAAGGGCTGGACTAACTATCTTTACGGCGCCGGACCCGGCGTTGCCGACGAGCTGGGTAAGCGGCTTGAAGCCGACTACCCAGGCTTCAAGGTAGTGGGCACCCATTGCCCGCCGTTTCGGCCACTCACCGACGAAGAAGACGCGGCGATCATTGCTGAGATCAACAATCTGAACCCCGACATTGTTTGGGTTGGACTGTCGACGCCTAAGCAGGAGTGGTGGATGGATGCTCACGTCAACAAGATCAATGCTCGTGTGATGATCGGCGTAGGGGCCGCTTTTGATTTCCACAGTGGAAATACCAAGCAGGCTCCAACCTGGATGCAAAAGAGTGGTCTCGAGTGGCTGTTCAGATTGGCCACAGAGCCAAAGCGGCTATGGAAGCGCTACTTGCTTGGTCACCCTCAATTTGTTTGGGGCATGATCAAGCAGCGCCCAAAGATCGCCGACTAGGTCCCACCTGAGTTGGCGGCGGCGCCAAGCGCGTCGGCCAAAGGCTGTAGAGCATCAAGGCTGAAACTCTCACGACACGCCTCATAAGCCGAGTTCTGAATTCGGTTCAACGCGTCCAAGTCATCGATGATGTCTTTGATGGCAGGCGCTATTCCGTCGCGGTTTTCAACCTCAATTATGTTGGTCCCGGCCGTCAGCGGAAGGCTGTCGGCCGATCCCTTGCCAATCACCAGAGGGACCCTATTGAAGATGAAGTCCAAAGTCTTTAGTTTGAACCCACCGCCGACGGGCTCATACACAAGGCCAACACGGCATTGATCTAACGCAGCCTGAAAATCCGGGACATATCCCTCAAACTTCACATTTGGGTGGGCATCCATGATTTCAGCGGGTGGGGGATAGCCGCCGGTAAACACAGTCAGTTCGATGCCCTCGTCAGTGAGCGGCTTCAGCCCCTCCAGAGCCTCAATCAGGTTGCCAATCTTCGCGTCCCAGAACAAGGTGGAAATAATTGCGATCCTGCGAGGGGTGGCCTCGCTAATGGTTCGGCTCTCCAGTCTGTGGCCCTTGTAGATAGGCAGCGACAATACTGTTTTGCCGGCGCCACCTCTGACCCCGAGCGATTCGACGTCGGCCTCACTGATCGCACTTACCCCAGCGCATTCGCCTAGAAGTCGGTTCTCGAGCTTTCGGAGCTTCGCAAGGTCTGCCGTGAACGCCAGCTTCTTTGCTCCCGTCGCTTCGGCCAACATTTTCTTGCGGACCATCACTTCATCGTTCTGGGAAAAGTAGAAACTCGGAACGTCGCCGATTGAGTCGATGGCAGCTCCCACTCGTAGATGATTAAACACGACCAGATCTGGCTGGATCGAGCTAAGCGCTTCCTTAACAGCCTCCTCGTAGTCGGTATCCCAGATTTCCATGACCTTCACAGGATGTTTAACGCTGGCGAGTTTGCGGATCATGGACGGGTTGCGGGGTTCCAGCAAGATCCAATTGTCAGGTACTTCAAGCGGCTCGCCGTCGGTGCGGCGCCGGCCAAGAAGCGTGACGTCGTGACCCAGTTCGGCAACTGCGTCGGTGGTGTCGAGGCTGTAGCGATACATACCATTGTCCGCTGGACGGAAGTAGTGGCCAGCAAGCCAGAGAATTGAAGCCATAGCCAATACACGTTAGGTGAGAAATCACCGTCCCTCAGTCCTTTGGCTAAGGCTGAGATAATCAACTGGTGTCTGACTCAAGTGACTTGCCAAATCAAACCCCGGTAGAACCCTCAGGGTTCACGCTTTCTGACCTGACGATCAATATTTGTACAGTCAACCGGCCTCAACACATGAGAGTTGCAATCGAGTCGCTATTGGAACATACGCCCCAGGGTCCGACGCTGCAGCTGGTTCTTAACGAAGCTTCACCCGAGACTTGGCCAGCAATTTCTGACCTAGTCGAGGCCTGGCACGGCCCAACCAAAGTGGTAGAGATCGAACCTCGCGTTCCGGTTGACGAGTCTCATCAACGTGCTCTCGAGGAATGCCAGACTCCGCTGATCAACTTCATGGGCGACGACGACATCATCCTTGGAAATCGTTTTGACGAGGCAATCTCTATCTTCAACGAGAACCCTGGACTGGGCGCGCTTGGCACGTGGGTGCAGAGAATCGGTGGACCTCCAGATGCGCCTAGATTCCTTGGTCGCATGGACCTCGGCCCGACCACAGTTGAAGAGTGGCGCTCAATGCAGGCTGGCAGCGTTCCGGTTCAGTACTGCTTCCCAGCAACGATCTTCAGCAAGCAGGCTGCGATAAACGCAGGTGGGTTCGAGGCTCGGTTTGGCTCGGCTATGGATGTTGGACTCAGTGCGCTGATCGGACGAGAAGTTCTTTGTCTAACCCAGACCAGTCGACTGTTCGGATTTAGGATCCACGACGGCTCGGATTCGGCCCAGAACTTTGCCGCCCAGTTTCACGGCTGGAACTATCTGCGTGATTGCATCATCGCTTTGGATGCTGGTGAGGTAGAGCCCACTTTTGAACAGTGGCAAGCTGCTCAAGCCGCGCAACCACAATGGAAGCGATTCCTGTTTGACCAGAACATTCGGAGTCGACATTCGTTCCGCAGAGCGGGGGCGGCGCTTTTGGATCGCCGAATGCTGGACTTTGTTAAGTTTGGCGGCAAGAGCTTCTTCTATTCGCCGAGGCTGTTCTTCCAGAAGACTTTGGAGCAGATGGGCCGGCGCGCACCGTCTGACTAGCTAGCTTGCATCACGTAGCTGCTGGTAAACCCCGTCCAAGTACTCAGCCCAGTCTGACCATCGGTTCTTGTGGCTTTGGGCAAGTGCAGCCTTGCCCATCTCCACTCTGAGCTGCGGGTCTAAGGCAAGAGTCACCATGGCTTCGGCCAGGTCTCTAACCGACTGCTGCGGATTGGACAACGGCACTTTGATTGCCCACGAATCGTCAGTTATGAAGCCCGGGCCCTGATGGTCAAGAACAACTGCGGGCATACCCCAACGGCTGGCAGCATGGAGGGGGGCTGATCCGTTGTCCCTCAATGAGTTGTAGAGCATGATGTCGTTGTTCTCGAAGGCCTCGTCGATGCGGTCTTGCTCGGACCACCCGAGGTCAATTAGAAGAGAGCGATCAACTAGATCTTTGATCTTGTCCGCGTTGGGTTCTCGGTCTGGACCATCACCGATGAGAGTAAGAACTACGGGCGCCTTCTTGTTGGCCTCGGAGATGGCATCAAGCGCCATCCCCAACCCCTTTCGCTCTAAGAGCCGACTCATCCACATAACACGCAGTGGTCCGTCGGTGCTTTGTTTGATGGGGGAGTCACGCAGTTCGGAGTCCCCGACGGCATCGTCGAATCGGGCACGACAATCTGCCACCCCCATCTTCTTCAAAACTTCAGCCGTCTCGGGGTTGGTGGCAACCATGAAGGCGGCGTTTGAAGTAACAGATCGCGTCGTCGGGTTGAAACGCATCAGATCGACAACTCGGTTGCGGATCTGCTCACCCCTCGGGTGCTGGAGCTCACTCATGTAGGCCTCAGGTGCCTTGACCCCGCCGCCAACTGGTCCCATGACAAACGGGATACCCAGCTTATGAAACGGAGAACCTTGGATAAGGCTTGACCAACTGAGGTGATGGACCACATCAAAGGGTTCCCGCTGATGCATCTCTCGAGCTCGCTTCAACGCAGTTCTTAACCATTGCTGATAGCGCACCACCACATATGGCATCACTGGGAGTTTGCTGTCAGTAGGACGCTGGGCAATATCAATTGACACAAAATTGACATTTTCGGGCGTCTCCACCGAGTTGGGGTCAATCGGTGAAGTCTGGTCCAGCCCGTTACGGAGAACCGTCACATCGACACCTTGGCGCCCTAAGTGGACGGCCGTCTCAAACGATGAGCGGGCTTCAGATCCGCCGCTTGGAGAGCAGTTGTGGGCAACAAGAAGTAGTCGCACTGGGTTGGGCATATTTAACCAATCAACGTGTAGGCCATTTAACAGGGGTGACCAGACTTTTACCTCAAGATCAAAGCAAACTGGCCGATGTGAAGATCATGAATGAGGGAATCCCCCGCGCCCGAATCCGGGCCAATTTAGCATGGTTTTCGCTTTTGCTAGTGGTTTTTACACTAGCTGGGTGTTCCTTCGGAGCAGAAAATTCAGCCTCGGTTGAACCTTCGGTTACAACGGAGAGTCCTGGTGTCAGCGTTGCCGATGATGCTCCTGGCGTTTCTGAGGCTCCCGAAGAGCAGCGTTCGTGGTTTGACGTCTTGGGCGAGCAGGCTCAAACGTCTTTCCCTGCCGGCAAGTACGTGTCACCGTCTGGAAACAACGGCAACGGTGGAACGTCACCAAACGATGCGTGGAAGACAGTGGCGCACGGAATCTCCAACGTTCAGGCCGGTGAAACCCTGTTCTTGATGGGCGGAACTTACAACGAGTCGCTAACGATGCGAAACGGCGGCCGCCCTGATGCCTGGATTCGAATTACAGCTTTCCCTGGAGAGAAGCCTGTTATTACTCAGTTCAACAGCAACGGCATCCAGTTTGAACAGGGCGCCCAGTACATCGAACTTTCCGGCATCGAATTTGCTGGCAACCCCGATCAAAACCACGTCGACGGGTCTTGGCCAGGTGCCGGTGTTGTGGCCTTCACTGGTTCACACCACATCCGGGTTTACAACAACAACATCCACAACTACGGCGCTGGCGGTGTTGTCGGTTTCGAAGCCTCCCACCTTGACGTGCGCAACAACGTGATCTGGGAGAACGCCTACCTGGAACGCAATCAGCACTCGGGAATTTCGTTCTTTGAGTTCCACAATATTGCTGGCGGAAACGACGGCAACGGTTACTCCAACTACGCAATGGGCAACCTCGTTTATAGGAACGAGAACAAACGAGTCAGCCCTTCTGGTGAAATTACTGACGGCAACTGCGTGATCGTTGATCGCTTCGACATCACGGGCTACAACGGTCGCACACTGATTGCAGACAACATTTGCATCGACAACGGCGGACGAGCGCTAAACGTCTTCAAGAGTTCGGGCGTTGACGTGTTCAACAACACCGCCTACCACAACCTTCGGACACCGCGGATAGCCCAGGACGGCGGCGAGATGTTCGCTTACCAGTCAAGCGACGTGCATTTTGCAAACAACTTGATTTTTGCTCGGCCCGGAATCCGCCCGGTGTTCAACGTCGGTTCCAGCGGCATCACCTTCACCAACAACATGTACGTAGGTGATCAGAATCCAAACGTGAGCGGGAATGACATTTATCTGCAGACCGGCACTCCGGTTGTTAACAACGCCTCAACGCAGGCAACTGCATCGAACTTCGACCTGATCAGTGGTTCCCCAGCCATTGACGCTGGCGCCACCCAGATCCCAGCTCCGATCAAGACAGACTTCGTCGGCCGCGCCCGTATCCAGGGTGGGGCTCCCGACATCGGTGCTCATGAGTTCCGGGCCGATGGTTCTGAACCTCCACCATCGACTACACCACCTACGACTGCTGCACCTACCACCGCTGCACCTACAACTGCGGCACCTGCCACTGATGCGCCAACTAGTGGCGCTCCGGCAGAGACCTCACCTCCAACGTCTGAAGGCGCTGCTCCAGAACCAAACTCTGATGAGCCAGAGGTAGCTGCTCCCGCTCCGGCTAACCCGAGCCCGAGCGGCCCTAACCCTCCTGCGGTGCCGTCTTCTGGTCCAACACCTGGAGATCCCGCTGGATCGTCTAACCCATCGCCTTCGGGGGCCCCGACCTCACCCGGAACTCCCACTACGGCCCCGTCAGTCTTTGCCCCAGCAAACGGCTTGACGCCAACGACGATTGGTCCACCTCCAGAGGCACCAGCGGTTGATGATTCACCAGTTGTGACAACTGACTCAGGTACGGTTGAAAATAGTGCGCCTGACCTGGCTTTTGTTGAGTCCAGTAAGTCAAATGCCTCTGGTCTGTGGATTGCATTGTCGCTACTCTTAGTAGCTTCGGGCTTTGGTGCGATGCAAATGTCCAATGGAGCGAAATCGCGCCGCAGGCACCAGTAAAACTAAGAGAGCTGAGCGAACCAAGTGATCGAAAACAGAGCGGCGCAAGATGAGGTCACAACACTCGAGGACTACATCGAGGCGATCAAGAATCGCAAGTGGGTTGTAATTGGTACTGCGCTTGCAATTTTGCTGCTAGCCATTGCTGGCACCAGCCGACAGACGCCTATGTATGTAGCCAACGGCACTGTCGAGGTGCTTCCTAGTGTTTCGGGCTCAAATAACGGAAACCCGGCGAGTCCAAACATGGACCTCGAGGCTGAAAAGATCCTTGGGGATGAGGTCAGGGCAGCTGTCGCAGAGTCTTTGAGCGTTGGTCTCGACGTTCTTCCTGAGCCCGACGTCGAGTTCTTGCCCACCAGCCGAGTCCTGTTCCTTGAACGGCGAGATGCAGACCCTGAGCAAGCGGCTGCGATCGTCAATGAATACGCGACGGCTTACACACAGCAGAGAGTCGCAGCAGACAAGGCGATTTACGCTTCCAGAATCGCTCCGATCGAAACCGAGATCGAGATGAATCAAGCTGTGATTGAAGAGCTCACTGCCGAGCTGAATTCGCTGACCGATGAGCGGCTGACAATTTCTCGCGATGCCACGCTCACAACGGCAATCAAAGATCAGCTGTTAGACGACAACGCCACAAATCGCAGCAGGGTTATCTCTGACCTAAACACCGTTGCCTCCAACTTGCGAGTGTTACAGACACGAGTTCAGCAAGAACGAATCGGTGAATCATCTGCCGAGGATGCTGCCTCGGTGATCCGCCAGGCCACTGTTCCAACAAGTCCAAGCGGTATACCAAAAACTGCCGTCTGGATAGCAGCTGGTATTGCTGGCCTTCTATTCGGAACCGCAGTTGCCTTCCTGGTAGAGCGCCTTGACGCAACCGCCCGGGACGAAGACGATGTCTCCCTCGCACTTGGATCAAAGGTTCTGGGCTCAGTTCCAACCTTTGGTCTTGGTAACCGCGGTGGACCAGCGGCCGCGGTGATGCTTATCAACGACCGCAAGCCGCGGCTGGCTCAAGCCAGGGAATCAATTCGTCGACTCCGATCAAGCATTCAGTTTGCAGCGGCATCAACTGACGGTCAGGTATTCCTGATGACTTCAGCTTTTCCTGGTGAAGGTAAGAGTGTGGTTAGTGCCAACTTGGCCGCAGCGCTTGCCCAAAGTGGCAAGAAAGTTGCGCTGGTTAACGCCGACATGCGCAGGCCAACTATGGAGTTGATCCTTAACGTTCCCAACACAGACGGGCTGTCGAACTTCTTGACCGGTCGTGAAGAAGTTATGAATCTGCGCGAGGTTGAGGGTGTGACTGGACTGTTCTTTGTTCCAGCCGGACCTCCTCCTGCAAACCCTGGAGAACTCCTAGGTTCATCACAGTTTGAGCGGCTAATTAAGGACCTAAGAACTCATGCTGATTACGTCCTAATTGACTCTCCGCCGGTACTGAGCACGGCCGATGCTGTGACCGCTTCCCGATACGCCGACGGCGTAATCGTGGTAGTCGACTCACGTCGCACCGAGACCAGCGACTTGTTGAGAGTTCGAGACGATCTTGACCGAGCAGGCGCAACGCTTGTTGGAGCGGTGATGAATAAGGTACGGCCTGCAGGCGGAATCTTTGGCCGCCGCGATGCCTATGCCTATTACGGCACCGGCCAGTCGTGACGATCGCTGAGGTCCGCTTAAGCGATACCTCGCAACCGCCGACCAAGCGGCCCCGTTTCATAAGTCGGCCCGGCTTCCTGGAACGCTCGCTTGCGTTCTTTGCCATTGCCTTCCTTACAGTTGGTCTGCCGAACGAATGGTTCGTAACAGACGTTGACGGGACTAACGCGTCCTCAGGCGGCCCGTTTGTCATCGTGGTCTTTATGGCTCTTGTTGGTGCTTTGCTTGTGTTCTCGCTGAAGGACCGAGGCGTAATGGGGAACTTGGTTATCGCCGAGCTGCCCCTGGTGCTGCTGTCACTGATAATTCTGTTCTCGGCAGTCTGGAGCGTTGACCCCAACACAAGCTTCCGCCGATCCATTGCAGTGACCCTGACTACATTACTGGGCGTTTACTTCGTTGCCAGATTCGAACTTGACGAGATTCTGTTCACCGTTGCGTTAGTGATGATGTTTGCCGTCGCACTTAACTGGGTCTTCGTAATGGGCCTGCCCGCCTATGGCAAGAACTTCGACGGAACCCAGTATCTAGGCGCCACCACAAACCGAAACGTGCTTGGTCAGTTGATGGTTTTGGGGTGTCTCTCGTTTCAGTTCCTCATGGGCAATCGCCGATGGCGATTTATCGCGATCCTGTTTTGGTTTGGAGCTTTTGGCCTCGTGCTCGGCACCAGATCAAAAACGTCGCTGCTTAGTCTGATTCTGATCAATGTGCTCTGGTTTATCTTCAGCACGTTCCGAGCACGGAAGCAATTGTTCGGTGCGGTTTTGGTTAGCGAAGTAACTGCAGGTTTGTTCGGCTTCCTCTTTGCTACTGCGAACCTTCCGCTCATCACCGATCTACTAGATCGCGATATCACCCTTACGGGGCGCACGATCCTGTGGGGAGACCTTCTTGTGCCAATTGGAGAGAGATTCTGGCTAGGTCACGGTTGGTCAGCCTTCTGGGGCGGCTATCGAAGCCCGGCCCATGAAATCTGGGTTTCCCATGACTGGACTCCTCCGACAGCTCACAACGCCTTTTTGGAGTATCTGCTTGTAATCGGGTTTGTTGGCCTTTGCCTTTGGATGCTGGTAACAGCCCGCGGCTTGCTCAGATCCATTCACCACTTGCGTGACATTCCTGGCACCGCCGGAATGTTCCCGATCTTGATGATCAGTTACATGCTTCTATTTTCAATCACTGAAGCCGGTTCGCTAAGACGAGGACTGGATTGGATGTTGGTGGTGGTTGCGGTTGTAGAAACCAAGAGATTCATTCAGACAAAACCGGCAGGGTTTAAGCGAACCATCAACACATGACAAGAAGCACATCCGATATTGTTTTTCATAAGGGCCAAGTGGCCCACAACAAAGTGCATTTCTGCTCTTAAAGGCGGAAACGGAAACTTCTAAAGTTGGGGGATGGGCAGTGTTGCCCTAACACCATCTAGATCTGCAATAGTCTCACATATCCGAGTACTCTCGGTGGTGGGTAGGTGCGGGTAAGGCATAAGGCGTAGCGGCAAATGAGTACAACTCACTCAGAGTTAGACCAAAAATCAACCGGACAAGTAGTGGTCCTCGGAGACGAGCGTTTCGTTCGCGACCGGAGCGTCTATGAAGTCATGTTCAAGCGGCCTTTCGACATTCTCGTCGCCGTCGGAGCATTGACTTTGCTATCGCCCGTGTTGCTCGGAACATGGCTTGCAGTTCGCCTAATGCTTGGCCGGGGTGTCCTGTTAACCCAGGAACGGATCGGTTGCGAGGGCGAGGTATTCAACATGTTGAAGTTCCGAACCATGCGCCACGATCGTCGAGCTTCTCCCGATGGCGCCTCCTTTGCAGGTGAAGATCGTCGTCAAACTCACAAGTCTGCTGACGACCCTCGTCACACAAACCTCGGCAGGTTCTTGCGCAGCGCAAGCATTGACGAGCTACCACAGCTTCTGAATGTTCTCCGCGGCGACATGAGCATTGTGGGCCCGAGGCCCGAAATGCGATACGTAGCCAAGCGAGACGGGATCATTCATCACCCCCGCCACGTCGTCCGACCTGGCCTAACTGGTGCATTCCAGGTAAGCGGACTTCGCTCAAGCGAAGGCCTCGCTCAGGGCCTCCACCTTGATTTGGCCTACGTCTTGAACCTAAATTTCTCAACCGACTTGCGCATAATGATTAAGACTGTTGGAGTTCTGTTTAAGCGAACCGGAGCTTAATCATGAATCGGCGTAGAATTTTATTTGTGTGCACGGCGAACATTTGCCGTAGTCCCACGGCTGAATACCTCACCAGAGAGCGATTTGGCAACGACACCTTTCACACTCGTTCTTCTGGTTTCTTGAGCTCAGAGCATCGTGTTCCTAAAGAGATCCAGACCCTAATGGGCCAGCGGGGCGTCGACATTAGCGGGCACCGCAGCTACAAGGTTGATCTGGACACAGTTAGGGCTGCAGACTTGATTTTGACCATGGAAGCCCGTCACGTCTTGGAGATCACACTCCTCGAGCGTGCGGCTCTGGCCAAGACCGTCCCGCTCAAGGAAGCCGCAAAGCTTGTGAGCGGAACTGAGTCCATCGAAGACTTCTTGACTCGAATCAACGATCAGCGAGATCCCCAGACCTATCTAGGTGGATACGCCTTCGATGTTTCCGATCCGTACAAGAAGCGCATGAAGGTCTACGAGCGAGCTGTCGAAGAGATCGACGATCTTGTGACTACGGTATTCTCAGCGATTAGCTGAGGTTCTGGCTAGATCACCGGCAACTACCGCCGCCGCGAGCAGGGAAAACCAACCAAAGGCTGGAACCCGAATTGCGGCCTCGCTAATTCCGTCCACCAGGATCAGCACTAGCAGCGCAGGCCCCAAGGGCGATCCCGAGAACGATCGAGCGGCGGCCGAAACCAAGGCAGCCGCCATCAGCATCAGACCTACATAACCGGTTGTAAGCAGAACTTGCAGGAACAGGTTATGAGTGTGTTGGGCCAGCCAACCAATGCGACCTTGGGCATACAATGTGGTGACGATGTCTCGATCCGATCCAATTCCATAGCCGGTGACGGGCACAAGATTGGCTTCCTCGATGATCTCAGGCCAAATCTCAAGCCGCCCGTTAAGACTCTGAATCTCGCGTGACTGGTCAAGCGCGGATTCGCTCTCGCGGCTGGCGATCGCCTCGAAGTTTCCAACCAGCGGCGACAGGCCCCCCGCTACAAACAGGCCAACAGCTAAGGCTGCGGCCCCTAGGGCCAGGCCGGCAACAGCGATAGTCCTCTGTCTTGGCTGAGGAGCCAGTGCGATGGCAAAAACGATCAGGGACAGCACCAAAGCCGCTGTCCCAGTCCTGCTTCCGCCGGCGTAAACAACAGCCAAACACGCGACCCCGCCGAGAACGCCTGAAGCGATCCTCCCCATTGACGCTGACCGCATTCCAGTGAGGGCTAAGTATGCAGAACCCAGGGCAGCTGCGCCAGCGATCCGGACAAGTTGGTTCGCTTCCAGCGCTAGCAGTGACAGTCGATCCCCAGGGGAGCCGAGGTTCGTTGCCGGATCCAACGCTCTCGCCGCCAGCGAGATGGCTACAAAGACCACAAATCCGCCTAGCAGTGTGCGGGCAAGACCTAGCTCGCCATTGGAGTCATGGATAGCGATTACCGCACCAGCGACAACGGCAAAGAGAGCCACCCACCACACTGCTTGTGATCCCGTTGGAGAAAACACTGCGGTGCCAGCAGCCCACGCCAGCCAAAGCACCAACCACCTAAACGACGGAGCAGAGGCTTTGCGCCAAACTGGGGCGCCAATCTGTACCTGCTCCATCATCGACGCGGCCGCGAAGGCAAACAACCCATAGGTAACTAAAGAACTGGCTCCCAACCTTGAAGTGTCGATCGCAGACAGCGCAATTAGGCAGGCTGTCCAAACCTCGATTCGAATTCGGGCGTCGAACCTACTCAACGGATGCGGCGAGCCGATTGGGCTCAGATGCTGAGAGTTCTCGCTTGGTCCGACGGTTGTCATCAGTGAGGTCGATGGTCTGGTTGCCGCCGACTCCAGAGTCATTGTCTCGAATCATCGACAACGCCAACAGACTAAGGAAGAACGCTCCGACGGCCGCAGCCAATGCAGAGTTCAAATCGTTCGTGGTTTGTGCCGCTGCTTGAGCGTCACCGATGGCTACTAGGGGAGAGGCCTTTGAATTGAGATCTGCTTCGATTCGGGCGACATCTTGCTGAAGGACCGACGCAACTGCGGCCACGGACTCTACTGATGCTGTTGCGACCGCTCGCTGGGCATCGTCGTCGATGCCCGACGCAAGCTGGCTCAGTAATGCGTCACGATCAGCGACAGCTGTGGCTAGATCGGCTTTCAGGGCCTCCAGTTGGGCCTCTACTGGTGCTGCTCGATCCAGGACCGACTGGTTTATCGCAAGATCTGCAGCGGCGGTAACGGCCGCCAGGGCAGTGGCTTCGTCGGTGGCTCGGGCCACAATCTCGACAGATGCTGGATCGCCAAGCGAAGAGGCTTCCACCGAAATTAGCGATGCCTCAGACGTCAAGGAAGATCGAATTTGTGACTGGCCGCTGGCATCGTTGATTGACGCGACCGCCTCTCGTTGTAGCGCAGAGTGATTAGGCCAAGAAACGACCTCGTCGTGTAGTCGCAAGGCAACAGATGCCTTTGCGTCACTGTTGTCACGAGCCTGAACAACGTAAGTAAAGGCGCCGAAAACTAAGCCGATCGCAGCGGCTACGCCAATGAGCAGGCCAATTGGGCCAGCAAGAAATTTGTTAATCATTTGCACACGCAACGGCTACAGAGCGCCGTCTCCAATTCAGAGGCTACAGACGATTGTTGGAATGGGCATTAGGGACCTGTGCTTAGGTCGCTAGGTCATCAGAACCTGGCGACAGCCCTAGCTGCGCAGAACCTTCCATGTGATCGAGCAGTTCAGTAGATAGTTGCCCACTGTTGCGATCAACACCCCGCCAATAAGGCTTAGGAGGTCCCAAAGCAGGGTGTCTGGCGTTCTCTGAGCGAGGTAGGACTGAACGCCGTTAGCTACTATCAGCCCGTATCCGGCCACGAGGTGGAACTTGATCAGGCCGCTTATGACGCTGGGGCCGCGATGGCGATATGGCGCGAACGTGAAGACGTTGTTGAATCCGTAGTTTGAGATGATCGAAACTTCTAGAGCAATGATCGCCGCAGCCGACACTCCGATAGCGGTACCGGCGGCTTCAATGCTTAGGCGGATCATCAGGCCAAGAATGCCCACTAGCGCATACGCGCTGAATGTTGCTGTGACAAACCGGCCGAACGAGAGTTCCATCAGCGCGAGCAGGTATGAGGCTGCCACCGAGCTTGTCAGTTTTGTTGTGCCGTGGATGCGATCTCGGAACGTGTAGCCGACTTCAGCAACTTGAGGTTTTGGACCATTGGCTAAGAACTCAAGAAGAATCTTGAATCCCCGAGGATTCACCGAAGCCACTACCGACTCATACCGCTCGCGACTAAGTACAAAGAAACCAGACATCGGGTCTGCGACACTGACACCAAGCATGGTTCTCGCCAGCTGAGCGCCACCCCAACTGATAAAGCGACGGTGCGGCGCGAAGTTGCCGTAGCTTCCACCGTCGACTTCACGAGAACCAACAGCCATATCTGCATCACCTTGGCTGACGAGGTTGATGAGTTCTGGCAGGATGCGTTCGTCGTGCTGGAGGTCGGCATCAAGAACCGCAAGGGTTTCGCCTTGGCCGATTGCGAAACCGGCCATGACGGCAGATGAAAGCCCTCGAGTGTCCATTCGTCGGATGACCTTGATGTGGCGGTTCTCCTCGGCCAGCTCCTGGCCAACCTTCCAAGTCTCATCGGGGGAGTTGTCGTCGACGACTATGAGCTCGTAGGGGATCTTGTTAAGAACATTCTCTAGTCGGCGGACCAGAACTGGCAGGTTGCTTGCCTCGTTGAACGTCGGGATAACAACTGAAACGACAGGGCGGCCAGGAACCCGATCTTGAGCTCGGCGTCCGCTACCGCTGCGGACCTTGCGCGAAGTACCTTGGCCTGCGGTAGGCGCAGCTGTTGGAGGGTTAGGAGCCACCCCTATCAATCGGCTCGAAACCTTCAGCAATAAGGGTCAGGAGGCTGCCGTCTACATAATGAGTTCTACGGCTCATTTCACCCGAAAACCGGGTTCCTAGACCGCAGTGTTTAGGGCCTGGTGGCGGTAATCAGCTGAGTTATTCCCGTTGTTAGCTGAGCATGGGTTACTTCGGTCAGACCAGCGGCCTGTACCAGGGCAACAAGCTCCGGCGGCTCAGGCAGGTAGCTGACAGACTTTGGTAGGTAGGCGTAGGCCTTTGCATCACTAAGCAACGCACCCACTTTGGGAACGACCTTATTGAAGTAGAACTGATGACCGGCTCGCAGTACTGGGTTTGCGGGCTTGGAAACGTCAAGCAGCCCGATGCGGCCACCTGGCTTAACGACCCGGTGAAGTTCGGCAAAGAATGGCTCCAAAGACACAAGGTTCCGTAGCGCAAAACCACAAACCGCGGCGTCCACAGAGTTGTCAGCGATCGGAAGCTTCAACAGGTCGCCCTGAACTAGGGGATCCGAACACCGAGCCGATGCGAGCATCCCATAAGAAAGATCTATGGCTACTGGTTTGTGGCCAATCTTTGAAAGCTCAACACAAAAGTCTCCAGTGCCGGCAGCGAGATCGAGCACCACTGAACCTGGCTTCAGTTTTAGATCCTTAATGGTTCGCTTACGCCATCGCACGTCAAGCCGCATTGTCATAAGCCGGTTGACCATGTCATAACGGGGGGCAATCGTGTCAAACATCGATTGCACCGCCGCCCGTTTCTCGTCGCCAGTCGGCAGCTCTTCGGTCGATGCGTTAGGCATCAAGAGATCATAGGTTCCCCGAGGCATAGTCAGCTGACCGAGGCTCTGAGACCGAAATAAAGTTTCAGTGACAAGCGCGTACCACGGTGCTACCCTTACGCCGTCAGTGTCACTGTGCTTTTGGCGGGCGCAACACACATACATAAGGTCTGCTGGTCCCGGGACTGCCGCCGCCCCCCGGGGCCAGCAATCATGTTCTGTCAGAGGTTTATCGGGCTATAGCCCGATAAACCTCTGACAGAAGCAGGTTTGACCCATACTGGTGGTCTCATGAATCAGTTCACTAATCCCTCACACCCAAGAACGTTGTCCGCTGCGGTCATCTTCGGGTACTTCCAGGGGGTCTTCAGCTTGCTTCGAATCGGCGGCGGATGGCTTGGCATGCTTACTCTGGCTGCTGGGTTCGGGCTCTTGGGCGGAGCGTTCCTGACCGCCAACAACCGCAAAGCGGGTCACACGTTGTTGTCAGTTTGCGCAGGCCTTGGTGCATTCTTGTCCGCCTGGGTGCTGCTTCTGGCCATCGGTCGCTTTGGCGACGGCTCGGCCCTGTCTTGGCTGAACCTAATGCTTCGCGTCTGCATCGAAGCGGTCTTCCCGGTCACGCTATTTGTGGCCGCGGTGCATCCTCAGTCTCGAAACTGGGTGAAGTCCTTTTTCGAGTAAGAACTCTGGATTGGGCTGGGTTGGCCTTATCGCTCGTTCGCTGCGCTCAGTTGTCCACAAGCGGCATCAATATCGGTGCCCCTGTTGGCTCTAACCGTTACGTTGACGCCGTGGTCTCCCAGCGCTTTTGCAAATGCTGCGATCCGTTCGGGCGGAGTTCCAACGGTTGGGTATCCCGGGGTTGGGTTCAGTGGAATCAGGTTCACGTGAGCCGACGCCGCTTTGGCAACCTTGGCCAACTCAGCGATGTCTGAATCCTTGTCATTTACCCCATCGATCATGGCCCATTCGAACGAGACTCGACGTCCGGTCTTGGCTCGAAAGTTCTGACTGGCTTCGATGAGCGCAGAGATTGGGTGTCGCTTGTTGATCGGCACCATCTCGGTTCGTTCAGCGTCGTTGGCTGAGTGCAAACTAACTGCCAGTCCCACTTGGAGCCCTTCTTCGGCGAAGCGGTTCATCTGAGGAACAAGCCCGACAGTTGAGACGGTGATCCGACGAGCGCCTATCTCAAAGTCGTCGATGATCCGGTGCAGCGAGCTAATCAGCGGCCCGTAGTTGGCCATGGGCTCACCCATGCCCATATAAACCACATTCGACAGTCGGCGTGGTTGCGCAGCAGCCCGAGCCTGAACGACTTGCTCCAAGATCTCGCCGGTTGTTAGATGACGAGTAAAGCCGGCTTGGCCTGTGGCGCAGAAGTCACACGCCATAGCGCAGCCGGCCTGTGAAGAAATACAGACTGTTGCCCGTTCGGCGTAAAGCATCAGAACGGTCTCGATACGAGCCCCATCTGGAAGTTCCCATAGCCACTTGATTGTGTTGCCGTCAGCTGAAGTCTGGCGTTGAACCTCGGTCAGCGCTGGTTGGAAATGTTCGGCCAACTTGGAGCGCAGCTTGATCGGAAGTGAGCTGATCGTTTCAGGCGGCTGCCCTTCGTGGTGCAGGCCATGCCAAAGCTGATCGATTCGATATCGAGGCTCCGACGACAGCAGATCAGCAATTTCTTCCTTGTTGAGATCCCACGGGCTGCTACTCATGTGCCCATGCCTTGTGTGTCTGTCGCTTCGCTCCAGGCTCGGTAAGTGGCAAACACCGAGAAGCCCAGCCGCTCGTAGGTAGCCACTGCGGGGGAGTTGTTAGCTTCCACATAGAGCATTGCGGTGACCAAACCCTGTTGAGCTAGCCAACTCAGACCAGCTGCGGTCATCGGAACACCAAGCTTTCGGCCGTGATGGCTGGGGGCGAGTCCAATTACGTAGATTTCGCCTAGATCAGTCAAAGGGGCTCGGCGATGGATCTTTGTCCAGCAGAATCCGGCTAGCACGTCGTCATCGAAGAACAGTCTGAATCCATTGGAGTCAAACCAGGGTTCTTGCATTCGTTCGTTGAGATCGGCTTGTGTGTAGGTGCCTTGGTCTGGGTGGCCGGCGAAGCTTGAGTTGTTGACTTCAATCCAAGCGGAGTCATCAATTCCTGGTCTGAAAGCAACGGTCGGAACGGGGTCTACATCGATCGGTAGAGGGGCCCGCATCTGGAACAGTTCCCGACTCTTGGAGAGGCCTAACTTGCTGGCCAGTTCATCGTGATAGGGCTGGGCCGGTCTTCCCCACAACTCTGGTCTCGAGGTAGAGCTTGCCACCGCAGCACCGGCGGCTGCATCCCAAAGCTCCGGCGCAACCGCTTCGTGGCCAGGAACCACGACTAAGTCGAGCGCAGTGGCCACCCCATCGTCCGGAGTCCCCATGCAGAAACCAATGGGCTCTTGGCCGTCACAGGCCACAGCGCAGATTTCGCCGACCCCACCGTCAAGCCGGTCGTCGCGGACTTCGTCGCCAAGGGCCGCCTCAAAAACGTGGCGACACTGACTGAGTACGTCCGGATCGGAGGGTTCCATAAGCTTTACGAGGGGTGACATAGCTACCTCCACTCTAGGGTGTGAGTTCTATGGCTAAGCCTCGAACCCCAAAGGGTCGCGCCCGGAGAACGCACGAACTATTGGCCTTGGAGTATCCCGAAGCCGAATGCGAGCTGACCCACGAGAACCCCTTCCAGCTTCTGATAGCGACGATTCTGTCGGCTCAGGCCACCGACGTTGGGGTCAACAAGGTGACCCCAGGGCTGTTTGCCCGGTTCCCTGATGCCGAATCCCTAGCTGTGGCGAATCCTGAAGAGGTGGAGAAACTGATTGGTTCGCTTGGCCTGTTTCGCAACAAAACAAAAAGCGTGATCAAGTGCGCCAACCAGTTGGTTGACAACCATGGCGGCGAGGTGCCCCACAAGATGAAGGACCTCGTGGCGCTGGCCGGAGTTGGAAGAAAGACGGCCAACGTCGTGCGGTCGGTGGCGCTGGGCGAGCCTGGCCTCCCGGTGGACACCCACGTGTTGCGGCTGACGAGCCTGTTGAAGATTGCCGAAGAGACCGATCCTGTAAAGGTTGAGCTGGAATTGAACCCGATGATTCCTGCCGCCGAGCGTGGAGAGTTCAGCCTAAGAATCATCCTTCACGGCCGAAGGGTCTGCATAGCAAGACGCCCCAAGTGTGATGAGTGCGTACTGAACACCTTCTGCCCCAGCCGTAGCTAGACGGCAAAAATGACGCTGACGCCCCCGAAGGGGCGCCAGCGGCGCGAAACAGGGCGGCGGATCCCTGTTTCGCTGCTACCAGGTGGCGGGAACCTGGTTCGGTAACAGTAACTGAGGTGTTGTCACGAGTGGGCGATATTCCCCAACAGAATATTCAAATCGTCACTAGGAGCATCTGTCCAGCACTAGCCGCGGCGCTCTTGGCCACGGAGAGACTTGTTCAAACGCCGCGACGCAGTGCTGAGTTGCCGTTCGACTTCAGTCAGGTCGACCACGATTTCATCCTCGGAATCGCATTCTCTTCTTATCCGCGCCATGCGGTCCGAGAGATCCTCGAGAGAAGCGGCAATTGAGCGGAGTTGGGGGATGTCCGAGGGCACTGCCACACGGTATCGAAATTCGGTTCTCAGCCACCGGCCAGAGCCTGTACCGTCTACCAGGTGTTAAACCGACTCGATCTGAGGGGACACGGCACTGATGTTGCCAACCGCTTGCCCCGCCCAACCCTTGATGGCTCTGAACCGGTCGAGGCAGTTCGCGAGATCATTTCTGATGTGCGATCCAAGGGCGACGAAGCCCTGTTGGAACTTACGGCGAAGTTTGACGGCGTCGAGTTGGCATCGGTTCGGGTTGCTCAAGCTGAGCTTGATGCAGCGTTAGACAACATCAGTTCCGGCTTGAGAGAGGCACTTGAAGCTTCGGTAGCCAGCGTGGACCTGTTCCACCAGCACCAGTTGCGGGCGCCCGAAGTAATCGATCGAGACGGCGTTGTAATCAATGCTTACCAGAAGCCGATCCAACGAGCTGGACTGTATGTGCCCGGCGGGCGGGCCGAATATCCGTCAACTGTTGTGATGACGGCGGTGCCAGCCAAAGTTGCCGGTGTCGGATCGGTGGCGTTGTGTGTGCCGCCGAATCGGACTACCGGCAAAGTTGCCGACTCCGTTCTTGCCGCGGCAAAACTGAGCGGTGTTGACGAGGTCTACGCCGTCGGCGGCGCCCAGGCAATTGCCGCCATGGCATACGGCACAAAGTCGATCCCGCCGGTTGACGTAATCGCCGGTCCAGGCAATATCTATGTGGCTCTGGCCAAACAGATGGTTGCGGGCGACGTGGGCGTGGCGGCCGCTTTTGCTGGCCCCTCCGAAGTTGTTGTTGTGGCCGACGAGACGGCGGTGCCCGAATTTGCCGCTATCGATGTGATGCTGCAGGCCGAGCACGGGCCTGACGGTCTGGCCTGGCTAATTACTTGGGATGAAGCGGTGGCCGACGCTGTCTGTGAGGCGGGCAATGCCCTTTTGGCAACTGCTGTTCGGGCCGATGAGATCCGGTCGACGCTGGCCGAAGGCGGATACGTTGCCCTAGTCGATGACGAAGCTGCGGCCTTGGCTGTTGTTGACGCAATCGCTCCCGAACACTTGGAACTGCAGGTTGCCGATGCGGAGTCTCTAGCCGCCCGAGTGAACAATGCCGGGGCAATATTCTGCGGCAACCTCGCGCCGGCTTCGCTTGGCGACTACATCATCGGGCCCAGCCATGTATTGCCAACCTATGGCTCGGCTCGATTCGCCAGTGCTTTAACCGTCGGTGACTTCATGAAGGATCATCACGTGGTGACTGTCAACACCGATGGGATTTCGAACTTTGGGCCCCACGTCATAACACTGGCTGAGGCCGAGGGTCTTGACTCTCACGCTGAATCGATTCGACTGAGAATGAAAGCGGGAGACGGCAAGTGAGCTTGCCCAAAGTAAGGCCGGATCTTAGAGCTCTCGAGGGTTACCACTCACCTCAGGTTTCGGTTGACATCAGACTCAACACGAACGAGGCTCCGGGTTCTCCGCCAGCCGGCTTCGCCGAAGCTGTAGCCCAAGCAGCACGAGACACCCAGTGGCACCGATATCCAGACCGGGCGGCCACAAAACTGCGCACTGGAATTGCTCAATTTCATACCGCTGGGGGCCACAACATTGACGCCTCGCAAGTCTTCTGCGCCAATGGTTCTAACGAAGTGCTTCAAACGATTCTGCTGACCTATGCCGGGCCCGGCGGCACCACTCTCACCTTCGAGCCGACTTATGCGCTTCATACCCACATTGCCCGAATGGTCGGGGCCAACCCCGTAGTGGCCGAGCGCGGCGAAGACTTTGCGCTGGATCTGCCAGTTGCCTTGGCCGCAATCGCTGAACATAAGCCGGCCGTCACCTTCCTTTGTTCGCCCAACAACCCAACGGGAATGGTCGACTCTCTGGAAACGACCAAGGCCGTGCTTGACGCCGTCACCGATATCGGGGGCCTACTTGTTGTTGACGAGGCTTACGGCCAGTTCGCGCCGTCAACCGCACTAGATCTGTTGGGCGAAGATGTCCCGATGGTGGTCAGCCGAACCTACTCAAAGACTTGGGCTATGGCTGGGGCCCGCCTTGGCTATCTGGTCGGGCCATCGGAAGTTGTTAGTGAGCTTGAGAAAGTTGTTCTTCCATATCACTTGGACGCCCTCAAGCAGGCCGCCGGATCGGCAGCGCTTAACTTTTTGGATGACATGGACCGCCGGGTCTCAATGATCACTGAACAACGCGGTCGGGTCGAAGCTGGGTTGGCCGAACTGGGAGCGACAGTGTGGCCCTCAGGCGCAAACTTTGTTCTGTTTCGCCCGGCCGACGGCGACGGCGAGCGTGTCTGGCAAGGGCTGCTTGATCAGTCAATCCTTATTCGTAATACCTCAAGCTGGGATCGCCTTGACGGCTGCCTTCGGGTAACAATCGGCACCCCAGATGAGAACACGGCATTTCTCGAAGCAATGAAAGGTCTGTGATGAGCGGAACTCGCACATCTACCCAAGTCCGAAGCACGAAGGAAACCCAGATCGAGATCTCTCTCGATCTGGATGGAACCGGTCAGACCCAGATAAGCACTGGGCTTCCGTTCTATGACCACATGCTGGATCAGATCGGTCGCCATGGCGGGTTTGACCTGACCATTGCCGCCGAGGGCGATCTTCACATCGACTCTCATCACACGGTCGAGGACACTGCAATCGTGCTAGGTGAGGCATTTGCCGAAGCCATCGGCGACAAGAAGGGCGTTCGCCGATTCGCCAGCGGCCTTTACCCTTTGGACGAGGCTCTTGTGGAGGTAGCGCTGGACCTTTCTGGCAGACCCTACTTTGTTTGGGATGTTGAAATGCCCGAATCGATCCCGCTGGGCAACCCTCCGTTCGATCCGCAATTGGCCGAGCATGCCATGCAGAGTTTTGCCACCTCGGCTGGAATCACCTTGCATGTGAACCTCAAAGCCGGCCGCAATGTACACCACATCATCGAGGCCTCGTTTAAGGGGTTGGCTCGTTGTCTGCGCGACGCTGTGCGTATTGAAAGCTCTGAGCTTCCTTCAACCAAAGGTGCGTTGTAAGTGACCAAGATTGCTGTCCTTGACTACGGCATCGGCAACCTACGTTCAGCGCAGAAGAGTCTTGAGCGAGCTGGAGCGGTTGCCTCACTTACTGCTGATCCTGACGAAATTGCTGAGGCTGACGGTGTTGTGTTGCCTGGAGTCGGGGCCTTTGGAGCCTGTATGGCAGCGCTGCACGAAACACGATTAGCAGCTGAGGCCCACAAGGCCGCCGACAGCGGCCGGCCCTTCTTGGGGATCTGTGTTGGAATGCAACTGCTTTATGAATCTTCGGCTGAGACGCCTGGAGTGGATGGGCTTGGCATTCTCGAAGGCACGGTGGAACGGCTCGGTGAAGGAGTCAAGC
Organism: uncultured Acidimicrobiales bacterium; assembly: GCA_937922785.1. Taxonomy (GTDB): domain Bacteria; phylum Actinomycetota; class Acidimicrobiia; order Acidimicrobiales; family SZUA-35; genus CALAJQ01. The sequence goes on from CALAJQ010000013.1 coordinate 27,078, forward strand.
ATCCGCAGATGCAGTGGAACACTTTGCAGGTTGAGATGCATCCCTTAACCGAAGGCCTTGACGGCGAATGGATGTACTTTGTGCACAGCTATGCCGCTGTGCCCGAGAACGCGGCAACTGTTATCGCTCGTACTGACTACGGCGGCCCGGTGGTCGCAGCAGTTGCGAAGAACAATGTTTGGGCCACTCAGTTTCATCCTGAAAAGTCCGCCGACGCTGGCCATCGACTGATAACGAACTGGGTCAACTGGGTAGAGAGAGTCTCACAATGACCATCCTTTATCCGGCAATCGATCTGCTGGGCGGAGCGTGCGTTCGTCTGTATCAAGGCGACTACGCGCAGGCTAAAACCTATGGCGAGGACCCTGTGGCTCAGGCTCAGGCTTTTGTAGCCGAGGGTGCCCAGTGGATTCACATGGTCGACCTCGATGCCGCCAAGTCAGGCGAAGCTACTAACTCAGAGTCGATTGCCAGAGTGTGTGCAGCAGTTGACGTTCCGGTCCAAGTGGGCGGCGGTGTTCGGTCACTTGACGCAGCACTTGCGCTTAAGGAGTTAGGCGTAGCCCGAGTTGTCATAGGGACAGCCGCAATGGAGCAACCCGAGATCGTTCCCCGGGTTGCCGAACACATCGCAGTTGCTGTTGGTCTTGATGCCCGAGACGGCGAGGTTGCCATTCACGGTTGGACCGAGGGAAGCGGCCGTCAGGTTGTTGAGGTCGCTGCAGAGTTTGCCGATGCTGGCGTATCGGCCCTTGTGGTTACAGACATCGGCGTTGACGGAACCATGGAAGGCGCCGATGTTGCAGGGCTTAGTGGCCTTATGGCTCGAAGTGCCTTGCCGATCATCGCATCGGGGGGAGTTGGAACTCTTGCCCATCTTGAGGCCCTGGCCACGGTTGAGATCGACGGGAAGCGTTTCGAGGGCGCCATTGTTGGTCGGGCCCTTTACGAAGGTGCCTTCACAGTCAGTCAAGCGATCCAAGCGCTGGAGGCAAAGTGAATTCAAGTGTTGTGCGAGTCATTCCGTGCCTAGATGTCGACAAAGGTCGGGTCGTTAAGGGAGTCAACTTTGTTGATCTTCGAGACGCGGGCGACCCGGTTGAGATGGCAGCGATCTATGACAAACAGGGCGCAGATGAGTTGGTCTTTCTGGACATCACCGCCTCAAGTGACGGTAGGGAGACCACAGTTGCAATGGCTCGAGCAGTAGCCGAGCAAGTCTTCATTCCTTTCACCATCGGTGGCGGAATTCGTTCAGTCGACGATGCTCGGATGCTTCTTAGAGCGGGCGCTGACAAGGTGTCGGTCATGTCGGCCGCCATCGCCAGGCCCGAGCTAATAACCGAGATCGCCACCGAGTTCGGGAGCCAATGCTGCGTTGTTGCCATTGATTCCCGCCGGTCTGAGAACACACCAAGCGGCTTTGAAGTGTTCACTCACGGCGGACGAACTCCGTCTGGAGTGGACGCGATCGAGTGGGCCGCTCGGGCTGAACAGCTGGGGGCCGGCGAGATATTACTGACCTCGATGGATCGTGACGGCACCCGCGAGGGCTTTGATCTACCTCTCACCTCTGCAGTGTCGGCGGTGGTGAACGTGCCAGTGGTGGCCAGCGGGGGAGTTGGTGGCGTTGCCGACCTGGCCCCTGCTGTAATCGAAGGAGGGGCGGACGCAGTTCTGGCTGCCAGCATCTTCCACTTTGGCGAGTGCACGGTTGCCGACGCTAAGGGCGCCTTGGCCGATGCTGGAGTCCGCGTCCGACCGGCGTAACCTTGACTGCTTATGGCGTCTCCCGAATCTAAAGTCGGCAAGCTTCCAATCAAGATGCTGAGCGATCGTGTGCTGGTATCAGCCGAGGTCGACGGCGAGCGGCAATCGACTGGTGGCATTCTCATTCCGGCAACAGCACAAATGGGCAAGCGGCTGACTTGGGCAGAAGTTGTGGCTTTGGGGCCAAACGTGAGGTCAATGCAACTAGCGGACCGGGTCTTGTTCAATCCAGAGGATCGGCACGAAGTTGAGGTGGGCGGCCACGATTACATAATGCTGCGAGAGCGAGACGTTCACGCCGTAGCCTCAGAGCGCCTCGACGATTCGCCTACAGGGTTGTACCTCTAAGCCAAATTTCTGCAAGCCAAATTTCTGCCCCAGGTGACAATCTCCCCAAATTTCTGCCCCAGGTGACAATAGTTGTCACCTCCAGCTGACATTTCGGGGTTTTGTCACCTCCAGCAGAAATTTGGGCGAGGGCATGAGGTGGCTCAGATAGAGTCTTTCTCATGCCAGAAGCTATGACGATCACGCCCACTGAAGAACAACTTGGCAAGGTCAAGTACAACTCCGATGGGCTAGTTGCAGCCATCGTTCAAGAAGAGCACACGGGCCAAATTCTGATGATGGCTTGGATGAACGCCGCCACGCTGGCTCAGTCCTTGGAAGAAGGCCGCACTGTGTTCTGGAGCCGTTCTCGTCAAGAGGTTTGGCGCAAGGGTGACACATCTGGCGATCGTCAATTTATCCGTAAGGCTTCTTATGACTGTGACGGCGACACCCTGTTGTTCGTGGTCGAACAAGAAGGCAAAGGCGCTTGTCACACCGGCAACTATTCGTGCTTCTTCAGTGATTTCGGGTGACAACAACGCTTGAAGAATTTCGGGCCCTGGCCACCGAGTACCGAGCCATTCCGGTCAGCCGAGAACTAGTCGCAGATCTAATCACCCCGGTTGGGGCCTTTCTGCGAACAGTCGGCGACGAGCCAGGCTTTGTTCTTGAATCGGTGGACGGAGCTGAATGGGGACGCTTCAGCTTTGTTGGCCGCAGACCTCTGGCTCGACTGGTCGCTCGTGACCAAAAGGTGACCCTCACTGGCACCCTTCCTGACGATGACCTACCCCTCGACGACGGCATTCTTGCCGTCGTCGACGCCTTGCTCGAGCGTTACCGGGCTCCAAGTCTTCCAGACCTTCCACCCCTTATCGCCGGTCTTGTGGGCTACTTGGGTTACGACGTTGTCCGAGAGATCGAGCGGATTCCGAACGAAGCGGTGGATGACACGGGCTACCCCGATGCCTCGCTGGAGATGATCGGCGAGATGGCTGTGTTTGATCACTACCGACAGCGGGTAACGCTTATAGCCGTTGCTCTTTTGGGCGCCGACGCAGACGACGCAGAGATTGAGGCAGCGTATGACGACGCCATCGGTCGGTTGGATCAGCTAGCCAACGATGGTGCCCGGCCTTTGGCCGAACCGCTACATGAGCCTCCAGTTGTTTCGGATCCTCCTGAGGTTTCCTCCTCGATGGGGGGCGGAATGTACGTGGGTGCAGTCGATGCTGCCAAAGAGTTCATTCGATCCGGTGACATCTTCCAGGCCGTGCTCGCCCAGAGGTTCGACTTTGAACTCGATGCAGAACCAATTGACGTTTACAGGGTCTTGCGCCAGATCAACCCCAGCCCGTACATGTACTTCCTGCGACAGCCTGAGCTGACGTTGGTTGGCTGCTCACCAGAACCGCTGGTCCAGGTGCGTGAAGGCCGAGTGATATCTCGTCCAATCGCAGGCACCCGCCGCCGTGGCCGCACCGAAAGCGACGATCGTCGAATGGCGGCGGAGCTCAGCGAAGACCCTAAGGAGCGGGCCGAACACGTCATGCTGGTTGATCTAGCCCGAAACGATGTGGGCCGCGTGGTCGAGTTCGGGTCACTAGAGGTTACTGAAATGATGACACTCGAGCGATTTAGCCATGTCATGCATCTGACCAGCCAAGTAGAGGGCGATTTACGCGACGACAAGTCGGTAATCGACGTGCTGCGGGCAACCTTGCCGGCTGGAACAGTTTCAGGAGCTCCGAAGGTTCGGGCCATGGAGATCATTGATTCGCTAGAGCCAGTGCGTCGCGGTCCTTATGCCGGCGTAGTTGGGTATCTCGATTTCTCCGGAAACCTCGACACGGCGATTGCCATCCGAACCATGGTCTGTCACCCGGACGGCACTGCTTCGGTTCAAGCTGGCGCCGGTGTTGTGGCTGACAGTGTTGGTGAACTAGAAGACCTTGAGTGCGCCAACAAGGCCAAGGCTCTGTTGGCGGCAATTGAGCCGGCAAGACAGATGACTGCCAAGAAGAACGCCTAATTCAACTTCCATTTAGCTGACACAGACTCCCAAACCAGGTCGGCGATCCAGGTGCTCGATGTGGCAGTGAGGTGCACTCCGTCCGGGGCTCGGGCTTTTCGCAGGTTGCCATCGGGGTCTAACAGCTGGTCTGTGTAACCGCCCTCGGGGCTGGTGAACAAGGGGATGATGTTCATCACGTCAACCCACGAGCGGCTGGCTGCTTCGTCAAAAACAATCTCGTTGATAACCGAGGTGATTTCGTTCCTAACCTCGTCGCGCATGGGCGGAAGGTTGATCCAGAACAGTCGGGTGTCGGAATAACCCGACACGTCCATCACGGTCGCTACCCGGCTTCGATACTCGTCGCTCCAGGCATCGGTGAGAGGTTGCACCACCGATCCGTCGGCGCGGCGCATCGGTTGGTCATCGTTGCCGCCCAGCATCAACACGAGAGCTTCAGGTCTGTCCTCGATCTTGCTCATTTCTTGGGTCAGTCTGGCAGGCCAGTCGAAGTAGTCAGGCCGGGTCAGCCCGGTTGAGATGTTGTAGTCATCGCTAACCGTTGAGAGGTCGCGGTCTGCGAAACTGTTCTTGAGATCCCCGCCGATGAACTGGCCCAGTGAGTCGCCGCCAACCCAGACTCGAAGTGGTTCGTCTTCGGTAATCGTCCGCAAGAGGGGCGCCTGGGGTGCAGCCGGTTCGGGCTCGGATGGCTGTTCATCAGGTTCGGTTGTCTCGTCACTTGGCGTTGGTGTTACCGAACCATCGGGATCTTCGGCCTGAGTTTCACCAGCTGGCCCGCCACTTGAGTCTTCGACACCTAGAACTGCGACGTCGTCATCAGCTTGGGGCTCTTCTGCCAGCTCTCCGATAACTACTTCGGTTTCGGGAGCGTCAGTGTCAATCAATCGGTCTGAAATCTCTGCAGGCACGTCCAGGTATAGCTCTGAAGCTGCTTCGTCGATTACCAGCGCGGCGTTCAGCCAGCGGTCCCGCTTGGGTCCGAACTCGAGCCGATCGGCGACCTTCACCAATTGCTGAGAATTCAACATTGTGGCCAACACGCCACAAAACAGGACGCTAAGCACAGCCTTGAAATCGCCCGTCCGGTTGGCGGGTCGATCAGCGGATCGGGCTGGCTTAGGGGTAGAGGTCATGGTTAGTTAGAACTGGAAGTAGATAAATGGCGAGACCCCGTCGGGGCCGGCGGCGACTACAACTGCGATCCACACCGCAAGAAGTCCACCTTGAATAATTGGCTCAAGGGCGAAGAATTTCTCGCGATAAGGCAGGAATCGCTCCGGAGAAACGAGCTGCACAGCGATAGCGCCGACGATAACCATAACCGCGATCAACGACGGGGCCGGGCCCATCGGCGCTCTGAGAAGGCCGCTTAAGAACTGTCCTGCCTCGCTCATGCTTGGGGCCCGGAACAGGATCCAGCTGATGCAGATCAGGTGGAGTGTCACAAACCAGTGCAAAGCGATCCTTCGCTGGGAATGGACCCTGCTGGCGGCTGTAACTGCGCCCCAGCGGCTTGAGGTGACCCGTTCAGCCACGAGGAACACTCCAAGTAGAACTCCCCACGCAACGAAGTTCCATGCCGCTCCGTGCCATAGCCCGCCCAGCAGCATTGTAACTAGCAGGTTTCGATAGGTCTTGTTCCGGCCCCCACGATTCCCGCCTAACGGAACGTACAGGTAATCGCGCAACCAGCGTGAGAGTGTCATGTGCCAGCGCTGCCAGAATTCTCCGACGCTGAGTGCCCGATACGGGTTGTCGAAGTTCGTAGGGAACCGGAAACCGAGCATTAGCGCTAAGCCAATTGCCATATCGGTGTAACCGGAAAAGTCGGCATAGATCTGCACGGCGTAGCCGTAAGTGGCAACGATTAGCTCGAACTTTGTTGCAGCACTTGGAGCCGACCACACCGGGTCAACGATGTTCTCGGCCAGATAGTTCGATATCACGACCTTCTTGATTAGGCCTCGGCCGATGAGCCAAGCCGCAGTTCCCGTGTCGATCTCGCGGCGCGTCCGGGCCGGTTCCATCTGCGGTAGAAACTCATCAGCACGGACGATCGGACCCGCTACGAGCTGCGGGAAGAAAGACAGGTACATCGCAAAGTCCAGCAAGTAGGCGCTGTTTAGGCGGCCCTTGTAAACATCCACGATGTAGCTAATTGCCTGGAATGTGAAGAACGAGATGCCGATCGGCAAAAGAATGTTCAGAAGCGGCAGTGACGATCCGGCGGCCGTGTTAACCGATTCAACGAAAAAATCTACGTACTTGAAGAATCCGAGCATGGCGAGGTTGGCCGCTATGCCAAAGATGAGCAGGGGTTTTTGGGCGCGTCGGCCTTTCCAGATCTCCTCCCCAATAATCCAGTTGAAAGCTGTTGAGGCTGCTAACAACCCTAGGAAACGCCAGTCCCACCATCCGTAGAAGAAGTAGGAGGCGACAATCATCATCACTTTCCACGGATCGCCTTGGGGTCGAAAAAGGACGTGGAGTATGAAGACTCCAACAAAGAAGAGACCGAAGGTGAAGGTAGGGAAGAGCACAGCGGATTGGTTTCGGGGCATACTTCGCCCGTGACCCTCGATCTTGCCTTAACTGAAGCCGCGATTAGTTCATCCGTGGTAGCCAATTTGACCCAGCGCGACGTTGTAGTTGTGAAAGGACCTGACGCAGCGTCGTTTCTTCAGGGTCAGGTGTCTCAAAATGTGGAGCGGCTTGGGCTTGACGAAAGCGCTTTGAGCTTCTTGCTTCACCCTCAGGGCAAGGTCGCGGCTTGGGGTCGGGTATCGCGAGTAGGCGAAGAAGAATACTGGTTCGACGTCGATGCCGGTTTTGGCCAGGCCGCAGCCGAGCGCCTCCAGCGGTTCTTGTTGCGGGTCAAGTGCACTGTGGAGTCTGAGACGTGGCCAATGGTTTCTCTACGAGGGCCAGAAGCAGTAGCTCCCGAAGCCGTCCCCGCCCAGTCTCACGTGTTCGTCGCTCGCTTGGCGAACTCCGATGTTGGCTACGACATTCTTGGCCCCGATGCTGAAGTGCCTGACGATGTTCCTGTGGGCGAAGAGTCAGCCTTCGAAGCACAGAGAATTTCCCTGTCATGGCCAGCAATGGGGGCTGAAATAGGCGAGTCGACCATCCCGGCCGAGGTTGGAGTTGTGGAGGAATCGGCCGATTTCACCAAGGGTTGCTACGTCGGTCAAGAATTGGTGGCCCGTATCGACAGCCGTGGAAGCAATACTCCCCGCAAGATGCATCGGGTAAGTGGCCAAGGGGCTGCTCCAGAAGTCGGCCAAGAGCTGACACAAGCTGGCGAGGGCGTCGGCGTGTTAACCAGCGCAGCGTCGTTGTCTAGTGGCTCGTGGGTTGGGCTGGCATCAATTAAGCGATCAGCTGAAGGCTCAACCGAAGCGGAGATCAACGGCGAGGCGGTCGAGATTGTCTAGTGCTCGCTAGTGAGCGGGCAGGTCGATGACCATGTTTGTGCCCTGACCCAATTCGCTGGCCACGCTTACGTTGCCACCCATGGCATGAGTTAGCTCGCGCACAATGGCAAGACCCAGGCCGCTCGATGACTCTTGGCGCTTAGGTTTCTGCTGGGTCACGTACAGTCGCTCGAACACTCGTGGTAGGTCATCAGGTGAGATGCCTGGGCCATCATCGACAATAGAGATCCTGACCATCGGTGGGTGGCTAGCGGAGGTCAGGGGGGTGACTGTTACCGAAATCGCTGTTTCGGCATACTTGAGACCGTTGCTAACTAAGTTGCCGACGATTTGAGACAGTCGGTCCGGGTCAGCCATAACGGAGGAGACTGTGTCGCCTTGGAAACTAAGACGAACGCCACGATCTTCAGCCTCGGGCTGCAGACCAGCAACGGTTCTACCGACGGCAACGGCAGGGTCCAGTGGCTTCATCTCCAACTTGAACTGTCTCGCCTGCAGGCGGGCAAGGTCCAACAGGTCGTTGACTAGCCGGTCGAGTCTTTCAGCATGATTGGAGATAACTTCGCCGGTCTTCACCGGATCGTCCACCGCTCCGTCACTTAGCGCCTCGGCGTAACCTTCGATTGCAGTTAGCGGTGTGCGGAGATCATGAGTGATTGACATGAGGAACTGCTGCTCTAGCTCTCGTGAACGCGAAAGATCGGCCGCCATAGCGTTCACGCTTTCGCCGAGCTGAGCTAGCTCGTCTGATCCGATCACTTTCACCCGTGCATCAAGATCACCGCCAGCGATCGATCGGGTCGCATTCTCGATTGAGGCGATCGGCTGTGTGAACCTCTTGGCCAGCCACGACGCCACAAAAGCTGCAAGCAACAGCACGCCGGCAGCAGAGGTGAGAAACCAGTTGCGCGCTGGTGTGCTGACCGTTGGCACAGGTCCTTCGGCGATCAGCGAGGGTATGAATCCCGGCCCACCGAGTTCCAGATCTATTGGCTGCAGGCCTACTACTTTGCCTCGTTGGTCGATGAAGATCTGTTCTCCGGCTGCCAGTTGTGTCACTTGATCAGCGTTCAGCGTCACTGAGTTGGTCAGTTTCGTGGACGAGCCCTGGTTGTTTCGCCGCTGCCTTGGAGCAAGCAGGGTGCCATCGGCCGAAACTGCGACGAACTCCAGCTCGTCGAACTCAAGAGCCTTTTGCAGCCGACCAAGATCTGCTGGGCCGCGTCCATCCCTAAAGTCGATTTCGCTGATGGCCGTCAGGCTCTCGCTCATCTGGGTTACCGCTTCTTCTCGTGCGCCAATTTGGGCCAGCGAAGCAACGCCGAGACCGACAAAAACGATCGATGCTAGGGCGATGCCGACCAGGGCAAGAGTCAGGCGTCGCCGCATTTAGGGTGTGTCTCCTTACCCAAGGCGGTAGCCGACACCGCGAACCGTGTTTAGAGGAAGGTCATCGCCCAACTTTTTTCGCAGCTGGCGAATATGAACGTCAACTGTTCGAGGGTCGCCGATCCAGTCTGGGCCCCATCCTCCATCAAGAATCTGTTGACGACTTAAAGCCATGCCTGTGTTCTCTACTAGGAATTCCAGCAGCGACCATTCTTGGGTTGCTAGCGGGACCGTTTGGCCATCCACCAATGCTTCTTTGCGGTCTGAATCGATCACGATGGAATCAAAACTAGTTCTTGGCGACTTCGTGTCACTGCTTAGTTGCCCGCCTCGCCGCAAGATGGCCTTGACTCTGGCCACGATCTCCCGAGGCGAGAACGGCTTCACCACGTAGTCATCGGCCCCTAACTCCAGACCCAGTAGCCGGTCGACCTCGTCTTCGCGGGCGGTTAGGAAAAGAACAGGCACATTCGACGTGGCACGTAGCTCGGCACAGACAGCCAGGCCATCTAACTTGCCTGGTAGACCAATATCGAGAATGACAAAATCTGGCTGTCGAGCCCTGATCGTATTCAGACCGTCCTCGCCTGACCGGGCTACAAAAACGTCCCACTGCTCACGGCGGAAATACAGTGCGAGCAGGTCAGCGATGTCAGGCTCATCCTCGACAACCACAATCGATAAAGGGGCAGTGGCAAGACTCATACTTAACCAACACTAGATCGGCATCGTTAGGGCTTTGTTATCTTGTGTTTGTTATCTCGTGTTTGTTATCTCGTGTTTGTTATGGCCTCTACACTTATGTCATAGCTACTTACTTAGACGCAATTGTCGCTAGTCACCGCCAAGGTGCCAAAGCCGAAAACCGGTCACTCGAATCGCTTATCAGCGACGCAAGTGAGCTGGAGCCTTGTAGAGGGTTCCGGGCTGGGCTAGCTGACCCCGATCTGTCAATAATCTCTGAGATCAAGCGGCGATCGCCCTCCAAAGGTGACCTCAACGCCAATCTTGACCCAGCCTCGCTGGCGCGCAGCTACGCCGACGGAGGTGCTGCCTGTCTGTCGGTTCTAACCGACGTTGACTATTTCGGCGGATCACCCGAGGACCTGCGAATGGCCCGCCGAGCGGTCGATCTGCCCGTAATTCGCAAAGACTTCACGGTGTCGCCGTTTGATGTCGTGGATGCACGTCTGATGGGCGCCGATGCGGTTCTGCTGATTGTGGCAGTTCTCGATGATCATGAGCTCAAGGACTTCCATGATCTTGCTACCGAGCTTGGCATGGACGTCTTGGTTGAGACCCACGATGAAGCCGAGGTCGAGCGAGCACTGGCGGTTGATGCCAGCTTGATCGGAGTAAATCAGCGAGACCTCGTTACCTTCGAGGTCGACACCGACCGCGCGGTTCGGGTTGCCGGAGTGTTACCTGAAGGAGTTGTGCGAGTGGCCGAATCGGGAGTTACTGGTCCCGCTGATGCCACCCGATTACGGGAGGCTGGCTACCACGCGCTGTTGGTTGGTGAAGCACTAGTTCGCTCAGGTGACCCTGTGTTGGCCTTAACCGAGCTTCGCTCGGCTTAGATTCGGTTAGGTTGCTTCGGTGAGCGATTTGTTTGATCCAGATCAGGTCTTTGTCAAGATTTGCGGCATCACGAACGCCGACGATGCCTTGCTGGCGGCTGGCATGGGTGCAGACGCCATCGGGATGATCTTCGCCGCCTCGTCTCGGCGAGTCACGCGAAGCCGAGCCCATGACATCATTCGCCGATTGCCCGCCGACATCTTCACAGTTGGAGTTTTTCGCGACGAGAACCGTGAGCGAGTTATCGAGATAGCCAATGGCATAGGGCTAAAGGCCGTGCAACTTCACGGGAAGGAGAGCCCGGCCGACACCCAATGGATCGCTGAGCGAGTGCCTGGCGGTGTGATACGAGCATTGCCGATTGACTCGCCCATGCTCGACCACATTGATGACTTCGGTCCGGTTCGATTGTTAGTTGACAGCCCGGCGCCCGGATCCGGCGAGACATTTGACTGGGATCTGCTTGACACGATTCCATCACACAAAGACTTCATCCTGGCTGGGGGCCTGGACCCGAATAACGTCCTTGAGGCCATTGACCAAGTTCGCCCGTGGGGCGTGGACGTTGCGTCAGGCGTCGAGGCAAGCCCTGGGATGAAGGACACTTCAAAGACCCTTCGGTTCATCAAGAACGTGAAGTCTGTGCGAATCTCGGAGCTTGGGCCGAGAAAACCACGGCTCCCTAAACCGGCCCCCAAACCTGGCGGGTCATCTGAGATTTTCGATTGGCAAGAGGACGACTCATGGCAGTAACTAATCCCGCAGGCCCAACCATGGGCGACCCCGACAACACAGGGCGGTTCGGACGTTTTGGCGGCCGATATGTGCCTGAAACTCTGGTTCCGGCATGCGCAGAGCTTGAGGCTGCGTTTAAGGAGGCGTGGTCTGACCAGGGGTTCCGAGACGAGTTCGAAGAGACCTTGCGAGAATATGGCGGCCGGCCGTCGCCAATGACAGAGTGCCACAATCTCTCTAAGGAACTCGGCTTTCGAATTCTCCTTAAACGTGAAGACCTCAACCACACTGGCTCACACAAGATCAACAACGTGTTGGGTCAAGCGCTACTGGCCAAGCGGATGGGGAAGACCCGCTTAGTGGCTGAGACAGGCGCAGGCCAGCACGGTGTGGCGTCGGCAACTGCAGCCGCCCTCTTGGGTATGGAATGCATTGTTTACATGGGTGAGGTAGATGTGAAGCGACAAGCGCTGAACGTTTTCCGCATGCAGCTCCTAGGCACCGAGGTGCGAACGGCAATGAGTGGTAGCCGCACACTGAAAGACGCTGTCAACGAAGCGATGCGCTACTGGGTTGCCAGCGTTGAGACCACTCACTACTGCCTTGGATCAGTAATGGGCCCCCACCCTTACCCGTGGATGGTTCGCGAGTTCCACACGGTCATCGGCAACGAGGCTCGTGAGCAATGCGCAAAGCTCTTGGGCGACTCAAACCCTGTGCCGGATGTAGTTGTGGCGTGCGTTGGCGGCGGCTCTAACGCAGCAGGGATCTTCTCGGGGTTTGCTGACACCGATGCTGAGATGGTTGGCGTAGAACCAGCCGGTGGCGCTGCTGTCGGTCGTCAAGTTCCTGGCGTAGTGCATGGCTCGCTTAGCTATCTGATGCAGGACGAGTTTGGTCAAGTGCAGGAAGCCCATTCGGTTTCGGCCGGTCTGGACTATCCGGGAGTTGGACCCGAACATGCCCACCTGGCTGACATTGGCCGTGCGCGGTATGAATCGGTAACCGACACAGAAGTGTTGGACGCTTTCCAGCTGCTAAGCCGCAGCGAAGGAATCATTCCGGCCCTTGAGCCAGCCCATGGCCTGGCCTGGATGGTTAAAGCCAAGGACGAGCTTGCGGGCAAGACGGTTTTGCTGAACTTAAGTGGCCGAGGTGACAAGGACGTGGCTCAAGTTCAAGCAATTCTCGACGGAGACCCCGAAGCTCTATCTACGATGCGACCGTGATCTCTTTAGAAGAACATCTGCTGGAACTGCGAGCATCAGGCCGCAAACTACTGCTGCCTTATGTAACTGGTGGCTACCCAGTGGACGAGTGGCCCCGGTTGATCGAGGGTTTTGCTAGTGCTGGCGCCGACGCTATGGAGATCGGAATCCCCTTTAGTGATCCCGTGATGGACGGGCCAACAATCCAGGAGGCGTCGTCAATTGCTTTGGCGAACGGCTCGAACCCTCAGATGGTGCTTGATGCGGTGTCTGGCGCTGACCCTGGCGTTCCACTTGTGGCGATGACCTATTACAACCTCTGCTACCGCATGGGTCACAAGCGATTTGCTAGCTCTTTGGTAAAGGCCGGAATGTCAGGGGCGATCCTGCCTGACCTTCCATTGGAAGAGGCAGGGGAGTGGGCCACCGAAGCCGATGAGGCCGGTATCGCAACCGTGATGCTGGCCGCACCCACCGCTGACGACGCTCGCCTTGAGAAGGTTTGTGAGCGAGCGCGCGGGTTTGTGTACGGCGTCGGTTTGGTTGGAATCACCGGCGAGAGAGCAGAACTGTCTAAAAGCGCCCTAAGCATCGCAAAACGGCTAAAGAACCTCACAGACAAGCCTGTGATTATCGGAATCGGAATCTCTAACCCTGAACAAGCAGCGGAGGTGTGCGAGGTCGCCGACGGAGTCGTCGTCGCCTCAGCCATCATCAGGCGCATGCTTGACGGCGGCTCGACCGATGAGGCAATCGAGTTTGTAGCGGCACTCAGAGCCGGCCTCGATTCGGTCTAAGAACCGTTCTGGCGGTGTAGCCAGTCAAAAAATCCGAACTGGCGGTGTACCCAGTCAAACCCGGCTGGTTCCCAGGTCAGAAGCGATTTGGTGGCTGGTTGCCAGGTCGGTTCGGGAGTTGGTGGCTGGTTGCCAGGTCAGAACGTTAGTGGTGAGTTGGTGGAATTATGTTGGGCGGCGGTTGGTTTGACTGGATATGCGAAACTCTCCGCCGAGACTCTTTCGGCCCGTTGCTATTTCCCTGGCTCTTGCCCTGACAGCTGCCGCCTGCGGTCAGTCCGCTAGTGACAACACCGCAAGCGAGCTAGAGGCCACTGAACAGCCTGAGACGGGCGATGGAGCGGAAACCACAACCGCAGACAGCAACACCGATAACAACACACCCGCCGACGCACAAAACTTCGACTACTCGACAGTTGACTATGACGCTCCGAGGGTTGGCTCAGCCATCCAGGATCGGTTCGACGCCGACTTTCCCCCTCCTGTCATCGATCCCAATTTGATCGTTTCTGGGGGTCCACCTCCAGACGGTATTCCATCGATCGACGTTCCCCAGTTTGTGAGTCCGGCCGACGCCGATTTCATAACTAGCGACGAAGAGCCGGTGATCGCCATCGAAGTAAACGGTGATGCTCGTGCATACCCCGTGCAGATTTTGACCTGGCACGAGCTGGTAAACGATGTCGTAGGTGACGTTCCGGTAGCCATTGCCTACTGCCCGCTTTGCAACTCTGCAGTTGCTTTCGAACGTGACTTTGGCAAACGGACGCTGACGTTTGGAACGTCGGGGTCGCTTTATCAAAGTGCTCTCGTCATGTATGACCGTCAGACTGAAAGCCTTTGGGCCCACTTCACCGGCCAAGGGGTAGTCGGCCATTTTGCTGGCGCTGAGCTGGTGCACGTTCCAGTGCAGACTGTGAGCTTTGGTGCATGGCGTGAAGCGAATCCTGACGGCAAGGTTCTGTCAACAGATACAGGCTTCCAGCGAAGCTACGGATCGAACCCCTACGTGGGCTATGACCAGGAAGACACCGGCCCAATTGGCAGCTTCTTTAATGGCGAAGTGGATCCCCGCTTGCTAGCGAAGGCCCGAATTGTTGGAGTCGATGACGACAGCGGATCCGTAGCTGTGCGTCTTGATGACTTGAGAGAAGCCGGGGCGTTACCGGTAACCGAGGCTGGACGGAACCTGGTTGTGTTCCACCAGGCCGGGCTAGTTTCTGCGCTTGATACTGGAGCGATTGCTGAAGGCAAAGAGGTTGGGCAAACCGGAGTGTTTGTGGCCGAGTCTGATGGCCAGAGTTTGACGTTCTCCCAGAATGATGACGGCAGTTTCCAAGACGACCAAACGGGCTCAACCTGGAACATATTCGGCACCGCAACCGCAGGTGACCTAGAAGGGAATCAGCTAGAAGCTGTTCCCCATCTAGACACCTTCTGGTTCGCCTGGGCTACATACCAACCAGACACGGTCATCGTAAACCCCTAGACCAGTGCGAGTTTGGCCACAGGCCAAATCTCGGTTAGTGAGCCGAAGGCGAACGGCGGCTACATACCAACCAGACACGGTCATCGTAAACCCCTAGACCAGCCAGACACGGTCATCGTAAACCCCTAGGCGGTGGCTCGGTTCAGGGCAGAAGTCATTGCTCGCAGGGACGCTGTGACAATGTCGCTGTGGGTGCCTACGCCCCACAGCTCTGTCTTGTCTACCTTCATTTCCATGTAGCAAATCGCCTTGGCGTCAGCTCCTTGACCGATCGCGTGCTCGTGATAGTCAAGTACTCGGAACTCGATACCGAGACCTTCGCGCATAGCGTTGGCGAACGCTTCGATCGAGCCGCCACCTTCGCCCGTGAATGTTCTCAGCTCGTCATTGACATTGATTCTGGCTTCGATCGTCGAGCGATCGGCCCCGCCGGCGTTGTGTGACAGCTGGTGCCCCACAAGTTCATAGGGAGCGGTCTGCCCGAGGTAGTGGGCATCGAATTGGGTCCAGATCTCATCTCCAGAGATCTCTTTGCCGGTTGTGTCAGTGATGCCTTGTACGACACGGGTGAACTCGATCTGGAGCCGACGGGGTAAGTCAAGACCGTTTTCGGCCTTTAGAAGGTACGCAATGCCACCCTTGCCACTTTGGGAGTTAACCCGAATGACGTCTTCGTAGCTTCGACCGACGTCGGCCGGATCGATCGGCAGGTACGGGACTTCCCAAATCTCGGAGCGATCGGCCTCCATTGCCTCAAAGCCCTTCTTGATTGCGTCTTGGTGTGAGCCGGAGAAAGCCGTGTACACCAAGTCACCGACGTAGGGGTGCCTTGGGTGAACTGGCAGTTGATTGCAGTGCTCGGCAACCCGTCGGATCTCGTTGATCTCTGTGAGGTCAAGCTCGGGGTCAACGCCCTGGCTGAACAGGTTCAAGGCCAAGTTGACGACGTCCACGTTGCCCGTGCGCTCGCCGTTGCCAAACAGCGTGCCTTCGACCCGGTCGGCGCCCGCCATGACTCCAAGTTCGGCCGCAGCCACTCCAGTGCCGCGGTCGTTATGGGGGTGCAGGCTAAGAATTACTGCCTCACGGTTGTTGATATTGCGGTGGAACCACTCGATCATGTCGGCGTAGAGGTTTGGAGTGCTCATCTCGACTGTGGCTGGCAGGTTCAGGATGATGGGATTGTCAGCGCTTGACCCGAACACGCCCATGACCTCTTCACAGATTCGCTTAGCGAACGGCAGCTCGGTTCCGGTGAAGCTTTCGGGGGAATACTCATAACGAATGTTTGTGCCTTCGACGAATTGCTCGTTTGCAACACAGATTTCCGCACCCTTTACCGCGATATCGATAATCCCCGCCTCGTCTAGGCGGAACACGACTCGACGTTGGACGGTTGAGGTCGAGTTATACAGATGGACGATCGCATTCTTCGATCCTTGAACTGACTCATAGGTCCGTTCGATCAACTCCTGGCGCGCTTGAGTAAGCACCTGAATGGTTACGTCATCGGGAATTGCGTCGTCGGAAATGATGTCTCGCACAAAGTCGAAGTCGGTTTGGGAGGCCGATGGGAATCCCACCTCAATCTCTTTGAATCCGATCTCAACGAGTCGGTCAAACATCATTCGCTTGCGGTCCGGATCCATGGGCTCGATGAGCGCCTGGTTTCCGTCTCGAAGATCAACGCTGCACCATAGGGGAGCGGCAGTGATCCGATTGTCGGGCCAGGTTCGGTCGGCCACCTCGACTTGTGGGTAGGGCTGATAACGCTGGATGGGCATGCGCCCGGGCTTATTGTTCTTGGCTTGTGCCGTTGGCATCTCTCTGTTCGACTTCCTGGTTTTTATGGTCTTGAACCGAATGTGGTCTGGACCAAGGTTTGCTGGCTTTTGCCAGACTCCTACATCTCTAACAACTTCTTGGGGTTCGCCCCGGCAACGCCTTGAAAAGGATTAGGCGGCCGGGCCCAGAAGTCGGAGGTTTAGGAGGAAGTTCATGTTGAGAAAGAGCTTAGCCCTCTAGATCGGTTGGCACCACAATTTGTCCGGTGGAAACTCGTTGTGTGAATACCTCAAGCCTACTGAGCACTGTTTCATCGATATCTGAGCCGCCAACAGCAATGGTGGTCTTGATGCGCTGATAGATCACACTCTCTGGTTCGCAGTTGACACAAAGTGATAGATGGCCAGATACCTGGCGGGCAACAGTCTCGTCAGTTTCGCCATCCAGGTAGCTCTGCAACACTTCGAGAACCTCATTGCAGTTCAAGTTTTTCTCACGCTTGAAGATGCTGAACAATCCCATTACAGGCCTCCCCGGTTGTTGTTGTTTCGGTTAGCGTCGCCGTCGCCGCTGTCGTCATTGGCACCGAATAGAACATCTCCTCCGCCGGCCAGAACTGCCTCGGTAGAGTCCAAGCCTTGAGCTGAGATTTCATCACGAATTCGCTTACGTGCTCGGTGTAAGCGGCTCATAACTGTTCCGACTGGAATTCCTAACGCTGCGGCTGTGTCTCCGTAGGACTTTCCTTCAAGGTCAACCATGCGCACCACGCTGGAGAACTTCTCCGGGAGTTGGTCGAACGCATCCAACACGACCGTCTCAAAAATGGGTTCGAGAACGATCTCTTCGGGGCCGGTATGTTCGGCAAAGTCCTGTGAGCGTTCGAAGGTAGCTTCAGGGTCGTTCAAGAGGTCAGGCTTCTTCTTCCGAGCCCGGTTAATGTTGGTGTTGCGGAGGATCGTTAGCAGCCAAGCTCTGGGGTAGCGGCCATCGAATCGATCGATGGCCCTGAAGGCTCTCAGTAACGTGTCCTGCACAAGGTCCTCGGCGTCAGCGTCGCTGCGAGAGAGCGAGCGAGCCGTGCGGTAGAGCACAGGTAGTTCTGGAAGCACATATGAGTTGAACGCGTCGGTGCTGGCGTTCGAACCCGCCTCAGTCGGCGTATCGGCTTCTGTCTTTCTGGGACTCTCCATTAATGCAACCACACAGTTCATAACAGGCGACGTGCGCACATGATTCCGCCTCATGGCGTGTAGGGGATACCGTAGCCGCGAATGGATGATCAACAAGCCCCCCACGGTCAGCCCGTGACCCTTTATGAAGCAGTTGGGGGACAGCCCTATTTCGTCGCGTTAGTGGAGGACTTCTATGGCCGCATAGAAACCGATCCGGTTGTGCGGCCGCTGTATCCCGATGATCTCGGTCCATCAATTACCCACACCGCTTTGTTTCTCATTCAGTACTGGGGAGGACCGGGCACCTATTCCGAGACGCGTGGTCACCCACGGTTGCGTATGCGTCACGCACCGTTTGTTATTGGCCAAGCCGAACGCGATGGTTGGTTCAAGCACATGTCAGATGCAGTCAACGAGACCGACGTAATCCAAGAAGCAAAAGACATGATGATTCGATATTTCGATCACGCCGCCACGGCGATGATGAATAGTTGATCACTATCCATGTAGTTTGGGTCAACACCTGCTAATGCCACTGCTGTAGATGAAAAACCCCCATTAATAGTGGCTAAATCCTTGACTTTGTAGTTTGGGTGGACTGAGGTACAGACGTCTACCCGAACGGCGGGCGGATGAAAACAGGAGTTCGCACCATGAACAAAACAGAATTGATCGACGCAGTATCAGACCGCACTGGACTCTCAAAGAAGGACGTCGGCGAAACAATTGACGCCATGTTCAACGAGATCTCCAACGTTGTTGCTAAGGGTGGCGAAAAGGTCACAATCCCAGGCATGGTTTCCTTTGAGCAGGTAGCTCGAGGCCCTCGCAAGGGATTCAACCCACAGACCAAGCAGCCAATCCAGATCCCAGCTTCCAACGCAGTGAAGATCACTGCTGGTGCCAACCTCAAGGCTTACGCCAAGGGCACCAAGACTCCTCCTAGCTAGAAACTTTGATCGGTTCTGTCGGCGTCAGCAGCCTGTTTTGGCTGCGTACGCCGACAGAACTGGGATTTTCGTTTGGTTTGGCAGATCCTAGACTTCAGCCATGAGTGATCTGCCAACCCCCGAAAGCCTGCTGCCTCATAGGGAGCCATTTCTTCTTGTTGATGAGCTAACCGAGCTGGTGCCGGGCGAAAGCGTCAAAGGAATCTGGCACATCACCGGTGACGAGTATTTCTTCCCAGGGCATTTCCCGGGCCGTCCAACCCTTCCGGGCGTTTTGATGGTCGAAGCCCTAGCCCAAGCCGGAGCCTGCGCCGCCCTTGTTGATGAGCGGTTCAAAGGCCGGATACCGCTGTTCGGGGGAGTGAACAATGTGAAATTCCGGCGCCAAGTAGTGCCGGGCGAGACGCTCGAGCTTGAGGTCACATTCGCAAAGATCGGCTCAAGAGGCGGTCGAGGTCAAGGCACCGCCACAGTGAATGGTGAGGTTGCATGCACTGCAGAATTGATGGTTGTTCTCGTAGAGGCCTAATGAGAACTAGGTTTGGATCGTGGATCTAAACCAAGCGTTGAAGTGGGCGGCCGAGCGTAAGAACGGCGTGCTCATCACAATTCGTGCCGATGGCCGTCCTCAGTCCTCAGACGTCACTTACTTGGTCGCCGATGAGAAGTTCACCATTTCAGTCACCTCGGACCGGGCAAAGACAAAGAACATGCTGAGGGACAATCGTGTTGTGATGCATCTAACCAGCATCGACACGTGGAGCTATCTGTCCTTTGATGGAACAGTCACGTTGTCTCCACCGGCGGCTTCAGCCGATGACCAAACCGTCGACCAACTCGTTGCGTACTATGAAGCGGCTGCGGGACAGCCTCACCCAGACTGGACTGAATATCGCCAGGCAATGGTCGACGAAGGACGGTTGCTAGTGACGTTCAGTCCGAGCAAGGTCGTTGGCCAGATTAACTAGCGGGCCCAATAATTATTGAGCCGTTGTGGCCGCCGAAGCCAAGGCTATTGGACATGCTAGGTCCGGGTTCCCACGGGCGAGCTTCGCCATAAACGAGGTCGATCTTTGGGATTTCTGGATCGAGCGATTTAGTGCCGGCCGTTGGCGGAATGAGCTTGTGTTCCATTGCGAGCACGGTCGCTACTGCCTCAAGTGCCCCTGCGGCGCCTAGTGAGTGGCCGGTTACACCTTTGATGGACGTAACGGCCGGGCCGGGCTCACCGAACAGAGTTGAGATAGCCATTGCCTCGGCCTCATCGTTCTTTGGAGTTGAGGTGCCGTGGGCGTTCACATGGACAATGTCAGACGGTACTAAGCCAGCCTCACTCATGGCGATTTCCATGCAGCGGATCGCACCAGCGCCGCCGGGTGAAGGGGCAGTGATGTGGTGAGCGTCAGCAGTGGAAGCTGCCCCAAGGATCTCGGCCAGGATGTTGGCACCGCGGCCAACAGCTGTATCCCAGTCTTCGAGCACTAATATTCCGGCACCTTCGCCCATCATGAATCCGTCACGACGTGAATCGAATGGGACAGATATTCCTGACGAACTCAGGGCAGTCATGTTGCCGAAGCCAGCCAAAGAAGTGGGGGTGAATGGAGCCTCGGCGCCGCCCGCTATCACAACATCACAACGATTGTCAGCCACTAGGCGTGCTGCGTTACCAATTGAGTGAGTGCCGGCCGCACATGCTGTAACCGTGGCCTCACACGGACCTTGGAATCCGTGGCGCATTGAGATACTCGCCGCAGCAGCATTCGGCATCATCATTGGGATAAGGAACGGTGAAACACGACGATCGCCCTTTTCGTGACGCGTCACAATTTGGGTTTCGTTGGTGCCAATGCCACCAATGCCGGTTCCCACCAGGGTTCCGATACGAGCTGGGTCTGCGCTGAGTTCGCCAGCCTGAGCTAACGCCTCAGCTGCGGCCCCCAATGCGTATTGGCTGAACGGATCAGACCGTCGAGCCTCCTTGGGGTTGTCGAACAGTGGCGCTGGATCCCAGTTTGGAACCCTCCGTTCCCCGTCTGGGGCGGGGGAGAGCAAGCCATTCCAAAACGCTTCCCTCCCCACCCCGCAAGGGGCGACGACACCTATACCGGTAACCGCAACCCGACGTGCCATTAGAGCTTGGTAACTACCAAGTCGTAGGCTCCGCCCGTTGTTTCAACGCCTTCGAGCTCTTCCTCTTCGACAGAAACGTCGAACTCTTCCTCAAGCGCCATAACGAACTCGACGAGGTCGAGACTGTCAGCGTCGAGGTCTTCGGCGAACTTTGCTTCTTTGGTTACCTGTGCAGCTTCGACTGACAGGACCTCGACCGCACACTTTACGAAGCGGTCCCAGGTTGATTCTTCACTCACTTTGTTCCTCCTCGGAACGGTTACTGCACCCAACTGTTCGGTGCAAGATTTCACGATTCTAGTGCGGTTTAGCCGCCGCCCATGCCCAAACCGCCATCTACCGCGATTGTGGTTCCAGTTATGTAGCCTGCGGCTTCGCTGGCCAAGAAACCAACAGCTGCGGCAACCTCTTCGGGTTGGCCAACTCGACCTAGTGGCACGGCGCCGACCATGGCCTCATGGGCTTTATCAGAGATTGCGCCGAGCATGTCTGTGTCGATCGGTCCCGGCGCCACAAGGTTCACAGTTATGTTTCTCGACGCGAACTCTCGGGCGAGGGATCTTCCAAGGCCAACCAGACCGGCCTTGGAGGCGGAGTAGTTAACTTGGCCAGCTTGGCCTACAGATCCAACTACTGATGCCATAAGGATGATGCGTCCCCATCGGGCCTTCATCATTGGCTTGACGCTGCGCTTTGCGATTCGCCACGCGCCGGTCAGGTTTGCATCTAGAACCGTGGAGAAATCGTCTTCGCTCATGCGTAGCATCAAGCCGTCTTTGGTAATGCCAGCATTGGCAACCGCTATTTCGACTGGGCCAAGCTCGGCCTCGACTGCGGCAAAGGCTGCCTCCACGGAGTCGCCATCGGTTACGTCCAAATGCGTCCAGAAAAGCTCGCTTGGTAAATCGTCGGGCTTGGTTCTGGAGGCAACTGCTACCCGACAGCCCTGACCTGCAAGCTCAAGCGCACATGCCAAGCCAATTCCTTTGGTGCCGCCGGTTACTAGCGCTACGCGCCCTTGAGGTTCAGCGTTATCGGTCATGTCAGAAGCCTGCTGTGTGAGTTGTGATTCCGTTCCAACGCAAGAGGACGCTGGCCCAGGTCATACCTGCGCCGAACCCCAACATAAGGACGTTGTCGCCGGTTTTGATTCTGTCTTGGCTTAGACCCCGATCAAGGCAAAGGGGGATGCTGGCTGCTGAGGTGTTGCCCGTCTCGTTTAGGACCATAAGCGTCTTGTCCATAGAGAATCCGAGCTTCTTCCAGGCAGATTCAACAATGCGCACGTTGGCCTGGTGAGGAACGATGATGTCGACGTCGTCAACTGTCAGGCCGGCCATCTCAAGAGTCTTCATTGTTGATTGGCGCATGACCTTGACGGCCTGGCGGAAGACCTCTTTGCCATCCATGACCATCGTGTCATCGTGCTCTGAATACAGGATGTGAACGTACTTGCCGTTGGCGCCTAGATCCCAGCCCAAGATCTGGCCTTCGCCGGTCTCGTCGGCTTCAACCACTGCTGCACCTGCCCCGTTGGCAAACAGAATTCCTGTGCCACGGTCTGTGTAGTCGGTGATGCGTTCCATCGTGTCGGCCCCGATAACCAGGATCTTGGTAAGACCTTGCGCCAAGTATCCCTGAGCAACAGTTATTGCGTATGCGAAACCCGAACACACTGCCGCCACGTCGAAGGCCCCGCAATCGAGCCCTAGCTCGTGGGCGACGGCGGGAGCGGTGGCGGGCATGATGTAGTCAGGAGTTGTTGTGGCCACGATGAGTAGCTCGATCTCGAGCGGATCAACTCCGCTTTCATCGAGCGCTTTTTGGCCCGCCTCGATGGCTAACCCCGAGGTAGTTCCACCAATTCGCCTTTGCGAAATTCCAGTGCGCTCTCTGATCCACTCGTCTGAAGTGTCCATGAAAGCAGTGAGGTCTTCGTTAGTGATGACCTTTTCGGGAAGGGCAGCACCCATCCCAGTGATCTTCATGCCAATTCCAACACCTCGGTTGGTCATTGGGCTCGAAGCCAAGCGATTGGTTGCGATGTAGTTACGCGTTCGCCTTCAAGCGCCAACATCCCTTGGAACTGGCCTTCGAAAGCGGAGCGAACCTCATTTGCACCAACCGACCCCAGCAGGAAGCCTCGTGAAATGGCTGTCCCGGCCGAGATTTGTGCGGATTGAGAGAAGACACCGGTGGCCGGACTCACGATGAGCTTTTCGTTCGCATACAGGTGTTCGCCCTCGAGCCCGCTGCCTGAGTGGGACTCGCCAGCCAGGGTTTCGAGAAGCTGGTCAACTCCTGACGGGGTGGAGACGCTTAGGAGCTTGGCCTCTTTGATTGTGCGCTTGGCCATGCCAGAAAGAACCGAACCGGGCCCCAGCTCTACAAAGACGGTTGCGCCCGCGTCGGAGAGCTCGTGGAGAATGTGACGCCAGCGAACTGGGGAGGTGAGCTGAGCGCCAAGCAAGGATGCCCATTCTTGTCCGTCAGAGTGCGGGGCGGCGTCAACGTTGGCATAAACAGGGCGGGACGGATTGCGCAGATCGACGTCTCGCAGTGCCTTGCGTAGTCGGTCTCGGGCCGGGGCCATAAGAGGAGTATGAAACGCTCCACCAACCTTCATCGAAAGCACCCGCTTTGCGCCCAGCTCCTTAGCTTTGGCGCTGGCTAGCTCTATTGCGTCGGGAGAGCCTGCAATGACTACCTGACCTGATGCGTTGTAGTTCGCCACAAACACTTCGCCATCTGTACTTGAGCACGCTAGGGCTACCAATTCGTCGTCAAGGCCCAGAACAGCAGCCATGGTGCCAGGTTCGGCGTCGGCCGCTGCCTGCATGGCGTTGCCACGTTCGGTAACAAGCCGCACTGCATCGGCGTAGTCGATTACGCCTGCGGCAGTAAGGGCGGAATATTCTCCGAGGCTGTGGCCAGCGTGGAAGGCAGGCTCGACCCCAGTCCGGACGACTGCGTCGAGAGCGACCATCGAGAGCACAAAGGTAGACAGCTGTGAATTGCGGGTTTCCTTTAGCTCTTCAGCGTCGGCCTCAAGAAGCAATTTTGCGACGTCTCTGCCTGACACGTCGGAAGCTTCAGTAACCAGTTCCCATGAAGGGTGGTCAACCCATGGGTCGCCCATTCCGGGCGCTTGGGATCCCTGGCCGGGAAACGTGAATGCGATCATCACATTGCTCATTGTTAGGTTGGACCACCTTGGGACTTGTTCGGTTTCATTTAAGTCGGAAATTCTTTCAAATCCCAGTTACCGCGCGGTCATTTTGGTGAACCTAGGATCATGACCGGCTAGGATATTGAGTTCGGCCCGGGTGGCGGAATGGCAGACGCGGTGGATTCAAAATCCACTGTCCGAAAGGGCGTGTGGGTTCGACTCCCACCCCGGGCACCGAGATATGAATGCCGTTCCCCGACAACTAAAGGCTTGCCCGCCTTTGTGAGTCGGCCCAAGATGAAAGTCAGCATGGGTCAACCCCGCAGTCGTAGTGCTATTGAAAAGAAGCTGACCCAGGTGGGTTCGGAGCTTCAGATAGTGCGAGAACAGCTCCGGGTGATTGACGAACAGATGGCTCATTTTGCTGACGAGGCCGAAGAGCTTCGGCTTCGGGCTCTGGTTTCTGAGACACCGTTGGCTGCCAAAGAGCACAAGAATGCAGCGCGAACTGTAAACGGAGTCCAAAAAGACAAGGACGCCAAGCTGGCCCGGCTCAGAAAGCTAGAAGAGAGTCAGGACCAGTTGCTGGACCGCCTGAACGAGGTTTTGTCATGACTAAACCATTGCGAGTGGTGATCGCCGAGGACGAGTCGCTTATCAGGCTTGACCTCGTGGAGACCTTGACTGAAGAGGGCTATGAGGTCGTCGGCCAGGCTGGTGATGGAGCGAAGGCGGTCGAGCTGGTTCGTGAACACCGCCCTGATGTGGCGGTGCTTGACATCAAGATGCCAGGCACCGATGGGCTTGAAGCGGCGCGCCTTATAGAAGCAGACAATCTATGTGCCGTTGTTGTCCTAACTGCCTTCTCTCAGGCCGAGTTGGTCACTGCTGCCTCTGAGGCTGGAGCCATGGCCTATGTGGTCAAGCCCTTTAATAGGAACGACCTCGTCCCGGCCATCGAATTGGCGGTGGCTCGCTTTGGAGACATGCGTGCTGCACGCGAAGTCAACGAAGATCTCGTCGAACGACTCGAAAGCCGCAAGGTGATTGACCGAGCAAAGGGTCAACTGATGGACCAACACAAAATGTCTGAGGCTGATGCGTTCAAATTTGTACGGTCCTCGGCAATGACGAACCGAACCTCTATGGGTGACATCGCCAAAGAGATTCTGGACGGGAAGTTGAAGCCCTAATGCCAACCCTGATGCTAATTGACGGCAACTCACTGACCTACAGAGCTTTCCACGCCCTCCCGCCTGATCTGGCAACTTCGTCTGGGCAGATTACGAACGCAGTTCTTGGATTCACTTCGATGCTCATCAACCTGGTGCGGGACCACAAGCCAGACGGTATTGCGGTTGCCTTCGATCGTCCCGAACCCACCTTTCGTCACGAGCAGGTAACCACTTACAAGGCCAACCGCGACAAGGCGCCAGATGTGCTTCGCGAACAGATGGGCCTAGTCCGCCAGGTTCTTGACGCCATAGGACTTCCGGCCATCGAGAAGCCGGGCTTTGAAGCTGACGACATCATCGCCACGTTGGCAACTCAAGCAGCAGCACAAAAGATCACGACATTGGTGGTCACTGGAGACCGTGACAGCTACCAACTTGTATCCGATCCCTACATCAGGGTCATCTATAACAAGCGCGGCGTAAGCGACTACGCCAACTACGACGAAGCAGGCATATTGGAGCGGACCGGCGTGCCGCCAGAAATGTACGTCCAGTACGCGGCAATGAGGGGCGACAACTCTGACAACTTGCCGGGAGTCCCTGGAGTTGGTGAAAAGACCGCAGCCAAACTGCTGATGAAGTACGGCGGCATCGACGGGATCTATGAACACGTCGAAGAGCAGACGCCAAAGCTGAAAGAGAACCTCAAAGCCAGCGAAGACCTTGTGCGCTTGAACATGATCGTCATGGACCTCATTCGAGATATGGAGCTGGACCACACAGTCGACGAGCTGCTGGAAATGGAGCCTTACAACGCCGAGTCGGTGAAGGAGATATTTGACTTCCTTGAGTTCCGCACGATGTGGGGACGCTTCCAGGAGGCCTTCGGCGGCGGCGACGGTGAGGAGCTTCCGGCGGCGGTTGAGGCCAAAGATCTCGAAGTCATTGAGGTCAAGATTACTGATTCAATTATCGACGAACTTTCGAAGTCGACTCAGCCAATTGGGGCTGCCGCTTCACTAGAGGGTTCCCATTTTGGTGGTCTTGCCATCGTTACCGACCCGGATGCGGGCGAGGTGGCCTATGTTCCGGCCTCAGACATTGCCAAAGTGTCTCAGTTGGTCGGACCAGATGGGCCAGGCCTTGCAGCGCATGATTCCAAACCTCTGCTGCGGGCTCTATTGGATGCCGATGATGAGATTGAGGTCTATGTAACTCTCGACACTGCGTTGGCTGCCTACCTTCTGGACCCCGCGGGCGCTAGCTACCCGCTGGACCAGCTGCTGGTTTCTCGCACGGCTTGGCAGATGCCAGTAGATGAGGGCCCGCCGGAAGGCCAGCTCGACTTTGGCGAGAACCGAGTCACCCCGGCTACCGAAGCTTGCCGCGAGGCTTTGGCCGTTGCCCGCTTGACTCCACTGTTGCTGGCTTCGCTGGAAGAATCTGGCCTTACCGAGCTGAACGAGACGGTTGAAGTTCCACTGGTACGCGTTCTGGCAAAGATGGAGCATGTCGGCGTTGGCGTCGATAGAGCCGAGCTGGAGCGGCTTAACGCCGAGATGGCAGGTGAAGTTGAAGGCTTACGCACTGCAATCTGTGAAGATGCTGGTGAAGAGTTCAACGTCAACTCAACTAAGAAGCTCCAGGAGATCCTGTTCGAAAAGCTTCAGCTGACGCCAGGCAAGAAGAACAAGTCAGGCTATTCGACCAACCAGGCGACGTTGGAGAAACTGGTTGGCGAGCATCCGATCATCGACAAGTTGCTGGCCTACCGCGAGGTCGAGAAGCTTCGTTCAACTTATGGCCAGTCGCTCTTGGCCTCGGTTGAATCCGATGACAGGATTCGAGCCACTTTCAACCAGACGGTTGCGCGCACCGGCCGGCTTTCTAGTGAGAACCCTAATCTGCACAACATCCCGGTCCGTTCCGAACGAGGTCGAGCATTCCGCAAAGCGTTTGTCCCTGCCGTGGGCACCAGTTTCTTAGTTGCTGACTACAACCAGATTGAGCTGCGCTGCATTGCTCATCTTGCTAACGATCCGGGCATGGTTAGCGCCTTTACCTCAGGCGAAGACATCCACCGATCCGTGGCGTCTCGCGTGTTTAGCGTGGAACCATCCGAGGTTGATTTCGAGCAGCGCTCTAAGGCCAAGATGGTCAGCTACGGGCTGGCCTATGGCATGGAGGCATATGGCCTCGGTCAACGGTTGGGCATTCCAACTCGAGAGGCCGCGGAGATTTTGGATGCGTTCTTTGAAGGGTTCCCGGCCATCCGTGACTACATGGACTCAACTGTCACAGAAGCCCGCAACCGTGGCTACACCGAAACCCTGTTCGGTCGGCGACGGTCTATCCCAGAGCTGATGAGTGACAACCGAAACGTTCGCCAAGCTGGTGAGCGTCAGGCAATGAACGCAGGAATCCAAGGCTTAGCTGCAGACATATTTAAGGTCGCCCTAGTGCGCTTAGACCAACGCCTCCGTGATGAAGCAATGGCAGCTCGGGTGGTGCTACAAGTTCACGACGAGGTCATTCTGGAGCTGCCAGCTGAAGAAAAGGACAAGTCAGAGGAGGTCGTCCTTGAAGAGCTGCGAAACGCATTCAAGCTCAACGTTCCTCTTGAGGTGAATCTAAGCTTTGGCGAAACTTGGGCCGACGCAAAAGACTGAGCGACTAGTCACTGGGGGTTCAGTTTCCGGCCTGCGGAAAGAGCCGCTCGGCTAGAGACTGGGAAGCAAAAGACTTATAAGGTTCGGCTATGCCCTTGATCGACAATCTTCAGTTCTCTAATTGGTCACCGAAGATCTTTGAGCAGCTGAACGCGGGTGGAGTTCACGCCGTCCACGCCACGATCGTTTACCACGAGAACTTCAGGGAGATGGTCGCTCGAGTTGAAGAATGGAACTTGTGGTTCGAGCAGTTTCCAGAACTCATCTTCATGGGTCGAAATGGAGAAGACGTAAGGCGGGCCGAAGCCGAGAACAAGACAGCGATCTTCTTTGGATTCCAGAACCCTTCACCAATTGAAGATGACATCGGCTTGGTGGAGGTGTGTCACACCCTGGGTGCGCGCTTCATGCAGCTGACCTACAACAACCAGTCGCTTCTCGCCACAGGATGTTATGAAGATGTGGACAGCGGAGTGACCCGCTTTGGCAAACAGGTCATCGCCGAGATGAACAGAGTCGGGTTGGTCATCGATATGAGCCACTCCGCTGAGCGATCCACACTTGAGGCAATTGAGATTTCTGAGCGGCCGATTGCCATAACGCACGCAAATCCGGCCTGGTGGCACCCGGCGCTACGCAACAAATCTCACGAAGTCCTCACTGAGCTAACCCAAGCAGGCGGCATGCTCGGTTTCTCGCTTTATCCCCACCATCTGGCTGAGTCGAGCCAATGCACGCTGGAGAGTTTCTGTGAAATGGTGGCTGAAGCGGCAAGCCGCTACGGGATTGAGAATCTAGGAATTGGCTCTGACCTTTGCCAAGACCAACCAGACAGTGTTGTCACCTGGATGCGTAATGGCCGCTGGACCAAAGTGATGGACTACGGCGAAGGCTCAGCGTCGGCTCCCGGGTTCCCAGACCAGCCCAGCTGGTTCGGCGACAGTCGCGACTTCAAAAACATTGCCGCAGGCTTGCTGGCTGTTGGGTTTAGCCAGGCTGATGCGGACGCCGTGATGGGAAACAACTGGCTTCGGTTCTACGACGAGTCCTTCGGGCCACAACAGTGAGACCCCCTGGCGTAGTGATGCGACTAGAGCGGATGGGTTCGTTCTTCCCGACACGCCTTAGTTTCATGCGCTCGCTAGTTAGGACTCTGGACGACGAAGGCGCCTCAGTAAGCCGGCCCGTGTGGGAGATGGACGATGAGGGATTTGGTCGGGCCGTCTACTCTGTGGACCTCAGCGGGCACACGTACTCACTGGTTGCAATCTCCTCCCAACTCGATTCCACTCAGCGAACCGATCGGGTAATCGCCGAAGCTTGGGACGCAGCATTTGTTCTGTTTGATGGTGTGCCAAGCACGGCTGACCTTGATCGACTTGAAGCCAACGCACCGCTTCAAGAGGCAGGCCGCTTCTTGCCGTCAGACCTTGTGCTGTCGCGCGCCAACAAATCGGTCAGGCTGTTCGACCACGTCGTGTCGGCGCTGGCCGAGGGACGGCAGCCCGATATGAAGATGGTTAGCTCGATTGGCTACCTGATGAGAACTACGGCGGTCTATGGCAACGGAAAGTTTGGAATCGCTGACCGAACCAAGCTAATTGACCGCCCAGGCATGGACCACCCCTTTAGGGCCGAGATGTTAACTGTGTGGCTGATTCGCGGTTTCACCCATGATCTGGCCGAACACGTCGCCGTCGCTCAGTCAACTGACGGCGCCGCACGGCTTGATGATTCCACTAAGCGATTCCTAGGTATTGGCAACTCAACAGGGTTGGGGATGGCGCCATTCCTAGTGAGTCACCCTGTGCTGATTAACAACTGGATGTTGGTTCGAGAAACTGCGTTGCAGCGAGTGCGCGAAGTGGCAGATGCTACTGAGGCCGAGATTGCAACGGTGGTGCGGCTTATCAAGCGGGCGCAGCAGCACTGTCGAGAATGGAACGTGCCAGACGATCGGCAAATGAGCCGGGTCGTCTCTCTTCGGGCCGAGCTTGAGGCCCTAGCTGAAGTAGCAACGCATGACTGGCTAGCGGCCAAGCAATATCCGTGGGATCGGCTAGTCAGAGAGTCCGAGCAGCACTCTCTGGAATGTCAGGAACTAGTGGTTGGGCTTGTTCTGGAGCCTTACGGCGAACTCGTGGATGGGCTGGCTCATTGCATGGCAACTACATTTGAGGCACGGCTTGACCCGGCTATGACGTTGGCCGAACTAAAGCAGATAATTGAGGTCGATTTCGCCTGGGCGCTTGAAATCGATTTCAGTTCAGTCGCTGAGTCTTGCCAATTTTGGTACGTATCGGAAGAGAAGCTCGAACCGCGGCTGGGCCTGCGTTACGAGGAGCCAGGCGCCGAGCTTGAACAGCCACTGGACATAGCCAGAAGGGTTCAGCTACTTGGTGCTGATGTCAGTCGGCTTCAGAATCTGGCCTCACAGACTGTGGCTGAGTTCTTGGTGGCCCATCCGAATCATCGGTTTGCCGTGCGTCGAGTTCAGAATCTAAGCCGCCATCCGTATTCAGAGATTCGTGACAACCTGATCGGGGAGCAATGCCTCCCGATCGACATGTTGAGATCAAAGCTGTCCTTTTTCGGGGCGTCAAAGTTTGATCCCAAGTCTGACCGGTGGACTCGAATAACGATGTACCAAGGTGCACCTCTCTTTAGCGATCTCGCCGATAGTGGGCGAAACAACGATGACTGGTGGCTGCCAGTTATGGCTTCGTGATCTGTTCCCAGAACGAGATCGTCGCCGTCATCTACAAGGCAGCGATTGGATCGGGTCTAGCCGTTGGGATCGCCCAGGACCTGGCCCAGGCCGGGGCACTGCTTTGCGCGGAGGGCAAACCAGGCGTTGCGCTTGCTATCGAGAGTTTTGATGAGGATGTGGCGAGCTGGTGTTCCGCGTTTGACCTGCTGGCGTGCGGCAGCCAAACCGAAGTCACAGTTGTGCTGGAAGCTGCCGCCGATGTGTTGTGGGCCCTCGGAGTGCTGGCCGGCCGCGCCTATGGGATTACCTACCATCACGAGGTCGCAAGTGGCACTGCTGTGGTGACTTGTGTTGCGGGCGCTCCAGCTGCTTGGATCGCAGGGTCTACTGGGGCAGTAGAAGTAGCTGAGGCCGATCTTGAGCGCGCACACGCGTTGGCCCACAAGACTTACGTTCCAGCGACCGAAGCATCACGTATCAGCGGCGCTGGCGCTGGCCTGACTGACAACGACTGAGCCTCCAGATTCGGCATTCGCCCGTGGTGGCCAAATACTCTAGGTAAGAAATAACTGGGTAATTGTGTCTATCTACATTGCGATCCAGTTACGATCCGTTACGCAATCGTCATATTGGCAGTCTTAGCTCGGGCGAAATGAGCGGACCAGTCAAGACAAACAAAGTGCGGAATGAATCTAAGCAAGTGGAGGAAACAATGCGAAACGCGGGTTCGCGCCATAGCCGAAAGCGGCTAGCAGGCACGTTACTAGTTCTGGCTGCCTTGATTGGCAGTGTCATGGGAGTCGGCAGTCCGGTTCAAGCAAGAGTCAATGGTGGCGTCATGTTTGGTGCCTCGGTTGGCCCAACTCGTCAGCGCGGGCTAGCTGAAACCGAAGCACTGCTGGGCCGTCAGCTAGACCTTGTCCGGGTCTTTGAAAGCTGGGATGGCCACTCACCAAAGGCCTACTGGACCGATGTTCTCGAAGAGGGCCGGACCATGTTGATCTCGGTTAGGTCAAAGCGAAGCAACGGCTCACGGGTTAACTGGCGCCAGATCGCTGACGCTCAACCTGGCAGTCAACTCCACAACGAGATGGTCGCCTGGGCAAAGTCAATGAGAGACGCCAAGGGTGAAATTTGGTTCACCTTCCAGCACGAGCCTGAGATCACCGAGAACCTAAGCAACGGAAACAGTTCTGACTTCAAGGCTGCATGGCGCAAGTTCGTGTCAATCATGCGAGCCAACAATGCCAACGTAAAGTACGCCTGGATCATGAGCTCGTGGTCCTACCAGGTGAATTCGTCGGATCGCCGTTCGGCTAACAAGTGGTACCCAGGCGATGATGTCGTCGACTTCATCGGGGCTGATCCGTACAACTGGTCAAACTGTCGAGCCAACGACGCAGTGGTTAATCGCTCAATGGCCGAAATCACAGAGTCCTTCCGTAAGTTCGGCCAAAGCCACCCGAACAAGGGTCTGATCCTGGGGGAGTGGGCATCCACTGACTTCCGGAACTCTGGCACAAAGGCCGGTTGGATCAACGACGTTCGGGCTCTGTTCAAGAAATCGGAGTGGTCACAGTTGGCAGCCATTGCCTACTACAACGCTCACGACCCGAAGTTCCCTCGATGTACTTGGGAGATCGATTCCTCCACTTCTGCGTTGAACGCTCTGAAGGCGATGGCAAACGATCCGTTCTACAACCCTGGTGGCGGTGCCCCCGACCCAGTTCCGGGCGGTGGTGACGGTGACCCAAAATTGCCTCCCGGTCCAGCAGTCGGCCCCCGACAGTCGCTGATGACAGGCCGGGTGAACTCCAACAACCAGGGTCACGCACGGTGGGTTTCAACTACATACACCGCTCCTAAGACCGGAAGTTACGTCTTCAAGATGTGGCATCAAGGCGGAAACCTCGATGCAGATATCCGAAGGACTAACGGCGCATGGATCGGAGTGCTCGGAGGTGACCTGGTCACTCGAGTAAACCTGACCCAAGGGCAGAATTATCAAGTGGCCATTTGGGCTAAGTCCGGCGAGGGCCTATTCGAAATTAACGTTTACGCACCCCGCTAACCCTTAAAGGCTAACCATTGTGAGCTAGCCACCGATCCAATCGGTGGCTAGCTGCTGACCGGAGAAACCGGATTTGGTCAGATCTGCATTAGTACCGGTACCCGCAACTAAGCAGTCAAGTTTCCAGCTACGCTTGGCGGCTTCAAGTTTTCGCAGCCGCATTTAGGTGCGGCTGCGGCAACGTTCTCTACTAATTATTCCCTAGAAACAGGTCCTCTACTTATGTCCGATGCAACTACCGAAGCCTACGTACCCCGACAAATCATCGAAAATGATCTAGTCGGATCCCTAGATGAGGCCTATGCCGCATCCATGGTGACCGTCGATGACGGTCAGCTAGTAACAGGTCAGGTCGTCCGCGTTGACCGCGACGAAGTGTTGCTCGACATTGGTTTCAAGAGTGAAGGCGTCATTCCCGCTCGAGAACTCTCTATCCGTAACGACATCCCACCGTCAGAGGTTGTGTCAGTCGGAGACGAGATCGAAGCTCTCGTTCTTCAAAAAGAAGACAAAGAAGGACGTCTGCTTCTGTCCAAGAAGCGGGCCCAATACGAGCGGGCCTGGGGAACCATCGAAGCTGTCAAAGAGCGCGATGGCGTTGTTCGTGGACCGGTCATCGAAGTTGTTAAGGGCGGCCTAATCGTAGACATCGGTCTCCGAGGCTTCTTGCCAGCATCACTAGTTGAACTCCGCCGAGTTCGTGATCTCCAGCCTTATGTGGGTCGTGAACTAGACGCCAAGATCATCGAGCTCGACAAGAACCGCAACAACGTGGTTCTCAGCCGTAGAGCATTCCTTGAAGAGACCCAGAAGGAACAGCGCGAAGGCTTCTTGGCCGATCTTCAGCCAGGCGAGGTCAAGAGTGGTGTTATCTCCTCTGTTGTCAACTTCGGCGCATTCGTCGATCTTGGCGGCATGGACGGACTCATCCACGTTTCCGAGCTTTCTTGGAAGCACGTCGATCACCCAGGCTCAGTTGTAGCCGTCGGCGATGAAGTGACTGTTCAGGTCCTCGAAGTGGATCTCGACCGAGAGCGAATCAGCCTCTCTCTAAAGGCTACACAGCAGGATCCATGGCAAGAATTTGCCTCCGGTCACCGCGTTGGCGAGCTCGTTTACGGACGTGTCACCAAGCTTGTACCGTTCGGGTCCTTTGTACAGGTCGGAGACGGAATCGAAGGTTTGGTCCACATCTCGGAGATGTCGGCCCATCACGTCGACCTACCAGAGCAGGTTGTTACCCCAGGCGAAGAGCTCTGGGTCAAGATCATCGACATCGATCTTCAGCGTCGCAGGATCAGCCTTTCGATCAAGCAGGCCGCCGAAGGTGGCGTTGTTGCCCAGGAATACCAAGAGCACTTTGGCGAGCACGCCTTTGATGCTGACGGCAACTACATCGGCCCAACCGAAGTTGACCCTGCAACAGAGGCTGCGTGGGCTGAATACTACGAAGAGTTGGGTAACACCACAGCTCCAGGCGCCGACCTTGAAGCTGAAGGCGAAGCAGCTGCCGATGGAGCCACCTCAGAAGCTCCAGCTGACGCTGCTCCAGAGGCACAAACTGCGGCCGCAGAAGCGCCGGCAGATGGTGCTGATGGCCCAGGTCAAGAAGCCTAAAACAACCATTTAGACACACTCGCCCTAAACGAGCGACACATTCTTTCAACAAACTGCTAACGGTTAGCCCTTCTCGGGCCGAAAGAACTCCTGAGTGAAATTGGTAACTGGAAGAACGGCTTCCGGTCCGAAACAATCAGGAGCGTGTCGTGAGTTCACGGCGAATGATAATTCTAATCGTGGCAGTAGTAGTGGCCGCCTTGTCGGCGTTCGGCCTACTGACCTATGTCCGAGGCATTGACGATGCTGCACAAGCAGAGGACCAGGCGGTCCAGGTTTGGTTCGTAACTACGCCAATCGCCAAAGGTACTCCTGCGAGCGAGGTCATTGAACAGCGCCTGATCAACCTGGACGACATTCCTGTCCGGTTTGCTCCTGCGACTGCAATCAAGGATCCCGACGAAGAGCTCAAGGGCTTTGTTGCGGTTACCGACCTGCCACCAAACACGATCTTGGTTGACGGACACTTCGTTAGCCCGAACGTCGTATCTACCGGCATCACCGATCGCCTCGCTGAACGAGACATGGTCTCAGTTACATTCAGCGTAAGTCAGATTGGTGGCGTCGCCTACCTCATGGAGCCAGGCGACTACGTCAACATCCTCACCGAGTTCCCCATCGCTCGTGAAGAAGCTGGCATCACCGAAGACGTAGCGACTGAGGAGTCTCAGGCTTCCTTCGGCTCAGACGAGTTCATTTACGATCGCTCTGAAGCTGACACCATGAGCTACGACGTTCGTTACATCTACCAAAAGGCAGAGATCCTCGCGATTGATAAGCGACTGACCGCTGACCTCGGCGAGACTGCCGGTGAAGCAGCTGCGGAGGGCAACGGTGGCATGATCACGATGGCCGTTCCACCTGAAGCGCTACAGATCATCCTGGGCATCGGTAAGGAAAACCTTTACCTATCACTCGTTCCTCAGGACTACGTGCCTTACCCAATCCCGCCGATCGACCTTCGTAGCGAGGGAGCACTGCTTCCTGCCGAGGACGCAACCCGTTTGACCCCATACGTATCCGGTGAGGACGCCTCTACAGAGGCGCCTTAAGGACTCGTAGGAACTAGGAGAAGAAAATATGATCGAGAACGACTTCAGCGAATTCGGCCTCGATGACTTCTCTGCTGGGGAGTCATTCGGAGCAGCAGACACCGACACACAGGATTTTGAATCAAGCGAATCTGCCCCTGAGGGTTTCGACCCTCGACTGCCTAACGGCGCAGGTATTGCAGTTGTTGATTCGGACCAGTCAGTCCGTGAATATCTCGCAGCTCAGCTTGGAGAGGGTGCTGCTTCGGCAGGGTCACTCGAAGAGCTCGAGCCACGCCTAGGAATGAGCCCGGTAGTAGTAGTGCTTGGACCGTCTTGTACTGATCCTTCAGATCTTGCTCGCATTGAGTCATGGAGTCGAACCAATCCTGAAGTTGGTTCGGTCCTGGTCACCAATGAGATGTCAACGGATCTGTTGCGTTCAGCGCTTCGAGCCGGCGTCAAGGACGTACTTTCTGCTCCTATTGATCAAATGCAGCTGATCGACACGGTTAACCGTGTCGCCGAGGGTCTATCAACTCACAACCCTGGGCTTGGCGGCGGCTTTGATTCCACTCCACTCGAAGAGCTAGACGGTGATCCGGGCCGAGTTGTAACGATCTTCTCCACCAAGGGCGGATCGGGCAAGTCGGTTACTGCATCAAACGTTGCTGTTGCCCTGGCCAAGCGGTCAGATCGCCCCGTCGTCCTGATCGATGGACACCTGCAATTTGGCGACATGGCTGTGATGTTGAAGTTACAACCGAGACATACCGTCGTGGATGCCGTTTCCCAGGTTGACAGGCTTGACTCACAACTTGTCCAGCAGCTTATGACAACTCACGAGCCAAGCGGCCTGCTGGTTTTGCCTGCACCGCTTGAGCCAACCTTTGCTGATCAGATCACCGGCCAGCAGATGGTTGGGCTGATTGAGATCATCAAGAGCTTTGCCGGACATGTCATTGTTGACCTGCCAGCGTTCTTCAACGACGTTGTAATCAGCATTCTCGAATGCTCTGACGATGTAGTAATGGTTGCCGGTCTCGACATTCCGAATATCAAGAACGTGAAGATCGGTCTAGCCACTTTGGCGATGCTGAACATCAATTCTGAAAAGGTTCACCTGGTTCTCAACCGAGCCGATTCGAAGGTGAAGCTAGACGTTGGTGAAGTTGAGAAAACTCTCGGCATCACCGCAGCGGCCCATGTTCCATCTGATGTGGTTGTACCCATCTCTGTGAACAAAGGCAGTCCCGTAGTTCTTTCTGCGGCTAAGTCGGGCGTTGCCCGTGCGTTTGAACAACTTGCTGGTCGATTCCTTGATGGAGTCGAAAGCGAACCGGTGGCTGCTCCCAGCCGTCGCAAATTCTTTGGATAAGTGAGAGGTACCG
The DNA here is from genome assembly GCA_937922785.1 of uncultured Acidimicrobiales bacterium. GTDB lineage: Bacteria > Actinomycetota > Acidimicrobiia > Acidimicrobiales > SZUA-35 > CALAJQ01. The sequence continues at coordinate 63,728 of CALAJQ010000013.1, forward strand.
GCGATGTCCCTGTATAAGCGATTGCACGATAGTGAAGAAGCAGAGGCTGCGGCAGCAGCCGCAGCTGGCGGTACGACACCACCAGTCAAGGCGTCAGGTCGAAGAGACCCGGCGTTGGATGAGCTGCGCCACCGGGTGCACTCTTCTCTGATCGAAGAACTCGGCCCGATCCTCTACGACAAGCGTCTAACTGAGGATGACCTTCGCAAGAAGGTGCACGACGCACTTCACGCAGCAATTGCTGCCGAGCGCACCCCTCTGTCGGCTGCGGACAAGGCCCAGCTTATTCAGGACGTCTCCGATGACATCCTCGGCTACGGCCCAATCGACAAGTTGCTCCGAGACGACGCCGTTTCGGAAATCATGTGCAACGGTCCCAAGATGATCTACGTGGAGCGCAGCGGCAAGCTGACGCTCAGCGATGTGACATTTGTAGATGAACTGCATCTTCGCAGGATCATCGACAAGATCGTTGCCCAGATCGGTCGTCGTATCGATGAGAGCTCGCCATTGTGTGACGCTCGTCTTCCCGATGGTTCCCGCGTTAACGCAGTGATCTCGCCGCTCTCGGTTGGCGGACCTTTCCTCACAATTCGTAAGTTCTCAGCTGATCCGCTGCGCATCGATGACCTCATCCGCTTCGGCACATTGAGTGTGCACTCGGCTCGATTCCTGCAGGCCTGCATTGTTGGCAAGCTCAACGTAATCGTGGCCGGCGGTACTGGTACTGGTAAGACAACAACTCTTAACGTGTTGTCTTCATTCATTCCTTCTGACGAGCGAATCATCACGGTGGAAGATGCCAAGGAGCTTCAGCTCGCGCAGGATCACGTTTTATCTCTTGAAACCCGACCACCAAACGTGGAAGGCAAGGGCGAAGTTTCCATTCGCGACCTTGTGAAGAACACGCTTCGTATGCGTCCTGACCGCATTGTTGTAGGCGAGTGCCGTTCTGGCGAAGCACTCGACATGTTGCAGGCTATGAACACGGGTCACGATGGCTCGCTGACAACTTTGCACGCCAACAACCCACGAGACACCTTGAGCCGTCTAGAGACTCTGGTCTTGATGGCCGGTTATGACCTTCCGGTTCGAGCCATTCGAGAGCAGATTGCCTCTGCTGTTGACATGATCGTTCAGCTGCAGCGTCTCCGTGACGGCAGCCGTCGAATCACTCACATCACCGAAGTTGCTGGCATGGAAGGTGAAGTTGTTACTTTGCAAGACGTCTTCCTGTTTGACTTCTCCGCTGGTGTTGATGAGTCCGGTCGATTTAAGGGTCAGCTCAAAGCAACTGGTGTTCGACCCAAGTTCTCTCAGAAGCTTGCTGATCACGGCATCCGCCTCGGCCCAGAAATGTTCTCTACGCCAGCAGATGCAGCTCCTCCAGCCCCGAAGGGTCGACGATGATTAAGCCTTCCAGAGCCATTGCATTGGTTCTGGGTCTACTGCTAGCGCTGATGGCGCCAGCCGTATCGGCTCAGACCGACACGAACTCTGACACCCTTCAGGTTCACCAAGTGGACGCCACCGGTGATGTTGTCGAATTGACAGTATTGTCCAGCACGTATCAGGCTTCAGCGTCTGACGTCTCTGTTGTTGAAAACGGAGCGGACGTTGCTGTTGCGTCGGTGACCACCGCTTCGGCGCTTGGTCGTCCTCACGACATGGTGTTCGTAATCGACCCGAGCACACGGCTGCTTAGAGGCGAAGTCTTCTCGAAGATTCTCGCCACCGTCTCTAGCGAGATTGAACAGCTTCCAGCTAACACCAGCGTGGCTGTCATATCCGCTGGTGAGGCTTCGACAATTGTCTCGGGCCTCAGCTCTGATCTGCCAAAAGTTGCAGAGGATGTTCGGGGCATGGCTAACTCGCCCGAAGCATCGTTTTACAACGGCATCGAGCGCGCAGCTTCATTGCTAAGCAACGAAGCTGGCCGCACTCGCACCGTCGTGGTAGTTGCCGGTGGTGCAGATACTGCTTCGACCATCGCTGAAGACTCAGCCCGCAGCCGGCTTGTCCAAAAGGGCATCCAGCTGGTTTCAGTCTCATTCGACGGCGGTGACCCTTCAGTAGACGCAATGCCAGTGGCTGCTGGTGGTTATGTAGTCTCTACGTCCGACGACTCGCAGATCGGTCCAGCAATCGCATCGGCTGTAGCTGTTGCGAGTGACCGCCTCGTTGTTTCTTACGACGGCGTAAGTGCAAATGACCGCACCATCCGTGGTGACGTTGTTCTGAGTGTCGGCGACCTGAGCACAAACTTCTCACACGCTGGCGGCGTGTTCGAAGATCACTTCGTAGCTCTCGCTCCGGTCACAATCGTTGAACCTACCGGCTTGGCATTCTTCCGCTCGCAGAACGGTCTTTACACAGCGATTGGTCTTTCATTCATCGCTGCAGCCATGTTGATCTGGGCTCTCGGCAACTTGTTTGCCGTCGGCGACACCAGCCTCGAATCTATGCTGGACCGCTACTCACAGGGCGGCGAAGCTGCTCTCGAAGAGGGCGAGTCAAACATTGTTCAAACCGCACTCGTACAAAAGGCAGTGCAGCTGTCGGAGACCTTTGCTGAAGACAAAGGATTCCTGATCAAGATCGAGGCATCTCTCGAGCGGGCTCGCCTGCCACTGCGAGCCGGTGAAGCCATGGGCATCTTTGGCGCCGTCGTGTTTCTTGCAGCAGTGCTGGGCCTCTTCCTGACCGGTGGAATCATCGGTGCACTTATCTTTGCTGTGTTGGTTGGCGCAATCATGGTCTTTGGCGTTCGTCACAAGGCCCGCAAGCGCATGCGCAACTTCGAGAAGCAGCTTCCTGACACCCTCCAGTTGCTAGCGGGTACGTTGCGTGCCGGTTACTCACTGCCTCAGGGCCTTGAAGCCGTTTCAAAGGAAATCACGGACCCAATGGGTTACGAACTAACTCGTGTTATGACTGAGGCCCGTCTTGGTCGAGAGCTTGAAGACTCGCTTAACTCAACTGCGGAACGTCTCGAAAGTGACGACTTTGCGTGGGCTGTTATGGCTATCTCAATCCAGCGCGAAGTGGGCGGTAACTTGAACGAACTGCTCATGACCGTGTCTGACACAATGGTGGCTCGTGAGCGTTTGCACGGCGAGGTTGCGGCACTTACTGCTGAAGGCAAGCTTTCGGCAGTAATTCTCGGAATGTTGCCTCCTGGTCTGGGCTGCGTCATGTACGTGATGAACCCGGACTACATCAACCCGCTCTTCACCACCACTATGGGCAAAGTACTCATCGGCATTGCACTCACTTTGATGTGCATTGGTATGGGTTGGATGAAAAAGGTGATCACGATCAATGTCTGATCTAATCGAACTCTTTACCGAGAACCAGACTGCGACGCTCTTTGCAGGCGGAATTGGCCTGTCTCTTGCGTTGATCGTCTGGGCCGTCTTGGCTCAGCTCGACGAACGAGAGTCAGTCCGGGAGACCTTGCGTCAGCTTGACGACTACGAGGTCGAGAACGTTCGTGACCAAGAGCTTCTAGCCCCGTTGCAAGAACGCATCTTCGCTCCTTTCGTTGGCATCATGTCTCGCTTTGGCGGGCGCCTGAACCCACCTGACTACGTTGAGTCAGTACGTAAGAAGCACGTTCAGGCTGGTATCTCTTCGCCTGATGCCGTTGAGCGCTTCCTTGCACTTCGCATCTTGGGCTTCGTGTTCATCCCGGTCTTCCTCGTAGTTATGTTGGTGTTCAACCCGCTTGGTGTCGGCGGCATCGTAAAGTGGGGCTTCATCGGCCTTGGCGTGTTCATCGGTGCAACCGGTCCAGCGTCAACTCTGAATAAGAAGATTCAGACTCGTCAGACCGCGATTCAGCGAGCGCTTCCAGACATTCTCGACCTGCTAGTTATTTCGGTTGAAGCTGGTCTCGGATTCGAACAGGCTCTTGACCGTGTGATCGCCAGTGTTCCCGGAGAACTAAGCGACGAGTTCGCACGAGTTCTTGGTGAAACCCGAGCCGGAGCGAACCGTGCCGACGCATTGCGCTCGATGGATGCCCGTTGTGACACGCCAGAGGTTCGCTCGTTCGTCCTCTCCATGATCCAGGCTGACACTTTTGGTGTGAGTATTGGTCGAGTGCTTCGCTCTCAAGCCGACGAGATGCGAATCAAGCGTCGCCAGCGTGCCCAAGAGACCGCACAGAAGGCACCAGTGAAGATGATGCTTCCCATGGTGTTCTGTATCTTCCCATCGCTGTTCGTAGTTGTTCTTGGCCCCGCCATGATCAACATTATTAAGAACTTCTAATGCTTACCGCAGCCACGAAGGTGGCGGCGGAAGACAAACCGGCGGATCGGTCAGAATCTGAACCTGCATCAGGAGCCCCGCGCCTAGGCGCGGTGCTCGGGGTTTGGATGGCTGCCATCGGGTTTGTCATCGGAAGCCGAGTCATAAGCGACAACAGCTTCCTAACTCATCTAGCGACCGGGCGCTTGATCCTCGACGAAGGTTCGATCCCTCGGGTTGATCCGTACTCTTTCACTGCTGCCGGCGAACCTTGGGTTGTCCAAAGTTGGCTGGTAAGTGTGATCTACGCCGCCGGCCTTGATTTGGGCGAGTGGACGCTTCGAGTCATGCACGGCCTGCTGGCTGCTGTTGCGGCGTTTAACATCTGGCGCCTTAGCGAGCCCGCAAAGAATCTCATCGTTCGATTTGTCTTGGTAGGGCTGGTGATGGTTCTTGCCGCCAGCCTTTGGTTCCCTAGACCGCTTCTGTTCGCAGTTGTGTGTTTTGTGGCGGTCCAGTTAGCGCTTGAGGGCAAGCTGGCGCCTGCGCTGCTGGTGCCGATCATGTGGGTTTGGGTGAACAGTCATGGGTCGTTTCCAATGGCCGGCGTTCTGGCTGGCACCACCATGGTTGGTGCATATCTAGATACTCGAAAGATGCCAGCTCTCGAAGTGAGCGTTCTCGGCTATGTAACTCTCGGAACGGTCCTAGGGGCAATCAATCCGCTTGGTCCAAAGCTGCTGTGGTTCCCGGTGCAGTTGTTAAGAGAAGGCAATGAGAAGCTCCACAATGTGGTTGAGTGGCAGCCGCTGGGGTTTGAACACACGATGGTTCTTTGGCCGCTCGTGGCGTTGTCAGCGCTGCTGGCACTGGCCATGTTCCGTGGGGCTCGCTGGCGTTCTATCGTTCCCTCTGCGGTGTTTGTTCTTGCGGCGCTGCTTGCGGTCCGTAACGCAGGCATGGCTGGTTTGGTGTTAAGTGTCGCCGTCGCCGCGTGGCTACCCGATCCTGGTGGAACTTTGCGAGCCGACACTCGCTCGTTGATGACCAAGGCCCTCGGCGTTACAGCAGTAACCTTCGCCGTAGTGGGGCTGGCCGTAGCTCTCACCCAAGGTGCGTTCGGCCTCAAGTCTTATCCACTGGATGAGTTGGCTTGGCTGGACGAACGAGACTTAGTTGCCAACCCAGATGTTCGGGTAATTCACGAGGTTCCGACTGGGAACTTGTTAGGCCTCCAACACGGGCGAGACGCAAACGTGTTCTTTGATGACCGGTTTGACATGTACCCGTTGGAGCTAAACCAGGCCTATGACACCTTGGTTGCTGACAACGAGGATGACTTCGCCCAGACATTGGCCACTTATGAGGCTGACGTTGTGGTCTGGAGTATCGATAACCCGTTTTCGGACTGGATCGTCGCAGACCCGAATTGGGACTTGGTTCTGACCGGCGAGGACTTCGTTGTTGCTTGCCGGGCCGACTTCGACTGCAGCTGATTCCTAAGGCATGTCTCGAAGCTCACGCTTGAGATCTTTGATCTCATCACGTAAGCGGGCCGCATACTCAAACTTGAGTTCTGAAGATGCCTCGTGCATTTCTTCTTCCAACGTTTGAATCAGGCGACTCAGCTCGTCCTCGGGGAGCGCAGACAGTTCTTGTATCTTCTTGACCTCCTCGGGGCGGCGCTTGCGTTTGCCTTTGCCCGGCATCGGGGCAGTTTCAGCCGCGGGCCTGATCATCGCGAGAATGTCAGTGACCGCCTTGCGAATAGTCTTGGGCTCGATGCCGTGCTCTTCGTTGTAGGCAAGTTGTAGCCCTCGCCTGCGGTTAGTTTCTGAAATCGCCTGCTGCATCGAGTTGGTGATCTTGTCGGCATACATGATGACTTTGCCGTCGATGTTTCGAGCGGCCCGGCCGATGGTTTGAATCAACGCGGTTTCTGAACGCAGGAATCCTTCCTTGTCGGCATCAAGAATGCAAACAAGTTGAACTTCGGGAAGGTCAAGACCCTCCCGCAAGAGGTTGATACCGACAAGAACGTCGAACTCGCCGAGGCGAAGGCCACGTAAGGTCTCAATTCGCTGGATGGTGTCGATCTCCGAATGTAGGTATCGAACTCTGAGGCCCTGTTCGAGAAGGTACTCGGTCAGATCTTCCGACATCTTCTTTGTAAGTGTCGTAACCAAGACACGGCCGTCTGCCTCGATCACTCCGTTGATCTCGTTTAGCAGATCGTCGATCTGGCCTTTGGTTGGCCTGATCATGACCTCAGGGTCAATCAGGCCCGTTGGTCTAACGATCTGCTCGACCACTTGGCTGGAATGCTCAAGCTCATAAGGGCCCGGGGTGGCGCTTAGAAACACGGTTTGGCCCCGGTTCTCAACCCACTCCTCAAATCGAAGCGGCCGGTTGTCTGCCGCCGATGGCAGGCGGAAGCCATGTTCGATCAAGGTGTCTTTACGACTGCGGTCGCCGGCGTATTGCCCGTGGAGCTGGGGGATAGCGACGTGGCTTTCATCGATAACAGTGAGGTAGTCATCCGGGAAGAAGTCCAACAGGGTGTAGGGCGCTTCGCCGGGCTGGCGGCCGTCGATGTGGCGGCTGTAGTTCTCGATGCCGTTGCAGAAGCCCATCTCAGCCATCATCTCGAGGTCATAAGAGGTTCTCATTCGCAGACGTTGAGCTTCAAGCAACTTGTTCTCAGACTCGAGCAGTGTGAGCCGTTCCTGGAGTTCTTGTTCGATGCTGCTGATTGCCCGCAGCATCCCTTCATCTGATGCGGCGTAATGGGTAGCTGGGAACACGACTAGCTCGGGCAGACTGGCGATCTTCTCCCCAGTTAAGGGATCGAAACTGGTGATGGCCTCTACCTCGTCGCCGAAGAGTTCGATCCTGATGGCAACTTCTTCATACGCAGGGTGAAGTTCGATGGTGTCGCCCCGCACGCGGAAGTTACCGCGAACCAGGTTCATATCGTTGCGCTCGTACCGCATGTCAACCAACTTGGCCAAGATGTCGCGCTGGTCATAACTCTCGCCCGCTCGGACCATCAGCAGCTTCTTGGTGTATTCAATGGGGGAGCCGAGACCGTAGATACAGCTGACCGATGCCACCACAATTACGTCACGACGGGTCAGAAGCGCCGAGGTTGCGGCGTGTCGAAGCCGGTCGATCTCGTCATTTACCGAGCTGTCCTTTTCGATGTAGGTGTCGCTACTAGGCATGTAAGCCTCGGGCTGGTAGTAGTCGTAGTAGCTAACGAAATACTCAACTCGATTGTCCGGGAAGAATTCTCGAAACTCATTGGCAAGCTGGGCAGCCAAAGACTTGTTGGGCGCAATGACCAGCGTTGGTTTCTGCACCGCTTCGATAGTCCAGGCAATTGTTGCGGACTTGCCCGATCCCGTGATGCCAAGAAGTGTCTGAGTTTCCTGTCCTTTGTTGATTCCGTCGACTAGGCCCGCGATTGCTTGTGGCTGATGGCCCGCCGGCTCGAATTCACTAACGAGCTTGAACGGTGTGGCATGAGAAACCTTCACCGAGAGATGGCTTGATTCTGGAAGTCCACTGAGGTCTGTCACTTTGTTTCTCCCTTGTTCTCTACCTGCTTGTTCTCTACCTGGGTTTCGTCTGGCCCGTCAGTTTTTGGCAGGTCGGTCTGAGGCAGACTTTCTGACCATTGCCAACACTGTTCAACTTGTTCATCTAGCTCTGCGATTGAACCCGAGTTGTCAACGATCCAATCCGCCATGGTGAGTCGAACATGGCGTTTCGCCTGAGCGGCAATTCTGGCCTTGGCATCGTCGACTTCAAAGTTTCGGTGGGCGACCAGACGGTCAATTGCAATGTCTGCAGGGCAGTCCACAACAATTGTTGCGCTCGCTCCACGAAGGTTGTCTTTGGTGAGCAGCGGAATGTCCAGAATCACCACGTCAGTAGTGTCAGCGGCCGCGTCGATTCTTCGCTGCATTTCTATGCCGACTTCGGGGTGAACAATCTTGTTAAGCGCCTTCAGTTCGTCGCTGTCAGCGAAGACGATCTTGGCCACTTCGGGTCGGTCAAGTTCACCTTCAGCGTTTACTATCTTGTTGCCCCAGCGCTCAACCATGGCAACAAATACAGGCTGGTCTGGACGTTGGAGTTCGGCAACGATCACGTCTGCATCGATCAAGCGAGCGCCTCGTGCTACCAAGCGTTCTGATACCGACGATTTCCCGGATCCGATTCCACCAGTGAGGGCAACCAAGCGCATGTATCAAGGCTAGATCGGCGAACTCTCGCCCCCTCAATTTCGACGCGTATAGGCCGATTGGCACATAGCAGTGACTACTACCTCGCCTTCCTCCGGTATGCATTCCGCGTCGCGGCCGACTTTCTCGTTGGGCCCAGACGACTTTGAATCGCGCAAGTTCCTGGGCACAAACGACGAATTGGCAACGTTCAGGCCAGCAATATTGGGTGTGAGGTGGGCAACAACAGCGGTTTCGGCAGTGCTGGCAGCCTCCGAAATCATCGATGGCAATCTGGCTGTGATCAGCTGGATTGTTGCGGTTGTGGCTAACGCCTCCTACCGAAGCCTCATTCCGCTTCGGTTTAATGGATCGAGGTCAACGCTGGCTCAGCTGCTGGCCGAGGTTGTCCTCGCGGTGGCGGCGGTGGGCCTAACCGGGTTCTGGGACTCGCCACTTGTATTTACCCCTCTTTGTGCGGTGATTATTGCTGGCTTCGCTCGGGGATTTGGCTTCGCTACTCAGGTAGGAGGGGGAGCCGGAGTGGCCATTTCATTGCCCTACGTGCAAGCTGCCGAATGGGCTGCTCCTGAGGTATATCGATCCGCTCAGTGGATGGCGATTTTGGCGCTAGTCGGCATTGTGGCTGGCTACAGCCGGCGAATAAGTGGAGAAGCAGACATAAAGCACTCGTTGGCCATTGATCGCCTCAGTCGGCTCAGCGATGCGAACTCTCTTCTGTTTAACCTGCACCGGGTCGCTCAAACGCTGCCTGCGTCGTTGGACTACACCGAGGTGCTCGAATCGAGCCTCTCCCGCCTTCGTGGGCTGGTCGATCTTGACGCGGCTGCAATCTTGGTTCGTGAGGAGATTGACGGCACATGGGTAGTCGCAAGGCGCCAATCGGTGGGCATCAAGGGCGTTGTTTTGACCGAAGACCTGCCCTATTCAGCCCAAAGAGCCATCGCCAGTGGACGAATGGTAGTGGTGGATGAACTAGGGGACAGGGGCGGATTCTCATCGAAGGCAGTCTCAGCCATTTACGCCCCACTTATGGCCCGAGGATCTCTGATCGGGCTTCTGGGTGTGGAAGCCAACTCGATTGGCCGGTTCACGGGAAGAGACAGAGAAGTAGTTGAAGGGTTCGTAGAGCCGGTTGCGCTAGCAATTGACAATGCGAAGTGGTTCAGTCGTCTGAAGACGGCTTCAGCTGATGAAGAACGGTCCAGAATCGCTCGAGATCTGCACGACAGAATTGGCCAATCGTTGGCCTACTTGGGGTTCGAATTGGATCGGGTAGTTCGTCAAAACGGCCATGGTGCTCCGGTCGGAGACATGTTGGAGGACCTCAGAGCAGACCTCAGAGGCGTAATTGGCGAAGTTAGAGACACGCTGTATGACCTACGTACCGACGTCGGGTCAGACAAAGATTTTGCCGCAACAATCGGCGAATTTTCCGCTCGTGTAGCGGATCGTGCCGGTTTTGAGGTGGTTCTGGACTGTGACACTGGGTCGCGAATACCAATTCTGCAAGAACGAGAAATGTGGCGAATTGCCCAAGAAGCGCTAATCAATGTGGAACGTCACGCCGATGCTAAAAGGGTGGAAATTACCTGGCGCTGCGATGGCAGCCAAGCAATGTTAGAAGTGGCCGACAACGGCAACGGCTTCGTCATTGATTCGGCTGGTCGTCTGGACTCCTACGGGATTCTGGGCATGCGGGAGCGCGCATCGAGTATTGGTGCTTCCTTTCAAGTCAAATCGGCGCCTTCAGAAGGGACGACAGTACGATGCTTCCTAACCCAGGATTGACCCAACACTCTGAGGAGGTCGTTGCGCCCAATGGGCCCAAAGGCATCCGACTGATGCTGGCAGATGACCACAAGATGTTACGAGAGGGTCTCCGACGGTCAATGACCGAACGTGGATTCGACGTAGTGGGCGAGGCTCGAAATGGAGCCGAAGCAGTTGAGCTAGCAGCGGCACTCCGGCCCGACGTCTTGCTGATGGACGTCACCATGCCTGAACTCGACGGTGTTGAAGCCGCTCGCCAGATTAAGGCTCGGCTACCTGAACTTCGCATCGTGATGTTGACTATGCACGCAGATCAGGACGTTCTTGCTGAGGCCATTCGAGCTGGCGCAAACGGCTATCTAGTTAAGGACTGCAGCACCGACGAAATCGCTGAAGCAATCGAGTGTGTAGCCGACGGTGAGACTGCGTTGTCACCTCGTTTGGCCGCATCAATGTTGGCCGAAGTACGCAAGGGCTCAGGCTCACACGAGCAAGAGCGTGTAATAACCAAGCGCGAGGAAGAAGTGCTTCAGCTAATCGCTGATGGCTGCTCAACCCCCGAAGTGGCCGAACGCCTCTTTATCAGCCAAAAAACCGTCAAGAACCATCTGGCTTCCATCTATCAAAAGCTAGACGCCAGAGACCGCACACAGGCCGTCCTACAAGCGGTTCGAATGGGCATCGTCACCCTCGATTAATGGCGCTTTCGACCTATGTAGGTCAGCGGGTATCGGGCCGATCTTTTTTGGGACAGCCCACACGGGTCCAAATAACAAACACGGAGAAAATCCAAAATGCTTCATTTCGAATTCATCAAGAGCTTCCTAACTGCTCAGGCAAAGACCGAGCGAGGCGCAACCCTCGTTGAGTACGCACTTCTAGTAGCACTCATCGCTGTTGTATGCATCGCAGCTGTAACCGTTCTTGGTCAGTCAGCTTCTGCGAAGTTCTCAGACGTGAACTCAAACATCAACGGCGCATCAAGCAGCTAATTGATTTGAGGTGGGTGGCAGCGGCTTCGGCTGCTGCCACCTATCCATTTTTCTAGCCCCTTCTAAAGACAGGGTCAGCAATGGTTAATGCAATTGTTAACGCAGAAGCTGAAACTGAAGAAGGTTCCCGGCAACGACGAAATCAACGTGGCGCGACGCTGGTCGAGTATGCACTATTAGTTGCACTCTTGGCATTAGTTATGGCTACAGCGGTTGAGTTTCTCGGCGAAGGCACCAGCGCTCGGTTTCAAAGCGTGAACGTTCCCTTCGAGGATTCGCCTTAACGGCTGGGTCGGCATTCACAATGTGAGTGTCAAACCCGATAGGAACCAATGGTTCTTATCGCCCCCGAAGAGAATTCTGGCGGGAAGCCCACCGACGCTAGTTCGGTACAAGACCAACTCAGTAAAGGTGGGCTTCTAAGCCAAGCTCAACTCAGATCTCCGATAGCACTAGCTATCGGACTTCTTGCTTTTTACTGCCTGATTTCACTGTTTATGGATCCGGGCGGCTACCTAAGCACCGACACAGGCGGCAAGACGGCCACGGTTGCGGGGATGTCAGACCGGAACGACTGGACACCTGACGTGGGCTACTGGGCGTCAGAGTGGGACTCTTCAGGCGAACTCCACCCTTATTGGGGCACTGAGCGCCAGGGGGACATCTGGGTGAACGTCACTTCGCTGCCGATGATTTTGGCGGCCCGCCCTCTGTGGGATCTCGGGGGTGAGCGAGCCGTATTGCTGCTGCCGATGCTGGGATCGATCTTTGCTGCGCTAGCGGCGGGGCGTCTTAGTTTGCAGTTCGGAGCTCGGGAGTCTTGGCCCACTGTGCTGGTTGTGGGTCTTGCCTCGCCGGTTGCGGTCTACGCGCTGGACTTCTGGGAACACAGTATTGGTCTGGCCCTTATGGGCTGGGGCTTCTCATGGTCGCTTGACGCTGTAGGAGCGTCGGTGGCGGGCCGGTCCTTGCGCTTTGCGTTGGGCTCGTCGGCTGGGGCTGGGTTGGCCTTCGGGTTCGCAGCAAACCTAAGGCAAGAGGCTTTGATTTATGGCTTCGTAACGGGACTCTATTTAGTCTGGAGCACTTGGCGGCTGCGCTCTGATGGCGACTATTTCCGGTGGGCACTTCCGGCGGTCAGCATGGCCGCTGGAACAATGGTGATGTTGGGGGCCAACGTTGCCCTTGAACGTGTGATCTTTGGTGGATCGGCACGAGCCGGCCGGTCTGTAGCCACGGTGTCAGGTGTTGGCCAAGCGGGAACGCAGCTGCGGCTAACGGAGGCGGGAATCACCTTTGCTTCGCCGGTCAACACCGACCACTGGACCGCAGTGTTGCTAGGGGCCATCTTGGTGTGCGGTCTTGTGTGGACCACCGTCGGCCACCTTCGGAGTACTGAGATGCGGCGACCTTTGGCTTTGGTGGGCATGAGTGTCCTGGTGATCCTGATTCGGTTGGTCACCTTCGGCCCCACCTTCATCTCGGGAATGTTGGCCGCCGCACCACTGGCCGGCGCAGGCATGGCATTGGCTTGGATCCAGAAACGGCACACACCGCTGATCTTGGCAGTGGCACCCTTGCCTCTGGTTTGGTTCTTCCAGTTTCCCGGAGCCGCTGCGCCTCAATGGGGCGGTCGGTACATCTTGGCCACTGGCCTCCTGCTGACGGCATACGCGATGGGGCAGTGGCAGAAGTTTGGCAACACCTTCGCGCAGTGGTCCAAGGCTCTTGTTGTTGCAAGCGGACTGGTCACAATGATCGGACTAGCGTTCTTGAGCCAACGATCTCACGGATTTGCCGAAGGTACTCAAGCGCTGGCAGACAGGCCAGAACCAGTGATGATTTTCGACAACCCTTTCCTGCCCCGCGAGTCGGGCCCGGTGGGGGTTGATGAACGGTGGTTAGCGGCGTGGAACCGTGAGACTAGAGACGATGCAGCCCAGGTGGTGCTGGACGCCGGATTTTCCAGTTTTGCCTATGTTGGCTCGCCTGATGAAAACTATGTGCGTTTCGAAGGTTTCGAGCCAACCGCTCGTGTCGCAATCGTTCTGATTGAGGGCGCTGAGACTGTGTTTGTCACTACGTATGAGCGAGTGTCATAGGTCGCCAATAGGCTCGCCTTAGTGGGCAACAAGATCATCATCAAAGGTGCCAGAGAGCACAACCTTCAGAACATCGACCTCGAACTTCCTCGTGACAAGCTAATCGTGCTGACCGGCCTATCAGGCTCTGGCAAGAGCTCGTTGGCATTCGACACCGTCTATGCAGAGGGGCAGCGCCGCTACGTCGAGTCGTTGTCGGCCTATGCCCGTCAGTTCCTCGGGCAGATGGACAAGCCGGACGTCGACTTCATCGAGGGCTTGTCACCGGCAATCTCGATAGACCAAAAGACCGCCAGTCGAAACCCTCGCTCCACCGTTGGCACCGTCACCGAAATCTATGACTATCTGCGGCTGCTGTTCGCTCGCGTTGGCGTCCCGCACGACCCCGACACTGGTGAGCGGCTCGAACGCCAGACCCCGCAGCAAATTGTTGACAAGGTATTGAGGCTTGAAGACGGCACCCGGTTCCAGGTCCTGGCACCGGTGGTCAAGGGTCGCAAGGGAACCTATGAAACCTTGCTTGGTGATCTAGCCCAACAGGGTTTCGCCCGGGCGATCGTTGACGGGGAACTGATTGAGCTGTCTGGTGATCTCCCCGAGCTTGAACGTTATGAGACCCACGACATCAAAGTCGTGGTTGATCGTTTGGTTCGTCGTGACGGCATCGACCGACGCTTGACCGAGTCCATGGAAACCGCGTTGACTTTGGCCGACGGCGTTGCCGAGATTGAAATTGTTCCGCCAAGAGACGCCGAGGTTGATGCAGAGGCCGAGCCTGAGATATTGGTGTTCTCCCAGCACCTGGCCAGACCGAGTGACGGCAAAAGCTTCGACGATCTGGCGCCCAGGAACTTCTCGTTCAACTCTCCCTATGGCGCGTGTACTGCTTGTGATGGTTTAGGTAATGCTTATGAGGTTGACGCCGAACTGGTTGTTCCCAATCCCGAACTAACGCTGGAAGAAGGAGCGATCCATCCGTGGGCCGGAGGGCGCAGCCGCTACTTCGGCCGCCTGGTTGAGTCAGTTTGTGAGCAAAACAAGATCCCCACGAACAAGCCCTGGGAGAAGCTAACCGCGAAGCAGAAGGATCTGCTGCTTTACGGCGGCAACACCGACAAGGTCGTGGTGCGTTACAAGAACCGATACGGACGGGTACGCACCTACAACGCGAACTACGAAGGCGCCTTGCCTTATCTTCGTCGCCGCCATTCCGAATCTGAAAGTGATAGCGCCCGGGATCAGATCGAGGGCTACATGAGGCAGGTCAACTGCAACACGTGCCATGGGGCCCGGCTGAATCCGCTAACCCTGGCGTGCACTATTGACGGGCATTCAATCGCTGACATCACGATGCTGTCCATTCGCGATGCGGCTGAGGTCTTGTTGGGACTTGAGCTGAGCGATCGGGAAATGCTTATCGCCGAACGGGTAGTGAAGGAGATCAACGCCCGCCTAAGTTTCCTTCTCAACGTGGGTCTGGGTTACCTGTCGATGAGTCGGGCTGCCAACACACTTTCTGGAGGCGAGGCGCAACGCATCCGGCTGGCCAGTCAGATCGGGTCGGGCCTGGTTGGTGTGCTGTACGTTCTTGATGAGCCTTCCATTGGCTTGCATCAGCGTGACAACGCCAAGCTGATCGAGACGCTCCAACATCTGCGCGAGTTGGGCAACACCGTGATGGTTGTCGAGCACGACGAAGAGACCATCAAAGTTGCAGACCATGTTGTGGACATTGGTCCTGGCGCGGGTGAGCATGGCGGCGAAGTTGTTTACAGCGGCCCAGTAAAGGGTTTGTTGAAGCGGCGCGCCTCAGTAACTGGCCAATACCTAAGTGGCAAGAAGTCAATCCCGGTTCCGGAGATGCGACGGGAGCCAACCGACAAGTCGCTGGTCCTCAAGGGCGCCCGCGAGCACAACTTGAAGAACCTCGACGTTGAGATTCCGCTAGGACTTTTTGTTGCGGTCACCGGCGTTTCGGGTTCTGGCAAGTCAACCATGGTCAATGGCATCTTGCTGAAGGCTTTGATGCAGAAGATCTACAAGTCAAAGGTGCCGCCTGGTCTTCACAAGTCGCTTACGGGCCTGGACAACTTGGACAAGGTCATCAACATTGACCAAAGCCCAATCGGGCGCACGCCAAGGTCTAACCCGGCCACCTACACCGGTGTTTGGGATCATGTGCGGAAGCTGTTCGCCCAGACGAATGAGTCAAAGGTTCGTGGCTATCAACCGGGCCGGTTCAGCTTCAACGTTTCCGGCGGCCGCTGCGAGGCTTGCAGCGGTGACGGCACCATCAAAATCGAGATGCACTTCTTGCCCGACGTCTACGTCCCGTGTGAGATTTGTAAGGGCGCCCGATACAACCGGGACACTTTGGAGATCACCTTCAAAGGCAAGACCGTGGCCGACATCTTGCACATGCCGATTGCCGAAGGTTTGGAGTTCTTCGCGAATCAACCGCCCATCGCCCGTCACCTGCAAACGTTGGTTGATGTTGGCCTTGGTTACGTCCGGTTGGGTCAGCCTGCTCCGACTCTTTCCGGCGGTGAAGCCCAACGAGTGAAGCTGGCATCAGAGTTGGCGAAGCGATCGACAGGGCACACGATCTATCTGCTGGACGAGCCAACCACCGGGCTTCACTTCGAGGACATTAGGCGGTTGCTTACTGTGCTGACTCGTCTGGTTGATCAGGGCAACACGGTGTTGGTGATCGAACACAACCTTGACGTCATCAAGACTGCCGACTGGATCATCGACCTTGGTCCCGAAGGCGGGGATGGCGGCGGAACAATCGTGGCCGAGGGCTCGCCAGAAACTGTGGCGAAGGTGAAAGCCAGTCACACCGGGTTCTTCCTAAAGGAGATCCTAAAGGGCCGCTCAGCCCCCAAATAGGTAGAAATGACCGGCGTTAGCGGCCAGTTGCTCTTACTACGGTCCTCACGGTTCTAACCAAGATGCCGAGGTCGAGAACTAGTGACTGACGTCGTAGGTAGTACAGGTCATATTGGAGCTTCTCGCGGGCGTCTTCTTCATCAGCGCCGTAGGGATACATGATCTGGGCCCAACCGGTAACACCCGGCCGGACTAGGTGGCGAACGTCATAAAACGGGATCTTCTCACGAAGACGCTCCACATAGTGAAGCTGTTCGGGCCGAGGCCCAACTATGGACAGATCGCCGCGCAAGATGTTCCACGCCTGGGGGAGCTCATCGATGTGGGTCTTGCGGAGGAAGGTGCCCAGCGGAGTTACACGTGGATCGTTAGAGACTGTCCATTCGGCCGGGCCGTCGGATCCGACCATCGAGCGGAACTTGTAGATCTTGAACGGGTCGCCATCTTTGCCAACTCGGGTTTGGGTGTAGAGGAGCGGACCCTTGTTGGCGAACATGTTGCCAACAAAGATTGCGAGTCCGACTGGTAGCAACACACCTACCGCGATGATCCCCACAAAGATGTCAACTATTCGCTTGGCCCGAACGTATTGGGCGCGGTGAATCTCGCCTATGTCAAACAGCAGAGAGACTCTCTCAAGATCAGCGATCGGAATCTTGCCGAGATACTCCTCGGTGAAAAGTGAGATCGTTCTGACGCGCACGCCTCCATGGTGCAGCGTCGCCGCCTGGCTAACCACTTCAGAATCAGCCAGCGAAGCAGAATCCAACACAAGTAGATCAGGGTTGGTTGCTCGAGCCGCGCTGACAAGGGGTTGCTCGCCCGGACTGACTGGCGAGATGCTGCCAGCGTCAATGTGGCCTACCAAAATCGCACGGCTCTTGTGGTCGTTCGAAAGTTCAGTGGCGAAGGCGGCTCGGTCTTCGCTGCGGCCCACAAAGAAAACACGGGTTGCAGCGAAGCCGGTCAAATCTCGCTGCAGATTCCAAGCCGTTAGTGCGATGGGAACAAACGTGAGCGAGATTCCAGTTACGACAGCACGGGGGAGCAGCGGCGAGCCCAGGACAAGTTGTGTCATTGAGATTGCGACTACGGCTACACCGACGCTAGAGATGGCTGCTGTTGTGGCTGAGCTTCGGGTCTTGGGTAACCCCGGTAGGCCAGCAGCGTAGGAGGCGGCCAGTAGCACCGACACGAAGGCCACGATCCAAGGGAAGCGCCAGTTAGCAACTGGGTCATAAAGCTCTGGAGCCCAGCTCCGAGCGTGGGCAACGGTGAAGAAGCCGCTAAGCGCGAGAGTTCCTCCCACAAGTGTCAACTTTGCTAGTTGACGTCTCACCTATGTACCGACCTGGCGCACATGTGGTTCCAATCGGCATGTTGGCAATGTGTTGTTAGGGGTCGTGATATTAGCCATCCTGACAATGAGGCACTGGGGCCAAAATCGGCCTAATGTCCGCTTATGCAGCTAGAAAACCAAGTAGCAGTCATCACCGGTGGGGCCAACGGAATCGGCAGGGCGATCGCGCAGCGATACGGAAACGAGGGCGCCAAGATCGTCATTGGAGACTTGTTGGCAGAACACGGCGAAGCCACTGTCGCCGAGCTAAAGACTGCGGGAATCGAGGTCACATTTGGCCAGCTGGAAGCTTCAAGCAAGGAGTCAAACGAGGCCTTAGCCGACCTGGCCGTGAGCACATATGGCGGGTATGACGTTCTAGTCACCGCAGCTGGAATCAGCCACAGTGAATACGTGTCGGGCGACCGCGAGGGCTACCTCAAGTACATGGGGGCCGTCGGCGAAATGGCGTTGGCCCCTGCACACGCTTTCGCTCAGCTCGAGGTTGAGGCGTGGTCGAAAGTGATCGACGTAAACCTGACCGGAACTTTCTACGCGATGCAGGCTGCCACAACCCGCATGCTTGATGCTGGCACGCACGGGCGGATCGTCACCATTGCATCAATCGCTGCCAAGAACCCCGATGCGGGCCCGGTTGCCTACACAGTCTCCAAGGCCGGCGTTTGGATGCTGACCAAGAAGGCGGCACGGCAGTTGGCGCCTGCGAACATTCGGGTTAACTCGATCGGCCCTGGCTATATAAACACAAACATGACCAACGTCTTTGATGAGATCGACGAAGTCCGTGAACGGCTGATGGCCCAGGTCCCGATGGGGCGCAAAGGCAACCCCGAAGAGATCGCTAGTGCAGCTTTGTTTCTAGTAAGCAGCGAGTCGAGCTACATGACCGGGGAGATATTGCACCCCGATGGTGGCTACTTCACCGAGTGATCCGCACTGGTCCGAAACCGCATTGCCAACCACAGTTCGGCTGCCGCTGCATTAATCATCAGGCCGGGCCAGAAGGCGATGCCAAAGGCCTCGTCGGAAACAAACAGATCTAGGTTCTCGCCCAGCACCAGGATGACGCGAATGGTGGCAACACCCAGAGAAACGGCAAAGGCCCGAATCATCCAGCGCCGGTGGGCGGCGACATTACGGGCTTTCACGTTACGTACCGCCAGCACTAAAGCGACAGCCATGTATCCGCCGAACACAAGCGAAGCCAACGCTTCGGCCCGTCCGCCCCACGGATAGAGGAGCCCAAAGACAACTGCAAACACTGCAGATATCAGTCCGGCAACAACCGCGATGCGTCCCATCATGCGGTGGGCATTCAGGTGTCGGCGACGAAATCCTTTCCACAACTGGAAAGGCGCCAGGCCAATAAAGATCAGCCCGGGAATGATGTGGGCGTAGGCCGGCACCGGATGTTCGGCGTATCGCTTGTTAAAGTCGTTGTCGCCCAGAACTGCGCCAGAGCTGATGTTGTCGGTGTCGGTTATCAACCGAACTATTGCAAAACCGAACAGCGACAGAACAAAAAAGATGGAGATTGCCCATCCGCCGGCAACGAGCGTTCGCTGGCTCGCCATTGGCAGCAGGTCTTGTCGTGGTGTGCTCTGTGGCGATGAGGCCATGGGGCGACAATAGCACCGCGTTTATTGTTGGCCCAGTGTGTGGCTCGCTTGTGGGAGCTACTAGCTGTTCGCCTCGGCAAGAGCCTTGGCTTGTTTGCGACCGCTGACCACAACAGAGCGGATCAGGTCTGCAGCTGAACTTACCGACCACGAAGCCAACGCAAGGACGCCCATGAACTTGGCGCCATCTTCGACGATCACTTTGATGCCGGTGTCGGCGGCGACCCAAAGTGCTTCGGTTCCCAGCGAAACGGCAAAGGCTGCGCTTGCGGCTAGCAGGAGTTCCCAACGAGTTCGGAGGATCTCAGCCTGAGCCGAGACCAGCCACGCACAGCCCAACCCGGCGTAGGCGCCAAGGACGATCAGCTTGGGTAGTCCCAAAGTATTTGGCAGAAGTCCGGAGTGGAAGAGAAACAGGTCGTCCAACAACAGCAACGTAAAGAGCATCGCGCCAGCCCGGAAAGCAGAGGCGGCCCGTGGTCGATCTCCTAGCTTTGAAACGTAGGAGGCGGCGACGCAGCCACAGACTGAAACGGCCCACGCCAAGATGCCCAAAGCAGCAACCATGCCCACGTACCAGGCTCTGCCCCCTAAGAAGGTGGCGTCCATGAAGAGGTCCTGAGCCGGGGAACCTTGTTGTAAGGACACTCCGGCAATAACCACAGACCCGACCACCCAAACCAAAGCTAGGGGTCGGAGTGAGCGGAGTCGTTCTGATCGGGTTGCGTAGCTGCGACGCTCGCTACCGAGTTCTAGCCAGCTTGGTTTAGCCACATTCGTTTGACAGGTTCTGGGGATCGACTCGGAATTGGCCGATTGCAGAGCGGATGTCCTCGGCTGGTTGAAGAGTTCCTTCACCGTCAACAACGCCCAGGATCGTTGCAAACTCATTCAGAGCCACAGATCCGCCCCGAAGCGAAGTCTCATCGAATTCGAATCCGACAATGAGTCCGTTTCTAGTGTTGATCTCAGAGATCAAAGCGCTGCGACCTGTCACTTGGTCTTGGAAGGGTTCGATAATTGCCACTTCACTGCCAACCTTCAGCCGGCGAGAGCTGCCCCATGTGAGCCCTGATGGAATCTGCGATTCGGTGGTCAGAACTGC
Organism: uncultured Acidimicrobiales bacterium; assembly: GCA_937922785.1. Taxonomy (GTDB): domain Bacteria; phylum Actinomycetota; class Acidimicrobiia; order Acidimicrobiales; family SZUA-35; genus CALAJQ01. The sequence goes on from CALAJQ010000013.1 coordinate 84,075, forward strand.
GATGTCCAGCTCAGAACTCCAGCCGATCACCTCAGCGTTAACCACGGTTCCGTCGGTCAATGTGACCACAGGAGTTGTGTCTCGAAGTACTGCAGTTCGGCTTGTGACAATTAGTGAGTTCTCGGTAACGAAGCCGTGTGTCTTGGTCCGTGTGCCGCAGCCTGTCAGAGTGATTTGGACAATTGAGGAACTTGCGACATCGGCTACTCCGACAGCATCGATGTTGAATTCGCTTTGGTCCGAAAGGGGAAGGGTTGACGGGGTGGGAAGGTCGGTTGCGGGAGCTGCGGTCTCGTCGCTGGAGTAGCCGAGCAACGCTCCGGCTATCAGTGCAACCACGGCCAGGACAGATGCGCCGATAGAGAATGCGGAGTGGTTTGACGTTGGGCCAATTTGTATGTTGGCTTCGATCCGGCTGGAAGCGGCAAGTACTTTGCGGGCCTCCGCGCTCATCTCCGAAGGGGTCTCCCGGGAGACTGTGCGAGGGCCGTCAGTTTCGCCAGGCGTTAGTTCTGGTTCTGGAAGCGGTTGACTTTTACGCAACCGCGAAGTTGCCCCTGACGCCCAACCCGGACCACTGTCAGCCGCTGGCGCAGCCTGTTCAGGTTGCTCGGCAACGACCGCCTGGCCACACACTGGGCAGCGATCAACAGTGCGGGGCAAAATGTTTTGGCAATTGCCACAACGCTCCATCTAGTAAAGATCGGCACTTTTGTGGGCGACTAAAGCCGAAAATGGGCCAAAATGGCGGATTCAAGTTTCGCTGACGTAAGCATTCGCACCGCAATCTGGCCAGTTGAAGCACCAGTTGAAGCAATAGCCTAAAACTGTGGTAACTCGGCCGCCTGCGGGCACCCTTCCTGACGCTCCTGGGAGCTACCAGTTCTTGGATTCTTCTGGCCGCGTTATCTACGTGGGTAAGGCAAAAAATCTGAAATCCAGGGTTGGTAGCTACTTTCAGAACCCTCACGCTCTGCATCCTCGAACCGCCCAGATGGTGGCCAGCGCCGACACTGTCGAGTGGATTCAGGTTCGAAATGACGTTGAAGCTCTGATGTTGGAATACAACCTCATCAAGCGGCATCGCCCCCGATTCAACGTTCGCCTCATCGACGACAAGTCGTATCCCTATCTGGCTGTTTCGGTTAAGGAGGAATGGCCGCGACCACGGGTTATGCGAGGTACCAAGCGTAAAGACATCCGCTACTTCGGGCCTTATGGGCATGCCTATGCCATTCGCGAGACGCTCGATCAGTTGCTACGAACTTTCCCGGTGCGTACCTGTACCGACGGCAAGTTTGACCGCCACAAGAAGCTAGGCAAGCCGTGTCTGCTCTTTCACATTGAAAAGTGCAGCGGACCTTGTGTTGGGGAAGTCAGCCCTGAGGTCTACAAGGGCTACGTCGACGATCTTTGTGAGTTCTTGGGTGGCGACACCGAACCAGTATTGGATCGTCTTGAACTAGAGATGCGCAAGGCAGCTGAAGAGCTGGAGTTCGAACAGGCCGCCCGACTGCGAGACCGGCTAAGCACGGTGCGCAAGGCTGTTGAAAAACAGCAGATGGTCGCAGAGCGCAGTGAAGATCTTGATGTTGTTGGCCTGGCCGAAGACGATCTTGAAGCGGCCGTCTTTGTTCTTATGGTTCGCAAGGGCAGAGTGATGGGGCGGCGTAGCTTCATCATGGACAAGGTCGAGCACCTGGCTGAAAGCGAAGTGATCGACAAACTTCTCGAGGGTCTCTATTACGAGGCGCCGGTTCTGGGCATGCCCAAGGTCGTGATTTTGCCGCGTGAAAGTAGTGACCCCGAGCTCTATTCCGAGTGGCTTGCCGAGTTCCGAGGGTCCCAAGTGGAGTTAAGGGTTCCCCAGCGAGGTCCAAAGGTCGAGCTGCTGGAGACCGTCAATCAGAACGCTAATGAGGAATTCCGGCGACATCGACTTAAGCGAGCGACTGACCACAACAGTCGAGCCCGAGCTCTGAACGAGCTTCAGACTTGGCTTGAGTTGCCCGAGGCGCCGCTGCGAATTGAGTGTTACGACATGAGCCATCTCCAAGGCAGCGACTATGTCGGTTCGATGGTTGTTGTTGAAGATGGGCTACCGGCAAAGCGCGAGTATCGCCGCTTCAAAATCAAGACGGTCGAGGGAAGCGATGACTACGCAGCGATGGAGGAAGTGTTGACCCGCCGGTTGACCGCCTACCAGGTAGACAAGACGAAGCCCGTTTCAGAGCGAGGCAAGTTCCAGTACCCACCGCAGCTAATTGTTGTGGACGGCGGTAAGGGTCAGCTGAGTTCGGCCGTGCGTGTGCTGGAGGAACTTGGGCTTAGTGATGAGATCCCGGTTGCGTCTTTGGCCAAGAGGTTCGAAGAGGTCTATCTCCCGTATCGGTCTGAGCCGGTGCAGATTCCTAGACAGTCCGAAGCGCTGTACTTGCTTCAGCGGCTTCGAGACGAGAGCCACCGGTTCGCTATTACCTATCACCGCAAGTTGCGAGACAAGCGAATGACCAAGTCGGTCTTGGATGATATTCCGGGCCTCGGCCCAGCTCGTAAGAAGCGGCTGGTTGCCGAACTCGGGGGAGTCAACAACGTAAAGCGGGCAAGCCTCGAGTCGATGATGGCGCTGAAGTGGCTTCCCGATGCTGTGGCCCAAGCCGTGTTCGACAAAACCCACAGTGCCCGCAGCACCTAACCCCAACACCCAAACCCGCTTCTTGCTTCCCTTTCTGTCAGAGGTTTATCGGGCTATAGCCCGATAAACCTCTGACAGAAGCATGTTTTGTTAGGTTTCTAGCGAAGCTCGGCTGCGGCGGAAGTCGCTGACCTCATCAAGCTTGGCAATGCCTTCGGCCGATAACGGATTGTCCAGTCCTGTAATCGTGGCCCGCAATTGCTCGGGAGTGTTGGCTCCCACAATTGGAGAGCTAACCCAGGGCTTGGACCGCAGCCAGTTGACTGCGGCTTGGGCTGGTGTTTGCCCCTCAACCTCAGCCACCTGTACCAGCGTTTCGATAATGTCCCAGTTCTTGTCTGTGAATCGGTCGGCGTTTTCACCCGCACGAACACTGTCGGGCAATGCCTCGTCCCTCCGATACTTGCCCGTCAGCAAGCCGCCGCCCAATGGGCTGTATGGAACCATGCCGATTCCGTAGCGCTCACACATCGGAGCTAGATCCATTTCAACATCAGACCGAACCGGGTCAAGCATGCTGTAGAGAGGCTGGATGGAGACGAAGGACTCCAGGTTGTTCTTGTCCGATTGCCACAGCGCTTCCATCAGACGCCAAGCGCTGAAGTTCGAGCAACCGATGTATCGCACCTTGCCCTGGCGAACAAGGTCAGTCATGGCTCCGAGCGTTTCCTCGATTGGAACCAAGGGGTCAATGAAGTGAGCCTGGTAGAGATCAATGTGGTCTACACCGAGGCGCCGCAGTGAGTCTTCACATGCCCGCATTATCCATTGGCGTGAAAGGCCTTCGCGTTGGAAACGGGTACCTCGGTGTTCGGAGAAGTTGCGTCCCATCGCCGCCCGGGCCTTAGTGGCTACGACGATCTCGTCTCGGTTACCGCGTGCCTTCAGCCAACGGCCGACGATCTCTTCCGACACGCCACCATCGTTCGGAGGCCCGCCCATCGTGCCGGCCCAGGAGCTGTAGCAGTCGGCGGTGTCGATGAAGTTGCCCCCGGCTTCTGCGTAAGCATCCATGACGTCGAAGGATCCGGCCTCATCAACCGACCAGCCAAATTGCATGGTTCCCAAACCGACTCGATAAACGAACAAACCGCTTTTGCCAACCTGCACATAAGGCTCAGTTGTTTCTGCTCCAAAACTCACGATGACGACTCCTCGTAGTAGCTCAGTTTGTGGTCGATAAGTTTTAGTGCTTCTTTGCGAGCCGCGATTTGTTCCTCAACCTTGGCCCGATGCTCAGTTAGAAGGCGCTTACGCTCTGGGGCGGTGTGGTCGCCCTGGGCTCCAAGGTCGCAGTAGTGGCGCAGTTGTTCCATGGTCATGCCGGTGTCTCGAAGGCATCGGAGTACTTCAACCCATAGAACGTCTTCGTCGCTGTAGCGGCGGTGTCCGCTTTCAGACCGTCCAACGTTTTGGATGAGCCCTTCTTTTTCGTAGTAACGGAGCGTGTCGATTGACACTCCGGTGCGGTCAGTCATTTCCGCCGGGGTTAGTGCTGTTGCTGTCATGCACCCAAGTGAACAACCTGGAGCGCACTCCAGGTCAACCAGAAATCGACAAAATTCTCAAATTGTGGCTTACCTAGCTGATTCTCACGCTGTGTGAGGACGGTAGAAACCCTCGATGTCATGTATGTATCGGTTTCGCAGATACCGAGTGCATAACCATTCAAAAGTTGTGAATGAAATCAGGGCAGCTGGGTGGCGGTACGGTTGCGGCGATGTGGGAAGACGCTGAGGTTTCGCTGTGGTGGCAACGTGAGTTCACAGACGGCGCCGACACCGAATACAACGACCAGATCTTGCCGCTGATAGCCGACGGGTTGGCTGGCTATAACCGAGTTCTCGATATTGGAACGGGCGAAGGTCAGGTGGCCCGAATGCTCCAGGCCAACGGTGCATCGGTTGTTGGCAACGACCCGTTTGTGGCTCAAGTTGGCGAAGCTAAGCGGCGGGGCGGCGGTCCCCAATACTTGCTGGCCGAAGCTGGAGCCCAACCCTTTGCCGATGAATCGTTTGACGCCGTAGTTGCGTGCCTGGTGTTCGAGCACATCACGTCAGTTGATGATGCAATTGCCGAAGTCGCCCGTGTGCTGCGGCCTGGTGGCAAGTTCTTGTTCTTGCTGAACCACCCGCTGCTCCAAACACCCGATTCGGGCTGGATTGATGACCACATGGTCGATCCGCCCGAGCACTATTGGCGGCTTGGTCCCTATTTGGTTGAATGCCACACAACCGAAGAGGTTCACAAAGATGTCTTTATCGAATTCATTCACCGGCCACTTTCGCGTTATCTGAACGCCTTGGCCCGAAACGGCTTGTTGCTTGAGCAAATGGACGAACCGCCGCCGCCCGAATCATTCCTGGCCAAAGGGCCTACCCGGCCTGGTGGTGGGGCGATCCCTCGGCTGCTGGCGCTACATCTTCACAAGCATTAGAGACCTGGGATCCGCAATGGCGATGTGAGACAATAAAAGGGTGACTCACGTTCTCGTTATTACGGGCCTCTCTGGCGGGGGGCGCTCTACGGCGGCAGATGCCTTTGAAGATCAAGGCTGGTTTGTTGTCGACAACTTACCTCCAGCTTTGCTTCCCAAGATCGGTGACCTTGCGTCGCTAGTTCAAGGCCCGTACGAGCGGGTTGTCCTAGCGATGGCTGGTTATGAGTCTGAGGTGGTGGTGCAGCTTCAGGCCCTTCGAGACCGGGTAGATAACCTGACGGTGGTCTTTTTGGAAGCCAGTGACCCGGTGCTGGTTCGTCGCTACGAGAGCACAAAACGTAGGCACCCGTTGGTCAGTGGCGAACTGTCTTTGATCGAAGCTATTCAGACTGAGCGAAAACAGCTGGCAACAGCTAGGGCAGATGCGGACGTCGTTATCGACACCTCAGATATGAATCCACATCAGCTGACTGAACGCATTGTTGACCAGTTTTTGGATATTTCAGACTCCAAAGACATGCGCATAACCGTTAGCTCCTTTGGATTCAAACACGGGCTTCCACTTGACGTAGACATGGTGTTTGACTGCCGGTTCCTGCCTAACCCGCATTGGGAGCCGGAGCTTCGGCCAAAAACCGGCCAGGACAGCGATGTGGCCGAGTACGTGCTTGAACGTGAAGTTACCGAGGATTTTTTGGCCAAACTTGATGACATGCTGGCTCTTCTGATTCCGGCCTATGAAAACGAAGGAAAGAGCTACTTGGGAGTGGCTTTTGGCTGCACTGGTGGACGTCACCGGTCTGTGGCGGTTGCAGAACGAATTGCACGGATGCTCAATGATCGAGGCTGGCAGCCGAGAGTGACACATCGAGATGTCACAAAATAGGCCACTAAATAGAGACATCGGCCCACGCGTCGTCGCCCTTGGAGGCGGCCACGGTCTGGCTGCCTTACTTCGTGCTGCGCGCCCTTTCGCTGATGAATTAGTAGGCATTGTTTCTGTAGCCGACGACGGCGGTTCTTCCGGTCGGCTTAGGCGCGAGTTGGGACTTCCGGCCCCGGGCGATCTTCGCCGTTGTCTGTCAGCTTTGGCCGACGATGACAGCATTTTGTCTGAGGCCCTCGAATACCGGTTTGAGTCGGGCCCGTTGGAAGGCCACGCTGTTGGCAATCTTCTAATCGCTGGGCTTGCTGGCTCTTGTGGTGACTTTGGGGCAGCAATCGACGAGGTTTCGCGTTTAGTTGGAGTTCGTGGCGAGATTTATCCGGCAACTGTTGGTCCTGTCACCCTTATGGCCGATTCGGACGCGGGCTTGTTGCGGGGTCAGGTGACAATCGAACGGGCGGCCGGCATCCGCAATCTCCGTTTCGACCCGCCTAACCCTGAGGCGTCACCGCTGGCAGTGAAGGCATTGCTTGAGGCTGATCAGGTCTATCTCGGTCCTGGTTCTCTGTTTACCTCTGTCTTAGCCACGGTGATGGTGCCCGAACTCAAGCAGGCTTTCCTTTCGACTAAGGCAAAGCGAATCTTTGTTGCCAACATTGCCAATGACAAGGCCGAAGCCAAGGGTTTCAACTTGGCATCGCACGTGCAAGCTTTAGAAGATCACGGGATTTCGCCCGATCTGATTGTTGCACCGGCGGGCTCGGAAAAGCTGGGGACTTATGCTCCACCGGTGGCCTATGGCGACTTTGCCGCCGACGATGGCTGGGGTCATGACCCTGAGGCTCTCGGCCTATTTCTTGGTGCTCTCTGAGCCGATAGTCTAGAAGAGGCTGTTGTGACAGCTTCTTTACCTGAGTCACTTCTCGCTCCGTGTTTCGACGGAGGGAGTCTCTACTAATAAGGACACTAAATGACCGTTCGTGTAGGCATCAATGGGTTTGGCCGTATTGGGCGCAACTTCTTCCGAGCAGCAAAGAAGGCCGGTGCTGACATCGATTTCGTTGCAGTAAACGACCTTGGTTCGCTTGACACCATGGCTCACCTCCTCAAGTACGACTCAGTACTTGGCCAGCTTCCGAACGAAATCAAAGCTGTTGACGGTGGCATCTCAGTTGACGGCGACGTCTTGAAGGTCCTTTCAGAGCGCAACCCCGCAGACCTTGGCTGGGGCGAGCTTGGTGTTGACGTAGTCATTGAGTCCACCGGCATTTTCAACAACCGAGCTGCGGCTTCTGGCCACCTTGACGCCGGCGCACCTTATGTAATCGTGTCCGCACCGTGTGGTGAGGCCGACAACACTTTCGTAATCGGTGCAAACGAAGACACCTTCAACCCAGAGACTGACAAGGTTGTTTCGAACGCTTCTTGTACCACTAACTGCTTCGTGCCGATGGTGAAGGTTCTTGACGACGCTTTCGGAGTTCAGCAGGGTCTGATGACAACCGTCCACGCATACACCGGTGACCAGGCTTTGGTTGACGGTCCTCACAAGGACCTTCGTCGTGCCCGCGCTGCGGCCATCAACATCATCCCAACTTCAACCGGCGCTGCCCGGGCAACTGGCCTTGTTATGCAGTCGATGCAGGGCAAGCTTGACGGCATGGCGCTTCGTGTTCCAGTACCAACTGGTTCACTGACCGACTTCACTGCAATCGTTAACGGCGAGCCTTCGGTTGATGAAGTAAACGCAGCGTTTAAGGCCGCTTCTGAAAGCGGTTCGTTAGCGAACGTTCTTGAGTTCACCATGGACCCAATCGTTTCGTCAGACATCGTTACTTCGCCGGCCTCTTGCACCCTTGATGGTGGCATGACCATGGCTCAGGGCAGTCTGGTAAAGATTGCCGGCTGGTATGACAACGAGTGGGGCTACTCAAACCGCCTTGTTGACCTGTCGCTAATCGTCGGCGCAGCCAACCAGTAATAACCAGTGGCAGTATTTGGGGTTCCAGAACTGGAGGACCTCGGGGATGTCTCGGGGAAATCTGTATTAGTCCGCGTCGATTTCAACGTGCCAATTCGGGACGGCGTTATCACTGACGACCTTCGTATCCGTGCTGCGTTACCAACTTTGAATTGGTTAACGAGCAACGGGGCGAAGGTCACTGCGTGTTCGCACCGCGGCCGGCCTAAGGGCGAAGTGAAGCCCGAGTACTCACTTGATTTGGTGCGAGAGCACCTGAAGACCCTGGCGCCAGAGGTGACTCTTTTGGAGAACCTTCGGTTTAACCCAGGGGAGGAAGCCAACGATCCGGCCTTTGTGGCCGAGCTAGTTGCCGGGCACGACATGTACGTGAACGACGCGTTCGGTGCTTCGCACCGTTCGCATGCTTCCATTGTTGGACCTCCTCAAACTTTGCCTTCGGCCGCTGGCCGGCTGTTGGCTAAAGAGGTTGAGGTTTTGCTTGGTGTGCGCAACCAACCCAGGCGACCATTTGTTGCCGTCATGGGCGGTGCCAAAGTTTCAGACAAGCTAAGCGTCATCGAAGCGTTGTTGGAATCAGTCGATTCCATCATCGTTGGTGGCGGCATGGCTTTCACATTCTTGAAGGCTCAGGGTCATGAAATTGGTGATTCGCTGTGCGAAGACGACATGGTCGAGACTTGTGCCCGCTTGCTTGCGAGCGACAGCACCATTCACCTTCCTCACGACGTGACAGCGTTTAAGGGTGGCAAGTTGTTTGAACCTGAAGCTGGGGGAGAGGTGCGCCAAGCTGGCGTGAACCTTGGCCCAGGCTGGATGGGCGTAGACATCGGCCCTGGCACTGCGGCTGCTTTCACTGACGTGATCTTGGACGCTGGCACTGTGTTGTGGAACGGCCCGATGGGTGTGTTCGAAGACGAACGTTTCGCGGCCGGCACCGCGGTGGTGGCTGAAGCGATCGGTGAAACCAGCGCCTACACCGTGGTTGGCGGCGGCGACTCTGCAGCGGCCGCCAAGCAGTTTGGCGTTGATACTGAGGTAGACCACGTTTCTACCGGTGGCGGCGCTTCGCTGGAACTAATTGAACAAGGTGACCTGCCGGGCTTAGCCGCCTTGCGTGCCTGATAGTTGCCTCGCTGCCTAGCGGGGCGAAGATTTTTAGAACAACACAAACGGGGAGTTTGTAATGAGTGATCGCAAGCCGCTGATTAGCGGTAACTGGAAGATGAACCTCAACCACTTTGAGGCCCTAAAGCTGATTCAAGAGTTGAGCTATCAGGTGACCGTTGACGACATGGAAGTGGTCGACATTTCGGTGCATCCGCCGTTCACAGACATTCGCTCGGTCCAAACCGTGTTGGACGCCGACAAGCTGCCTTTCGACCTCGGTGCCCAGCACTGTCACTTCGAGCCCAGCGGTGCCTTCACCGGCGAAGTTGCTCCGTCGATGCTGGCCAAGCTGAACGTGCTTTACGTGATTGTCGGTCACAGCGAACGGCGTGAGATCTTTGGTGAAACCGACGAGATGGTTAACGCGAAAGTGAAAGCAATCTTGGCGAACGAGATGACTCCAATCTTGTGCTGTGGTGAAACTCTGGATGAGCGTGAAGCTGGCGACGCGAAGACAAAGGTTGGCAACCAAATCGTGGCCGGCCTATCTGGTCTAAGCCCGGAACAGGTTGGCGGTTTGGTGATTGCGTATGAACCCATCTGGGCGATTGGAACTGGCAAGACCGCCTCCGCCGACGACGCACAAGAGATGTGTGCGCACGTGAGGTCGGTTGTAGCCGAAACCTTCGGCGAAGAAGCCGGGCAGTCGGTGCGAATTCAGTACGGCGGTTCTGTAAAGCCAACAAATGCAAACGAGCTGCTAACCCAGCCCGACATAGACGGAGCCTTAGTAGGCGGCGCTGCCCTAGAAGCGGAAAGCTTCGCCCGCATCGCCCAATACCGACTGTCCGGCCCCGACGCCGGGTAACGCCCCCTCCCCGTTCTGGCTGCGCTCAGAACCGAATGCGGGCCTGGGCGCCGCCAGAAGCAGGAATGAAGGGCCTGAGTTCAGCCGAAAGCTTGGGTTCAGCGGCGTAGTTTGGTGGGCCGAATGGGCTAGCCTGTGGAGATGGTTTGGTTTCTAGGCGCTGTCTATCTCATCAACGCGGGAATCCTTTTGACGTTGATCCTGCTGCAAAGCGGCCGGGGCGGTGGTCTGAGTGACATGTTCGGTGGCGGTATGTCCTCAGCAGCATCTGGTTCAACAACCATGGAAAAGAACTTGACCCGTCTGACAGTGGTGTTTGCCCTGATCTTCGGATTTTTGACGCTCTCCATGAGCTTCGTGCTCAGCTAAGACTTACACCCTAAATGCCGATGGGTGTTGGTGAATTGTTTGCGCGGAATGGCTGTGGCCTTAAGCCTTTGCCTTTTTGTAGCGGCCTGTTCACATTCGGGCAGCGCCGAGCTAATTGATCCATCGCCGTTAGAAAATGTCGATGGAGACGATCGCCCGGCGACCCTCCCGTTCGAAGGTGTAGATGTTGGCGGTGAGGTCCTTCGCCTGGCTCTTAAAAAGCCGGAGACGATTGATCCCGCCAAGGTCTCGCTTGTTGACCAGAGTGCAGTGATTGTTTCTGACCTGATTTATGACGGGTTGGTTGAGGCGGTTGGAACTGAGGGGCGCCTGCGGCCGCAGCTGGCAACCGAATGGGAACACGCAGGCAACTTCAGCACGTGGACGTTCAAGATCGATACGACAAGAATTACCCCCGAGCAGGTGAAGGCGAGCTTCGAACGCCTGGTGGCGAACAACCCGAACTCTGCGTCTGTTGCGATGCTGGATGAGATCTTTGGGGCTGCCGATGTGCGTGCCGGGTTTGTATCGAAAATCACTGGGATCACCGTGATTGACGAATCGACATTGGCGATAAGGCTGGTGCGACCTGACGCTGCGTTTCCGTGGTTGATGAGCGGGGTGAACTATTCGATAGTTGGCCCCGACGCCGCACCCACTGGCCGGTATTCGGTGGCTGCAGACAACGGGTCAACCCTGTTACTTGCGTCTGACGACTTGCCAGACGTTGGTATCACTTGGACTGCAGACGATCAGACGGCCCAGCAGTTGTTGGACGACGGGACAGTCGATGGCGCTGTGATTGCCGACAACAACGATGGTAGGCCGCTTTCGATCACCCGTTTCCTAGTACTGAATGCCCAAGCTCCGGACCTGAAGTCAGTTGACACGCGCAAGGCTGTACTTGCTGCTATCGACACCGGCGCGGTTCTATCCGAGGCGGCCTCGACCCTGTTGCCCGTTGACGGGGTGGCGGTCTCGAGCTTGGCCGGATGGCAAGCCGAAGCATGTGGAAAGGCTTGTGCGTTCGATCCCGAATTCTCCGAAGCCCGGCTTGAGGCAATTGGTTCTGAAATCGAGCTGACCATTGGCTATTCGGGACTGAATGACGCCGAGCTGGCTGACGCAATTGCGGGCGACTTGGACGCTGTAGGTTTCAAGACTGAGGTAGTGCGTTACACGGCTGAAGAACTAGCAACGGGCATTGCCCAAGGCGAAGCCGAGATCTTTGCGTTCGGTTGGGCCGCACCCGGCCACTCGGTTGACTCGGTAGTTGACGCATTGTTCAATACGAGAAGTGAGCTGAACGTGGCCCGATTCTCTAGCAACGACGTGGACGAGTTACTGGCGGCCGCCTCGGGCTTGGCTGATGACACGCTTCGGTGGGCGTTGCTGCAGCAGGCTCACAGCAAGGCTCTCAGCCAGGCGGTTCTACTGCCGATCGGGGCGGCCAGAAACCACCTGGTTCTGCCTGAAGTGGCCAGCAACTTCGCGGTGCGAGCCGATGGATCACTAGAGGTAAAAGCGGACCGCTAACGGGTAATCCCGGGCTAGGATTGCTCAGTCGCAAGACAAGTCACGTCGGAGTGGCGGAATTGGCAGACGCGCTAGCTTGAGGGGCTAGTGAGAGAAATCTCGTGCGGGTTCAAGTCCCGCCTCCGACACCGCCTTGACCAGGGGAAACACCGGTTTACCGTCACTAAACCCTTAAGTCACTAAGAGCCGAACCACAGCAGAAACCACAGTTTCCGTCTACCCTAGCCAACCATGGCTTCATATCGTCTTGTAAATGGTCAGTGGGAAGCTCGGGTAAGCCTCGGGTTCTCGCCCGATGGTAAGCGTCGCACGATCTCGAAACGTTTCCCCTTGAAGCGGGAGGCTAGAGAGTGGGCCAACAAAACAGAGGTTAAGACTTCGAAGAATCTGTCACTAACCAAGACCGTGGCGGATCTCAGTAATGAACGGATGGCTTACCGTGCCGATGAAGGAATGTCTTCCGAACACCTGGCCAATGTCGAACGGTTCCACACAAACTGGATTGTGCCTTACTTGGGTCACCTCAAACTTTCGAAGGTCACCACAACAACTTTACGCAAATGGTCGCAGTCAATGAAACAGGAGGGCCTCTCAGATAATCAGCGTAGGAAAGTAATCAATGAGCTTAAGGCCACGTTCAAACAGGCCGAGGCAGAGGGTCAGCTAGCGACGGACCCTGCACGTCACCTCAAGCCGCCTCGTGAACCCAAGCGTCCAGCCGAAGCACTCAACCCCGCTTACCTACCGGCTCTCTTAGGTTCTGAGGATGCACTTATGGCTCTTGCAGTAAGGATCTCCGTCGATACTGGCATGCGACGTAGTAACTTACTTGGCTTGAGGTTCTGTGACCTCGAAGGGCAGACGCTAAGGCTGGCGCTGAAAGTGGTTGAGGACAACGGCGCCAAAGTGTTACCTGGCTCTAAGACAGGCCAAGGGGTTCACTCTGTAATCGTTTCTGAGGACACCTCCGCAGCTATCGAAGCTTTCAGAAAGCAGCGGGAGCAGCTAGCGAACGGCGAGGGCGTAGAGCTTCACCGTGAAGCATTCATCATCTCCAATTCGCTCGATCACGGCGAGCCTATGAGGCCTAGCGTGTTTTTCAATCGTTGGAGGCGGACGCTCAAGGCGTTGGACCTTCCGCCGCTGCAATTCAAGTCAATTCGTCATCTGACAGCGAGTAGGTTGCTCCAGGCTGGGATTGATCCAGCGACTATTGCGGAGAGGCTCGGCCACAGTGTTGATGTCCTTTTATCGACTTATGCGCACGTCCTACCGGGCCGTGAGAGCGAAGCAGCCTCAATTATGAGTGATCTTATGAAGCCGGATGCTGTTTAACGAAACGCTCCAACTCGCTCTTGGTGAACTGTGTTCGCTTCAAACCATGGCCATTGAAGGGTTTTAGTTTCTTGTCGCTAACTAGTCGGTGAATGCTTGGCTCTGAGAGGTTCAACACTTGAGCCGCTTCACTCACGCTGTACAGCAACGGCTCTCGAAGCTCCGCAGCGATTAGCACCGCTAAATCCTTTTTGTCTCGATCCGAGAGTGAAAGCTCCATGGCGCTTATGCGGCTTCGCTTTGCACTGGGATATTTTGCGGCTCAAACCAGCTCCATTTGCGGCCGATCTGGATTTCCGAGATGGTCGCTTGATCAACGCCGAACGTCTCGGCAAGTTTCTGTTGAGTCTGGACACCTCGCAGATCACGAATCGCTCTCACATTGTCTTCGGTGAGTTTGTTGGCGCCGTTTCGCTCGCCCCGGTTAGTCGTCCCATGTTCGATTTTGTCGGCATGGTTTTCCGCACTCGTGGCCCACCTCAGATGACGCTTATTAACGCACGCTCTAACGCCGCACGAGTGCGCCGCATCTGTCTTGTCCGGTGGGCAAGGCCCGTGCGCTTTCTCACAAATCCAGCGATGGCCCCTGACCACCTTGCCACCCACCTGCACGTGGGCATAGCCTGGACTGTCCAAACCGAACGGCCAAATAATACACTCGTCACGCTCCCAAAAAAGCACCTCATAGAGAAAGCCAATAGCCTCACCGTGCTTTGCCCGTCGTTTCTTCGATCTGATTTTCTCTGCCATGTAGGCCATCGTTAACAGGGCACTTGTCAGAAACGCTCAGTACGAATTCTTGTGGAACCTGGGCAGTCACGCCCAAGCCACTAGGCCTTTTTGAACCAGTTGACCGGCTTTAAGGCCCTGCACGAAAGTGGCCTAATGTGTGCCGCTAAATCCGTTGGGAAGCTCTCAGAATGGCTTAGATCGGCTCTAGTGGCACATTCTGCAGCATTCTGGATGCTGGATTAGCAAGGATGGCCTAGGAGTGAGCCTCGACAAAGATCGTTGCGCCCGATGGCGAGGATGTAAACGAAATCTCTGGGTTGTCCGAAGCCCACGGTAAGTAGATCGTCCTCTGCTCGTAGTGCCCAAGGCAGATGGTTGATGAGTCGTTACCGAGGCGGTCCACTGGCTCATTCACTGAGAGAAAGACCATCGACATGTCGAGATTGGTCACGACCAACTTTTTGCACCTGGCCATTTGGAAGGTGGCTGTAACTACGGCATCGGTTTCGGCTTCTAAGCGTTTCGACTGAATCGCCATGGTTACTCGACCTCAATAAAGACGTAGCCGACTGGACCGCTTGTGTCCGAGACGACCTTAAACGTAAGCCGGTTGGTAGTGGGGATCTTTATAGTGCGCCCCTGGCCCGAAGTGATCATGTAAGACCTTCCCGCCCCGAACGCCTCGGGATCGGAGCCATCAACAGTAAAAAATGTTCCGGCCCCTGAGAGGCAAGTCACGGTTACTCGATCAAATCCGGTGCCCTCGATAACTTCTGTAGCGATCTCGCCTTTTTCTAGTAAGGGAATTCTTTGTGAGCGCATGGCCTTACCGACCCAACAAAAGTAAGGCCGCTGTGCTTAACGAGCTTGGAATCTCAGAACGGATCGCAGCCGCAAGCTTGGAACGCAGCCCCACGTCAGTTTGCGGATAGGCCGCAAACGTGACAGCGCTAACGTCATACAAGCGGCCAATCTTCTTGATCTTACGAAGATCCATTCCCTTGAAGTCTCCGTCATCTTTAATCACTGACCAGGACTCCTCGGCAATACTGAAACTAAAACTCATGGCGTTAACGTCCCCTCGCCTTACTAGTTCCATGAGGTCGTTACCTGCAGTCGTGTTAGCGATACTTGCGTCAAACCGGAGGCCCCGCTCATCGACTGAAAGGGTGAGCGTGTTACTTGAGGTCCTGGCCATGGGTGATCCTTTATGGTCCATAAGAAAAACCACGTCGTCTTGAAGGCAGTTTTCGAAGGCGCCGAATTCGACTACTTCAACAAAGCTGTTTGGCCCTTCCCCGATGATGGTGGGTTGACCGATGACTGCAGCGTGACCGGCTAGGCGCCTGTTGGCGCTTGAAGCGTCTGTTGCGACCGCTGGCTTACTTTCATTACTGAAGGCAAAAGCTCGTTGTAAGCGTTCTGTGGTTCTTAAATCTGTTGTGTTCATCTCGGAATTCCTTGTTTGGGAGGTGTTAAACCCCATTGTAGCACTGCAACAACAAGCAGATAACAGCGTGTGGTACGATTACGCTAGTGGCGGTGTTGTTGAATGATCTACTGTCACCAACTAACAGGTTGTTAGTTGTTTTAGCAGTAAGGAAATTCATAATGAAAAAGTTGTACAAGCAGCCGATTTGCCAAGTACTTGAAAACCAAGGGATCGGTCTTACCGAACTAGCCCGTGCGCTAGGTGTCACGATTGACACGATCCAAAATTGGGCATACTCCAAGTGCACAATCACGGATCTTGACGCAAGGCTTTTGTCTGAGTATCTAGAGGTGCCCGTGCCCGCATTGTTCGAAGCGGGCGCCATCCGTAAGGCCACAAAAATCGATCCCGAGACCATGAGGGCCGCTAAGGCCGCTCGCCTTGCTCGTGCAGAGAGTGAGGCCGCATAATGGCTGGCCCCGAAAAAGATGAAAACCCCCCAAATTGGGGGGCTTTCACAAAGGAAGTTGCGGATGAAGACACAACACGGAGCGAGTCAAGCAAAACAAGCTCTTCTGTTAGTCTAGCACAGTCCTCAACAGATATCGACAACCCTGGCCAAGAAGCCTCTGGGGCGATTTACTCGGAAGCATGGCGGAACGCAAAATCCATGGCTCACGGCCCCGAACTGACCGTTTTTCCAGTGCACTACCCGGTCGGTTCGGAGCTAGAGCACTGCTCGTGCAGAAAGAAAAACTGCCCCAACATCGGCAAACATCCCGCTGTCCAAAGCTGGAAAAAAGACGCATCGGCCGACCTAGGGCAGATCTCGGAATGGGCTTACAGCCACCAATACCACAACTACGGAGTAGCACTAGAAGGCCACACGGTTCTCGACGTAGACGCACGCAACGGTGGCTTGGAGTCTTGGGAACGCCTCAAAACCGAGGTTGCCATCCCCGAAACCTTCACCGTGAGGACTGGCGGCACCGACGCTGAAGGGCGGCACGGTTTCCATGCCTACTTCAAGGGTGAGATGTCCGGCAAAGAGCTAGACGGCTTCCCAGGTGTCGACATCAAGTCCGGTGCTGGCGCATACGTAGTCGGCCCAGGTTCGACGCACGCTAGCGGCAACCTCTATGAGGTAATCCTCAACAGCGATGGCCAGACGAAACTACCTGCAGAGCTTCCCGAGGCCATAAGGGCCTTGCAAGGCTCAAGCCGTAACGGCTCAATCCCCAGCGTTACTTCTGGCTCCGCCTCGGTCGGTGTTGTTTGGGACGGTGACCCCGAATTTGATGAAGCCGAATTTCTGGCAAGGATTCAGCCCGTCGGTAAAGGCGAACGAGACATACACCTAACCCGGATGGTTGGCGCCTGGTGGTCGAACACAACCAAAACGGACCGGGCCGACATAGAAAACGTCATCTGGCAAATGGCCACCATCATTTGGGGTGATGGAGTCCACAAAGAGATAACCGACGAAATAGTTTCAGGCAAAGCCGCACAAGTCGCGAAATGGCCCAAGACCACGCCTGGCGACACAACGGACAGAATCCATGAACGCATACCGAACCTTCCCGATTCAGTTTGGGAGGCAACCCCAGTTCTTCGACAGATCAAAAACTTTGCTCGAAGCCGGTTGGTATCGGCCGATTCCGTTCTCGGAGCTGTACTCGCCCGTGTCGCCTACCTAACACCTCCCGAGTATCAAACACCGCCATATGTTGGGGGTAACGGTTCATACAACTACATCGTCGGAATGGTCGGACCTCCTGGCGCCGGGAAAAGCGGAACGCTTAACGCAGCCCGCGATTTCATGTCCAATGTCGATGACGAACCCAACGGGATCGCCGGGCTTTCACCATCCACTGGCCAAGGGCAGATGGAGGCATATCTCGGCCCTATAGAGACCATAGAAACAATTTACGGTCCTAAAGAGGTGCGGAAAATGGCGTACGAGCGAGTCCTATTCCAAGCCGACGAAGGCCAAACTTTGGATAAGCTCAGTTCTCAACCCGGATCTATTCTTCTAGAAACAATCCGGTCGTTCTGGTCCGGTGGTGACGTAGGAACGCAGAACGCAAGCAAGGATCGTAACCGTTTCATTGAGGCGCACACATACCGCTATGCGTTGATCGTCGGATTCCAGCCACTTAAAGCATCGGCCATAATCGCAGATGTCGATGCGGGAACGCCGCAACGGTTTACGTGGTTCGCAGCAAGCGACCCCAAAATGAGGGGTCACGTAAGTGACGGCCCGGACGGCATCCTTGAAGGCTGGGTTCCGCCACCTCGCAGGGCCGTCCCGGTAGTTCTCACTTATCCAACAAAAGTTGGCGAGCTAGTGAAGGCGCAACGCATCGACTCAGGAACAGGGGATGTTTGGTTAGATAACTTCGAAGCGCACCGGTTGATGATGCGGATCAAGACAGCGGGGCTGTTGGCCTTGCTGCACTGTGAAACGACCGTTTCGGATGAGCTTTGGGATCTGTCCGGCGTGATTATTGAGAACAGTTTCCAGATTCTCAAATACATGCTGAAGGTCCAAGGCGCCGACCGTAAACGTTCCGAAGAGGCGACCATCGGGCGTAAAGCCCGTGAGGCCGTAGCACTGGAGGACGCCTTAGAAGAGCGTCAAATCTCGAAGCATGAAAAGGCGTGCGCCAGCATGGCCAAACATATCGCCGAAAGATCCAAGAAGCTGGGCCGGGCGCTCGACCCCACAGAATGTAAAAACGCCACCTCTTCCCGTGACCGGAAACACGCCAAGATCGGCCAAGCCCGTGAGTGGGGTTTAGCTAACGGTGTTTTGGTCAAAGAAAAGGGGAAGTTCCGTGCCGCAGCTTAGGGGGACAAAACGGACTCTAGGGGGGACACTTTTGGGGGGACGTCCCCCCTGGGCTGTTTCTGAAATTGGGTGGCGTCTAAACTATATTTTCACCCTTTTTAGTGGGTTTTTCGGGGGTCGGTTTTTTACAGCGGGGGGGACGGCCGTCCCCCCTAGCTTTTTTGTCCCCCCTAACTCTTGGCCTCTTCGGTTTGGGCCAAACGACCCACAAACAGGGCATTACAACCCAGGGCCTCAAGGAATTCAAACAGCTCGGAATTGACAAGTCATGTTTTACAACTTGTTGGTATGGCAGATTTACGAGAGAACAAAAAACCAGCGGCGCCGGGTGCCACCAAACGACTAATAGACCGGATACTTGCGTACGAGCACTTGAATGAAGACTGGTGCATCAACTGGCCGTATGGCACGAACAGTAGTGGCTACGGGAAAGCGAATTATCCGGGCTTCAAGACCACCAGGGCGCACCGCATCATCTGCGAGCTATGGCACGGTCCACCGCCTAGCCCGAAACATGAAGCGGCGCACTCTTGTGGCCGTCGTATCTGCGTTAATCCGTTACATCTGCGTTGGGCGACTCCAGCTCAGAATTGCGCTGACAAGATCGAACATGGCACGAACAGTAGAAAGCTCACAGAATCAGATGTGAGGGCCATCCGCAATCTGCGAGGTGTCCAGACTCAACAGAAACTCGGCGAGATGTTCGGCGTTGATCAAGCGACCATCTCGGAAATACAGACCGGCCGCATTTGGTCGTGGTTTGAGAAAGAGAATATCCCAGCGCAAAGCGAAGCAGCCGTACTCGTGGCCACCCGAGAAGGCTCCACCGGGATTGAGCAGCGCCACTGGCTCTTGGCCGGTGAGATGGTTGCCGAAAGCGAAAGATGTCAGCAAGCCGCATGATCGCCAAATTTGAACTAAGCCGAAATGTACTGTACGTCGATCCAGAACGAGAAGGGCATGCAGCCCTTGGAGCGGCCCTAACCGAAATCGCAAAGATAGTTGACCTCTCAGTAGTTCAATTCGAAACCGGGCCAGCCATGGACCTCGCAGCCGAAGCCAAACACGGTGGAGACCAGGCCCTCATGAACCTCTGGGCCGAACTAGCCGCATTACTGGCGCTGCTAGACGGCACAAACAAGGTCACTAGCCCGAACATGATCACGGCAAGCCACCTGGCCCGTTTGAGCCTCAAGAACGAGGTTTTATGGGAGCAACAGCAAACCGCAGCCTAAGGCGTGGGAGGCCCTGCAGGCTCTCTGTCGAACCAGGGCGGTGGGTTACCCATCCTTGTGGCTAGGACGGCCTCACAGAGGCTTACAGCGGCTCTCACGGGCACTCCTGAAACAAGCACCTAACACGAGCACCACCCAGAACCACGGGGGCCAAGACGAGAGCAGCCGAAGGGGCCACAAACAAAGCAAGCACCACAGTGCAGCCACCAAAGGCAAGGGCTGCAGGCTCTAACACAAACACCCCAATGGCCAGTAAAAAGTAATGGGCCTGAGCGTCGGGGCCAAGGTCCAAGTAAGGGCAGGGCCTAAGGCAGGCCCCAAGTAAGACGCAAGTAACGAACGCTTTATGAGTAAGGCCGAGATCTTGGCTAATTAGCTCAAGTAACGCTTGAACGGCTCAAGTAAGTGACGTTTTGGCTAGCAAGTAAGAAGCAAAGTAAGGGCCTAAAGGAGCAGCCAGCAACAACTAAGTTTTTGTGGTCAAATTACATCTTTTCGTAGGCCCAACGAACTAGGAAAAACCCCTTGCAATAAGCGAAATACGGAACCAATGGCCCCTCGGTGAGCAATGCCAGAACCTAGAAAAAGTAAGGGGTAGCCTCGACCCTGTTTCGCTCGCGTGCTGGAGGGCTTACATTGCGCTTTCGGTCACACATTTGGGCCTAAATGTATGGATTTGGGGGCCTGAGTGGGGCCAGAAGTAACGATTTAGGGTCGTTTGATGGGATTAGCCGACCAAAGTAAGCCAAAGTAAGCCCCGAAAGTAAGGGGGCCTTACTTGAAGCCGCCTTACTGCGCAGACGTGGGGCTTTAGTTGCCTTGCTTTCCTTACTTGAGGGCCTTACTTGCCAGCGACCGAGGCCAAAGCTCCCGCCAAAGGTCTAGCGACACAACCTAAACCAATGGTCAATAGGTAACCCTCTCGCAGCGGGTAGGCCCTATGGCCCCCTCCCTTGCCAGCAACATGCGTGTTGATGCTTGTGCTAGACTGGAGTCATAACGAAAATGGCGGTGAAACAAAGATCCGCCAAAGAACCTCTAAAGGAATTACTAGCGATGACCATTACAGCACTAAAGAACAGAATTTCAGAACTAGACGGAGAGCGAGAAGACATCCTTCTACGTTCCACCGAGGGCGAAAAGCTCGACAGTGACCGGATCCGTGAGATCCGCTCCGAAGTGGCCACCCTCGAAACTGAGCTAGCCGATAAGCAAGCCGAACGAGACAACGCAACCGTTGTTGTTAGTGTTGGCTCCACCTCTGAGGCTCGCTACGCAGCCCCAGGAACCGTTGTTGACCGCAACACCGACCTAGACGGACTGTTTGGCACTCCAAGCGCTGCCGAGATCGCTGAAGCACGCTCGAAGTTCAACGCCACGTTGAAGGGTGAACGTGAAGAGCGCGCACCGCAAGGCGTAAGCGTTCCCGCGGAGGGCGGGCACACGGCGCCAATTCACACAGCGAACGAAGTTTTTCGGCTTGTTTCTGGCCGTTTGGTCTGTGCTCAGGCTGGCGCACGGATTGTGCTTTACCAGGAAGGCTCGGGCCAGAAGTGGATCTTGCCTAAGCTCGACAGCCGCCCCGAGGCGACGTGGCGTGACGAACACGCCGTCATTACTGAGGACAGCGCAACGTTCTCAACCGAAACTCTTACACCTAAGAGCCTCGCCTCGCTTACTAAGGTTTCTTGGGAACTAGCCCAGGACAGCAACGTCGATATGGGATCTCTCGTTATCGCAGAGACAGCAACCAACATGGCCTTGACGCTCGATAGGGCGGCTCTTGCAGGTTCTGGCGTCGATCCAGAACCAAGCGGAATCCTTACTAACGGTGGTATTCAGACTATTGACCTGGCTGGCGCTGTTCTTGACCATGATGCAGTGGCCTCAGGCTTCCTCGCAGTCCAAGAACTGGACTACAGCCCGACCGCAATGCTTGTCTCGCACAAGCGTTACGCTCAACTTGTTAACGAGAAAGCCTCTGGCTCAGGGGAATGGATCGGCCGTAGCCCGCTCTTGGGTGAAGCCGGTAAGAAGGGCTTCCAGATTCTTGCAAGCTCACAGCTTGATGACGACGAAATCTTGATTGGTGACTTCTCCAACTTGGTGATCGGTTACCGACAGAACATCACCGCGAAGGTTCTCGATCAGTTGTTCGCAGCAAACGGACAGATTGGTTACATCGTCGCAGCTCGTGCCGATGTTGCGATCATGCGGCCCGATGCTTTCGTGCAGCTAACCAACCCTGCAGCCATCGTCTAATCGTTAATTTCCTCCTGGCTTACGCACCGCCAATTTGTAAGTCCGGGAATAGGAAACATTTGCCAGCGCATTGTTTCTGCTCAGGTCAAGGTTTTTCTTCTTTCCCTTGGCTTGAGCCGCTCCTAGCGGGAGCGGGTTACCTCCTTCAGTGCCGCCAAAGGTTCAGAAGGCTCCAAATAAGGGTTTTCATATTTTCTGTTTGGACCCGCTCCCGCAAAAGAGTTTCTTTCTTCTTTAGCCGCCTCCCGTGAATTTGTCCATGGTTCACCGAGGGCAGTAAGCAAGCCAGCCTTTTCTCTTGGGGCTGGCTTGTTTGCTTTTTGAGTCACCGGAAACCACAACCGCACCGCACAATGGCCAAGTCTGTGCCTATCTGGAGCTTGCAGCCGTTACTTGACCAGGGGTTTTAGTGTTCAAGAGATCTTGAGGGGCTAGTGTCCGAAAGGACGTGGGGGTTCAAGTCCCCCCTCCGACACACTTATTAGTACACGCGTCGGGTCCCGCTGAGACCTGCATGCGTCCGTCGTCGTGGTAGACGACGGCGAGGTTGAGTGCGCTGTAGACGGCTTTGCGGTCTGCGGGTTCGGCGGTGGCCAGGATGGCGACGATACCTTTGAGCTGGCCGACGAGGTCTTTGATCTCTGCGGAGGTCAGTCGACCGTTTGACGTTTTGGGTCGGAGTGCGATCTCGGCTGCCTTGCGGGCCAGTTTCACTTCGGTGATCCATTCAGCTACGATTGTTGGGTCGGTGCCGGCTTCGAGGGCTTGGCGATATTTGGCGAGTTTGTCGTCGCACTCGGCAAGCCTTTTGCGTGCCGCCGTGAGTCGGTTCTGCTCTGCCGGATCCGGGCCGAAGCCATCCTGCAGCGTGGCGCAGGTTTGGTCGATGTTGTCGTCGTCGAAGAGTTGGGCGAGCCACCCATCGATGGCGGGAGTGAGTGCGTCTTCTCGGACGTAGATGGTTTTTGGGTGCTTGTCGGTGGCGATAGCGTACTCGGCAGGGAACTTGCATCGGTAGTAGGCGCGCTTGTGGTTCCAAGAACCTTGCATGCGCCGTCCGCACTTAGCGCATTGAACGTGTCCGCTGAGGAGGTATGTGTGTTTGGTTCGCTCTCGACGGACCTTGGCTCTCTTCGCTCCGGTGAAGACGGCTTGGGCTTCCGTGAACTGTTCGAGGGTGACGAGGGCCTCGTGGGTGGGGTTTTCGGACCAGATCCAGTCGGATCGGTCGTTCCATCGCATCTTGGATTGGTGGCCGAGGGCTACGTCGTCGACGTCGAGGAGTTCTTCGTGGCGTTGTTGACGGTTCCACACTTGGAAGCCGGTGTAGCGAGGATTCTGCAATATCGAGCGAACGGCAATCTTGCTCCAAACGCCTTGGCTGGAAGCCCGGTGTCGGTTCCGAGATCGGTCGTATCCGGAAGGGGACAGGATTCCGTCTCGGGTCAGCCCCTCAGCGATCGAATAGAGCCCCGATCCGGCAACAAACTCCTCGAAGATACGCTTCACGTTTCCCGCGGTTTCAGAATCGGGTTCCAGTACTTGGAGTCGTTGCCCGAAAGCGGCCTTGCTCGGGTTGGGGTGCGCTCCTGCGTCGCCCAGCCTGTACCCGTAGGGCGGGCGGCCTCCGAGGAAGCGGCCTTCGATTGCGGCTTGTGACGCCATAGCGGCACGGACTCGGGTCTTGATTCGGTTTCGCTCGCCCTTGCTCATTCCGCCATACAGCGACATGACGAGGTCGTGGGCGTCGCTTCCCGGGTCGATCGGTCCGCCGACCTCAGGCACCCAGAGCGTGACGTCGTAGTGAACGAACACTGGGAACGTTAGGCCAAACTGGTTTCCGTAGAACGCTCGTTGTGGCTCGCCGATTACGACGGCGTCGAAGCCGCGGCTGGGATCCGCTAGGCGGTCGAGTAGGCGGTTCCCTTCAGGCCGTCGCTTCCAAGGAATTGATCGGGATTGGCCGATGTCGAAGAATTCTTCGACGATCTCCCCACCGGGCTCGATCAGCTGCCGGGAGCGTGCAAGCTGCCAGTTTCGTGACGATGTCGGGTCTTGTTGGTCTTCAGTACTGACCCGACCGTAGAAGGCGAAGTTCCCCATGACTCACGATGCTAGAGCCCGAGGGTGACGCTCGCTTCCGATCCCGACCACCTCAGCCGTTCTTTGGCTCGGGCTGTTGTAGATCAACTTAGCGAGCGCTCGTACGAGACCTGGCGTGAGCAATGGCGGTCCTGTCGGCATCGAGATGACGTCCAGGGCCTCGGCGGACATATCGGCGCTGGATGTCCCGACTGGGCCACTGGACGAAACCACTGTCACGAGCCCAAGTTCAGCACAACGATCTCCTCTGGCGACAAGGGAGGTCCGCTGACCGGAATGGTGTTGCGGTATATCCAATCCTTGAGCTCCTCAAGGTCGAAACAGAGCTCTCCGTCTACCGTCTCGTGAGGAATGTCGGTCGTGTCGATCAGCTCGAGGACATCGCCATGGGTGAGGCCGCCGAGAATCAGACCGACCTGACTTGTGGTCACCGTCGGCGCATGCTCGTCCTCAATTGTGTAGTCCATGCCCACCTGTGGGCCGTCATTGACCAGGAATGGGACAACCTCGCGCGAGAAATTAGCGAGAATCCTTAGCTCGTCGGGCTCATAACCCGAAGGTCGTAGGTTCAAATCCTACCCCCGCCACTGGCCCGGAACCAATACGGTTTCGCGCCTTTACGTTGTTGAAGGGCAAGCAGCAAATGCCATAGATGTACTAAGGATGTACCTTGACAGATGTACCGTGAACGGATGTATCTCAACGGTACTTGTCTGAACCTGCGGGTTCGGTCGAAGGAGTCGGCCGCAACATCGAGTCCGCCGAGTCGCACGGCTACCAAACCAATATTGAACGGACCCACGAGGCCTGAGTGTGAACGGCTGCGAATCAGTAGGCGTTCAGCGTCTGAATCGCAACTTGCCCGTCAGCCGGCGTGCAGCCAGCTTTGCTCACCTACGGATGAGTCGGTGAGACTCAGCGAACTTTCGACTGGCGACCTCTCGCTGAGCGCTCGGAGGGCGGAGCGTTGTCCGTGAAATTGGCGCTAGTCAGCGGCCGACCGTCCACACGAAGCAATCGAGCGTGCACATTATCAGTTGCACTCGACGGAACGAGGTGGTGGCTTCGGAAAGCACTGGTTGCTTGGTTCCGATTGGATATCGCCCAACAAATCCTGTTCAACTGCGTTGCCTGTGCGACGCGCGCGATTTAGTCGAGAATCCAGCGTCTTGATGTGCGACGATGGCCTAGTGACCAACGAAAGTCCCGACTGCCAACTGCCGGACGCCAGCCAAATGCTGTTGGTGAACATAGGCGGGTCGAGAATCAGGATCGCACGCAGATCAATCTCAACTGGTCTGTTGGAAGTTGTTGTCGATGAACGGGCTTCCGACCGTCTCGCAGACCTCCTAGCTCTAGTCGGCGGCGTCGTGCACAGCGGTGGCGACGTCGATCTGGTCGCTGTGGCGTGTCCAGGTCTCGTAAGCTCTGATGGGACGGTTGCGGCAGCGCTACATAGCGCCGTGGCCCATACTGACCTCAAAGCGGAGATCGAGGCGGTTTGTGACGCCGAGGCATTCGTAGCGAACGACGCAAGTGTCCAGGCAGCCGGACTTGCTGCTGGACGCTCCGATGCGCTCTTCGTGGCGCTCGGGACATCGGTCGGCGGGGCGGTGCTAAGATGTGGCACAGTCCTGGACGGGGGATTGGGTCACAGTGGTGAGATTGGCCACTTGGGGTCTGTCTATGCCGAAGGGCGCTGCAGGTGCGGACTGGAACGGTGCCTTGACCTGGTGGCATCCGGCTGGTCAATTGAGGACGACCTAGGGTCGGACTGGTGGCGTTCCGCCGAGTCAACCTGGAGGGCCCGGATCGAACTGGCTGGATTGGCCGTCGGAGCCGTCGGAGCCGATCTACAGCCGCTCCTAAGTAATGAGATCCTTATCGTGGGTGGGCACTTGGCCAGCCTGGAGGTGTTCAGGCAATCAGTCCAGTCGTCGTTTTCTGTGCCTGCGACGTGGGGAGAGCCTAAGGTGGAGTTCGTGAGCGACCTCGACCAGTTGACATGGAAAGGCCTAATAGCCGTTACCGGAAGGAAGAATTGACTCAATGACGGATTTAACCACATTCCCAACTCTTTGTTGGTCAGTCGCCGCCAATCCCAGCCCCCTAGGGGTTAAAATGCACAACGCAGGGTACGAGGCTGCGGGGCTGGACTTCACGTACGTCGCTACTGGAGCTTCAGAGATCGGGCCCGTAGTTGACCTTGTTCGACGGGCAGGAGTACGCGGCTTGGGTGTCTCGATGCCTCATAAGCAGACTGTGATTCCCGAGCTGGACGACGTGTCCGAGGCAGTGACAGCTATTGGTGCCTGCAACACTGTAGTCAACGACGCGGGACGGCTAACTGCGCATAACACCGACCATTTGGGCGCATGGCGGGCGATTGAAGAGGCTGGCTTAGACAGTGTCGAAAATGCTCTGGTTGTTGGTTCCGGTGGTGTCGCTAGAGCCATTACTTACGCCCTCACGACTCATGGAATCGACGTGAAGATAGTTGCTCGCAATGAGCAAGTAGGCGAGACTCTGGCTGAAGACTTGGGAGCAGAGTTCGTAGGTTCTCCGGGCAGATCAGCGATCCACGCGGCGCAACTCGTAGTCAATGCAACTCCAGTTACGGAGGTGGATGAGTGGCCGCTGGACCTTGAACAGTTTCCGAAAGCGCGCGGGCTTCTGGACGTGCACTTCGGCTCACTGAATCCGCCCCTTTGCTTGGCGGCTGAGGCGCGTGGATGGGATGCAGCTCGCGGGTGGCGAATGCTCCTGCACCAGGGCGTCGGTCAATTCGAGCTGTACACCGGAGTCTCCGGTCCAGTAGATGCGATGGCCAGCGTTCTAGAGACGGCTCTCGGAGGCTAGCGTCATCAGCGGCGGCGCAGCGATGCTTATCGGCGATGACGGCGGAGTCTCGCCGGAGATTGACGCGGCGCTGATCGAGTTGCTGAGCAAAGGCGTATTGAAGTCAGCTGACGCCATTGTGAATGGCCGAGCGTCCACGGAGTTGGTGCGTGAGCTTTCTCTGCACGACCCAATTCTCGGGTTACATCTCAATCTGAGCACTGGCGCGCCGGTACACACGGAACCAGCGTCAAACCTTGCGCCGGGTGGTCGATTTCTTACACCGTCGGCTTGGGTTGGACCGCACTCTGGTGTCGATGAAGCGCTAGCGGCTCTTGTCGAGCGAGCATCAACTTGGCCGCGATCGGAGATAGTTGCCGAAATCGCACAGCAGATCGCTCGATTCGAGGCAGTGGCTTGTCGACCCCCTGCTCGGATCAGTGTTCATCACGATTTGGATCAAGTCGATGTCGTAGCTGAGGCAGTCGCCCAGTGCACCGACGTGCAGACTCGAAGAATGCAAGTCGACTCGGGCAGCATTGCGTCCTACGGATACGGCTTCGCGCCGGATCAGTCGACGCCCGAAGACTGGCGAGACGGGATACTGAGACGGATTGAGCGTGCGCGCGTTAGTTCGGGTCGACATCTCATAGCCTGTCACCCAGCGAAGTCAGCTCATGGTTACGAGGACTTTTCGGCGTATTCGAACGGTCGAGTCATCGAATATCAGGGCCTACTTCTACTTGGTCAGGGACGTACGAATGGGGTCGAAATTGTCTGATGAACTGGTGGCAGTAGAATTCTCTGGCGAAGAGAGCGCCCGATTTACTCGGTTCGCAGTGCTAGCACTGGACGCTGGTTGTGGCCTATCCGTTGATGTCCTTGGTCGTGAGCCGCTGACGAGCCGGGTAGTGAGAATTGCAGGACGGCTCGTTGAGGCGAGACTGGACGGCTACATGCGATATGTGGTCGTAGAGGACGTTGGAGCGGTCCGAGTAAAGAACTGGGTTGGGGGAAGCAATAGCACCCGGAGTATAGCGGCGCAGCGAGTCACCTATTTCCTGACGGATGAGGATGTTGCAGCGTGTCTGACTCAGGCTGAGGAACAGGAAGTGCTCCTGCCCGGAATCTCGCAAATCGACACTGAGCTAGGGCAAGTGAGTTCCGAGGCAGTGGCGATAGATAATGCATTGACTGACCGTGATCTCAAAGCCCTGGACGCTGTGCTCGCCTTCGTCGAACCAGGGATCTTAGACGGGCCGACTAAGCGCGAAGCGGCGTTAGGACTCAGATCCTTTGCGGAACTTGCATCGGACGGGATAAGCATTCAACGCCGAATCGAACGGTCAATCCTAACCGCCTTGGAGCAAACATCTGACCGCGACACACGGATCGCGCTCGTCGAGAATCTTGGGTACTTCGGTACCGAGGACTCGGTTCCAGTACTCACTGAAAAGGCAATTGACGATGCTGACCCCCACACGCGGTGGGCAGCTATTGTTGCCCTTGGACGTGTACCTGCGGCGGTTGAGATCCAGGTTCTCCTCGATGCCTTCGAGGTAGGTAGCGCGCCGCTTGAAGAAAATTGGCCGACTGCTGCAACCCTTCTGAGCATCGCGCGTCGCGTCGAGGAGTCCGAGCTTGAATTGGTGCAGCCGTTGCTTGGGCGTGTTGTGGGAGGCGGGGAGCCGACGCTTGCGCGCTATGCATGTCTTGCTCTTTCTCGTTTCACAGCTGTTAATGACGAGGTTGTGTCAGCTCTTATGTCTTTGCTCGGGGATTCTACCGCAGTGGCAAGCACCCGCGGGTATGCAGCGCTTGCGATATCAGGCTTGCTGCGCTCTCTGAGGGACGATCAACTTGAAGGAGTTGAGGCACTCGTAGAGTCGTTGCATCAGGAACAGGTGCTAGGCGTCGAAGAACCAGAAGACGTATGGGCGACGGAGTTTCTCGCGGAGCTCGCTTCATTGCTTGAGATGGAGGCCGTCTCGGCACAACTAAACCGCACGCTTTCCGATGCTTACACCGATTGGCGAGCAGACTACTACTACGCTCTTGCAAGCTACGCCGAGGCTGAGCTCCAAGTGCGGAACGAAGCGCCGGCCGATGCGGCGAGGAATTTCCAGGATGCCGTTCGGCGGTTGGAAGGGATGGAGAAAGCGATCCGTGCGGAGGATGGACTTCATCGAGCCACGGCTACCTTTCGACTCGACATCACGAGGGCCCGCTTGCGTCTGCACAATCTCTTGGAAGCATGGCCAGATGCAATGGCTAGTCAGAGGCTCGACACGCTTATCGAGGAGGCCGATGAGGTGGCGGCGATCTACCGGCGGTATTCGTCGCACGAGACTCAGCTTGTTGGACCAAAGCACTTGAGTGAACGGGAACTTGAGTATGTCGTTAGTACTTGTCGACTTGTAGAACTTCTACGCCTCTTGCTCGACCTCGACCGCGCGACTCGTGCACCCGGTGATGACAAGAGCGTTGAGATTATCGACCGAGTCCACGACGCGGCCCGCGTGTTGGCAAAGCTTGGCGATCGCTTCGAAGCCAGCCTCGCTCGCGGGCTAGGCGGTTTGGTTAGCAGCCTGCAGAAGCGAATCGGCGACTTGGAAGCGGTACTTGCTGTGGATGCTGCCACCCTCCGAACAAAGCAGGATGCGGTTCGCGACGAACTGGATGCGGTCAGGTTTGCGTTCGGCCGTGCGAACTGGCCGATGCCTGCGAGGGCCTGTCCCGTTGGCGGACTCGGCCGCGGCGAAGTGTCGGTAATAACGGAAGGTTTGTCGGGAGACGGATCCCGAAACGAACCGCTCGAGTATAAGCTCGATGGCCCGGTGGTAGTCAACGTCGCAATCAAGATTCAGGAGATGGCTCCAGGTGGTTCGACGCGAGCTGCAGTGAGGCTCCGAGTCGGTCAAGAGGACCACGTGGAACCGGTTCACGCCGTGGAGGGACCGACGACTGTCTCAATCTCTCTGAGAGTCGACGTGCCACAGACTCAATGGCAACGGGCCGAACTCAGTCTTGAATTCACATCCCGTGACTGTGAGCAGACTGCTGCGCGGTCGGTCTTCTTTCTCAAGCGATCGGGTGGTGCAACTTGAAGATTCTTCAGCTGAACCTGTGGAACACAAACGAACCAGTGGCCGAACGCATGCAGACTATTAAGGCCGGGGTTGAGGTTCTCGCACCGGACTTCATCACCTTCCAAGAAGTGAGTCCCCAAAACGGGCGTCCGCAGATTGAGGGTATGGCCATCGACCTCGACTACAGGATGTACTACGCAGACGCGGGTGCGTTTAGGGGGCGCAGGGAGGGCAATGCGATCCTTAGCAAACGTTCGGCGGTGCAAGTCGAGACCCTCAATCTCTCAGACCCCGACGTGGACCTGCAACGAGTCGCGCTTTGTTGCTTCTTTGACGGATCTAGTGGCGGGCGATTTGCGATACTCTCCACTCATCTTGCGTATCCGATTGACGCTGACGCCGCGAGGTCGAATCAGGCTGCGGAACTGGTGTCGTTTATCGAGGCGAGCGGGGCCAGAGCCGCCTTCGCCCTCGGGGCGGACTTGAACGCAGTTCCATCCAGCGAAGCCGTTGGCAAGCTTCTGACCCTGGAGGGAGCGAAGGACGCTTGGGATCTCGTCCCGCCAGGTGGACCCAAGTTCACGTTTTCAGCTGACAACCCGCTCGTTGAGGAGCGACTATGGCCGGATCGCAGGATCGATTACATCATTGCGGGTGGTCAGCTGAAAATTGAGTCTTGTGAGGCTGTGTTCACGAAAGCAAACCATGGCATCGCGTCCGACCACTATGGAGTGCTGGCCGAAATCGTGGAGCTTTAATGGTTTCGGTAGCACTCGTCTTCGGAACTCAGGCAGAGCTAACAAAGACCATCGGGCTTGTCGCGTCCGTCCCGGCCGATATCGATCTTGGTGTCTGTTGGACTGGACAGCACCCTGACCTCGTTCCTGACGCTGCCACCGATCTCGGGCAGCCGGTGATGATCAAGGACTCGCTGGTCGAACTGAGCGACAGCCAGCTGAGGGCTTGGCTCGATCGGGCGGCCCCCAACCTCGTAGTCGTCCAAGGTGATACTCGGTCAGCTCTCCTTGGAGCTCGCGCAGCCTCTTCCCTCGGCATCAGGGTCCTGCATCTCGAGGCAGGACTTCGGCTGTCCGCAGTGTTAGAACCGGAAGAAGCGCACCGCCGAGAGATAACTGCCTTGGCTGACTTTCATGTATCCAGCGATGATAGGTCAACGTCAAATCTTCGCCGCGAGGGTGTTCCCTTGGCGAAGATCCGCACGGGCGTCCCGCTCGCTTCGATCTATCTAGGCTACCTTTCGACCGTGGCAAGGTCTCGCCTCGCCGAAGGGAGCTCCGGGGCAATCGTCGTCACTATTCACCGGGCTTCGGCAATCGATCGTCAGCCCATTCTCTCCTCGGTTCTTAAGGAACTAGGTGGTCGCCTCGAGGGCGAGAAGATCGTGCTTATTCGTCGACCCGACGCTCGTTGGCGTCCGTTATATGACGAGCTTGCCGAGGTTCCGAATATTGACCTAGTTGATGAGCTTTTGCCGAGCGCGTTCAATGACCTGATCAGGCGTGCCAAAGCAGTATTGACAGATTCGGCCGGAGTGCACCAGGAATGCGAGATCCTTGGAATTCCACATGTCGTGTTGCGACCTGAGTCCGAGCTTCCAGGTAGAGCTAGACATGTCCCTATTCTCGATGCTGGGTTCATTTACGAGATGATTGTGCTGGCTATGAAGGAAGGACGTTGTGCCCAAAGCTCTGCGCCGAGTCAGTGGCGAAGCGACGCCGACCGGTTTTGGGAGTGGGTGGCTGAGTGGGCAGCGTAGCGCAAGAAGAGCAAGTGCCATCCGAGCCGGCGGCGGAGCTGGAGACGGCTGTGCCCGCCGAATGGTATGAAGTCCTGGCGGAAACAATTCAATCCTTTTCCGAGGTCGTTGCTGTGCTTATTGGCGCTGGGCTCACTATCTGGTTGAGCCGTCGCGAGCATGAACGGCAGCGAACAGCCGCCCGTGATGAGCGTCGCCTCGACGCTGGAACGAGTGTGATCGAGAGTATGGATCGACTTATCGATGCGGTTGAACTGACGAAGCAGTCGGCAACCAGCGTTGTCGATACGGACGGGTTAGCGGCGGGTGCGTTGAAAGTTGCTCGCATCGAGGCGCTGGTTCCTCAACTTGCGCAGACAGTGCCTGAGATGCTTAGCGCAACCAAAGATCTGCGGACATCCCTTTTAAGGTATGAACTCGTAGCAAGCAAGAAGGTAGCGGCTTCATCAACGCTGCTTGAGTCTGCTGCTGCATTCGCGGCCTCAGCTAAGTCGGCCTCAGAAAGCACCGGCGACGATGCGATCTCCCATTCCGCAGCCGTATCGGACCTGTTTGAGAGTGTGCGGGCTGGCCTCGATTCATTGGAGAGTGAGGTGTGGGATGACCTCGCGGAGTGATTTCTCATCGGCGGTGGTTGATACCTTCGCTCGGCGGGCTGTGCAGTATGATGGAGAGTCGGTCTGGATGCGGGATAGCCGAGCGCTGCAACCGCTCGCTCCGGAGCCCTTCGGGAACCGAGTTGCCCTGGATCTTGCCGCCGGAACGGGACTCGTTGGAGCGGTCCTCGCGGAGAGAGGGTGGAGCGTTGTCCATCTTGACATCAGCGCGGAAATGCTCCGAAGTGCGGGTGGCAGCAGAGTCGTCGGGGACAGTCAGTTCTTGCCGATTCGAGAATCGAGTGTTGACCTGATCGTTTGCAGACAGGCTCTGCACTACTTCTTGCTCCCTGCGGTGGCGAGGGAGATACGTCGGGTAGGGGCCGCCGAGATTAGGTTGGGTCAGATCGTTGCTCCGAACGAGGTAGCTGCGAAGTGGTGGAATGAGCTCTTCCAGGTCCTTGCGCCTGGTCGACGCCGTGTTTTCTTGCCTGGCGAGGTTGAAGACTTCGCTAGGTCAGTAGCAGCAGGCTGGACGGCATCCACCGAGCGCTTCGCGCTAAGGGATGACTTCCGCTCGAACTTCGCTCATCTCGAGGAACCCAGTAGACAGGTTGCAGATTCGATTGTCTCGTCCATGCCAGCCGAGGTGTCGGCTGCCATCGATTTCCGTGATGGAACGTACCGTCAGGACTGGGAGATCGTGAAGGCTGGTCGGAAGTGAGCGAGGCGAAGGACCACCTTGTGAGCCGTGCCCCCGCTGATGACAAGAAGAGCGTTTACGGCGTTGTCCCGTATCTGGCGACGTGCTTCAATCGGTACGGATCATGAAGGTTTTCGGGATCATCAACGCATCTCCTGACTCTGCCGCAAAGATGTCGGTTGTGTCGGGTCCCGAAGAGGCTTTAGGCCGAGGCCAAGCACTGCTGGACGAAGGAGCTTTCGCGCTCGACCTTGGTGGTCAGAGCTCTGGTGAACAAGCGACAGTCGTGTCCCCTGAGGCGGAATGGAACCGTCTCGCGCCGTCGCTCGAGGCCCTATTAGATCTCGGTTGTCCTGTTTCCATCGACACGTGGAGGCCAACTGTTGCACGTCGAGCATTCGAGATGGGGGCAACAATTCTCAACGCTGCCGACGGACTTCAGGCTCCAGGTATGGCGCAGTTGGCCGCAGAGTATGACTGCCAGATCGTCCTCCCGTTTTTGTCTGGCCCGGACCCGAAAAACCTGGCGATGGTGACCGGACACCCGCTTGACACAATGGTCGCATGGTTCGAGCAACGGCTCGCGGACGCCGACACCCTCGGTATTCGTGAGAATATCGTTGTTGACCCAGGCACCGGATTTGGGCCGGCGAATTGGGATTGGCCTGACCGTTTTCGGTATGTGCTAGAGACTTACCAAGGTCTGGAACGCTTGCGAGTCTTCGGCCTCCCGCTCTACATCTCTGCGCCGTGGGTGGTCTCTGAGGAGCGGCGACTGCTGCTAGACACCTTTCTCTCCCACGACGTCGAGTTCGTCAGATCTCACTTCCCTGGGCGGGTCATCGATCGTCGACGGGAGCTGATGGAGGCGGATGACTCGGGCTGACATTGCGGTACGCAATCTCGTGCAGTTGGTCGAGCTGTTCATCGAGGGCGGCCTCTAGTCCTGGGAAGAGGTGGCCGTAGGTGTCTAGTGTGACTGTGCTCGTGCTGTGGCCGAGGCGCTCCACAATTGAACGGGGGTGAGCACCTTTCGAGATCAGTAGGGCAGCGTAGGAATGGCGGAGGTCGTGGAATCGGGTTCTGTCGGAAAGCCTGCCCGAACAACTGCAGGCTTAAAGTGGCGCTTGAACCAGTTGCCATATCGAAACAGTCCGCCTTCTGGAGAGCGCCAAACGAAGTCAGCGTCGTGCACCCCACCAATGTGCTCCTGGAGTTCGACGACGAGAGAGGCGGGCTCAGGTACTGAGCAATGCTCGTAGGTCTTGGTTGGAACGATCTGTAACTCGCCACGTGCTTCCGGCGCCGACTCTCGTACATAGATGCGCTTGCCCTCGAGGTCGATCGCTTTTCGACGACGAGCCACCAACTCACCGGCTCGGAGGCCTGTGAATGCGGCTGTGCGGACTAGCAAGCCGTACTCCGGGTAACCAGGCTGGCGACGCTCGCCTCGGCGATAGCGCTGTGGTGGTCGGCTGACCTCTTCGGCCAGCCGGATGATCTGATCGGGTTCGAGGAAGATCACCTCCCTGCGTCGTGACTTGGCGACCTTTACGCCGACGACTGTATTGGACCTTAGCGCTTCTGATCGGACGGCGAGCTGAAGCACGAGCCGGAGTACATCTCTGATGTTGCGGATCGTTCCCGCTCCGAGCCCGCTCGCCTGCAAATGGCTGATGAAGGTGAGCACCGTTGGGTACTCAATCGCACCGATCGGCCAGGTCCCGAATCGCTGGGGAAGGTGTTTCCGCACGATGGACTCGTAGCTTCCTGCAGTCTTCGGCTTCTCGTCACCGAGCGTTGTAAGCCAACGCGCTACCCAGATCTCGAAAGGCTCCTTGCCCTTGTTTGGATCAATCCAGTCGCCACGGAGGAGGTCGGCCTCAACGGTGTTGGCGAACCTAGGGGCGTCGATCTTGCGATCGAACGTCTTCTTTCGTTGTCGCCGCCCTTCGTCGCGGTAGCGGACGTCCCACTTCATGGCCCCAGTTGACGTCTTACGTTTTTGTATGTCAGCCATTGGATGCTCCTCTCGATCGCGGCATTGTCAACTGGGTGTGTGACACGAACTCAGTTCGGGTTCGCTTGGACGACACGCTGGCTTTCGATCCAGTGTTTGGAATCGGAGCGATCGAAGCGAGCGTGTCGGCCGATCTTCAAGAACGTGATCCGGCGTTCTTCTAATAGCCGACGGACAAATCGGGGTGAGACCGATAGGCGCTCGGCCAGGTCATCGATATCCATCAGCGCCGTCGTCCACGGACGAAGTGGTAGCCGTCATCACGCGCGTCCCGTGGGAACAGGAGCGATCTGGGATAGCCACGCTGCCCAATCGGTGCCGGCTTTGCCGCTTATGCAGCCGCTCGTTGGTGCCGCAGCGGGTGGGATCGGCGTGTGGCGGATGATCCCAAGGAGCATCGGTTGCGGGCACACCGCCTGGCCGTAGGCACGTACCGAAAGATGCAGGTGAGGGCCAGTGGTGTTGCCAGCGCCTGGTGTGCCGGGCTGTCCTCCGCTTAGACCCAGAAGCTCACCGGCAGCGACTTGGTCGCCGACGTTCACGTTGACGAGTGACAGGTGGCAGTACGTGTAGCGTGTCCCGTGGATTCCCTCGATGATCACCGTGTTTCCGCATCGCCCCGACCCGCCGGG
The DNA here is from genome assembly GCA_937922785.1 of uncultured Acidimicrobiales bacterium. GTDB lineage: Bacteria > Actinomycetota > Acidimicrobiia > Acidimicrobiales > SZUA-35 > CALAJQ01. The sequence continues at coordinate 119,565 of CALAJQ010000013.1, forward strand.
CACATAGATGTCTGCGTTGCTGATGGCGACTGAAATTACGCCGTCAGCTATGGCAAATAGCGACGTACCCACCGGGAGAGCGATGTCCGCTGCTGGGTAGTCGTGGTGGGGGCGGGTGGCGATCGCCTCGGTCGCATATCCCAGTGGAACTGGGTATGCGTATCCACCGACCAGCGGTCCGACGGCCGAAAGCGGCCCGGTGTAGGTTGCCGCCCATTCCAAGACCAGCTCGACATATTCGGTTGAGCGGTTGTAGGCGAAGATGGCGGCCTCGATGTCGGTCACAGATCCGTGGGGGCAGAGGTGAGCAACCGCGGCACGCACTGCGTCGAAGATGTTCTGCGGATCGCGAGTCCCATCGCCGTTTCCGTCCCGCCCGTAGATCGTCCATGATGTCGGGATGAATTGAAACGGCCCTACGGCCCGATCCCACACGGTGTCGGTGTCGTAGATTCCGCTGTCTGTGTCCGGAATGGCGGCGGTCCCGTTAGTGCCATCGAGAGCTATCCCGATGATCGGCGGAGCGGCCACGCCATCTGCTCCGATTGAAGCGCCGCCAAATCGGCCATGGTTGCTTTCGACTTTCCCGATCGCGGCGACTACTTGCCATGGGAGTCCGGGACATGCCGCGGATTGTGCGGCGTAAACGCGCAACAGCGCGGCTGGGATGTCGGCGACTGCCTCGTCGGAGGGTGCAAACACTGCTTGTCCCGCAGCAGCTGAGCCTGACATCGTCGCAGAGACTATGACAACGAGCCCAGAAAGTGCGGCGAGGGGTATTGCCAGAACCACTACGCCGGCAGCCGCGAGCTTCGAAATCACAGGCGTGCACTCCGTCGACTGCCGAATCTTGACCCAAAGCCGAAGTGCCACGTCGTCGCTGACAGTTGAGCGTTTGCGAGTGTCATGCCTTCCTGTGGGCCCCTGTGTGCCAGTACTGGGACAGTTCAGGCGATTCTGTCTGTGTCCCGCTGGCGCTGATCGTGCGGCCCACAGATGTGTGGTTCGCATGGGTAAATCGCCCCAAAGCTGTGGACAGTATACGAATTAGTTGCTAATAGTAACGCTTAGAAAGTAATAAACGTAATTAAGCGTAAACGAACAAATTCAACCAGAAACGAGTTTTGCCTCAATGATTACGACCTGTTGCTGCGCCGATCCGACGTGCTCAGCAAAAGCTAGCTTGCGCCACCCTGAGATCTTTCGTGACACACCCAATAGAGACACTGGAGTTACTCGACTCAAAAGGAGGATTCTGCGATGCACCGCCCACATCTCTCCTCAGTCCTAGTGACAGGTGCTCTCCTCACCGCTGCGTGCAGTTCGCCGCCCAGCGATAGTGCGAGTCCTGCAGGAGGGCAGCCCGAAACTACGTCCATCACTACTCCGGCTACAGAATCCACGGCCGAAGTGATGGTGACCGCTCTGCCACTAGAACCTGCGGGCGCAATCAAGACCTGGGAGGCAATGTGGGACGGCGTCGAGCTAGTCGTTACCGACCCAGGTGAGGCGAGAGAAAGGATCGGTGACGTAGCGACGGACCAGGTGCTCGATCAACTGGACAGAATCTACAACCCGAAAGTCGAGTCCGAAGTTGCCAACAGTGCCCGCCTGTTTGACAACAACCCCGTGCTGGTCGAGCTGCTAGATGGAACGGTAACGATCAATGACTGCATGTTTGTGGCCCCCAAGTTTGGCAACGCCACAATTTGGTATTCCGGGCGCCTTACCGAAGTTGGAGGCGAATGGCAGGTGCAGGCGGTCAACCTGGAATCTGAGATTGGATGCGTCCCGTCTCAACTCGCCGAAGCTGCTATCGCAGGTTACGAGAACTACTGGGACGCCCGAGTGCAGTTCTGGGATCCACCGGATCCCGCGAGTCCACTCGTCGACGCAACACTCACCGGTCCGCAATTAGAACTAGTCAATTCGCTGCTCACCGACCATCAGCGTCGCGGGTTAGCGCTACGCGGCCGTGCCGAGAATCACCCGGAGGTGATCGAGGTCAGGTCGCCTGACGAGATAGCGATCTTGGACTGCAAGTTCCAAGACCCAGGTCGGGGATTGTTCGATATCGATAGCGGGGCCCGCCTTGCTGGCATCCCCGCAATAGCTGAAGGTCAGAGGGATCTTACGTCTGCGGTGATGATTCTGGAGGGCGGGGTCTGGAAGGTCTCCGATGTACAAGGAAAGGCGGACGTGTCATGCGATATCGCACCGACCACCCAAGGGCTTCCGCTCGTTTAGCAGCCGCGTTCGCGGCGACATTGGCGCTTCACATAGCAATGATCTTGCCTGCTCAGGCACAAGGCACGCCTCCGCCTCCCGAGACACCAGGTCTCGTCAATCCGGTTCCCATTACACCAGCATGTCCCGACACTGGTAGAGGTGGGACATCAATAGATGAGCTCGGCGGATCGGTCTTGGGTACGTGCTGGGGGAAAGGAGCAGCGGGTCCGAACCGTGAGGTCTCCTCTGAACTGGTTTGGCAATGGTATGGCTGTGACCAGTGGCTACCGTTCTTGCCGGGCTCCAACGTCAGCGCCGTTGTGCCGCAGGCAGAACTGTTTCTTGAGGACGTCGTAGCCCGGGGTCTCGACCCGACCGTTACCTATTTCTGGCACACCGTCGAATGCACCCACGTCCAGCAGGGTGGCGCTGCCGACGGAGGCGACATCGTCCAAACCTGGGGATGGGGTCTGCTGGTGATCGGCACAACAACACCTGTCGACCCAACAGTCCTGAGGGACATCGCCGCAGCCCGGATAGACCCGGAACCGCCCACCCCGGCAAGCTCGCCAATGTGGTCCGAAATCCCTTCGGTAGTGCGGCTTCGGACATGGCTCTGGGTTGCCGACGACTGGGTACCGATTGAGGAGCAGGAATCTCAGGGCTTTGTGACCGTCGTTGTTCAGGCTCGACCTGTTGAAACAGTTTGGGCAATGGGGGACGGCACGGATGTCATCTGTCCGAACGGACCCGGCGTCGAGTGGGCCGCTGGACTCGATGACTCTGACACGTACTGCTCGCACACCTTCGAATCTGCGGCGTCCGGTCTGGATGGCACCGCAACATTGCGGTGGACCTTCCGGTGGTGGCTCAACGGCAACGACATGGGGGACTTCGGTGACTTCGTCCGAGCGACTTCAATGACCTTCGACATCACAGAAATCCAAGCAATCGAGAGCGGAGACTGAGTAATGAAGACGACCTTGAGACCGCGAGGCAACGGTGCCAAAGCGCCCCGAATTGATGGCGCCTACTTCGAACTTGAGCCGCCATCGGGAGGTGGTCGTAGCCGTTGGCCGGAGATTACCGTGGGCCTGCTTGTTATTGGCATCTTCGCCCTTGCTGGTGGGTGGATCTACTCGAACGCATCTACGACCGAGCCGGTCGTTGTGTTGCGGGCCGACATGGAACGTGGGCAGCAAGTAACCAGCAACGACCTGAGGGTCGTCGAAGTCGGCTCGGAGGAGGCGTTGAACCTCGTGGGCGCCGGCCAAACAGATGCGCTCATTGGTCAAATAGCACTCGTCGACCTGGACGCAGGGACTTTGGTCAACCACAACCTGTTCGCGAACGGCGCAGCCATCGCCAACGGAGACGGCATTGTAGGCATGGCGCTCGACCCCGGCGAGTATCCAACACTCTCGATGAGGCCGGGGGACCGTGTACGTGTTCTGGCGACGAGCAGCGACGAAGGGCAGCAAGTGTTGGCCGAGAGTGCTGAGATCATCGACGTCGCTCCAATTGGTGTGCAAAGCCAGCTATTCGTATCGGTCGCAGTGCCGACGGCCCAAGCCGACGCAATCGCATCAGCGAGCGCCGAAGACCGGGTGCGCCTCATCCAAGTCGGAGGCGAGTGAGATGACACTGATCTGTTTCACGTCTCAGAAGGGCGCACCTGGTACCACGCTCACGACTCTGACGGTCGCTGCTTGCTGGCCGGGCAGCCATTCAGAACGTCGAGTGTTCCTCGAAGCCGACAGAGCGGGCGGCTCGGTTGCGCTTCGCTATGGCATCGGAACCGACCCCGGCCTCTTGACCCTCGGTACCTCGGTGCGCTCCGACAGCGGAACCGACCTTTGGGCCCACGCACAGCCGCTCCCCGGCGGACTCCCGGGAATTCTTGCGCCGGACGCGCCATCACAGGTGGCGGGAACGCTCGCTCTGGCCAGCCGATCGCTTGGGCAATGGCTAGATGAACGACACACCGCTGTGCTGGCCGATCTAGGGCGTCTTGATGCCGGAGGTAACCCGCATCCACTCATCCACGAAGCATCGATGGTCGCGGTTGTTGCGCGGCCCGTGGCTGAACAACTTCAACCTGCCGTCCACGCCGTTCGCTCTTCGGGACTGGACCTTGGCCGAGTCGGCTGGGTCCTGATTGGAGATCAACCCCACGCTGCATCAGAAGTCGAAGCCACATTCGGAATCCCCGTTCTTGGCGTCATTGCGAACGACGGACGGACGGCACTGGCGCTGTCAGAAGGCTCGAGCAGCCGTCGAATAGCGAAATCTGCGCTCGTTCGTAGCGCATCATCCTTGGCTGACCGCATAGCCAAGGAATTACTGCGAGCCGGAGTCAAGAGCGAGCCAGACAACGGAGTCGCCGCATGACGGCGCAACGATCAGTCACCAAGAAAGTGCGCCGAGCTGTGGGCGAACGCCTAACGGAGGTAGTCGCACAGGCGGAGCTGGACGAAGGCCGCTCGATCACGGGTGAGAACAGACGAATGCTCGCTCGCAAACTTATTGGCGATCAGCTGCAACAGCACGACGCAGACCTTGTGAGGAAAGGTCACCAACCACTCGCTGATTCCGAACGAGAGAACATCACACGGTCCATTCTCGACGAGCTGTTTGCTTTGGGTCGGGTGCAGCAGTACATCGACGACCCACAAATCTCAGACATCGTCATCAACGGATGCGACACTGTCTGGTTGACCTACAGAACGGGTCTCAAGGTTCAGGGCGAACCCGTAGCCGATAGCGATGAACATCTCATCGAGCTCGTTCAAACGGCGGCTCGACGAGGCCGCTCCGAGCATCGATGGGACCCAGCCAGTCCACGCCTCGACCTTCAGCTTCCTTCGGGCGACCGTCTCAATGCTGTGGCCTGGGTTTCGGGGCGGCCCTCGATATCGATCAGGCGTCATGACTTCGACATCCATCGACTGAAACAACTCATCGACCTCGGAACGATTCAAGAACCGCTGATGCACCTGTTGAAAGCAATGGTGCTTGCTCGATTCAACATCATCATCGCCGGAGGCACCGGCGCCGGAAAGACAACCTTCATGCGGTGCCTCATCAACGAGATTCCACCCGAAGAACGCCTTGTCACCGTTGAGGACTCACTCGAACTCGGCATCGACCGGTTCGCTCATCTTCACCCTGACCATGTGGACCTCGAAGCTCGAACCGCAAACGTCGAAGGCGTTGGCGAACTGGGCATGAACGAACTGGCGATCAATGCGCTCCGAATGAACCCCGACCGCCTGATCGTTGGCGAAGTGCGAGGCAACGAGGCACTCACTTTGCTGCTCGCCTGTACTCAGGGCAACGACGGGGCGATGTGCACGATCCACGCTGATTCGTCTGAAGGTGTGTTCGGTCGGCTCCAGATGTACCTGGCGATGACCCGCGAACGATTCGAACCAGCTGCTGCCAATCTTCTTGTCTCGCAAGGAATCGACGTCGTCGTCCATATTGCCCAGCTCAGCAACCATCAGCGAGTCGTAACTTCGGTGCGCGAGATCGTCGGCTCTGAGGGCGAGGTTGTTTCGTCAAACGAGATCTACGGGCCCGACAGCACCGGCCGTGCGGAACCGAGATACGGGTTTACAGCCAGTCGGTTGGCTCGGCTCGAAGAAGTTGGGTTCGACAAGCGTTGGCTCGCAACTCCCGGCGAGTGGAGAGTGCGATGACCTCGCTGGCGTTCGTCGCTGTAAGCATGGGGGTGGGTCTTGGAATCCTTCTCGTGGTGCAAGGCATCCGAGGAAAGCAGATTCTCCCCGATTCGAGCCCGACGCAACGCGAGACCTTGCGAACAAGGGCAGCGTGGATTGCTGGAGCCGGGCTCGCGGCCATTGTCACCTTGGCGGCCACGGGGTGGCCAGCGGCATCAGCGGCTGCCGCGATCGGCGTATTGGTTGCCTCAACTCGACGCGGGCACCGGCAAGACAATGTCGACGGAGTCGCACGCACAGAGGCAATCGCGGCGTGGACCGAGATGATTCGGGACAACATGGCTGGCGCTGCCGGACTCGAACAGGCATTGATTGCGGCCAGTAGTGTTGCGCCCGCTGCGATACGAGTCGAGGTTCGACGGTTCGCGCGACGGCTCGATGATGTGTCGCTCGCCGAGGCCTTGGCGATGCTCGGCGATGACCTACAGCATCCGTCCGCTGACCTCGTAGTTGCTGCACTTGTGAACGCGTCGCGGATGGAGACGCGAGATCTTGGCGCTCTCCTCGGCCGGTTGGCGGATTCGATTCGCGGTGATGTTCGGATGCGGCTGCGGGTTGAGGTGGGGCGAGCACGCATAAGGACTTCAGCCCGAATCGTCATGGGAGTCACGGTGTTCACGGCTGCGTTCATCTTCTTCTTCTCACGAGACCTGTTGTCGGTCTATGACACTCCAGTTGGTCAGGCCTGGCTCGTGGTCGTCCTCGCGTTCTTCATGCTTGGCCTGTGGCTACTCGATCGTTTCAGCCAGATTGAAATGCCGGAGCGCTTTACGGCTCGGCGTGTGGCGACAAAGGGGAGCACCTTATGAGCGGCGTTGTCTCCATGATGTTGCTCGGCGCTGGAATAGGCGGCGGTGTCTGGCTCGTGTTCGCTGGGCTGCGACCCCGCCCTGTCCCGCTGGCAGCGCGGCTGCAATCAATTCAGCAGACCGGAACGTCAGTCGCCGAGTCGCACGAGCCTGCCGTCGATTCTGATCGTCGAAGCGTGTTGGGTCGAGGAGCGCTACGTCTGCTTGCGGCAACAGGGCTTGGCGAACGCACGGTCCTCAACGAGCGGCTACGAATCCTCGACAAGTCAATGGAACGCCACGCATATGAGAAGTTGTTGGGCGCAACCGCAGGCTTCGGGCTTCCGCTGATCTCGGGGCTGGTAGTTGTAACTGCGGGTACGGCCATCAACCCGGCTTTCATACTCTCGACGAGCTTTGCTTTGGCTCTTGCAGGATTCTTCTATCCCGACCTCCCACTTGCAGAGCAAGTCGAGCGGCGCCAACAGTCGTTTCGACATGCTTTGTCGAGTTGGCTCGACCTCGTCACGATCATCCTGGCTGGGGGCGGAGGTATCGAAACCGCATTGGTCGGAGCGGCCGAGTCTGGCGATGGGTGGGCGTTCGCTGAAATACGGAGAGCACTGCGCCGAGCAGAGCTCACTGGGCGCACTCCGTGGGAGATGCTCGATGACCTCGGCCGCACGCTTCACGTGAATGAACTTTCCGAACTGGCTGCGTCGGTGAGTCTCGCTGGCGGTCAGGGCGCCAAGATCCGACAGTCGCTTGCCGCCAAGGCTGACTCGCTTCGGGCTCAACAGTCCGCAGACATCGAAACTCACGCCGAGGAGCGAACCGAGAAGATGATCATCCCCGTCACGGTCATGGTCATCGGACTCACCCTCTTCATCGGCTTCGGCGCTGTTGACGCAATCAGTACCGACGGTGGAGCGACCTATGCGCCCCAGTCGGAGCAGTCGCCATGACGCTCGAACAGAGATCGACAAAAGAAAGGAGCAGCTCATGGAGTTGCTGAAGAAGTATGTGGAGTTTGCGAACTTCGCAGTGGAGTACAACCTGCAAAGGGCCGGCGTGAACGTTCGAGATGAGCGTGGCGCAGTCTCAACTGAGATGGCGGTCGTCATGGCGGCGATGGTTGCGATTGCGGTCGTGGCAGGAGCGATTTTCCTCGCAAAGGCGCAAAGCAACGCGAACAACATCCCTGACACCGTCAACCCGCCCTCACCAGGCGGCTGAGGTAGTGAGTGAGTGGAGGGAGCGGCCCCCTCCTCGATCGGCGCGGCTAAGTGGCGAAGCTGGAGTTGCCTCGACCGAGGTGGCAGTCGTGATGCCCGCCGTGTTGACGCTGATCATGTTGATATTCCAGGTCGGCTTGTTCTGGCATGCGAAACAAGCTGCCGACGTGGCGGCAGAGGAGGCGGTCGAAGCAGCGCAATTGGCCGCCGCCTCCGAGGCTGACGGTCTCGCTGGCGCAAACACAATCCTTGGTCAGGCAGGCAACCTCAAGAACGTCATAGTCACTGTCGACCGGAACGTCGGGACAGGCCTGGTGACCGTGACAATTAGTGGAGACGCTCCCGCAATTGTGCCGTTCGGTGGTTGGCACATCGAATCCCAAGCGCAGGGGTCAATCGAACGGTTCATCCCGGCAGGCGAGCGATGAGACGCGCAGTCAACCCGGAACGAGGTGCCGTAGCGACCGAGTTCGCAATCGTGATGGCTGTCGTGCTTCTTAGCTTCTTTGCCCTGGCCGTCTACGGCGGCCGGGTCGTCCAAGCCGAGAACGATGTGCAGAGCGCAGCGCACGAGGCAGCCCGGGCTGCGAGTCTTGCTGGCACACCGGCACAAGCATCCGCTGCCGCCCATGAAGTTGCCGCCACCAACCTTGCAAGTTCCGGAGTGGCTTGTGGTGCTGGCCCATCAGTTGCTGTTGAACTCTCGCAATTCGGACCTGGTGGCCAGGTCACCGTCAGCATCAGCTGTTCGGCAGATTTTGGCGACGTTGGAAGCCTCGGCGTTGCCTCAAGCCAAACCTTCAGCGCGTCTGCGACCGAAGTCATCGACACGTACAGGGGAGAGTGAATGCAACGTCGGAACAGCGAGCGCGGCTCGACATCGATTCTGGTAGCCGCCCTGGGGTTGGCTCTGCTCATGGCAACCGGGCTGGCTGTTGACGGCGGCAGGAAGCTCGGTGCACTGAGCGAAGCTCGCAACATTGCAGACAACGCGGCGCGGGCAGGCGCACAGATGGTGGACGCCAATGAATACCGAAGCACTGGAGTTCCCAACCTCGACCCAGCGGCCGCGACGCAGCGAGCTTCGGCCTTTCTTGTCGAGCAGGGCCACAGCGGCGTTATCAGCGTCTCGGGTAGCACCGTCACGGTGACGGTAACCATCTCCATCGACCCAACGTTCATCCCCGGCCAAATCTCCGCCTCGGCTACCGAATCAGCAACAGCGACAGCAGGACCATGACATGGGACGAATTCTGGACATCACGAAGGGCATGGCAGGTGTTGCCTTGACGATTGCCGTACTCTGCGGCATTCCGTACGGGCTGATCCGCTTCGTGGGGTGGCCATTGCCAACCTCAGGGTTCTCTCTCGACGAAGTTGGTCGACACCTGAGCGATGGCGACATTCCTGATGCATTCGTGTTCAAGACCATCGCTGTGGTCGTGTGGGCTGCTTGGCTTCAGCTCGCAGTAGCGGTGGCGAGTGAGTACGTCGGCATTGTTCGCGGCCGGGCACCGATAAAGACTCCGACGCTGCCAGGCATCCGTTTGTTAGCAGCCAAGCTCGCGGCCTGGACCACGCTGATGCTGAGCGCGTTTGGACCGATTAAGCCGGTTGCCGCCGCACCGCTGATGCCAGTCGCTGTCACTCAACCTGTCGAGATGGCGGTCAGTGAGCCTGTTGACCCGATCGTTCCCGAGTCGGTCGACGAAACGAATGAGACAGCCGAAGGTCACTACGTCGTTCAGCGAGGCGACTCGTGGTGGGAGATTGCTGAACAGCTCCTCGGAGACGGCCTCCGCTGGAGCGAGATCCGACAGGCAAACTTGGATCGGACGATGCCTAACGGCGTTGTCATTACGCGCTCGACGGAATCTCTCAGTGAAGGTTGGGCGCTGCGTGTGCCAGTTGACGCCGACACAACGCAGCTCACCATGCCTGGTGACGGGCAGGAACCGGGAGATCTAATTCTTGTTGAAAAGGGTGATCACTTCTGGGCGATTGCCGAACAGACCTTGGCCAATGCGTGGGGGCGCTCACCAACGAACGGCGAGATCACGTCGTACTGGATCGACCTTGTCGAGCTGAATCGGGATCGGCTGCTGCCCCCGAAAGACCCGAATATGATCTATCCGGAGCAACGATTCGCTCTGCCCACCGTTCCAGCGGACCCGATGACGGCACCAGACCTCAACGGTGCAAGCCCGGTCGACCCACCGGAGGTGTCGATCGAACCTCCAATGAGTGCGCCTGAGGTTGTCGAGATCCCAGCGGTTGAAGAGCCGATCGAGCAATCAGTACCCGAGGCCACGCCAACAACGGCTGAGAGTGCCGTACCGAGCACCGTGCCGGCACGCACCGTGGAACCAGCCTCAGATGGTGAAGGGCTAATGGAGAGGATCACGCCCATCGGAGTGGTCGCTGCCGGGTCAGCTTTCCTCGGAGGCGTTCTCCTATTCACGCTTCGACGGCTGCGCTCAATTCAGCAGGCCCGCCGTCGCCCTGGAACAATCACCGACCCGCCAAACGATGAGGGCGCCGAGTTCGAACGCCGAATCAGGGCGATCGCAGTTGACGGAGAAGACGTGCGCTACGTCGCCGCAGTGAATGCGTACCTCAGTCACCAGCTTGAGTCATCGGGAACTCCGATGCCCTCGATCGTCGTGGCCCGTGCCGGGCAGTTCGGGTTGGAACTTCTCCTCGACGAGCCGTGCACGCCAGTGCAAGGCTTCGCTGCAATCACGGCGGACAAGACGGTGTGGCGGCTTGAGGCTGATTTGGATGCTCGAGCAATGGAGCAAGAGGCCGGCGCAGACGCCCACCCGTACGCGCCCGCTCTAGCTGTCCTTGGTAGCTCTGATGCTGGGAACGTTCTTGTCGACCTCGAACAACTCGGGTCGCTCTCTATCGAAGGCGAACCGGAGCAAACGCTCGACTTTCAGCGGGGAGTCATCGCTTCTCTGTGCTCGGCTCCGTGGGCTGCGCACCTGGAAGTGGTCGCTCTAGGGATCGATGGACTAGGCGGTGAAGACTTGAGCCGAGTTGTTCAGCCGAGCAATACCGTCGAATGGGCTGAGCAAGTCGAAATCGAGATGCGCGATATCTCGGCAAGTCTTGATCGGAGCCCATACGAACAACGTGTGATGCACGGCGACGTCTACCACCCAACCGTTGTCATCGTCGGGCCCGACGCCAGCTTGATCCCAGTTGCTCGGAGTCTTTCAGCCGTTGCTGACCTGGCCTACTCACCGATCGCAATTGTCTCTGCACATGCTCTTGCAAGCGAGCACCGAATTGTCATCGAGGGCGACCAAGCAACACTCGAACCACTTGGCCTGTCCTTCGACCCGGTCACGCTCATAGCGACTGAGCTGACTGCGGTCGACCACCTGCTGGCGAACGCCACTGACACAGGCGCTCGGCCACCTGCTGAGCATTGGGCCAACGAAGAGGTTTCCGCCAACGGTGCCGAATCCGCTGCGCCGGTGCTCGACCTTCGATCGGCAAATGGAACTTCGGGAGAACCTGCGGAGCCGATGGTCAGCTCCCAGGTGATCGACAAGATCGCCGCGATTCTGGAACCGAGGGCAATCGAGGTCCGGATCTTGGGACGACGGCCAGGGATTGAAGGTTTGGCCGATGACGCGACACCGAAGATTGAAGCGATCATCGTGTATCTCGCGTTTCATCGCGAAGTGGTTAGCCAGCGCTTCCGTGAAGAGTTCTGGCCCGAGTCCACGAGTCGGCAGGCTGCGGACAATGCGCTCATGCGAGCGCGCAAGCTTCTGGGCACGACCGATGACGGATCACAGCGTCTCCAGTCGGCGAGATCGACGAGCAGCTACGTTCTGTGTGGCGACGTCGGCCTTGATTGGGAGCGAGTCGAGCAATTGGTCACCGAGGCCAAGAGTGCCGAAGGAGCCGACGAAGCGGCGTACCTCGACGCGGCACTGTCACTGGTAGAGGGCCATGTCGCCGTCGACGCTCGCCCCGATCACTATGCATGGCTACTCAGAGAGCCAACTATTTACACCCTGATTGAAACGACGATTGTCGATGCCGCTCATCGGCGAGGTGAGCTGGCACTAGCCGCGGGCAATGTTGACAAGGCGCGGTGGGCCGCAGAGAAAGGTCTCGCCATAGTTGACGGTCAGGAAGCGATGTACCGCATGAAGATGCAGGCCGCCGCCGATGTTGGAGACGTCGATGCAATCAACGCCGCATACCGGGAAGCCCAGCGAGCAGCGGAATCATACGGCTACGACGACGAGGTCCAGCCCGAGACTCAGGAGCTTTTTGAACTTCTTGTGGCTGCAGTTCGGGGGGTTCAACAAAGAAGTGAATGAAAGAGTTGTATAACATTGTTAATGTTGTATAGTGTCGGGTATGGATGATGAAGGTTCTGAGAATTGGCTGACGGTTGCGCAGGCTGCCAAGGTCGTTGGGGTATCGGCTGCGACTCTTAGGCGCTGGGATGCCGATGGGAAGTTGAGCGCAATCAGGCGTCCCGGTAGCAAGTACCGCTATTACCGACCGGAAGACTTGGAACCATTCAGGCTTGAGTACGCAAGTGCCGATTCAGCGCGGGATGCTGTTGCAGGATTCTTCGAAGGTGCAACAGCGAGGGTCCGGGACAACGCCCAGTTGCGAGAACCGCAACGAGAGGCCTTCGGGGCAACGGTAACTCACTTTGAGGCTGAGTCGACACCGGCGATCATCCAGTTGCCCGTCGGTTGCGGAAAGACCGGCGTGATCGCCATCCTGCCATTTGAGCTTTCAAATGGTCGAGTGCTCGTGATCGCTCCGAACACGACTATCCGAGAGCACCTCTACGCAGATCTGAACATCTCGAATGCATCATGTTTCTGGAAGCGGACGGGCGTTCTCGACTCATTCGTATCTGGCCCGTATACAGCACTTGTGGACGGGCCGAACGCGAATATCGATGATTGCGTGAACAGTCACATCGTCGTCGCAAACGTTCAGCAGCTGGCCAGCCGCGCAGATCGATGGTTATCACAGTTCCCCGAGAACTTCTTTGACCTTGTGCTCATCGACGAAGGCCATCATGTTGCCGCCGAGAGTTGGCAGAAGGTCGTGCGTGCGTTTCCGTCTGCAAAGTTCGTGAGCTTGACCGCTACACCGTTTCGTGCCGACAACAAGGAGCTTCTGGGCGAGCTTGTATATCGATATCCGTATGCCAGGGCGATGCTCAATGGCTACATCAAGCACGTTACTTCTGCGTCCGCACATCCAGCCGAGATCACCTTTACCGCTCGAGGAGAGACTGATACCTACACGATCGATGAAGTGCTCGGACTTCGAGAGGAAGCCTGGTTTCGCCGGGGCGTCGCACTATCCGAGGAATGCAACAGGCACATCGCCGAGAAGGCGGCTGAGAAGTTGTCCTTCCTCCGCTCCGCTACCGGGTTCCCGCATCAGATCGCGGCAGCAGCGATGTCTATTGATCATGCGGATCAAGTTCGGGCGATCTTCGAAGAAATGGGCCTTCAAGCAGCAACTATCCACAGCGGTATGCCACAAGAGAAGCAGGACGCTGTTTTGGCCAAGCTTCGTAGCAGTCAGCTTGACTGCATCGTTCAAGTCGCAATGCTTGGAGAGGGTTTTGATCACCCGCCCCTGAGCATTGCTGCGATTTTCCGGCCCTATCGGTCTCTGTCGCCGTATATCCAGTTCGTTGGACGCGTGATGCGAACGGTTGTTCCGAACGATCCGAGCGACCCTAATAACCAGGGCTTCGTGATATCCCATGTAGGGCTCAACAACGAGGAACAGTGGGACGACTTCCGCGAGCTGGATGTGGAGGATCAAGACATTGTCAAGGGTTGGACACGTGGCACCAGTGGGGGATCAAGCCCCCGGCCCCGGGATGAGTCGACTCAGGATCAGGTGCTTCGGTTCGATGCTCCGGTAGCGGCGGACGAGACGCTGAGTCATTTCCTAAATAAGCCCTTCCTGGATTCGGACGACGACCGAGTTATCGAAGAGATGCTCGATATCAAGGGTCCAGGGGGATTCACATACCGCGAGCTTGGGATAACAGCCGAGCAGATTCGTCAAATGCAGGCAGGCCGTGTTGAACATAGCGAGGAGCCCGCGGCTCCCTCTGACGTTCAGCCACAGGTTCGTCGGCAAACCCTTCGGCAACGTCTTGATAGCCGGTCAAAGTCCATCCATCACCGAATTCTCGCCGATTTGGGTTTGTCGCGGGCCGGGTTTGATATCTCGCGTGTCGTAAACAAGTCAAGAGGCAACAATGCGGATGCCCTCTTCGTGCTGTTGAACCGAGAGATCAATGGATTCGTCGGAGAAGCTGGTGGGACGCGAGACTCGTGGACGCTCGATCAACTCGAGGCCGCCTATGAGTCCCTGGACGAAATTGGTGATGAGGTGCAGGCAACGCTTACTGCCCGCATGAGCGAGGGAACCTAAAGTGGCAGCGGTCAAGGATGTGCTTCGTAATGTCCGAACAGAGGTAGCTGGCCGGCGCAGAAAGTGTTACCGACATCCAAAAAAGCACATCATCTCAAAGGGCGAAGTCTGCCTCGTGGTGAAGGACGGTCCGCAGAAGCAGAGCACTTACTGTCTTGTCTGCGCAAGGGACATTTTGGATGTGGCGCTACAGCGGGTTGAAGCGTTGTCGGCTGTGATCTCTGAGGTGGACGAGTAGGCGTAAGTCATGTCTCACTCGGGATTAGATGCTGCTTTTGACGATCGACAAGCTCACGATACGGAGTGCTTAGAACCGGCTGTTGGCCCTTGGCGGTGTGAGCCAGCGAGCCCCATACCGATAGCTGGCCCTCGGGGACGTGCTCGATGTCTTGATGCCACCAGGACTCGCATGCGATTTTGAATGCGCCAATTCGGGAGACCCGGTGGGTGCAATAGAGAGTAAAGCTAAGAACGTTTCCCCTGTGGGTTGCCTCGCTTACGGTTGGCGAATCGAGAACCTTGCCGACAGCAACGACTTGATTTTGGCTCAACGGGTGCTTAAGGCCCTCAGATAGCAGGTCTGCGTGCGATGCGACTACAAGGAGTCTCGACCTGCGCTGGCCGGAAGTTCGGTCTCTCCACTCACTAGAGGTCAGCCGTCCGCTGACTGCGACGCTTCTGCCTGTCTCACCGTGGTGGGCGATGGTCCCGGCGAGGTGACCCCAGCATTCGACGTCGATCCATAGCTTTCGGCCACGCCGCGCTCCGGTCTCCAGTCTGAAGGTTGTGACGACGCCGTTCTTGGTTTCGCGGCGCACGATGTCGTTGCTGATCACGCCGATAGCGGTGAAGAACGCCATGATCACCTGTCCGTTGGCTCGGTGCCGGGCAGCTGTAGCTGGCCGTTAGATGTGGACCGCTTTGGCTCACGATGCCTCCGCCGACCCTTTCTCGGTTGGTTGCGTGGTTCGGGGGGAGCGGGTTGATGATTTGCGACGAGCCGAAGTCGTTCGACTGCGCCGACAACATCGCCGGCCTCTCGGTTTGTCCGGCGGCTCAGGATCGTGTCGATGTCTTGCCCGATCCGCCCGGGGATAGGTGGTAGGTCTCGAAGGTCGCCGACGACGACATCTAGCTCGGTCATCGGCGGCTCTTGTCCGCTTAGGTGCCTGTCGTACCAGGAGACCAGGCCACGGCACGCGGCCGTGATCGGTGCGAGATCGATGATGGCTGCGTCGGTCGGGTCAGGTGTGGCTGAAGTTTGCATGGACAGCTGTGGGCCGAGCTCGCCCGTCCATGGGACATGGGTCTCGTTAATCGAAGTCGTGTCCCACCGGGCCTCGGTGTCGGGCCACAGCAGGTCAACACTTTCGACCATCGCTCCTGGAGTACCCATGTACGACGCACTACTACCAATCCCAACCGTCATCGCTCAGATCGAAGTCACCCCAAGTAACGCTGGCCTTCCTGGTGCCGTCTTCTGGCAGCAAGTGCTTGGATGGTTGGCTTGGGGAGGACTTGCGGGATCTCTCGCATCGCTACTGATCGGCGGCGCGGTCTGGGGACTCAGTCACGCCAATGGGCACTCCATGGGGGCCTCGAAGGGCAAGGCGTTCGCGCTCGGCGGCATGGCAGGCGCGATCCTGGTGGGACTCGCAGCGACCATCGTTAACACGCTTTCTGGAATCGCATGATGCGAGGGTCAAAGCGAAACGTGGCCGCAGCGGCTGCGGTGATCGCGCTGCTTGGCGGCGCACTGCTGGCCAACGCTCTTAGGAGCGACCCGCCTCCAAACGAACCGGCCTTGGTGGCTGCGAGTAGCGAGGTACCAGAAGCCGCATCTGCTACTGCGATAGAGGACGTCGATCCGGCAATCCTCGACGTCGAGATTCCGTCCGAAGCAGCAAGCCAACCGCTACCTGAGCTGAACAACGTGTTTCCCCAAACTGAGATGGGGGCACGATGGGCAGCGATCTCGTACCTCGAAGGAACCGAGGAAGCTGTGCAGCTGAGCCCGGAGGACGCAGCTCTGGCCCAACGGCTGATTGCCACGGGTGGCTACGCAGACGAGTTCGAAGCCGACACCGAACGGCGAATGCTCGACCTCACGGCGGCCATACCCAACGGCGTCGTGCTACGCGTTGCGCCGATAGAGGCCCGATCTACTCAAGATGATGGCGATTGGTTGGTATCGATCTGGTACGTGCAAGCGATAACCATCGCAGACGAAACTGTCGTCGACGATTGGCGAACAGTTCACTATCGGATGCGGTGGGAAGGCGGCACTTGGAAGGTTGCGGACTTTCGGTCTGAACGAGGACCAATGCCGGGGCGCGGAACGCAACCGCCGTCGGCCCCAGCCGGACAATTCGAGGCGCAACTCGCTGGCTTCACCGACGAGGGCCTCTGATGGATATCCCAGGCGTTGATATCCCAGACGCTGGAGACGTCGTCGGCGGTATTGGAGGTTTCCTCGGAGGGCTTGCCGACGAAGCCGGCCGCGCAATCGTCGACTACGTCATCTTGTTCATCTACGACCTGATCGCTCAAGCAGTCGCCTCGATCACTGCAGCTCTTGCGAGCTCGTTCAACGGCGACTCCACACGAGTAGATCTGGTCGGCGGATGGTTCGCTAGTGAGGGCGGCGCAACTGTCACAGCAATGACTTCGGTGATCGCCGGGTCTCTCGTGCTGGTCTTCCTGCTGTTGTCGCTTCTCCGAGCGATGCTTGCTGGAGAGTTCTCGAGCATGTGGCGAGCTGCGTTCGTCGATGTGCCGGTGGCCTTCCTGGCAACGGCGCTGACGGTTGTCGTAGCGTCGGCTCTTCTGGCGATGGTCGACGAGGCATCGGCCACGCTGCTGGGCGCAGAGGGAGAACAACTAGCCGCGTTCGGCCAATCTCTCACCGATGTCGAACAGCTCAGTGTTGCAGGGCTACTCGGGATCTTGTTCGGTTTGCTCTTCATCGTTGGCGCAGTGCTCGTTTGGGTTCAGCTACTCGTGCGTGCAGTGCTCATCTACATCGTGATCGCATTTGCCCCGATTACCTGGGTAACAAGGGCCTATCCCGGAACCCGCAGCATTGCGCGCCGCGGTGCCGAGATCGGCATTGCACTCATCGTCTCGAAGTTTGTGATGGCAATCTCGTTCCGTCTTGGAGCCGAAGCGCTCGGTGCAGCCGACGTTGTATCCGGCGAGGCTGATCTGTCGGCGATGCTCGTCGGGTCGGCAATCATGTTGATGACGGCTTTCATGCCGTGGTTGATCTTCAAAGTGATCCCAGCGGTTGATACCGCAACGTCGAGTTCGGCTGCTCAAGGCGCAGCGGTTGGTGCTGCCGTGATCGGCGGCGGGCTCGCTCTTGGCGGTATCTCAAAGCTGGCCGGGATGGCATCAACTGCAGGATCAGGTGGACTCGGTTCCGGTGGTGGGCCAAGCGGTTCGATTGGGCCACCGGGCGATGATGGAGTCAACGGAAGTCAAGGTCCTTCGGGTAGTGCGGGTGGCGGACCAGTACCGCCAACCCAATCTGGCCCGCCATCACGAGAGGCAAGCGCCGAGACTCGGGTGCCGGACGAACCGGACAGTTCGGGCCCCGGACGGGAGCATTCTCCAGCGGTCGGCGGTGTTGGGTCGTCTGAACAATCGAACCCGATTCGCACCGAACGAACGCAAGCCGCAGGTGGCGTTGCCGTCCTTGAGGTTTCGGCAGAGCCGGTCAACGCGCCGGCTGAGCAAGGAAGCCTGGCCGATCTGAAACGAGCTGAGCAATGACCTCGACGACAACCGACCGTCAAAAGTCCCGCCTGTATCGGCTCTCACCGATCGACGCCACGGGCCTGATGTTCGGGCTCACCTTTCCCCAACTGATCTTGGTTGCAGCTGGAGTAGTGATCGGTTCGATCGTCATGGTCACATCGTCGGTACCAATCGGAATCGGGATCTTGCTTCTTGGGGCAAGCCTCGGCTTGGTCCGAATCCACGGGGCAAGCATTGCCGAACTTGCACCCCAAGGGCTTCGCTACGCCCGGCAACGCTCCGGTGACGGCGGAGCATGGTTCAGCGCAGTGCCTCTCTTAGGCGGCGACTTGGACGATGCCCCTCCAGCTCTCGCTGATCAAGATGTCCTCGTAGTTGATCCAGGCCCGCTGGGTCTCGGACCACCGGGTGCTGAGATCGCAGTCAGCCGAGACCGCAAAGCTGGAACGTACGCAGCAACCATCCGAGTGGCCGGTCGACAGTTCGCACTGATCGACCACGGCGAACAAGACTGGCTCGTTACCCAGTGGGGAACAGCGCTCCAGGCCTTCATCGCCGAGCGAACCCCAGTGGTGAGCATCCGGTGGTCCGAATGGGCGGCGCCAGCGGGGCTTGAAGAACATCGAAGCTGGCTCAAAGACCACCTCGACGACAACCCGCTTCACGACGTTCGCCAAGCGTACGAAGAATTGTTGAACGAGGCTGGCTCTCGAAGTACTCGGCATGAAGTTCTCGTAACGGTCACGATCCATTCGGGAAAAGTGCGCATGGTGCGGCGGCACAACGGTGACCGAGTGCGAGCGGCCGTCGAACTGCTTCTCACCGAAACACGACTGTTTGGCCAACGTCTGGAGGGAGCGGGACTTCTCGTTTCGACACCGCTGTCACCGGGCGAGTGGTCACGCGCAATGAGGCTGCGTCTTGATCCTTCGTGCCGGGCGGCTTTGGATGGTCGGCGCCGTTCCCTCGCTGATGCGTCGAGTGAAGTTTCGATCTCCAACGCAGGGCCAACCGCCGCGGAATCGACGTGGACAGCATGGCGAGCTGACGGAGCGTGGCATCGGGGACTCTACGTGTCGGAGTGGCCGCGGCTCGACGTGCCAGCTCGGTGGATGAGCGATCTCATGCTGTACAACGGTGCCGTTCGAACCGTGTCAGTGTTCTTCGAACCGGTGCCTCGGTCACGATCGCAACGAAGCATCACCCGAGATGCCGCCAAGATCGAATCCGACTCTCAGCAGCGATCTGAGAAGGGGTTCAGGGTTGGAGCACACCACCGCAGGGCCGCCCGCGCCGTGGAGGAGCGTGAGGAAGAACTCGTTGCTGGCTACGGCGAGTTTTTCTACGCCGGGGTCGTCTGCGTAACTGCTGCATCGCTCAGCGAGCTTGAGGCCGCCACCGACGAGATAACTCAGGTGGCCGCGTCGGTCGGGCTTGAACTGCGACCGCTCCACGGGCGGCACGATCGCGCAATGATCGCATCGCTGCCGGTTGCCCGCGGCGTTGCACCACGAGGTAAATGACATGCGGCTCAGCGATCGTGCCGAGAAGCAGAATGGCGTCGACTCGAAGATTGGCGGAGCGCTCCTGCATCCCGGCCTTCGATTGCGCCGACACCGAGCGACGACCGCTCACGCGTGCGCCCTTTATCCGTTTCACGCCGATGGAGGGCTAGGACCACGAGGGGTTTACATAGGCGAAGACGTCTCCGCTGGGGGAGCATCGTGGCACTACGACCCGTTCCAGCTCTACACCGACGGCGTGATCACCAGCCCCAACATTCTCGTGCTGGGCATGGTGGGTGCCGGCAAGTCTTCGGCAGTCAAAACTCTGCTGTATCGAATGGTCGGCCTGCTTGGGTCTGATGGAAAACCACGATGGTGCGCAATCCTCGACCCAAAAGGTGAATACGGACCGTTGGCGGAGAGTCTGGGCCTTACCCGGCTGGCCCTTTTCCCGGGTGGGAGAACACGGCTCAACCCTTTGGACGCCGGACCGTATGTCGAGTCCGATGCCGAACTGCGTGCGCGGCGTACCCAAATGACAGCTGCACTCGCAGCCTCGATGCTCCGCCGGGAGCTGACGGCAAGCGAGGAAGCCGCCGTTAGTTGGGTGATCGACATCGTCACTCGGAAGGAAGGTGAACTCGGTACCCCAACGCTGGCCGACGTCGTTGGTCTACTCGCTGACCCAACCGAGGAGATGCTGCAGCGATCAGCCGAAGACAGCAGTCGAGAACTCGCTCGGTCTATCGCTGACGTGCGCCACGGTCTCGGCAAGCTGCTCGACGGACCACTGCGCGGGATGTTCGACGGACCGTCGACCGTTAGTCTCGACTGGTCAGGGCGCGGAGTAGTGATCGATCTCTCCGCTGTCCACCAAGACCCCGAGGCACTGACGGTTGTGATGATTGCTGCCACCGGCTGGTTGCAGGCGCTGCTCGCTGCACCGGAAGGCGAAGATGTTCCTCGTCGAATCCAAGTGCTTGAAGAGATCTGGGCGTTGCTCGGATCGGAGCGAGTGGCGAAGTACTACCAGTCCTGCCAGAAGCTCGCCCGCGCTTACGGGGTGGCCAACATTTCGGTTGCCCACCGCATTTCCGACCTGAGGGCTCAGAGCGATGACGGCACTTCAGCCGCGAAGGTATCGATGGGGTTGCTTGCCGATACGCAGACGCGCATTCTCTTTCGCCAGTCGAGCGACCAGGTGCCGGAGGCGGTCAACCTGCTTGGCCTCACCGGAGTCGAAGCCCGAATCCTGCCGGAGCTGGCAAGAGGCCGTGCACTCTGGCGAGTCGGCGACCACACAGCAATCGTGCAACACCGGATCGGCTCCAAGGAATGGGCGATCTGCGACACCGACGGAAGGTTGACCGTATGAGACTGCCCTGGCGTCGACGAGATCTAGCTGAGCGACTCCGTCCCTATCTGCCCGTGCGAGAACCGATCGAGCCGATGGTCGACGCTGACCCGATCCGGATGTTCCTTGTCCGCTGGATGATCGAGACTGGCGATCCGATTTACCTGGTGGCTCAGGGCTTCGGGCTGAGCGTCGATGAGCTACAGCGGGCCCTGGTCCATCGTCAGTTGTCGTTCTGCGACTTCTACCGCTTGGCGACCCGGCTGTCGCTTACGGAGCATGAGTTGCAAGGGAGGTCGCAGCTGCCTTCAGCAAGTCTTGCCTGATTGCCAGGCGTTTCGACAAGGACCGTTCCAGAGCGTCGCAGCGTTGCTCGAGACGGGAAACGACGGATACCAATCGCTGCTGTTCTGCTAGCGGCGGGACCGCTAGCACTACGGCCTTCACGATTCCTTGTGAGACCTTGACCATCGACTGTGATGTCCCGCTAGCGGCAGATTGGAGGTATCGACGAGCCCGCCGGGACGTGAGCGCCAGTTGGATGTACTCGACACAGTGGGACTCCCGAACCCTGCCTCGCATCATCAGATCCGGGAATATGAACTGCTCAGTGGGTCCCGTGAACACGGCAGCCATACCTACGTATCGGGGCGTGTTCGACCGCTGAACGAGTAGATCACCGGGATGGAGCCAGTACTTCTCACAGGCTTCTACGGGGACGTCGAGGTACTTGAATTGGGTGTCGTTGAACGAGCCCGAAGTCGTCGCGGAAAGCTTCAGGGCTTTGACCGGCGTCTCGTAGTCGACCGACTTCGGTGACCAACCGTTCGCGAGGCCATCCTCCAGAATCTCTCCCAGAGGGGTCCAACTCCATTCGTCCGGAAGATCTGGCAGATCCTCCTCCACGTTGACTTGGGTTAGAGGCGCACTCAAGGCTCCCGATGTCGCAAGTGATCGAATCGTGAACCGCGCTTCGTTGAGTGCGGCCGGTTCGTCAAAAAGTTGCATCCAGTTCTTGTCGATGTGGCGCCACGCCGAGCGAGTCTCTGTGACCGTTGTTGCGTCCGTGAGAGAGGCCAAGCAGACACTTCTCGTTTTCGCGCGGACCAGGTTGCGGGCTACCGCATTGGCCTCGACTTGGTCGCAAATTCGCAACAGCTCATCGGCCCTGGCAACGATCCTCTCCTGCTCGATTCGGGGAGGAAGCGGAAAGGCAGTGCCAGTGAAATGGTCACGTGGCAGTCTCTTCTGACCAGCGGTTCCGGTCATGATGGGCTCCCCAGCACGCCGAAACTCTGGCGACCTGAGGAACAGAAGAACGTACTCAGGAAGCACACCTCCCTCAGTCGGTCGTAGGACGTGCAGCTCGGTAGTGGCCGCGCCAACCCCACCTGGCAAATCTCTGAAGACCGCAGCCTTTCCATTCTCGAAACATGGTGTGATCTTGGCAACCGCAACGTCACCATCGGCAACGTGTGTGTAGTTCTTACGTATTTCCTCCCATCGTCGCTCCTCCCACGAGTGTGGTTGTCGATGAGCAGTAGTGATTCTTGACATCGGAACGAAGCCGACGGTCGACCCGCTATCTACATCGTTCTTGGGCCCAACGAGCCCCAACTTGTCAATCTGCGTCCACTGCCATCCCGGAGGAAGTGGGGTATCTGGGATGTCGAGAGGAGCCGGCTTCTTGGGCGTTCGTTGACCTGACTGCGTGAGCATCGCCTCGCGGTGGTGCGCGATGGTGGTCAGAAGCTCAGTGGCTGGCTCTTCGCTTGGGTCCTGTTTGACAAGTTTGCCTTGAATGGCCAGGGACATAACTAGATCCCGGATTCGGTCCATCTCCGCAGGTGACTCAGCAGCTGCTGTGATGCACTGCGCTAGCAACTCTGAGATGATCACGCAGTTCCCAGCACTCGCTGAAGTTCCCGCAGCAGCGCATCTTGATTTAGTCGCACGGCCTGGTCTGCTTCTTCAAGGCTCGACAACAACAACGCGGGGTCCTCGGTCGCAGGCTGAGCCGAAGCCGGGTTGGCGATGTCCAGGTTGTAGCCACTGTCAGCCACAACGGAGATCGGGACTCTCCAGCACCGATCGTCTTCCTTGCGGTCGTGCCACCATTCTCGCTCAGGTGAGAATTCTTCGATCCGCATTGGCTTCGTCTTCGAGTAACTCTTGTATCCCTCGGGGTAGGGATGCTCGTAGTACCAGATCTCTTCGGTCTGTGATCCCTTGGTGAAGAAGAGGACGTTCGTCTTGATCGGGGTGTAGGGGGCGAAGACGCCAGCGGGTAGCCGAACAATTGTGTGCAGATTGCACTCTCGAAGAAGTTTTTCCTTGATTCGTGCCTTGATTCCGTCGCCGAAGAGCGTCCCGTCAGGCAGCACGACGGCAGCGCGTCCTCCGTCTCTCAAAAGCTCCATCACGAGGACGAGGAAAAGGTCTGCGGTCTCCCTGGTGCGGAACTCAGACGGGAAGTTGCTCTCGATCCCGTCCTCCTCCATCCCTCCGAACGGTGGGTTGGTGACGATCACGTCGACCTGATCGGCCTTCCCGTAGTCCCGAAGTGGTCGAGCGAGAGTGTTGTCGTGACGGACATTGCTCGGGACCTCGATGCCGTGGATCATCATGTTAGTGACGCACAAAAGATGAGGGAGTGATTTCTTCTCCACACCATGGATGCTGTTCTTCACCATCTCGAGCTCGTCGGGCGTCTTGGCCTGCGCCTTCAAGTGCTCGTAGGCGTGAGCGAGAAAGCCGCCCGTCCCGCAGGCCGGGTCGAGCACGGTCTCCCCAAGCTGGGGATTGATCATTTCAACGGCGAACTTCGTTGCAGCACGCGGCGTATAGAACTCGCCGGCGTTGCCTGCGCCCTGGAGGTCCTTGAGGATCTGCTCGTAGATGTCGCCGAATAGGTGTCGCGTCTTCGATTGGTTGAAGTCGATGTCGCTGTTCAGCTTGTTGATGACCTGGCGGAGCAGCGTCCCGTTCTTCATGTAGTTGAAAGCGTCTTCGAATACACCTCGGAGCAGCGCGCCTCGCTCTCGGGTGTTGCCGGACAGGCTGTCGAGGTCAAGGTTCTTGAATGTGGGGAAAAGTCGCGTCTCGACGAGATCGAGCAGTGCGTCTCCGGTGGGAGCGTCCTTCCCAAGCGCATCTTGGTCAGCCCATTCGGCCCAATGAAGGCCCGTGGGAATCGGGGAGACGTAGCTCGGGTCCTCGATCTGGGCCTCTAGTTCAAGGTCGCTGAAGATCTTAAAAAACAGAAGCCACCCCAGCTGGCCGATGCGCTGAGCGTCTCCATCGACGCCAGCATCCTTGCGCATGATGCCCTGCAAGGACTTGATAGTTGTTGATAGCGCCACGTTCGGGGTTCCTCTGATTAGCTTGCAGGTCGGTAGAGCTCGGTCTCAAGCTCTCGCACGGCTGCGTCGTACTGGGCTCGGCCACCGAAGCTCTTGACGAGCTCGGTCATGGTGCCGATGTCAGCGATCGGGTCAACCTTTAGAACGGTGACGTCTTCGATCGCATTAATGCCTTGGTTGGCATACTTCTCAAGCAAAGCGTCAAGAACGACACGCGCTGTTTCGCCGTACTCGGTAAAGACATCGCGCTTCCGGACGTTGTCGGCGCGTTCTCGCCGAGTGAGCGGTGGTCGGTCGAATGCGACGTGGCAAATTAGGTCGAAGGCATCCATCTCGCTGCTGACGCTGTCTTCAAGCGCTTCGAGTAACACCCCGCGCTCGATCAGCTCGTCGACAATTACCTGCTTGCGTTCAGCCTCGGTCCAGCGCTTAACAAAGTCGTCGAGGGACTCAAACTCGTCGGTGACGTGGCGGCGGGTGTAGTCCTTCAACGATTCGGTAACGAGCTTGCCGTCTTTGTCGTAGTACTGGACTCGTTCTGCGAGCACACT
Organism: uncultured Acidimicrobiales bacterium; assembly: GCA_937922785.1. Lineage (GTDB taxonomy): Bacteria > Actinomycetota > Acidimicrobiia > Acidimicrobiales > SZUA-35 > CALAJQ01. The sequence goes on from CALAJQ010000013.1 coordinate 144,544, forward strand.
AAACGGCACGCCGCTGACTACGTATTTGCGCCGACCCTCTTCATCTCCAAACGAGTCGTCGACAATCGGGTCAGCGTCGACGATGATGTCGTCGATCTCGTCCGGGTCGAACACCTCGTCGTCTTCAACCGAGTCTTCGTCATCGGGAGGCCCGTCTGGATCGAAGTCGTCATCTTGCAGAGGTGGGCCATCCCAGTCGGGGTCGGCGAAGAGCTCTGTGGCCTTACGGAAGTCGATGATCGTGAAAAAGTACTTTTCGTAATCTGTGCGGAGTCGTGTACCGCGCCCGATGATCTGCTTGAACTCGGTGAGCGATTGGATGCGCTGGTCCAGAACGATGAGGTGGCAGGTTTGAGCGTCGACACCGGTTGTCATCAGCTTCGAAGTGGTGGCAATGACTGGATGGGACTTCTTCGGATCGATGAAGTTGTCAAGCTGCGCCTTGCCCTCCTTCTCGTCGCCGGTGATTCGCATCACGTAGCGGTGGTCCGCTGAGACCAGGTCTCGATTCTCAGGGATGTTGACTAACGCTTCACGCATCCGCTCCGCGTGGTCGATGTCCTCACAGAACACGATCGTCTTGTGCATCGGGTTATCGGCGTGCATGTGGGCGGCGATCCGCTCGGCCACCATCTTGGTCCGCCCAGGGAACGTAATGTCTCGATCAAAATCGAGCTGGTTATAGACCTGGTCCGGTATGTCGTGGCCGTAGTCGTCGACTTGATCTTTTTCTGGTCGCCATCCGAGCACGTCCTTGTCGAGGTCGATGCGGATCACTTTGAAGGGAGCTAGGAAGCCGTCTTCGATACCTTGCTTCAGCGAGTAGGTATAAACCGGTTCGCCGAAATAGTCGATATTCGAGACATACTTCGTCTCCTTCGGTGTCGCAGTCATGCCGAGCTGCACTGCTGAGTCGAAATAGTCGAGGATTGCTCTCCACTCCGAGTCAGCTTTTGCGCTACCTCGATGGCACTCGTCGATGACGATCAGATCGAAGAAGTCCCTCGGAAACTTGTCGTAGATGGCCTCACGCTCGTCATCGCCAACGATGGCCTGGTATAGCGAGAGGTAAATCTCGTAGGACTGATCGACTCGGCCCGAGCCTCGATCGACGAGTTTGCGGTTGAGCTTCGTCATTGCGTCGCCGAACGGCTTGAAGTCGTTGACGATCGTCTGGTCGACCAGGATGTTGCGGTCCGCCAGGAAGAGGATTCGTTTGGCGCGTTTGCTCTTCCAAAGTCGCCAGATGATGTTGAACGCTGTGTAGGTCTTGCCGGTGCCTGTAGCCATCACAAGCAGCAAACGGTTATCGCCACGAGCGACAGCCTCGACCGTGCGGTTGATCGCCAACTGTTGGTAGTAGCGCGGGGTTTTGCCGCCTATCTCACTGTGGTTTGGAGAGATGACCAGCTCTTCGCTTCCGTCTTCGATTGCTCTCCACTTCTTGTATCGACGCCACATCTCGTCTCGGGTTGGAAACTCATCGAGTGTGAGGTTCATCTCGGTGGCTGGGTAGGTTCCCGTCTTGTCGTGCATCACGAAGCCGTCTCCGTTGGAGGAGAACACGAACGGGACGTCGAGACGCTCAGCGTAGTCGAGACCCTGCTGCATCCCCGCTCGTTCGGAGTGCTTGTTGTCTTTCGCCTCGATTACAGCGATCGGAATATTCGGCTTGTAGAACAGCAAGTAGTCAGCGCGACGAGGCTTTCCCCGGGCGACCATCTTTCCGCGAACGATCATCTTGCCGTCGGTGAAGCTGAACTCCCGCCGCCACTGATCGCTCGCCCATCCGGCTTTCTCGATCGCCGGGGTGATGAACCTGTCGCAGATATCCGATTCGCTAAGTGCCTTCTTGTCCAATACCTGTTCCTCGGGGAGCCCGTCCCTAGGGTACCCGAGCAGCAGAATCGGCTCTGGATGACCACCAAGATTCTCAGGCGCTGACGTGGGCCGTCCACCGGGCACCGTTCCAATAGCGCAGGCGATGGAGGCGCGTCGGGTCAGCAGTCCAACACGCAGGTGCTAGACGGGTTGCTCGTCGATTGCTCTTGCTGGTGACTCCCTTGATGGCGATTCCGGCATTCTCAAGCTGCCGGCGATGGTGGACGACTATCCGGTGTGCGACTGCTTGATCGCGGCGGGCCCAACGTCGTTTGTGAGCCAGTCGGTGCCCAATCGCGACATCGTCGGCGCTAAAGCCATGACCATCGCGGCGGACTGCACCATCGCACGCCGATGCCAGGTACTCGATCGCTTCGCGGAGGCTTGCGCGAGTGAGATTTCGTCTTGTCATGATGGACATTCCGCTCCGTTGGTTGGTTGTTCCCCATGATTTCGTCCGAATGTGACACAAACTCCCGAACCCTCTATTTAAATGGGATTTCCTGGCCGTGAGAGATTGCCGAGTAGGTCGGTGGGAGACCTTTCTGAAATGGGAGATTGCTAGGGAGACGCGCCTGTAGGTCCTCGAAGAGAGCCGTTTCGGATCTTGGGCTGCATGAGATCAACGACATGCAGCAGCGTTCATGAAAGCCTCACCCGTGAGTGGGCCGTAACCGTAAAGACCAGGTCGTCGGGTGGTGTGGTTCAGCGGTGGGCGGCCCTAGAACCTTCGATCGGCCGTTTCCGAAATCTCGACGACATCGTGAAGGCCATTGCGGTGCCAATCGGGCAGTCTTACGACGAGTCGATCGAGATTGCCCAAGCGGTGATTCGATTGTCCGCAGCCGACCCGCTTGCCCAGCGGTTGATGCTGCAGGTGATGGCACCGATCCTGACGAAGGAGTGTTTCAAGTCGTCGCAGATCTTGCGCTCGCTTGGCGTTCGAGTCGACGATGCCGAGATCATCACGATGGTGCTGGGCGCAGCGACAGACGCTATCGCTGCGGTGGCAGGCTCGACGATAGATTGGCCACTGCGAGACCTCCGTCGTCGCACGATCAAACGAATCGTCCGACGACGAGACCGCCTGGTCCGCAACTCACGAGAACTCGCTGACGAGATCCCAGAGGCGGCCGCTGCCAGCACCGAGCAATCGCCCGCCGAGCTCCTGAAAGCAACTCTGGATCTGGCGATCACCAAGGGCATCGTTTCATCAGATGATGCTGCGTTGGTCTGGAGTAGCAGCCACCACGGCGAGACGAGCTTCACTCTCGCGAACGGAGACCGCCGAGAAGCTGAACGGCTCCGGAGGCGACGCTCGCGGGCACAACGCCGAATGGCCGAACGCTCTGCGGAGTTGATTGAGGCGATAGCGGTATGAAGACAAGTGGCGAGGTCGCAAGCGGAGATGACCTTGCCCTATTTGTGATCTTTGGCGTTGGTGGCCTATCGGTCGCCACGTGGGCTGGAGCGCAAATGGCTTCGCTGGTGTCGTCGGGTAGCTGGCTGACCGCATCGCCCGCTACTGGACTGCGAGCGATGATTCGGCTGCCGTCGAACGCTGCAGAGCCGAGGCTTGCATGGGGGCCGGATGTTGCGGCAACGCTTCCTGGCCCGGTCGTGTACTGGACATGCACTGTTCTGGTTTTCATGGTCATGTTCGCAGTCGGGGGTGTCGCTGCGACGCGGCTAAACGGCCGAAAGGTCGGTACAGATCGATCCGACCGGCTGGGCGTAAACCCAGAGGCGCGCCTAGCCCGCACCAAAGAACTCCGTCCTCTGATGCTTCGACACCCAGTACCTGGCCGGTTTGTCATGGGCAGAGTCGGCCGGCACTTGGCAGCGACAGAGGACCGGCATTCACAAGATGCAGGAACGCAGCGCCGTCGAGCCCGCACACGAGTTGGTGACCGTTCCGCCGTCGTAGTCGTTGGTCCATCTCGGTGTGGCAAGACAGCGAACGTTACGGCAGGCGTTCTGGATTGGGATGGCCCGGCAATCCTCTCTTCGGTCAAGGACGACCTCTACAACTCGACAGTCGCCCGCCGTCGCCAACTCGGCGGTGTATTCGTGTTTGACCCTTTTGGCGAACTGCCCACCGATCTCGGCCCCGGAGTCCAGCGAGTCGGGTGGTCGCCACTCCAAGCCAGCCGATCGATTTCCGGAGCACAGCAAGCGGCCAGCACTCTGTTGGATGCCGGACCGACCGAAGGCGTAACGAACGCCTCGTACTGGTCGACGAAAGGTCAACAACTTCTGTGGCCGATGCTCTTCGCCGCAGCCACAGCAGGCCTGTCGATGGGAGACATCGTTCGATGGCTCGCAATGCAAGACGGCAGCAACGGCCAGCGATCCCAAGTCGCCGAACTCCTATCAGCAGCAGTGCAATCCGCTGCCGGACCTCGGGCGATGGAGGCCAAGCTGGCACTGACTGCCTTCCAAGGTTTCTGGCTGCTCGACGGCCGCACCCGCTCCGACATCTTCTCGACTGCCCAGACTGTCATCACCGCCTGGGAAGACCCCTACATCGCAGCGGTGTCGGCACCCTCGGTCATGGTCAACGGTGAGTCGGTCGAACAACCGACGATGGACCTTCGCAAACTTCTCGTTGGCAACAACACGTTGTACGTCGTGCAGCCCTTGAAGTCGGTTGAACGATTTGCTGTCGTGTTCGGGGGCCTTCTTGGCGACCTGCTACGAGACCAGGCGTACGAAATAGCGAGGCAAGCAGGCGAACCAATCCCGGCCACGCTCGCAGTGATCGACGAGGCCGGCAACACCCCGCTTCGATGGCTCCCCGACGTCACATCAACATGTTCGGGCGTTGGCATTCAACTCGTCACCGTCTGGCAATCGCTCGCTCAAATGCGCTCGATCTACCAAGCCCAAACTGGTTCGCTTCTCACGAACCACGGCTCGAAGATCTTCTTCTCCGGGCTGTCTGATCGGGAGACTCTCGAGTATGCCAGCTACCTCGGCGGCGACGAGGAAGTCGCCCAGACCTCAACGACAACCAACATCGGATCAGGGAGCGACCGCCGTTCGGTGGCGTCCTCAACCACAGCGATGCGCCTCCTACCGGGGGACTTGCTACGCCAGGTCCCGCCGGGCTCGGCTCTTCTGCTGCATGGGACTCTGCCACCAGCTCATCTGGTTGGGCGTCGTCCGTGGGAAGACAAGAGACTCATTGCTCTCGGCAGCGGAGCGGGGCCGGCGGTCGGTAATGCGGAGCGCTCCGCACGTTTGCTTGCAGCGCTGTCAGCCGAACCAGCGGCTCCTCCAATTGTCGTGAGCAAACAACTCGAAACCGTCGAGCGGTTCGGAGAGGCGACTGCGGTTGATGTGATCGAACCGGAAGACGATTCTGAAGACTCCGACTACGTCGTCGGCATGCTCAGGCGCATTCGGCCCCGACAAGACGAACTCGGAATCGAGCGGAACTGAGTCAACGCGCTCGACGAAGAACTGGCTGCATTGGTTCGGGCACCTGTTCGATCCGGGCTCGAACCACATGCCATTGCTTCACTGTCGAAGGGTTCTTTGGCATCGATCCAATGGCCCGAAGGATCCCAGCACCAGGAAGGGCCCCGTCGTTGGGTTCAAGCTTCAGGTGGCGGTGGCGGTAGGTCTCGATTGCTCGGGCGTTGCGGTTCCACTCGGTGCGCTCATCGCCTGAGGCCGGTCGCTTCCCAAGTGCCTCTGTCAGATAGCTGGCAGGACGGCGTACGGCGAGGTCGACTCGTCGATCGACTGCCGTGTCGTAGGCGCTCCGGTGAGCCAGAGTCTGGGCTCGTGCGGGAACGCTGCCCTTGGATGCTCCCACAAAGCTCTTTGCCTCCCTGTGGTCTAAACGGGCGATAGCGAGTTCGCCACCTGCCGTGTGCTCAAAGCGTCTGGCCGATTCGACGGCATTCATATTTCTCCGACCACGGCCAAGAAGGGTCGTCGCCTTTTCTGACTGCTTGCGTGCGGCAGCGAGCTGTTCCTCGGCTTTTCTGAGTGCAGTGGTGGCTTGGTCGAAAGCGTGGTGTGCCCGTTCGGGGTTGAAGGAAGGGTTCGAGGGGAGTGACGCTGTCGCGGTTTCGATGCAGTGATTGAGCTCGGCAAACGGAATCCGGGCAAGGTGCTCCACCCGAGCTCGGGACACAGCTGTAGTTGCCGCTGCGTGTTCATCTCGCTGTGCCTGGGTAGCCCTCGGTGTGATTGGCAGCAGGGCATCTGAGTCATGCGCCGGATTCCAGCGGGTGTTGTAGAGGGAAGCGGCCCTAGCAGCCTCGTCCCAGAGGTCTCGGTGCGATCCGCGAGGAGGACGGACTCCAACTTGAGCGACGAAGTCCTGCGGCGGTGAATAGACGGCCTCGCTGCTGACACGAGTCTCCGCGATTCGACGAGATCTTCCGGTTCCATTGATTCCCAGTCGGGCTGCGTCGACCGCAGTATCGGGTGCTTGAGGGTCGGCTACTGAGGCGAGATCAGCGCCTCTTGACCTTGAGAGACTGTCGGCCAAGGCATCGAGAGCGCTCCTTGGGTCGGCGACGATCGGTAGTTCGGGAACCTCTTGAACGTCGTCGGCTGGAGCGATCGTGTAGGTCCGTTGATCGTTGCGCCCTCTTGTGAGAGCCACGTACATACCCTCAGTATTGACCGCTCCCGGTGCAGCCAGGTTTCTGCCGCTGTCGTATGTCTGGCCTTCCGCCTTGTAGGAGGTCAATGCGTACGCCGGGGTGAGTCCACCGCCGCGGCCGACCTCGGTTGCAATGAACTCGTGAGGTACCCGAATCGTCCCAAGGTCATCGAACTCCACCAGGAGGTCAGGCTCGTTGTGGCCAATGATGCCGGTCACGGTTCCCTCAGATCCGTTGATCACGTGATCTCGTCGTTCGGCGTTTGGGGTTCGAAGGTCGACGTTGCGGGCCTGAGCAACGATTCGGTCTCCCCGATGGAAGTAGCTGTCGCCGATACGGACGCCCTCGCCGATCTGCTTAGATTCAACCAGCAGTGCCTGGGCTCGCCGATTCAATGCATGCCGGTCGCTGTTGCGCTCCGCGATCATCTTGGACGGAGCAGCCTGGCCGTCGGTGTGTCGCTGATGGTCGAGGAACCAATCGGCCGACATCGTGTCGAGGAGATCTTCCCAGCTGTGCGATGTGACGAACCGGTCGTCGTTGTCGAGCCGATGAAGCGCCTTGGCAACAAGCCCATGTCGGTACTCGTCGAGGGCTTCTCGAACCTCGGACATGCCGTCCCCAATCTGACGTCGGTTCACATCGAGCGAAGGAGTTTCGTCTGCGAACTCGCTCGTGATGTGCTTCCAGAGCCCGCCGGCCTCGACGGACTGATGCTGCTGAGGGTCTCCGATCATTCGAACGGCGGCACGTGCCTCGGTGGCGTGCCGGTACAGGCGATCGAGTTGCCGGTTGCCAATCGTTGATGCCTCATCGACTACGACGATGGTGTTCTTTGGCAGAACCAGCGCTGGATCTTGCGCCGTTTCGATTCTGGTAAGTAAGCCTTCGAGAGTGTGTGAGAGCAGCCCGGTTTCGGATTCGAGCTTCCTTGCGGCCTCACCGAACGGTGCGGCCCCAATCACATGGAATCCGCTTTGCTGCCATGCCTCGACAGCTGCCCGAATGGCTGTGGTTTTGCCAGCGCCTGCCCGGCCGACAACGGCCTGAAACTGATCGCCGGATGTGGTGATCGCCCGGACCATCGAAGCCTGATCAGTGCCCAGCTCTATATCGGCGCTAGTGATTGTTCGCTCCGTCATTGCTGCGTCGACTAGGCCAAACCCTCTGCCTAGTCCACCCTCATGTTTCGAGATGACCCGCTGCTCCAGTTCGAGCATCTGAGGTGTTGTGAATCGTTGTTCGGTGGGAGCAAGCGAAACCGTCGCCGCCCCATGCCCGATCGTCTCCCGTCGTGCGTTGTCCGCAACGTCGAGGGGAACAACGGCTTCGGTCGCGAGCCAATGGTCGGCGAGATCTTCAACCTCGGAAGCAGACAGGCGGTCATTGCTGAACGTTGTCACCGCCTGAATCGTGTCCCGCCGATCGAAGATCGCGTGTTGCTCAGTAACGCCGCGGTGGCTCCCCAAGTAGGTAAACAGCGCCTCGGTATCGGCCGGGCTCCAAAGCTGCAGCTCCTGGGATCTCCCCAGATTGGCTGCGGCATCGCGATCGAAACCTGCATCGCCCAGAACCTGAGTCCAACGTTCCTGGAGTTCGCCCGCCTCGACGCCATGTTCTTTGCCCGGTCGGGTTGCCAGAGCAGCCTTCTGCCGTGCAGCTGGTGTGAAGTAACCCATCTCCTCGGCGAGCCCGAGCACCGCTTGGCGGCGGGACGAAATCGCCATCACAACATCGCGCCCAACTCCATCGATATCCGCCAGGCCTTTGTGGACCTCCTGCCAACCCAATCCAAGCTGTCGAGAGAGCTGCTGGCGGAGCTCTGCGCCAGCCAAGTATCCAGCCGTCGTGGCATGAGCGAACAGGCCACGAGCGTCGAGCGCCCTCGTCTGTCCAAGTGAGTTGGTGCCCATGTTTGCGATCACCACGTGCTCATGAAGCTGAGGCTCGAGCGCCCGGTTCGTGTAGTGGCGATACGACGCTGCGACCATTCGCCCAGCGGGTTCTTGTTGGCCTTGTCGGCGAACTCGGAAACCCTCTCGCTCGATGTAGGACATGCCAGCCTGTACTCCTGCTTCGATGGCATCGTCGATTATCTTCCGGTCCTCGTGCGTGCCGACTGCGTAGAGCGCCGAGACCGATTTCGGGACTGAGAAGGTCATGTCGTAGCCCATCACAACCTGAGGCTCGTTTCGTGATGCTGCAAACCGATTCGCTTCAGCTCGGGTGATCTGCCACCGGCCGCTGACGTCCTTAGAGGCATCAAGAAACACCGCCGGAGTCTCAGGCGGTTCGTCGGCAGAGAGACGAGCGTCTGCCTGAGCAGAACGAATTGCGACGGTCTCTTTGGCGACCCGGCGGATGTAGGACGGATCGACGCCTACTATCTCGGCCACCTCGGTGACCGTGAGTAACTCGTGCCCATCGTGGTCTAGCGAAGAGGGTCCATGTGCATGGCCTCGTGCCCGCCCACTTGAGCCAGTCGCAGGGAGAAGCCGATGACCCGTGCGCGGGTCGTGTCCTAATAGAACTTGTCGAAGATCATCCGGGTCGACGGTGAGTCCGAGATCTAAGTTTTCGGGCAGGGTGCCCGCTCCTCTCCACACACCGGGAGATTCCGATGAGTCGGCGTAGTAGGAGCCGACACCGGTTGCAGGGGTAGATGACGGCGATGAGCCTGGGGCCGAGCGTCGGGGCTCAATGGCTCCGTCACCTACGGCGGCTCCGCCGTGGAGATACCCAACTACTTGACTCGCAGCTCGACCTGTACTGCCAGCGCCAGCCCCAAGGACGGTGACGCTCACATGCATGTCTTTGACCTCTTCATTCCCTCCTGTGGGCTCGCTCACCGAGGCGTTTGGGACGCTGCCTCAAGTCATCTGTAGAGATTCGGGATTTCCTCGCCAAGTGAGAAGGCCGATGGGTATCTCCCTCGGCTCTCCCAAAGCTGGTCCGCCAGGACCTGCAGTTGTGTCTGTCATTTTTCCGTTCGGATTCCGGGTCTTGTCGTGGCGAGCTGCCTCAGCGGAGGCGTCTCAATGAAGTGGCAAGATGGAGAGCGTGTTCGTCAAGAAAACTTGCTCAGATTGGAGAGCCGATGGCTGAATCGGACGATGTGAAACTTACGCGTCGTGAGATCGGCCGGATTGTGCACCACTGGGTGGGTGTCGCCGGTGGTTACCTCGGGGACTTCAGCTACGCGAGGCATGACTGCTTCTGGCTTGAGTTGTGCGACGTGTACGTCGACACGTCAAGCTTTGAGGGTACGACGAGAGAGTGTTTCGAGAAGACGATCTACGAGGTGAGTGCAGCTCACCAGGCTGTGGCTCTTCGGGCACTCCTGGAGGACTACCCGCCACTGAAGGAAGCGGATCCTGATAGCCCGCGGTTTCGAAGTGCTGAACTACATCGCGAGATTCTGGGATGGATATCCAGGCTTGAGACGGGTCAAGTGGTTGTTGAGGTCGCGATTCGCAGTGCCTCCGAGATTGTCCAGCGAGCGCTTGACGATGCGGCCAACCTCATGCGAACTTCTGGTCCTCAGAGCGCCGTGGACCGAGTGCATACGGCAATGCATGGCTACTTGCATTCGCTTTGTGACGAAGTCGGGGTCGCGTTAGAGGGGCGTCCGACAATGAACCAGCTTTTCAAGGCTCTCCGGACGACTCACCCGGCCTTAGCTGACGTAGGGGCACGCGAGGAAGAGGTCAAGAAGATCCTTGGATCTATGGCAACGATCCTTGATGCTCTAAATCCGGTGAGGAATAACGCGTCGGTAGCTCACCCAAACCGAGATTTGGTCGGTGAGGCCGAGGCGAACCTTGTGATCAATACGGTGCGTACGTTGCTGAGCTACCTCGAGGCGAAGCGACAAAGCGCTGTCTTGTCTGACTAATTGAAAGAGCTGGCTGCCGAACCCACAGGGTTCGGTGGTGGTCGATCGGTAGCTCAGGTCACGTTGTCTGGGACGACTCCGCCGTCGTCGAGGACGACGTAGTACGTCGCAGATGGGGCCTCTAAATCGGCGGCGGGCACCGATAGTCCCTGTTGCACCCGCTGTGCCCACGGCGGGGGTTCATCGAACGTGATCTGATTGTCGTCGGTGGGCTCTAGGCGACCAAGGCGTGCTGCCAGGTCGGCGATTCGGCTTCGAGTTGGGTGGCCGAAACCCCCGTTTTGCCGCCAGCCTGGACACAACAAACACTCCCATGGCATGGCGTACGAATTCACACTCGAAGCACGCTGATTAGCTGCTGGGGGCGGGATGACGTAGTCAAGAACGTCCTGAGCGTGAGCGAGGGTAACACCTAGCGGAGATTGATTGTTGGTCCATGGATTCCCCGCCCCACGATTGAGCGTCCTCATCGTGCAGCCACCAAGGTCGACAACGGCTCCGGCGATGTAGGGAGAGACTTCTTTGTTGAAGAAGGCATAAAGAGGAAGTGCACCATCGAGGTTGGACGCTCGAATTAGTTTCCGTGCTTGTTCTTCAGAGCTAGGGCTCCGCAGGTCGCGATACGTCCCGAATTGAGTTCCAAACAGGTTCTTGGCCTGCACATACGCGACGAACCACCTGTTCCGGTGGTGGACTGCCATTGCCCAGTCCATGCCGTCGCTGGCCTCTTCAGAAGTTGTCGACTTCTGGATCCAAACCGGTTCACTGCTGCGTGACATCTCGACAAGAAGTGTTTCAGTCACGGTCTCCTCGCGAACGTGGAACGGAGAGTCGCGGAGAAAGTGCCAAGTCTGCAGCGACAGGTTGTGAAGGAGAGCTTCAAGCATTGGCTCGAGTCTCGCAGACCAATGCCGCTGGATCCACGACCGAGCGCAGCGGCCACGCGGTTGGCCCGGCGCCCACTGGGGTTGGTGGACGCCGGACTCGTGCTAGAAGGCTTCTTCGCCGGGCTTGACCTCCTGGGGTTCAGTTTCTTTGGCTGGTGCGTCGAGGTAGCCGATTTGGTTTGCGATGACTTCGTGGCGTTCTCGGTTGTCGCCGGTGTCTTTATCGGCCCATTGGGAGTGGCTGAGTCTGCCGGTGATCGAGACGAGTCGGCCTTTGGTGAGGTACTTGTGGTGTTGTTCGGCTGGGGTGCCGAAGGCTTTGACGGGGATGAAGTCGGCGCCTTCGCTGCGTCCTCGGTCGACTGCGAGTCGGAAGGTGCAGATGGGGTTGCCGGCTGATGGTTCGAGTCGGGGATCTGTGGCGAGTCGTCCGACGAGTGTGATGGTGTTCATTTGGCTGTGCCTTTCTGGTTGGTTTCCCGCTGGTGCGGGGTGTTCGTGGTGGCTCAGCCGCCGAGGGTCGAGCGCGACGCAGCCCGGAGGGCCTTGACCTTCTTTGTCGGGGCCTAGCGAGGCTGAACGCAGTGAAGGGACCCGGAGGGCCGAGTGGTTTCGGCAAAGGGGGTTGCGTCGACGTGACCTCGGTGGAGCATGACGCCTCGATGTACCTCGTATCGGCGGAGGACGAACAAATTGCGGGCGGGTGAACAGTTCAGGTTTCGGGCGACTCGCCATTGGTGCGCTGACGTGGCTTGTGGGGTCAAGGCTGCTGTTGCTTCGAGTAGTGGGTTCCGCGATCGGTGGAGTTGCCGCCTTGTCCGTCAGAGCCTTTGGTGTCGCTGTGGGCTCTCCACAATCGAGCACTGGGCGATGGTGGTCACTGGCTGGCGCTGCCCGACGGGTAGTCAGTGCTCCGGTTTGGTCGAGGGCTCGCGGGTTGTTAGCCGATGAGGCACCATTGCTCGGGCCAGAGGTAGGCGGGGTGGGTGCCGAGTGCGATGGCGGCTCGGTCGGCTTGTTCGGCGGGGATGCCGTGGTTGATCCATCGGTGGATGGTTCGGCGGCTGACTCCGATTGTGGCGGCCACGATGTCGATTGTTTCGCCTCGTGTTTGGCTGGCGATGGGTTCGAACGGGAGGCGGGCGCTTGTGGGGCGGCTCATCGGGCAACCTCGGTGGTGGTGTTGCTCGTTGTGGCGAGTTTGTCGAGGTGGTCGACGGCGCGTTGTGCAGCGGCGGCGCTTCGAAAGAGTGCTTTGGGGTCGGCGTCGAGGATGTCGAGCCAGTGGGCGAGGTAGGCGGCGTGATCGGCTCGGAGTTGGGGGCTTATGTCGAGTTGTGCGGCGGCTATTGCTGCGCCGAGTTCGGCTATGAGTTCTTCGGCTGCGTATTCGGGGGAGCCGAATGGTTTGGTGATGTCGAGGCGGTCGAGTCGGCTGCTGTGTCCGGTCCAGTGAATGTGTTCGTGGAGAACTGTCGACCAGAACGCTTCTGTGTCGTCGAACTGTTCGAGGGCTGGGCAGTAGATCCGGTCGGGTCCGGGCGCGTAGTAGGCCCTGTCGCCGCCGTAGTGGATCTCTGCGCCGATGGCGTTGAGCCATTCATAGGGTCGGGTTGAGTTTGTGGTGATGGCTTCTTTGTTGTGGTGGCCGTCGACCTGGTGGGCGTTGAAGACGGCGTAGACCCGGGGAACGAGTCGGCGGCCGATGGTTTCGGCGTCGTCGTTGGGTTCGTCGTGGTTCTTGGAGGTGACCCATTTGATGATGTGGGCGGCGTGTTCGCCTTTGCGTACTTGTGCGTCGGCGTTCTTCCATTGTTTGTAGGTGGCCCATTCGCCGGTTGGGTAGCCGCGTTCGAGGGCGTCGAGTGCGAGCGTGAGGACGTTGGCGCCTGCGTATCGGTTGCCGGTGGTGGCGTTGCGGGCGTTGAGTAGGTCGCCGAGGTCGTGTGTGTGCCAGGGCATGGCCCAAGTGCCGTGTGATCCGTTGCGGATCATGTCGACGAGTCGTGTGGTGACGTTTTCGGCGTGGGTGGTGTAGTTCATTGATCATCTCCCGTGGTTCGGATGCGGACGCAGCTGCGCCTGCGTTCGCTGGGAGCGACCCCGCCGAGGCGGCCCGCGGTGTCAAGCCCTGGACTGCGGTCCGGAGGATCGGGAGATGTGTTTCTCGGCGTAGCCGCATGATGTCGAACGGGCTTGATGCCGAGAGCGGGCCGTCACGGCCACGTTGACTTCGGGTAGCTGATGCCTGTCAGACCAAAGCGTGTCTTTGCCAACTCGCCGACTAGTTGGTTAATGACGATGAGATCGGGGGATCTATTGTGATCTAGAATCTCTCATGCCGCAGCGTTAGACACTTGCGGGAGAACGAGATTTGGGCTGCAACAACGAGTTGGATGAGGACGCAATTAGAGCTTCCGTTGGTCGCGCCCTTGTTCACGAGCTAAGCGAGGGTCAGCGCGACGCAATTGCTGCCGTA
>CALAJQ010000014.1 GCA_937922785.1 uncultured Acidimicrobiales bacterium
CGAATACGAGCATCTTTACTTCATCCGACTGTTGAGGTGTGCCCCCATTGCCGCCAGTCCAGCATCAAGCCCGCGACGGCCAGCGCCAATACGGAAACGATCGTTGGGCGTAGGGCCAAGGTCAGACGAGTAGATCGTCGACGCAACCACAATCCGGTTCCGATCTTGACCCGAGCCGAACAAGCCGTCCGAGTCCAACGCGGCCAGGGCAGCTTCACAAGCCGACATCCGCAGATCACATTCGGCGAGAGCCTCTTCCTCGGATTCGCTGGCAACGTCCCGGGTATTTTCGCGGTCCAAAAACAGTCGCCTAACCTCGGCAAATTCGAGGCTGCCGTAGTCCAAATATGGTGAAGAAGCGTAATCCCATTCGATGGAATCCCTACGCGCTCCGGCAGCAACAGCGGCATCGAGTGCCTCGCCAGACAAAGCGGATACGAAAGGGGGCGGAGCTTCGCCGGACATGATGAGAGTGAAGTAGTAGTAGTCGCCCGGATGTTCTCGAAAGAGATCTTGCGCAACCTTGCGAGTCGCGTCTCGAATGGCCACCGTAAGTTGTTTCAGGTCTGGAACGGTCATCGGCTTTCGAAGGCCTCCGTTTTTGTCAGTCCCATTCCTCGATGCTACTCGGCTGGCCTGTTACCGGACTCTGTCCACTTTTGACTGTACGGAGTCGATTCTCGACCTGTTGCCAGGACCGAAATGGGAGTGAACTAAACGCAGTCGACCTTGCCAACGCAACCGCCCTCTACATGGAAGGCATACGGGACGGGAGCGGTGTTTGACCTGTTGCGAGTCGAGGATGGCAAGATCGTAGAACACTGGGACAATATGGAGCCGCTGCCCGAAGGTCCCCAGCCCAACAGTGGCAAGTTCTAGAGCAGAAACGAGAAACATGATGACCGTGTTCGCAATCGTCTTGGGTGCGTTCTATTTCGATCGCAATGGTGCTCGGGGCGATCTACCACCATCGACGAGTGAACCACCCACCCCAAGCAATGGCACCGGCATTGGTAGTCCTGGCGGCATCAGCAGTTTTTGCGCTGTTGTCAGTGTGAGTCGCTCAGTATGAACCTGGGCGGCCTAGCCCCGATGCACGACCGCGAGTTCGACCCCGCTGACCCAGGTCTTCCGGTTGACATCGCAACGCTGGTCCAACTGCGGGACAGAGTCCAAAACGACCAACTCATGCAGCTCCCTGGCCGGGTCTACTTCCACGTTGTGATCATCTGCACCGGCGGCGAGGGTCTACACGAAGTGGACTTCACACCAGTGGCCCTCCATCCGGGTCGGGTTGTGCACGTCCAACCCGGCCAGGTTCACAGATGGCGGTTCGGCAGAAACTATGAGGCAACAATCGTGTTCTTCAGAGACGACGACTGTGCACACATTGGGAGCGACGGCTGGCCAATTGGGCCGCGCTCGTTTGATCTGGGCAAAGCCGAACAACGACGAAACAGCGATCTCATAAACCTGATGCTCGACGAATACGACATGGGAAGATCAACCGAGAGCCGGAACCGAGCACTCCGCGGAGCCCTCCAGCTGCTCATCGTCAACTTGGGGCTTGACCAAAAGAGACAGAGCAACACAACCGATCTCCCAAAGCCGTACATCGAACTCATGGATCAGCTGGAGCAGAGCCGCGGGTGGTCGAGGTCGGTGAAAGGCCGAGCTGAACTGCTTGGCTACTCAAGCCGAACACTCACCAGAGCTTGCCAGGCAGCGGTAGGCCTCAATGCCAAGGAAGTGATCGATTCACGCGTAATGCTTGAAGCACGTCGCTTACTTGTCCACTCCGACAACACGGTAGAAGGTGTCGCCAGGGAGTTGTCGTTCTCCGAAGCTTCCAACTTCGCCAAGTTCTTCTCTCGCATGACCGGCGAGAATCCAGAGAGCTGGCGAACACGCCACACACGGGCAACCGAATCGTAATTGCTACCGAAGAGTTTGAATACGGCGCGCTAGGACATCGTTGGTTGCGAACAACACTCCTCGGTGGTTCATGAAGGTGGAGTCTTGCCGGTTCAGGTCGAGAGGGTCGCCGTGTATGTCTGTGGCGACAGCTCCTAACTCTTTCGCCAAACACGCAGTCGCTGCGAAGTCCCAGAGGCTGCCTCCACCAGTCGGCTTTGGGAACTTGAAGTAGCAAGCTGGCGGGTTGGCAAGCAAGCTGCAAACGTTCATGACGGCGCCTGAGATTGTGTGCACCTGCATCCCGGCCAGGCCGAGGTCTATTGCGATCTTGTCCAACGCGTTGAATACGTCATCGTGACCGTCCATCGTCAGAAAACTGCGGTCAGCAAACACCGAAAGCATCTCTGCTCCGGCCTGCGCTTCGGCTTGCCAAGGTTGGCCGTTGCGAAATGCACCCGTTCCCTTGACGGCGTGCAACACGGCCGGCTCGATCGGGTCATAGATGACTCCGATCCGCGGTGTGCCATCACGACCGACCAGGGCAATGGACACGGCGTAACCGGGGACTCCCTCGATAAACGGGAGTGTTCCATCCAGCGGATCGATACACCAGAAATAGTCCGAGGTCAGGCGACTTTGGTTGTCATCTTGCTCTTCAGTTAACAGGCCAAGCTCGAAGCGTTTGAGGGTTGGACGGAGTGTCTCCAGAATGATGTCTTCGCTGCGCCGATCAATTTCAGTAACCACCTGGGAAGCGAGGTTTGCTGACCCGGCTTTGTGCTGAACTTCTTGGGGTCGTGACTGGGCGATCATTTGCCCCGCCTCGGTGGCGGCTGAGATCGCGAGGTTGGCCAGATCGTCTAGGTCGCCGGGTTCGAGTTTCATAGTTGAGCCAGGACTTCGTGTGTGAGCCGCTCGCTGTAGCGGTGCAACTTCCAGTGCCCCGGGCTCCACCCTTGCAAGAATCGGTAGAAATCGGTCCAAGCGACCGGGTAAAGGGCCCGCCAATCTGCTTCCAGCGCAGCGAAGTCAACGGTTTGGCCGGAGCGCTCCAGCGCGTTGTCGAGCAGCTCAAAGTATCTATCTAACAACGCTGGAGCCATCGCCTCACTTTCGTCCTCATCAAGACAACTACTAATGAAGTAGGCGACGTCCTTCATGCCGCAGCCGGCACCGACATACTGAAAATCGACCGCCGCAGCTTGGCTCCCGTCGACGCTGAAGCAAAAGTTCGCCAGCTTGGCATCTCCGTGAACGAAGGTTTGATATTGACTGTCGGCGAGCAGGCGGTCAATAGCCGCCGCGGCTGCTTTTAACGGGCCATCGTCCAACGCGGCAAGTTCGTCGGGGCGAGTATCCAGGTGCCAGTAAGTACCCGTGGCCCAGAGCCCGTCGGGTCGGTCGCCCATAAAGGTGGCGTGGAAGTTGGCCAACCAGCCCAGGCACGCGTCGAGTTCAACCTCGCTCGCTTGTTGGCGCCGCCCAGCAAAACCGGACGCGTCAAGGTCCTCCATGACCATGATGACCTGGCCGTCCCTGGTCTCCAGCGCTAGGCGACCGGGCACCCGGCAGGCCGCTGTGCACAATCGGGCATAGCGTTCGTACCAGGCTGTCTCAACTTGGTAGGACTTCAGCTTTCGCTCGTGAGCTAGATCTGAACTCCAACCACGTGGATGATCGACCTGGTCGGGCCAGCGCACGTGCTTCACAATTACGCTGGGGTGATCGCCGCCTTCAAGCTGACACCGCAAGATCTGCCCATAGCCGCTCCAAAGGCTCTGAACGGTCTCGGTCTCGACGATCGACCCCGCACCGCTCGCTTGAAGCACCAAATTCTCCAGGTCAACATCAAGATCAAGCGCAGCCACGACCGAAGAATACCTGCGGTTTATCGGGTCTGTTCCTACATCGATACTCTGCGTCTGTGACGCCTCACCGGAGCAAGACCGCAGCCGTCGGACTTGGGCTTGCCACAGCTGCGATCTGCCTTCTGATGGCCGCTTGCTCAAATTCAGAAACCGTCACTCAAGCCAGCGTCGGCGACCAAGTGCAGACCACGAGCACACAACCTGTCACGACAGACCCGCCCCCAGCAACCGAAACCGAGAACCTCGACATGGACCAGAACGAAACGACCGAACCCACTTCAGAGTGCAAGCGCCTCACAGACTTCACGACCGACGCAGAGCAAAACGCATGGCAGACCGTGAACGACGACGTAATGGGCGGCCGTTCCTCCGGCGGTCCTACATTTGGTGACGGTGTCATGATCTTCTCCGGTGATACCAACACAGATGGCGGCGGGTTCTCTTCGCTCAGACTTCCCCTCGTTCCAGATGCCCTAAGTGGATTCGACCGGGTCGTCATTCGGGCTCGTTCCGACGACCGCCAATACATGATCACCTTTGACGACAACGTAAGCAGTCGGGATCGACGGGTCTCGCACCGGGCACCACTGAACTTCGCGCCTACAGGTGACTGGCAAGAAGTATCGGTCCATTTTGAAGAGCTGTTTCCAGCGCTGTTCGGTCGACCAGTTGACGATCTGCCGTTCGACAAGACCCTGGCCACCCGAATGGGCATCATGATCAGTGACGGAGAGGACGGGCCGTTCCGACTGGAGGTCGACTGGGTTGACCTTTGCAAGAACACTTAGCCCATTGAGCCGGTCCACAATGGTTCTATGACCGACACGGCAAAGATCGTCGAAATCTCAGGTGAACTGGTGCGCCTGCGCCTTATAACCGAAAACGACCGCGCCTCGATTGTTGCGATCCGCTCAACCGAAGAAGTCCAACGACGCTGGCGAGGCGAAGATCTTGATGCGGAGTTCACCGAAGACCTTGATGATGACGAAGCCGTACGGCTGGCAATTGAAGATCAAACTGGCCGAGTCATCGGTCTCATCCAATTTGGCGAAGAGGAAGACCCCGACTACCGGCACGCCTCGATCGACATCTACATCGATCCCGCCGCACACCGCCAAGGTTATGCAACCGATGCTATTAGTTGTTTGGTCGACTATCTGTTCGACGAGGAAGGCCACCACCGACTCATAATCGATCCCGCTGTAGATAACGAGGCGGCAATCGGTTGTTACACAAAGGTTGGATTCAAACCGGTCGGCATCATGCGCTCATATGAACGGCAAGGCAACGGCCAGTGGGCCGATGGCCTACTGATGGACATGTTGGCTAGTGATCGCACCTAGCTGCTAGCTAAGGCACAAGCGAGAGAGGTTTGAGCCGCTCACTCATGGCCTTGAACAAGTAGACCCACAAACTGCGAGACGGCCGACACCGTGATTTTCATGCCATTGATGATGTCGGCGGCATCGCCCGGGCTGAGGTTCGCAACATTGGTACCTACTGCCATCTCGCATTTTCCTTCAACCACAAACAGCATCGCCTGCCTGCGATCTAGGTCTCCGACATAACTTTCGCCGGGGCCCAACTGAATTCCGAGCACGTCGAGGTCAAGGTCTTCATGGGAAAGCGTCTCCAACGATTGATTCGTGCCGCCTAGCTTGGCCTGACGGACCCGATGACCTCCGATCTTCGGCAACAGCTCCGCCATCGGGTATTCGAGAGCTCGACTCAGTCGCAACAACACAGGCAGCGAACAGAACGATTCACCCGTCTCGATCTCGCCTAGGTGAGCTGAAGAGATCGCTGCATCTGAAGCAGTTTGGGCCAGTGTGCGACCACGCTCGTGCCGACGGTCCCTCAGCCTGCGTCCAACCTCGGCTGACAACGAGTTCGGATTGATGTTCTTTGGCTCGGAGTCACTCATAAGATCGCTGGCGATGAGATGATCAAAATCTCTGCATCTTCCTCAGAGGTGGCCGCACCTCTGTGTTCTTCGTGCGCACCGTAGTGAAGGGTCCCCATTTTTTCCACTCGATGCGTGTCATCGTCGAAGACGAATTCCAGTGACCCGTCAAGCACAAGAATGAACCGTTCGCCATAGTGGCGGTGAACCTGACCTTCTGTGCCGATGTTTTGAACCATTGCCACAAACGGTCGCTCAGCACCAAGCGGGCCAAGCACCCTGTACCGATATCCGTCGCGTAGATGTAGCTCGTGGCCTTCGCCCACTGGAGTAACCGTGATCTCCGGTTCGGGAACGTCTTCGATAAAGGTGGCCATCTCGACCCCGAGGGCAATAGCGAGTGTTCCCATGGCGGTAAGTGATGGCACAGCCGAGCCCCGCTCAATTCGCGAGATATAGCTAGTCGTGTAGCCGGTGGCGTCGGCAAGGTCCGAGAGCCGAAGGCCTGCAGACTTTCTCAGCTCTCCGATTCGTTTACCAACTGCTTCAAGCTCGACCTCAATGGATCCGCCCCCGCCGCTCACGGCTTTTGTCTCGGCAAGGCAGAAAGGAAAAAGTTGACCATGTTGTCACACGCTACCGACCGGCCCAGCTCGGTCCCCATCCGTTCGAGGATCTCGCCGCTGAGATTTACATAGTCCGGCGGGGCCTTGAAGTTCTCGATGAAGGACAGATCGGAGGGATCAACCAGTAGCTTCCGCCCCAGAATCGGATCGACCTGACGCACTAGATCTTCGACAAAGTCTGCGCCGATGGCTGTTTTGTCCGGCCCGGCTACAGAGACTAGATATTCCAGATGGTCAACGTAGTGACTTATGGTGGGAACGCCGTTGTTGACAAAAGCGCCGAACGCGTTTGCAGCCACGAAGCCACCCGATTTTGCAACTGTCTCGATTTGCTCACGAGTTAGATTTCTCGGGTGGTCAACCAGCTCCCGACACGAGGAGTGGGATGCCACGAAAGGTTTCGTTGCGATTTCACTAAGGTGTTGAACCCCCGGCATCGATAGGTGGCTGATATCTATCACCATGCCGAGCCGCTCCATCTCAGCGACGGCTTCGATCCCGAGCGATGTGAGTCGACCACCGGTGTCTGTCTCGCCAACACCGTCTGCTAACAGCGTCCGACGGTTCCACGTAAGAGATGTCATTCGGATCCCGAGGCGCCACAACGTCTCGAACATCGATAGCGACGCGCCGATGGGTTCGGCCCCTTCAATAGCGAGCAGCAAAGCAATTCGTCCGCTGTTGATTGCGTGCTGGATGTCATCTGAGGTTTCAACAATGGCTACGTCGGCTGCATGTGTCGCCGCTATCTCACGAGCATGACTGATGATCTCTAAGGTTCTTCGTAGTGCTCCTTCACCGATGAACTGCTCCTCGGTAAAGATAGGAAGCACCTGGAATACGACTCCACCAGCGCGAAGTCCCGGCAGCCAATCATCGCCGAAGGGATCCGCTACGCCCCGCTCGTAACGATGTTGGCAGGCAAGGAGCAGATCGTTGTGAGAGTCTGCAATCGGCAACGGGTCACTGGCTCGCACTTGGCTTAGGGTCCTCCCGTCAGCGCAACGCTAAACACTCGGCCAACTGTTTCTGCGGTCACAGGCTGGCTCAGGAATGAACTAAGTTCGTCCGCGTTTTCGGAGCGATCACTTCTTGCGACCCAGCGATCGTATGCCTCTGGCCCCTCCCAAACCGCAGTAACAACCGCAACCTCACCATCGGCCGAGAACGTCAACTCGGCCGACAGGCAGCCTTCCTGAGCCACCGAGTTTCGTAAGATGTTTTCGCGGTCGAAGAAGTCGGCGAGCCCTTGGGCTGCTCCAGCCCGGACCTCTAATTCCAGATACGTGCGAATCATGATGACGCCGATCTACGCGCCGTACACCGCAGCAGCACGGTCGGCGTCGATTAGGCCGTTACGAATGTCCTGTTCGACCAGCTTTGGATCACGGTCTTTCGGATCACCAACTCCACCGCCGATTCCGGTGACGATACGAATGACGTCTCCAGGTTGGGTCGGGAGCCCTGACGCAAACGAGTAGCGACTACTGGAACCGTCTTCGGCCTTGATCACTTCGCAGTAGTTAGGCGATCCTTCGACTCCCCCATCCACGGCCCATGGCGGAAACTTTGATCGAGTAAACGCCAGGGTTGCGTGCCCATCGTCGGCTCGGAGTTCGTACTCCATGACTATGCCTCGTCCGCCGGTGAAGCGACCCTCACCACCCGGCTCGGTGTTGAGTTCCATCCTCTTTACGAACAATCCGTTTCGGGCTTCGTTAATTTCGGCCGGACAGTTGAACGTGTCGCCGTGGACTCCACTGAACATGGCCGAGTTGCCATCGCGCTGGCCGCTCGCTCCCCAACCACCTATCTGCGGTTCGATAATCGAATAGGGTCGCCCGGTATCTGGGTGGGTTCCACCAATGAACGTTGCGCACACCGAGGCAAAGTGACCCGCTCCCAGAATGTCGGGAACCTCCTTGGCGAGGCACCGCCAGATTAAGTCATAAATCGGCAACATCAGGTCGTAGTAGAAGCCCATGGGCGCCGGCTCGACCGGGTCAAAGACCGTGCCCGGAGTGGTCAATAACTGGATTGGCCGGAACGTCCCGCTGTTGGCCGTGATGCTGGAATCAGTAAGCGACTTAAAGATCATCTGTACAGGGATCATCGCTCCGTCGCGGCTGACGTTTGTCGGCGCGGTCGACTGCTCGGGATTGTTGGTCAAGTCGACAATAAAGGCGTCGTCACTAATGGTTATGGCGACGTGCAGAACCCGACCATCGTCGATTTCTTCGCTCAGTTCAAACGTGCCTTTGGGCAGGGTCTTGAGCGCTTGGCGGGAGACCCGTTCGCCGTAGTCCATGAAGTCTCTTGAGGCCGCCCGGAAAGCGTCAACACCATAACGGGCAGCCACTTCGCGAAGCCGTCGTTCACCGGTGCGCACTGACGCAATCGCGGCCCAGAGATCCCCCGATGAAATATCAGGCAAGCGAGAGTTCAGCCGGATGATGTCCATAACGGCGCGAACTGTTTCACCTTTGGCGATGGCCTTCACCGGAGGAAGCCGTAGTCCCTCCTGGTAGATCTCGGTTGCATCACCGCTGGCCGATCCTGGGGCCATTCCTCCGACGTCAGAGTTGTGTGCGATGTTCGCAGTCCATGCAATCAACTCGCCATCTTGGAAGACCGGCATGGTCACAACAATGTCGTTGAGGTGTGTTACCGCTCCCCAGTAGGGGTCGTTGGTGAGGAACACGTCACCTTCGTTGATGTCGTCAAGCCCGATGGTGTCAATCACAACCTTGCAGGTTTTGTCGAGAACACCAACAAAGGCGGGGATGCCAGCACCAGAGGAGGCCAGCTCGCCGTATTGGTCAAGCACCGCAGTGCCCATGTCGAGCACTTCATAGATGATCGAGCTCATCGCCGTCTTTTGCATTGCGACAAACATCTCATCAGCAGCAGCTTGGAAGGAGTTCTGGATGATTTCGAGAGTGATGGGATCGTATGTGTTAGTTGTTGACATGATTACTCCGTATCTGTCGCCTGGTGTTCAAGAATAAGGTTTCGGTAGGGGTCTACTGCGGCTCGCCAACCCGGATGGACTAGCACTGATGTTCCTGCGCCCTCAACTACTGCAGGACCAGCGAACACCATCCCAGGGTTCAAAAGCTCAGCGTCAAAAACGTCGGCGTCGTGTACCCCGTCCAGGGCATAGTCGATCGACCGAACGCTGCGCTTGGCACCGGTCGAGTCCTCGGGGCCCAGGTCGGCAGCCTTTGGTGAATGCCCAGCACTTTTGACCTTGGCGACAAGATGGAGGCCAACCATTTCAACCGGCACATCCAATCGGTAGGTGTACTCGGCTTCATACACAGCTCGGAAACGTTCGGCCAGTCTTTCGGTTCCGCCGGGGAGCAAATCGTCGTCCTCTAGCAACACCTCAACGGTGTGCTCTTGGCCCTGGTAACGGAAGTTACCGAACCGCTCGGTGGTGACCGTGGCCGGATCGATGCCCTCGTCGGCAAATTCGTCGCGCCCTCGCTGTTCGGTCTCGCTGAAAGCTGCAGAAATGGTCGAGGCCGACTCCTCATCCACATCAGCCAGTGTTGTCACAAAGTAATCTCGGCGAAGGTCAGAAGAGATCATTCCCCAAGCCGAGAAAACAGATGCTGCCGCGGGTATCACAACCTTTTGCACACCCAGCTCGGTGGCCAACGCCAGGGCGTGCATGGGTCCGCCACCGCCGAAAGCAACTAGAGCGAAGTCCCGAGGGTCATAACCCCGGTTAAGCGAGATGAGCTTTAGTGCGTTGACCATATTGTTGTTGGCGATGCGAACGATGCCACGCGCGGCCTCGTCCACGCTGACCCCCATACGATCCCCAACCTCACGAAGTGCCTTCTCCGTCATCTTCATGTCGGGAGTGATTTCGCCACCGCAGAAGTCATCCTGGCTAATTCGGCCAAGCCAGAGGTTGGCATCGGTTGTTGTGGCCTCGATCCCGCCCTGCCCATAGGACGCTGGTCCGGGGATGGCACCCGCCGATTGGGGACCCACGTGTAGCTTTTGGAAGTCGTCAACCCAGGCAATTGACCCACCACCGTTGCCGATCTCAACCAGATCCACTACCGGAACCATGGCCGGATACCCGGCAGAGGAGCGATCACGTTCGAGCCAATAGTCAGTCATCACGCGCACGCGGCCGTCTTCAATAAGCGAGCACTTTGCTGTGGTTCCGCCGATGTCGAGGGCAAGCACGTTCGGCTCGCCAATCTGGCGACCAAGCTCGGCAGCACCCATGAATCCTGACGCCGGCCCAGATTCAACCATCGCAATCGGGGTCGCAGCCACGGCTTCCACCGATCCAACGCCACAGTTGGACTGCATGACCAGCGTGGGCCCACCAAGTGATTTCGCCTCAAGTTGAGACTCGAGTTGCCGCAGGTAACGCTGAGCAGTTGGTTGAACGTAGGCCGACAATACAGCGGTGCTGGTTCGCTCGTACTCTCGCCACTCTCGTGTGATGTCATTGGACGCTACTACCGAAACTTCAGGCCACAGGCGACGAACCTCGTCGACAACCTGAGCTTCGTGAGCTGCGTTGGCCCACGAATGTAAGAGGCACACTGCGATGGCCTCAACGCCGTCTGACCGGAAGTCATCAACAATCTGGCCAAGCCCTGAAAGATCGACCGGTTCGCGTTCTTCGCCTTGGTACGTCAGCCGACCGGGCACTTCCTGGCGCAAGTATCGCGGCACAAACGGCGCGGGCTTCTTGTAGTCGAGATTAAAGAAGTCTGGTCGGTTTCCTCGGGCGATCTCCAGAGTGTCCCGAAAACCTTCGGTTGTGATAAGCCCGACCTTGGCCCCTTTGCGCTCGGTGATTGCGTTGATGACCACTGTTGTGCCGTGAACGTGAGAAGCAATCTCAGGAAATGAGACGTTCGCTCGATCAAAGACTTCGAGGACACCTTTGTCGAAGTCAGGAGGTGTTGTAGCGGCTTTTGCCGTACGGATGCTGGTTTCTCCGGTGTCTGCGTCAACCTCGAACAGCACCAAATCGGTGAAGGTCCCACCGACATCGGTGGCAACTCGGGATGTGTTATCGGTGCTCATCGCAACGGTCCTACCGCTTTAACGACCACTCGGCATCCGCCACCTGGTACGTATGTCATTGGGATCTCGGACACGCTGGTGATGCGAGTGTCTTCGGGGTCAGCTCCAGATTCAACCGCTAGTGCCGCCGCAGCCTTGCGAGCGTCCTCAATGCACTCCTCGCGGCCGTCGATGTCATAGCTATAGACCTTGTCAACCGAACCTGAGGCCTCGGCGATGCAGGCTCCATAGGCATTGGCGACACCGAAGTGTGATGGTCGGGCTACTTCGGTGATTCCATCAATAGCGTTGGGAACCAGGTGAGCACCTCCACCAACGGCAAGCAGCGGAACGGGGTCCCGGCTCGATTTCATTCGGTCGGCCAGTATCGAAATTTGGTCATCAACCCATCCAGTGGAACGCGAAACTAGGTCACCATCTAGGCCGGCAACCAGGGCTGCGTCGCCAAACCCTTCAAGCCGGCCCGCCGCTAGTGAGATATCGGACAACGTGAGGGTGTTTCCCCCCACACACAACGCCTCGGTGGACACCGCATAACCCACGGAGTCGGGTCCAATCTTGAGACCGTCGGGTCCGTCGCGCACAATTGTTCCGCCACCCAGGCCAATCGAAATCAGGTCTGGCATCCGGAAGTTGGTTCGCACTCCCCCGACCTCAACAGCCGCGGTCGATTCGCGGGGGAAGCCGTTGACGAGGATGCCCGCGTCGGCCGAAGTTCCACCCACATCGACCACAATCGCGTCGTCCACTCCGGCCAGCGCGCAAGCGCCGCGCATCGAGTTTGTTGGCCCCGAAGCCAGCGTGAGAACAGGGTTCTTCGCTGCCTGCTCGGCAGTCATCAGCGTGCCGTCGTTTTGGGTGAGGTATGCCTTCACGTCCAGCGAGTTGGCCGCTAACGCAGTTTGAAATCCGTAGACAACAGCGTGAGAAACGGTAAGCAGCGAGGCGTTAAGGATGGTCGCGTTTTCTCGCTCGAGCAGTCCCAGGGCACCAACTTGGTGGCTCAGCGAAATGCTAAGCGCATCGCCGACTTCATCACCGATGATGTCGGCTGTCCTAAGTTCGTGATCTGGCGACGCTGGGCTGAACGCACCCGACACGGCGACGGCCTTACACCCAGCGGCTACCGCCTCATTCGCTAGCCGCCGAATGGCGTCTTCATCTAGGGGCGCAATCTCTGCACCCGTGTACTCGTGCCCACCATGGATTATCGCAGTCGGGCCCAGAACTACATCGCGGATGTCCTGGGGCCACGCCGCGCCTACGTCAACTGCTGTTGAGGAAGGAAGAGCAAGCCGGAGCACACCGACCTTGTCCAGTCCTTGCCTCTGAATGATGGCGTTGGCTGGGTGAGTGGTGCCGAGCATCGCTCTTGAAACCAGAGAGGCATCCTGGCCTTCAAGCACTGCGCGAAGTGCATCGCGGATGCCATCAAGGGGATCAACTGTGGTTGCCACTTTGATTGAACTTAGGACTGCACCTTGGTCATCGATGAGAACTGCGTCGGTGTTGGTTCCTCCGACGTCGATTCCGATTCTTCTCTGATTCTTTGGGTTAGTCACGATGGCATCTCCACGTAGTCGACGTCGTAACCAAAGGCTTCTGGCCCGACAAGCTCCATAACTCCTTCACGTTGCCATTCCGGCGCGCACGGCATTCCAACGACATGGCAACGGTTTCCATAAGCGATTGCCTCGGTCGTGAGTGGTTCATAGGTTTCGTGGTCGAGCAGGCAGATTAGATTTGGCGTCGTGATAACCGGCTCGTCATCTACAAATGCGATCAGATTCTCGTTCTGCACTTCGATGCGCATTACCTGATCTGAGCCGTGCAAGTCATGGAGAATGAGGGTTGACCGCGCGAATCCGTCGGTCGTGCGTCGATCGAGGTCGACGATTTTGCCTTCGAAGAATCGGTGAGAGTCAGTTTCGGAAAGGAAACGATCCCATGCCCCTTCCTCGTTTCGCTGCACTGACTCAAGCATTCGCCCGATATCGCGACAGTATGTGAGCGAATCCGCAATCGCGTGTTCGGCTACCTGGCCGGCAGTCATCGGATAGCAGCTAATGGCGTTGGCCAGCCCCAGCTGGATAACCGCCGTCCGGGCGAGGGTCTCGGCCATCTGGTTAGACGTGGTCTCAAAGACGCATAGGTTGCCCTTCTCATCCGCTACCGACATTGGCCCTGCAGGTATGCCGCCCAGCGTGAAGACCGTCATTTCGATCTGAGGAAAAGCCCGCCGCATGCCATCGGCGTTCAGGACGGGCAGGCCCATCTCGGCGGCGGTCGCAATTGGCAACAACGTGTTCAAGCCGCCCACCTCGATTGGCATTATGGCCGCCGGTGCCTCCCCGAGGTAGTCGCTGAGTGCCTTCACCGCGGTGGTGAACTCGGTGCCGGCCGGGATCTTCTCGAGGATCACCGTCGGAGCGCCAATTATTGCGATCGTCAGGACCTGTGCATCGGGCGGAAGGTCCTCCGCTGTGATTACTTTTACCGGGCCATGTTTTTCGAGCGCCTGCCGGGCTACGAGCTTGGCGATGTAAGGATCGCCGCCCCCGCCGGTGCCAAGCAAAGTCGCGCCGACGCAAAGCGATTCGATGTCATCGGCTGAGAGTTCGGTAATTGTCATGCAGCTCTCCTATTTCGGGTCCAGTTGTCGGCAGCGACTGCGGCAAGAATGACCGAGCCTTGGATCAGACGCTGAATAATTGGGTCAATTTGGTGCAAGTTAAAGCCATTGGTGAGTAGAGCAATGAACAATGCGCCTAACACTGTTCGCCACACCGCCCCCTCCCCGCCAGCAATCGATGTTCCACCGATAATGACGGCGGTCAACACGCCAAACACAAACGAGAAATCGTCGCTGGGTTGTGCCGACAGTGTGCGAGAAGCCAGCAGCGAACCGGCCAGACCTGCGGCGGCGCCGGTTAGAACAAAAGAAGCAGCAACGACGCTCTCCACTCGAATGCCAGCCAGTCTCGCCGCTTCGGGGTTTCCGCCAGCAGCAAAGAGGTGCCGGCCAAATCTTGAGCGTTCAAGAATGATGGAAAAGACCACGACAACAACCAGTGCAATCCAAGTTGCGTTTGTCAGGCCCAGGTCGCGCCCGCGGGCGATGCTGGAGAAGTCACGGTCCTCTACTCGAACAATGCTCCGGTCGCTTAACAGAAAACCTATTCCGTAGAAGACGAAAGAGGTTGCCAGCGTCGCTATGAACGAGTTGATCCGGACCCATGCCACCACCAGGCCATTAACAAGCCCGTAGATGGCGCCCAGCAGAATTCCGGCCCCCAATGCAATTACTGCGGAGCCTGTGTCGTTCATAACCAGGGCAGTGACGATGGTCGAGTTGATGAAGATGGCCGAAAGCGAAATGTCGAAGTTGCCGCTGATTAGTGTGAGCGTCAAAGCCGAGCCCGCTATCAATATCAAGCTCTGCTGGTCTAGAACGTTGCGTAGGTTGGCCGTGGTCATGAAGCTGGCGTGGCTCTGCCACAGGCCGAAGAACAACAGCAACGTCACCCAGATGATGCCGTAGTCACTGAACTTGGCCCGCTTCACCCAAGACGTTCCTGTGGATCCGGCGGTAAGAGTTTCGGTCACGCGGCCTCCAGACCAAAGGCAAGTTCCATCACATCGGTGTCGGTAGCGTTCGCCCCGTCCAACTCACCGACTAGCCGCCCTTGACGCATTACAAGCACTCGGTGAGCAATACCCAGAACCTCTTCGATCTCAGAAGAGACAATCAACATCGCTAGGCCTTCCTCGGCGAGCCGGACAATAAGTTCATAAATTCCAAGCTTTGCCCCGACGTCAACCCCTCGCGTCGGTTCGTCAGCGATGAGAAGCTTCGGTGTTGATATAAGCCAGCGGGCAAAGATTGACTTCTGTTGGTTTCCACCCGACAACTCGTTCATCATCGAGGTGATGGTCCCGCCCGTGAGGCTGACGTCAGCGGCAGCACCGGCGGCCGCAGCACTCTCGGTGCCCCCACGAACGATTCCGGTTGAGGTGTATTTGTCTAGGTGGGCAAGACTGATGTTGTCGCCCACGGTGCGCTGCATAAACAACGCCTGGTCTCGACGCGCTTCGGGGATCATGCCAATTCCGCTAGCGATTGCTTGTTTTGGCGATCTCGGTGAATGGTTCACACCGTTAAGTTTCATGGATCCTGACGTCGGACGGTCGGCGCCGAAGACGGCTCGGGCAATCTCGCTGCGTCCTGACCCGACAAGACCAGCAAGTACGACAATTTCGCCGGCTCGAATGGTGAACGACACGTCTTCGAAAGCACCTTCCCGACTGAGGCGGTCAAGCTCTAGGACTGGGGCCGCTGACTCAGGCACACCTCGTCGCGGCGGGAAGGCTGAATCGAGACTTCGGCCAACCATTCCCTCTATCAATGACGCCTTTGATTCGAGTGCTGCGGGTCCAGTGCGGATGACCTGACCGTTCCTCATGACGGTGATGTTGTCAGCGACCTCAAGCACCTCATCGAGGAAATGTGAAACGAAAACGACCGTGACGCCTCGTTTTGATAGGTGACGAACAGTTGTGACGAGCGACTTTGCTTCATCGGAGGAAAGCCGCGCCGTAGGTTCGTCCATGATGATGATTTGAGCGTCTCGAGCAAGTGCTCTGAGGATTTCAACCTTCTGTTGTTCGGCGACTGACAAGTTGCCGACCTGGGCGTTCGGGTCAAGACTCAGACCGTGTTGTTCAACGAGGTCGTGGTAGCGCCTTAAATCTTCGGCAGCATTTAGGAACGGTCCCCGGCCAGCCTCGATTCCCAGATATACGTTTTCCAGGACCGATCTACCGGGCAGCAAAGAAAGCTCTTGGGCCACCATGGTGATCGAGTGCTTGAGGGCAATATGGGGCGACTTCAGATCGACTTCGACTCCATCAAGCCGGATAGACCCTTCATCGGGAGCGTGGACGCCAGCAATCGCTTTCCCCAGCGTGGACTTGCCAGCGCCATTCTCGCCGACGATGGCATGCACTGTCCCCCGTTCGATCTTGACACTCACCTCATCGAGGGCAACGGTGCCACCAAATCGTTTGGTGACACCGATGCACTCAATCTGAGGGGAATCAGTTGACTCGCCTTGCTTCAATTTCCTAGCCGTCCCATTCGGCGGTGAAGTCTCCGATGTTGTCTGGAAGCATCAAGCCTCGGTTCGGTACCGACTGGGCTGGATCAACGCCACCGGAGTCGGTTCCGTCGAGGGCAGCAACCATGGCATCCATAGCCAGACGTCCTTCGGTGAACGGTGCTCCGAAGATTCCGCCCCACCAACGCCCTTCGGCGATTGCTTCAAGCGCAAAGGAGCTTCCACCGAATCCGATGATGCGAACATCGGTCAGATCGGTGTCATCCAGAGCGAGTTCGACACCTTGCATTGACTGATCAGCTCCGACAACTACGTTGATGTCGCTGGTGCTCACGAGGATGTCCTGCATAGCGGACAGTCCTACGTCGGGGCCGAGGTATTGGCCTTCAGCTTCGGCTACGACGTTCACTGTAGAGCCAGCAACTGTTGCATCCCAGCCAGCTCGCACAGCTTCATCGAGGGGAATGCCGCGGATGCCATAGAAGTAGACAACGTTGCAAGGATCAATGCCCTCACACGCTGCGAGAGTGACCTCACCGAGGCGCTCACCACGTGGCTGTGGCGGCTCGAACACAGCCGCTGCCATGCCTTCGACCTGCGGATCAACCGTGGTTAGATCATCGCCAACGACCTGGTTGAGAATGACAACTTCGATTCCAGCAGCCAATGCATCCTCGATGTCAGGAATTGATCCTGAACCAGCGAGCGATACCAACACGATGCCGGCGTACTGGCCCGAAGAGATGGCGTCCTGGAACTGTGTCTGTTGCAGCGCTGGGTCGAATTGGGCGTCAAACTCGACAACCTTAATATTGTTTGCGGCCGCGACCTCTTCCATTGCTTTACGAGATTCCAGTAGCCATGTATTCGCGGAGCTCGCGCTTAGGTAGGCGATCTGTACCGCCTCATCGGGCTCATCGGCCGGGGCCTCGGTTGTTTCCGCCGGTTCATCTGCCGGAGCTTCGGTAGTTTCGGCCGCTGCGGCAGTTGTTGTTGGATCGTCCCCGGCTTCATCGGAGTCGCCGCACGAAGCGGCAACCAGCGAAAAGACAAGAAGTAGGCCAACGAGGCGTCGGCTAAATGATGACGAAGTCATGTGGTGGTTTCCTCCCAATAATGAAGCTGAACCGCTTCGGCTCAGCTACTTGCGTGAACCCTAGGCGCGATTCCGGTATTTGTACAAACGATTGTCACCGCGCGATGCTGCCTATTAAACCAGTTCCTGACCGGGCTGATATTGGAGGTTTTAATGCCACGTGAGTGGGTGATCAATTCTTACGACGGATTCGAGAGTCTTCAGCTTCAAGACTGCGATCGGCAAGAACCAGGTGAAGGCGAAGTCCGATTACGGATCGAGGCGTTTTCGCTGAATTGGGGCGACATGGACCTGATGCTTGATCACTATTCGTTTAGTTTCTCTTCATTCCCCGCCAGGGTTGGTATAGAAGCCGCCGGCACTGTCGAAGCGATTGGACCGGCGGTGCAGGGCATCGAGGTTGGTCAGAGATACTGCACCCTGCCGTACTTCTACGACCGACGAGGCGTAAGCGCTGAAACTGTGCTGATCGACCAGCGCTACCTGGCACTGGCCCCGGCGGGGCTGACCCACATCGAATCAGCATCGATCTGGATGCAATATATGACCGCCTACTTCCCGATCATCGAGATTGCGAAAGCTAACCCAGCAACCAACATTCTGGTCCCAGCGGGCACGAGTACGGCGGGCAACTCTGCGCTCCAGATCGGGAGGTCCACGGGGGCGAACTTGATAGCCACAACCCGACACGCTCGAAACCGGGAATACCTGACTGCATCGGGTGCGTCCCACGTTTACGTTGACGACGGGGAGACCGATCTGGCCGAGTTCCTGCTGGAGGTGACCAATGGGGAGGGCATCCACGCCTCGTTTGATCCGGTCGGGGGCGATTTTATGAACCGCTACGGTCCCGCGCTCGCTCCTAATGCGATCCTCGTGATGTATGGGCTGCTATCTGGAACATTCCCCGAAGTTCCCTTCGTACCGATGCTCCAGAGCAACGCATGGCTGCACCCATACTCGCTCTTTAACTACGTCCAAGACCCCGAGTCGTGTGCTCGTGGGGTTGCCTTCGTGCACTCTGGGATCGAACACGGTGATCTAGTTCCAAGAATCGACAGGGTCTTTGCGATGGAGGAATACATCGATGCTTGGCGCTATCTAGGCAACGATCGCACGACCTACGGAAAGGTCGTAGTGGATGTTTTGGGTGACTAACTAGCGGTTCTGCGTTCACCTAGGACACAGAATTCATTACCTTCTGGGTCGGCCAGGACAACCCACGGAACATCGCCTTGCCCTACGTCAACTCGTGTCGCCCCCAACGCGGTTAGCCGCTCTACCTCGGCTGCTTGATCGTCAGGGCGGAAGTCCAGGTGTAGGCGGTTCTTGGCGTCCTTCGAATCGCCAACCGGCAAGAACATCATGCCGGGAAGCCGATCAACCTCGGGCTGTATCTCAAACACCGGCTCAGTGTCGTCAACAACAACCCAGCCCAGTGCATCACACCACCACTTACCTAATGCCGCCGGATCCTTTGCGGCGACTACAACTTGTTCCCACTCAAGGCCCATGACGTCACGCTAGCCCGACAACGATTACGCGCCGCCGGATATTCGAACCTCCGTCGATGAAACCCCTATTGGGTCAGTGAACGCATTGCCGCTGCCACCGGTTCATAGTGTGAATCGTCAGTTGCGACGAACCGATCCAGCCCAGCCAGCCGAAGCTCACGTTGCATCTTCGGATCCGCGTTGGACTCCAACAGTTGGGACCTAACACTGGCGACCAGTTCGGGAGCGAGGTCCGAGCGCGCAATTAACGGCTGAGTCGGCCACGGTCCCATCCGCTGGATTCGAGTGAACCGATCCTTTAGTTCCGAGGTGCTGTAGACAACCGAGTCGATCACTGCTGCGTCGAGTTTGCCTTCGGCGAGCCATTCCAATGATGTTCGATGGCCGCCGGTAAAGGTGAGCTGAAACCGCTCGGGGTCCAAGTTCTGCCTAGCGATTTCGAACCTCAACGATTGGTATCCGCTCAGACTTACAGGATCGTTACACCCAATCCTTAAGCCGGCGAGGTCTTCCAGATGCCGAGCCTCAACGCCTTCGGCCACTACGAGATCTCCGAAATACTGAGGCCGACCGTTGCTATCGGGGTCAAGCGGCGCCCAACCCACACCAACAAGTTGCACCGATGGCCTAACGCTGCGGAGCGACAAATCCACAAACGAGGTGGAGCACACCCAGCCGAGATCAAAGCTTCGGTCTGCGAACGGATCGGTACCCGGCAGTGGCCCCGACGCGCCTGACTCCAAGGTCAGATCCGCACCTAAGGCGCTGGCGATTGCGTCGAACAACGAAACCCGAAAACCCGGCGTCATGTAGGAGATAAATCGCAGCACGATCCGAATAACCGTACCAGTGCGCCAACTATTCCGAAGCTGGAGAGACGTTACCCGGTTGGTTCAGGGTTGGACTCGGCCCGGGCCAGCTCGGCATAACGAGCCTCGAACGGATCTAAGCCTTCGTTGAGCAACTCGATGTCATCGGGTTCGCCAATAATGGCGACGCCATCGAAAGCCAGCAGGATGACGTCAGGGGTTGGGATCACCAGTTCGCCGTCGCGCTCAATGAGGGCCAAGATGCACGAGCTTGGCAGTTCTAGTTCGGCGACAGTTCGGCCGAGCTGTTCAACCAGGAACGGCATTGTCTCCACCGGACCGTGGTAGAAGTGATCGTCTCGCATCAAGATCGCATTAAGCGCCTTGTCGTCCGATGCCCTCAGCCAGCGGTCGGTGAAGTGATCACTTTGCACAACTTCGGCGAGATGACCAGCGAGACGCAAGTCGAGACCCACCGGCTGATTGGGCGCAACCAGAATCAAGAGCGTGTGGGCGTCGTCAAGATCGTCAACTTCGACGTCGACATCAACAATTGACAGATGGACCTCGGGGCCAAAACGACATACCAGAAGCTCGGGTTGTTCGATGTCACTCGATAACGCAATCGACAGGTAGACCCCTTCGCCGACCGGGCGGAAAGCTAACGAGTCGGTAAGTTTCTCGGCGATGTCGTCGCCAGATTCGAAACGGTCTCTTGCTGTTTCGGTGAGCAGAACACTAAGCCCCGCGTTGTCAAACGACCCGGCCTGAACATCGACCACAGCCGAACGTGCAATCAGTGCTTCATATGTGAGGTTCTCATCTTCGGTGCGGTCGTGAATGATTGTCATCAGCTCACGTTCAAGCCCTTCGTACACCTGCTCGCCAAGGCGTTGGTGTACGTGGAAGATGGCGCCTCGGCGCACAACATTGGCCGACGCGTACGTGCGATACCAGGCCACACACCCAAACAGCAGTGCGGCGGTGAACGCTATTGCGAGAGCGCCCATTTCACTAATCAGCCACAAGGCAATCAGGATTCCGGCGATCTGAAGCCACGGATAGAGCGGGGCTCGGAAACCGGGCTTGTAGCTATCAATTCGACTTTCGCGCATAACAATCACAGCGATGCAGATCAGAGCGAAGAGCACCAGCTGGAAGGCCGAGGCCAGTTTTGCCACCGCTTCGACGTCGAACACAAGCAGTACTGCAATCATCGAAACAACGGTCATGATGACCGACTTTGTCGGCGTCCCGAAACGGCCAAGCTCAGCGAGGCTGGCCGGGATCAGTTTGTCTTTTGCCATCGCGTACGGATAACGAGAGGCCGACAGGATGCCGGCATTACCCGTCGACGCAAATGCCGCAATGGCTGCGACCACGATCAGCACGACTCCGAGATCAGCAGGGACCCAATCAAGGAAGACCTCGCCCGCGTCGGCTACTGGCGTGAGGCTTTCTTCTAGCACTGCCTGATCTAAGGCGTTGATCAAGATGAGCGTGCCGAGCGTGTAGATGATGGTGGCGGTCACCAGTGAAAGCGTCATGCCGAGCGGAATGTTTCTGTCTGGGTTCTCGATCTCCTCGGCCACGCTGGCCACCTTGGTCAGTCCGGCGTAGGAAACGAACACGAGGCCGATGGTCGAGACAAATCCAACCAGCCCCGAACGGAAGAATTCTTGTTCTGCACTATTGGGGGTGAAGGCCGATCCACCATCAACTTCGGACATTCCAAAAATGATGAAGGCAGTAAGAATGACGACGAGCGACGCAACGAGGACCCTCTGAAGCAGCGTGGTCTCCTTGGCGCCCACGATGTTCAACACACCAAAGGCGACCGTCAAAATGATGGCCAGCATCGTGAATGAGATATCGAGGTAAAGACTGAGGTAGGCGCCCATACCCACCAACGCAAAGGCACTCTTGAAGACAACTGCAACCCATGAGCCGAGCCCACCGATCGTTCCCATGAGCGGGCCCATGGCTCTATCTAGGAAGTAATAGGTGCCACCGGCTTTAGGCATGGCGGTGGAAAGTTCGGCCATGCTGTACATCGCCGGCAATATCAAGATGCCAGCCACGAAATAGGCGAGGTAGACACTGTCGCCGGTCAGCCCAGCCGCTAGGCCGGGCAACAAGAACAGCCCAGAGCTGAACATCGCTCCGGTCGACATCGCATAGACATCGAATAGAGAGAGATTCTTTTTCAGCGAATCAGCCATGTCTGCCTTTCGAAAGGTGTATTAAATAGTACCTTATTATTATTATCTATGCGCAATCCGGCGACCAACCTAACCCAGTTCGGGAAATAGCCGCTTAGTGGTCTTGACCTTGGAGCGGCTAGTGCGGTTCCGCTTCAGCTCAAAAAAGTCTGGATAGGTGGCAAGGGTGTGGATGCTGTCCCACAGCTCCAAACCCCGCTCGGGAGTAGGCAAACGGCGAAGCACCGGACCGAAATACCCAACCCGTTGCTTATCCTCAGTTTCGAAAATGATCAGCGGCACGCCCACATCGCCGCCGGCGATTTCCACGGCCTCATCAACATGGCGCTGCAGCTGGGCGTCGTGGTCGGTGTTGTCCAGCTCGTCTAGGTAGCTCACCGGCAGGTCCATTCGCTCCAAAACAGCTCCGAAGAAGTCTTCGTCGCCCAGTTTCGGGTCGATGAAGTAGGACTTGCCAAACTGTGTAAACAGTTCGCCCCGGTCGATGCCCTCGGCGCTGTGAATCGCTTCCACCACCCGCAGAACCTTGTGAGCAATGGTGTGGGTATCTAAATGTCCGGTGACATCGTCGCCGCCAAGCTCGCCATTCTTGATGGCCAGGCTGAAGGGCAACCAGTCGATCTCAACGTCACGAGCAGACTGCACTTCGGTAAGCCAACGGCTCGTGATCCAGCACCATGGACAGCTGGGGTCGTAGTAGAACGAGATACATGTCATTAGGTGACGACTTTAGTCCTGGGACCGAACTTGAACTTGCCTTAACCGGGTCAAGTGTCCAGCAGCAACAGCACCGAAGATCTATTGCGAGTCTAACTTGCATATGTTTGGCTGAATCTCTAGGTTCTGAAGCATGAAGTCCGACGAACAAATGGACGGGCGACGGACAGGGAAACTAGCCGTAACCCTGCTCGGTACGGGCAGCCCCATGCCCGACCCCAACCGTGCCGGACCCGCCACCCTTATCTCGGCTGGTGAAGGACCAGAAGCCGAGCACTACTTGGTAGACGCAGGCCGTGGTGTTCTGATGCGCCTAGCCGCAGTCGGGCTCGGAGCGCCGAACCTCACCGCGGTGCTCATCACCCACCTGCATTCAGATCACATCACCGACCTAAACGACGTCATCACAACACGTTGGGTCATGACGTTCGAGAAAACGCCGCTGACCATCGTGGGGCCGGTCGGCACTCAGTCAGTTGTTGACCACCTATTGGCCTCGTTGGAGCCCGATATCGGCTACCGCATCGCCCACCATGAAGATCTTGACCATCGCCCGCCAGTGACGGTGATTGAAGTGTCAGAAGGGGTCATCGAGCTGCCCGATGGACAAGGCGGCAAGGTTGAGATCAGCTGTGCCCAAACCGACCACAAACCGGTTGAACCGAGCGTTGGGTTCCGGTTCGAATTCGGTGGAGCTTCAGTAGTGACCGCGGGCGACACCGTGCCTTGTGCGGGCCTCGACACTCTTTGCGCTGGTGCCGATGCGCTTGTGCACACTGTGATTCGCAAGGACATCATCGCCAACGTGCCCTTCCAACGTATGCAGGACACGCTTGACTATCACTCCTCCCCCGCCGAGGCCGCCCAAACCGCGGCCAAGGCAGATCTGGCAACTCTGATACTCACCCATTATGTGCCCGCTATGCCGATGAGCGGCACCGAAGCCGACTGGCGAGCTCTCGCCGCCGAACACTTTGGTGGCGTAGTGGAAGTCGGCGACGACTTACACCGAGTCGTTGTTCAACCCCGCAGCTAACTCTCTCAGTTCAATTGCCCAGAAAGCAGAACCACTATGCAATCACTCCGCACCCCTGACGATCGTTTCGCCAATCTTCCCGACTACCCCTTCGCGCCCAACTACGTCGACATCGACGATCAAGACGGCGGAACCCTTCGTGTGCACTACCTCGATGAGGGTCCAGCCGATGGCCCGGTCGTGTTATGTATGCACGGCGAGCCATCGTGGAGTTACCTCTACCGCAAGATGATTCCGCCAATGGTCGAGGCCGGTCTTCGGGTCATCGCTCCGGACCTTGTTGGTTTCGGCAAGAGCGACAAGCCGTCAGAAAAGTCCGACTACACCTACGCCCGCCACGTGGCCTGGATGCAAGAAGCAATCGTCGATCATCTGGACTTGACCGACGCAACATTCTTTGGCCAGGACTGGGGTGGCCTTGTTGGTTTGCGACTGGTGGCGGAAAACCCAGAGCGGTTCGCCCGCGTCATCATTGGAAACACGGGCCTGCCCACCGGCGAGCATCCGCCGAGTGACGCCTTTATGCAGTGGCAGAAGTTCAGCCAGACCACGCCTGTGTTCGACATTGGATTCCTGCTAAACAGCGCAACCGTTACCGAACTGAGCGAGGGTGAGATTGCCGCATATGACGCACCGTTCCCCGACGACACCTACAAAGAAGGCGCCCGCATCTTTCCTTCACTAGTTCCAACTTCGGTAGAGGACCCAGCGGTCCCTGCAAACAAGGCGGCGTGGGAAGTGTTCAAAAAATGGGACAAGCCATTGATCTGCTGCTTCAGCGACAGCGACCCCGTGACCGCTGGCGGCGACAAGCCGTTCTTGGCGTTGGTGCCCGGTGCTGCTGGCCAACCGCATGTAACGGTGCAGAACGCACACCACTTTTTCCAAGAAGATGCCGCACCACAACTAGCGCAGATAATCATTGACGCGGTAACGATCGGCTGATGTATGACCCGGTGCGCGATGGCGTAGCCAAGACTGTCGAGTTTGTGGTCTATCGCGAAGTGCCACCACCACCGGCTTTGAGCGAATTGGTGCACTGTTTCTGGGAGTTGCGCACTGAGCGCGAGCTTGCAGACAACTTCACACTGCACGCCATGCCTGACGCCTGCGTCAACCTGCTGTTCAATCAGGACGATCCGCGCATCGCCGGGGTCACCCAGTTGCAGACAACCCACACAACTCTCGAACTCGGCCGGTCATTCAACTTCGCTGGCGTGCAGTTCTTCCCTGGCGCCTGGCGGGGCAACCGCGAAGACTCCTTCGACCATTACGTCGGCGAACCCTACGTGGGCGACTTGCCCCTGGTTGAGGCGGGCACGGCGGCGGCCGAATTCGACTTTGAGGGCAAAACTGTGGTCTTCAGCGAGCTGGTCGAAAGCCTCGGCGACGCTGGCCTCGTGGCCCCGAACCCGGTGACGGCTGCGATCCTCACGAACTTGGATGAGATCACAAGTGTTGGCGACATGGCCGAAGTGGCGGCGCTGTCGCCGCGACAGCTCCAGCGTGCTCTAAAGACCACCACAGGTTTCACTCCGCATGACTTATTGAAGGTGCTTCGGCTTCAACATTCGTTCCGACAGAACTATCTGCTGATGTTCAGCGACCAGTCCCACTACACCCACTCGTTCCGAAGTCTGACCGGCTACACGCCCGGCCAGTTCAAGAAAACGTTCGATGTCTGATATCTACAATATTTGCTGAGCTGTGGATGGTTAGGTAATTCAAGAAGGCAAACGGCCTTCATCACCTACCGAAGGAACACACTCTCATGCGCAAAATTGGCTTCTTTGACATCTACGTCGACGACATGGAACGGGCCCAGAAATTCTACGAAACGATGCTTAACACCAAGCTGACCCCGATGGGTGACCCGAACGACCCGACGGTCGAGATGCGGGGTTTCGGTGATGACTTCAGCTCCCACGGCGCTGGCGGTGCCCTCGTCAAGCTGGCCCACGCAAAACCCGGCCCCGGCGGATCGATGGTTTACTTCTCTTGCGATGACTGTGCGGTCGAAGCGGGCCGAGTTGAGGCCGCGGGAGGCGCAATCGTGGCGCCCAAATACTCGATTGGAGAGCACGGCTTCGTGACCATCATTTCTGACACCGAAGGCAACATGATCGGACTCCACTCCATGGCCGGCTAGATCTCATGACCCCAGATCTATGAACTCCAGAGTCGAAATAATCTGCTCTGAAAGTGCGAAGTGCTCCTCATTGCCAGCCTGAACCGGCGTTTGGCTGGCGATTAGGAGAAGACCTCGGTCCGGATGGTCAAGAAGCCAAACTCTGGCGAGTCCGCCAAGCTGTGGTGGACTCCAACCGTGTTCGGCTGCGGCATCGGTCAGAACCAGACCGAGCTCTGAACTACCCGGGAGATCAAACACACGAGCCTCGATTCCGTCCACAACAGTGGAATCAAGCTCAACAAAGTCGTCGTTGTTGGTTGAAAGCAAAGTAACGATTTCATCAGCTGCGGCTGGCTCGTTGTCGTCGTTCAACGGGTTCGTCACAAAGATCGTGGATTCACCATCGGAGCTAAGACCGAACAGTTGCTCCACGTTCGTCTGGTCTTGGACACTGAAGCTTTGTTCGGGTAGCTCAACGCTAATTCCTCCGAGCGCCAACAGGTCAACCGACTCAGCAGGTAACTCGGAATTGAGACCCACAAGCCAAGGCGCAGTGTCGCCGTCCAGGGGGTTCTCCTCAACTTCCCCGAAGGCAAGTGAGGCCAGCATCTCGTCGACGGTAGTGAACCAATCACTGTCCGGGTCCAATGCTGCGGCACTGATAAGAACCGGGTCTTGATCACCTTGATCAACAACCCACACCTTGTGGGGTACGCCGGGCAGTAGTTCAAAAACGGTGGCGAAGTGGTTGGTTGCCATAGCAGCGCACGGTCTGTTCTGCGCAGCACATTGTGGCACCGAGACCAGGCGCAACTCAGCCGACTGTGCTGGCCGGCCACCAATCCGGGTGTCGTCGTTTCGGTTCGTCACCACTATCTCTTGGGGGGCAGCGTCCAGCCATCCGGCGAGGTCGCCAGGCGGCCACGGCTCATCATCAGCGCCAAACTCAATCGGCAGCGGCGTCGGATCGGAGAGCTGCGAGATTCGATAGATACTCAGACCTCGATCACCTGGGCGAGCACTATCTAGAGCTGACACAGCGAACCATGTTCCCCGGTTTTTCTGAATGAACACCGACTCTGGTAGTTCTAGCGAGAATGGCGTGCCGAGCGTG
Organism: uncultured Acidimicrobiales bacterium; assembly: GCA_937922785.1. Lineage (GTDB taxonomy): Bacteria > Actinomycetota > Acidimicrobiia > Acidimicrobiales > SZUA-35 > CALAJQ01. The sequence goes on from CALAJQ010000014.1 coordinate 27,135, forward strand.
TCAACTCGATATGCCCCCGGTTCGGGTTCGACAAACTGATGGGTTAGCTCGGTGGCCAGCGGGTCGAACACGCTTGGTTCTCCAGCCTCGATCTTGCCGTCGCCGGCGACGTCATGGTCGCCACCCATCACGAGTAGGGCCGACACTGCGCCAATAAGTAGTACCGCTGCTGCGATCGCTAGTCGTTGCACCTTGCTCATTTGTGTCTCCTGTTTCTCGGTAACGACAGGCACGCCGAGGTCCACCAACTCAGGAACGGCACCAGGCACGCTGGCGATGTCATCCATCGCGCGGCGTAGCTCCTGGTCGACCTCGTCACCAATGGGCCGCCTAGGCATCGATCTTCCTCCGGAGTGCTTTGCGGGCTCGGTCGAGGTGCTTGTAAACAGATCCTTCGGAGATCCCGAGCGTCTCGGCCACTGTTCTTGTATCGAGATCCTCCCAATACGTCAGAAAAACCACCGCTCGTTGACGAACGCTCAGCGAACTCACGACTTCCCAGGTTGCGTCAGGCATCTCTACTGTTGGCGAACCCACAACGTCCCGGAGCGAGAAAATCGCTTCGATCTGACCTCTCTTACCCTCTCGACGCCCCCACCGCCGGGCCTGATTGACCATCGTTCGATAGAGATATTTCCGTTTGGCTTCATCATCAAGTTGATTCCACCGTTGAGTTCCCAGCACGCTAAGAATCGCGGCGGAGAAGACGTCCTCGGCCGCATGCGGACCGACCAGTGCGTAGGACGCCTGGAGAAAGCTGTACGCATGCTTTCGATAGAACTCTTCGTCTCCTGAACTCATTACCTAATCAAGTCACGACCGACTGATCTCCATGACACGTTTGCAAAAGAATCCTCATCTTCGGTAAATCAGTTTAAAAACTGCCTATCTGGGTATGAACTCAATAGTGGGCGCGATCACACAGGCACAAGCTCCAGTTGAGGTTCCTGAACCCAGCGTTGAGGAACTAACCCGCACACTGGCCGGCGTCGAGGTTAGGCAGTGGATAACTGCCGCGGCCATATTCCTACTTTCGATCGTCGCCGCCTCCTTGGTCAGACGTAGCACGAGCAATCTGGTCACTCGCTCTCAAGCAGGACACGGAGTCCTGCTAGCCGGGCGCTTGGCCAGCTATCTGATTGTGGCACTGGGTGTTGTGTACGCAATGGACGCAATCGGTGTTGCGGTTACTCCCCTGCTTGGGGCACTCGGTCTTGTGGGCGTGGCGCTTGCGTTCGCGATGCAGGACGTTCTAGAGAACTTTGTGGCTGGGATCTTGCTGCAGTTCCGAAGGCCGTTTCGCCGGGGTGACGAAGTTGAATCCGACGACTTTGAGGGCGTAGTTCGAGGCATAGATTCTCGAACCGTCACCATGGTTACGCCCGACGGAGAGACAGTGCGTCTCCCAAGTGCTGATGTGATCAAATCGCCGATCGTAAACCACACATCAGTCGGGCGAAGGCGCTCAACATTGGACGTGTCAGTTGGATACGACTCGAACCTGGACGAGGTCGTAGAAATCCTGGCTGAAGCCGTACAGGTAGAGGGCGTTCTGGACACGCCTCCACCCCAAGCCTACGTTCACACCTTCAGCGACTCCGGTGTTGATATCTCAATTCACTTCTGGCATCTGCCATCTATTGCAGATAAATGGAGGGTGACCGATGAAGCTGCTCGCAGCGTGCATCGAACCCTGCGCGAGCGAAACATCGAGATCCCTTTCCCTCAACGCGTGATTCGCTTCGCCAGCGACGAAGAGCGGACATCATCCCCGAGACCCAGCGATGTCAGTTAGAAGGTTGGCCAATCGTTCGGGCTGATCGTATTGCACGAGGTGCCCAGAGTCAGCGATTTCGATGAGCTCGATGCCGAGCAACTCGGCGAGGCGACGGCCAGTGCCAATCGGCAGCCACACGTCTTCGACGCCCCACGCAACGACTGTTTCGCATCTCATCTGCCCTAATAACGGTTCAAGGTCATCGGTGTGTCGTCGATGAACGTCGCGTATTTGACGGTAGAACGCAGCCTGCCCTTCGGCCCCGATCCAAGACCCGGCGATCTGGGCCTGTTCATCGACGGTCAGATCGCGCAGCGTCGCTCCAGTGAGATACTGACCTAGCAGCGCTTCGTGCATGTTGGCTGGCAGCTGCATAAACACCTCCGAGTGCTCCTGCGCCAGGTTCCAAAATGGCGACCCCCACGGCTGGACGACTACTGCGTCGAGCAACAAGAGTCGGCTGTAATCTACGCCGTGCACAAGATGGGCGCGAGTGGTCACTGCGCCGGCAATGTCGTGACCAACAGCTGCCGGACGATCCAGACCCCAATGGTCGATGAGCATCTTCAAGACCTTGGACTGTGAGTCGAGATCGACAGGAACCCGCTCCCCCCGAGATGAAGCGCCATATCCGGGCATGTCCCACCGGTACACCTCAAACACATCACCTAGGTGAGCAACGACCGGATCCCACACTGAAGAGCTGAACGGAGTGCCGTGACACAAGATCAGGGACGGTCCGGTGCCGGTCACACTCGTCGCGATTTCTCGCCCCTGCCACTTCAGAGTTTCTCGGTACGTTTCTCGGTCGGTTTTTTGGCACATGCCAGGATCGTAAACCTTCAGGTTGACCTGAAGGCAAGGCATTGTTCATACTCTCAGCTATGACAACAGAGGCAACTATGAGGATCGGAGAAGTTGCGGAGCACCTCGGTGTCGAGACTCACGTTCTGCGCCATTGGGAAGACGTGGGCGTGATCCAGCCCGAACGAACCGCAGCCGGCTACCGAAACTACGACAATGAGATGCTGGCGAGACTACAGATCGTCGTTGCTTGCAAGGGAGCGGGACTTTCATTGGAGGAGATCCGAGTAGTGCTGCACAGCAGGGAGGCTGGGCGTAGGGCGGCCATACGCCGACGGCGCCAAATAGTGGACAGCGACATCAAGAAACTACGCAATACCCGAAGATTCCTAGACCACGTCATCGACTGCCGCCATTCGCTCGTCACCCGCTGTCCGGCATGCTCGGAGTTCGCTGAAACTTCACACAGAAACTCCGGAGGGCCCTCGTTCAGCGTCGGACATTTAGCTCACTAAGTTGTGGCGGCGATGCGTCGGTCTAGATGTCGAATTTCGGCCGGGTTACGGGCAAGTCGGCGAGCGGTGGCCATCTCTACGGTGGACACTTGCCAGTGCTCGATCAGACCTCGGGCCTGAAGGCAATCGGTCGGACTTCGAATGAGCCGTATGGGATCGGAACCCGGGCGGCGATGTCCAGTGCCTCGTCGAGGTCGGCAGCTTCGACAACATAATATCCGCCAAGCTGTTCCTTGGTCTCGGCGTATGGCCCGTCTGTGGTGGTGTTGCCTTCGGGTGACTTATGCAGTGTGGTGGCCGTGCCGGTGGGGGCAAGGCTGGCGCCACCAATAAGGTGACCGCCCTTGGCGAGCTCGGCGTTAAACGCCATCCACTCGCCCATCATTGCGTCGAATTCTGGCGTTCCCGGCGCGAAGTCTGGAGCTGCGCTCTCGTCTGAGTTGAGAAGGATCATGTATTCCATTGTTTTGCTTTCTGATTGTAGTTAGTGGTTGAAAATTGTTGGGCCAAAGCCCATCGGCACCTTGAATTCAAAGACCTGGCCCCGCTGGGCGGCTGTGACCGTTGGCTTGGTGTTCCATTTGTTTTTACCGAGTTCATTCTTGCCCTTGAACCGTGCGCCGACGTCGGGGCCGTCGGTCTTTCCGACCCATTCGGCTGCCCGACACTCGGGGCTCATTTCGCCAATCCGACCAACGTCAGTGACGATGTCATAGAGGGTCTCGGGCGGGGCGGGGATAGTCCGCTCGACGGTAACGCTGATTGGCTGATGCTTAGTCATGACTGGCGCCTAGTTGGCTACATGGAACCGACTGTTTCGGTTCCTTTGCCTACATGTCGCAGCACTCGCCAAAATTCGACACAAAAAACTCAAATTTCTTTTCTGGGATCAAGTCCCCCCACGGGCGTCGGCCACGAGGGTTTTGAGTTCGTCGAGGTGATTGTCGTGGACCTGGCGGGGAGTTGCCCCGTGTTTGATTGCAACTGCGGCCGCAGCAGCGGTGGCGATGGCGTGCTGAGCGCCGTTGCCCATGAACTTGCAGACCGAGCCGGCCACATGGGTGACACTGATATGTTTGCCCGCCATCATCAGGTTCGAAACGTGTGCCGAGTACAAACAGCGAAACGGGATGTCGAACGGTTCTTCATCGCGGGTATCCCACGTCCAGTCCTTCAGCCGGAAGTCGTAGTCTTCGTGGATGGGGTGATGCAAACAAAATGCTCCCGAGTTCTCAACCACGGCGTCGGGGAACTCAACGTGGTTGACGATGTCATTCTCGCTAAGCACATGGTCACCTATGTAACGACGGAACTCGCCTTGTCCAGCAACGTTGCCGACCCAGTCGAACTCTAGGTTCGCCCACTTGTCGGGTTCCATCGACTTCACGTTCGACATAGTCCCGTAGACCGCCCGGAGAAGATGGTCACGAATGTGCTCGGCCTCGGTGTAGGGGTCACACCATTGGCCGTACTCCCAGTAGTGGGTCAGCCGCCGCGTGAGGTTGGCGAAGTTGTCGTCGGTGGGTGGCCGGAACGCCTCCACGACAGGACCGTCCCCGTTGTCTTCGCCGGGCTTTTTCGCTTGGCCGCCGAGGTCGGCAAAATCCTTTGCCACCTCCGTCGCCCACGGCACTTCGGGGAACTCCACGGGTTCGTCTGCCATCCGGGTGCGGAAGAAGATCGTATTCCCGTGATGTTGATCGAGGCGTTCTGGAGGTGCGTGACTTTCGCCGTATTCATCAGCGGCCTCTATGCCGAACATCGTGGGCACACCGGCGAGAATACCGAGGATGGCAGTGCCGGTGCAGTCGATGAACTGCGATGCGGAGATCCTGATCTCGCGACCGGAGACAGCCTCGCGGGCGTCAATGGACTCGATGGCATCGCCGGCCATTACGACATCGAAGACCTGGTGATGGAGAATCACCGTTGCGTTCGGCTCGGACTCGAGGAGCCGGCCAACTTGCAGGTCACCATCGGGAGTGCGGGCAATGGCTTCGGCCACAGTGGCCCCCTTCTCACCCCGAGGACCGATTCCGATTTCGACACTGGCATTGCCGCCTAGCACCGGCCGGTTTTGCACAACCGCCACCCGCAAACCGAGACGAGCGGCCACCAGCGCACCAACCGAGCCCGTCACCCCACCCCCGACAACCACCAAGTCAAAAGGCCCCTCAGGCTCAGGCTGTTCGGGTAGGCCTCGGAGCCGACGCCGCCAGTCGCGGGCGTCGGGACCAGCACCTTCAACCGGTTCGTTGCCGTTAAGGCTCAGGAAGATTGCGTCGCAGCGACCGGCGAACCCGGTCAGGTCGTGCAAGCTCACCTCCAGAGGGCCAGCGTCGAGATCTACATCGCCAGCTGACTGCCAGCCCCAGTCTTGCCCGTTTGCGCCGAACTCCGTGTCCAGCCTCACGTTCCCAAGCGATACCTCGAAGCGGCCGGGATGATGGGCCGGAACCCAGTCCTTGGCCCGAACCCAAACCGAGTACGTGCCACCTTTGGCGATATCGACACTGGTTTGAGCGTCGTCAACGGGCCGACCATTACCGTGAGCCAGCAAGTAGGGCGAGCCCATTTCGGGAGCGAATTGGGACTCAAGTGTCCAGCCGCCGTAGTCGTCGAACTCCTCCGCCTCGATCAGCACCTCTCCGACTTGGGACTCACTCATCTTCTACCTTCTCCATCTCGATGCAACGTGCCGACACCGCACACTAACTTTGAGTGGGAACTGGGGTCGAATAGCTCGTATGCCACCACAAGCATCTACCCATGCGCGCCCGCGGACGCGCCGTCCCAGAGAAGTCAGTACAGGCTGTCGCGGTAGTTCTCTTCGAGACTGGCAGCGACCACCTCTACGAACTTTTTGTCGCCCATCATTCCGCCGATCTGCTCAGCGATGGGTCGGCGGTCAGCTTCAGCCTCGTCGGACGAGGTCCACAGCTTCGAGCGAATCATCGCTTTGCCACAATGGAAGAATGCCTCCTCCACCTCAACAACTGTGGCCATCAACGCAGGCTTGTCCGACACGGAGAGCCGATCGAGCAGCTCCGGATCACGAGTCAAATGAGCAGTCCCGTTGACCCGATAGGTCTCACGCTGCCCTGGCACCATAAAGATCAGCCCGATGCGGCCGGTAGACAAAATGTTGCGAGGTCCAAAGCCGAGCGCGTTTCCTTTCCGTTCGGGAATCGCAAGCGTTGTGGAATCGATCACGTGAACAAATCCCGGTGGATCACCCTTAGGGGATGCGTCTTGGCGGCCTTCGGAATCACACGTGGCCACCACAACAAACGGAGAGCGCTCGATGAAATCTCGGGCCGTGTCATCAATCTCGGCAAGGAGCTTCATCTTGACTCGCTCATCAGGTGAGCCGATCAGTGCCTCCAATTCAGCATCGGTTGTCACAGCGTGCGGTCCGGAATGTTGTGTTGGAGACATGTTCAAAGATTGCCACATTTCTGGATCCGTGCTGGTCGCTGCGATTAATCTCGCTGCGGCCAAGGCTACGCAAAGTAGTGTCACAGCTATGTCGCCATACCCACCCCTGAACGTGCGGATCGTTACCCCTCGGCTCGAACTGCACGGAGCTACCGACGATCTGCTTGAGCGGCTCGCCCCACTGGTTCATGCCGGCAAGGCCAACGATGACCCACCACCATACGACGATCCGTTTTGGGCTTATGAGCCAGACCCGGACCTACGGGTGAACAAATGGCTACAAGGGATATGGCGGGGCCGAGGCACCGTAACTCCAGATCGCTGGCGTTTGCACTTCGTGGTGATGGTCGACGGCGAACCTGTCGGTATGCAAGATCTGATTGGCGACGAGTTCGAGACGTTCGGCACGGTCGAGACTTTCTCCTGGCTCTCGTCAGATGTTCGCTCCCGTGGAATCGGTACCGAGATAAGGTCAGCGATCTTGCATCTTGCGTTCGAGGGACTGAACGCTGCCGAAGCGTGCAGCGAAGCCGGCTTGACCAACGCCGGTTCCAACGGCGTATCGGAGCGACTCGGGTACGAGCGCAACGGAACGGCATGGGCGACATGCGACGGAAAGCCAGATCTTGGGCAACGCTGGCGGTTGCTGCGCTCGACCTGGGAGGCGAATCGTCGCGATGACATATTGATGCATGGCATCGAAGAGTGTCGTTCCGCTTTCGGCATAGCCCGCAGCGACTCCTAAAGTATTGCGAGTCGGACTTGCACTTGATTCATGTGTTCTCTAGGTTCTGCTGACATGGACTTGGCAGACGCAGCAGAGAAAGGCTGACCCGGCATGGCGGTTGTGGAGCGCACAGTGTCGGTCAACGCAACACCCAGCGAAGTCTGGGCCATACTGGCGAACTTCGCTGCCATTAGCGGCTGGGCGTCCAACGTTGACCACTCCTGCCTGATGACCAAACAAACCAGCGATGTTGGCACGGTTCGACGGATTCAAAGCGGCGGCACAACCGTGCTGGAAACGGTCAAGGTGTGGGAGCCCGAGCAGCAACTCGCTTATGAGATCACGGGACTGCCGCCTGCCATCAAGAGGGTGACCAATACCTGGCGCCTGAGCCCAAATGGCCACCAGACAGAGGTGACGCTTACCTCCGATGTGGATGCCGGCCCTCGCCCACCGCAGCAGTTGATAGCGAAGGTTGTAGGCAAGAAACTCGGTGAGGCTTCGGACCAAATGCTGGCCGGGCTAACCGCTGCACTGTGGGGTACTCGTGTCTGAACCCAAGCCCGACGTCATCGTCATCATGACCGACGAGGAACGAGCCGCGCCTTGGTACGAAAGCGCCGACGTCACCGCTTGGCGCCGCAAGACCCTCGCCGGCGCAACCTGGTTCGAGGACAACGCCGTCAACTTCGGTCGCCACTACACCGGATCGCTAGCATGTGTACCCAGCCGACCGACGATCTTTACCGGCCAGTATCCCCAAGTGCACGGCGTCACCCAGACCGACGGGCTTGGGAAAAGCCACGACGACACCCGCATGCGCTGGCTGCGTCAAGGCGAACTGCCAACACTTGGGCACTGGTTCCGAGCTGCTGGTTATGACACTCACTACGACGGCAAGTGGCACATCAGCCACGCCGACCTCCACGATGAAGACGGGAACCGGATCGACACTAACGACGACGATGGCAACGTCCTGGCCGACGGCGTGAAGAAATACCGTGAGGCCGACGCGCTTGACGCCTTTGGCTTCTCGGGTTGGGTTGGACCCGAGCCCCATGGTGGTCGGTTGCGTGATACTGGTGTTCGTCGAGATCCGCTGATCGCGGATCGAGTCGTGGCCTGGCTTGAAGATCGTTACCAGCGGCGAGCCGCCGGAGACCCAGCCGCACTGCGACCTTTCCTACTGGTCGCCAGTTTTGTAAATCCGCACGACATCGTGTTGTTTCCGGCCTGGGCGCGACGGGGTAATCCCCTCGACGCTTCACCGCTTGATCCCCCGACAATTGCAGAGGCCCCAACTGCGAACGAAGACCTAGCCACCAAACCGGCAGCGCAGATCGCCTTCCGCGAGACCTATGCCAGCGGGTACGGCCCACAACGAGCAGTGAATGCTGCCTACCACAAACGATCACAGGAATATCGCGATCTGTACTACCGACTTCACGCCGAGGTCGATGCCCCGATTGACCGCGTCCGGCGGGCCGCCACCAACAACGCCCGTGACGCAGTAATTGTGAGGACATCGGATCATGGCGATCTGTTAGGTGCCCACGGCGGCCTGCACCAAAAGTGGTTCAACCTCTACGACGAAGCCACTCGTGTGCCGTTCGCTATTGCCCGGGTGGGTACGAAACCAACTACCGGAGTCACCCTCGACAACGCCCCAACGTCACATGTTGACATCATCCCGACCTTGTTGGCGGCTGCTGGCATCAACGAAACCGAAACCGCTGCGGTGCTTTCCGAAACATTCACCGAAGTCCACCCGCTACCTGGCCGCAACTTGATGCCGGTTGTCGCCGACCCAACCAAAGCGGACCCGCAGCGAGTCGTCTACATGATGACGTGTGACAACATGCTCGAAGGAGACAGTGGCGCGTCTGGGTTGGCTCGCCGAATCGGCCGTGAGTCGGCGCCTCCGCTGCCGTTGCGCATCAGCACCCCAGCTCATGTTGCCTCCAACTTTGAGGGTCTGGTCTATCGGGTCGATGGTGTGCTCTGGAAGTTGGTTCGGGTATTTGATGACCCCGCAACCTGGACTGAACCCGGGGTAAAGCACCTTGCCGCCAGTGGTGGCCCCGGTACGGATCAGTATCGCACTTCTCCCCTGCCCGACCAGTGGGAGCTTTATGACCTCGATAGTGACCCGTCCGAAGCAAACAACCGGTGGAACGACATCGCCGATGATGCCGCCATTGCCGGTGTGTTCTCCCAGATGCAGTCGGCTCTAAAGGCCGAGCGCGCCCGAGCTGTTCCTGAACGCAACAATCCTTGGCCGTATGAAGTTCGCCAACCCATTGGAGGCCCTTTGACCAAGTCCGTACCACCACCCGCCCGTGCCCTGCGCCGGCTCGTGCAGAAACTCGGTATGCATCCGGCCGACGAAGATGCCACCAGCTTCAACCTTGCCGGTCGCCGAGCGCTGGTTGTGGCAACCAACGTTGGGGTGCTCGACATCGGTGAGCCCACCGGAGTGTTCGCCAGCGAGATGACTGTTCCGTATTACGCATTCTTAGATGCAGGCATGAGCGTTGATGTGGCCAGTCCGCTCGGGGGCGTAATCCCTGTTGACCCGAAGTCGATCAAACCCGTGATCCGGACGGCCGAGGATGATCGTTTCCTGGCCGATGATGAGTTCAAAGCCAAGGTCACCGAGTCCCTGGCAATCGGTGAGCTCGATATGACCGACTACGACTTGGTCTTCCTCGCCGGCGGCTGGGGCGCAGCCTTCGACTTCGGCTTTTCCGAAGCGCTTGGCAACAAGATGACCGAGGCCAATGCCAACGGGCTTGTTATTGGTGGTGTGTGTCACGGACCGCTTGGCCTGCTTAACGCCAAGGCAACCGACGGTTCGATACTGGTAGCTGGGCGCAAGATCTCTGCTGTGACTAACAAGCAGGTCGAAGAGCTCGGGATCTCACTAACTCCCCACCATCCCGAGCGCGAACTTCGAAAGGCCGGGGCCGAGTTCGAATCCGAGACCAGACGACGAGACCCGTTAGCCAACCACTGGGTCGTAGACGGGAATTTGGTGACCGGGCAGAACCAGAACGCCGCTCCCATGGTGGCCAGAGAAATGATGGAGTTGCTAACCCATTCTGGGCGAGCAGAGATGACAGGACAACGAACATGAACGTAACCAACGAAGTAATGCCAACTAGCAGCGACCGTATCCAAGAGATGATGCAGCCAGGTCCCGAGGGCCCGATCTCTATGGTGAACCTGCTCAAATTCAAAGAGCACGCCGAATATGAAGATGGCCGTGAGACCACGCTGACCGGGCGCGAGGCCTACCAAATCTACGGACGAGGCGTCAGCAAGTTGATCGGCGAGTACGGGGGCACAGTCACCTTCGCTGGCGACGTGACCTTCCTGGCCCTTGGTCAGGTGGATGACCTTTGGGACGAAGTTGCTATTGCCCAATATCCGTCTCGGGTCGAACTTTGGGAGATGTCGACTTCAGCCGAATGGCAGGAGCTAGCCGTGCACCGCACCGCGGGCCTGGCTGGGCAGCTCAACATAGAGACTGTGCCGACCAAGTTCGGCAGCTAACAGCGATGAACGTTGTAGATGTTGCCAAGGTGGCGTACATGGAATGTCATCTAGGGAGTATGCCTACCGATGATTCGAGCCATTCACGAACGGTACGACTGTTCTGGCCCGCACCGCAGACCGGTCAAGGCCTAGGGTCGTCCTTATCCGCAATCACCCGGGCCAACAGCGACTTGACCTCGTCGCCAAGACCAACCTGCATCGCATAGTGGGATCCAACGGCTGGTTGGCCGGTGTAGTTCGGCCCGGCCTCGGCGTCGGCTCCCAAGTAACGAAACGGCAAGGAGAGCAACGCGTGACCCTTGCCTCGAAGGAGCTTGCGACGAGCGTCATATTCCAACCCAGCCCCAGTGAGCACGCTGGCGATACGAGCTGAGCTCCAGCCCTCGACCAGCACTCCAGCAGCGTCGAAACTTGCGGCAAATAACCCGGTTGGCTTGAGCCAACTGATACAACGTGTGACGAGTCCAAGCTTGTCACCCACGTAGTGCAAACCGTGAACGCTGGTGATCAGATCGAACTGCCGATCCGGCTCCCACGACGAAACACTCGCTTCGATCAGATCGAGATTGAGTGTTGATCGGGCCGCGAAAGCATCGACCAAATCAATACCGGTGATAAGCACATCGATTCCTGCATCGGCCAACTCTGCCGCCGCCTCAGCTCCCTTTTGTCGCTAACTATCGGTCACTCATCAACCGATCGCCAGTTCTTGTGCAGCATGTCTGAAAACAACGCCATGACCGACACGTGATTGCCGTTGTCTCAGGCAAGAAACCCTCGTACCCCTCGGCCGGCCCCAAGTGATTTCAAACTCGAAACCCCGGGCGACACCGGGCACCCAGTCACCCTTAATGCCACCAACAACCCAGTGGTGCTTCTCTCCCGGGCTGAGCGACCCGTACACGGCCAACGCAGTTACTTCTCCGGTCACGATGAAGAAAGTAGCGCCGTTGGGCACGCCGACCGAAGTATGTATGGACGAACACCTCTCCGTCTTGCGTTACGCGATGAATGACCATCACGGGTATCGACGAGAGCTACAGCGAGTGACTTCGATCTAAAAGTAGCATTGCAAATTGTGACCGGACTGTTCAATCTGAGCCAGCTCAGCGCAGCGATAGATAAGGCGCGGGCGGATTGCGACTTAACGTGGGCGCAGCTCTCAAGAGAAGTTGGTGTAGCGGCATCGACAATTCGGCGCTTCGCCGATGCATCTGACGCTGAGGCCGATGGAGTCCTCCAATTAGTCGGCTGGTTGGCTGTTGCCCCCGAGCAGTTCGTTGCCGATTCCACCGTGGTTGGCGAGCTACTTCCACCAGCCGGTAACGGAGTCATCAGAGTCGACATGGAGCGGCTTGGCAACTTGATGCGATCGCCTCGGCCAAACAAAGTGAGTACTCGCACGACAATCCAACGACTGGTAGCGGCAGCTCAGTCATCAGGAGTAACAGTCGCATCGGTTACCCGCAGCAGTCCGAGTTGAATGGCCAGAGCTTGCGGCCCTTCTGACCTCGGCAAGGGGCAGCGCGATGAAGCGGTTACGGCCGTACTTGTTCGCCGCAACACCGGATTTCGTGGATCAAGCACGACGTGGACAGCCCGTGCCTCATCGGCGGTGGGCGTCAAAGGCATCGTCGGCTTTGCTAGTGTCAGAACCATACGCCATAACGTCGTTTCTGACACTAGCGAGTATGCGGGTTCAGGGAGATCTTCGGTCCGGATCGGGAGCCAGTAGAACGGTCAGCGAATCGCTTAGAACGACTTTTGTTTTGGCGACCGAGAGGTTGCGAACGCGACGCAGCAGGTCGATCGAGTCGAGTTGAGTCAACGTGTTGCCTGCTTCGATTGCCGAAGAACGTGCTCGCGGCGACATCTCTTTCAACTCGGGACCGAACTGAAGTTCGAACTGTTCACGCAGCCACTGTCGGTTCTTATCAAGCTCGTCACGGACCCTGGAATTGTGGGCCGCGTTGTGGACTGTCGCCCGGAACATTGAGCCGTTGGTTTCATACAGTCGCAGTCGCATCGCAACGAAGTCGTCGAGTCTTTGTTTGAACGGACCCTGACCGATCTGGGCGAGGTGGGTCAACTCGGAGGCCTGAGCCTGACTGCGCTTGATTGCCGCTTCAACCAACTCACCAGGGTCTGCGAAGTATCGATACAGCGACCGCAACGACAGTCCGGAACGCTTCGAAGCTTGCTCGATCGACGGAAACATCATGTCCTCGGCGAACATTTCAAGAACAACATCTAGCACGGCGTCGAGGTTGCGCTGCCGGCGGGCGGACCGTCCATCCACGGGTTCGGAATCAGACGGAGGGCGGAGTGCCGTCGGTGACTTGAAGTTGCGCATAGGAATCATAGGAGTGGACCCCACACTTCTAGATGGCCAGAACGCTCCACTCGACGAATGGTTCGCAAATCGAGCAGTGCGTCAATGCCAGCCTCGGCGAACACCTCACGGACTTTGACGACTTGACCGTCAGAGGCTGTGGCGAGGTCGTCTTGGAGGCGTTGCATAAGCCAGAACCGGTACGGCATGACGCTTGTAGTCAGTTCGATGCTTCGCCACGCAAAGGTTGCCGCACCCCCGGCAATTAGACCTCGACCACCGGTTAGACCCCGTGTCGCCGGATCATCTAGCCCGTTAGTTCCAGCCTCAATCTCGGGATGTTCTGCTAGCCACTGGTTGGCCACTTCAACATGGGCTGAGATCTCAGGGAGGTATTCCTCCGAGACGTATCTCATCATGGCTACCAACGTCGCCGGCAGCTTGTCATCGGAAATGAGTTCATCGTCATCGCCGACGTACTCGTGCTGGTAACGCTCGGTGGTGGTCATCCGCTCGACCCACCGACCTACACGCGGCGCCCTCTGCTTTATGAGCATGGACGGAGCCGGATCTCGGTAAAGGTGGGCCCACATGGCAGCAATCAGACCGTAGTCACCAATGGTCGGACGGTTGCCAAGCAGGTAGGGATGGTTGACGAGGTGCGCATTGAACAAATCGAGCCACTCGTGGAATGCGGTTTCGATTAGCGGCTGCGATTCGGGGGTGACTCCGAACACCGTGGCTGCCTTGCGCATCCGCCCGCTGCTGTGGAGGAACATTTTCTCGGCTTGTTCGGCGGAGAGCTCTTGGGGCATGGTGAGGGCGAATTCTGATGCGATGAAGGCCAAGTTCTGTTCATCGAAGTTCCAGCGGTAGTGCATGGCGGGGCGCAGCAGACCTTCGCCGCCGAACAGTTCGAAGACGTGAGCGACTGCCAGTAGCAGCGGCGACTCTGGATATGCGCTGGACTTTCGCAGGTGCTGGCCCGGGCCACGCTCGAAATGGTCGATGATGTCGGCGCCGTCTTGGATGATCGTGCCGTCAGGCGTCTCCATGCACGGGATGATCCAGCGGCCAACCGTGGGCACAATCTCGTTGAGGTAGCGATCGCTGCCCGGCGACACCTCAACAAAGGGGATGCCCTGAGAGCGCAGATAGGAGCGGGCTTTGCCGGTATACAACGACACGGGAGCGCCATACAGGGTGTAGTGATCGTTCATCATTGCGACCCTAATGTATTGCGCCTTCAACTGGCAATTGGTTGAAATGAGAATTAGGGTCCACAGCATGCCTCCCCTCGTTTTGGCCGGCCAGTACTGGTCTCCCTACACCCGCAAGATGCGCGCCGTGCTGCGTTACCGCCAAATCCCGTTCAAATGGGTATTGCGCGATTCCAAATGGGATGACCTGCCGACTCCCCCAGTGCCGATCATCCCCGTCATCGCATACCCCAACGAAATCGGCGGCGGCTATAGCGACATCACCGTCGACTCCTCACCACAAATCATGCGACTCGAAACCGAGTACTCCGACCGCAGCGTCGTGCCGACTGACCCGGCGCTTGCTTTCATCGACATGCTCCTTGAAGACTTCGGCGACGAGTGGGTCACCAAGATGATGTATCACTACCGATGGGCGTATGAGCCCGACATAGACAAAGCCGGCAAGCTGCTACCCCTTGGCCGTAACCTCCAACTCGATTCGGACCAGGCACAACAGGGCTATGACTTCGTGACGAATCGACAGATCACCCGCCGGGCCCTTGTCGGCTCGACCGAATGGAACACCCCGCTAATCGAAGACTCCTACCGTCGAGTGCTGGCCATCTTGCAAGCACGGATCTCACGTGGCGACTTCCTGCTGGGCGACCGCCCCGGACGCGGCGACTTCGGAATCTTCGGCCAACTCACACAACTCGTCCAGTTCGACCCGACATCGATGCAAGTTGCAGTCGATGAAGCTCCTAAAGTCATTCACTGGGTGGAACGAACCGACGATCTCTCATGGTTGCCAGTTGATGGCGACGACGGTTGGGCGACTATCGATAACCTCGACCCCGCAATCAATGATCTGCTTACCGAGTGTGGGCGAACCTATGCCCCGTTCCTGGTAGCGAACGCTCAAGCGCTGATGTCAGGAGCCGAAGAGGTCGTGTGTGAAATCACGGGGCTCGACGGGGAATCCCGTGAGTATCGTCAGGCGCCGTTCGGCTATCAGGGCAAGTGCCTGCGCTGGTTGCGCGACGCATACGCCGGGCTTGGCGACGCCGACCAGGCCCGCGTTGACGGCGTGCTCAAAGGAACAGGCTGCGAGCAGATAGTCCACCCAAACTTGGAACTGACGACATGAAAATTGTCGACGTTGCCAAGGTTCTCGGGTCGATGGTGTTCGCACCGCTGCGGATTCGCCGCAACCCGCCGACACCGCCGACCGGGTCAGAGCACTATGAGCCCACCCCTTTTGCCGCCAGCCGTTCATCGGCCACCAAACTGGCTCGTGATGTTGCGGTTGCAAAGACCCCGCCCGGTGGTTGGCAGAGCTGGCCTCCCCCAGTTTTGGCTTGCTGTGACGAGCCGCTAGCCGACGGGGCCGCTGACCTTCGTGGAGTGTGGAAGGCGCACAGCGGACCAATGAAGGGCCACATCGAAAGAGTGGAACAAGCGGGCGAACGGGTAGTAATTACCGCGGGCGGAGTAATTCACGACATGTTCGCCGACGGAACACTTGCCGGCGGCGTGAACGACGTTGGCGAGGGCGGCGCCCAGGTTTCAGTTGCGGCCCGATTCGAAGATGGCCGTCTAAACCTGTACCCCAACGACCGAGGCGTAGTCGTCGTAACCCGCTATCTCGACGGAGACGAAATGGTCTGGCGTTGGGGCCCCTACACCAGCCGCCTGCGGCAACTTAAGACACCTCCTATGCCATAGTTGGGCCGGTGAACTGGAGAGCGCTGCGCCTGTTTGCGGTTGCGACAGCAGCCCTTGCCTCGGTGGCTGCGATCTTATGGTTCTTGTGGTTACCGAATTACCGTCCAGAGCTACTTCCCGGCGAGCGGTTGGGAATTGATGTCTCGCATCACCAAGGCATGATCGACTGGCAAGCCGTTGCCGACGACGGGATTGACTTCGCGTTCATAAAGGCAACCGAAGGCGGCGACTGGATCGATCCGCTCTTTAGTGAAAACTGGGTTCAAGCAAGAGAAGCAGGGCTCGAAGTCTCTGCATACCACTTCTTCCGAACCTGCACCGATGGGGTCCTCCAGGCCGAGAACTTTCTCGCAACTGTGCCCGCCGATGCCGATCTCCCACTGGCCATTGACATTGAGGGTCACGGACAGTGCTCCCAGGCAGTATCTCAGGAGCAGGTCCGGTCTGAGGTTCTCAAGATGATTGACCTGATTGAGGCTGAACGAGGCCCCATCATTTTCTATGTGTTGTCGGGATTTGAGTATCTGGAAGACATCACCAACTCAAGACAGCAGTGGCAACGTTCACTTTGGAACCGCCCGGATAACGACGAGTGGCTCGTGTGGCAATACTCGTTCCGCCAAAACGTCGATGGGGTGCAAGGTGGCGTCGACTCCAACGTCATCTCGAGCTAGGTCCGAGCAAGAGCTAAGCGGTTCTTTTGATGATCTAATTGTGGCCATGGAACCTATCTATGACGTTGTGTGGCCACGATCCCCGAGGGGTATCCAGCAGCGGCGCCGCGCAGCACGCCTCGACACCTTGGCTGGCAAACGGGTGGCATTCTTATGGGACTATCTATTTCGTGGTGACGAACTGTTCCCGGTTTTGGCCGAACAGTTAGAGGCGCGGTTTTTAGATGTGGAGATCGTCGACTACACCGAGTTCGGCAACTTGCATGGAGCCGACGAAAAGGAGCGGGTCGCTTGCCTTGGAGACGACCTCCGAAAACGCCACGTGGATGCGGTTGTGTCCGGGATGGGCTGTTGAGGTAGCTGCACGCCCGCCGTGATGCGGGCATCCATAGCTTCTGAATCAGCCGGCATCCCGTCGGTGTCGATCGTCTGTGAAGGCTTCGCCGGCCAAGCAGCCGCCACTGCCCGCGGGCTGGGTTATGACGGCCTTCCCCTCGCAGTCACCGTCGGCCATGTCGACGCCCAGTCAGCCGACACAATGATTGCCAACTTCATACAGAGGACGGTCGACGACATCATCGCAGGGCTCACCGACGACGAGACCCTCGATGCCGCTAACAGCACCGAGCCTGCAGCGCTTGACATCGCCGCATCCGGGACCATCGATGAAATCAACGAACACTTCACCACTGCCGGGTGGAGTGATGGCAACGCGATCATCCCGCCGACTAGAGACAAGGTCGAGCGTTACCTCGACGGTTCAGGTCACGACCCGTGGAAGACACTTGGTGTCGCTCCATCGTCGGGCCGCGATCTTACGATTTGGTCAATCGCCGTGAACGCGGTCATGGCTGGGTGCAAACCAGAACACCTTCCGATTCTCATTGCAATAACCGAGATCCTTGCCGACCCGAACTACGGCTCGGAGCACTCCGGCAATACTACTGGGGCCGACGCTTTGGTTATTCTCGACGGCCCCAACTCCGAGGCGCTTGGATTCAATGCCGGCCCAGGAGCACAAAGAGAAGGAAGGCACGCAAACACCAGCGTTGGCCGTTGGCTCCGCCTATACCTTCGCAACGTTTGCGGCTTCACCGCCGAAGAGCACGACAAGGCAACCTTCGGCAATCCGGCACGCCCGGTGTTGGCCGAAGACCACGACTACCTCCGATCACTTGCCCAGACGGTCACGTGGCCGTCGGTTGCCCAACAGCTCGGCTTCGGTTGGAGCGAAGACGTTGTGTCAATGGCACGCATGAACAGTGGAGTCCTAATTGGAAGCGTCTTCGGATCGACGCCAGAAGAGATCACTCCTTACTTGGCCAACGGGATCACTCGGGTTGCGTCATGGGACCTAACCCATGTGCATGGTCTCGGCACCGACCAATTCCAGCCGCTACTTGTGATCTCTCCCCTGCTGGCGCGAACGTTTGCCACCGCAGGCTGGGGACTAGCTGACGTGCAGGCCGCCTTGTTTGAACATGCCCGTATTCCGGCCCGAACGTTCGAGAACTTCATTGGCGAATGGACGAACCTCAGCGCAGGGAAACCGAAACTCGCCGATGTCGTGGCGGCTGGAATACTGCCTGGAGTGTTTGCAGAATCGGACGACCCAGAGCGTCTGGTGCCAATCGTGACCCGAGCCGAACGTCTACTAGTCGCAGTTGCTGAAGATCCGAACCGTGCGAACGCCTACGCGTTCGGCAATGACGGACCACATGGGTGGTGGACGGCCAAACGCATTGACCACACGCCTGCCAGCGACCTCATCTGCAACATCGACCGCTCGTAGAGAAGAAACCTCAAGAAACTCTCGACAAGACGGAGTAAGTCCCACCCAGTGAGACTTACTCCGTCTTTTCTCAGGGATAACACGTCAGCTCCGGCCACGCGAGCCGAACGGATTGCCCCTCCAATCGGCCTGTTCCAATCGCAACATGTCATATGACATGCTTACATGTCATATGACATGTACGAGGACTTCACAACCATATGGATGAGGTCCTCGGGCGAGTGTTGGCACTGGGCGTCGTGGGCTTTGACCCAACTGGTGCGGTGCTGTTGGTTGGCGCTATCGCTGCTAAGACGAATCGGACCAAGGTATTTGCCTTCACCGCTGCGGTCCTGATCACATCGGTTGTGGTTGGCACTGCGCTTGCGGTCGTTGGCAATCGCGTGTTCGGAGACTACGAATTCATAACGTCGGGGCCTGCCCGCGCCTATGTAGAAGTGGCGACGGCTCTGGTTCTAGTTGCCTGGCTTGCTAGCAATCTGAAGGCCACTAGCGCCGATGCTTCACCGCGTCGCAACCTCGCACAATCCACCACTGCAATGACGCTCGGCGGTGTGGCGTTCGCATTGACGACAGTGCTCGATCCGTCGTTTCCTGCTACCGCCGTCATTGTCGGACCTTCGGGATTCGTCGTGGCTTTGACATCATTTGTTATCAGAGCGGTGCTAGTCCACCTTGCCCTCATCGCACTGGTCGTTGCGTTTGTGTTCGGCGTTCACGAGCGGCCAGTAGAAGCAACCCGACGTTGGTACGAACGACACAAGAAACTCCTCATCCGAATCCTCAACGCAATCCTCGTACTCAGCATCGCCGTGCTGCTGGCCGACGCCATCAAGTACTTCGCAACTGGCGAGTACGTCTTCAAGTTGTAGGCACCTAAGGAACTTCTCAAGCATGCAGACGCAATTCAAACGAAATAGGACAAAAGCGAAACCATTCATTGAAGGTGTTGAAGGTGGCCTGGGCCGTGTGAACCTCGACGCAAACAATCAAAAGGTGTTAGTCATTGGCGCTGGCGCCGCCGGACTCACAGCGGCTCGCATCTTGGCTGACGAGGGTCTTGAAGTGGTTGTTCTCGAAGGGCGAAATCGCCCCGGTGGCCGGTTGAACACAATGACTGTTGGTGGTGGCGTCATAGATGAAGGCGGCAATTGGATTCACGGCGGGCAGGCCAACCCGCTTTGTCAACTCGCAAAAGACGCGGGGCTAGACGTCGGCGAAGACAGCTTCATTAGCCCCCGGCACCTACGCTCATTCGACAAATTGACTGGCCGACGCATCAACCCGCTGAAAGTTCTCTACTTCCTTTTCCGAGCCGATCGATTAGCTACCAAGCTCGCGTCCGAGAGTTTGGATGCCACACACTCCGAGCCCAACCTTGGGGCCCGGCTCGAACACGACGTCGCCCGTATTCGTGGGGCGACGAACCAGAGGCAATATCGCTCGTTCATGCGAACGGTAATCGACATGCCTTTTGCCAAAGAGTCTCAGAATCTGCACCCAAACGCGATTGTCCTCAATCCCGACTATCACAACGAGCCGGACTACGTAATCGCTGGCGGCTATAGGAAGCTCATTGACCGCCTCGCTGCCGGGCTAGACATTCGCCTAGGCGAAACAGTTGAGACCATTCGTTATGACAGCGAGGGCGTCGAAGTGGTGACAGCTACAGGAACTCATAGCGCAGCAACGGTCATCGTCACGGTTCCGATCGGCGTCCTCAAAGCACAAACGATCGAGTTCGACCCGCCACTCCCCGACCGCAAGCTCCGGGCAATCCAGAACGTCGGCGCCGGTGTTGTAGAGAAAGTGATCCTCGCGTTCGACACGCCGTTCTGGCGACAGTCGCCTCACAAACCAAGCTCCATCTTTTACGTGTCTGATGTTCTTGGAGATTTTCCGGCCTTCGTCGATTCCACAAGTTCGGCCGGCCGCCCGATGTTGGTGGCGTTTCTAACCGGCGAACAAGTGCAACGCTACGCCCGTGATTCACAACCTCTGGCCACCCAAGCTCAAGCGGTGCTGAAAGCCATCTTCCCCGACACCTACGAAGCGCCAACCGCTACCCATGTGACTAGTTGGGCAACCGACCCATTTTCGCTGTGCAGTTATTCGACACCAACGATTGGCGTATCAGCGGAAGACTACGACCATCTCGCCGAACCCGTCGGTGGCCGTGTTCTGTTTGCCGGTGAAGCCACTTATCGAGAACGAGCAGGCTTTGTGGAAGGCGCTATGGGTTCTGGCATACGTGAAGCCCGCCGCATATTGGGTCGTGACGTTGACCTGATTCTCAAACCCCAACACGATCAAAAGTAAGGAAGCACTGCAATGGGAAAAGCCTCAAACCCGACCTTCAGCCCGAGACAACAGCAGGTCCTGCAAGACGCTATTGAGCTGATCGCTACCGACGGTTATGACAACCTGACGATGCGCGCTGTCGCCCGAGCAACCGGCATAAAGCTGGGAGCGCTGCAATACCACTTCCCCACCCGGGACGACTTGTTGCGGGCACTCGCCACCTACATCGCCGACACCTACCGCGCCTCGTTCGATGAATACAAGGCAACCCTCGACGGAAGCTCACCCCACCTTCGGCTGGTCGTTCAGTTCTTAATGGAAGACGATGCCGGAAGCGGCCTGCACTCGGACCGCCTATTCCCCCAGCTATGGGCACTTGCGTTGGTCGAACCGATCATGGAAGACCTCATGGACAACATCTATGACGAGTACCTGCAACTTCTTGAGACGATATTGGCCGATCGTGGAATGGCTGCCCCCAAGGCCGAAGCACTTGCCATCATGGCGCTGATCGAAGGGCTGACGTTATTTGTTGGGCAGGGCCGACGCTGGGCTAAGAGCGACCCAGCCGCAACCAAGGTCGTCTATGACCTCATTAGCCAACGGTACGGGAGCGAGGCATGACCGGCGACCGAACCAACGTGAAGCCGGGCACGGTAATCATCATCGGAGGCGGGGTGTCTGGACTGACTGCAGCCAACCGCCTGAAACGCGCGGGAGTTCCCGTATTGGTGCTGGAGGGAAGAGACCGGCTAGGTGGCCGAATTCACACCGTGGATCTGGCGGGAGACGAAACATCGTGGACCGACATGGGCGCAGCTTGGATCGATGACCATCTGACTAACAAGGTCTACCACCTGCTGAACGACGCTGGAATAGGGGTCGAGTCAACCAAGATGGGCTTGTTCGGGCACCAGATTTTCGACCAGAAGTCTTCTCGCTGGAAGAACACGGCCGCTACTGCTTGGACTACGGCAAAGTTCGGCTGGAGGCTTGGCAAGTTGCAAAAGGAGTCGACGGAGTTCTCGAGTTTGGACGAGCGATTCGCAGCGATGCTTGGCGACAAGCCAGAGCGAGCGGATGAGTACCTGCTCAAGTATTTTCCCGAGTTGCTCAACGGGGGCCCAGGCAGCGACGTCCACCCAAATGCGAGCGCCAAGGACTACTGGGAATACAAGATCTACGAAGAGAAAACCAGCGTGATGATCACTGGCGGCTATCGACACCTGGTGGACGAACTGGCTAAGCCTCTTGCCGACGGCGAAGTGTTGCTCAATCACCCGGTCACCAAAGTCTCTGTCGACGGTTCATCGGTAGTCGTAGAAACCGCCCAAGGCCAGACCTTCGAAGGGTCACATGTAATCGTGACCGTGCCGCTAGGCGTGTTGAAGGCCGGAACCATTACCTTCGACCCACCGCTACCGGCGGCCAAACAAGACGTGATCGAACGAATCGGTTTCGGCACTGTAGAGAAAGTCACAATGGCGTTCAAGACAGCTTTCTGGCGTCGCAACTCCAACAAAGCAAACCACGTCTTCGCCATTCCCGACCCACTGGACGCGCACGGCATGTTCGTAGATGTCACCGACGTAGCTGGAGCGTCACCGGGTATGCCTGCATCACCGTGCCTCGCCTACGTTTGCGGTTCCGACACAGCAACACGGGCCGCAAAGAACCCCGAAGAGGCAGCTAAGCGCGTGGCGGCCGAACTCGAGCTTGTATTTCCCGACACGTTTGAACCGCCAGTGGCAACCGCCACCTCCACATGGAGTTCCAGCCCTTTTTCGAGGGGCTGCTACCCCTATGCCAGCGTCGACACAAGACCAGGCGACTTCATCACCCTTGGCCAGCCAATCCACGGCGGCCGCGTCCTCTTCGCCGGAGATGCCTGCGCCGACGGGACGTTCCTAAGCAACGTCGAAGGAGCCCTAGTTTCAGGCGAACGAGCCGCCGAAGCAGTTCTAGAAGCTCAGCTCGCCGAGAGGCTGTAACCACCGATTTTGGCCAACTGTCGTAGAACTGTCGTATGTTTGACGGGCACAAGTCGTTTGTTGGCCGTGGCGCTTTCTACCTCGGCAGCTCATTCTGTTGTCACAACCTGTCCGGAGTAGCGAAATGAAAATTGATGCCGACCTGATCCTCAAGTTGCGGACCGAGCGTGGCTGGTCACAAGAAGAGCTAGCCGAAGGCTCTGACCTCAACTTGAGAACGATCCAACGAATCGAGACCACAGGTGTTGGCTCACTTCGATCGAAACGATCGCTGGCATCCGTATTCGACCTCGATATTCAGGACCTCGACAGCAAGGAATCACCAATGTCACCGTGCCCCGAATGTAAATCAGAAGAGGTCTATGAGTCCACAACGCTCAGCGACACAACGACCATCGGCGGAGAGCTGCTACCAAAGTTGGCAACAAGAAAGTTCTCGTCCGCCAAGATGAGGCCGGTTATCTGTAGCGACTGCGGGCTACTTAGGTTCTTCGTCGACCCCGAAGCGGTCAACAAGATGAAGACATCGAAGCATTGGAACCGCGTCTGACAGGGTCGAGCGACGCCCGGCACCCAATCGCCCATCTGGACCATACTTTGTTCCCTGCGTAGAGTTGGAACACTACCCACACCAAGGAAACAGCGATGAGCGAAGTCCAATTAGTGCCTGAATACGTTCATGTGCCCCGCTTGCCCGCTGGGTCCCAGGAGAGTCTCGACCATCTCGAATCCGAGGGTTATGTGGTGATCGCCAACGCGCTTTCAGTCACCGACGTCAGCCATGCGCTTGACCTCACCTGGGACTACCTCGAGAAGCTCGGCACCGGGGTCGATCGCAACAACGTCGACACGTGGGGCGACGATCGATGGCCGATTAACGTGCACGGCGGCATCATTCCGAGTCAGGGAATCGGCCAAAGCGCAGCTCAGTGGTTCATCCGTTCAGCGCCCGATGTGAAGAAGGCATTTGCCGCGGTCTGGGATGATGAGGACCTCTTAGTCAGCTTTGACGGAATGGCGCTGTGGCGCCCTACCGATATCAACCCGGATTGGTTAACCGACCGGGGCGGAGCTTGGCTACACATCGATCAACATCCCATAAGCCGTCCCGGGCGCCAGTGTGTGCAAGGTGCCGTCACGTTAACTCCCACCTCGTCAGATATCGGCGGCAACATCATGGTTCCCGGATCACATAAGTGGTTCGCCGATATCCCAACTCGGTATACCAAGCGCCTTGCCGCAATTCCCGAAATGCAGGACCATTTCCGCTTCCCGATGGATGACCCGCAGCTGCGGGAAACACCGCCACTGATGGCGCACATGGAGGCCGGCGACATGATGTTGTGGGACTCCCGCACAGTGCACTGCTCAAGCCCCGGCCCCCAGACCGCCTTGGCAACGGACCGTTCTGCGCCCGAGCTCACCCGAGTCGCCAGCCTCGTTTGTATGATGCCCCGGGCCCATTCCAACCCTGAAGTAATTGAGCGTCGGCGGACCGCGGTTGAGAACCGCACCTCCACCACGAACTGGAGCGATCGCTGGATTAACGCCGACAAGTTCCCGATGGTTCTCAAAGAGGGCGACCCCAACAAGTATCGGCTTCCACCGGTCCCTGAGTTGAACGAGTACCAACGCGCCCTCGTCGGCTGATGAGCAGCGAGAACACAATGGAACATCAGCAGCTCACCCCAACCTATACCCACGTTCCGCGCTTGGAAGCGGGGTCACAGGCGAGTCTCGACCATCTCAAATCCGAAGGTTATGTGGTCATTGCCAATGCCCTAACGCCGGCCGAAGCGCAGCATTCGCTCGACCTGACTTGGGACTACCTCGAACAACTCGGCACCGGCATCGACCGCACCGATACCAGCACATGGGGAGATGATCGCTGGCCCGTCGTGACCTCAGGCGGCATCGTCCCCGCATTAGGAATCGGCCACAGCTCGGCCCAGTGGTTTGTCCGCTCCATCCCCTCCATCAAGAAGGCGTTCTCCGCCATATGGGACGACGATGATTTGCTAGTGAGCTTCGATGGTATGGCGCTGTGGCGCCCGACCGCTATCGACCCCAAATGGGAAACAACCCGTGGTGGGTCTTGGATGCACGTCGATCAGCATCCGATCACAAGGCCGGGCTTCCATTGTGTTCAGGGTGCAGTCTCTCTATTGCCCAGTTCGCCTTCGACCGGCGGGAACATTCTGATCCCCGGATCTCACAAGTGGTTCGCCGACATCCCCGAACTCTACGGCGAACGACTTGGGCGTCTCCCCGAATCGCTTGACCACTTTCGATTTCCGGCTGATGACCCGCGTTTGCAGACCACACCGCCGATCATGTGTCACCTAGAAGTTGGAGACATGATGCTTTGGGATTCGCGCACCGTGCACTGTTCCAGCCCCGGCATCGAACCAGCCACTGCGACCGAGCTAGCTCAGCCGTCGCTGACTCGGGCCGCCAGCTTGGTTTGCATGATGCCCAAGTCGAAAGCCAGCGACGAAGTGCTAGCCCAACGTCGAGCGGCCATCAAAACTCAGACGTCGACGACGAACTGGAGTGATCGGTTCATCAACACCGATAGCTACACCGAGATGCAACAAGCCGAGAACAGCGACAGGTTCCGCCTGCCGCCCGCGCCTCAGCTGTCCGACTACCAAATGGATCTCGTCGGGTAGTAAGCACTCGCTACCAAATTGGGACTACAGACAGTCCGTTCAGAATCAGCAGAACTTAACTGTTACGGAACTCCGCTGAATCGCTGAAGAACAGCAGCAATTCGGCCCTGCTCATGCCGCCATCCATAAGAGTTGCCCAGTAATCAAAGCCCGCCTGATCGGGCTGACGGCTTAGGACGTTTCGGTACATTCGATCGATGAAAGCTCGGTTGTCGAGTGCCCCGTAGCGGTTGTAGAACTCTTCGCTGATCGTAAAGAGGTAGGCGACATCAACAAGCGGGGCGTTTGTTCCTACCCAATATTCAAGGCCGGTCTTGTCTGCCGCACGCAGGAAGGCAGCCGAATAAAGTCGCCTGATCGCATCAGATCGAGGGCTTTGAGGTACGCCCGGGTCTGGCTCTTCCGATTCGGGCTCAGGTTGCGGTTCGGGCTCAGGTTGCGGTTCAGGCTCAGGTTGGGGCTCGGGCTGAGGCGTCGGCTCAGGTTGTGGTTGGGGCTCGGGCTGAGGTTGAGGCGCCGGTTGGGGCTGAGGCGTCGGCTCGGGTTGCGGCTCAGGCTGAGGCGTCGGCTGCGGCTGCGGTTGTGGTCCCGGGCCGACGCCTCCTGGGCCCACCAGTGGACGGCTCCAAGGCCAATTCGACGCCATCGAATCGCGTTCTAGGGCCCCCGCATCAGGGTGAGAACCAGCCCAACGGTAGTTCCCTGCGAAATCGACACTAAGCACTCCCTTTGTGTGAGTTGCCGATCCAAAATCAACCGCTGGGCTGTCGGCTCTAGGTGTGAAGTTTGCCGCCGTCAACACAGTGGTCGAGGCGTTCTCGACTACCGCTGTTCCGTGAGCGAGATGACGGTCAGTAGATGCGTTACTTCCATCACGATTACCCACTGTCAGATTTCTATCGAACGAGTCTTCGGTAGTAGCCAAAACACCAAGTGGCAGGACCCCGGGCCGAGAGATGATCAGATTGTTTGCGTACTTAACTCGGGCCGACTCAAAGGCCATGACCTCAGAGCCATTTGGCGCCATATCTGGCGTGTGCATGTTGTAGTAGAAGGTGTTGTTGATCACGTCAACATTGGCACTCTTGAAGACTTGTACGCCGCGCCCTCCGTTGTTCACACAAATGTTGGACCCAAACAACGTCTTGCCCGTGTAGTTAGACGCGCGAGAAACATCAACGATGAAGCAGTTTCCGTCGGTGATTCGGTACCCGCCGCCATATTGGTCGGTCTTCACCTTCACCTCGTTGGCGTACACAAGGTTGCCAATCACATAGTTGTTGTAAGGACCGGCATTGCCGGTCCCATCGTTCTTCAACCCACCCAAAGAGATCCCCGAATGCTGATCGGGACTCCAATTGGCGTTGTTGTGCACAGTGTTGTGATAGATCTCCAGGTGATCACCGGACTGGTGTGCAACGATGCCTCCAGCCCCGAAATGGTGAACATTGTTCTGGACCAAGCGGATGTGGTGA
>CALAJQ010000015.1 GCA_937922785.1 uncultured Acidimicrobiales bacterium
GGCGACCTTTTGTTCGACACTGCCACAATCGCGCAGATAGCTGCCGAGCTTCACGTGCCCGGTGACGCTGTAGCCACCGCCATCGCCGAACACGCTGCCGGTGCAGATCTCGGGGATGCAGGACTTTTGGATCGCCTCATCGGCCCGACTCAGGTCCGAGCCGCCCGACGTACGAATAACAGTTCTGAAGCAACGGCCCGGGCCATGGTGAAATGGCTTGAGACAGCGCACGGGATGAATGCACGGGTCAGAGCTGACGGCGTAGTGGTTGCTTCACCTCGCAAAGACATCATGGCAAACGTCGCGAACAGCCTGAGAACGGTGCAGGGCCTGGGCGGTTTGGGCAAAGTCAAGAAGATTCAGGTTGCTGCGGTTGACCTCGAGGATAGTGACGGTGCTGCGTGTGTTGTTGCTGATCTGAAAGACAAGAGACGTTCAGCAGTTATTGGCGGAGCTGTCGTAACTACTGGCGCAGCCGCTGTTGTGGGAACCGCCGCCGCAGTTGCCGCCGCCCCGGTTGCCCTGGTGGGGTTGCCTGTTGCTGCCGGAGTTGGAATTCTTGTTAGTCGGGCCGCTCATAGAAGCACTGTGGACCAGGTAACCGAAGGTCTCGAAGAGATGCTTGACGGCGTCGCCCGAGGCGAGCGGCCACCAAACGTGTTCTCCCGCTTCCGCCGCCGAAAATAACGGGGACAGGCCTGGCTCACCTTCAACTGGCCGGGGCTGAGTTTCTGCCGGAGCTTTCTTTCCGGCTTTCTAGCCGCCCATTTGTTCCAGCATCGCTTTCATTTGGGCGTGCACGAGGTTGATTGCTTGCAGCGGGCGGATCATCACTTTGAACTCGGTGATCATGCCCTCGTCATCGCAGGTGATGATGTCTACGCCGTTTACATACTTGCCATCTATCGAGGTCTCAAACTCCAACATGGCCTGGTTGCCTTGAAGGATCTTTTTGCTGTACCCGAACTTTTGGGCGCCTGAGCTTGTTGATTCTTCCGGTGCGTCTTCGCCTGGCTCCTCGCCGCCGAGGGTGCCTCCTGCCGCGCCCAGATAAAGCTTGGTGATGTCAATGCCCTTCTGAGGGGTGAAGACGATGGGGGAGAGGAACACGACATCAGGATGCAGGATTGCATCAAGCCCGCCTTCGAGCTCTCGCTTCAAGTGAAGCTCCCATTTTTCCATGCACGCGAAGATGGGTTCAGTAGACATTTGGTGGGCTCCAGTTTTAATTTTGAAGGCGATCAGTGTCTGATGCGGTCAGCGATAAGCGACACGATCTCAAACATTACCGCCATGGCTCGGTAGCTCGTAATTTGGTTCGGCGAATCGACAGTTGGCATCAGACAAACGACGTCACCACCGATGACGTTCTTGCCTCGAACTGACTGCAACAAGTCGACTACTTGATCAATCCCGAAGCCCTCAATACCAGCCTCGATGTTGGCGACGCCCGGAGCGACCATTGGGTCCAGGCAGTCAAGGTCAAACGTGATGTAGAGAGGTCGGTCACCGATTCGCTCGTCGATGATTTGCTTTACCTTCTCCGCCCCCATCTCGTCGTAGTCAGTCTTCTTGATGACTTCATAACCAAGCGCATAGCTAGGGTCCAGCCACTCCAGAGAGCGAGTGTTGCCTCTAATGCCCACCTGCACCGAGTGTTCTGGGTCGACGTGGCCGTCGGTCACGAGGTAGCTGGCCCAGTGCGCTGCGCTTTTAATAGCGCCCATGAAGTGGGGAACGTTGTGGAAGGCGTCGGTGTGGGCATCGAAGTGCAGCAGGCATGCTTTCTCGCCTCCGGTTAGCTTCGAGTCCTTGCCGCCCAGCGCTTGCAAGATTCCACCCGTGATCGAGTGATCGCCGCCGATGGAAACTGGGCGGCAGCCTGCCTTGTCAAGCTCGGAGTAGTAGTCGGTAATCATCTCAATCGAGCGCTCGTTGTTATTGCCCTCCGACAGCGGAACGTCGCCGAGGTCGTGGATGCGGCAGCTTTCCCACGGGTCGATTTCGAACTTGTTGTGGACTCTCCGTCCGATAGCTGAGACATTCCGAACTGCCCTGGGTCCGAGATGCTGGTCTCGCTGGGTTGTGCCGTTGCCGGTGCTGTGAGGAACCCCAACGAGGCCTATGTCGGCGTTGCTAGGGTCAGCATCGTGTGGTGCCCGGAACAGCGTGGGGATGCCGTACCAGTAGATGCCATCCATCAATCGGTCTTGGTCGGAACGGCTCACTCGGTCTCCTCTGGAGTTATTGGCGCATCAGTTTCGTCAACTGGAGCTTTTTCGTCAACAAGATCTTTCAGCGTTTGAAGTTCAGAGTCTTCACCTCTAAATTCGCCAAAGATCGTCCAAGCCAGGGCCGCTGCGGAGAATCCAAGCACCCAGATCCTGTGTTCGCCGATCCAATCTGTAACCGATCCGATCGGGCTTTCGAGAGATTCGCCAACTCGTCGGATCGTGGCCAGTCGAAAGATTGTGCCCAAGACGTTCAGAACAAAGAAGGTCCTGACTTTCATGCCGGTTGCCCCTGCCAGAGCACAAACGATGTTGTTAGGCGCCAAGAAAACTATGACTGGGCCGATGCGCTGAAACAGCGACTCGCCGTCATCCATTAGAGGGCCATAAGTCTTTGAGCGACGTTTGACCCACCTCAAAGCCCGCTCACCGAACCAGTAACCCAACAGATAGTTGGCCGGGTCAGACGCAATCAGGCGCAAGAATCCGACTATGTAGTAGGTGCTTGCGCTTAGCTCGTTTGTGGCCAGTACAAGGTTGCGGTTGCGAGGGCTCAGTAGAATGAGAAGTAGAGGATTGCGGTCCACGATTTCGGCCAGTAGGAGGTCGCCAGCCCAGCCTGCCACCATCGAAGCAGCGGCAACCGCCGCAACTGCGTAGACGACCGGTTTGGCCGGTGGCTTCCCCCGCTGAAAAAGACTTCCAATACCCACTGACAATGATTCTGCCACCGGATCACCCCACTAAGGGGGTCAAGTCTCAAAAGTAGTTAGGTCACCGTTTCTGTTGATAACCAACCGCTCCGTGCCGAACTGGCTGGTGCTGTCGAACTGACCTGGGAAACAGTCAAACCCGACTGGGTACGCGGTCAGAATCGGATTGATTTGATCGCCGGGCTGATTCGAGCGCCTTCTTTCGAAGAATGAGCACATAGAAGACAATTGTGAGCACCGTAAACGTGAACCATTGCATCGCGTAGGAGAAGTGAGCACCTTCATCTATGGGCGGCAGGGGAACTGGTTCGGGAACTGCGAAGGCTTCCGCGTCGGTGGCTTGCTGCAGCCATAGGGCGGCCACTTCAACGCCGGCCCGGTCGCCGAGCAACGGCACGTTGAGCCTGGGGACACGGTCACCGACATTGGTGTCAGCGGCACCGAAGTAGCCCTCCTTCATCCGGGACTCCTGAAGCCAGCCTCTGATCTCCCCATCGGAGGCGGCTTCAGGAGTGTCGTCACGCCCGAGGAAACCTCGGTTGACGAGAATTGCGACACCGTCATCGGTGACAAAGGTGCCAACTTGCCAGTCGCCGGCCCGACCGTTTAGCGACCGGTTGGCAACTCGAACCAACTCTGGGTCAATCCAGCGACCGGTGTCGCTGATTGGCACATAGGCCAGCTGATCAGGGTCAGCCCCGGCCAGTGCTTCTGCCACAGTCTGGGCAGGAGCATCGGCCCTAGAAGTCACGACTTCATTGAGTGCCCTCCGTTCGCCCAATCGGTCTAGCTGCCAGAACCCCGCCCAGATGAATACGGCGACAGCCACTCCGACAAAGAGGTGTGAAAGGATCCACCTCGTTTTGCCGGCAAAGCTCCAGTCGCGCACGAGGTGAACGGTATCTAAAAGGGCGACTTATCCACAGATCGGGCGACCTAGACAGTTTTGAGACTTGACCCCCGATCACAATCATCGGAGCTGTTCCGCTATACGGATTAGTTCTGCGAGCTCGGCGATGTCGCCTGAGCGTGATTGCAGCGCTTCGGCCTCGATGGCTATTTGGCTTAGCTCGATGTCAGCGGCGAAAGGGCTTTCCCGCATGACTTCTGCAAATGTTGCAACAACCACGGCAAGCCGGAAGTCATCTGAAGTCTGAGACCACCGGTCGCTGATCATCGATGCGTCTACTGTTAGTGAACCCTCTATGACTTCGTCGGTCTCTGGGTCTTGCCAGCGCATCATTGTCTTGCCCAAAACGTCGCTGCCTTGAACTCCTGGCTGCAGTTCCAGCTCATAGAGCGCTGTGGCCTGGTGTCCGGATCCAAGTTCGCCTGCATCAACTTCGTCATTGCGAAAGTCATCATCGAGGACCGCACGGTTTTCATAACCGATTAGTCGGTAGCGAGCCACAGTGTCAGGATCAAACTCGACTTGGATCTTGCCGTCGATGGCAACGGTCAACAGGATCGAAACCAGATCGTCGGTGAAGATTTTCTCGGCCTCTTCAACTGTGTTTGCGTATGCGTAAAAGCCGTCACCACGATCGGCCAGGGTTTCCATGACCGCGTCGCTGGTGTTGCCCATTCCGACACCGAGTGTGACTAATTGGATGCCACGGTCAGCATCGTCCCGAATCATTCGAGCCAGCCCGTCCGGATCGCTAATTCCGACGTTCGCAACACCATCAGAAGCCAAGATGACTCGATTGATGCCGTCGCGGTTGAAGGTGTCATCGGCTAGGCCATATGCCAGCTCCAAGCCTGCTTCCAAGTTGGTTCCTCCCTCGGTGGGCAGGGAATCGATAGCGGCAAAGATGACTTCGTCGTCTCGAACCGAGGTCGGTTCTAATACGATTCTTGAACCGTTCGCAAAGGTCACAATTGCCACCGTGTCGCCCCCGTCGAGCTCGTTCACCAGGGTTTTTAACGATTCCTTGACCACTGTCATGCGGTCCGCTCGGTCCATTGAACCGGAGGTGTCGATCAGGAAAGTCAGTGACGCATCAGGACGCTGGGAATTCCGCACTTCTTCCGCCGACACTCCTAATCGCAAGATCACGTTGTCGGTGTTGAAAGGGGATGGTCCGGCGTCAGCCACAACGGTCAGGCCATCGCGAGGCGCTCGGTAGTCATAGTCGAACGAATTGACATACTCCTCAACTCGAACCGATTCCCGTGGCGGCATGTCGCCGTTGTTCAGCCACGTCCTGGCGATCGAGTAGCTGCCAGTATCGACATCAAGTGCAAATGTCGACAGAGGATCACGGTCGGTAGACACAAAGTCCCTGATGCCGTAGTCGCGGAAGAAGTTGTCTTCGGTCTCGTCAATTTCGGGCTCTTCGGGTTCATCAAAGAGTCCGCCGTCAACCGCAGGTGAAGCAGGAATCGACTCAGCAGAGTCATCCCGTTCGAACAAGCCGGAATCCTCGCCGCTTTCTTGTTCCATGGCTTCGTCTTCGCCGCCTTCGATAACAAACTCCGAAGTGTCCTCCATGGCTTCGGTAGTTTCCGCACCGTCATCTCTCGCCTGAGCAGTCGTCGAGGCAAAGTCCGATTCTGCGTCGTCGCTGCTGTTTCCGCACGCCGCCGCACCAAGGGAAAGGGCCAGGAGAATTGCAACCGCTGATCTCGCTCTTTTTTGTTGGTTCATGCATGTGTGGCGTATGGGTATGAATACCTGGTTCCCGCTGTCACATGTTTGTAACGAAGCAAAATTGGTGCAAGCCAAAGTGCGCCACGTTGGTAACGTGTGTCACATGCAGTCCTCAGACATCACTCTGCTCGCTCTCCACGGTTTGAGACTTAAAGGTTTTACCGAGACAGATACGGTTTCAGACCTCTACGGTATTGACTCAGATGCCACTGATGCAGCGCTTAAAGGCGCCTTGGAGGCCGAACATGTAGTGAGGCGGGACGGTCGCCGTTCGGGGTGGAGCCTGAGTAAGGATGGCCGGACCGAGAACGAGCGTTTGCTAGCAACCCAACTTGATGAAGCCGGGCACCGGGACGCTGTCCAGTCTGCCTATGAGCAATTCCTAGGTTTGAACTCCAAGATGCTGGCCACCTGCACGCGCTGGCAGGTGAAAGACGCCGAAGGTCAAGTTCTCAACGACCACACCGATCCGGCCTATGACGAGTCCGTCATGGCTGACCTCAGAGAGCTTGATGACCGAGTGCAACCAATCGCTAACGAACTGGCTTCGCTCTTTGATCGATTCTCTATCTATGTGCCTCGGTTCGATCACGCGATGGAACAGCTAAAGGCTGGTGAGCTTGAGTGGTTCACCCGCCCGGTCATGGAGAGCTATCACACGGTGTGGTTTGAGTTACATGAAGACCTTCTCGCCACTCTCGGAATTGACCGGGCCAGCGAGCAAGCCCACTAGAGAATCACCAGAGAAATCCTAGAGAAACAGAGAACACACGATGCCCACATTCGGACCAGTACTAACTGCCATGGTCACGCCCTTCGATGAAGATGGGGCCCTTAACCTCGACAAGGCACAGAAGCTTGCTAAGTACCTGGTCGCGAACGGTAACGACGGCGTTGTTGTGGCGGGAACCACTGGCGAGTCTGCAACCCTCACACACGACGAACAGGTCGAGTTGATTACCGCTGTCCGCGAAGCAATACCGAACCACGATTTAATCGCGGGCGCTGGTTCCAATGACACCAGGGCTGCGATCGAGTTGACAAAGCGAGCTACCGCCGCTGGTGCTGACGCAATTCTCACGGTCACCCCCTACTACAACAGGCCTTCGCAAGCGGGCCTCGAAGCTCACTTCGCCGAGTGCGCAGCAGCGACTGACCTACCTGTGATTGTCTATGACATCCCGGTTCGCTCAGGGCGCAAAATCGACACCGACGTGTTGGTGCGTTTGATGGGAATTGAAAACATCATTGGAGTGAAGGACGCAGCGGGCGATGTTTCAGAAACTGCCAGCTTCTTGGCCCAGGCGCCTGCTGGCACCGAGGTCTACTCGGGCGAGGACAAGTTGACTTTGCCGCTGTTGGCAGTTGGTGCGGTGGGAATTATCGGAGTCGGAACCCACTGGGCCGGAATTGAGACGGCCGAGATGATTGCCGCATACACAAAGGGTGACGTCGAAGTGGCTCGTCAGATCAACGCTCGACTAATTCAGTCTTGGGACTATGAAACCGGCTTGGAAGCTCCCAACCCAGTACCGTCAAAGGTGATGATGAACTTGCTAGGCGTCGAGGTCGGCCAATGCCGACCTCCTATGGGACCCATCCCAGCTGGACTCGAAGACGACGCTCGAGCGGTACTCGCCGGTCTAGACAGGAAACTCTAAATGGCATCACCGGTACGGGTTGTATTTCTCGGCGGTCTAGGCGAAATCGGCCGAAACTGCGCTGCAATTGAAGTTGACGGCAAGATCATGCTTATCGACTGTGGGATTATGTTTCCCGACGATGACATGGCCGGGGTAGACCTAGTTCTTCCCGACTTCACCTACCTCAGGGAGAACGCTCACCGGATCGAGGGTGTTGTTGCCACTCACGGTCACGAGGATCACATCGGCGCAATTGCTCACCTTCTCGACATTGCCGACATGAAGATCATCGGTTCTGCCCTTACGTTGGGTCTGGCCCGGAACCGAATTGAAGAACGCGGCAACATGGGTAAGGCAACCTTTGTTGAGGTGGCCGACAACGAGCGCGTCAAGATCGGCCCTTTCGATCTTGAGTTCTTCCCGGTCACCCACTCAGTGCCGAACGGTTTCGCCACTGCCTTCCATACGCCTCAAGGCGTCATCCTGCACAGCGGTGACTTCAAGCTCGACATGACACCGGTTGATGGTCGACTTACTGATCTTGCCGCAATCGGTCACATGGCTAAGGACGATGGTGTTCGCCTTTTCTTGTGTGATTCCACCAACGCAAACCAGCAAGGATTCTCCGCATCGGAGACTTCGATCGGTCAAAGCATCCACGACTTGTTCCGGGCTAGGGCTGGCCGGCGCATTATCGTCGCTTGTTTCGCAAGTCACATTCACCGTGTGCAACAGATCGCCGATGCCGCAATCGAGAATGGTCGCACCGTGGCAACGCTGGGTCGTTCGATGAACAAAAACGTCGCACTTGCCCGCAAGATGGGCTTGCTTTCGATCCCTGACGACAAGCTGCTTGCCATCGAAGAGGTTGGTGACATTCCCGACGGGGAACTATGCATCATCTCAACCGGGTCCCAAGGCGAACCTATGAGCGCACTGGCCCGAATGGCCACTGGTGACAACAAGTGGCTCCAGGTTCGAGATGGCGACACCATCATCTTGTCCTCCCACCCGATTCCCGGAAACGAATCGAGTGTTTCTCGCGTTATTGATGGCCTCCTTCGGAAGGGAGTGGAGATTATTGACTCCACAACTCATGAGGTCCACGCCACCGGGCACGCAATGAGTGAAGAGCTAAAGGTTCTGCACTCGATTGTGCAGCCTGAGTGGTTCATTCCAGTTCACGGTGAGTTCCGCCACATGTCTGGTCACGCTCACCTTGCCAGCCAGATGGGCCTCGCCGCCGATCACATCATGCTCTGCCAAGATGGCGACTCGGTGATCTTGAATGACAAAGGCCTAAAGCGTGGAGAGTCGGTGCCTTCTGACTACATCTATGTAAACGGCACTGTTGGTGATCTGGACGAAAGCGTGCTTGTTGACCGTCGCGTGCTTGGCACTCACGGATTCGTTTCGGCCGTTGCATCACTTGCAATTGAGGGTCCCAACGCAGTCTTGATGCGTGAGCCTGAGATCATTTCCAAAGGCTGGGTCGAAGGCGATGAAGGCGATCAACTGCGCAAAGAGGCAATGCACACCGTTCGTGATGCACTCGAAAACGCACTGTCTGATGGTGTCCGTACTCGACCCAAGCTGGAAAAGGTCATCCGTCGCTCTTTGGGGCGCTTTGTGGCCCATCGCACTCGCTTAAGGCCAGTGATTGTGCCAGTAGTGCTGGGTGCCCACGAAGAGTAGTTTTTCTGCCGGTAGTGTCCCCAACGCCGACGCCAGACGCCACTAGTTTGGGGAAACTGTGGCTACTAAGAAAAAGAAGCGGTCGTCATCGGCGGCAAAGAAGCGGAACACCCAAGAGGCCTACCAAAACGACCGCGAGGTCCAGGGTCTACTCCTAATCGCCCTCGCCATCTTCTTGGCGTTGGCGCTGTACACCTCTGCAACTGGGCTTGTTGGCGAAGGTCTAGCCAAGCTGACCGGCGCGGTCATTGGCCGGGTGCGATACGTTTTCCCGCTGGTCTTGGCGGCAATGGGTTGGCACCGGCTGCGCACAACTGGCGAAGACACCACTCGTTTTGTTGAAGTTCCTCGTGGCGAATGGGCTGCATGGATCCTGGCCACGATGGCGATCTTCTCGGTTCTGGACCTCAGCGGCGGCAAGCCATACTGGAGCTCTCCCGCGGCTGATTTGGCCAAGGCTGGAGGCTGGATTGGGGTTGCTATTGGCGGAACCATGGAGCGCTACTTCGGAAACCCGGGTCAGATAATTCTCACCATCACAATGGCCTTGATTGCGCTGGTCTTGCTGACCGGGCTGTCAGCTGGATCTGCTGCAGATGCTATAGCCGAGCGTTTCGGCATCGTTCGTGAATGGCTTTCTGAGACCATCGGAGCCATCGACCTTTCAGCCATAGGTCTGGGAGGGCGTGATCGTGAGTACGAAGAAGAGGGCTATGAGCTGGAGGAAGAAGTAGTTACCTCCAAAACCAAGAAGACCAAGGGCAAGAAGAAGCCTGCACCGGCCGGCGACCTTGGTATGGACATCGAGCCCGGCGAAGACGACGCCGCCTACATCGATCTTCGGGCCGATGAAGATGAACCAAAGAAAAAGAAGTCCAAGCGCAAGGCCGCGTCGGATGAAGTAGACGACGAGGCTGAATACGCCGAGGCCGAGCCAGAACGGCCCGAGCCGATCAGCGCCGAAGAAGCTTTGTCTGCGTTTAAACAGGACGCGCCCACGCCGTTCATCGACATTCCTTCGATTACCAGCGCTGAACAGCTAACGCTTACGCCGCCCGAACCGGCGCGGGGAGAGTGGGTTCTGCCGTCGCTAGAAAAGCTCGAACGGTCAGAAGGTCAAGATGTTGATCGGGCCACGGTTGAAGCGACTGGCCGTCAGCTGGAACACGCCCTTGCCGAGCACGGGGTAGAGACCCGGCTGATCGGCGTAGTGGTCGGTCCCACCGTCAGCCGTTTCGAACTTGAACTGGGTCCAGGCGTGAAGGTGCAAAGGGTGACCAGCCTCCACAAAGACATTGCTTACGCAATGGCCACTCCCGACGTCAGAATTTTGGCCCCGATCCCTGGAAAAATGGCCATCGGTGTCGAGGTTCCTAACGTTCGCCGTCAGATCATCACCGTTGGTGATCTGCTGACATCTGAAGAGGCCATTACGGCTACTCATCCTCTTGATGTGACCCTGGGCCGTGACATCACTGGCAAAACCATCATGGCCAACCTGGCGGCAATGCCCCACCTTCTGGTGGCTGGCCAGACTGGTTCCGGCAAGTCCAGCTGTATCAACTCGATGCTTGCATCGTTGTTGACTCGCTCGACTCCAGATGATGTTCGACTGATTTTGGTTGATCCCAAGCGTGTCGAGCTGACCCAATATGAGGGTCTTCCGCATCTGCTCACCGAAGTGGTTACCGATCCCAAGAAGGCAGCAAATGCTCTTGCTTGGGGCGTACGTGAAATGGAACGTCGTTATGACCTGTTGTCAGAGGTCGGCGTGCGTGACATCGACGGCTACAACAGCGCTGTTGACGGTGGCTCCCTTGCGCCCCAGGTAGCGTCCGATGGCCAGCTGAACGACTATCCAAGGTTGAGCTACATCGTCATCATTCTTGACGAGCTGGCCGACCTAATGATGGTTGCTGCGAGGGACGTTGAAGAGTCAATCTGTCGTATCGCGCAAAAGGCCCGGGCGGTTGGCATTCATCTGGTGATCGCCACTCAGCGACCCTCAACCAACGTCATCACCGGTTTGATCAAGGCCAACGTGCCGGCCCGTTTGGCCTTTGCTGTTTCCAGCCTTACTGACTCACGAGTCATCCTGGATCAGCCTGGTGCCGAGCGCTTGGTTGGCCGAGGCGACGGTTTGATCAACGATGGAACCACTTCAACGCCCACCCGCTTTCAGGGTGCGTGGGTGACCGAGTCTGAGGTCAACAACATCGTCAACCATTGGATCGAACAGGCTCCAGAAGTTGTGTTCGACTCTCGAGTTCAGGGCGACGAAGGCGCCACCGGGGCTGCCGGCATGATTCCGGGTGGGACCTCGGGCGACTCTGAAGACGACGACCTGATGCTTCAAGCAATGGAACTGATCGTTCGCTCCCAGCTGGGGTCAACGTCAATGCTGCAACGAAAGCTGCGAGTAGGGTTCGCCCGTGCTGGTCGCCTGATGGACCTTCTGGAAGAACGTGGCGTAGTAGGGCCCTCGCATGGCTCCAAGGCCCGCGAGGTCATGATGACTTCGGACGACCTGGACAACGGTCGTTGGCCTGCAGCTATGGCGCCCCAGGCGCAAGCGCCAGCTCCAGCGCCCGAACAAATCGTTCAGCCAGTTCCCAAGCCGCTGGCCAAGCCGTCGACGTCTCCTATAGATGACATCGACAAGCCTAAGAAGAAGCCACCGCTGCTTTCGACCATGGGTGTTGCTCCAACCGCCGACGCAGGCCCGAGCGCATCGGCCCTAGCTGACGCAGAGCTCGCCCGCGAACGGGCCGCGGCCCGTGCGGCCGAAGAAGCAGAAGCAGCCCAAGAGGCAGAAGAAGCAGCCGAAGAGCTTGATCTGACCGAGCCGATCGACATCGTCGACGTCGCCGAGGACGCCGACGTCGACGAGGACGCCGAGTACGAAGATGAAGAAGAGGTCGAAGGTGAGTACGACGACGACGAAGAGGCCGAATATGAAGAGGTCGACGACGAGGACCCTGAAGAAGATCTAGAAGAAGATCTAGAAACCGATCTCGAAGAAGAGGCTGAGTATGACGAAGATCTCGACCTCACCGACGACGACGTTGACCTTGTTGAAGAGGCAGGAATTGGCGAAGAAGACGCCGATGACGACGAAGAGTTCGACCTCGAAGACTTCGACCCAGCCTTGGCCCCGCCTGATGGCTACGGCAACGCTGACTAAGTCTTCCTCAGGTAAAACGCGACTATCCTGTCCCGGTGTCTAGCACCCTGATCGCAGTCATTGAGATAGCGATTGGCTTCTACCTGTTAACCAGGGCCGCTGATGAGTTTGTAGAGGGGGCGGCCAACGTTGCTCATGGTCTCAAGATCTCTCCGATCGTCATTGGCGCGGTCATCGTCGGGTTCGGTACCAGTGCTCCCGAATTGTTGGTCTCGGGCCTGGCTGCCTTTAACGGCGATCTCGATCTCGGCGTCGGCAACGTGGTGGGATCCAACGTTGCGAACCTGACCCTTGTTCTAGGAGCTGCGGCCTTAGTAGTGCCAATTTCGGTCGGCCGGAGCGTGCTGAACAGGGAGGCTCCGCTTTCGCTGGCTGCGGTTGCTCTGTTTGGATTCTTTACTATCGGTGGGCTTAACCGCACCGAGGGCCTGATTCTGGTTGTCGCTCTAGCGCTGGCACTCGGCTGGATAATTTCCTCAGGCCAAGTGGCAGAGGAAGACGTAATCGCAATTGACGAGGGAACCACCGTTTCCAGAGAGCTACTTCGAACCCTGATCGGCCTGGTCGGCACAGTGATTGGCGCCCAACTTCTGGTTTGGGGCGCCAGCACAATTGCTGAAGACGCCGGTCTTTCAGGTGGCTTCGTTGGGTTCACCTTGGTGGCAATCGGTACGTCACTGCCAGAGCTGGTGACCGCGGTTACCGCAGCCAGGAAGGGTGAGACAGAGCTGATCCTGGGAAACCTGCTGGGTTCCAACATCTTTAACAGCCTTGCAGTGGGCTCGGCTATAGCGCTACTTGGCCCTGGTCTCATCGAAGATGATGCGCTGTCCAGAATTGGTATTCCAGTAATGGCGGCAGTAGCAACCATTGCGTTTGTCTTTATGGTCACCCGGCGACGTATCCACAAGTTTGAGGCGTTGATCCTGTTAGGAATTTGGCTAGTGACAATCGTTGTGATGGCTACCTCATGATCATTCCAAGATTCAAAGCTCTACTCCTAGCGTGGGCGGCCGTTGTGGCATTAGTGGCTGGATCGGCCACGGTCGCGTTGGCCCACGCCGAAGTGCTTGGTTCTTCCCCGGCTTCGGGTTCAACCGTTGGCGGCGACATCGAACGAATCGACATTGTGTTTGGTGATCTTGTTGCTAATGCTGTTGTCACGGTGACTGGTCCTGACGGGGTGGTTGAAGGAGAGATGGTTCAAGCTGAAGGACAAGTAGTTGCGTTCGGTTTAGACGGCAAGATCAAGACCGAGGGCCAATACAAAGTTGAATTCGAGTTTGATTCGATCAACGATGCCGATTTCGTAGAGCTTGAGTTTGCCTTCGAATACGAAGACGGCGCGCCTGAACCTCTTCCCGTTGTTGCCGGGGCGGGGCAATCAGACTCGACTGCCAGCAACATCGCTGTTGGTCTCTTGGCCGCTTCTACAGTGGGCCTAGCGGGGCTGTTGGTCTGGCGATACCGCAAGCTTGGGGCAATGAGAGCCCAGGCCGAATCTCCCTAGCTGAACCACGGTAACCTTCACGAGCCGTGACTTCTTCGACTACATCTAACCAAGGATCCTCTTACTGGGTCGAGACTTTGGGCTGCCCCAAGAATCAGGTCGATTCAGACAAGTTGGTTGGGACGCTAGTTGCAGATGGAATGGTCGCTGCTACATCAGCCGAGGAGGCTGACCTAGTAGTTGTGAATACCTGTGCCTTTGTTGACGAAGCTCGCAAAGAGAGCATCGACACAATTTTGACCTTGGGGGAGAACAGGCGAGAAGGTTCTGAGCTGGTTGTCACCGGCTGCTTAGCCGAGCGTTACGGAGACGATCTGGCAGAGGCACTACCCGAAGCCGATC
This sequence comes from uncultured Acidimicrobiales bacterium, assembly GCA_937922785.1. Lineage (GTDB taxonomy): Bacteria > Actinomycetota > Acidimicrobiia > Acidimicrobiales > SZUA-35 > CALAJQ01. Next base: position 13,972 of record CALAJQ010000015.1, read on the forward strand.
ACGTTGCCCCCTTTGGTGTTCCGGTGACGTTAAGCGCAACACGGTCAAGCAACTCTTTTGACCTCCTCAACCTCCCTCGCCCCAAGGCCACAGCCCCTTGGGCCTATGTGAAAGTGGCAGAAGGGTGCGACCGGGCCTGTGGATTCTGCGCAATCCCTACGTTCAGAGGCAAGCAGCGCAGCCGATCGGTGGCCGACATTCTGGGCGAAGTGGAACAGCTTGAAGCCAAAGAGATCGTCCTTGTAGCCCAGGACTTGGCGTCGTTTGGGCGAGACCAAGGTCAGGGCGAGCGCCAGATCGTGCCGCTGATAAAGAGCGTTGCCGAACTAACTGACTGGGTTCGCCTCCTTTATCTGTACCCGTCGGATCTAACCGACGAACTCATCGACACGATTTGTTCCACCGAAGTTCCCTACTTCGACCTGTCGCTGCAGCATGTAAGTCCGCCGCTCATGAGACGTATGCGGCGATGGGGTAACGGCGAGCTGTTCGAGGAACGAATCAAGGCAATCCGCCAGCGAGAGCCTGATGCAGCGTTCCGATCAAACTTTATTGTCGGCTACCCAGGTGAAACCGAAGCAGATCACGATGCTCTTATTCGCTTTGTTGAAAATGCCCAGCTGGACTGGTGTGGTTTCTTCTCTTACTCGGTTGAAGAAGGCACCTACGCTGCGGATTTGGACGGAGCGGTTGCCGAATCGCTGATGAACGAGCGACTTGGCGAACTGCGAGAAATGCAAGACTCAATCACAGCCTCACGCCGAGACCTTCTGGTCGGTTCGTCAACCAAGGTCTTGGTCGACGAACCGGGCATCGCTCGGTCAGCCCGAGAGGCACCAGAGATTGACGGCATTGTTGAGGTCCCAACCGATCTTGAGGTTGGAGAATTCCTCAACGTCACGATCACTGCCTCAAACGGTCCCGATTTGGAAGCCAGCTAGTTAATGAACTCCAGCGACGGCACTGCCAAGATGGATCTGATCGGTAGCGACCGTTGGGCGTTGGGCGCCAACGCCCTCACGATCATCCGGTTCATCTCAGCACCCATCTTCGCCTGGATGATTCTCAGTGATAACCCTTCCTGGATCTCCTTTGCCTTTGGTTGGTTCCTAGGCGCTACCGATTGGTTTGATGGCCGCTTGGCTCGGCGGGCAACTCCAACCAAGTTTGGCGCCTTCTTTGACCCGCTGGCTGACAAACTGGTTGTGCTGTTGTCGGGATTTGCGCTGGTCTCTGTTGGAGTCTTCCACTGGCTTCCGATGACACTGATTCTTATTCGCGAGGTCGGAATCCAGCTTTACCGCACCTACTGGAGCCGGCGCGGGTTGTCGATTCCCGCCCGACCTTCGGCCAAGTACAAGGTGTTTGTTCAAGGGCTTGCAATAGTGGCCGGAGTGTTCCCGTTGTTGGAGAACAACTTCTGGGTGGCAGAAGTCATTTTGTGGATAGCGGTTGCATTTACCCTGGTCAGTGGGGCTCAGTACGTCGTCGACGGCCGGGGAGCTATGAGCACCACCGGCGAGCGTGAGTCCTAGACACTTGCCATAAGCCACAGCAGTGTTGTGTGCGTTTAGGATCATTTGGTGATCAGATCTAACTCAAAACGTTTTGCCCTCGCTCTTGTTGGGCTGGCCCTAGTGGCGGCGGCTTGCACCAGCACCAGCAGCGACAGCGACGGTGCGAACGAGACAACAACTTCCACCGTTGTCGAGACCACTGCTGTCCTTGACACGACAACAACCGAAGCTCCGGTTGAGACCGGATTCGAGGAAACCGAATGTCAGCTAAACATCGATCCTGAGATCGAGGTGACTTGCGGAAATCTTGAGGTGCCAGCCAACTGGGACACCGGGGAAGGCTCATTTAGCCTCGAAATCGCCGTCCTGCGCTCAACCAGCGACAGCCCAGCCGAACCAGTTTTCTATCTGGAGGGCGGCCCAGGCGGGCACGCTCTTGAGACGCTTGAGTTCACGATCGAGGACCTCTTCAGGCCCTTGACTGCCCGGGGCGATGTTGTCGTGTTTGACCAAAGAGGTGCCGGCCAGTCAGGCCCTGCAGCGTCTTGTCCAGAGCTTGATGAGCTGGAAGACAGCGAAGCTGGGACCCCGGACAAGTTGGCTGCTGAAGATGCCGCTCTTGCTGCATTGGACGCACTCACAGAATGTGGCGAGAGGCTCCGGGGCGAGGGTGTGGCCATCGATGATCTGAATACAACAAACAATGCCCGAGACGTCGACGCCATTCGTCAGGCCTTGGAGTATGACCGGATCAACCTGCTAGGCATTTCCTACGGCACACGGCTTGGGCTTGAGGTCATGCGTTTGTTCCCTGAAACCCTTCGGTCTGTTGTTCTTGACTCGGTATTTCCACATCCAGTCGATGCTGCGGCCGAACAAACTCAGGCCTTTGCTGACAGCTTCGACGCCGTGGTTGCAGCATGTGCTGCCGAGCCCGAGTGTGCCGCCCAAGGTGACCTTGGAGCCCGCGTCGAAGCGGCAGTGGCGAAGCTGGAAGAGACACCGATGGAGGTGGACATCGTGAACTTCCAGGATGGATCTACCTCAACCGTTTTCATAGACGGTGACGCCTTGGTGGGCATCATCAACGCTTCGCTGTATGGGCCAGCAAGCTTCACTGACTTCCCCGAGCTGATGACTGGCATAGAAACTGATGACCCGACTGCACTTTCGTTGTTTGCCTCGGTCATCGAAGCTAACGGTGACTTCCTCACAGCAGGCATGTTCTTAGCAGTGGCGTGTGCGGATGAGTTTGCCTTCTCAGATCCAGCAACCGTTCTTGAGGCCCTTCCAGAGGATCGATTCGGACTCGTTCCGCCTGAGTTAGCGGCCAACGCTCAGTTCGACCAATGCAACGCCTTCTCCGGAGTTCAGTCAGATCCTGTTGCTGATGAGCCCGTCAATTCTGATGTTCAGACATTGATTCTCGCCGGCCAGTTCGATCCGGCGACGCCGGTGGCTTGGGCCCAAGTTGCTGCTCAAACCTTGCCTAACAGTCAGTTGATTATTTTCCCCGGTGAATCACACGGCATTGCGCCCACCAAGTGCGGCCTAGAGGTCGTGGAGGCTTTCTTTGCCGAACCCGATGTTCCCGTGGACCCTGGTTGTGCGGAAGATTCAATGCCGGTGTTTGTGGCGGCTGCTTCGACTCCGATTACCGACTTCGAGACACTTGATGTGGACATCGGCGGCATCCCGGCATCGGTAGTTGTGCCAGCCGATTGGACTCACTCAGGAGATGGTTTCGTTTCTGACGCTCGCCGCGGTCAGAGCTTGCTGGATTCTGCCGAGCTCCTGCAGTTCGCCGGAGACCCAGCAGTGGTCACCAGCATCGACACAACCCTTGAGAGCCAGTTTGGTGGAGCGTTTGCTAGTGCTGGCGAACGCGAGATCGGGGGCAACACCTGGGAAGTCAGTGCATTCGCCGTTGGAGACCTAAGTGTTACATCGCTCAAGACCGAACGTGACAGCAGCACAATCGTGCTTTACCTGTTCTCCACTCCAACCGAGCACGAATCATTAGTGGAAACCGTTCTGACCGAAGCCGCTGCAGGTTTCACTCTGAGCTAAGCGGTCTGGGTTAGGTTTAGCGATTGGCCCGACAGTGGCCTGGCTTTCACCCTTTTTCCGGTTCTGGCTGTGCCCGGGCCCGTATACGGGCTCAGGCACAGCCAGAACCATTTGGTTTAGCCCCTCTGCCAATAGGTTGGCAGTATGAACATCGAAGTTGTCGCCGTTGGAACTGAGCTGTTGCTAGGTCAGATAGTTGATACGAACTCATCCTGGATTGGGGAACAGCTGGCCGCAGCCGGCCTTAACTCATACTTTCAAACCAAAGTTGGCGACAACCCGGCCCGAATTCGAGAAGTGCTTGAGCTCGCCTTAAGCCGCAGTGACGCTGTCATCTGCTGTGGGGGATTGGGGCCAACCCAGGACGATCTGACTCGCGACGTAATCGCCGAAGTGATGGGAGTCGAACTTGTTACCGACGACGCATTGGTGGCCAAGATTGCGAACATGTTCTCCAGCCGCGGCCGGCGAATGCCTGAAAACAATCTGCGGCAAGCGCAGGTGCCTAAGGGTGCTCGGGCCATGGACATCCAGCCCGGCACTGCTCCGGGCTTGATCTGCCCAATCGATGTTACCGACGGCGACGGTACAAAGACCAGCAAGGTTATTTATGCCGTACCCGGCGTTCCTTATGAGATGAAGAAGATGGTCGAAGGCGTCATCATCGAAGATCTAATTGCACGGTCGGGCGAAGTGGCGGTTATCCGCAGCCGGGTACTTCGAACTTGGGGGATGAGTGAGAGTGGTCTTGCCGAAATCCTGGCCGACCGGATCGTTGAACTAGACAACATTGGCAATCCCACCCTGGCGTTTCTAGCCTCGGGGGTTGAGGGGCTGAAGGTTCGCATTACCGCCAAAGCTGCCGACGACGCAGCAGCACAGGAAATCCTGGACGCCGAAGAGGCGCAGTTGTTGCCAATAATCGGCGAGTGGGTGTTCGGTCGTGATGAGCAGAATATGGAAGCGGTCGTAATCGCTAAATGCGCCGAGCTCGGATTCACGTTGGCGGTAGCGGAGTCGGTAACCGGTGGCTATTTGTCAGGTCGCTTGTGTGCGGTGCCAGGAGCTAGCGCAGTCTTTAAGGGCGCTGTCGTTGCTTATGACCCGGCCGTCAAGCACAACATCCTTGGGGTGCCTGAGGGCCCTGTGGTTTCTGAAGAGACTGCGGTAGCCATGGCCCAAGGCGTGCGTGAAGCGCTGGGGGCCGACATCGGCATAGCCACGACGGGAGTTGCGGGCCCTGAGGAGTTAGAAGGCAATCCAGTTGGCACGGTCTGCCTGGCAGTAGCGGCGGCCGACGGAGCGATAGCGACCACTGTTCAAATGCCTGGCGATCGAGAACGGATTCGTCAGTTCTCAACCATTGCCGTTTTGAACATGTTCCGGAAAACTCTCCTGTAGAACCGCCGAATAGATGCTGGCTCGCTCGGGGCAGCGCTGTGAAAAGACCCAGTCAAGGTAGTTGAGGCGATCCGGATCTACCTGGGTTAGCGCTTTGGACAGGACTGACCCATCTAGCGCACACATCAGGTCTGCGGTCTCAACCAAGGCGGCAGCCTCAGCAGCAGACAGTCGGGTCCCCTCAACTTCGGACAAGACGTCTTCCATAGTTCGGGGTTCAACGTCTTCGCCGCAGCCCGCTAGCGCAATGGTTAGCGCCAAAGCACCAGCTAAAAGGGCCTTTGGGGGGCTCAGACGTAAGATCACAGAAGAAATTGTAGCCATAAGGTTGATTCGAACAGGTGTTCGGAATTACGCTGTTGTAGTACCGCCCCGGCAGCCCGATCAGTTGCTCCTGCTATGGCGTGTTCCTCTCACCAAACCGATGCTGTCATAGGCCTTCTTTAGGGTGACTAATACCTAAACAAATCCAAATTCAGGAGAAACAAAAGTGGCTAAGGCTAAGGCTAAAGACTCAGCTAAGGAAAAAGCTAAGCAGGCGAAGCAGAAGGACAACGCACTCGGAATGGCCCTAGGTCAAATCGAGAAGCAGTTCGGTGCTGGATCAGTAATGAAGATGGGCGAGAAAGGCTCGCTCGATATTGGAGTCGTACCAACTGGTGCCCTTGCATTAGATATCGCTCTGGGAATCGGTGGACTCCCTAAGGGCCGCATCGTGGAAATCTACGGACCAGAGTCATCTGGTAAGTCCACTCTCGCCATGCACGTAGTGGCCGAAGCCCAACGAAACGGCGGCACCTGCGCCTACATCGACGCCGAGCACGCCATGGACCCTGTCTATGCCCGGGCCATCGGAGTTGACGTAGACGAGCTGCTCATTTCCCAACCAGACACTGGTGAACAAGCGCTGGAGATTTGCGACATTCTTGTTCGCTCCGGTTCGGTATCGGTCGTCGTGATTGACTCGGTGGCTGCACTCACACCGCGGGCTGAAATCGAAGGCGAGATGGGGCAAAGCCACGTCGGTCTTCAGGCCCGGCTTATGTCTCAAGCTTTGCGCAAGATCACTGGCAATCTGAACAAGACAGACACCATCTGTATCTTCATCAACCAGTTGCGAGAGAAGATCGGTGTCATGTTTGGCTCGCCAGAAACAACACCTGGTGGTCGTGCCCTGAAGTTCTACTCCTCTGTCCGTCTAGACATTCGGCGTATCGAGACGCTCAAGGACTCTGGCGAAGCAGTTGCCAACCGGACTCGCGTCAAGGTTGTAAAGAACAAGGTCGCTCCGCCGTTCCGTCAGGCTGAGTTCGACATTGCTTATGGCCAAGGCATTAGCCGTGAAGGGTCACTGGTTGATATTGCGGTTGAGCAAGACATCGTCAATAAGAGTGGTGCTTGGTACACCTATGAAGGTGAACAGATAGGTCAAGGACGAGAGAAGGTGAAAATTTTCCTCAGAGAGAATCCGGACCTAACGATGGAGATCCAACACAGAGTCCTTAAAGCGGTGGGTCTTCTTGAGGAAGACGAAGACCCCGATGCTGTAGATCTGGTTGACGGTGCTGGACTCGACGATGGCGGCGTCGACTTTGACGCACCAATCAGTCTGGACTAGCTGAGTAAGCACTGGGCCTGATAGGGCAGCAGGCTTCTGGCTCCTTAGGAGTCTGCCGCTTCAGAATCAGAGTCCGAATCGAGCGTTAGGTGGTCCAAGTTGGACAAGCGGCGGGGAAACCCGCCCTTGGCCACTGGGCCCCAGCGCTCGATTCCTATCCTTATTAGGCACTTGCCTTGGCGGCGCATTGCTGCCCGGTACTCATCCCAGTCAGGATGTTCCCCAACGACGGCCATGTAGTAGTCAACCAGGCCTTGTTCGGCCTCGGGTAGGTCAATGATTTCGGCCTGGCCATCAATCTGAACCCAGTTGCCGCCGAAATAGTCACTCAGCACACAAATACTTACGTCGGGGTTGCGGCGCAGATTGTGAACCTTGTCTCGCTCGGGATAGGTGGCCACCATCAGATAGCCGTCTTGGGTGATTCCACCGGTGACGGGAGAGATCTGGGGGCGACCGTCTGACCTGGTTGTTGACAGAATCCAGTTGCTCCGTTCGGAAACAAACGCTAACAAATCTGGAAACTCGACAACTTCTTCTAGGGCTATGTTCAGTGCCATCCCTCCAACCTAGGCCACACTGGGGGAATGCAACTTGGAATGATTGGTCTTGGGCGCATGGGCGCCAACATGGTTCGACGAATGTCTGCGGCGGGAATCGATTGTGTAGCACACGATCGAAACGCCGAAACAGTGACAGCGCTACAGGAAGAAGGTGTTGCCTCGGGCGCTGATTCGGTTGAGAACCTGGTGTCTCAACTGTCTGCACCGCGCACAGTTTGGGTGATGGTCCCGGCTGCTTATGCTGGGGCCGTTGTCCGTGATGTAGCCCAATACCTGGAACCCGGTGACGTTGTCATCGATGGTGGCAACACCCACTACCCCTTAGATATAGAGCGGGCTCAAGTGTTAGGCGAGTCGAACATCGACTACATCGATGTCGGCACCAGCGGAGGAGTGTTTGGCCTTGAACGCGGTTACTGCCTGATGATTGGTGGACCTACTGCCCAAGTTGAACGGCTTGACCCAATCTTTAGGGCTCTGGCCCCTGGCGTACCAAGCGCAGAGAGAACCCGAGGTCGAACCGCACAACCTGCCCAAGAAGAGTTTGGCTACCTGCACTGTGGCCCGGCTGGCGCAGGCCACTTTGTGAAGATGGTCCACAACGGAATCGAATACGCCATGATGCAGGCCTATGCAGAAGGATTCGGTCTGTTGTCGCGGGCCAATGTTGGCGCAGAAGAAACCGAAATCGACGCCGAAACTACGCCAATGGACCGACCTGAACTGTTCTCTTATGACTTTGATCTGGGTGCCATTAGCGAGGTGTGGCGTAGAGGTTCAGTGATTGGGTCTTGGCTGTTAGACCTCACTGCGGCCGCAATGCATGACGATCCCCATTTGGACGCGTTCGAAGGCCACGTATCAGATTCGGGCGAAGGTCGTTGGACGGTACTTGCCGCTGTTGGCGCCGGTGCTCCAGTTCCAACCATTGCCGATGCTTTGTTCAGTCGGTTCGCTTCGAGAGGGAATGCTGAGGTCGGCAACAAGGTTCTAAGCGCCATGCGCTCAGAATTTGGTGGCCACAAAGAGAAGAAATCCGAGAAGTGACAAAAGCAGCCTCAAACAAGACAGTTGGCGTCATGAACGCCAAGGGCGACAGCCCAGAGCTTGGGGACGCACTGGTGCTGTTTGGCATCACCGGAGACCTTGCGAAGAAGAAGCTGTTCAACTCTCTTTACCAGCTTGAGGTCGAAGGCAAACTCGGAATCCCCGTGATCGGTGTTGCGTCTTCGGATCTTTCTACCGATGAAATCCGGGCCCGTGCTCGTGAATCGGTAGAAGCCTCCAACATGGACATTGACGAAGAGGTTTGGGAACGTTTTTGCGCCCAGATTGACTACGTCAGCGGCGACTATCGGGAAGCATCAACCTTCGAGCGGGTCGCAGCAAAGGTCGGTGACAAAAAGAACCCGGTCTGCTACCTCGCCATCCCGCCGTTCCTTTTCACAACGGTCACTGACGGTTTGGGCAAGACAGGGCTCAATCGTGGCCGGGTGGTCTTGGAGAAGCCGTTTGGCCGAGATCTGGAAAGCTCCCGTGAGCTCGACGTGGCAGTTAAGGCGCAGTATCCCGAGAATCGGATCTACCGAATTGATCATTTCCTAGGCAAAGAGCCGGTACTAAATATCCTGGTCTTCCGGTTCGCCAACTCGATCCTCGAACCACTTTGGAATCGTCACTTCATTAAGTCGGTGACCATCACCATGACTGAAGACTTCGGTCTCGAGGGTCGGGGCAAGTTCTATGACGAAGTTGGTGCACTGCGGGACGTTGTTCAGAATCACCTTCTCCAAATTTTGGCGCTGCTAGCCATGGAACCGCCCGTGTCAGATGAAGCTGACTCGATGAACGACGAAGTCGTCAAGGTTCTGAAGTCCATGAAGCCGTTCGACCCCGCTAAGGCCTATCGAGGCCAGTATGAGGGCTACTTAGACGAGGCCGGGGTGGCTCAAGATTCAGATACTGAGACCTACATCAGCCTCGAGGCCGAGATCGACTCGTGGCGTTGGGCGGGGGTGCCGTTCATAATTCGAGCCGGGAAGGCTCTTTCGGAGACTCTGACCGAAGCCGTTGTCGAGTTCCAAGCGCCACCAAGACCACTGTTCACCGATGATGAGTGTGCGCCTGCCCCCAACAGACTTCGGTTTGTGATGAAACCAAACGACATCATCGAGCTGGAAATGGAAGCGAAACGGCCCGGCGACTCACTTGTTAGTGAGCGAGTAAGTCTGTTGGTGGACCACCACGCCATGGAAGATGGCCCATCGCCCTATCACCGCCTGTTGGGCGATGCTATTGAAGGAGACCGGCGGTTGTTTGCTCGCGGTGACCAAGTCGACGTGGCGTGGCAGATCGTCCAGCCCGTTTTGGATAACCCGGTGCCGGTGATTTCATACCCCTACGGAAGTGGTTGTCCCGATGTTGATCCAAGCCGCGAAAACGACTGCTCGAGCGCCTAAGCTGGCAGCGGGGACGCTGTGGTACTCACAGCGCCATAGGTGTAGGCAATAAAAGTGGCAGCAAAGTGTGGAAATAGACGTGTGCTTGACGTCACCCGTAGAATTGGGACACGACTCTAAGTGATTGCCGAGCACCCAATTATTCGACGAACGGGACATCACATCGAGATAGCTGAACCTGCCGACTTGGCTGACCGGGCTGCCGATGTATTTGCAACCGCCATCAAGGCTTCAGTGGAACAGCGCGGCCGGTGTTTGGTTGGAATCAGTGGTGGCTCGACGCCTATCGCATTCTTTAACGCCCTAGCTGCACGCAACTTGCCGTGGTCCAAGGTCACGTTGATTCAAGTGGATGAGCGCATTGCCCCTGATGGTTCGCCTAAACGAAACATCACTGAGCAGCGCAAAGCGTTTGGTCCACTCAGCGATCTCAATTGGCTTACCCTGCCCGTTCACGATGCTGATGATCTTGGCTACTTTGTTGCTGAGCTAGTGCGCTTGGGCGGCCAGCCGCCTGTGCTGGACATAGTTCATCTTGGTCTTGGCTCTGATGGCCACACGGCATCTCTTGTCCCTGGCGATCCACTTGTCAACGAACGGTTCGCTTACGTCGGACGGACAATCCCATATCAGGGCACCGAAAGACTTACCCTCACTCGGGCGGTCCTGGAACGAGCACGCCTCTTGGTCTATCTGGTTGAGGGCTCAGACAAGTCTGATGCGCTGCGTCGTCTTAACAACGCGGATCACACAATCCCCGCCGGATTGATCGAACCCCGACAATCAGTGATCATCACAACGCCGGAGACTCTACGCTGAAGGCGTGAGCAAGAGCTACCACCTGCGCACCTTCGGCTGCCAGATGAACGAACACGATTCTGAACGCATCGCTGGCCTTCTGGAGGCTGAGGGCTACGTCGAGTCCAATAGTGCTGAGTCAGCTGACGTTGTGGTGTTGAACACCTGCTGCATTCGTGAGAATGCTGACAACAAGCTTTATGGCACGTTAGGCAACCTGAAGAGCATAAAGGAGCGCTCTAACCCAGACATGCAGATTGTTGTTGGCGGCTGCCTCGCCCAGAAAGACAAAGAGCTCATCCAGCAAAAAGCCGGCCACGTTGATGTTGTATTTGGCACACACAACGTGCACCGAGCCGCTGAGCTAATTCAAACCGCTCGTGACTCTGGCCCGATCACCGAGATCTGGGACGAGGCAGACGCCGATGACTCTGAAGCATTTGCTTCGGCTCTGCCTGCCCGACGAGAGACCGACTATGCAGGCTGGTTGACCATTCAGGTTGGCTGTGACAACTCGTGTGCCTTTTGCATCGTGCCTTCGGTTCGAGGAGTCGAGATCTCTCGCCCGCCCGAAGACATTGTGGCCGAGGCCGAACGTCTGGCCCGAGACGGCGTTACTGAAATCACCTTGTTAGGGCAGAACGTAAACAGCTATGGGCGAGACATCTCCCTTGCCGCCCGCCGGGCTGGATCTGATGTTCGAATCAGGCCAATGTTTGCTGACCTGTTGCGCTCGGTCGGCTCTATCGAAGGCATCCGGCGGGTGCGCTACACAAGTCCTCACCCCAAAGACATGACCCTCGACGTGTACGAAGCCATGGCCGAAACCGACTCGGTTGTGCCGCACTTACATTTCCCGCTGCAGTCCGGCAGTGACTCAATTTTGGCTGCGATGCACCGGGGTTACACCGGCGAACGCTTCCTCTCAAAGCTTGCCTTGGCGCGTGAAACCATCCCCGATGTTGCAATTACTACAGACATCATCGTCGGATTTCCCGGCGAGACCGACGACGATTTCGAACAGACGATGGCGGTGGCAGCGGCGGCGGAATTCGACAACGCCTACACATTCATATTCTCGCCACGACCTGGTACCGAAGCCGCCGAATTCACAGACCGATTTGTTGACCAAGACGTAGCGGTTGAGCGCTACGAAAGGCTGCGCACTGTCATTCAGCGTTCAGCACTGGCAAAGAACGTGGCTCGAGTTGGTCGTGTGGAAGAGGTCGTAGTGGAGGGCCCATCAAAGAAGAACCCCGCTGAAATGTCGGGCCGCACTCGTCACAACAAGATTGTTCACTTCGAGTCAGCGCTTCTAAAGCCTGGCACCTACGTCAATGTCTTGATCAACGACGCGACGGCTCAATGGCTGAGGGGGGATCTTGTTGAAATCGCCCATCGGGCAAGTCACCGAACCCGCCTCCCGTTGGCAAACTAGCTATGGCAGTCGAACACTCTGAGGATCGGCCCGACCCTGACTCTGGTCCCGCCCCCGACACCTACACTCACGGCCACGCACCAAGCGTGCTCCGCTCCCACACGTGGCGCACTATCGAGAACTCCGCCGCCTACCTGGCCCCTCATCTTGATGCGGGACACAAACTGCTTGATGTTGGTTGTGGCCCGGGCACTATCACTGCCGACTTCGCTCGACGAGTAAGCGAAGTAGTGGCCTTAGATTTGGCCGACGATGTTGTGGCCAAAGCGGCAGCGCATATGGAGGCAGAAGGGTTATCCAACGTTCAAGTTCGGGTTGGTGACACCTACGCGCTGGAGTTCGAGGACAACGTATTTGATGTTGTTCACGCTCACCAAGTTCTCCAACATGTGACTCGCCCCGTTGACGCCTTGGCTGAGATGATGCGTGTGGCAAAGCCCGGCGGTCTTGTTGCGGTTCGTGACGCCGACTATTCGGCCATGTTCTGGGCACCAGCTAGTGACGCACTGGACCGATGGATCGACATGTACCTCGCGGTTGCTCGGCATAACGATGCCGAACCTGACGCTGGCCGTTGGCTTAAGTCTTGGGCGTTGGAAGCGGGCGCAGCCGAAGTGGCTGTGTCTTCTGATACGTGGACCTTCACCAATGACGAGGATCGCATGTGGTGGGGCGAGCTTTGGGCTGACCGAGTGTTGGAGTCAGCGCTAGGCACCCAAGCGATCGAGTACGGCATCGCTACTCAAGCCGAGCTGGAAGATATCTCAACGGCTTGGCGAACATGGATCGGCGCCCCTGGCGCCTTCTTTGCCGTCCCCAACGTAGAACTACTTATTACCGTGTAATTCCGGCTGCCCGAACTCGAGGTTCTGGGCTAGCCCTTGCCTTAGTTGGTGGGTTCTGATAGCCGAGACTTTAGGGCCTCGACTGTTGGGTCGGCGATGGCGTCTGAGCGCAGTGCCAGAACGAGTTGGCGGGTTAACAATGGCTGCTTGCGAACTCGCTTGAGGGCAGTCCGGTTTTCGGCTTGGGCTTCAGGAAGCACAGTCCACCCCATACCTAATCGGACCATTTCGCACAGAACCTCCGGCTGATGGGATTCAGCAACAAAATTGGTTGGAGCGCCAACTTCGCTAAGCGCAGTCTCGATCAACTGCCTCGTGTGTGAACCGTGGGGGAACGAAACCCAAGGACCCCAGTCGGCCGGGCCCCGATATTTGGCGTCGGGTGGGGCATACACAGCCAAGTCTTCTGTCAGCAGGGGAGTCATTTTCATGTCGCTTGGTTTTGTAGCCGGGGCAACAACCACTGCAAGATCCAGCTCTGCGGCCCTGAGCTGATCAATCAGTTGCCTCGACGGACCGACCGTCAGGCGAAGCTCTACGTTGGGGCGTTCGCTACGAAATGCTGACATCGCTGTTGGAAAGTGCTTAACGGCGGCGAGGTCAATCATGCCCACTCTGACTGTTCCAACCTGGCCCGAGCGAGCCGACTCGGCCCAGCGCCCAAGGTCATAAGTTTGGCTGAGAACCCTGTCTGCGTAGGCCACAACTTCTTGCGCATGTGGAGCAAGGGTTCGGCGCCGACCTTGACGGTCAAACAACGGTACGCCAATACGCCGCTCAAGCTCGGCGAGGCCTTGACTTAGAGCCGATGGCGACACACCCAGCTTCCCTGCTGCCGCAGCCCAAGTAGGGGCGCGGTGAACCGCTACAAGATATTCAAGTTGTTGGGTCGTGATCTGGAGCAACTGCTCTCGCATGATTGTTAAGTATGTCTTACTTGGGCAGCAAAATCCCCCGAAGATGCTTAATATCTGGAGATATGGCTAACTCTCGTGAAATCCCACCTGCAAAAGGCAAGCTTGGCGTCCTAACTCCAGGACTCGGCGCAGTTGCGTCAACCTTCATCGCCGGCGTCATCGCGGCCCGAACCGGACTGGCCGAACCGATCGGATCCGTTTCCCAAATGGCCCACATTCGTCTTGGCAAAAAGGAGGAAGGCCGCAACCCGTTGATTCGCGAATTCGTACCCCTTGCGACAATGGACGACTTGGTATTCGGCGGCTGGGATCCCATCACCCCCAACGTTTACGAAGCAGCCCGCTATGCCGGCGTACTTAAAGAGTCTGACCTCTCTTCGATCGCAGGCGAGCTCGAGAGCATCGTTGCGATGGACGCGGTCTTTGACCAGCGATGGGTAAAGCGACTTGAAGGCCACCGGGTTAAGGACCTCACATCTAAGTGGGATCAGGCTCTGGCGCTGATCGATGACATCACGAAGTTTGGTGTTGACAACGAATGTGACCGCATGGTCATGGTTTGGTGTGGCTCAACTGAGGCTTACCAAGAAGCTTCTGAAGTTCATGAGACCCTCGAAGCATTCGAAGAAGGCCTTAAGAACAGTGACGACAACATCTCGCCTTCGCAGATCTATGCCTACGCCGCCATCTCAGCTGGTGTGCCTTTTGCCAACGGGGCCCCAAACCTTTCTGTCGATCTTGCGTGTATGCAAGAACTCGCTGCCAAGCGAAAAGTTGTGATTGCAGGCAAGGATTTCAAGACCGGTCAGACGCTGATGAAGACCTTGATCGCTCCAGGTTTGAAGGCTCGAATGCTTGGCCTCCGTGGCTGGTACTCAACCAACATCTTGGGTAACCGTGACGGCGAGGTGCTGGACGATCCAGAGAACTTCAAGACAAAAGAACACTCGAAACTGGGAGTACTCGACACCATTCTCCAGCCTGAGGTCTACCCGGACCTGTACGGCAACATCGATCACGTTGTGCGTATCAACTACTACCCGCCACGTGGCGACAACAAAGAGGGTTGGGATGCGATCGACATCTTCGGATGGCTGGGATATGAGATGCAGATCAAGGTCGATTTCCTATGTCGTGACTCGATCTTGGCTGCTCCGATCGTTCTCGACCTTGCCCTCTTCATGGATCTGGCCCAACGCGCGGGAGAATCTGGCGTGCAGGAATGGCTGAGCTTCTACTTCAAGGCTCCACAGTCTGAAATTGAAGATGTAAATCCCGAGCACGACCTGTTTATCCAGCAAACCAAGCTAAAGAACACACTTCGTGAGTGGATGGGTGAACCAGCGGTAACTCACAGCGAAGCTGGCTAAAGCACAGCGAAGCTGGCTAAATCTCAGTCTCAATTGGCCGCTCAATTTGAGCGATTCGAACTTGAGACGTAGGTTCATTAAATCAGTAGCTTCATGAAGCAAGTCCAAAACAGCGGAGTTAGGGCATGACCTCAAGAACGTGGTTGCTAGTGCCGAGCTATTTGCTCGGGCCAGCGGTCTGGTCTGACGTTGCTGACGTGTTGACCGGGCTAAAGCAGTTCCCAATTGTTCCTGCACCTGCTCCTACCTGTGCAGTCGACACCGACCACATCGGGCCGTGGTTAAAAACGGTTCTTGGAGCGATGCCTGAAACCGTCGATCGACCTGTGGTTGTGGCCGGTTTTGGCGCCGTGTGCCCGCGAATGCATTTAGTTGCCGACCAACTCATTTCGCTGGGGTTCGAGGTTGAGGCTGTAATTCTGGTTAATGGGCGGTTTCCCGCAGATGGCCTAACACCAGTTGAGGCGGACCCGACAACGGGTGAGATGTTGGACGGGCTCGAAAGACCCGATGGATACTTGCCGCCGTGGCACCGCTGGTGGGGGTCGCTGGTGGAGTCGATGCTTCCCGATGTGGAGCTTCGCGAGAAGATATTTTCCGAGGCCCGGCCCGTACCACGAAGTCTTTTTGCACAACCAATACCGGCGCCACAACTTCCGGATCAGGTAGGCCTTGCGTACCTCCAGACAGGCGACTACTACGCAGCTTGTGCACAGGAGGCTCGCGATGAAGGTTGGGTTGTAAACCGGATTGATGGGGAACATCTTCAAATCGCGGTTGATCCTGTGCTCGTTGGCTGCATGATGATGACCATGGCAGCCCAGGCACGCGACGCAGCAACCCAGCAATAGCTGATTCAATTAACACCATGTTGGCAACCGATCCCGCACGCGCCCTTGAATGGCTTCATTCTGAACTAGGTCTAACTGGTGAAGGCCATCGGGCGAACCGCCCTGACCTTCACGGCGACCTGCCCCGCCTTGCGGTCATTGTTGGTGAAGGACTGGCCGCACTTCATGCTCTGGATCCAGCAGAGGCTCCACTTCAGTCCGGCTGGAACCTGATTTCTCAAACCATTAATGACCGACTGGAACAAGGCCTGATCGATAGCACCAAGCTTGGTCGACCTTATGACGGCTATCGGGCCGATCGTTTGGTGAAGTTTTGGAGAGAGGGTCGGCCCGCTCAGGACGAACTGGTCGTGTGTTGCGGAAACCCTGTTCTTTCTAACCTGCTCCTGGCCGATTCAAAGATGACGGGTTTTGTGTCGGCCGACCACGCTTTCATCGCGGATCGGCATCTCGACCTTGCAATCGTCCAACAATCGATCCACATCGAGTTGGGGTCTGAAGCGGTCTTTGCTTTTTATTCCGGTTATGGCCGCGACGCCAACATCGTCAGCCTCGATCACTATGTGCTGGCCAGCCGATTGCTTGGAATCATCGAATGACAGATACGCCTCAAGCCTCAGATCGATACAGCGGTGGCCGCAGACCGCTGGTAATAGTCGGCCCAACGGCATGCGGCAAGTCATCGCTTGCACTGGAGTTGGCTCAGCGAACTCCGGGGGCCGAGATCGTTAGCGCCGACGCTAAGGCGGTCTATGCGCAAATGGACATAGGAACTGCAAAGGTGACTGCTCAAGACAGAGCGCTGGTTCCTCACCACCTTCTCGACATGGTTGAGCCCACCCAGGAGTACACCGTCACGCTGTTTGCCGAAGACGTCAAAGGCGTCATGGCTGATCTCGAGACTAGAAATGCCCCGGCAATCCTGGTTGGAGGAACCGGCCTCTATATGCAGGCGGTGGTTGACGGGTTCACAATTCCGCCAGCTTTTCCCGAGATTAAAGCCGAACTTGAGGCGAACACCGAGACTGAGAAAATGTGGCAGCAACTTAACGGATTGGACCCTGAAGCAGCTGCCAAGATCGAAAAGAACAACCATCGAAGAATCGTTCGAGCCCTCGAAGTATGTCTGGGCACTGGTCGTAAGTTCTCCTCATACGGGCCCGGCGTCGATGCCTATCCGCCCACCGACTTCTGCCTTGTCGGTCTGGACATTGACCGCGGCGTCATGGACAAGAGAATTGACGCTCGTTACGACGCTCAGATGGAAGCAGGCTTTCTGGACGAGGTGGCATCACTGCCGAAAGACTTAAGTAGGACTGCGGCCCAAGCGTTGGGTTATCGCGAACTGCTGGATCATCTTGCCGGCAACTCGACTTTGGAAGAAGCAGTTGAGGTAGCGAAGGCCAGAACAAAGAAGTTTGCCCGGCGTCAGCAGCGCTGGTTTCGGCGTGATCGGAGAATTCAGTGGTTCTCCGCAGTTGCGCCCGATTTAGTTGATCAGGTGGAAACTTGGTGGGCAGAACGGGTTTGAGCTGCGAGAATAGTTCTCTTGCATCTTTCTTTAGCCAAAACCCCTTTAAGTAAGCATCATGGGTTGGGTAACGACTTCCTAATTGGGATCGATCCGCCCAAGCCCTTCACACCCGATGACGCGCGTAGCGTCTGTGACAGACGCGAAGGCGTTGGGGCTGATGGGCTCATTCAGCTAAGTCCAATCGGCCTTGGGTGGCAGATGATTCTCCACAACTCCGATGGTTCACGGGCCGAGGTCTCAGGCAACGGGCTGCGTTGCGTCGGCCAGGCTTTGGCGATGGCCGAAGGGCTGTCGCTAGTAGGTGATGAGTCTCACACGTTTGCAATCATGACCGAGGCCGGCCCACGCGGGGTCACCGTATATGGTGACAGCGAACCGGGGACTGCCCAAGTGCAGGTGGCAATGGGCAAACCCCAACCGGGTCCCGAAGTTTGGGGCGGATGGGCCGATCTGGGAATTGAACCGACGCGCCAGCTGGGCGTCGACATGGGCAACCCTCACCTGGTCGTCGAAGTTGCAAACCCTCGCTCGGTTGACCTAAGTGTTGTTGGCCCTGCTGTCGAAGCTGACTATCCCGATGGGCTGAACCTTCACTTCGTCACAGCTCACAGTCGTGACGTGCTTGAACTCCAAGTTTGGGAGCGCGGAGCGGGTATCACCCAGGCCTGCGGTTCCGGAGCCAGCGCCGCAGCCTATGCTGCGAACCAATGGGATCTCGTAGATGAACGTGTTGAAGTTCGCCAACCTGGTGGGGTGGCGATCGTGACCTTGGATGAAACCGGGGCCGCTCTCAAGGGGCCAGCCACCTACATCTGCACGGTCATAGCTTGAGTAGCGAGAACGAAACCCCAGTGGACGATGACGATTGGGGCACCGGCGGCAAACCAGGCGACATTGAAACCCACCGCGGTGCCTTTGGTGAGTTTGGTGGCGAGATCACCAGCGGCTTCCTTGACCGTGCATTTCGCGAGAAAATCGTGGTCGTTGGTCTGGCCGTAGATGGCCAAACGCTTGACGAAACGCATACATCGCTTGATGAGCTTGAACTTCTTGTCGACACAGCCGGCGCAGATGTCGAAGATCGAATTGTGCAACGCCGAGACTCACCTCACCCTGCGACCTATGTAGGCAAAGGCAAGGTTGAAGAGATTCTGGAAGCTTGCCTGATGGTCGACGCCGACACAGTTGTGTTCGACGTAGAGCTGTCACCAGCCCAGCAATTCAACCTGGAACGAATTCTCAAGCGAACAGCGCTCGACCGGACCGGCGTCATCCTGGACATCTTCGCTCAGCATGCAACTTCGGCCGAAGGCAAGGCCCAGGTGGAGCTAGCCCAGCTTCGGTACCGGTTGCCTCGTCTCAGAGGCAAGAAGGCATTCTCCCAGCAGGCCGGTGGTATCGGAACAAGAGGTCCTGGTGAAACACAACTTGAAGTGGACCGGCGCCGACTAGTCCGCCGAATCCACAAGCTTGAGCGAGACCTCGCCTCGATCACCGCGCGCCGGATGAACCAGCGCAAGTCTCGGTCTCGGTCTCCTTACAAGATCGTCAGCATCGTCGGGTATACAAACGCTGGCAAGTCCACGTTGCTCCAACAACTGACCGGCGCCGAAGTCTTGGTGGCCGACAAGCTGTTTGCCACTTTGGATCCGACCACACGCAAAACCGCACTTCCTGGTGGCGAGCAGATCCTTCTTACTGACACCGTGGGATTTGTGCAGCGGCTACCTCACCAACTGGTGGAAGCATTCAAGAGCACCTTGGAAGTAGTCGCCGGCGCTGACCTTCTTGTGCATGTTGTGGACGGATCCGGCCCAGACCCTCACGCACATATTGATGCCGTCCGGTCAGTGTTGTCAGAGATTGAAGCAAACAAGGTTCCAGAACTGATCGTCTACAACAAGGCCGATCTCAGCGAAGATGTGATGCGCTTGGTCGACAAGAACCCTGGTTCGGTTGGGATCAGCGCCCATACCGGTGACGGCATCGACGAGCTCAAGCGGGCGATTGCAAACCGTCTTCGCGAGATGTCGACCGTCTATGAATTGTTTGTGCCTTGGGCTCGCGGGGACGCTCTTGCTGCGATTCACCGAGAGGGTGAAGTTCTCGTTGAAGTCACCCAGGATGATGGTATGAGGATTCAGGCACGACTCGAGCAGGCTTCGGCTCAGCGACTCAACGAATTTGTAGTGGAGGAGATAACGCCATGACGCTAAACGCACCTACTTCAACACCGGGCGCCTTTGACCCGCCACCACACCCTTATGACCGGCTGAACAAGTTCAAGCCTGTTTGTGAGGCCCATGATGGCGGAATTGTGAACTTGTCGGTCGGCTCGCCATCGGACCCGCCTCCAGCTGCAGTGGTAGCTGCACTGGGCAACTCTGACACCGAACGTGGTTACCCAGCCTCGAACGGTTCACCCGAATTCCGGGCTGCTGCGGCAGGCTGGTTGAGTACCTACGACGGTGTCAACATCGGTCCTGATGATGTGCGCGCGACCATTGGTTCAAAGGAGTTTGTTGCTGGGCTGCCCCATTGGTTAAAGCTGCGGCGACCCGATCTGGACGTCATCCTGTACCCCGAGACCAGCTACCCGAGCTACGCAATGGGTGCAACGCTGGCCGGGTGTCGACCGGT
Organism: uncultured Acidimicrobiales bacterium; assembly: GCA_937922785.1. Lineage (GTDB taxonomy): Bacteria > Actinomycetota > Acidimicrobiia > Acidimicrobiales > SZUA-35 > CALAJQ01. The sequence goes on from CALAJQ010000015.1 coordinate 33,993, forward strand.
GCCGGTGCCGATGGACGACAACTGGCGCATGGATCTTTCCAAGATTGACCCAGCCGACGCCAGCCAGGCCTTGTGCATCTGGGTCAACTCGCCCGGCAACCCCGCCGGCGCAATCGAGGACTTAGACGCAGCAGCTGCTTGGGGTCGAGAGCGGGACATCCCGGTGATCTCAGACGAGTGCTACATCTCATTCACTTGGGACAGTCCCGGGCGCTCAATTCTCTCCAACGGCACCGACGGACTAATTGCGGTTCACTCGTTGTCAAAACGGTCGAACTTTGCCGGGGCCCGTGCTGGCTTCTACGCAGGCGACGCCGACCTGTTGCACTATCTGTCTGAAGTTCGGAAGCACTCAGGTTTTATGCCGCCCGGCCCTTCTCAAGCCGCCGCAGTTGTTGCGTTCGGCGATGAGGCAGAGGTTCAAGTGCAGAGAGGCCGCTACACCGAGCGCATGCAGTTCATGGTTGAGATTCTGGCTGAGATGGGTATATCGGCTGAGCTGCCAGCAGGCGGGTTCTACCTATGGGTGCCCGCGCCAGAGGGCGACGCCTGGGCATTCGTCGAACGTCTAGCCAATGATCTAGGCATTTTGGTTGCGCCGGGAGATTTCTATGGAGACGCAGCGCCTGGGTATGTGCGCATGGCGATGGTCACGTCGATGGAGTCTCTAGAACTAGTTCGCCAGCGCTGTTAGTTGGCGTGGAGGGCCTCGTTGATTCCACCCCACCGGGCAGGATCTGACTCTCGAACTTCAACGACTCCGCTGGTTGAGTTGCGGATGAACAATAGTCCGGGCCGACCTGATATGGCCTTTGCCTTGACTTTCTCGCCGTCGGGCAAAGTCACGATGGTTCCAGCCGTCACGTAAAGGCCAGCTTCGACCGTGCAGCCGTCGCCTAGCGATATGCCGATGCCAGCGTTTGCTCCTAGCAGGCAGTTTTCGCCGATGAACAGTTTCTCGGTTCCGCCTCCCGAAAGCGTTCCCTGGATAGAAGCTCCGCCGCCAATGTCTGAGTTGGCGCCCACAACAACGCCTTGGGAGATTCGACCTTCGACCATCGCTGGGCCAAGAGTTCCGCCGTTGAAGTTGATGAAGCCCTCGTGCATAACGGTGGTTCCCTCGGCAAGGTAGGCGCCCATTCGGACACGGTCAGCGTCCGCTATTCGAACTCCAGATGGGATGACGTAGTCAGTCATGCGAGGAAACTTGTCTAAGCCCGTCACCTGCACGTGCTCGCCCTTTGCCCCCGCAGCCGCCCGGAGGGCGTCGACCTGGTCGGGCGAACAAGGGCCGGCTGTTGTCCACGCAACGTTGTTCAGGTGGCCGAAGATGCCATCAACGTTGATCTCGTTTGGCTTGACCTCACGCCGGCTGAGCATGTGTAGGCGCAGATATGCGTCAGCGGCGTCAACCGGGGGACTATCAGGATCGATTGTGGTTGTTACCACTTCACCTTTGATCAGGCCGAGCTGTTCAACTAGGCAAGAGCGAACTGGATCTACTCCTTCAGTTGGATACCAAGCGTCCAGTCGGGCGCCTGACGCCACGTCGACATAGCTGTGTCCTGTTGCTGTGATGGTCATAGGTCCCATCCTGGCACCCGATTTCGGCCGCTCCAACCGCTTTTGGCAGCTACCTTTGGTGAGGTGAATACCGCAGCTCAAACTGGCGCAAATATTGGAACCGATACCGACCTTCTGGAACTGACAGCGTCGCTAGTGGACATGCCGTCGGTCTCGTTCGAAGAGGCGCCATTTGTAGACTGGATCCAAAGCGAGCTTGAGGGCCAAAGTCATCTCGAGGTAACCCGAGTTGGAGACAACTTGGTTGCCCGCACCAGTCTCGGTAAGTCACAGAGACTGTTGTTGGCGGGCCATACCGACACAGTTCCGGTCAACAACAACGCTAAAGCTCGCATCGAAGGTGACATCCTTTGGGGTCTCGGTTCCACCGATATGAAAGGCGGGCTTGCTGTGTTCTTGGAGCTGGCTCGCCGCGTTAGCGACCCAGTCGTCGACCTGACCTATGTCTTCTACGCCCGGGAAGAGATTTCTCGTGAACACAGCGGCCTTAGCGAACTGATCGAAGCTCGCCGAGACCTTTTGGACTGCGACGCCGCCATTTTGGGTGAGCCCACAGTGGCCGCCATCGAGGCCGGATGCCAAGGCACTCTGCGTTTTGAAGTAACGCTGGCCGGCAAGGCCGCCCACACCGCTAGGCCTTGGATGGGGCGCAATGCCATCCACCGGATGGCATCGGTGTTGGAAACGCTTGAAAGCTATGAGGCTCGTAAGCCCGTACTGGACGGTTGTGAATATCGGGAGGCAGTTCAAGCGGTCAACATCACCGGCGGCACTGCGGGCAACGTTGTGCCTGCAAGCTCGGTTTTGGCTGTGCATCATCGCTACGCACCTGACCGCACCCCCGAAGAAGCCGAGGCGTGGTTTAGGGATCTGCTTGCCCCGTGCCTGGAAGACGGTGACACGATCGAAGTGATCGATGGGTCACCAGCGTGTCCACCGTCGCTCAGCCATCCTTTGCTCCGCCGATTGATGACCGAGAACGATCTTGAGATGCGGGCCAAGCTGGGTTGGACCGACGTCGCTCAATTTGCCGAGATTGGCATCCCGGCCACCAACTTTGGACCCGGTGACCCGACCATTGCTCACACACGCGATGAGCATTGTGAGCGATGGACTTTGGATAGCGCCTACGCCGCCCTCTACAACCTGGTCACCACCGACGGGTAGGCCGTGGTTGGGTTCGAGGTTCGACTTGCAACTGAAGCCGACGCGGTCGCTATCGGGATCGCTCACAGCGAGGCTTGGCGTGTCGCCTACGTTGACTTGTTCCCTCCAGACTTTCTAGCCAAAGCAGTTGCCGAACGCCTTCGCCGGTGGCCGTTGGCCTATGCGCGTGGCGCCCAGCCAGCGCACCCAACCTATGTTCCGGTGCTTGATGGCAAAGTAGTTGGCCTGTCCACTATTCGGCCCTCGATGGTCAGCTCAAAGACAGGTGAGATCTTGGGGTTCTACCTTCATCCCGAGGCGTGGGGAAGCGGAGCTGCTTGGGCCCTCATGCAACACTCGCTTGAATTGCTTTCCGCCGATGGATTCACCGGCGTTCACCTGTGGACTCATCCTGGCGCTCATCGAGCCCACAGCTTTTACCTCAAGGCCGGATTTGCTCCCACAGGAAAGGCTCGAAGCGGAGTGATGATCAGCGGGTTCGACCCGGTTCCGACAGTTGAGTTCTTCCGAGCCCTTGGCCCCAGTTATCCACAGAAACCTGAGTTAGCCAACTCTGAGACTTGACCCCCTAATAGGGGTGTTCGGGCCATTTGTGTTTGGGGTAGCGGCCTCGGAGATCGGCTCGGACGGCTGCGTAGGAGCCCCGCCAGAAGCCGGGCAGGTCACGGGTTGTCTGGGCTGGACGCCGGGCGGGGGAGAGCAGCTCGATTGTTAGCGGCTCTTCGTTCGGGCCGATCGTTGGATGCACGTCCATTCCAAACAGCCGTTGGATCTGAACCGATAAGACCGGCCGACCAGAGGAGTAGTCGATCGGCGCTGTTCGGCCGCCCGGAATCGCCACCTCAGAAGGAGCGAGTGAGTCGACCATTCCTTGCATCTGCCACGGCACGATCTCAAGAAGTAGTTGCCGCAGGTTCACTCGCTGAAGCTTTGACAAAGAGGTTGCGTTGGCCCCTCGGACTGCGCTGTCGAGATAAGGGACCAGAGCGTCGTCTGAGACGTCAGGCCACTCAGCTGGCCGTACTTCGTGAAGCCAAGCCAACCGGAGTCGCAGTTCGGCTGCGCGTTCGGGCCACCGCAACATTGACGGGTTGCGTTTCACTCCAGCAATAAGAGCTTCCAAAGCCTCCTCTGCGGTCGGGTTTGGGTCGGGCTTGCGGTGAAGAACGATTGCCCCGATCCGCTGTTGATACTCAGAGACAACGTCGCCAGCTCTGTCGTCCCAGCGCACCACCTTCTCCCATTCGGGGGAGATGATTGAGAGCAGCTCGCCGCGCTCGATAGTGGCCGCTCTGCGAATTCGGCCTGACGTCGGCGATCCATCTGCCTCAGCAACCACGATGAATTCCGAGCGGCGCAACTCGGATTTGTCGCTGACCTCAACTTCTCGACCTGCCGCCAAGAGAAAGTGACCCTCGCGGCCCGGGCGGGCGATCGCAACACGGTCCGGCCAGGCCAGGGCCAACAGGCCCCCAAGCGATTGAGGTTCGGCCCCCTTCAGGCCGTCGCGAAGTGCGCTGTCAGCGTCGGGGAGCCTCGAAAGCAGCTGCTGGATCCTGTTTTGTAGTGGCCGAGCCTCGCTTCGCTCATCAAGCTCCATCTCGAGATCAACATTGGTTGCTCTAATATCACTTTCGAGGATTGCGCCTACTTTTGCGCCCAGCTCTTCCATCCCGTGTCGAGCCGCAGCCAACACCAGAGCAGCAATGCGGGGATGGGTCCGCAACTGAGAGGCTGCGACTCCCATCTGGCTGAGAGTTCCGTCGGATGTGCAAAGACCAAGTGTTTCAAGAATGCGTCGGCCGGCCAAAAGTCGTTCACGGCCTGGGTGATCGAGTAGCGGAAGGTCAAGACCGTCGGGGTCCCCCCAACGCAGCAGTTCAAATGCGATCGGCACAGGGTCGCCGTCGAGGATCTCTGGCACTGTTGAATCGTCGAGGAGGGCATCATCGGCTTCGGACCACAATCGGAAGCACACGCCGGGACTAAGCCGCCCCGCTCGTCCCCGGCGCTGATCAGCAGCAAACCTTGTGGCGTGAACCGTTTCAAGCCGGCCCAAACCGGTGTCAGGGTGATAGATCGCCCGGCGAAGGAGGCCTCCGTCGACAACTGCCTCAATGCCGGGGATAGTCACTGATGTTTCGGCCACCGCTGTTGCCACGATCACGCGTTGTCGGGAACGCTCGGGACTAAGAACCTTGGCGTGAGTCTCGCTGTTGGACCCGCCGTGCAGCCCAATCACTTCCAAGCGATCTGCGATTGGCAACCTGGAAATCGCGGTTCCGACCCTGGTGATTTCGCCTCGCCCGGGAACAAACACCAAGATGTCGCCGAGAACCTCCCGAACTGCCTGGTCGACGGTGTTTGTAACTGCCGAGACCCACTTTCTGGGTGGCGGGCGCGACAGATAGTAGGTACGCACGGGGAACACTTGGCCTGGGATCTCAAAGACCTCAGCATCACCCAGAAGCCTCGCAACGGGTTTGGCATCCATCGTGGCTGACATCACCACTAGGCGAAGATCTGGCCGCAGTGTTCCGCGAGCTTCAATTGCCATCGCCAAACCCAAATCGCTATGCAGGTTCCGTTCGTGAAACTCGTCAAAAATGATCGCTCCGACGCCCGACAAATCAGGGTCGCTGTGTAGGCGTTGAGTCAAGATTGCTTCGGTCATAACTTCGATCCGGGTGCGCGGCGAGGCCTTTCGCTCACCTCTGACGGTCATTCCGACTGTTCGTCCCAAGGGCTCGCCTAGCAGCGCTGCCATGCGTGTTGCGGTGGCCTTTGCGGCCAATCTGCGAGGTTCCAGTACCAAAGTTGTTCCGGCCACCGCCTTGGCAACAGCAAGTGGCACCAAAGTCGATTTACCCGCTCCTGGAGCAGCAGTTAGCACCACCGAGCCCCGAGCTACGGCGGCGCCGATGGAGTCCAAATATGGGTCTATTGGTAGGAGATCTCGTTCAGGTGCCGACGTAATTGTCCGATCGAATAAAAGCGTCAAGGTTCAATGACTTAGTGACCTATTTCGTCCAGGTATGGCGTCGGTCACAGCATTGGTTCTAAAGTAAAGCCTATAGACCGGCATCACAGAGGTTCGCACTTATGAAGACACATATTTCACCAACCGCCCTGGCACGAGACACTCGGTTCAACCGCCAGACTTCTGAGGATCGATTTACCGATCCGCGAAGCACCATGGAAGTCGGTCACGTCGATCCAATGGCAGAAGATGTGGGCGATCGGGCGCGCCGTCGAATGCACGGAATTTTCGTGGGTGAAATCCAGGCCCTAGAGGGTGCGGGGCGCACGGCGTTCGACTTCCCGGCCGGTGATGATTACGCCAATGGTGAAATCCCGTATGAGCTCAAGCTAGACATGGCCCGTCAGTGCTGGGACGAAGCCCGCCACTGTGAGATCTCGATCAAACTCGCCGAGCACATGGGTGGCGAGCTAGGGGAGTATGTGGAGAACACAATGTTGTTCGAAGCTGCCTGCCACAACGACCCAGTGTTCCGACTAGCCGGCGTTAACCGGGCGCTTGAAGGACTCGCCATCGACGTGTTCACCCAGATGCGTGACTTCGGTCGCGAGACCGGTGACCCGGTAATGGTCTACTGCGAAGACTTCATGCTTGCCGACGAAGTTACCCACGTGAAAATGGGTTCCAAGTGGCTGCGGGCTGTGACTGAGAACGATCCTGAGCGACGCAAGTCTGCCCTTGAATTCCAGCGTGTGGTTGATGGCTTGTTCAACTTCAGAGGTCAGCGCGGCGAAGAGTACGAGTCACCAATTCGCCTTGCCCGCCAGTTCCGCAAGATGGCTGGATTCACTGACGGCGAAGTTGATGTAATTGCCGAAGCCGCAGCCAAAGAGCGAGCAGCGATAGAAGCCGAACAAATGGCTGCTTCTATCCTGGCTGAGTAACCAATTCTTTAGCCGATCAAATCGGCAGAGGGGAAATGTCGGAGGGGACCGACCTAAAAGGCCCGAGCCATTGGCTCGGGCCTTTTGCGTTGTTCAGATCTTTAACCGTCTTGTCTTCAACGGAGGTCTCGCATAACCGTGACAACGCGGCCAAAGATCTCAACTTCGTCTGGCTCATAGACCAAAGGCTCAAGTGCTGCGTTTGAAGGCAGTAGGACAACCTTGCGATTCGCAGTGTCGAGGCTGTAGGTCTTTACCGTTGCTTCTTCACCTGGAATGCCAGCAACCACGATGTCGCCCTCAGAAGCAGTGTCGGTAACCTCGGCGACGACGTAGTCGCCGTTCAGTATTCCCGCCTCGATCATCGACTCGCCCCGAACTTTCAGCATGAAGAGGTCGCCCTCGCCAGCAAAGTCTGCCGGAACCGGGATTGTCTCTTCGATGTCTTCGCTTGCAAGCACGTCTGTACCGGCCGCCACCGAGCCAACTAGCGGTACATGGCGAACTGGGCGTCTTTCCACCTCGGAGGACTCTGTGTTGGCGTCCCAGCTGACCTGTATGGCCCTGGGCTTTGATGGATCCTTCTTGAGATAGCCCCGCTTCTGCAGCGTATTGAGTTGGGAGTGAATGGTCGACGGCGACGCAACCCCCAGCGCTTTTGCGATCTCACGAACTGACGGTGGGTAGCCGTTTTCACGGACCTCAGCGTCGATGAACTTGAGGATGGATCTCTGACGTTCGGTGAGCGGTCGGGGAGACATAAAGAAAGATTACACGTACAAGTGTTCGATCGTACGCATGTTCGAAAAACTCCTTGACCCAGAACAGGTGTTCGATCTAGGTTATCGAACACCCGTTCGACAGTGGTTGGTTAGCCACACAGAGTGACTGTCATAGGTCGTAAGGAAACTGGTTTCATGGTTGCACTACTCAAAGAAGATTCACTACCCAAACGGCGAACCGAGCCGATGCCATCTTTGGCACCTCGGCTACGGCTTGTACCAACTGATCAATCGCCTTTGCGACTCGACCTGGAGACTCCTGCAGATATCTCTCAGCTGTTTGATCAGCGTCGTGACACAACTGCTGGCAGAACGTCAAAGCAAAAGGGCCTCATTGTCGAAAGGCCCATTGTCGAAAGGCCCATTGTCGAGAGGCGTGTTGTCGAGGCGCCCGTAGCTGATTTGACCGAGGAGGCTCTTGACGCTGAGTACCGGCCAGTCATAAGCCCAGCCTTTGCGATTGTCACAGCACTGTTGATTCTGGCTCTACTGAGCTTCGTCCGCATATCCCAAGGGGCTCCCCCCGCGTCTTCTTGGGATTCACTGGCGCCGACCCCCGCTGTAGCAACAGCTCCGGGGGTCGGCGAAACCGTTCGCATAGTTGATGTGGGTGACACTCTTTGGGCGATCGCTGCCGAAATTGCTCCCGACGTTGACCGACGCATTGCTGTGGACAGCCTTGCAAAGCGCAACGGAGGCTCTGGTCTTCAGGTGGGCCAAAGATTGGTAATTCCTGTTGAATTGGCAACCTCATGAGTGGCTCACATCACACTCGCTATTGCGTCGGCAGCCGTGGCGTCGGCTACGGTTGGAGCATGCGTTGTCATGTGTGTGAAGCCACCGATACCAGGGTGGTTGACTCGCGTGGAGCTGAGTCTGGTGAGGCCATTCGCAGGCGTCGAGAGTGTGCAACGTGCGGTAGCCGTTTCACTACCTTTGAACGAGTCGAAGACGCTCCGCTGGTAGTGATAAAGCGTGACGGCAAGCGAACGCCTTTCAGTACAGACAAGCTGGTTCGAGGTATGGCCTCAGCTGCAACTGGGCGTCCGATCGAATCTGAGACCTTTGCCGAAATTGCCTCATCTATTGAAGAACAAGTGAAGGCAAGTGGCGGGCAGGTGACGTCAGATTTTATTGGATTGGCTGTCCTTGATCACCTCAGACGGCTGGATGAGGTCGCGGCGCTACGGTTTGCCAGCGTTTATAAGGACTTCAACTCAGTCTCTGATTTCGAGCAAGAACTCACCCTGATCAAGCACGAGACGGCTCCTGACTCTGCTAGCGAAGTAGAGATATCCCTTAACTAATTCAGTTCCTTTTTGGTGCTTTAGGCCCCCATTGGGGGCTTGATCAGGGGCTAAAACGGCCGATAGGTCTAGGTGGGCGCGGGCTCTAAGTTCTTCGGCTCAACAACGACTTGTTCGCTGTTGATTATTTCTCTGGCTGTGGCCGGAGTAATTCCAGCTGCCGCCCAAGAAAGCCCAGCACCCGATGTTGAGCCGGAGCGGTTGACGCTCTCGGAGATATTTCCAGAGCCAGAGCTGTTATCTGAAGACGTCATTGCCGCAGTGAACATTGATCCCTATCGCCTAGGTATTGATGGGTTGATTGAGGCTCGGGTTAGTCACCGAGTTGCTAGGGACGAGATGGCCGATGCCATGTTCAGGTTCTCACAGAGTTCGGAGGCAATCGCTATTGGGTTGGTCGTCGAGGCCGAGACCACCGAAGCCTTCGAAGCTGCCACTGGTTCAGCGGTTGCGGCAGAGCAGAATCTCAAGGAGTTCGCGATCGGAGCCTTTTCGGGGTCAGAGCTACGCGATCTAGAGGGCGAGATGCTCTCTGGAAAGTTGAATCCCCAAGCGACCTTACAAAACCACGCTGAAGATCGCGTGTTGCTCACCAAAGGTCTCGCTGACGCAGAGCTGGTCGTGGCTCAAGCTCTTCTAGCGGCTGCTCAGAACGAGTTGAAACTTCAGCGCAAAGCTCAGAGCATCGCCGAGACCGACCTCACAGAGGCTCAGGAAAAGTTTGCCCTAGCGGCCTCACAGATCGAAGAGCTCTCCGCAGCGGCAGAAATTCGACTAGCAACCACCAAGGATCCAAAACTTGGGTTCACTGTCGTGGCTCTCGACGCCTACTACAACGCTGAACTGTTCATGGCCGAGGCCGATCCAAACTGCGGAGTCCAATGGTGGCAGCTCGCAGGCATCGGACGGGTCGAAAGCATCCACGGGACCCACGGCACTTCCAAGCTCAAGAGCAACGGCGTGACTACGCGTCGCATTCTCGGACCGCCTTTGGACGGGGAAGAGTTTCTTGCAATCCCCGATACCGATGGCGGCAAGCTTGACGGTGACATTGTGTGGGACCGCGCAGTTGGTCCAATGCAGTTCATACCGGGCAGCTGGAGGATCTTCTCCGGTGACGGAGACGGCGATGGGGTCGAGAACCCCCACAACATGTACGACGCAACGGTCGCTGCCGCTAACCACCTCTGCAACTCGGTTCGGAACATCACCTTTGGCGGCAGGTTCCGCCGTGCGCTGCTGGATTACAACCGATCCGGGGAATATGGGGCGACCGTCCAGCGCTTTGCTGTCGGGTACGCCACCGACGTTGATCTAGTCGCTCCGACGGACCCAACGACCGAACAGAAGCCCTTCTGCGTGCCAAAGCCGAACGAGATCCAGTCGATCCCCCTCAGTGGCTGTGGGGCCATGAGCGGGCCGGCTAGAGGAGCCTGAGGCCATCACTGGAGACAACGTCATGTTCCACTCATCGACCAGTCCGTCGGAGATGAACTGGCCGTTGAGACTTGGTCCTCCCTCGACAAGGCAGCGCTTGTTTCCCTCGCTAGCAAACAGTTCGAGCATCTCGGCTAGATCAACTCTGTCATTGTCTTGAACGACTATTCGCATCTTTGGCTGTAGGGCGCGTACCCGCTCTGGATCGGCTTTGGTTCCAGTGACTAGCACGGGTTCATAGGTGGGGTCATCAAACAGGCGAGAGTCGGTCTCAAGCGAAGCGCTCCCGCTGACCACCACAATCGTCGGCCTTGGAGTTTGGCCTCTAGCGATTCGTTCGGCTTGAACCGCTTCAGAAGTCTGTGGTGCTCGATAGTTCTCGGCCCTAACAGTTTGGGCGCCGGCAACGATCAGATCTGCTTGTGCTCGCAATGCGCTAAAGACCTGTTGGTCGGCGGGTCCACCCAGACCGCCTGACACTCCCTCCAGCGCAGTGGCGCCATCAAGGCTTGAAACCATGTTCACATAGACCCACGGCCTCCTGGGTCCTGGGATGCGCTGCTCGGCTTTGATCTCGAGTGCTGGGTTGATTAGTTGTGGAGAACCCTCGCTTGGGGTTTGGAGGAGGTTGAAGATTTGGGTATCGGTCACGCCTAGGCCTATCTGGGTTTGTCTGGTCACTGAGTGTTGGCTTTGTCACCGTCGGTGAATTTGAGCAGTTGATCTGTGGATGTTGCCGTGGATAGCTGTGGGTATAGCTGGGGATTTCGCGGTCTTGGCTGGGGATTTGCCGCAGAAGTCACTGTGGTTCTGTACGGTATCCATTGTCGTTTCCGGTGTGGTTGGCAGACCATTGGAGGAGCGGGGTTCAGGTAAAACGGGTGCTGTAGAAGGCTTGTCGTTTCGCAAGTTGCGACTCGTCTGGTTGCGCGTATTTGCCGATCCTCTGGGGCGTTTGTCTTACCTAATGAAGCTGCCAACTGCACCGGTCCTTACGTCGCATAGCTCGTAGGGAGGTTTGCCCTCTCATTACAAGAATTGTTACAAATTGGTGTTGACATCGATGGAATTACAGTGTTGTAATACGAACCCACATCTTGTGGACCAATCCTCTCAACACCACTACATGTTGTACATAGAGGAAGAAATGTTGCCCTTGCGGGGTTTAACCCGTAAGGGCAATTGCATGTAATAACCGGTTTAAAGCAGCACTTTTGCCTATCTAAATCGTGAAATTGTCACACAGCAGAAGGTGGCAATTTCGAGCCAAAAAAGCAAGCAAGCAAGCCCAAACAAGCAAGCAAAGCAAGCAAGCACAAACAATCCAAATCCCCCTCGGCCCGCCCCGAGGTAGTAACCCGTAATTAGGAGTAATTTATGGCCCTCGCACCATCCCAGACCGGAATCGGCATCCGCCGCTACTACACCACCCCCGGTCAACATCCATATGACACGATCCAATGGGAAAAGCGAGACGCCAGAATCTCTAACTGGAAGACCGGCGAAGTTGCCTTTGAGCAACTCGATGTTGAAGTTCCAAGCACGTTCTCAGTAAATGCCACCAACATTTTGGCCCAGAAGTACTTCCGTGGCACTCAAGGCACCGAAGAGCGCGAGACCTCACTCAAGCAGGTTGCTGACCGAGTAGTTGACACCATCACAACTTGGGGCATCGAAGGCGGCTACTTCGTAAACGGCGAAGAAGCAGAAGTCTTTAACCACGAACTCAAGTACCTGATCATTCACCAAAAGGGTGCGTTCAACTCACCTGTCTGGTTCAACATCGGCGTGAAGGGTGTACCTCAGCAGGGATCAGCTTGTTTCATCCTCAAAGTCGAAGACAAGATGGACGCCATCTTGAACTGGTACGTCGAAGAGGGCGTGATCTTCAAGGGCGGCTCAGGCGCTGGTGTGAACCTCAGCGCAATCCGTTCAAGCCATGAACACCTCAAGGGTGGTGGCACAGCTTCTGGCCCCGTTAGCTTCATGCGCGGCGCCGACTCATCCGCGGGAACCATTAAGAGTGGTGGCAAGACACGTCGGGCAGCCAAGATGGTAATGCTCGACATTGACCACCCAGACATTGAAGAGTTCATCTGGTGTAAGTCAGTAGAAGAGCGCAAGGCCCGTGCTCTTGCCGCTGCTGGCTTTGATATGGACCTCGATGGCAAAGACAGCTACAGCATCCAGTACCAGAATGCCAATAACTCGATTCGGGTAACCGATGAGTTCATGCAGGCTGTTGTTGACGATGCCGATTGGGACCTCATTGCCCGTACTGACGGCTCCGTCGTACGGACAGTGAAGGCCCGAAGCCTCATGCGTCAGTTCGCTCAGAGCACTTGGGAGTGTGCTGATCCGGGCATGCAGTACGACTCAACAATCAACCGCTGGCACACATCCTCCAACACCGGCAAGATCAACGGATCAAACCCGTGCTCTGAATACATGCACTTGGACAACTCAGCTTGCAACCTTGCCAGCCTTAACCTGTTGACCTACCTCAAGGACGACGACACATTCGATGTCGACGGTTTCACCGCTTCAATCGAGGCGTTCTTCACCGCACAGGAAATCATTGTCGGCCGGGCCGACTACCCAACCAAGTCAATCGGTGAGAACTCGCTGAAGTTCCGTCAGCTCGGTCTTGGTTATGCCAACATCGGCGCATTGTTGATGAACCTGGGCATGGCCTATGACTCAGATGAGGGCCGTGCATACGCAGCATCAATCACCTCACTAATGACCGGTCACGCCTACTACACCTCGGCCAAAACCTCGGCCCGTATGGGTCCACACGCTGGCTATGAAGAGAACCGTGAGCCAATGCTTCGTGTTCTTGGACAGCACCAGGCTGCGGTTGCCGATATCGACCCGAACCTGGCTCCAAGCGACATCCTCGGGGCCGCCCAGCAAGCCTGGGACTCAACTGTTGCGCTTGCTCCTGAAGTAGGCGTTCGTAACGCACAGGCAACTGTGTTGGCCCCAACTGGAACAATCGGCCTTCTCATGGATTGTGATACCACTGGTATCGAGCCCGATCTTGGCCTTTGCAAGATGAAGAAGCTTGTGGGCGGCGGCACGATGTCAATCGTGAACCAGTCAGTACCACGGGCGCTGCGTCGTCTTGGTTACACCGATGCCCAGGTTGAAGCTATCGAGTCCTACATCGATGAGAACAAGTCGATTCTCGGCGCTCCAGCCATGGACCCGGCCCATTACCCAGTGTTTGCTTGCTCCATGGGCGACAACCCAATTCACTACTTGGGTCACGTAAAGATGATGGCGGCGGTTCAACCGTTCATCTCAGGTGCAATTTCCAAGACCGTAAACATGCCTGAAGAGGTTTCGGTTGAAGATGTTGAGCAGCTCCACATTGACGCATGGAAGATGGGCGTCAAGGCAATCGCGATCTATCGGGACAACTGCAAGGTTGCCCAGCCTCTGTCCATGGAAAAGAAGGCTGGCGCCGACGACGACACCAGCGAAGATGGTGCATCGGCAACGGCTGCAACCGAAGTAATCACCGAGATTGTTGAGAAGGTTGTTTACAAGCCAGTACGTGAGCGTCTGCCACGCAGCCGTCGTAGCCGAACTTTTGAGTTCCGGGTTGCTGACTGCAAGGGTTTCGTAACCGTAGGCGAGTACGACGATGGCCGACCTGGTGAGATGTTTGTTCGTGTCTCAAAGCAGGGTTCAACAATGGCGGGCATCATGGATGCCTTCGCTATCTCGCTGAGCCACGGCTTGCAATACGGCGTGCCATTGCGCAACTTCGTTGAGACATTCACCGGAATGCGCTTCGAACCAGCCGGCATGACCGACGATCCAGACATCCGAATCGCTAACTCGATCATGGACTATCTGTTCCGCAAGCTTGCCGTCCTCTATCTGCCCTACAACGAGCGGGCCGAGCTTGGCATCTTCACTACCAACGAGCGCACTCAGCAGACTTTGCCCGGCGTTGAAGAGACCATCACAACAACCCAAGGAGCTGACCTACCGTCTGACCCTCCAACGGTTGACTCAGCTTCAGAGCTGGCAGACAAGATGGCGGCCGAAGCCCAAAAGGCTCAGCCGATAGCGAAGGCTCCAGTTGAGGATCCTCACGCCCCAATCTGCATGCAGTGCGGCGTGAAGATGCAGCGAGCCGGCTCATGCCATGCATGCCCAGACTGTGGAAACACCAGCGGCTGCAGCTAAAAAACCCGTTCTGGCGGCGCCCAGTACCGTATGCGGGCCTGGGCGCAGCCAGAACACCGAAGACTGAGCTTGAGCTCAGTCAGAACAGCCCAGCATGGCCGCTCTGAGAGGGTGACTGTCACAGAGCGTCGTCATGCTGGAGCTATGAAGAAGAACATTGACTATCAGATAATTGAACTTGCCGGCCCAAGGCTGGGGGCTGTCAGTAGAAAATCGTTGACCGATGCAGGGGTTTCCGGCACATCGATATCAAGGCGGTTGGAGGCTGGATTGCTGACGTCGCCCTTCCGGGGAGTCTACGTAGTGAACGCACTCAGGTGCGCAGACACTATCTTGCACGCCAGCGGCCTGGCTTATCCCGAAGGAGCGGTGTGTCGCTTCTCGGCCGCGTCGTCGCACGGCTTTGATTGCTATTCGCCCAACAAGCCTCAGTTCGTAACCGCAAAGGGCAGCGGGGCTAAGTCGCCAGATGTGCGCTTTCATGAGACTCGCAGCTTGCCGTCGGATGATGTGGTGGTTGCAAACGGTCTGCGAATCACATCACCAGCTCGGACCTTGTGTGACATTTCTGGCTCGGTCCCAATTGGGCGCTTGCGCCATTTCACTGAAACTCAGCTGACTCGATCGAACCCCGGTGCTGAGGAGCTTGTGGCTTGTGTCCAAAGTCGGAGACGTCGTGGTGTGGCAGGTGTCGGGCACCTGGCTGAGATCCTCGCGTTCATGTTGGATGATCAGCCCGTGCCGGATTCGGTTCTGGAGATGCGACTATTCGACGGCTTGGTCTCGGTTGGGCTCACAAATTTGATTCGCCAATTCCGGCCCAGCTGGTACGACGGCATTCGTGGTGTGGTCGATATTGCAGATCCAATCGGCAAAACCATCATCGAGGCTGATGGGCGCCAATTCCGTCAGGTAACCCAAGCTCACAACAACGACCGGCAGCGTGACCGAAAGGCTGCCGCAAACGGATATTTGGTCTTGCGGATCGGCTACCAGGAGCTAGTTAGTCGCCGCGATTCTGTCCTGTCTGAGATCCGTGATGTGGTCATCCGTCGGCGAGCGGCAGCTACTGGTTCGATTTTGGCGGAGTCAGAGCCCGCATGATCTGCTTCTGGCGGCGCCCAGAACCGTATGCGGTCCTGGGGACAGCCAGAACCTAGGATGCGGGCCTGGGTGCAGCCAGAACCTAGAAGACGAGGTCGGGTTTTGTTAGAGGCTGTTTGGAGCCGCTGGTGTCGTGGTTGGGGTGCGCCACGTAGTCGACGTAGTTGTCGGCTGAGTCGACTCAGTTGTGACTTCGCCGCCTGTTGTGGCCGTTTCTTCAGATGAGGCAATCGTGGTGCTGTCTTCGGAAGGCTCAGTTGTTGGCGCAGTAGTGTCGGGCGTGGAGGTTGGCGGAGCCGTAGTTGGCGTGGAGTTGTCAGCCGTTGTTGGTGGGCCGCAGTCAGGTGAGTCGGTGTCACACGGGCTAGCTGGGCAGTCAGCGTCGACGTCTGGGTCACATACTGGCGGCTCGGTCGTTGTTGTGGGCTCGCAAGGCTCAGTAGTTGTTGTAGAGCCTTCTACGTCAGGACAATCAGGCTTTGTAGTGGGCGGCGCAGTAGTTGTGGGCTCGCACGGAACAGTCGTTGACCCAGGCTGGGTGCTATCTACGCCACACGGCTCTGTAGTTGGCGTGGTCGGCTCGGGGGTGGTCGGCTCGGGCGAAGTAGTGGGCGGGCTAGTCGGAGGCTCAGTCGGTGGAGGTTCAGTCGTGGGCGGAACGGTTGTGGGTTCTTCGGTTGGAGAGTCCGGACCTGGCCAGGTTGGTGGGCTGGTGTCAGTATCGGGCTCAGTATCAGGAACGGTGGTGCTTGGAGGCGGCTCAGTTGTTGGAGGAGGCACGCGAGGGATTGTGTTGCCGGGACCGAGCGTTGGTTCGGGGTCGGTAGAAGTCGGGGCCCAGACTGTGGTGGTCGGGGCCTCAGTTGTTGTGGGCAGGTTGTCAGTAGTGGAGACCAGCGAAGTGGTCGTAGTTGTTGTTGAAGTGGTCGTTGTTGACGAACTCGTAGTTGAAGTCTCAGCAGCAAGGGAGCTGGAAGCTGCAGCGGCCTCGATGAGATCGCTTCTGACGCCCCAAGCACCGTATGTAATTGGACCTGCAATCAAGCCAGCTGACACGGTCGACAGCGCGACAGCGAGCAAGAGCCGAGGCGACCGAAGTGCCTCAAGGAAGCGTTCTGAATTGTTCATGTAGCGGGGCGGCACCTATGTGAACGGAAGACTTACAAGATAAAAAACTAGACCTACAGCGGTGTTTTAGCCGCCTAATCGGCACTTGTCGTCCCGTTCGGGTGGATTCACCTAGCTCGCGCACATAGGTAAATATTCGCTCATCCGCCAATGGAACGAACGCCCAAGCTAAATCCGGTGCACAATTGAGGCTGCATGAGCTCCAAAAACGGCCAAGAATCGGCTTCAGAAGCCAAAAATGCGCTCCGGGCCCGGGCGGTCAAGCGCCGGAAGACCACAGTCGGCGATTCCGCAGCAGTTTGTAGGTATTTGGAACCATTCCTTGTTTCCAACCTGAACCAGGGGAGTGGCGTTGTGGTGGTCTATGACGCACTAAAGGGCGAGATCGATCTCGGCTCGTTATGGGATCCTAAGAAGCGTCAAAGCGAACCCGCAATTTCCTACGCCATTACCCGCACGCCCGAGACCGATATGGACCTCACAGTCCACTTGGTGTCGGCCGAGCTAGAGCTTCACCGCTGGGGTTACCGCCAACCAGTAGCAGGCACCCACGAAGTCGATCTAAGCGAGATAGCTGCGGTGCTAGTTCCCGCTCTTGCCTTTGACTTGAGCGGCGGTCGAATCGGTTGGGGAGCCGGCTACTACGATCGTTTGCTCGCTCGGATCAGACCCGACGCGCTAAAGATCGGCATTAGCGACGGCTTCATTGTGGACAAGGTGCCAACCGATGCCCACGATGTTGCCATGACTCACATCGCGACACCCAGTGGTGTGATTAGCGTTTAGCGGCGTCCAAGTCGGCGATGACCTCGACTGCATGACCAGCTGGGTCAGTCACTTCGTAGGCCTTTGTGATGACACCTTCGGGATCGATCAGGTATGAAATGCGCTGCGGGTAGTCGGCGTAGGGGTCGTCGCCAGAGCGAACAACTTCATACGCTGCGCCAATCTCACGTGACTCGTCTGACAGGAGATCAAACGGAAAGTCCTGGGATGACTTGAAGGTTGAGTTGTCCGCAGGGCTATCAAAGGATGCACCCAAGATGGTGCAGCCGAGTTCAACAAACATCTGGGCCTGATCACGCAGGCCGCCTCCTTGAAGCGTTCAACCTGGCGTGCTTGCTTTGGGATACCACCAAAACAGGACCCAACCGCCTTGAAGGTCTGACAGCGTTACATCGACACCGTCTGAATTCGGCGCGGTGAAATCTGGAGCGGTAGTACCAACTTCGAGCATGGTGCTCACGGTACTGCGCGTTTTTGAGCGACACTAAAGCGATGAAGTTTTATGAAGGCAAGAGTCGGCTGGTTTCAACCTCGGTTGTGGCGGCCAGCATGGCGCTAGCCGCCGCCGGGTGCAGCAGCGGAAGTGTTGAAGTGGCAACTACCGAAGTGGCGATAACCGAGGGTCTGGGCACCACAGAACAACCTGTCTACCGACCGGTTGAGGTCAGCGGCGACCCACTTGTGCAGCCCGCTTTGGATGGCGGTGCCGATCCTGCAGCTGGCGCTGTGGCCCCCGACCTTACCGGCGTCGGGCTTAATGGGCTGCCGGTGGAGATTAAGAACGACGGCAGGCCCAAAGCCGTAGTGTTTGTGGCCCACTGGTGTCCCCATTGTCAGGCCGAAGTTCCGATTATCTCCGAACTTCTGGCCCAGGGCGAAAAGCCAGAAGGTATGGATCTCTACGTGGTTTCGACCGCCGTGTTCAGCGACAGGGAGAACTTCCCACCATCGGACTGGCTCAACTCCGCAGGGCTAGACGTGCCTCTTATGGCCGACTCAGCTGAGTTCGATGCCCTTATCGCTTTTGGCGGCGGAGGCTTCCCGTTTACGGTCTACCTCGACGGTGAAAACAGGGTGCTTAAGCGAACTCAAGGAACTGCTAGCGCCGAGACGATCAAAGCCCTCTGGTTGGAGACTGCGGCCTCTTGAGTCATAGTTGAGTATGAGAGAGTTGAGTATGAGCGAATCCACAGGCGGTACTGACACACTGATCGACCGAGATCTGGCACCGGCCGATCCGGGCGACCATGATCGCTTCTCTCACTACGTGAAGAAGGACGAGGTCATGCCCAGTGCCATCAACGGAACTCCTGTGAGGGCCTTGTGTGGGAAAATCTGGGTTCCGAACCGCGATCCGGAGAAGTTTCCGATGTGCCCGGAGTGCAAAGAGATCTACGACGCCTTGATGGCTTAGAGAGTGTCGTTGGCTTAGAGTCTGCTGATGTCCAGCAAACCCAAAATCATTCTCGACTGCGACCCTGGTCTGGATGATGCAGTGGCAATCGTCGTGGCCGCCGAGCACACCGATCTCATTGGCATAACAACTGTTGGCGGAAACGCCCCATTAATAGATGTCACTAACAACGCCTTGTTGACATGTCAGGTGTTCGACCTGGAGGTGCCCGTCCATTCTGGCGCGGTAAGGCCCCTTGTTGCCGAGCCTCTACACGCCCCCGAAGTTCACGGTGAGAAAGGTTTTGACGGACCCAATCTTCCCGAGCTCACGCGGTCGGTCGATAGCGATGACGCCATTGGCTACATCATTGAGTCGGCCCGCTCGATCGATGATTTGTGGATCGTGGCCACCGGGCCATTGACCAACCTGGCGATGGCCTTCGAACAAGCCCCAGACATCGTCACCAAAATCAATGGAGTCAGCTGGATGGGTGGCAGCGCAGCTGAAGGTAACCACACCGCTGCTGCAGAGTTCAACGCGCTGGTTGACCCAGAAGCGGTTGATCAAGTCTTTCGGGCCGGGCTTAACTGGCTGTTCATGGCCGGGCTTGACCTGACCCATCAGTTTAATACCGACGATGCGCTACAAGCGGCCGTCGAAGCAATTGGTACACCCGGCTCGCAAATGATCGCTGACCTTATGGCGAACTATCTAAACATGATGGACAACATCATCGGGGTGCGTTCGGGCGGGCTACACGACCCGTGTGCGGTGTTGGCCTTGACTCACCCGGACCTCATTGAACGGTCTATGCGTCATGTTGTGTGCGAGTTGGACGGAACCCATACGCGGGGAATGACGCTAGTAGACCAACGTGGATACCGCGACGGTGTCACGCCCAACGTCCACTGGGGTCACACCATTAAGTCTGATGCTGCAAAACAAGTAGTAATCAGCTCCGTTGCTGCCCAGTCCGGGCACCAGCTCTAAGGCAGCGTTATGGTCGATATTGCTGTAGTCGGCTCAATCAATATGGACATTTCTGTATTGGTGGGGTCCATACCGATTCCCGGCGAAACGGTGTTGGGTGGAGACGCACGATGGAGCGGCGGCGGTAAAGGCGCCAATCAGGCGGTTGCTGCTTCGCGGCTAGGTCGCAGGGTCGCGATGGTCGGATGTGTCGGTTCAGATGCCGCTGGTGAAGATCTCGTGCAGCGGCTGACTAATGACCGAATCGACGTGTCACAAGTTCGGGTTCTGGATGGGGTCGCCAGTGGCTTGGCCCTCATTGCTGTGGATCAAACGACGGGGGAAAACTCGATTGTTGTAAGTCCCGGGGCGAATGCAAAGGTCGCCCCAGAGGGGGTCGGCCAAGCCGAGGCGGTGACGAGCGCCAAAGTGGTGCTCTTGCAGCTCGAGATTCCTATCGAGACTGTGGCGGCAGCGGCGGCTGCTGCTACCGGCACTGTGATTTTGAACCCGGCGCCAGCTCACCCGGCCGCAAGCCAGCTTCTGGCCGAAGTGGACGTCGTGATCCCGAACGAGCACGAGCTTGCGACCTTGGCAGGAACTGCTCCCCTTCATGAGGAGTCCGCTCTTTTGGAAGCAGCATTGGGATTAGCTGGCGACGCAGATGTTGTTGTGACAATGGGATCCAAGGGTGCGCTAGTTGTTCCGCGTCGAACCACGGGTGAACCTGTATTTGTTGCTGCTCATAGCGTTGAAGCGATTGACACCACCGCCGCCGGTGACTCCTTCTGCGGTGCCGTCGCCGACGCCCTTGCCCGCCAGCAAACACTCACTGCCGCTGTTGAGTGGGCGGTCAAAGTTGCGGCCCTGACAGTGCAAAGCCCGGGGGCTCAAGACTCGCTGCCGTACCTCACAGACCTCACAGACTGAGGCTGGCTGCCTACCTCAGTCGTAGCCGTTTGGGTGTCTCGATTGCCAGCGCCACGAGTCGGTCAACATCGTCTCCAGATTACGGTCCGCTCTCCAGTCCAGCTCCGCATGGGCCCTGGAAGGGTCGGCCAGCGAGGTGGCAATGTCTCCCGCTCGCCGATCTGCTATCTCATAGTTGATTTTGACTCCGCTAACAGCAGCCGTTGTCGCAATCACATCGAGAACAGAAGCGCCGTTTCCAGTTCCTAGGTTAATGGCTCTGCAGCCTGCGATCAGGTTGTCTAAAGCAGCGAGGTGGCCAGCGGCAAGGTCGACGACGTGGATGTAATCGCGAACACCGGTGCCATCGGCGGTGTCGTAGTTGTTGCCAAACACATTTACTTTCTCGCGGCGCCCCACAGCAACTTGCATTACAAACGGCACGAGGTTGTTTGGAATCCCTAGCGGGTCCTCGCCCATGTCGCCACTTTCGTGGGCACCAACCGGATTGAAGTAGCGCAACAGCGTGATCTGCCACCGGGAATCGCTTTTAGCTACTTCCCGGCAGATGTCTTCGATCATCAACTTGGTTGCGCCGTATGGATTGGTGGTGCGTAGTGGAGCGTCCTCGGGGATTGGCAGAGTTTCAGGATCGCCATAGACGGTCGCTGAAGACGAGAACACCAGATCCCATACGCCGGCAGCAGCCATGGCAGCCATCAGATTTAATGTCGACATTAGGTTGGTGCGGTAATAGCGGACCGGCTCTTCTACCGATTCGCCGACCGCTTTCAAGCCAGCGAAGTGGATCACCGAAGTGATCGGAAACTTTGTAAATACCTCATCAAGAGAGCCAGCCTCGGTGAGATCAGCTTCGACAAACACAACTGATTTTCCGGAGAGCCGCTCAACCGTTTCGAGACTTTTCTTGCTGGAGTTAGACAGATTGTCCACAACAACCACGTCGTCGCCTCGCTCTAGGAGTGCGAGAACAGTGTGGCTACCGATATAGCCGGCGCCTCCAGTGACAAGAATTGTCTGAGTCATTGGTTTCCAATCGGTCTGACCGTGCCCGGTTTGAGCGGCGGCGTTGACTAATGTTGCGGACGTGACTGCCCCAACCCAAACTAGGCCAGCCGGATGGTTTTATGCTGACGCCGAACCAGAGCCCGACGCCACTGGTTGGGACGGCCGCCTTTGGCCCGAGATATTGGGTTATGTGGGTCAGCCAGCCGAGCGACGGGTTCCGGCCTTGGTTGAGGACTTGCCTCCCATGTTCGAGGTGGTTGCCCTTCCTGAAAGCACAACCGAGACTCCGGCAATCTCAGCGACGCAAACTAGCGAGCAGCCCGAGGAACCGGTTCCGGCTGTGGAGATGGCTGTGGCTGTCGTCGAGCCCGAAGAGTTGGTTCTGGCTGAGGTGGAGCCCGTATCCGGGCCTGAACACAGCCAGAACGAAGTCGTTGAGGTCGAAGATCTGGTTTTGGCTGTTGTGGAGCCCGTATCCGGGCCTGAACACAGCCAGAACGAAGTCGTGGAGCCTCGATCTGAAGCTCGGCTGGCAGCCGAGACCCACGCTCAATCTGCAACAATGGGCCACGTATTTGCGGTTCTCACTCTGGTGCTAGTTCTTGTTGCCGTTACTTTGGGAGTTGTTCTATGAGTCAGACATCAAGCGTCAGTGCGGGCTGGTACCACGCGGAAGGTGATCCCCTCGGAACTCATCGCTATTGGGATGGTGCGCACTGGCAAGGTGGCCCCCGCTTGGCCCAAAGTGTGGCCCGCAAGCAAGCCGAGTCGCTCGACTTTGGAGTCCCCGCCGACGCCGGGGCCAGGGTTATCGCCCGACTTGTCGATCTGATCGTTTGGCTGGTCATCAGTGTGTCAGTCCACGCTGCTTTGGGTGAACCCCTTGTTCGGGGCGGATCTGGCGCCAAGTGGTGGATTGCTGGGGTGATCTCGCTGGTAATCATCGGGACCTACGAAGTTGCATTGCCTCTAGTGCGCGGCGGAACGCTAGGCAAGCTGGCGATGGGGCTGGGAATAGTCTCGGCCGACGGTTCTCGGTTGGCCCAAGAGACAGCACTAATTCGAGTTGCTCCCGCAATGTTGGCAGCCATCCCAATCTTTGGTTTCTACCTAGCGGTAATCGTGGCTTTGATATCGATCCCTCTAATGTTTACAGACAAGCGATCTCAAGCTCTTTGGGACAAGCTGGCCCGAACTCTGGTGGTGAGAACCTGATGGCTAGACAGTCAAAAGGGCCAGGGCGGGTACAACCCAAACAAGAAGTAGCTGCGCCGGTTGATGATCGGCTGCCGTCAATGCGAAAACGCCGTCCGGTGGTCTTTTGGATGGTCATTCTCGGCGCCGGGGCGATGGTGTTGGCAACCGTTTCCGCCTTCATCGAACTAATTCTCACCTAATCGATAGACCGCTCGCCCTACTTAATTCTTAACCGAGTGGGGTTTTTGCCCAGCATCTGCCATCCTGTGGTTTAGATCGATTTTGAGGACTTAGCTTGACGACGTTCAAACCCGGTGACCGTGTTGTTTATCCGCATCATGGCGCAGCGATAATTGAGAAGACCGAAATGGTCACCTTTGATGGGAAGAAGACTAAGTACTTCGTTCTCAAGACAGCTCACGACGAGCTAACTGTTCGCGTTCCAATCGAAAAGGCAGACGAAGTCGGTATGCGACCCCCGATCAGCCTTGAAGATGTCGAAGACCTGTTTGTTCTTCTTGCGAAGAAAGACGTTCGAGAGCCAGCTAACTGGAGTCGACGTTTCAAGAACCACCAAGAGAAGCTGAAGAGCGGTGACGTCTATCAGGTTGCTGAAGTGGTTCGTAACCTTGCTTTACGTGACGCAGCAAAAGGCCTTTCTGCTGGTGAGAAGACCATGTACACAAAGGCTCGCAAAGTCCTTGTTAGCGAGCTTTCGTTTGCGCTTGACGTAAGCGAAGACGACGCCATGGCTCAGGTAGACGAGAACCTCGCCTAATCGTTGTCGGGTCGCTCAAACCCGAGCAAATCGAACATCGCATCCGGGACGTTGTTGTCGCCGCGCTTTAGTCGCGCTGCCCGTTCGGTGTTGACGGCATCGAAGTGTCGGTCGGTCCATTCGTCCCATGGTCCTGCCCCAATTGCGCTCGGGTCTCCGTCCGCGCGGACACAAGCGTCGAGGTAGTCCGCTAGTTCAATTGCGTCGGCTTTGCCTCCGGGTTTGCCATGTCCTCCAACGATGGTCACACCGTCGTTGGCAATGATCCGCAACGAGCGAGCCCAAGCCTCGGGGTGACCGTCAAAGGCCAGCGGCGTTACGCCGAAGCTGGCCAGAGCGCCACCGAAGATCACACCGGCCTGCTCGAGTAAGACAATTAGGTTGGCTGGGCCTTCGCCTGGCAGCGGGACCGCTTCTGCTGCGCCGGAGATCCAGGCCCGGTGACTGATCGTGTGGGTGATTGGCCGGGTGGTGAACTCATCGTTGTAGGAATCGGCAAAGCCGGGCAGCAGGGCGCCTAGCGCGGCGAGATTCGCCGGAGCATCCAGTTGAGCCGAGACCGGCTCGGTGCTGTAGTAGGCGGCTGGCCAAAACGCGTTCGAGCCGCCTGCGAAGGGGATTCGAGACGACGTCAACACGACGCGTTTGATTGGAAGTTCCAGTTGGGCCGTTAGCGCGACGATTTCTTCTTTCGCCTCCTGACCCATGGTTGGGGTTGGGCCGGTATCGATGATTGTTAGCCCATCAGTGTCGATAACCAGCCCGATTGTGCTGTGGCCGTATCCGGTGGAACTTGGGGCGAAGGCGAACACGCCCTGCGATAGCTCATATTGCTGATAGTTCATCGCACCAACCATCGAACCAACCTAGCCCGCAGGGTTCACATCACTGAGGTCATCGCCGGCTCCGATAGGTGGGCATAGGCCGGGTTGAGTACCCTGTCGGGATGGCTGACTATTCTCCACCGCTCAAAGACATCAAGTTCGTCCTCAACTCAATCGCCGGCATCGGCGACCTGGTTGAGACTGACGCCTACAGCCACGTGGATGTGGACACTGTTGAGATGGTTCTCGAGGAGGTCGGCCGATTCATGGCTGAGGTGATTGCCCCGACCAACCGTGACGGCGACACAATCGGAGCGAAGTGGAATGACGGCGAAGTCAACATGCCTGACTCATTCGGACCGGCCTATGGCCAGTACGTTGAATCGGGCTTCAACGCTGTGGCACTGTCTCCAGAGTTTGGCGGCGGAGGCTTCCCGGTTGTAACCGGTATCGCGATCCAAGAGATGTTGACCAGCGCGAACATGGGCTTTTCTCTGTGCCCGTTGCTCACTCAAGGAGCAATCGACGCATTCCTACACCACGGCACTGACGAGCAGAAGTCGATGTATCTGCCAAAGATGCTTACGGGTGAATGGACCGGAACTATGAACCTAACTGAGCCCCACGCTGGTTCTGACGTTGGAGCGCTGACGACTAAGGCCGAACCGGTTGGCGATGGAAGCTACAAGATCTCCGGCACGAAGATTTTCATAACCTTTGGCGAGCACGACATGAGCCAGAACATCATCCACTTGGTGCTCGCTCGAACACCCGGGTCTCCTCCCGGAACTCGGGGAATCTCGATGTTTGTTGTACCGAAGTTCATGGTGAACGAAGACGGCAGCCTAGGTGACCGAAACGACGTTTCGTGTGTGAGCATCGAGCACAAGCTCGGAATCCACGGCAGCCCCACCTGTGTGCTTTCGTTCGGCGAAAAAGAGGGCGCAATCGGCTGGCTGGTCGGCAACGAGAACGAGGGCATGCGGAACATGTTCACCATGATGAACAATGCCCGGCTGTCAGTTGGCCTCGAAGGTCTAAGCATCTCCGAACGGGCCTACCAGGACGCATTGCAATATGCCCAAGAACGGGTTCAAGGCACAGCAGTGGGGGCAGAGAAGGGGACAAAGAGCCCGATCATCGACCACGCCGATGTGCGCCGAATGCTGATGACCCAACGGGCGTGGATCGATGCGATGCGGTGCCTGGTGTACGCAAACGCGGCGCACCTGGATCGCTCGATCGCAAGTGCAGATTCAGACGCCAAAACCGCAGCAAAGGAATTGGCTGATCTATACATTCCGCTTACGAAGGCGCTCTGTACTGATCTCGGCAACGAAATGACTTCGCTTGCTATTCAGGTGCACGGAGGCATGGGCTTTGTCGAAGAGACCGGGGTTGCCCAGCACTACCGCGATGCTCGAATCGCCCCGATCTATGAGGGCACCAACGGAATCCAGGCTGCGGACCTCGTTGGTCGCAAGCTGGCGATGCGATCTGGGGGAGTGGTCATTGACCATCTCGCCGAGATTGATGCTGTGGCAAAGGAAATCTCGACCCTGGATGGATTCGGCAAGTTCAGCGACAACCTCACTCAAGCCGTGGACACGACCCGCCGTTCAACGAACTGGTTGCTCTCCAACGCGTCATCTCCAAACGAGGTTCTAGCAGGCTCTGTCCCTTACCTGCGCATGCTGGCAACGGTTGTTTGCGGCGGGCTGATGGCTCGTCTCGCCATTGCAGCCGATGGGTCAGCCGATGCAGATCACGGCGCTGCGAAGAAGGCGTCAGTCAAGTTCTTTGGCGAGCAGATCCTGCCAACAGTCAACTCACTAGAGGGTGCAGTTACTGCTGGCTCAGCAGATCTGTTTGCGCTAACTGCTGAACAGCTCGCCTAGTTATCCACAGTTTGGGGACCTAGCTACTTTTGAGACTTGACCCCCGGACGGCGGGGGCGATGTCTGTTAGGTAGGCCTCTACTGCGGCTTGGTCCATTGGTGCTCGGAACGCAACATTGACCATGTCGGCCCCGGCCTCTTTGTATTCCAGGATCCGCTCGATGGCTTCGTTTGGCGTGCCCGATAGCAGGCCGCCCGAGACTCGGTCAGCCATGTCTCCCCATTGCTTTTTGAAGCCCGCCATTTGGGCGTCAGCGCTGGCTTGGTCGGCTCCTACATAGAACTGAAGGTTGATCGACCGCTCGATCTCGTTCGGGTCTCGGTTTTCCACCTCGCACCAGTCGTCCAGAACGCCGCCCAACCGCGAGAACTCATCAGGCGAAATGTAAGCGGCGTTCCAACCATCGGCATATTTCGCAACAGCTCGCAGAGTGCGCTTCGGACCGACGCCACCAATCCAAATGGGTAAGTGACCGTTGACGGGCCCGGGCAGACAAGAGGCGTCGGTCACAGAGAAGTACTCACCCTCGAACGTTGTTCGCTTGTTGGTGAGGAGCGACTTGATGATCTGAGTTGCCTCTTCCATCGCCGAGAGGCGTTTACCGACACGGGGAAAGTCGATCCCGTATGCGTGCGCTTCGGGCACGTGCCATCCCGCACCCAAACCCAACTCGAACCGGCCATCGGCAAGATGGTCGATCGTGCAGGCTGCCTTGGCGATTATTCCCGGGAGTCGGTACTGGGTGCAGAACACCAGGCAGCCGATGCGGGCGTTCGTAGTGTCACAAGCCAACGCGGCCAAAGTCGCCACGGCCTCAAAGTGATCGATAGTGCCTCCAGCCGGAGGCGCCTCATAGATGTGGTCCCACACCGAGATCCAGTCCAGGCCCGCATCGTCGCAGCGAGTCCAAAGCGACCGCATTTCATCCATAGCAAGATTTTGTTGACCGATATGGGCGCCTAAAGCAAGTGACATGATTGGAACACTAGGTGAGACCGGCATAAATCGTCGATGCGATAGGTTGCTTGGTTATGGATTCAAGTGTCATCGCTTCGACCGTGGCCTCAATTCCCGCTCCGCCTGGCGCTGACATCGAGATCGGGCCGCTCACATTACGCGCGTACGGCATGATGATCGCGTTTGGTGCCCTGGCCGCTGTTGAGATCAGTAGGCGGCGTTGGAAGGCTCGCGGTGGCGATGAAGATCACATTATTGACATTGCTTACCGTGCGATCCCGGCTGGGCTGATTGGTACTCGGATCTATCACGTAATAACTGACTGGAAGGCGTACTTTCCTGACGACCCATGGGGAGTATTTGAGATCTGGAACGGCGGCCTAGGTATTCCAGGCGGTTTGGTCTTAGGAGTTTGGGTTGGCATCTGGGCTGCGAAGAAGCGAGGGATCGATGTGCCCAACTTGGCTGATGCCGTTGTGCCTTCGATCCCGATAGCTCAAGCGATTGGCCGCGTCGGCAACTGGTGGAACCAGGAGATATTCGGCAAGCCAACAACCGTGCCTTGGGCCCTTGAAGTTGATGAGCGGTTCCGTCCTGCGCGCTTCAAAGAGTTCGAGACCTTCCATCCGGCCTTCATGTACGAAGCGGTCCTAAACCTGATTCTCGCAGCGTTCCTGATCTGGCTGGACAGCACTAAGAAGCTCAAGAAGGGTCAGATCATGCCGGTCTGGATCGCAGGGTATGGAATCTTGCGATTCATTTTGGAGTCAATCCGAGACGACTTTGCTTCTTTGATTCTGGGCGTTCGCGTGAACCATTGGGTTAGTGCGATCGCTGTCATCGGCGGATTCTTGTGGTTTATGTACATCGAGCGGCGCCCCGATAGCGAGCCAAGCGGAGCACCGGGCTCAACAACAGATGATGACCACGAGGCCGAACAGGCGACTGCTTAACCAAGCCCTGGCGGAGTTGGAACTAGGGCTGTGCGAATCTCTAAACCAAGTTCTGCGAAGTTCTCTATCGGGTGGTTATAGCCGCGGTCGAGGTGGTGGGTGCCTGTGATCGTCGTGGTGCCTTCGGCCGCTGCGGCGGCCAGTACGTAGGCAAACCCGCCCCGAATATCGGGAACCACCACTTCAGTTCCTGTAAGTGGAGCGCCACCGTTCACTACCACCGAACACGGCGTGGCGGAACCAACAAAACGACTGGCTTGAGTGCCAAGCGCAGTGTTGTACATCTCGATCTGGGCGCCCATGGTCTTGAGGGCAGGAACGTAAGTGAAGCGGTTCTCATAGACCGTTTCGTACATCACCGACATGCCTTCACACTGGGTGAACAGCGCAACCATTGGCGATTGCCAGTCAGTCATAAAGCCGGGATGGGTATCGGTCTCCACCGCAGCTGCGGTTAGAGAGTCGGCCCATGCCGACACCGAAGTGTCGGTGATCTCAAACTGTGCACCCATTCCCGAAAGCGTCGAGATTGCAGTCACTAACCGATCCTGGCTGCAGCCATGAACTCGAACTTCTCCGCCAGTAATTAGGCCCGCAATCAGGTAGCTGAAGGCCTCGATGCGGTCACCCTTAAGGCGATGCGCGGCGCCCGATAGCGAGTCAACACCGTCGATGATGTAGCGACGGTTTGGTCGCATCTCAATACGCGCCCCCATGCGTTGGAGGAATAGAGCAAGTTCAATGACTTCGGGTTCAAGCGCTCCGCCATCCAAGACAGTACGGCCCTCAGCTAACACGGCGGTCATCAGAATGGTTTCTGTAGCGCCAACTGATGGATAGGGGAGTTCAATATGGGCCCCCTTTAGTCGAGTGGCCTTCGCCTCTAGGCCTTCTTCAGTGATCGATATGTCTGCGCCCATTTTGCGTAGGGCGTTCACGTGGAAGTCAATCGGACGAGCACCAATGTCGTCTCCGCCAACAAGTGGCACAAAGGCCTCGCCAACTCGGTGGAGCAGCGGACCGACCATGAGGATTGGGATTCGGTTCATGCCACTGAATCGAATGGGGACCCTTGAATTGGAAAGCGTGGTCGGGTTTACCGTCACGGTTCCGTTCTCGTTAAGAACTTCGCAACCCAACGATTCCAACATGCTGGTGGTTATTTGAACGTCACCAACGTCAGGGCAGTTGCTAATCACCGACGGACTCGAGCCCAGCATTGAGGCCACAAGATGTTTCGTAACAGCGTTCTTGGACCCACGAACCGTGACGTCGCCCTTCAACGGGCCGACGGGGTTAACAATCCAAGCTTCGGTTTGATCAGTCACCCGGCAAAGCGTAGTTCCCAGGACGCAGCTTGTTTGCCCACCTGGAAAACGTTCTGACTAACCCTCGAACCGACAAAACTTCTCGGACCGACAAACTGCAGGCGGCTAGACCCGAAGACCGTTGGGAGCAAGCAGCTCTTCGAGATATCCACCCGAACCCAGCATCGAGCGGATCCGGTTGTAGGGGTGAAGAGGTCCACCTCGTCCGTGAGGAGGTCGAGGATCGACGCTTAGTTCCTGCAAGTCATAGCTGAATGCGAACAGCCGGAGTCGGTCATACAGCCGCTCGTGGCTGAATAGTTCTGGCACATCTTCCATAAGCCAACCGACCACGTCGCGGTAGTCTTCAGGTCTGGTTATCCGTGATAGTGCCTCAGGTACATGAGCTTGAGGAAACGCGCAGAAGCGCAAGAGAACATCCAAGTCGAGATCTCGGGGAGCCCCTCGGCACCATTCAAAGTCGACAAAAGCCGTAACTCTTTCTCCGTCCCAAAGGATGTTCTCGAACGTGAGGTCTCCGTGGATCAAAGTTCGCCGACTTACCGAAGGCAATGCAGAACCGATTTCTTGGACAAGTTGGTGAAGGTCGCTCAACATCGCCTTGTCCACGCCCTCGACCTTTTTCAACTTGTCGATCGCAACCAACATTGGTGTGGTTGGTGTAATAGCTGTGGCGTCAAAGAGGTGGGGAGAGGTGTCGATCCGGGGAATGTTGACCGGGGTCTCGATCTCGTGCAGACCCTGAAGGCCTGCAGCCAGAAAGCGGACAGCTCGCCGTCGTAGCTTGGGAGTCATGTGAGGCCACGCCGTCGAGAGGTTTATCCCGGGTTGACGCTTCACGATTAAGAAGTCGGCGCCAACGTCTCCGCCATAGGCAACAACCTTGGGAGTCCACTTGTAGTTGGGCAACTCTCGGCACAGCATTGCCTCGCGGCGCAGGCGGTGGCTTGGTTGCTTGTTAACGCGGATCACATGATCGGGGCTGAGATAGACCTCGTTACGAGTACTGGAGGCGCGTGTCAGCGATTCAGCACCGGGGAGTTTCGCCTTTAGAAGAGCTCGCTTGGCTCGTACGAGAGCGAGTCTGTCACCTTGAGAATCCATCTGGTTCTCCATCGACCGGACGCGGTCCTGTCCTAAGGCATTTACTCGATCTTTGAGATATTTCCGTGGGTCATAGTGTGGCTGCTTCACCAATAATTGATTCGCTAAATGCGGGCCACCGGTCAATCGCCCAGGCTCCGAAAATCTCATCCGTGAGGACTACGCAGGCCACTCCAGTAGCTGGATCCAGCCATACAAAGGTGCCTGCTTGGCCGAAGTGGCCATAGGTCGACTCGCTATTGCTTGGCGCAGTCCAGTGCGGGCTTTTAGTGCCACGAATCTCAAACCCCAGACCCCACAAGTTGCGATCCTGACGTCCATAACCCGGCAGAACCCCAGGGAGGTCCCCAAGGATCGGGCTGGTCATTTGGCTGACTGTCTCAACCGAAAGCAGGGTCGGATTCATTAGCTCTGAACAGATCTTCAGTAGGTCATCAACCGATGAGATCCCAGCGTGAGCCGGCGAGCCCTGTAACGAAGTTGCCGAGAGATCAAGTGGGACAACCAGAGCCTCGTGAAAATAGGTTGCCATGGTCATGTCGGTCGCGGCCTCGACAGCGGCCCCTAATAGATCAAAACCGTGGTTGGAATAGATCCGCCGTTCACCCGGTCTAGCCAGGATCTCGCCTCTTGGACCAAGGCCCGACGAGTGGCTTAGAAGGTGAGCGATCGTAGAGCCATCAGGGCCGGCCGGGTCGTCTAGGCCGAGGCTGCCTTCCTCAACGGCAATCATCACAGCTATCGAAACTAACGGCTTGGTGACCGACGCTAAGAGGAAAGGTCTGGAGCTGGCACCGGTAGTTCTTCCGGTCCCTGAAGCATCTGTCCAACCAGCCGATGCATTGGAAACGGGCCAATCGTTAATGAGATCCAAAGCAGTCATCCCTTAGAGACGCTAACCGGCGATATCCTCAGCCCCATCTATAAGATCCGAAAGTCCACATGAGCACCTCCTTTGCCGAACTTGGCGTTTCCGCCCCTCTGGTAGAAACCTTGACGGCGCGTGGATTTACCCACGCATTCGCAATTCAAGAGCTAACACTTGCCGACGCGCTTGCTGGCCACGACGTATGTGGAAAGGCCCAAACTGGCTCGGGCAAGACCCTTGCGTTTGGCATCCCAACGATCCAGCTGTTGGCCGACGCTCCCAGGGGCAAGGTTCAAGCGCTCATGCTGGTGCCCACCCGTGAGCTAGCCAACCAGGTGGTCGAAGAGCTCATCCCACTGGCTAAAGCAGTTGGCCTGAACTGTCTTGCTGTCTATGGCGGCGCCGACATCGAAAAGCAGATCGCGAAGCTGAAGAAGGGCGTTGAAGTTGTTGTCGCAACCCCCGGACGGATGATCGACCTGCTTGAGCGGGGCGAAGTCACAGTGTCGGACGTGTCCCGGGTCGTAATTGACGAAGCAGACCGCATGGCCGACATGGGTTTCATGCCTCAGGTCGAGTGGATTCTGCGCCGTATCGAAGGCGAACATCAGACGCTTTTGTTCTCTGCGACTCTTGACGGTGCCACCGATGGACTGGTTCGTCGCTACCAAACCAACCCCAAGCGCCACGAGGTTGAAAGCAGCGAAGTAACAGTTGAGCAGATGACGCACCGCTTCATCACGGTCCACAAGATGGACCAGGCCAAGGTCGTTGCCGCCATCGTGAACTCGGTTTCGCGAACGATGGTGTTCTGCAATACCAAGCGCATGTGCGATCGGTTGTCAGATGACTTAGGTGAGCTCGGAGTTTCATCACAGCCAATTCACGGCGACCTGCGACAGCGGCAACGCGAAAAGGCCCTTGGCTTGTTTAGCGAAGGCAAGCTGCAAGCTTTGGTTGCTACCGATGTAGCCGCTCGAGGCATACACGTAGATGACGTCGAAGTAGTGATTCACTTTGACCCGCCCGACGATCACAAGACCTACCTACACCGTTCGGGCCGAACTGCCCGCGCCGGTGGCTCAGGTGTTGCAATCACCTTCGTTTTGTGGAACCAAGAGCTTGACGTAAAGCGACTACAAAAGCGCCTTGAGTTGGACATTCCCATAGTCGAGATGTTCTCTAATGATGCGCGGCTGACCGACCTTGCCAACTGGGATCCGACAAAAAGCTGATCCACTCAGATCTTGGGCCCGTTCCCAAGCTCGGGTCCATGATCAGGTCGAGGCGACAACGTTTGCGTTGGCTGTCGCAGCCAGAGTTGGGCGCGCCTTCGGGCAACCCGAGCTTGATAGCGAGGTAGGTAACTCTGGACCGGAAATTTCCCTTGCTGATCCGCCCGGAGGATGGGCCAATCCTTGGCTGGTTGGTCTAGCGCATGAGCAAGCAGCCAACGCCGCAGACCGAACTAGGCGTGGTGCTTTTTATACGCCCCGGATTCTGGTGGAGGGCCTGGTCAAACTGGCGCTATCGGGAGACAACCAACGTCCCCGGTTCACTGTTGATCCAACATGTGGGGGAGGGGCGTTCCTCCTGGCGGTTCTTGATCACCTCGTTGCATGCGGAGTGGCGCCGGCTGAGGCAGTCTCGATGGTCGGGGGAATGGACGTTGACGCAGGCGCAGTAGCGGTAGCTCGAACAGCAGTTGAATTGTGGGCTATCGCAAACGGGTGCGAGGCCACCAAGGATCAAGTCGTTCTTGGGGACGCGTTGGTGAGTTATCCCGAGGCCTGGCCAGTTCCCGAAGCAATCATCGGTAACCCACCTTTTGCATCGCCGCTAAAGAGTGCGGCAGTCGATCCGGTCTCAGGTCAGTTCCGCGAAGCAAGGCCAGATTTGTTCGGCCCCTACGCAGACACGGCTGCTTGCCATTTAGTGCGAGCGGTCGAGTTGTTGGATGGCGACGGCGTGGTTTGTCTCGTTCAACCCGTGTCAGTGCTAGCGGGACGCGATACAGAAAACATGCGACTTCACTTAAACGAGGTTGCGCCGGTTCAGACAATGTGGTGTACCACCGAAGCTGTGTTCGATGCCGGCGTCCGGGTGGCCGCGCCGGTGCTTCAACGCGGTGCCAAAAACCTAAACGTCACCTTGGCGACCGGTCCTAAACCCAACATTGTTGGCTCTGTCTCAGTTTCGGCCACATCTGAGAAGTGGTCAGCTCTTGCCGCCATGGCGTTGGGGGTCCCGTGGGTTGATCTAGATGAAAGTTCGTGCCTAGGTGACATCGCTAGCGCAACGGCAGGGTTTCGTGACGAGCACTACGGGCTGGCCGCAGCATGTGTCGAGCAGGCAGATTCAAATAGCGCCTTACGGCTGACAACCGTTGGTTCAATCGATCCGCTATTCACATGGTGGGGACGTCGGCCCACCAGATTCGCTCGCCAACTCTGGGACAAGCCTGTTATTGACCCAGACCTGCTTGATGCAAAAGTCAGGCGTTGGCTAGAAAACCAGTTGAAACCAAAGGTTGTGTTGCCAACACAATCCAAAGTGCTCGAACCTTTTGTCGATGTTGAGGGAATCGTGGCTCCAGCCACGCCAGTTCTGGCGATTCACGCCCCGGTTCATCAGCTGCACCACATAGCTGCAGTATTGCTGGCGCCTCCGGTGGTGGCTTGGGCGCTGCAGCGCAGCTTTGGATCGGCCATGTCGCTAGACGCCGTCAAGCTATCGGCCACTCAAGTTCAAAGACTGCCTCTGCCACAGCGCGCCAAACACTGGGACTTAGCTGCGGAGCTCCTGCGTACTTCCAGCCCAGAAACTGCTGATGAAGCACTTAACTTGGCGAAATCGGTAGCGCAGCTGATGATGGAGGCCTACGGCGCAAAACCCGAGGTTATGACGTGGTACGAAACACGGTTCCCGAGCGCTGAAACGTCGCCTACCCTTAGTACATGACTCGGCCCGAGTTTCCTATCGGTAAGCCAAAAGTGCACGGCGGCCCTTTGCCTGCTTCTGGCGCCTGGCGAGAAGGTGACCCCACTGCTAATCGTCAGTTCATGACGGTCTGTGAGAACCGCTGCTTCGCCCTTGAAGGGGGCGGCGTGTTAGACCGAATCGACCTTGCCTTCGAGACGTGGGGAACCCTAAACGCCGCCGCTGACAACGCAGTATTGGTGTGTCACGCACTAACCGGTGACGCGCATGCGGCCGGGCCCAGCGGGCCGGGCCAGCCGACTGAAGGCTGGTGGGATCAAATGATTGGGCCAGGTAAGCCACTAGACACGTCGCGCTACTACGTGGTGTGTGTAAACGTCCTTGGTGGTTGTGGCGGCTCGACAGGACCATCATCGGCTCATCCTGCTGACGGCCTGCCTTATGGCCCCCGATTCCCAGTGGTCTCGGTTCGTGACACTGTCCGCACCCAGGCAATTCTTGCTGACCAGCTCGGGATCGAACGTTGGCTCAGCGTTGTTGGTGGCTCGATGGGGGGAATGCAGGTTCTTGAGTGGGCAGTGATGTTCCCGAACCGATTGCGGTCCATGGCAGTTATTGCCTCGACCGCTGCCTCAAGTCCGCTTCAGATTGGATGGAGCCAGGTCGGACGCCTAGCAATAGTCAATGACGCTAAGTGGAACGACGGTAATTACTATGACCTCGGCGATGGGCAAGGCCCGACCGACGGTCTTACGTTGGCTCGCCGAATCGCCCAAATTCACTATCGGTCTGACGCTTCGTTCGAGGATCGGTTCGGTCGCTCGGTAGTTGACCGCCTAGACAAGTTCAACCTTTGGGATCGCTTTCAGATCGAGAGCTACCTGGACTACCACGGCTCTAAGTTGGCACGCCGCTTTGATGCCAACAGCTATCTAATTCTCAACAAGGCAATGGATCTGCACGACATTGGAAGAGATCGTGGCGGGATTGACCGTGCCCTCGGCAGAGTGAAATGTCCTTCGCTTGTTGTAAGCATCAACTCAGACATGCTGTACACGCCGCGTCAGCAAGAAGAGCTGCGTGACGGCCTGGTAGCAAACGGAGTGCCAGTTGAGTTTGAAGTACTGGATTCAATTCATGGTCACGACGGGTTTTTAATCGAGTTCGATCAGCTCGGACCGATGATTGATCGGTTCGTAGCCGATCACTACAAGCACTAGTCGTGCCTGAAGGCGTCGAAATTGAGTTTTATCGACGCGCCGCCGAAGCCATTGTGGGTAAGAAGATTGTTGGAATCGACGCCTCGGACGCTTGGTACCTGAAGGGCGACACAACAGCTGAGGCGTTGACTGAGGCAATGGTTGGCGCAGAAGTAACCGCAACCGATCGGATTGGCAAGTTGTTACTTGTTGAGCTGGACACGGCCACCATAGGAATGAGGTTCGGAATGACCGGACGGCTGCTGGTTAGCGACTATGCGCCAATCGAGAAGCTTGAGTATTCAAGCGACAGGAACGACCCCTCGTGGGATCGGTTCCGCGTCGATTTCAGTGATGGTACCGACCTTGCTATTCGTGACCCGCGCCGCCTCGGCGGGGTAGAACTTGAACCGGACCTTTCCAAGCTCGGACCAGACTTCTTCTCGTTTAGACCAGCCGAACTCGATAGTCGAGTACTTGTGGGCACCGTCGCAATCAAGGCTCGGCTGTTGGATCAATCGAGGCTTGCGGGTGTGGGCAATCTGATTGCCGATGAGACCTTGTGGCGAGCGGGGATCGATCCGGCCCGCCCGGCTTCGACAATTGCAGGACCGGATCGGCAAAGACTAATTCGGTCCCTTAGAGCGGTGGCCCGTGACTTTTTGCGAGATGGCGGATCTCACACTGGGCGACTTCAGGCATCACGGGTTAGAGGGGGATTGTGCCCCAAGGACGGCAATCCTCTCGAACGACGCTCAATTGGCGGTCGGACGACCTTTTCTTGTCCGGCGCACCAGTCATAGAATCCAAAACGGCTACAACTAAACAGCCAACAGAACCCATTCCAGCCAAAACCGCCGTCGCTGAACTACCCTCAAACAGGTGTTAGCACTGGTGCTATTGGCCCAAGAAGATTCCACTGGTCAGCGGATAACCCTCATCGTGATTGGCTTGCTTCTGGCAGCCCTGATGTTGGCTATTTTGACTGCCTGGTACTACCGAGTGACCGATCCTGGGCCGCGTCAAGGCCGGCGACCGAATGTAGGCAATTCTCGTGCTGGTGGTTCCAACGGGGGTGGCCAAGCTGGCCGGGGCCCCGAACCCAGTTCCGGTCCGGGCTGGCGCAAACGCCTATCAAGTATGTCAGTGCCTTCGAGTGGGCCCACTTCGGCCAAATCGGCACAAAAGCCTGCCAAGGCCGGATCTGCAAAACAACAGCCTGCCCAACAACAGCCTGCCCGGCGACAGCAATCAGCCCATCAGCCTGAGCAGCAGAATGCCCAACAGCAGCCCAGTGTCCCAGAAACCGTCAGTCTTGAAGGCGGCTACTACCTGGATCTAACCGATGCGCCCCGATCGTCTGAACCGGTCACCAATGTTGGTTCCCTTAATTCGTTGGATCTACGTCAGCCGGCACCGCTAGTTGACCCAGCAACCCAGGTTCGAGTGCCTGCGACGCCAAACGTTCCTGAAACTCACATAGCTCGTGAGCCGAACAGTGGCGACCAGCCTGTGGCGAGCGACAAAGGGCTGTCATTTGACGATTGGCTGGCCGAAGTTGAGGCAAGCGAGGGCAAATGAAGCCATCGCCAAAAGATGACAGCTAATTCGGAGACTTAATCCGAACTCAGCCTTCTATACTAATCCCCGATGCGGACGTAGCTCAGCTGGTAGAGCATCACCTTGCCAAGGTGAGGGTCGCGGGTTCGAATCTCGTCGTCCGCTCCAAACTAAAAGACCCGCCCACTGGGCGGGTCTTGTCGTTTTTGACGGGCCGGGCCCTGTCGGCCGGAGCGTGGGGTCAAATTTCTGCTGGGGGTGACAAAGCTCCCAAATGTCAGCTGTGGGTGACATCTATTGTCACCTGGGGCAGAAATTTGGGGAGATTGTCACCTGGGGCAGAAATTTGGCGGGTGCTGTTCAGGGAGCCAGTTGTAGATCGCCTAGGTGGCCATAGTGGGTGGCCAAGATGGTCTTTACGGTCTCGGCGGTGATTGGCTTTTCTATGTAGCCCTTTACGTAGTCGTAGGCGTCAGCCCGCTCACGGTCCTCGACGTTGCTTGACGAGGTGATCATCATGATTACGTTGCCACTCCAGCTACCGGTTATGTCTTCTCCAAGCTCAGACATGTAGTCCAGAAACTCAAAGCCAGTCATTCGAGGCATGTTGATGTCCAGAAAGATGAGAGAAGGCGGGGTCGCAGAAAAATTCTCGGCGAAGCCGTCAGACTCGATCAGGTCAGCTGCGTCTCTGCCGTCGACCAGCTCAACCACGTTGTCAAACACATCGAACTTGCCAAGAGTCCGAGTAGCCAGATAACGGTCGAGTTCGTCATCATCGATTACCAATACATTGATCTTTGTCATGAAGAAAGCTCAACTTGACTCGTGCGGTCGATAGGTCCGGAAGAAGGTAGAACCACTTCAAAGGTTGTGCCGTCGGTAGAGCTTGTGAAGGTGATCTCTCCGTCGAGGCGATCTACATGTTGCTTGACCAGGGCAAGCCCCACTCCAGTTCCTTCGACCGAATGGTTGCCGAAGCGGCGGAATCGCTTGAACACATGATCGTGGGACTCAGACGGAATCCCAAGACCATTGTCGCTAACAATGATTCGCAGCCCCTCGGCCTCGATCTCGGTTGTCACCTCGACGTATCGATCCTGCTTGGCTGTGTCTGAATACTTGGCCCCATTGCCAATCAGGTTTTCCATAATTTGGCGAAGTCGGATCTGTTGGGTCATCGGCAAGCAGCCGGGTGGAACGTCGTTTCGCAGATCAACCCCCTGTGTCTCAAACAGAGATCCAAGTGAGCTCCTGGTCTCCTCGACAAGTCGATTCAGGTCCACCGGCTCAAAATCCGCCGCGTCGTAGCTCTCAGCTTGAGCAAGCCCAAGCGTGCTTTCGATCAAATCGGCCAATCGCTTGGCCAATGCCTTCGCCCGCTCTGCGTTGGTTACCGCCTCTTCCAGGTTGCCTTCGGCGATGTCCTCGTTGAGGCAGGTGAGGATGCCATCAAGGGTGGTCAGTGGTGCCTTGAGATCGTGTGAGGCGCTATAGGCGAATTGGGTTAGCT
The DNA here is from genome assembly GCA_937922785.1 of uncultured Acidimicrobiales bacterium. Taxonomy (GTDB): domain Bacteria; phylum Actinomycetota; class Acidimicrobiia; order Acidimicrobiales; family SZUA-35; genus CALAJQ01. Next base: position 72,838 of record CALAJQ010000015.1, read on the forward strand.
CGTCGTTGAGTCGAGTTAGATCTTCGTTTTGGCGAACAATCTCTTGCTCGGAGCGGACTCGTTCGGTGATATCGATGACTGTTGCCATGATTACTCGTTCCCCGTCTTGGTCAATCGGGGTAAGACCGATTTCGATTGGGAACTCCGAACCATCAGGACGTAGGCCGAACAGGTCCCGTCCGAGGCCCATATTTCGCACTGACGGTTCCGCTGAGTAGCTGGTGCGGTAAACAACATGGCGTCGGCGGAACCGCTCTGGTATGAGCTGCTCAATACTTAGGCCAAGCAGCGCGCCATCAGGAACCTGGAACATTTCATAGGCGGCGTTATTGGTGAGAACGATCTTTCCTTTCCCATCGATCATCACCATTGCGCTGCCCGTGGCATCGATTGCCCGTCGGGTGCGCTCTTGCTCTGCGACTGTTGCTGACATATCAAGCACCGACGCCACGCTGTAGCTGCCATCAGTGCTATGCACCGAATTCAAACCAATCTCGACCGGGATCAGACGACCAGTCTTTGTGACTCCAAATAGATCTCGGCCACTTCCCATGGTGCGGCGATGCGGTAGCGCCTGGTAGGCCTCGCGTAGCTCAGGGTGTCCCACACGTACATCTTCGGGCACCAAAACTTCGATCGGTTGGCCGACCAACTCGCCAGTGTCGTAGCCAAACAGCTCGTTGACATCGGCATTGGCGAGAACGATTATTCCGCTCTCATCGACCACTAGTACTGCAGCTGGGACTGCTTCGAAGGCACTTCTGAACTGCTCCAGCATCGGTTCCATGGGAGTGAACTGCTTTCAGTTGACAACAACCTCAAGTCGAGAACCTAGCCGTTGGTTGATCCATAGACAACCAGCGGCTGCTGGGCGCTGATACATGTTGGCTTGCACCCACAACGTGGACCTACAAATTAGGTCAGCCCTTCTCTGCGCCTGCGGGCTAGCTGAACCATGAAGGCTCCAATAGCCATCAATGTCAGCCCGGCGGCGGCTAACCAGCCGCTGCTTGCGCCTGTGAGAGCAAGAATTTCTGGCACTGCTACTGAAGCGGTATCCGTTGAGGACACTTCAGGAACTATGACCGGGGGAGTCCCTCCAGCACTTTCGGTAACCTCCGATACCGCTGTTCCTGAGACCTCAGCGGAGTTGGTTCGTGTTGCCGAAGCAAGAGCTTCGCAGTTGACGGTAACGATCTCGCCCGGGGCCAACAGTGCAATTGACCAGTCACACGCAGTTACTGTTGTGTCGGTAATCTCGACATTCTCCACTGGCACGTTGCCGGTGTTGGTCACCGTGATTTGCCATGTGATCATTTGAGTGTCCGGCACAGCCAACCCAGTTCCACACTCGCCCTGGTAACAAGCCAATTTCACAAGCTCGATACTTGGATCTTCGCCGAATAGGTTCGCGTCGTCGGTTGCGACTGGTGGTTGGACTGGCAGACCGGTTGATGGATCGAGAATCGGGCTCGGCCCGTCGGGTCCGTCGATTGAGGGCACTCCGGTGGCTTGACCAATGTTGGTGTACTGGCCAGCGGGCACGGGCCCGCTTCCGGTACACATAGTGGACTCTCCAGGATTGAGCAGAGTTACCGGGCAGGTGACCACGACGCCTTGATCGTCAGTCACTGCCAAGTCATTGATTACAACATTGCCTCGGTTGGTGACCTCGTAGGTGAACTCAGCGATACCGCCAGCTGCGATTGCAACTTCGGAACCAGCTGGAGCATCCTCGCCAAAGGCTCTCTTGATGACCTCAAGAGTGTCGTTGTAGCCAAAGTGGTTCGCAGGGTCCTCGTCGGCTAGGGGTTCTAGTTCGGCCCCCGAGGGGTCAAGCAGGGGTGAAACCACTCCATCGGGGTCACTCATCGCTGGCTTTGCCGTTGCCTGTCCTACGTTTAAGTAGTCTCCGCCGGTGACTACTCCGGTGCCGGTACAGGTCACTGACTCACCTGGGGCAACCTCAGATGCCGGGCAGATCACTGCGACGCCTTGATCGTCAGTCACCGAGATGCCGCTCAGGTAGGTGTTGCCTGTATTGGCAACAATGTAAGTCCACTCAACGGTCGACCCGACTGGCAGTGGAATTCCAGGGGCGTCGTTTGCGTCGTGTCCTGCGACGAACTTGGTCAAAGTCATGGCAGGCTCGGGCCCGAAGTAGTTTGCCGGGTCAGAGTTTGTTGCCTTGTCGACAGGTGATCCGTCAGGGTTGGTCAGCTCCACAAGGGTGCCCGAACCGTCATCAACTGCAGGGGTTGCAACAACTTCGCCAATGTTTGTGTACTGGCCTGATACCGCCACAGCGCTTCCTGTGCAGGTCATCGACCCACCTGGAAATAGCTCAGTGGCAGGACATGAGACCTCAACGCCCTGGTCGTCTGTGACTGCAATGTCCATCAAGGTTGTGTTGCCGGGGTTGGACACTTCGTAGGTGAAGTTCGCAGTCTCGCCCGGAGTTAAAGCAACGCCCGGGGTCACGTTTGCGTCCTGACCGTTAACTCGCTTGATGATTGCTATGCCGGTACCGCTTCCGAAGTAGTTGGCAGGGTCATCGTCGGTTTGCTTTGGCACGTCGGACCCATCGGGGTTGACAAGTCCCACGAGCGTTCCTGAGTCATCTGGTGCGGCTGGAGTTGCGACGACGTTGCCGATGTTTGTGTACTGGCCAGGGGTAGCCGTGTCGATGCCGGTGCAAGTCATCGACTCAGCTGGCCCAAGTTCGTTTAGGGGGCAGCTAACCGCAACGCCACGATCGTCCGACACCGTTATGTCGATAAGGCTTGAGTCGCCGGTGTTGGTTACTTCATATGTGAATTCCGCGCTGTCGCCAGGGTTTAATGTGATGCCCGGAGCAGTATTGGCGTCGTCACCGTTCACATATTTCACAATTGAAACCGACGGTGCGGTTCCGAAATAGTTGGCGGCGTCTGAATCGGTCGGCTTTGTGGCCGGAGTTCCATCGGGGTTGGTCAGCTCAACAAGAGTGCCCGAACCGTCGTCCACTGCAGGTGTTCCGATGACTTCGCCGATGTTTGCGTAAGGGCCATCAATCGCTAGCGCACTGCCAGTGCACGTCATTGTTTCCAGCGGCGCCAACTGGTCGGTGGGGCAGGTTACGACCACGCCCTGATCGTCAGAAACCACCAGGTCCATCAACGCGCTGTTGCCCGTGTTGGTTACCTCGTAGGTGAACTCTGCGGTTGCTCCCGGTGTAAGCATGATTCCGGGGGCGTTGTTCGCATCATTGCCGTTGACCGATTTCACAATGGCTACCGCCGAGCCGCCACCGAAGTAGTTCGCTGGATCGGTGTCGGTTGGCTTCGGGATTGGTGCTCCGGTGCCGTCGGTTAGCGGTATGAGGGTGCCCATACCGTCATCGACAACAGGTGTTCCGATGACGTCTCCAATGTTTGTGTACTGGCCTGACACTGCGATGTCGGTTCCGGTGCAAACCATCGATTCGGTCGGGGCCAGCTCGGTGGCCGGGCAAGTCACCGCCACTCCTTGGTCATCGCCGACGGCAATTTCGTTCAGGTGAGTGTTGCCGGTGTTAGTGACCTCATAAGTAAACGAAGCTGTGTCGCCTGGGTTTAGGTTTACGCCTGGAATCGTGTTGGCATCCTGGCCGTTGACCCGCTTGACCAGATCGATGGTCGCAGCTGCTCCGTAGTAGTTGGCTGGGTCGTCGTCGGATGCTTGGAATGTTTCTCCATCCCAAGCGCCGGTGCCCGTCACCGCGCCCACGTTTGTGTACTGGCCAGGAACGACTGTGCCGCTCAACGTAAACACCCAGGTCTCGCCGGTGTCGAGTACACCGTCGCCGTCCGCGTCTCCGCTGTCATAGGTCGGAGTCTGATCATCAGATGGATCGGCGGTTCCGCTGTCATCGACTAGTTCAATGGAGTTGAAGTCGACGTTGCCCGTGTTGGTGATTTCATAGGTCCACACAACTGGTTCGCCGGGTGTAAGGATTGGTCCTGGCGCGGTGTTGGCGTCGTCGCCAGCAACGAACTTGACAATGGCAATCTCAGGAGCTGCGACCGGCGCGATTATCCCGGCTTCGTCAGAGTCGGTGGGCTGCACGCCTCCGGGATCGGTTGCGATAACCGATGCCGTGTTGGCAATGTCTGATGCAAGATCGGGGCCAATGCATGAGTAACTTGCCCTCGCTCCTGGCAGTATCGACCCAAGCTCAGGCACGGTGGCCGACGTCGCTGAACATTCTGGAACATCAGGGTCGGTTACCTGAACGTCGGTCAACATCACGTTGCCGGTGTTCTCTATGGTCATTCGGAAGACACCGTCGAACGGAATGGTTGTGGCTGTCGAGCTCGATTCGCCCCAGTGCGAGTCATCATTGAGATCACATGATGACGTGTCAGCCAAGATGCAAACTTGTTTGATCAGGTCAATTGCGGGGTCGCCAGAGAATCCAAGGTCAACACTTAGGTTCGACAGGTTGTCATAAGTCAGGGGGTCTTCGATCCCCATCACGTCTTCGTCGATCGGTTCGAAGCCTCGGGGTGGGTCTCCGCTGATGTCAGGGTCTAACGAGACAAGGCCCGAGGTGGCGCTTCCAGCGTCGCCGGGTCGGGCGTGCTGATCGACGTCTTCGTTCTGGTTGTCGTCGGCTGCAGCCGGAAGAACTGTGGTGATTAGATCAGCCAACGGCGCACCCGGTAAGAATTGGGTAGCAGGAACAACAACTTCATATTGTCCCTCCAGTAACTCTGTGAAGATATAGCGGCCGTTGGCATCGGTGGTTGTGGTCGAAACCAGTGCTCCACTGTTGTCATGGAGTTCTACTTCAACCCCCGCTATCGGCTGGTCGATGCCGTCGGTGTAGCGCCCATCTATGTCAACGTCTTTGAACACAAGATCACCGATTGACATCGAGAGAACCTGAACAAGAACGTCTTGGGATCGGATTAGTTGATTAGGGAACGTGGTTGAGAAAGCCGCGAATCGGTTGACGTATCGATCGCGTGGTTCGTTCGAAACGGTTTCTGCGCCGTTGGCGAGTCCGGCTGCGGTTGTGTAGGTGACTGAGACGCTTTGCTTGGGTAGCAAGTTGTCTTCAGACACGAAACGGATTGCGTTGACCTCAGTCAGCGCGAAGTCACATGGCGCGGCGCCAGCGATCAGCTCGGCTTCGGTGCACCATGTCGTTGTTCCTGTTGTCAAGTCATTGGAGGCGTCGCGCGAATCGTGGGAGATCTCAGCTGACTGGGTTGGTGAGTAGTACCAAGTTCCGTTCGTTTCAGAGATGGTGCCGCCGCTGTTGGTGTTGGGCTGAGTCATAAAGGCCGTGAGGCCAATTGAGGAGCTAAACACAGAGTCGAATTCGGACCGGCCGTTTAGAGCATTGCCGAAGTCACCGTTGTAGGGGAGCACATCGATGGCATCCGGTGGCGCAAATGGCAAAGACTGTGACAGGTTCTGCCATCCAATGGTCCAAGTCTGTGTGCTGTTCTGAAGTTCCAGTGGCGCATCGACCGTCTTGTCGACGGCGAAGGCGCCTGTCTGAAGAATGCGGATCGCTCGGTCGTCGCTTCGGGAAGAGGCTGGAGAAACGTCACCGTCGGAGTCAATCTCGACCCTGTTCACAACGTCAGTGGAAGGTGGGGCGAATGAGTCTGACCGGGTGCAAACTGGAATGGCCCCGATGGGCTGGTTGACCTCGCGGTCGCCCAACTCGAACACCAAAGTTGTTTCTCCCGTGCCTGGCCCAGGAGTGATAGATGCAAGTGTCACACCAGGTGGCATAGGTTGTGATGCCTGGCAGCCGCGATCAAGTGCAATGTAACGGGGCAACACATCGGTGACTGTCACGTTGTTTGCGATCGCGCCGTCTGAGATAGCTGTTACAGCAGGGTGCAGGGACCACATCACCCGTTGGCCGGCTGAAACCTGCTCGAGCAGGTCATCACCTGGTGTGTCTCGTGTGGTTCGCTTGTCAATTCGCACCTGATGACGGTTGAAGAGCAATCTGTCGCCCCAAGCAGCGTTGCGATAGATGTCGGGCCGGAACAGGTGGCTGTTGGAAGCCAGGGTTCCTAAGGCCGTCGAGCCGAACTGGCGGTTCGCCATGTTTGCCAAAATCACGCCTGTTGCGATTTCTTCGCCGTCGTTTGGGCCGCCGTAGTAGGTGTTCCTTGCTTCGGTCGGAGTCGCCACTTGGACGTAAGACGCTGGCTCAACCTCAGGGTGAATTGTTTCGTCGATCGTCACCCGGATCATGCCAACGTTGTCGATTCCTAGTGTGGAGGGATCGGTGGTCCAGTCATCTAACGGAGCCGTGCAGCTTTCGATGGCAGCGGTTTGGTTGGTCCAATCACCGTTGGCCACATCGTCGCCGAAGTTGCCGGTCGCGTATTCGACAATGATTGCTTCTGCCGGAATGCCGCCATTGCGAATGGCGATGGTGTCGCCAAATGACCATTCCGCTAGCGACATCGTCGAGTTGTCGAAGGCGTCACACAACATCACAGTTTCTGCTGCCCATGGAATGGATCCGTTGTTTCGGAACCAGTACCACCAACTTGCTTTCTGACCCGACTGGGTCGGGCCGTCGCCCGAGTTGCAGCGACCAGTTTGACCGTCGATCAACGATCCATCTGATGCTGAATTGCAAGGCCAGGTTGAAACGCGGCTGAATCTCTCGCTAACTCGAGCGTCCGCCCATTCATAGGAGCCCAAGTGCTTTGAAAAGCCGCCTCGATCAGAGATTGGCACGCTTGTTGTGACTGTGTTGTTGGCTTCGTCTTCGGTAGCGTCACCATAGTTTGACACACCCGATCTCGATGTCGGGTCGAACTGGGTAACCGAGTTGAGGAGGGGGTAGTCGCCTACCACCACAGGATCGCCGTAGGTCCAGTCCGGGTCGATTTGTTGGTAGAACTCACTTAGCGGATACCAGATGTGCACTCGACCAGCGAACGCTACATACGGGCCTGCCGACAGATCTGTGCCGTTCTCGCCGCGTGTCGGGACTGGGTCGCCATCGGTGTCGACGTTGGTAACTTCAATGTCGATTTCGTTGTTTGCATAGTCGGGAGTGCAAGACCAGTCACCGCGGTCGCCCCAATCGGTGGCCGCCGTCGAGTCTGCGGGCAAGCGGTTCGCTGGATAAGGCGTATTGAGGCACCGGGTCATCACCCAGCCATCAAAGTTGGGATCGATCTGATCGCTGAAGCTGATGGGTCCCGCCAACGATTCCTGTCCAACGATGCCGCCGTCGTACAGAACAGTGATGTCGTAGTAATAGTTGACGCCGTATTCCTCAACACCGGTCGACGGATTGACTCGCCTTGTTGTCTGTCCGTAGACGGTGCGGTTAAACGGGTTCTCGGGTGAGGTGCCCTTCGTGATGTCGAACCGAGGAGCAGCTGAAATCTGGGTGGTTATGTCTGGGAACGGAACGTCGGGGATCGCGGCGTCGTCAACCTGATAGACGCGCTGAGTCGTTGTGAAGCTCGACCCGTTTGAGGAACTACCAAGGGCTTTGATCGAAAGGCCGACCAGTTTTAGCTCGTTGGCGAACGATCCTAAGTTGCAAACCAGAACGCTCGAGCCGTCGGGATTTGCCGTGATGGCTGAGGCGGGCGCAACACCACTAGTGCGGCATTCGGGTGGCAGCGAGTCATACAAAACGTCGGCGTTTGGGTCCGAAGTGAGAATCTGTTCGAACACGACGTTTTCAAGAGGGTCTGTTGACGGGTCAATGATGTTGTCAGCAGTTACTGCGAACGTCATCGAAGTGAGGTCGTTTGTCCGCACGTAGGCGTCAACTGCTGAACAATCGTCGCCAGGCGTTGGAGGGTCCGAAGTAGTGCTGCAGGTTCCGGTGGTATCAAATCCGGGCCGGCCAGTTTCAATTGCAGGGATGACTCCCGGGCCCGGATCCAGATCGGCCACATCAAGGCTGAGAATCGGTAGCGGTGAGACTGCTCCACTGACTATGACCTCTGAACCGGCGCCGAGGACAACTGTGGTTTGAGCCGACCACGGCGAACCCGGGGCGGGGGCAGCGTCACTGGAAATCGTGCTGTCAGGCCCAAGCGCTCCAGGGCGGTAGCCGGTCGGGTAGGTGGCAGTGACTAAATATGATCCCTCGGGGAGTCCATCGAAGCTGTAGAGACCATCGGGTCCGGTCGTCTGGGAGAGCAATCCACTGGGTCCGTCTATATCAACGGTGATGCCTTCGAATGGACTTTCTGGTCCGGCGCCGTATTGAGAAGGGTCGGTGTCGCCTAGCTGACCGTTGCTGTTGAGGTCCTTCCAGAAAAGGCCGTTGATGCTGTCGGGACCTGTCGCTCCCACAGGCGCAGCACTGGACAGCACTCCGCCAAGCATGATCGCTGCCAGTACTAAACGCGTATTCACTCTTCGCCGTGACACAGCCTTGACCACCTAAAACCGAGTTGCCGTTCCCTTCAAATCGGCACCAAAAGGGCCCAAGTAAGGACAGATCGCCACGTTGGTGTCTATTTCACGACATCGATGTGGCGAAATTCGCTTGAGTGGTCTACTCGGTAGATGTGCGAACGATTGCAGCTATAAGGTTGTCAATTGCCGCAGTGGAGGCGTTGGCCGCACCAGGCTTGCCGTTTGTACTGTTTGTGATGATGGAGAACACGACCAGATATCCATCTACCGTGGTCGCAAAACCCGACAATGCTCGCCCGCCGATGATGGTGCCAGTCTTGGCGGTCACGTTCCCGGCGGTTGCCGATCCGGTGAGACGCTGTCTCATGGTGCCTGACTGTCCGGCGACGGGCAGCGAGCTAACAAATGACTCGCCCCAGCTTGCACTTCGTGCGTGCTGAAGCAGCTGTCGCCAGTCTCGGCTGGATCGCAAATTGGCTCTGCTTAGCCCGGATCCATCGCCGCTCTCGCCGTTGACCAGAGGGCACCAGTTCGCAAGTACCTGGTCAACCTCGGCGATTCCAGCGGCGGTGGATCCGTCACCGATTTGGCGCAGCAACGACTCTGCGATTTCGTTGTCGCTTGACATCATCATCAACCGCACAAGCTCGCCAACAGGTTGAGACATCACCGACGCTGCCACCGAGCCGCTGACTTCGTAGTGGTCGTGGTGTTCGACAACTCCAATTGAGATGCCAACTTGTCTCAACTCCTCGGCGAGAAGCTCACCATTTTCTTGTGCTGGGTTGGCAACAAAGTCCGAATCAGTTCGCCAGCGGTTGTCGTCAACCACAAATGCAGAAAGGGGCCCTGTATATGTGGGGAGCTGCCAGTCTTGGCGGCCAAGCGTGGTGGTGGCCGGTTCAAAATGTCCGGCGTCGATTACGAGTCGGTCGAAGCTTGTTTGATCGGAGGTGCGAAGCTCCGTTATTGCGGCCGCGGCAAGTTGGGAGAGTGAATGCACTCCTTTGGATGTCAAGCTAGGGTCGCCGCCGGCTCGAAGTATTAGAGAGTCTTGAGTCGCTTCCAAGGTTGTTAAAAACCGATAGTCCTGGTCTAGCAGCGTTAACGCACCGATGGCGGTGAACAGCTTCTGGTTCGAGGCCGGGAACAAAGCGAGATCGGGGTTGTGGGCAACGATCTCGCCGTAACCTTCGACCCAGATCGAGGCCGATAACGCGACGTTGTCGAAGCCGGGGTGCGAAAGTGCACTGGCGGCGGCTTCAGCCCACGGATTGGTCGTTGCAGATTCTTCTTCGGGGCATTGTGGCGCCGGAGCGGGCTCAACCTCAGAAGCAGTTGATTCTGACAACCGAGCCGTACTGGTGGTTGCTGCTGCGGCCGAAGCAATCGGCGGCTGTGGGATTGATAACTCTTCCGAGCGGACACAACTCGAGAACGCCAAGGCTCCGGCAATAATCCCGGCCAGAAGAGGCTTGTGCGCCAGGAGATGAAGCGACTTGACTTGTTGCATCTACGAACATTGTTGCCGCGGTAAGAGGCGTGTGTGGGTCGGCCAACCCACATCAAGTCATCTAGCTTCTAGCCTCGTAGAGCTGAGCTTCGAGGCGCTTCAGCGTGACCGGATCGCTTTCGCCTGGGTGATGATGGAACAAGGCAAGCCGAGCCAGTGCCCGGTGTAGTCGGTCAAACTTCTCCCGATCTGCTTTTGGGAGCTGCTTGCGAGCTCTCAGTGTGTTGCGCCAATCAGTAAAGATGGACAGCTCGGCCTGACTGATCTTGTATTGGTCAGCCAGAAATGGGAGAAGCTCGAAGAATCGTTTCGCTTGATGCTTTCGCACCTTGACCAGCGTTGTAATCGCGGCGATGAACAGAAGAACGAACAGTCCCGCCGCCACCACGATCACCATGTTCTCACCCGAACTGTCGGCCAAAGTAAGAGATCCATTCCAAGCAGCGTGGGTCGCCATGGCAAGGGCGACTCCCCAAAGGCTGTAGGGAAGGATCTTCTTTTTCCTTGACACAGCCAAGCCCATGGCCAAGCCGGCCCAGGCTGTGAAGAGCGGGTGAGCGAAGGGCGTCAATAGGGCCCGGACAATGAAGGTTCCCATTAGAAATCCTGACTCATCCGCCGTTGCGAAGTAGAGAAAGTCTTCAACTATGGCGAAGCCAAGAGCAACCCAGCCAGCGTAAATCACTCCGTCCATCACTCCATCCAGGGCGCGCCGCCGAATTGCCCAGTAGATACCTACGGCCTTGCTTGCCTCTTCAATGATTGGGGCCGAGACGACGGCACCGACGGTCTCTCCATACATGGCACCAACGATCGAGTTGACGACGATCGACACAACAACCGCAACTGTTGTTCCCCAGAGAAACGCGTGAATTCGTTCTGACCAGGGTTCGGGCTCCACCCGGTCGAGCCAAATCAAAGCAGGTCCAACGAGGAATAGGGGAACGAGTCCCAGAAGGATCGAGATAGGGGAAGAGATAGCCAAGAATGTGACGATCATCGCCGCAAAAACACCTGCGATCAGAACTGGCAATGACAGCCATGCGGGAAGTCGCGGTTTGTCAGCGTCTGTGTTGTCGGTGTGGTGAGTCCAGACCGTGCCGTTCCACCAACGGAATTTTGCCTGCGCGTATGGATCGGGATACCAACCGGAAGAAGCTTGCACGCTTTTAGTTTGGACTACTTAGTGGAGCTGGCGTGAGTTATAGTCCCTAACTTGTGAGCCAGGCCGCTCATCAACGATTTAGGGCCTAAAAGGCCGTACATTAATTTCGCACTGTTTGAGCGAAATTTCAGAACATAGTGATCGAAGGTTTCAGCGCATGACAAGAATGGGTTTTGTACTCGAAAGTGACTCATGTATCGGCTGCCATGCGTGCACGGTTGCCTGCAAGAGTGAACACGATGTACCGCTCGGAGTGAACCGAACGTGGGTCAAGTACATCGAGACTGGGAACTTTCCAAACACAAGCCGAGGGTTCTCGGTCATGCGGTGCAATCAGTGTGATGACGCTCCATGTATGACGATATGTCCTACGAATGCGCTATTCCGTGCTGACAATGGGGTGGTCGATTTCCAGGACGATGACTGCATTGGTTGTAAGTCGTGCATGAACGCATGCCCTTACGATGCGATCTACATCAACCCCGAGACCAATACTGCGCACAAGTGCAACTTCTGCAACCACCGTCTTGAGGTTGACCTCGAACCATCGTGCGTGGTCGTGTGCCCAACACAAGCAATTGTTGTTGGCGATTTGGACGATCCGAACTCCGCCGCATCAAAGATCATTGCCCGAGATCAGGTAGCTGTGCGAGCTCCTGAGAAGGGGACCAACCCGAAGGTCTACTACCGTGGCGCCGATCAGGCTTCGCTGGATCCGCTGCGAACGGCCATCAACTCCGACGGCATGATTTGGGCCGACACTACCCCGAGCCATAACACTTTGTCACCGGTCCAACAGGCACACTCAGATAAGTCCTTGGTAGCACGCACCGCGTACACAACAGCCGCCATGATGACCTGGAAATCCAAGGTGTCGGGCTACTTAGTCACCAAAGCGATCGCTGGCGGGCTCATCATGATCTCTGCACTTTTGGTATTGCTTGGTCATGCTGACAACCAACTGGAGATCGGCATCATGCCGCCCCTCGTGGCTGGCATATTCACCGCCATCACCGGAGCGCTACTGGTCGCAGACCTTAAGCAGCCCAAGCGGTTCCTTTACATTTTGACCAAGTCCAATACAGAGTCTTGGTTGGTTCGAGGGGCCTGGATTTTGGGTGCTTTCGCCGCCGCATGTGCGATCTGGTTCCTGGGGGGCATCACCGACAACACGGCGATTGTTAAGGCCATCGCAGTTCCAGCGGCTGTCTTGGGCGCCGCAACCGCGGGTTATACCGCCTTCCTATTCGGACAGTGTGCTGGTCGAGATCTCTGGCAGACACCGCTACTTTTGCCAACCTTGTTGGCCCAGGCCGTTGTGGCTGGCGGAGCCGCCTATGGCATCGGTGACCTCTTCATGGATCTGCCCGGCCAGCGAGTTGCTCGCTGGTTCTTCTTCCTTGGCTTAGCTGCCCTTGCCTTATTGATATTCGCCGAGCTAACTGCAAAGGGCAGCCGCAACTTGGAGATGGCGATGACTGAAATGACAAAGGGTGCATACGCCAGCCGATTCTGGCTAGGTGGAGTGCTTCTGGGTCTTTTGATTCCAGGGGTCATGATGGGTGCCGCTGGACTGTTCGAGATCGCCACGCCCGCCTTGCCTGCTATCGCTGGGCTATGTGCCCTTGTTGGAATGTTTGCTTACGAAGACGCATACGTGCGGGCTGGCCAGTCCGTGCCACTGTCCTGAATTTTGTTTGTAGCTGAGGAACCAAATGACTGAACTCACTAACTACCCACCGTTTGAAAAGTGGAAAGACTGGTCAGAGCTTGACGCCAAGGCGTGGCCAACCAAGGTTGAACGCAAGTTCACACTGATACCAACTAGCTGCTTTAACTGCGAAGCCGGATGCGGTCTGGTTGCTTACTTCGACCAGGAGACAGGCGAGATTGCAAAGATCGAGGGCAACCCGGAACATCCCGCCAGCCGTGGCCGCAACTGTGCGAAGGGTCCTGCGACCCTGAATCAGGTCTATGACCCAGAACGAGTGATGTTCCCGATGAAACGGGTGGGCAAGCGCGGCTCGGGGGAGTGGGAGCGAATCAGCTGGGACCAAGCCTTGGATGAGATTGGCGACCGCATTCGTAAGGCCCTGGTTGAGAATCGTCACAACGAGGTCATGTACCACGTTGGTCGTCCGGGCGAAGAGGGCTACACCAACCGGGTTCTTCAGGCGTGGGGCGTTGACGGCCACAACAGCCACACCAACATTTGTTCATCTAACGCTCGCATTGGCTACCAGAGTTGGATGGGTCACGATCGACCATCGGCTGACTACGCCAATGCCAAGGTCATCTTTTTGATCTCTTCGCATCTGGAGTCGGGCCACTACTTCAACCCACACGCTCAGCGCATCATGGAAGCCAAAGAGAAGGGTGCGACCGTAATTGTTGCTGACCCGCGGCTTTCAAACACCGGAGCCAAGGCCGATCATTGGCTTCCCACATGGCCCGGCACAGAGCCTTTCCTTTTGCTGGCTATTGCCCGGCTGCTCATCGAGAACGAAACCTGGCAACCGGAGTTCATGAGGCGCTGGACCAACTGGGAAACCTTCTTGGAGAACGACTTTCCCGATCGCCCCGTTGATTTCTCCGAAGTGCGTCAGGCCTTGCTTGATCACTACGAGGAGTACACCCCAGAAGAGGCAGAGCGGATCTCGGGGATCGATGCCAGTCAAATTCGTGAAATCGCAGATGTCATTGGCGAACACCCAACAAAGTTCGCTTCTCACAACTGGCGGGCGGCTGGCGCCGGTCACCTCGGTGGCTGGCAAGTAGCTCGTTGCTTGTTCTTCCTTAACGTGCTTACCGGTTCGGTCGGAACAGTTGGTGGAACTTCTGGAAACGGTTGGAACAAGTTCAAGCCAGCGAACCCGCTAGGTGCTCCTCCGATGGAGCAGTGGCAAGAACTCAGCTGGCCCATTGAGTTCCCACTGAGCTACCACGAGATGTCCATCCTCCTGCCTCACTTCTTGAAGGAGAAGCGCGGCAAGTTGGACACATACTTCAGCCGGGTCTACAACCCCATCTGGACCAACCCCGATGGCTTCACATGGATGGAAGCGTTAACTGATGAGTCCATGGTTGAATGCCACGTCGCCCTCACTCCAACTTGGAGCGAAACGGCATGGTTCGCCGACTATGTGTTGCCAATGGGTGTCGGCGCTGAACGTCACGACGTTGTGTCTTATGAGACCCATTCGGCCAAGTGGATTGCCTTCCGCCAAAGCGTATTCCGTCGCTATGCCGAGGTGCGAGGTGTGGAAGTCGACGGCGACAGCCGGACTCACCAGTTCAACCCCGGTGAAGTCTGGGAAGAGAACGAGTTTTGGATCGACCTTTCGTGGCGAATTGATCCCGACGGGTCTCTAGGCGTCCGAAAGTGGTTCGAGTCTGAAGACAAGCCCGGCACGCCGATCGGCATCGACGAGTACTACAACATGATGTTCAAAGATGTCCCCGGTCTGGCTGATGCCGCGGCCGAGGCTGGGCAGTCACCGCTTGAGTACATGCGAGACCGCGCCGCATACGAACTTCCTGGCAACCAGTACACGCCGTATGAGCGCATAGTGTCTGAAGACAACATCGCCGACTGCACCAAGGATGACAGCGGCGTGTTCCGTAAGCCGAACACGCCCGGTTCATTCGACCCCGCAACCGGTGATCTTGCCGATCTGAAGCTGGCCGGTTTGGGCGACGGTTCCCCGGCCGTCGAGGTAGACGGTGAGGTCAAAGAAGGTTTCCCGACTCCTTCAAAGAAGCTTGAGTTGTTCTCCAACACCTTGGCTGACTGGGGCTGGCGTGAGTACGCAACACCAAAATGGATTCCGTCTCAGGTGCACTGGGAAGACCTTGACATGGCGGGCAACGAACGCATCTTGTTGCCGACGTTCCGGATTCCAACCCTGATTCACACCCGCTCGGCGAACGCTAAGTGGCTTAACGAGATCTCTCACCGACACCCGCTTTGGGTGCATCCTGAGGACGCGGAGAAGCTGAACATCGACGAAAACGGCCTTGTGAGGATCACCACCAGAATCGGTCACTTTGTGATCCAGGCTTGGCGTACCGAAGGCATCCGTCCTGGTGTTGTGGCCGCTTCACACCATATGGGTCGGTGGCGCCTTGATGAAGACAAGGCTCGTTCGTTCGGAGCCGGCATTGCCAAGATCTCAAATGATGGATCGAAGTGGAATCTCGCCCGGACTGCGGGCATGGAGTCTTATGAGTCTTCCGACTCTGACACCGGGCGTATCTGGTGGAATGACACGGGTGTGCATCAGAACTTGACGTTCTGTGTTCAGCCCGACCCAATTTCTGGCATGCAGTGTTGGCACCAGAAGGTCACAGTGACTCCCGCTGAACCCGGTGACGTCTACGGCGATGTTCAGGTAGATACCGAGTCCGCGCGTGAGGCTTACTTGGATTGGATGGACAAGACTCGTCCGGGCCCGGGCCCAGACAACCTTCGTCGCCCCTATTGGTATGCCCGTCCACTTAAGCCAACAGCAGCTGCCTACCAGTACCCGGGTGGGACCTAGCTAGGGCCACTCGCGGAATTCCGGCAGGCGGTGGCTGGTTTCTATTGTCATGACTATCACTATGTACGGAGCCCAGTGGTGTGGCGATTGCCGTCGCGCTAAGCAGTACTTCGACGACAACGACATTGAGTTCACCTACGTGAACTTGGAAGAGACCCCCGAGGCGGCTGACATTGTGTTGGAACGCAACGGTGGCCTGAAGCGAGTCCCTGTGATTGTCTTCGGCGACGATTCTCACCTAACTGAACCTTCCAACGAGGCACTGGCTGCGAAACTGGCCGAACTTGAGACCGGGACTTGTGCCGTCGAGAACTTCAAGGTGACAAAAGACGAGGCGAACGGCGTGTTTTCTCTAACTCGTGATGGGGAGATAGTTAGCCAGGCGAGCTTCACCAACCGCGGTAACAACTCGATTGTGATTCCTCATGTGGGCACAAACCCACAGCACAGGGGTCAAGGTTATGCCGGCCGGCTTATGGCAGGTCTCCTAGACATTGTCCGCGAGGATGGCCAGACGATTGTTCCACTGTGTCCTTATGCAGCACAGTTCATTCGTGACAATGACACCTATCACGATCTTCTAGCGAGCTAAGAACTTGAGGCGCCCGGGTCGCCCTTGAACGGTCCCACTATCTCGTCGGTGATCCAACCGCCATAGAAGGCAAGGGCCTGGGGTCTGACCACTTCGCCATCTACCTTGCACTGAACTTTGCTCGGATAAAACGACACATAGTTTGCCCAGTCGGTGAATTCTTCATACGGGTTTGGGTAGCGCCAGCCTATGGCCTCGCCACCTGGCGATTCCCCGAGGTACTCAGCTTCACCCTTCCACTCACAGTGTGACCGGCCCTCAACTACACACAAGGTGTCGGGGATGATCGAGTCTGGTGGCAGATAGAACGACGGGGGGAGCGAGGTCTCCATAATGCGAACCGATGAAGTTGTTGAGGCGATAGGACCTGTAGCTCCGATCACTTCAACAAGACGCGGATCAGCCGCTAGTGCTGGAGGTCGTGGGTAGTCCCACACCGACTCTTGGCCTGGCTTTGGTTTAATTGCAAAGTCAGGTCTGATTGCACCGGTGTGTGTCCATTGTGAGCGCGCTGCTTGCAGCCAGCCGGGTGTCTTCTTGGGCATGGCTTCACGCTAGTTAATGGAACCGCTTTCGGTGAGATTCTAGACAATGCGGTATATTCCAATGGTGCCTGAACCTGAATGGCTAAGCAGTGAGGAGATGCGGTTGTGGAGGTCCTTTGTTGACGCATCGGTTTCAGTTATCCACAACGTTGAAACTGATCTGAAGGAAGAGTCAGGCTTGTCTGTGGATGACTACGAAGTTCTTGTTTTCCTGTCTGAGGCGCCAGAACAACGTCTGCCGGTGGCTGATCTCTCGGAGCGGCTTGGAAGTTCACGAACTCGATTGGCGCTACGGATCGATCGAATGGCAAAACGTGGTCTGGTAGCGATTCAAACTACCGGCACCAACGATGGCGCGGCCGCTGCGGTCATAACCAAAATGGGCCACAAAACGCTGGTCAAAGCGGCGCCCTATCACGTGCTGTCGGTTCGAGAACACTTCATTAAACACGTAAAACCCGAAGAAGTAACCCCAACAGCCAACGCCCTAGAACGCCTAAAAAGAGCAGAGTAAAACCAAAAGGCCGAGCTCGGGTGCGAACGAAGATCGATACTTCTCGGATGTTTTGGCCGCTAGGCCAAAACTCCAAGAAACAATCCACGAAGTGGTTGTTTCAGTGGGCCGTACTGGACTCGAACCAGTGACCCCTACCGTGTCGAGGTAGTGCTCTAGCCAACTGAGCTAACGGCCCCTTGCGCCTCTGATGTTATCTTGTCTGAGGCAGGATTAAGTTGTGAAATATTGCTTGTTACAAAGAGCGCAGAGCGGGATTTGAACCCGCGAATCACGGCTTTGCAGGCCGCTCCCTTAGGCCGCTCGGGCATCTGCGCCGGTGGATTAGCCACAGTGTGGCCAATCCTGGAGCTCGTAAGTCAAACTCCAGGCGAACAGCGATCTTAGCAGTGAATAGAGCTAGACCATCTGGAGTAGTTTGGAACCTCCCTCAGGAGTCCTTTCAATTTCTATTCCTACGGTAAGGGCATCCTTGATTGCCTCGACGTGAGTTATCACCCCGACAAGGGCTCCGCGGTCTCTTAGGCCGTCAAGTACATCAATTGCATCATCCAATGAGTCCGCATCCAGCGAGCCGAATCCTTCGTCAACAAAGAGTGCGTCCAGGTGCACGCCAGAGGCCGTGCCACTGATGACGTCGGCCAGACCAAGGGCCAGAGACAACGACGCTTGGAATGTCTCGCCTCCAGAGAGAGAGTTGATTGATCGGTTAGTTGCAGTCCACGCGTCCTCCACTTCGAGATCAAGTCCGGTTTCGGTTCGACGGCTCACACCACTTGCTTGTGTCACCTGTAGTCGGTATCGGTTTGAACTCATAGGTCCGAAGTGCAGGTTGGCCTGTTCCACGACGTCTCGAAGGTGGGTGGCCAAAACCCAAGTCTCTAGCGACGCCCGTTGTTGGTTAGTCCCTTTGCATACCTCGGCGAGGCGGTAGGTGGCTTGGGCCCGCTCTCTCTCTTGGGCGTAATCAACAAGCTTTTCGGCTGCTTGCGATAGTGCCTGGTGGCCGACAGCGATGATTGCTTCAATCGTTGAGTGAGTATTGCTTAGACGATCAACCTCGGCGTTTGCCTCCGACTCGGCAATGGTCAAGGCTTCGAGATCAGGCATCTGGCTTGGCAAGCTTTGTCGGGATAGCTCGTTGATAATTGCGGCGGTCTCAAGACTCTTTGCGTTCCATTGCTCC
The DNA here is from genome assembly GCA_937922785.1 of uncultured Acidimicrobiales bacterium. Lineage (GTDB taxonomy): Bacteria > Actinomycetota > Acidimicrobiia > Acidimicrobiales > SZUA-35 > CALAJQ01. Next base: position 91,285 of record CALAJQ010000015.1, read on the forward strand.
CACTGAGCCTCGTGGTGTTCAATCTCGCTTGGTGAGAGCGCGGCCCGATCAACCTCAGGCCGGCTGCTAAATGGAGAGGCCGAAAGAGCGTCTTCATACTCAATCTCTGCTCGCTTTAGGGCGCCGGAGATCTCGTCTTGCTGGCCCAGTATTTGGCTAATGGCTTCGGTGGCGTGAGCGAGTGATTCGGTGGATGCAACATGCTTAGCGACCGGGATGTCTAGGTGGGCATAGGAAGACCGGAGCTTGGCTACTTGCTCGCTGCGTTCATCGACGCTGGCCTGGAGGCGTTGCTGGACGCTGGTGTTTTCGAAGCGTTCGGTCTTCAGCTCGGCAACCTGAACTGATTGGGCTTCGAGGCGATCATCGATCTTGACCATTTCGATGCCAGCCTTAGCGGCCGCCTCGGCGGCTGAAGCTGATTCGTGCTGGGCTTGGGTAAGTGAGCTGAGGTCTTCTTCAGCCCAGCTTCCAAGTTTCCCCCGAAGTTCCGCGGCGACGTTTTCGCTCTGACTAATTTCGGTCTTAACCATCACGACCTGGTCGGCGACTTGTTTGGCGCGAGCTTTAAGGTCGTCGATGCGTTTGATGATCGCGGCCGGATCGGGCAGACCAAAGTCGGCATCGTCAGGGATGTCCGAGGGTGTTAATGAGGTTGCGTCGCTAACTGACTTGAGTTGAGCCGCCATCGCCTGAGCATGTTCGGCAGCCGCAACGGTTGTCTCTTGCGCATCGTGGAGGTCTGAAATGCTGACTGTTGCGCCGTCACGAGGTTGAGCGGGTTGTGGATGATCCAAAGATCCACAGACCGGACACTCCTGGTCATCAACAAGTTCAGATGCAAGAGCAGGTGCAGTGCTGGCGGTGAAGCCCTGCAGCACTTTGGCTTGGGCCTTAGTTGCCTCTGAAAGAGACTTACTTGCCATCACCTGTCTTGCTTTGGCCGAGCGTAATGCCTGTTCTCCGTGGCTGGCGATCTCGCCAAGGCAATCTTCGGTGGCTTTCTGTAGCCGATCTAGCCCATCAGCCAGAGTGACCTGGGACGCAGTCACATCTTGCAGTTGCTGGCGGAGCCTAACCATCTCAGACAGTGCGTCGGCTTTGGTTTCAAGCGAATCAAGCTCGTGGTGAAGAAGTGTCAGTTCTTGACGTCGACTAAGCAACAAGTCTTTGCTTTCGGCCAGACTCGAAAGCGCTTCTTCGATCTTGATTAACCGCATGCGGGCCTGATCGAGCGAGAGTTGGTCCGCTGCGACGCTAAGCGAAATCTGGTCTGCTTCTGCGGCATCGGCCAGCCATTGTTGACCCTGAACCTGTGCCCGTTGCAGGCTTAGGCGCAAGTCGGTTATGGCCGACGACGTTACGGCTACGGGTCTTTGACTTGGTGGTAATTGCCTGAGTGCAAGGTCGAGGCGATTGCTGATGATATCCAGTTCGGTCTTGGCGGAGCTGAGCCGACTACTTGCGTGCATAACGGGCAGCGCTTGGCGGGCCAAGGCAGCACTGTTGCGACAGGCAAGCGCGGAGTCAGCAGCAGCATTAAGGCTCACTTCGGCTTGGCGGGCACTAGCAAGGCGTTTCAGCTGGGTTGACTGCTCTAATGCTCGTTGACGGGCGCTGGCGGCCTTGCGTCGTTTGTCCTTCGCAACGTCACGTTGGTGGGCCAGAGTTGCCAGTGGACCATCGGTAAGTGCCTCCAACGCTAGCTCTATCGCTTCAGGCTCGGTGTGGGCTTCAACCTCTATGCCAAGCTCGGCTGCGGCTTCTCCGAGGCTGCGGACTGCAACCTTAACTTCGCTATTGCGCTCGGCATCTATCTCGGCCAGCACTCTTTGGGCAGCTTTGGACCGCTCAGCGAGGCGCTGTTCGGCTGCCTCATAGATGTCGGTATCAAACAGCGTGCGAAGCAGCTCTTTGCGCTCGCGGGTAGGTGCTTTCAAGACCCTTTGGAATTCTCCTTGGGGGAGAAGCATTACTCGTTGAAACTGACGAGCGCTGAGCCCCACCAGAGTTGTGACTCTTGCATTGACGTCGCTGATATTTGTCGAAACCCCCTGCCATTGGCCGTTCTGCCAATGACTGAGAGTTGCTTTCGCCTTTTCTGTGGTGACCCCGTCGCCACGTTTCTTGGGTCGCAGCTGTTCGGGTTGGCGCCACACCATCCACAGATCTGCGCCTGCTTCGAATTCAAGGGAGACAGAACAAGTTGCTTTCGGGTCAGCATGGTCTGAGCGCAGGCTCTTGTATTCCTTCCGGGCGCCTGGAAGTTCGCCGTAGAGGGCAAAGGTCATAGCGTCGAACACTGATGTTTTGCCGGCTCCCGTTGGGCCGCTCACAACAAAAAGGCCGGCTTGTCCGAGACGCTGGAAGTCAACCTCCTCTGATCCTGGGTATGGCCCGAAGGCCTCAAGTGACAGTTTGACGGGCCTCATTAGGACGCCAACCTGATTCCTGGTGAAACTCCGTCGTCAAGTACTTCGATGAGGAGGTTCGCCTCCAGCTCCGAGGGTGGTTCTCCAGTTACGTCGGTCCAGAACTCGTTTGCAAGCTCGGCTGATGAATACTTGCGAACAACAGAAGCTTTGCGGGTCTCGGGCAAGCTTCGAGCCGCAAGGCCGATTCGGTCAATCTCAACAAGACGGCTAAACACCGAACGCAGCTGGCGATGGGCGTCTAACACCGGAGCGACGTCTGTCAGTTCAACCCGCACGTAGGGATCGCCAACGACAAGGCTGCGGTCCATCAGCTCGGCAAATGAGCCGCGCAAGCTGTGTACGCCTCGACCAACTGGGATTGGGATCGATTGGACTTCTGTGGACCCGTCTGGGGCCATGTCGACGATGATGACGAGTTTGTCGTTTCGTTCGCTGAACGAATAGGGCAAGGGAGAGCCGCAGTAACGAAGGTTTGATCGCCCATCGACCATCTGAGGCAGATGCAAGTGGCCAAGGGCAACATAGTTAAAGCCATCAAACCGGTTTGCACTGACATATCCAGCGTTGCCGACTGCCAATTCACGCTCCGAACCCGAGGGCTCGCCCCCTCGTACAAATGCGTGAGACAGAACCAAAGTGCGCATGCCATCAGGAATCTGAGACCAGATCTCAGATAGCACAGCTTCTAGCAGCGCATCGTGGTTCAGAGCTTGGTCCCGTTCGAGACCAAGCAGATCCCGAACCGTGGACGGAGCGAGTGCGGGGTCTAGGAACGGTAGTGCGATTATTGCCAGCGGCCCGTCTGAGTACTCGCGAATTGTTACATCAAGGGCTCGTCTGAAGCCACCGCGGACAATGACTCCTGAGGCTTCGGTGAACCCATCAAACATCGCCATGCGTTCGCCTGAGTCGTGGTTTCCGCTGATCATCGCGATTTCTGCACCGGCAGAGCGAATTTTTGACACCGTGTCAGAGAACAAGGCGACTGCCTCCGCTGGGGGAACAGCGCGGTCAAAAACGTCGCCAGCGACCGCAACCAAGTCGACGTTTTGACGTTCGACCTCGGCCACGAGCCAATCCAAAAATTCAGCCTGGTCATCCAGCAAGCGGAATTCGCCCAGGGAACGTCCTAGGTGCCAATCGGAGGTGTGCAAAATTCGCATTACTCCATCATGACTAGGGGGTACGACAGTGTCGGGGATACCTGTAATTCAGCGGATTTTTGGGCCCTACGACCTATTCACGGTGGTGCTTGGCAACCCCGCTGCAACCACGTCCAAATTAGGTACCTCTTTGTGTCAGGTTCGGTCCAAAAAGTGCCGAGAAACAAAGCATCTATGGAGTTGCCCATCCCAGATGAATCCCCGGGGCACCCGAAAGGGTTGGCCCCAAAGTTGTACCGGCTTAGTGCCGGCGCCTTTGGCGCGCTCGCAATTGGGCTTCTGTTTGCGGTTGGCGTCGCTCTAATTTCGGGCCTTCGGCCCGTTGTGATTCAAACCGGTTCGATGGGCGACACTGCACCCGCTGGCTCGCTAGTGCTTGCCGGCCCAGTTGATCCGCAACAGGTTCAAATCGGGGATGTGATTGTGATGCGCCGACCGGGTCGCGCCACCGTCACCCACCGTGTCATTGGTATTGATCTGATCGAAGATCAGTTGGTTGCCACAACAAAGGGCGACGCCAATGCAACTCCTGACGCTGCCCCGTACGTCATCGGTGACGATGTCTTAACTTCACGGGCAGCCATTCCGAAGGTTGGAACCTTTGTTGGCGCTGCAGCGAGCGGTGGACTGCTGTTCCTAGTGGCCGGAGCGCTTGCGATCGGGGCCATCTACACCCTTACTTCGGGCTCCAAGAACAAGCCCAAGAAACAGGGCCATCAACAACAGGGCCATCAACAACAGAGCGATAGCCGATCCGCTAACTCAAACCCAGAATCTCCAAAAACAGAGTCGCGCAGCTCTGTCAAATCTCCAGCTGCGGTAGCAGTTGTAGTGGCGGTGATCGCCGCCAGCGCTGGCAGTGCGCTTGGACTGTACAGTGCCACGGCCAGCTCGGTAGCCAACGACTTCAGTTCCAGCGACTGCTTCACGCCTGAAGTCACTCAGGTCCAAAAAGGTCAGCTCAGTATTCTCGGTTCTGGAACCGCTGACGCGACGATCACCCCGGTTGACCCGGCGCGGTCGTTTGTTCTGTCGACCGTTCGAACCGGCTCAGACAACGCTTCTGATTCGGCCATCGGTGTTGAATTGGTTGGAACTGACACGGTTCGGATCCACAAGAACGTGTTGGGTTCGACCACAACTTCAACTGTTGACTGGAGCGTCGTTACCTATCGGTGCGGCATAACCGTTCAGCGTGGTGCAGTGATGGGCAACGGGGCAACCTCATTGCAGATTCCCATCAACGACTCACCTGTGGGAACCGCTTTCGCCTTGATCTCGCGAACCAGTGATGCCACCGATCGTCCAATGGATGCTTCTGATCATCTTGCCGCTGAGCCCCAACGCTTCTTTGTCGAGATCACATCAGGTGTGCCAATTCCAGTGACTCACGAGATCTTCTGGCAATCAGTCCGGTATGACAATCCTTCAGACATTTCAGTGCAAACCGTTACCGGCTCTATGGTCGCTGGCTCGTCATCTGGACTGGTCACGTTGCCCCAAGCGGTCGACCCGAGCAGCACGTTCATTCTGGTGGGCGCACGAGGAACTGCGGGCGCTGGTCCGGACAGCCTGATGGCCCGAGCTCACCTCTCTGGGTCAGGTTCCGTCTTGTTTTCGCGAGTTGCCAATGCCGGCCAAATCGACCTTGTGGTTCAAGTTGTGACACTGGGCGACGGAACAACGACCCGACACGGAATTGTGGACTTCTCGGTGGGCGAGGCAACTGCCCAGGTCCTCATTCCGACTGTGGATCCAGCACTGACAACAGCAATGGCGACAGTACAAAGTGCCGGCAACCAGAACGGCGGTCAGCGGGGGAGCCTCAATTCAGTAGTAGGCGAGGGACAGGTAACTGCTGAGATTGCCACGTCAAGCACCATTGATCTTGAACGCGACTCAACCGCAACGCCCGCAAGTTTTGGGTGGCAGGTAGTTGAGTGGGGCGGACCGGCGTGGCCCCCCGGCAACTCCGAGTTCCGGAAGCGAATTGACGTCACTGCCGATGCTGCTGTTGCCGCCCCTAACGGTTACACGGTGCCCGTGTCGTTTGATCACGAGCAGCTAGTCAACATTGGGATTTCGCTGGCCAACGGAGACGACATTCGGGTCATGAGGTTCGACGGGGTTGGGTGGTCTGAGCTTGATCGAGTCTTGGCCGAAGGCCAAACCTGGAACGACCCGGCTACAACTATCTGGTTCCAAACTGCGGACCCGATCGCAGCGGGTCAAACAGTCTCTTACTGGATGTTCTTTGGTGACCCAACTCCTCCGCCACCATTGGATGATCCTGAGAATGTCTGGCTGGTGTATGAAACTTTTGATGCTGGCACTCTTGGTGACTTCAGCGACCAGTCAGGAACTGGGGGCTGGTATCAGGCAGACGCTTGGACCGAGCGTCGGCTTTTAACAATCTCTGCTGCCGACGTCGACTCGGAACTGATCAACTTCCCTGTGCTGGTCAGGGCGAGCGGAGTTACCTCTGTGCACAGCGATGGCGCCGACATTCGCTTCACGGCTTCGGATGGCGCAACTTTGCTTAACCACGAGATTGGGTCCTGGAACCAGGCAACCGGCGATCTCGAGGCATGGGTCGAAGTGCCGTTCATATCGAGTACCGACAACACTTCGATGTGGCTTTACTCAGGTGCTGACAATGCCCCACGTTCAGAAACCGAGCGTGGTGTCTGGCCATCTACCTCAACCGCAGTCTTTCATCTTGATGGTGATCCGACCCTGACGCCGGCAGTCCCAGACTCTGCTGGCACTAGAGACGGGGTCGCATTTGGTTCGATAGCCAACTCCCAGTCAGTGCCCGGTGTCGTTGGCAATGCCGTCTCTTTCGACGGTGTCGATGATGTCATTCGCGCCAGCAGCGAGACGTTGCAGACCCAGACTGGTTTTACAACTTCACTTTGGTTCCAGTCACCGCCAACTAGTGGCGACGGCGCCTTGGTCTCAAAGGTCGACGGCGGCTCGATTCCATTCGAAGTGAACGTTTCCGCAGGCGAGAGCGTAGGTGCAGTGATCACTGCGGCTGGCCAGTCTTCGCTGCGTGCCAATTTCTCGGCTGACACATGGCATCACCTCTTGTTCACCTGGGACGGCACGCGAGCCCAGATCTACCTGGACGGAACCGAGCTTGGCAACGGGCCCCGGGGCGGATCCATGGTGACCTCGGCCGCAGAGTTGAGCATTGGGGCTAGGCCTGATGGGTCCCGACCGTTTGCTGGATTGATTGATGAAGTGCAGATCTATGGCGGCGGTCAGGGTCCGGCTTGGGCCAGCGCAACTTATGAAAGCCAGCGTCCTGGCTCAACCTTTGTAACCGTGAGCGCGCCGCAAACTGGCAGCTGGTTTGGTCAAGGCGCATGGAGCTTCCGAACAGCAGTAACCGTCGATACCAACTCACTAAGCACGGCATTGTCGGACTATCCCGTACTGGTAAGAGGCACCCATCCTGGTCTCACGTCAGCACGAGCCGACGGCAATGATCTCATCTTCACAGCCGCTGACGGAGTCACCCGACTTGCCCATCAGCTTGAATCGTTCGACCAAGCCAGTGGCACTTTCAGTGCCTGGGTTTCAGTTCCAACACTGACATCAGGAGGCGATGAGCGGCTTTACCTCTACTACGGGAACGCCGGTGCCGGTGACCAACAAGAACCAACTGCGGTATTTGGCACCGACTTTCTCGGCGTCTGGCACCTATCTGATTAACCGTGCAACCAAGGAGCACAGCATGAATACAGAAACACCTAATGCAGGACCACTTAATACAGAAACACTTAATACAGCGCAACTAGATAAGGAGCCGCCTGAGCGTGACGACCGCAAGCGGGGCTTCTTGCTGCTAGCTGCATCCGCGATAGTCCTCGCGCTTGGCGTCACGACGTTCTCATCACTTGCTTTGTTTAGCGACTCCGAGACAAGCGCTGACAACACCTTCTCGACTGCGACTCTTGACCTCACGGTTGCTCCGGCATCCACAGCGATTACTGGACTCGATCTGATTCCGGGCGATCGAGTCACAGCTCCGTTGACCATTACCAACAGTGGATCACTTGATTTGCGGTACTCGATGATCTCAGTAACCACCGAAGACGTATTGGCGGGCGAGTTGGTAATGACTATCAAGACCGGCGTCGCAACTTGTGACTCGGCCAACTTTGGCGCAACCGGAACTGTTGTGTTTAACGGGGTCCTGGGTGCAACCGGACCTGGCGTAAACGTGCTCGGCGACTCAGCACAAGGTGATCAACCAGGTGACCGGGTGTTGGCGCCTGCAGCGAACGAAGTTCTCTGCATCGACGTGCAGCTGCCACTGTCGGCTTCAAACGCGACCCAAGGAATAACCAGCACTGCAACCTTCACGGTCAATGCAGAACAGACAGCCAACAACCCCTAATCGAGCGCCGCACACATAAATGAAAAACCCTTCGTCACACTCTTTCCGCATCAAAGCGGCGCAGCACCCTCTAAGAGGGATCCTTGGCGCGCTTGTTTTGGTGTGGGGAGTGTTGGCGATACCGCCGGCGGCAACTGCTCAGGCGAGCACCCCAATAATCGTCGTTAACTCAACTGGTGATGCAAGCGATCTTGTTGTTAACGATGCCGATTGCGACACCGGAGCACTGAACTCTGCAGGTAGCCCCGAATGCACCCTGCGGGCAGCGATTGAATACGCAAACCAACAACCAAACACAACTGACATCGACTTTGCTATTCCAGCTAGCGACCCTGGGCTTTCTGGGGGCGTCTGGACGATTCAACCAGCAACCCCGTTTCCCAACATCACTGCCCCGACCAACATTGATGCCGCAACTCAATCGACTTGGGCCGATGTCGGCGATCAGCCAGTCCCAGTAGTAACGATTGACGGAGGCTTGCTGAGCAACGCTACTCAGCCCGGATTCTTCTTTGTTTCCGGCGCCCCATTCTCTGGGATATACGGAATGTCGATCGTTGGTTTCCCCGGCCACGCGATCCAGTCCAACGAAGATGACACCTTTGTCCAGACCAGCTTCATCGGCCTGCGGCCTGACCTGACACCCGACGGCAACGGAGGCAATGGTGTCTTTATCCGCGGGACAAACGGACTAATTGCTAGGAACGTCATCGCTGCCAATGTGAACGACGGAATCACGTTGGATTCCAATGTGTCTGGAACTGTCATAGCCCGGAACCTGATTGGTCTCGATCCCAACGGTGTCGCCCACGGGAACATCAACGGCATCTGGTCCCAAGGCACGGGGCCGATCCGGATTGGCGGAACCAGTGCGACTGATTCCAACGTGATTGCCAACAACACCTTTAACGGTATTCAGTTGGAGGATGGCCAGGACACATCCATCAACCGAAACTCGATCTACAACAACGGCTCTGGAATCGTGCTTGGAACGGCACTGACTCCCAATGATCCTGGTGACGGTGATACCGGTCCTAACGGTCTAATCAACTTCCCAGTACTCCAAGACTCTGGGACCCCGAACCAGGTTGACTTTCAGTACGACGGAATCGGCTCGACCTACAGAATCGAGTTCTTCACCAACTCCTCTGGTCCACACCCGAGCGGTCGCGGTGCAGGTGAGGTCTACGTCGGTTCGATAGACATTAACCACCCCGGTGGTGTAGCCAACTACTCCTTCTCTGATCCTGCGTTGACACCGGGCACGTGGATCTCGGCAACCAACACACTGCTTGGGCCAAGCCCGGTAAAGACGTCAGAGTTTGCGCCTTCATTTCAGATGCCGGGTGGGCCTCGTTCCTTCGTTGTGAACTCAACTGGCGACGCTGACCTTGAAGTCGCCAACGGTGGCCAGTGTCGGACTGGGAATTTCTTACCCGACAGCTCTCCAGAGTGCACGTTGCGTGCGGCCCTGACCTTGGCGAACGAACAGCCTTCGCGAGATGAAATCTCGTTCAACATTCCAACTACTGATGCTGGTCACTCGGCCGGTGTGTGGACGATTCAACCAGCAACAGCTTTTCCCGGTTTAAACGAATCGGTCGTACTTGACGGTTCGACACAGCCGGGTTTTGTTGGCAACCCGGTAATCGAGTTGGACGGCCAGGGATCGGCTGATGCCGGACTCCTGCTGTTTGGTGACAATTCCCTCGTTCAGTCGCTGTCGGTTGGTGGCTTTGGCGACGGCATCCGGATCAACACAGGAACCGGTTCACAGATTCTGGGCAACCACGTGGGCATAGATGCTTCCGGCACCCAGGCGCGGCCAAACAGCGATGACGGGATCGATGTCACTTCGGGCACCAGCGCGGTGGAAGTCGGTGGCGCAAATGCTGGCGAAGGAAACCTCGTCGGCAACAACAACGACGATGGCATCTCGGTCTGTTGCGGAGGGGTCACGGGTCTCCTGATCAGGGGCAACGTTGTCGGAACAGACATTTCCGAGACCCTCGACATGGGCAACGGCGATGATGCAATAACTATCTCTGGAGCCGTCACAGTGACAATCGGTGGTGCCACTGTGGGCGCAGGCAACACGCTGGTCAACAGTCCCGATGGTGGCGTTTCGATTCTTGGCCCCGGGGCAGACGTAGACATCCAAGGCAACCTCATAGGCGTGACCGCTGGGGGCGCAGCGATGGGGAACAACCATGGCGTAATCGTCCAGGATTCATCCACCAGCGTGCAGGTTGGTGGCACAACGGTTGCGTCGGCGAACACCATTGCCAATCAGATCGGTTCTGGCGTCCAAGTGTCCCAAACCTCCAGAAATGTCTACGTGAACCTGAACTCGATCCACTCAAACGGTTTTGGCATAGAACTCGCCCCTGACTCGCCGAATGATCCGGGCGATGACGACACCGGAGCGAACGACCAGCTGAACCGCCCCGTGGTCACGGGGGTTGTCAACGGAGCAAGCACATTCCAACTTCTGGTCGACGTGGACGTTCCGCCGAGCAACTACCGACTTGAAGTATTCGACAATCAGCCGGGTGAGTCTCAGGGCCGCACCCTTCTGGGAACTTCTCAGCTGGATACAACCGGCGGTTCAACACTGTTCTCAAGGTCCTTCACTGGTAACGTCACCGGTGATCTAACCGCAACGTTGACTCCGTGTGACGCAGGTTGTGTTAACTACAACTCTGGAACGTCGCCCTTTAGTGCGGCAGTCACTCCAGCGGGCGCGACCCTCGAAGTCAACTCCACTAGCGACAGTCCTGACGCCGCCATTGGCAATGGTGTGTGTGACACAGGTTCGTTGAACTCCGAAGGCGACGTGGAATGCACGCTTCGCGCTGCGCTTGATGAGATTCGGTCCGGGTCACCGTTGGACACGATCCACTTCAACATTCCAGTCTCAGATCCGGGGCACAACTCTGGCACTTGGACACTTCAACCCGCCAGTGATCTGCCTCGGATTCCTAGCGGAACTTCCTTAGATGCCAGAACTCAACCTGGATATGTGAGTGTTCCCGTCATAGAGCTCGATGGGTCAGCAGTAGTGGCGTCTGTGTCTGCACTGCTGATTGACGGCCGCGACGCTTCCATCCGAGGCTTTATGATTCACAGCTTCAGCGATGACGGCATTGAAGTTGACGGACAGAATTTCCCGTCATTTGACAACCAGATAACTGACAACTGGATCGGCGTTGACCGTAACCTCAACCCTGCTCCCAATGGCGACCTTGGAATCTTGGTTATCGCCTCGGCAGCGAACAACTTCGAACGAAATGTCATTGTCGCCAATGGAGGCAACGGCATTGATATGCGAGGAGCGGGAACAACTAACAACCGCGTCGTAAACAACTGGATAGGCGAACTGCCCGACGGAACCCCGATTCCCAACACCGGCTGGGGCGTCGATCTGTACCAAGCCGCCACCAACACCATCGTCGGCGAATCGGGTTTGCCCAACGTGATCTCGAACAACGCGACAGGTGGGATACTCATTCGGTCTGACGCCGGCGGCGGAACGGTCATTGGCCATAACGACATCGAAGACAACACCGGCAACGGGATCCAGCTTTCGGCGGCAACAAACGTACAGGTGGTTAGCAACACGATTCAGCGAAACTCGGCGCAGGGAATCTTGGCGCTTAATACTGTTTCTGCCGACATAGGTGGCCCTGGCCAAGGCAACGTGATTTCGGGCAATGGCCTGGCTGGAATCAGTGTTGACGGCTCTACGGCGAGCCTGGATGTCGTTGGGAACACGATTGGCCTGAGTGACCTGGGAGCGGCGCTTGGAAATCAGACGGGAGTCCAAGTGGTGGGCACCGTAACTGAACTAAACATCGGTGATTCGGCGACCGAGATCGGCAACCTAATTGTCTTCAACACAGGCGCTGGCATCGAGGTTGGTGCAGCCACAACTCAGAACGTCTACTGGGCGGCAAATCTGATTCACTCAAACGGCGTAGGAATCGAGTTGTCGCCCGACACCCCAAACGACCCTGGCGACGCCGACACCGGTGCAAACCACCAAGTCAACAGACCAGTTCTGTCACAAGTTACAAACCCGAACCCAATCAGCTTCAACTACAGGGTTGAACTCGATGTTGCCATTGGCGAGTACCGGTTGGATCTGTATGACAACAACCCGGGGGAGTCCCAAGGTCGCGTCTATCTAGGATCCCAGGTCTTTGACAAGACCGATCCAGGTGCCCAGTCCTTTTCGGCAGCAAGGTCTGGTCAGGTGGCTGGTGTCTTGACGGCAACTCTGACCCCGTGTGATGCGGGTTGTGTTAACCCTCAGCTCGGATCGTCGCCCTTTAGTGCGCCAGTTCCGCTAAGCACTTCAACGGCCTTAGTCAACTCCACTGGCGTAGGCACTGATAACAACGTAGGCGACGGTCTGTGCGACACAGGCTCTCTCAACAGCGAAGGTGATGCAGAGTGCACGTTGATCGCAGCGGTCACTGAGGCTAACGCGTCGGCCTTGGTGGACACGATCCACTTTGCCATTCCTCTCACTGATCCCGGTCACAGCGCCGGAGTCTGGACCATCACGCCCACAAACAGAATCGATCCCGTCACTGAGACCGCAGTCTTAGATGCTCGGACCCAGCCTGGTTATGCCGGCGCACCAGTGATTGAAGTTGACGGTTCTGTCTCTGCACTGGATGACGGCCTGCGCTTAGAAACCACGGCCCTAAACAGCGAGCTTTATGGTTTTGCAGTGTTTAACTACGGCGATGCTGGCATTTGGAGCAGAGCCAATGACTCAATCTTGGCGCACAACTATTCAGGGCTAAGGGCCGACGGTTCGACCGCAGCCCCAAACAGCCGAGGCATTGACGCTTGGGACGGTGTTCAAGGGGTTCAGATCTTCTCCAACGTTGCCTCCGGCAACACCGACTCGGGCATCGGCGTTTTTGACCCCGGCACAAGCGACATTCTGATTGACGGCAACTTCGTTGGCACCAACGCCTCTGGCACTGCACCAGTTCCAAACGGTGGCAACGGAATAATCGTGTCCGAGGCAAACTCCGTCGACATCGGAACAGTGAACGCCAACGTGGTGAGCGGCAACGCGTTCACTGGAATTGTTGTAACTAGCACTGGGAGCGCGACGATCGAAGACAACTTGATTGGTCTGAACGCCGCTGGTGACGCAGCGATTGCGAACGGGGGCGACGGAGTATTCGTGAACGGAACATCTTCGTTTGTGAACATTGGCACCGTGGGGAACCCCAACTTCATTGGCGGCAATGTTGGCAATGGCGTTGTCATAAGTTCTGCAAGCAACCTCAACACGATTAGAAACAACTACATCGGAACTGACGTCGCTCGCTCGGTTGATCTAGGCAACGGACTCAGTGGCGTACTGATTCGATCCGGTGCTCAAGACGTTGCCATTTCTAACAACACGATCGCCAACAATGGCCTCGACGGAATTCGCTCTGAGCCTGGGGTGACCTCTTGGGTTGGTGCGATCTATAACGAGACTTTCAACAATGGCGGTCTTGGCTTTGACATTGGCGGAGACGGTCCAACACTGAATGATCTCGGTGACGCCGATAGCGGAACAAACGGTTTATTGAACTACCCGGTGATTCAGGCAATTAACCCTTCAGGTGGCCAGTTCGAAATTGAATACTCGCTAGACGCACCAGCTGGCAACTATGTCGTCACGTTCTACACCAACCCCTCAGGTGCAGACCCCAGTGGCTTCGGTGAGAGTGAGTTTTCACTGCAAAGCGATTTGGTATCGGGCCATCCTGGCGGCTCGGTCATATACACGACCGGCGCAGTTCCCATTGTGGGCGGATCAGCAATTAGCGGCGCAGTACACGTCAACGGTGGGTCTGGAAATGCTGCTTCTGAATACGGGCCAGTCTTTAACTTCACCGGTATCTCAACCGTCAATACGACCGGCGATGCCGGGGACGCAAACATTGGTGACGGGATCTGCTCCACCGGTTCAACGGTTAGCACAGGTGACCCAGCTTGCACACTTCGTGCAGCGATCGAGGAAGCCAACTCACCCACCGGTGGAGAGAGTGTGATCTTCAATATCCTCCCAGCCGATGCCGTCTATGACCAAGGCGGAAACGGAGAGTTCACAATTCTTCCAAACTCTCCATTGCCTCCGATCACCAACACGATTTCAATTGATGGCTCGACTCAGCCCGGTTACGGCTCCCACCCGCTAATCGAACTTGACGGATCTCTGTCAAGTTGCCCCTCGGCGACTTGTTCTGGTTTGCGATTCCAAGGTGGCATCGGTCAGGTCAACGCACTGGCAATAAGCAGCTGGGGTGTTAACGGTATTGAGCTTGACGCGGACCCCGCGTCGGCTGTCACTAATTCGGTGATAGGTACTGACGTAACCGGAACCTTTGCCCGACCCAACGGCCAAGCCGGAGTCCGGGCCAGTGCCGGCACTGTCGGCGGGGCCGATCTTGCTGGCAACACCATTGCCTTTAATGGGGGCCCCGGGGTTGCGGTTGTGGCAACAACCGAAGTAGTCACCGTGACCCACAACTCGATCCACTCCAACAGCGGCTTGGGTATAGATCTAAACGATGATGGTCGAACCGCTAACGATTCCGGCGACGGTGACACCGGTGCCAACGGATTGCTCAATTCGCCTGTGATCACAGGGGTTAGCGATATCGGCTCGGGTCAGATTCAGATCGACGGCTTTGTTGACGTTCCCGCTGGGGACTACATGGTTCAGATCTATAAGAACCCGGTAGGCGCAAACGCCAACGGCGACGTCCAAGCGCAAATTCTCCAATTCAGTGTTCCGCTAACTTCCTCCGGATCTGGCGCCGAGTCGTTCACCTTCACAGCTGCGGGCGCAGTGGGCGACAGGGTCACGCTGACGCTCACAGAAGACCCACCTCTCACAGGACTTGGGGGCACTTCGGAAATCTCCCAGGCAGTCACCGCCGTTCCAAACCGGGTCGTTGGATTCGAAGACGCTTCGGTTAACCGCAATGATGCAGGAGTCGGCAACGGTGTCTCAACCGCAGACTCTGCCCCAGGCGCTATTGGCGGTGCAAAGAACTTCGACTCCACGACCGATTCGGTGCCACTACCTGTTCTGAACACTCGCTCGGGAGCGTTGAGTGTTTCGGCTTGGGTCAACCCGTCCACTATTGGCGACGCCGTTGTGGTTTCAACCGAAGGGCCACTTGGCGACCAGTTCAGCATCGGAACCCTCACCTCCGCCCCGGACGGCACCGCAACAGCAACAGTTGTGGTGGACGGCTCGCCGATAACGGTTTCCGGCGGAACAGTTACCGCGGGAAACTGGCATCAGTTGGCCGCAACTTGGGATTCGGCAAATCTTGAGTTGTTTGTAAACGGTGTATCAGTTGCCACTGCGTCGGCCCCAGGAGCCCTCTACAACGACTCCGACGGCCACGGCTGGATTGGCGCGCCAGGTTCAGGCACAGGATCGTTCATCGGTCTTATTGACGAGGTTCGGGTCATGCCCGGGGCAGTCAGCCCCGATTGGATCCTTGCCGACTACCAATTCGGATCTGGAACGAATCAAACTGGAACGTTCGGCGCACGGGAAACCGGAGCAGCCCTGCCTTGGACCCAAGTTGGTAGTGGGGGACGAAGCGGTAGCGGTGCGGCCAGCGCCCCGACTGTGTCACCTGGTCAGTCTTGGCTCGTTGCTGATGGTGTGGACGAAGTTGGCATCGAGTTCGAGAGTTGGTGGTATCTCACAACAGATACCGGAGTTGACGTTGGTCAAGGCACTCGAACCGCAACACTTGGCGGCGCTCAAAACGAGGTTCGAGTTTCGTCAGCGGCCGGCTTCGAAATCTCGGAATTCGGACCGGGTGGAAGCAACCAGCTTCAGGCGCCCACCGGGGGAGCCTACGGAGCTGGCTGGCGCCGAGTTCGAGTCCGCATCGACCAAGACGGAGCAGCGATCGTTGCTGTCGACGGCATCGATCTGCCTGGTCCGGTGTTGTTTGACAGCGACCCTGCGTCAGGCTCAATTGGGTTCCGCTCGGTTGCGTTGCCAAACGGGGAGCAATGGCTTGTAGACGATGTGCTGGCCCGACGCTACGTGAACCCTGAACCGACGTCTACCGTTTACAACTACGAGCGCCGTTAGCGATTTAGCCGTTTCGTCAGCGGTTTAGCAGGGCGAGCGCTCGTTCAGCGGCGTCTGCACCAAGCCGGGCTAGTCCATCGGCAGTAAAGGGAGCAGACGGGGGAGGCTCGGTTGGAAACGGTGGCATAGCTCTGGCCGTGGCAGGGACGTCGGGCTGATTTGGAAGGTCGCCCGCTTCCCGAGCGTAAGCGGTGCTGGCGATCTCGGTGCCTTCGGGAATCTCGGGAGCGGCCCCGCTGCGGGCTGCTGAAACAGCCTTGATCAGATCGGTTCGTTCAAGGCCCCGCAGCCGCAGTAGCTCAAACGGATCGGCCTCGATCGCGTCACCGAGCAAATAGACGACAGCGCCAACATGGCGACAAACTGCACCTTGGTGGCGGCAATCACAGGTTGCTGTAACTGAGCCAGGCAGAAGGTCGACACCTACGTTTGCAGCCGCACCCAACAAGGTCATGTCGAGATCACCGTCAAGCAGTGCAGCGGTGGCCGAAGTGTTGTTGGCAATAACCGAGACAATCTTGTCGATTTCTTCCTCGGTGAGGACTGGGATTTCCAAGCGAGCTTCGTATACAACGCGCCGCCCGGCCCGAGCATCGGTTGATGCCAATCCCGGTTTGATGTCTAGGTCGAGGCGCCACTCACTCATGGCGTAGTTACGGCCGCGATCTAGCCCGACGGCGTCCAGGTCCATGCTTTCAATGTGCTTAATCCAGGCCTCGCCCCAATTGTTAGCCATCGGCGTCATCTCCCGGGTCGGTAACTGCAGCAACAGTTTCATCGGACAACGCAACAAGTTCGGCTAGCTCGTCATCAGTAAGCGAAGAGATCCAACCTTCACCTGATCCGACAACTGCATCGGCTAGCTCGCGCTTTTGCTGCAACAGAACAGAGATGCGGTCTTCCACAGTCCCTTCGCACACGAGCCGATGGATCTGCACAGGGCGGTCCTGACCGATGCGCCATGCCCGATCACTTGCTTGGTCCTCTACTGCTGGGTTCCACCAGCGGTCATAGTGAATCACGTGGGTTGCCGCTGTGAGGTTGAGGCCAACGCCGCCGGCCTTAAGGGACACCACAAAAACGTCGGCTTCACCTGCTTGGAACTGCTCAACCATCTCGTCACGCTGGGCGATCGAGAGCTGCCCGTGCAAGAACAGCGTGGACATACCGACAGACTCCAAATGCTTCTGCAATAGAAGTCCCATCTGGACGTACTGAGTAAACACCAGGGTCTTGTCTCCGGCTGACGCGATGGTCTCAATCAGGTCCGTCGTGGCGGTGAGCTTGCCCGATCTTCCGGCGAGGTCTCCTCCTTCGGCCAAGTAGTGCTCTGGGTGGTTACAGATCTGTTTAAGGCGCGTGATCAAACGAAGGACCAAGCCGTTGCGAGCGATTCCCGCCGACGTAGCTATCTCGGTCATCACCTCGTTTACAACGCCCTTGTACAGCACGGCCTGCTCAGCAGTTAGCTGAACTAACTCGTCAGTCTCAGTCTTTGGTGGCAGGTCTGGTGCAATATCGGGGTCGGACTTGCGGCGCCTAAGTACGAACGGACGAATCAAGTGGTTCAGCGAGGCAGTTGCTTCGGCGTCACGGTGCTTCTCGACAGGGTTGATCACTTCCTTCTGGAATCGAGCAAGTGGTCCAAGCAGGCCTGGAGTGGTCCAGTCGAGAATGGCCCAAAGATCGGTCAGATTGTTTTGAACTGGTGTGCCAGTGAGGGCAAATCTAGCCTCGGCCTTGATAGTGCGAAGAGCCTTTGCGGTGCGGCTCCGGGGGTTCTTGATTGCCTGAGCTTCGTCGACAACAAGTAGACCCCAGCCGACGTTACCTAATGACTGCGCATCACGACGGGCGACCCCGTAGGTAGTCAGCACGATGTCTCCAGGCTCAAGCTTGGCTAAGCCTCGAGTTGCCCCGTGATAGCGATGAACCGTTATGTCGGGCGCGAAGCGATTTGTCTCACGTTCCCAGTTGCCCACTACTGAAGCTGGGCAGACCACCAACGTGGGCGACGGGCTGAGTTGTTGTCGTTCAACGTGGCGAGCAATGAGCTGAACCGTCTTGCCTAAGCCCATGTCGTCGGCGAGTACTCCGCCCAGACCCAGCTGATCCATCTCGCCGAGCCAGGCAAGACCGCGTTCCTGATAGGGCCGCAAGTCTACGTCCATGCTGTCGGGGGCGGTCTTGGTGCGTTCTGTGTCGAGATGTCGGAGTCGTTCGCCGAGGCGGGCCAGCGGACCCTCAACAGTAACTGCGTGCTCTTCACCATCGATAGTCAGCGGAGTTCCCAAAGCCGCCGCCAGAGCAGTAGCAGTACTTATAGAAGTTGGATTGTTCAGCCGCTTGACGGCCGGCGAATCAACCCGAACCCAAGTGCCGTGAAGTCTGATGACGGCGCTCTTGGCTTCGGCTAGCGAGCTGAGGTCATCATCGGTTAGGGGCACGCCGTTAAGCGTTCCGTTCCAGCGCAGTTCCATTAGCGAAGCGAGGTCGAGACGAGCCAAAGCAAACTCGGCGGGAGCTTCGGACGACCGGGGTGAAGTTTGTTGCGAGGACTCGGCAATTATCGGTGTCAGTTCGACGGTTGCAAACAAGTCTTCGGGTACCAGAACTCCAAGGCCTGCTGCACCGAGATCGTTTCCAAGGGGACCCAAGAGATCTTCAAGGTCAAACTCTGAAAGTTCCATCTCGCTTGGTTCGGGTTGTTCCAGCAAGGCGTCAGCAGGTGGCCAAAGTCTGGCGGCGCGCCTGAGAGTTAGTAGAACTGCTTGTTCGAGGCTTCGAGTCTGGTATTCGCCAAGTCGGCCAGCGCGCCACATTGCAGCGGCGGGAACCTGAATGCTGGCATCGGATCGACTTTGCAAAGTTACGGTGCCAATGAATCGATCGTCGCGTTCGCCAACTCGAAGGGTTACCAAAGGGGTTCGGTTGAGCGCAGTCAATGCCTTGAGCGCTGGGGGAGCGGCCCTAACCTGCACGGGTTCGCTAACAGCAAATGCAGCGTGACCAGCAAGCTCTTCCGATTCCGGTGTGCGCAGGAACGAGTCAGCAATTGCGTCGCCGAAGTCTGACATTGTTGCTGCCGGCGTGGGAACGAGGAGATCTGTAGGGCTTGCGTCTAGCGCAACACAATGGCCTTCAAGTGGGAGAGCCGAGGCCAGTTGCGCCCACGCCTCTTTGGCGTCGGCGTCAGAAACAGCTAAGCGCCAGGTGTCTATGCCTCGAGCAGTGATTGACGGCTCAATCTGCCCTTGACTGATCGCTGTAAGGACCCAGCGAAGAGCGTTTGAATAAACGTGGGCAGAGGCCGTCATGCGGCGAGGTGGGTTGGCCAACAGTTCGATGGCTTCACTCATCGAAACCTTGATGACTTCTGTAGAGGTGCGAACAAGGGTTCCACCAGTCAGAGGTCGGATCAGATCAATTGTTGCTACGGGCAGGTCGCTTAGGCCCTCTAAGTCAATCGTTGAGTCGTCAGTCCAAAGTCCAAGCCAGGAATTGCGGGGCGGATCAGCCGCAACAAAAGTCAGCTTCGCGGTTACCTGCTCAAGAAGCGTTGGCTCGTTCGCGGGCTCGTCTAAAACAGTGGCTTTTTCAAAGTCAGACTTATCGCCGCGCATCCGCTCAAGGCTATTGCCACAACAGGGCCTTGCCTCCCGACAGCGTTCAATCTGGGCATAAATCGCGGAGAAATTGTGCCAGAAGCGTCAGCTCAGCGATCGAATAATCAGAGCGTCGCCCTGGCCACCGCCTCCACAGAGTCCAGCAGCCCCTATGCCGCCGCCACGTCTTCGCAGCTCATAAGCAAGCGTAAGTGCCAGTCTGTTGCCCGACATACCGAGTGGGTGACCCAGCGAGATCGCTCCGCCGTTGACGTTTACGTTCTCATCTGAAATGCCTAGTTCGTCCATTGAGGCCAGGGCGACCGCAGCAAACGCTTCGTTGATCTCAAACACGTCAACATCGCTGATGCTCATCCCGGCCTTATCTAGCGCGGTGGCTATTGCTCGCGAGGGTTGGTGCAGCAGCGAGCAGTTGTCCGGTCCTGCAACTTGGCCATAGCTTACGAACTCTGCCAGTGGGGTTAGTCCAAGGCGCTCCGCAGTGGCCCGAGATGTCATGACTAGTGCCGAGCCGCCATCTGAAATCTGTGAGGCGTTGCCGGCAGTAACTGTGCCGGTCCCGTCACTAACAAACGCTGGCCTAAGGCCGCCTAGCGATCCCGCATCGGTGCCGGCGCGGATTCCTTCGTCTTCGCTAAACACAATTGGGTCACCTCGGCGCTGAGGCACCTCAACACCGAAGCTCTCCTCGGCCAGGACTCCGTCTTTAGTAGCTCGAGCAGCCCGCTCGTGGGATTGGGCGGCGTAAGCATCTTGGGCCTCACGGCCTAGCGAAGCAGCAGCGGCGTAGCGGTCAGTTCCTTCACCCATGATCACTGACTCCACTGCACAGGTAAGGCCGTCGCCCAAAAGCGAGTCCATCACCTGGCCATGCCCGTATCCAAGCCCTGTGCGGGCTTTGGGTAGTAGATAAGGAGCGTTCGACATTGACTCCATGCCTCCCGCCACAATCACTTCGGCCTCGCCCGAAGCAATCATCATTGCGGCTGAATAGACCGTGTTCAGTCCTGACAAGCAGACCTTGTTAACTGTTGCGGCGGGTGTTGACATGCCCAGGCCGGCCTTTACTGCGGCTGCCCTTGCTCCACTTTGCCCTTCACCGGCCAAAAGGACGTGCCCCATCAACACGTAGTCGACGTCGTCTGCTGACACCCCTGAACGCACCAAGGCCTCTTTGATAGCCAGTCCGCCTAAGTCGGTTCCGGTAAAACCGCTTAGCGAGCCGTTGAATTTTCCAACCGGGGTTCGGGCTCCATCAATTATCACTACGTCGTTCATTGCCATGGTTCGAACAATACACGGCAGCGCCTTACAGTAAATATGTGACTAGCGATGACGACCATGGGGGAGCGGGCCTATCGGGTCTGGCCCATAGCCAAAGCACAGCGGAGGTGATCGCTCGCTATGACGGGTGGGTCGGGAGCTACAACGAGGATCTTCAAAGTTGGGGTTACGAAGTGCCACAAACCCTGGCCTCGGAGTTGGCCGACCATCTGAGCAAGACCCCAGGAGCCAGTTCTAGGACACAAAGCCAGCCAATTCTGGACGCAGGCTGTGGGACCGGCCTAGTAGGAGTGGAGTTAGCGAAGGTCGGACTTGGGCCGTTGCTGGGTATTGATGGATCCCAGGAATCGCTGGCGGCGGCTGGCGCTACCGGTGTCTATGAACGGCTGAATCAGGGTGACTTGCTAGCTACTTTGGCCTTTGAAGATGAAGCCTTCAGTGCAGTTGTGTGCGGCGGTGTTCTTACCTACTTGCCCGATACCGAACGCGTTCTCCGCGAGCTTGTGCGCGTCACTCAGGCCGGCGGAGTTGTTCTAGCGACCCAGCGCACTGATCTTTGGGTAGAGCGAAACTGTGATGAGGTGATGGCCAGTCTCGACAGGACCCCAGGCTTAAACGTTAGTTGGACCGAACCACGGGCCTACCTCCCGGGCCACCCCGAATACGGCGAATCGATCCGGGTGGTTTACATCACAATCACCGTTGGTGACCTAGCGGGCTAGAAGCGCACGGATGTCGGCGGCATAGCCTGCACAGCTTCGGTGCCACGATTCGCACCGCAACCTGTGGCAGGCTTTTCTCATGTCCGTGCCCGCCGAGTTAGCGCCCGCCCGATTCCGAGCCTTGCTTGCTCCGCTGCTTGTGGTCATGTTGGTGACAGCAGCTTGCAGCTCGAACTCTGAGGATCCGGCCGACACCACCAGCGCTCCAACATCAGACGCTCCGGCGGAGACAACAACATCTGCCCAGCCGGCTAGCTCCGGATCCACCGAACAAGAACCCGAGCCGGCCCCAACCACCGAAGCCGCCGGACCCACCAACGAAATAGTGGTTGTAGACCCTGAATTGGTGATTGCCCCTGATGAAGCGTGGCTGAAGCAGGAGGAGTCCTTCTTTGTATGGGGTGTCGAGCCTGATGACGTGCTGAACGTGCGCTCAGGGCCCGGCCAGAACCAGAGTCTGGTGGCCACAATTTCACCTGGCAGCGGCGGTTTGGGTGTATTTGACGTCATCGAGCGAGTGGGAAACACAAACTGGGTGGTTGTTGAGATCGCCGAGGATGGGGGCGTTGGTTGGGTCGCAGATCGATTCTTGCGCCCAGAGCCTCCAGCGGGTTCTCCAGTTATCAGCGGGGATGCAAACCAGGAGGTGCTCGATATTGTCGATTCGGCCATCGAAGGTCTTGCTGACGTCGCCGCTCTCGGAGAACTGATTGGTAGTGAAGGTTTGACGGTTGCGCCGTTCACTTTCATAGGCGATGAAACGCTCACATTGACCGCAGACGAGGTTTTGAACTCCGCAGAGACCGAGCGAACTTGGGGCTTCCAAACTGGCTCGGGCGATCCGATTACCTCCTCACTCACTGAATATCTAGACGCCCTAGCTGGGCGCGCAGCTCTGACCAGCACCGCCGAAATCGGCTACGACGAGTTCATCGGTGGTGGCAACACGATCAACAATTTGGACGACGTGTTCCCGGGCGCAACGATTGTTGAGTATCACCATCCAGGAACTGGGTTTTACGGCGGGTTGGACTGGACATCAGTTCGCTTTGTGTTCGTTGATGAAGACGGGTCACTAGTCTTGCGTGCGTTGGTATCTGATCAGTGGGAGATCTAGGCGGGCCCGAGCTCCAAAATGGCTGATCCAAATATGAACTGGACCTGGGTTGAGCTTGAAACCAAACGGTTCCAGATGGGCTCTGATCGGCTGGCCAGCGAACCCGATGACGACGAAGGCCCAACTCGATTGGTAACAGTTGGTTCTCTAGCGATCAGCGCGCGATGTGTCTCAAACTCCCAATTTGCCTCGTTCATCGACTCGACTGGTTATGTCACTCAAGCTGAAGTTGAAGGTTCTGGCTGGGTTGGCGAACATGGGATGGGCAAGTGGGTGTCAGGCGCCAACTGGCGGACGCCAAGTCCCTCAGCGGATGCCCAGAGCGCGCCGGGGGAGGCTCCTGTATTTCAAGTGAGCTGGACTGACGCGCAAGAGTTCTGCCACTGGAGCCACACTCAGTTGCCAACCGAGGCTCAATGGGCACGGGCATCGCCCGAACTCTCGAGTTCCGGTGCCGAGCGCGTTTGGCAGTGGTGTGAGGACTTCTACCACCCAACTTTCCACCGAACTGAACAGCGAGTAAACCCTACGGGCCCAACCGCCGGCCTGGAACGCGTGCTCCGCGGTGGTGGGAGCGTTGTGACAGAACGGCATCACGCAATGGCTGACTTCAGTTCAAACCTGATCAGTTTCAGGGTGATCCAGCCCCGGCTTTATGACGAACTCGTTCGTCAAGGGCGTCGGTAAACCGACACTACGTAGTCTGCTCCATCGGTCTCGAACGGCTCGCGAGTCCACGCCGCAAAACGCTCAACCAGCTCGAAATCGTTTGCGTCACACCACTGGTCATAGTCGCTGACGCCCGGCCAGTGAGGCCAAAGGCTAGAGCCCGATATCAACACGCCTTCGGGAGCGACGTGGCGGCACAGCGCCGTAATCACTTTTGCTTGGTCTTCGGGGCGCACAAAGGGCACGACGTTGCCGGCCATCGCCACCACGTCGAACTCTCGACCAAGGTCAAGATCCGCCAGATCGCCGACGATCCATTCAGCTTCGGGAGCGCGAGCGATTGCGCGGTCCAGCATCTCTGGGTCAAGGTCAACACCGGTTACGACTACTCCTCGGTTCGCCAGCTCGATCCCTACTCGTCCCATACCGCAACCAGCGTCCAGGACCGACTTGGGTTTGTAGCTCATCACAAAATCGGCTTCGCCGTGAACGTTCTGGCCGTCGGCCGCCATCGAATCCCACCGAGTCTCGTACTCGTCAAGGTCGGCCCGGCTGCGCCACCTGATCCAGGCGTCTGAGAACTGATTTCTATTATCTGACACTTGGCCAAACTAGTGTGATTTCAGTGACATCGGCCGCTACCGATCGCTTTGATCGGGACAATCCCAGTGAGCTCTTTGGCTGGAAGATGTATGACTGGGCTTGGTCAGCGTTTTCAACCACAGTTGTTACCGCTTTGCTTGGCCCGTATCTGTTTGAGTTGGCCGAAGACAACGGTGGTGTCGACTTCTTTGGATTTGTCATTGACGAAGGTTCCTTCTTTCCTCTTTGTCTCAGCCTTGTGGCGTTTCTCCAGGTTCTGATCCTGCCGATCGTTGGTTCAATCGCCGATCACACCGATCACCGCAAGTCGTTAATGCTGGGATTGTCTTACTTGGGCAGCGTGATGACCGGGCTGTTGTTCTTTGTTACCGGCGAGCGGGTGCTTGCCGGCGGGATCCTGTTTGTGTTGGCGGGCGTGGGGTTCGGCGCCGCATCGGTGATCTACAACTCATACCTTCCAGACATCGCCAGTCCCGAGAACCGTGACGCAGTAAGCAGCGCAGGTTTCGCCTGGGGTTACCTAGGTGGAGGTTTGTGGCTAGGCGCCAACTTTGTCTTAATCACTCTGATGTCAGACAACGTCGGGCTAGCGGTCAGGCTTAGTCTTGGCGGGTCTGGAATCTGGGCGCTGTTGTTCATCTTGTTATTCCCGCAGAGGCGCATCCGTTCCCGTCCGGCCCGGCGAACTAAACCCGCAGATGTCGGTTGGCTTCGATTCAGCACGGGTTCTGTTCTTGGAACCCTGAGGCGTATGCGGCGCGAGAACCCTGTGACGTTCAGATATCTGATGGCATATCTGGTCTTTAACGACGGCGTGCAGACCGTTATCGCTGTTGCGTCGACGTTTGCCGCTGACGAGCTGGGCGTTGAAGCATCTACCCTTCTGCTGGTTGTTCTGCTGATCCAGTTCCTTGCAATCCCCGGTGCCCTGCTGTTCGGAAAGGCCGCTGGTCGCTTTGGCGCCAAGAAGAGCCTCTCGTGGAATCTTGTGGTCTGGCTCGGGCTGGTTGTGTACGCCTACGCCTTGTTGGACTCTGAAACAAAGCTCTGGGTCCTTGCGGTTCCTCTTGCGCTTGTGCTCGGCGGCTCTCAAGCGTTGGCACGCTCGTTGTTCTCCCAGATGATCCCTTCCAACGCCGAGGCTGAGTATTTCGGATTTTATGAGATCGCGGCTCGTGGAACATCGTGGCTCGGGCCCGCTGCTTTTGGCGTTGTGAACCAAATCACCGGATCTCAGAGGCAGGCAATATTGTCTCTGATCTTGTTCTTTGTGGTTGGATTGGCACTATTGGTGCCAATAAACGTGCGTAAGGCAATGCTCGACGCTGGTCAACAACCAGGGGAAATGGTTCTCTAGCACCTCAGGCGAGACTGGGTCTTTAGGACTAATGAGGGAATGGCTAACGCTCAGGCGGGGCGGGCCGATTGGAGGTGGCTATGAAAACACACCTTGTTGGATCTCACATTCCCAAACGCGCCATGGCTGGCATAGTTTTTGTAGCCCTGAGCGCTGCAAGCTGCTCTTCGATAAATCTAAAGGCAGTCGAAGACCCTGCTAACACCCTGCCACCAACGGAGGTGACTGAGGCAACGCCCGAAGTTCTTGGAACCGTTGTTACAGCGGCGCCAACAACAACCGCGGCCCCCAAGCTCGAGAAGGGTCTTTCGCCGCAACAGGTGGGTCCGTCCGACGAGCCGCAATCCACCGTGGCGGTTGCTGTACCTGAAAGTGCGCCGCTAGTAGCCGAGGACTCCACTTCGACCACTCTTGATTCTTCTGAAGCCGATGCAACATCTTCGACCCCCGCTTCAAACGAGACCACCTCGACCACCGCCGAGCCGACTACTACAACCACCGAAGCCGAACCTGAGCCGCGCATCGTCGTTCACAACAACTATGACCCGTTCGCAACCGTCGGTGGGTTCACCATGTATCTGCCGGCTCGAGAGGTTGAGCTGGTTGGATTCCACGAGTCGAACCATGACGGAGCCCAACAAGTTGAGCCGCTGGCCGATGTCGTGACTCCCATGACAACCATGGAATCACGCGACAGAGGCAACGGCTCCCGCACCGCAATTGATGTGGCAGTCAACATTGCGTCTGAAATTCGGTCGCCAGTAACCGGAACCGTTGTCCGAGCCGGCACCTACACCCTGTATTGCCAGTACAGCGACGACTACGCAGTTATCGCCCCAGACGAGCAGCCAACTTGGGAAGTCAAGGTGTTGCACATCAACGGCGTTCAGGTGAAGGCTGGGGATCGAGTCATTGCTCAAGAAACCGTTCTGGCTCCTGGTCCAACGCCACTGCCGTTCAGGTCTCAGATCGACAAGCTGACGGTTTCGCCGCCCCCTCCTCATGTTCACATCGAGGTTGTTGATCCGTCGATTCCAGACCGACCAAGTGGCGGCTGCTGAATCACTGGATTTGAGTTTTCATTTCGCCCATAATGTGCGCGATGACACAGATGCATATTGTTCCGGTAGGTGAAGGTCGGCGAGTAAGTGTTGCGTCGGGAGCCGACACCATCGAACTTCCGGCCATGTGGTTGCGAGAGCGAAGCACTACCGAAGGGTCGCTAGATCCGGACAATTTGCAAAGACTTTATGACCCGGCAGCGATTGACCCAGCGTTGGCCGTAACTGATTGCTCGGTTGACAACGGCACGTTATTGGTTTCGTTCACCGACGGACACTTAGGACAGCTAGAAGTCGGAGCGTTGCGCCGTGATCTCCAGTGGGATCCCAACCCGGAAGAACCTCCTGGGAGGCAACAGTGGCACGGAGATCTAGATCCGTTTCCATACATCGACTACAACTCGTGGGATTTCCAAAATCCAGCAACGTTCAAGCCGGCGCTCAAGGCCTATTTCTCCTACGGCTTCTACGTGTTGCAGAACTTACCCACCAAGCCCGGCACGCTGGAGTCTCTAGCCCACAAGATGGGCAACCTGATCCCCACCAACTTCGGCTCGATATTCAACGTAATTACCGAACCCAATCCAACTGACCTTGCCTACACAGGACATGAGTTGCGGGCTCACACCGATGGTCCCTACCGCAAACCTGTGCCCGGCATTCAGATTCTTCATTGCCTTGCTAACGGTGCTCCAGGAGGCGACTCCACCTTGGTGGATGGCTACACCGCAAGCGAGCGGCTGAAAGAGGCCGACCCAGACGCCTACAAGGCGTTATGTGATGTCGATGTCGACTTTCGATACGACAGCGGTTCAGACGTGGTCGTCAACCGCACTCGAATGATCCAAGTTGATGATCAAGGCAAGTACGAGCAGTTCCGGTTTTCCCACCGGCTGGACTACGTGACGCCGGCCCCAGCTAGCGTGCTCGAGGCCTGGTATCGGGGCCGAGCTTGGATGAGTAACTACTTGAACGAACGGGCTAACAACGTCTACTTCCGTTTGACTCCTGGTGACGCCATGGTGATGGATAACCATCGGCTCCTTCATGGGCGCACCGCTTATGACTCCACCCAAGGAAGTCGGCATCTGCAGGGTTGTTACCTTGACCATGACGGCCCAGACACGATGTGGCGACTCGCAATTCGATCTGCGAAGTAGTAACCGGCCCTTGGGGTCAAGTGGTCACTCCAATACATGACCATAATACTGGTCATATCTGAAATATTGCCGCTGGCCAGCGTGAAGTCGAAGTTCTCCGAAATGGTCGACCGTGTTGAACACACCCACGACCGGATCATTGTTACCCGAAACGGCCGACCGGCCGCTGTACTCATCAGCCCCGAAGAACTCGAGTCACTGGAGGACACGCTGGAACTGCTCTCTGATCCCGAGGCTGTGCGGCAACTCGAGGAGTCCCGCCAAGCTTACGAAGCAGGCGACCTCATCACGGGTGACGAACTCCGCAGCCGGTATCAGGCTAAGTGAGTGACTCCGAACCCGGCTACGGGCTCCGAGTCACCGGATCGCTAGAACGCCAACTGAGCAAGTTGGGAGAGGGCACCGCCGCAGCGATCGTGGAGTTCCTGCTTGGAGCGTTGCTCGATGACCCGCATCGTCTCGGCGGGCCTTTGCAGCGTGAGCTTGCAGGGATGCGGTCGGCGCGGCGTGGCGTCTACCGAATCGTGT
>CALAJQ010000016.1 GCA_937922785.1 uncultured Acidimicrobiales bacterium
CAGTTGACCGCCAACCAGGCCGACAGGGCTGAGTTGGTTGCCTCGGGCCGAGGTTGGGCCCGGTGGGCCGCAAACATTGGGCGAGCGCCGTAGTGAACTGAGTCGACTCCGCGCCACAGATCTTGGGCAAGCGGAGCGATCTGATCTGAGAGACCTGGCGCAATCGATTCGAGACCCGGAAGTACCGAGGCATCGCGTGTGGCGGAAATCGCCTCGACGTCAGTGACGTCGCGATACCTGCTCATTACGAACTCGATAACCTCCGGGCTGATGGAGTAGGTGGCCGACGACGCCGCAGCCGGGCTGATATTGCCAAGGGGAGCAAGCCGCCAGGCAACTATCCACCCAGCACCATTGGGCACGCCTAAAGCTTCATAGCGCGCAATCGCGTCTTGGTCCCACATGAGCCAGCCGACGAGGTCGTGACTAGCGAGTCCGGCCCTGGCAGTGAGGTTCATCCACTCGGTCATTTTGACGTTTCCTTTGGCTTGATCTTGCTTGGCTAGCTCGGCGGCCGGCTTTGCTGCGTTTGTTCAACCTAGGGCCTCCGGTGATCTGGGGCTAAACTCGTCGATTCTGGGGATGCGGAAATGACCTGCGACCCCACATGCGCGAAACTGGACCATGGCTGAACACGACCTGGTGATTAGAGGCGGAGTTGTTATCGACGGCACGGGTCACCCCCGACGTGAAGCCGACGTTGCGGTCTCAGAAGGCATCGTCACCGAAGTCGGGACGGTGTCGGGTTCGGGGCGCCGAGAGGTAGAAGCCAACGGCGCCATCGTGGCTCCGGGTTTCGTCGACGTTCACACTCACTATGACGGCCAAGCAACCTGGGAATCCACTATGCAACCGTCGTCCTGGCATGGTGTGACCACCGTTGTGTTCGGCAACTGTGGTGTTGGATTCGCGCCGGTACACAACAGCGACCACGAGCGCCTAGTGCAACTGATGGAGGGAGTCGAAGACATCCCGGGCACGGCTTTGCACGAGGGTCTGTCGTGGAACTGGACCTCGCTCACCGAGTACCTAGACGCGCTGGGCGGACCCAAAGACATGGACATCGCAGCCCAGGTGCCTCATGCCGCCTTAAGACTCCATGTGATGGGCGAACGCGGCGCCAAGGGCGACGATGCCCGGCCCGATGACATCGCCGAGATGGGTCGACTGGCCGCCGAGGGAATCAATGCCGGTTTCCTCGGATTCACCACGAGCCGAACCCAGAACCACAAGACCTCGCTGGGCGAACCGACGCCCACCCTCACCGCCGCCAAGGAGGAGCTGGTCGGCATCGCTGAGGCAATCGGAACTACGGGCAAAGGTGTGCTCCAGCTCGTCAGCGACTTCTTCGACGTCGAAGGCGAGTTCGCCATCGTTCGGGCTATGACCGAGTCTTCGGGCCGTCCGATCAGTTTCACTCTTGTCGAGTCGCCGCGAGGTTATGAGTATCATCGGTCGATCCTCGGGCACATCGAGACCGCCCGAGCCGATGGTCTGGCCGTCACCGGTCAGACTGCTGTCCGTCCAATCGGTGTGTTGCTCGGTTTCGAGTGCACACTAAACCCTTTCCTGGCTAACCCGGTCTTCCGAGAGATTTCAGATCT
Source organism: uncultured Acidimicrobiales bacterium (assembly GCA_937922785.1). Lineage (GTDB taxonomy): Bacteria > Actinomycetota > Acidimicrobiia > Acidimicrobiales > SZUA-35 > CALAJQ01. The sequence continues at coordinate 1,605 of CALAJQ010000016.1, forward strand.
ACCCCAGCACGAACGGACCGCGGCCCTGACTGATCCCGCCTTCCGTGAACGGTTGCTGCAGGCAGCGGGAGGCCGCGAGAACCAAGCGGTTGGTGGTCGCCTGATCGAGCGGTTCGACATCATGTTCCCGCTGGGGACGTCGCCCAACTACGAGCCCGACCCGACGAACTCGGTCGCTGCGATTGCAGAACGTGAAGGCCGTCCACCCGCCGAGGTGGCCTTAGACGCCATGCTCGACAACGACGGCACAGCGATGTTGTGGGTGCCGTTCTCGAATTTCGCCAAGGGCAATCTCGACGGCACTCGTGAGCTTTTGACTCACCCCTTTACGGTGCCCGCGTTGTCCGACGGTGGCGCTCACGTGGGCACGATCTGCGACGGTTCGTTCCCCACCACGCTGATTCAGCATTGGGGTCGTGATCGCCCCCACGGCCGGATCGAAGTCGAGTTTTTGATCCAACGCCAGTGTCGCGACACCGCCCAATTGGTTGGGTTGAACGACCGTGGCTTGATCGCCCCCGGATACCGAGCCGACATCAATGTGATCGACTTTGATCGGCTCAGAGTTCACCAGCCCGAACTGCTCTATGACCTACCGGCCGGCGGTAGGAGAATCGTTCAGCGAGCCGACGGATACGTGCACACATTTGTGGCTGGCACCGAAACCTACGCCGAAGGCGAAGCCACCGGCGAGTTGCCTGGTCGACTGATCCGTGGCGCCCAACCCACCCCGACTGGAGTCTGAGATGTCCGATGTTCTCACCGCAGAGCAAGTAACCCCGCTAGAGCGGCACGGCGAATGGCGTGCCGCCGATGTTGCCAATCCCCAGGAATGGACATATCAGCTGTCGGCAGCTGAGATATCTGAACTTGAGGGGGCGTTGGCCGTAGCCAGGGGTCACTCCGACGAGTTGCTCGACATCAACAAACAGCACTTTCCGCTGGACGGTTTCGCCGGCGTTCTCGCTGGTATAGCTGAGGAGTTGATCAACGGTCGAGGTTTCCAACGGATCTCAGGTTTGCCGGTTGAGCGGTTGGGTCCAGAAGATGCGTCTTGGATCTACTGGGGGATAGGGCTGCATCTTGGGGTGCCATGGGCCCAGAACCACAAGGGTCACCTATTGGGTGATGTGAAGGATCAGGGAAAAGCACTGGATGATCCGACAGCCCGCGGTAACGAGATCGGCGGAGCTGGACTTGGTTTCCACTCCGATGGCTCGGACCTGGTTGGGCTCATGTGTCTGGACCCCGGAGTCGCCGGTGGAGAAAGCCTGATCTCCAACGCTTTGTTGTGTCACAACTTGTTGGTCGAATCCGATCCGGAGCTTGCCGGGGTTTTGTATGGCGGCTTGCCCTATGACTACCGGGGCGAACAGCCCGATGGTGAGAAGCCGTACTATCACATCCCGGCGTTCAGCCGGAAGGGTGACCGATTGTTCGTGCGTTACATTCCGCAGTTCATCCTGGCCTCCCAGCGGCACGAAGATGCGCCTCGACTCACCGACGCCCAACGTTCGGCGATGAAGGCCTACAGCGCCTTAGTCGAGAATCCAGATCATTGGGTCCAAATGCGGTTCGAGCCTGGCGATATCCAATTCGTCAACAACTATCACGTCCTTCATGGCCGCAAGCCCTACACCGATGACACAGGCGTGGGTCGAGTTCGTTGGCTGAAGCGTTTATGGCTGGCGACAGAAGTTCTGAGCGCAGACGACAGGCCAGAACGCTTCCAGGCCCGAGGCGCAATTTCTCACTGGGCCAAGAATCGAACTACGGCTTAGTCCAAAACCAATTGTGGGCCAACAGGCCTCCCAGCGGCACGCCGTTCGCTGCTAACTCTTGGTTGGTCCAACAATCCAGTGCTCGACTGATGTGCTCGCCTGGGTATCGGCTCTCTCGATAATCCTCAGTTCGACCATCCGTTGAATCGTGTGCCTGGCAAAAGCGGCTGCCAGGCTTCGGTCGCTTTGTGGCTGTTCCACAAGTCCACCAGAATCCGCCACAGACAGCAGGGCCTTAACCACGTAGTCGAGTTTTCGGCGAGAGAAAGTTGTTCCAGCGTCACGAGCTAGATCTCGGGCCGATCTTGTTAACCGATTAACGGTGCTGGAAGATAGGTCCGCAGGTTTAACTCGTCGCCACGACTCGGAGAGATGACCAAAGAGTATTGGCCATTCCGAATCATCCAAGAGTGGAAACTCGCGATCGATGCGGCGGAGCTGGCGGGCCGGCTCTGGTGCTGATGGCAGGTCAGACTCCGTTCTCGCCTGTGCCGTTGCCTGTGTCGGTTCGAGCACCCCATCTGACGCCGGTTCAGTTGCAGAGCTATGGGTGCGGTCAGCGCTGTCAGCGGGAAGAAGATAGGCCTGCCGGCCGGTACTGATCTCGCCCTCGGGTACAGCGTGACGAAGGAACCGTTTGAAGCTCCGATGGCCGAACCAGTCGTCGCTTATTTCTGCGCCAAATTCCCGCTGTAACGCCCATGCAAGCCCGGCTAAGTCGGTGGGCCGGGTGATCGAAGTCCATCGGCTCCGCAAGAGGGCTGCGGCATCTGCAGCCTGGCCTGCCAACGTGCTTGCCGCTAGCGATACTGAGTCATCGTGTTCGGCTACTAGCTCTTGATCGATCCGATCAAGCTCGGTCCGAAGGTCCTCGGCAATGTCATCGAGAATTGCGAGGAGGTCCGCCATTCTTGTACTGAGAACGTTAACCAGCGGTGGCAACGCTCCGTCTTTGCTGTATGACTCCTCGTGGGTTAGTTCGCCCCAGCTGTCCTGCAAGAGTGTCCGAACTTGCAGCTCACAAACAACCGGAGTTCCGCCAACCTCGATCCCCAGGTTCACGTGCCAGCCTCGATAACCGGACTCTTTGGGCTCGGTTACGTAATCGCGTTCTGAATCCGGGTCGAGCCAGAGACCCGTGCCTTCAACCCGAGGTACGGCCTCTAGAGCGGCCTCGATCATGCCGATGTCGCGCAAGTTGATGCAGGTCACTCTGAGACCCACGAGGTCATCAATCGTCCCAACAACGTCGTCAAGGGACTGGATCTGGTCTTCGTATCGCGCCAGGTTGATCTTGCGCCAGGTCCGACGTTTTGATTTCACCCGGCCGCTGGTGCTGGTAATACGTGCCAGGTCGCGATCGCTAAGAAGTTCAGTAAGAGCGCTCCTTAGTGAGGCTTCAGCTGTCTTCAGTGCTGGCTCCAAAACGGTTGATCGCAGTGCGTCGTACCAAACGCCAAACTCTGCGTAGCCAATTTTGGAGTCGGGAGATGGATTGCTCATCTCTGGTTAGTCGAGTCGGTACAAGTCATGATGTTCGCGCCGACTCTAACATCGCGGCTGGCAGAGCGAAGTCACTACGCTTGGCGAGCTAATGGAGAACCTTCACAAAGCCGTTCGCCGCGTCATCGCAGCCATGTCTGTGCTGAGCGTCGAGCTTGACGAGGCCAACACGCCGGTAAAGCGCGCTGTGCGTCTGAACCTTGAAGTTCAGAGCCAAGGCCTTGTAATTCTCGAACGCGAGCTTCGGGCCGGAGCTCCGACCCGACGGGTGTGGTCTCTAGGTCAGGCGTCAATTCCGATTCTTGTGCTTTCGCTGAAGTCGATCACCAAACAAGCCAGTGAGCCGGACCCTCCGTCAATTGTTGAATGCCGAGATGCAATAGCCGAGCTAAGCGATGCCCTTACTGACTTTGCCGAGAATCGCTGATCGATCTCTAGTCAGGGAACGATTCGCCTAGACCGCGTAGATGTCATATTCAACACCGTCGGGCGTGGTGGTGCCCATGGCAACGCAGAACTGAGCGTTAAGCCAGTCATATCGGTTGTCACCCGTCTCAAAACGCGGAGCCGTCCGAATGCTGGCGGTGCCGTCTTCGTTTCGGGTCCCGAAGCCGGTGTAGGTGACATAGATGTCGGCACCGTCATCGGTCTTCAGCGAAAAACGGACATCAAGCGAGAAGCTGCCGTCGGCCAAAATGGTCAGCCAATCACCCGCGGCCACACCTTCTGTGGCCGTTGCGTTAATTTTCGGACCAACAAAAGTGGCACCAGTAACGGTGGCTACAACCTTGGTGCCAAGCGGGCCGGCGACAACAGGTCTGGCCACATCGTTTGTTCTTGCTGAAAGGGTGCCGATGTATTCGGCCGGGAGTGAATCTAGAGGCATTGCTTCAACCTAGACGCGCCGGCTGGGCAGCTTGTAATGCGACATCGTGTGGAAATATTCGCTTGGTCTCACTAACCAACCACGTTGCTAGCCATCCCCGTTGCTATAGATAGAGGCCGATGTTCATCGCCCTTCGAGAGATCCGACGCGCTGCTGGACGTTTTAGCCTGCTCATCGGGGCCGTGGCCCTACTGGTGTTGCTGCTGCTTTTCTTTCAGGCAGTAGCTGGCAGCCTCACATTGGGTCTGACAGGTGGAACCGAACAGTCGAGCTCGGACATTTGGGTCTATGACGCCAGAGCACGAAACAATCCCGCAGTCAGTGTGCTTCCGGTGGGCGTGGCAAACGCTGTCACCGAGGTTGAGGGAGTAGCAGTCGCAGGGCCGATCGGCTTGTCGGTTTTTGTTGCGACTTTTGAAGGTGCCGAGGTTGAGGTAGTGATTCTGGGCGGAGACCCCGGCGGACCTGCCGGTCCGGTCGAGATCAGCCAAGGTGACCGGCCAACAGCTCCGAACGAGGCCATCTTCAGTGTTGCCTCGCTGGCCGGCGAGGGCTTCGAACTGGGCGACCAGATAGAGCTTGCCGGACAGGCCATCACGATCGTTGGCGTCGCAGACGACGCGGCCTTCAACGTTCTGCCAACGTTCTATGTTGCCTTTGAGACTTACGCCGCCGCCGTGACGGATAGGGCTGGCTCTCAGTTCGAAGTTCCTGCGTCGATCATTGGGGTTCAGGTAGATGATGGGGCAGACCCTAACGTCGTGACGTCGGCCATCGAGACTCAAGTATCCGGTGTCACTGCCTTGACCCGACCCGATGCGGTAAACGCATTGCCTGGCGTCGGGACAATCACGCAGTCGTTCAACATTTTGTATCTGCTTCTCTACATCGTGGTCACCATCGTCACCGGCGTGTTCTTCCTGATTCTCACGGTTCAGAAGGCACAGTCCCTAGTGCTATTGAGGGCAATTGGTGCCCCGAAGCTTGACGTCATCAAGCCGGTTCTGATCGAGGTCATCTTCGTAGTTGGTGCCGGATCACTAGTTGGTTCGGTCGTGGCTTGGGGGTTACTGCGGCTATCGCGTGATGTGTTTGGTGCTCAACTTGGTGCAAGCACAATCACTGTGTCGGTGGGTGCAGTTGTGATCCTCGGCTTGCTGGCCTCGGTTGGTGCACTGAGGCGAGTGCTTGCAATCGACCCTCTAGGTGCAACTCGCAAAGGCGGGATTCAAGTATGAATCTTGCGATCAAGGAACTTCGACGCACCCCTGGCCGCTTCCTGCCGGTAACCTCTGCCATGACGTTGCTGGTTGTGCTGTTAACCGTGTTAGGTGGATTCCTCGATGGGCTCGAGCTGTCTCAAACCGGTTCTTACCGAGCTCACGAGGGAAAGAGCTGGGCCTTTTCCGCGCCTAGCGAGCTTCAAGTTAGACGTTCGGTCATTGACGCCAACACTCGAGCAGAACTTACTGACTCAGAGGGTGTGATCGCGGTTGGTCAACTTAGCCAGGTCACTACTACTGCTGGAACTGAAGAGGCCGGCTTGGATGCAGACGCACTTCGAGATGTTGTCTTTCTGGGGTACGAACTCGCCACAGGTGTCTTGCCCGAGCCGCCCGTCGAAGGTGTCGTGGTGGATCAAGCGCTTTCTGATCTATTGGCAATCGACATAGGCGACGATCTGCTAATCGGCCCCAACGCTGAACCGCTGGAGATCACTGCGTTTGTTAATGACGTAAGTCAAGGCTCCCCAACAGTGTGGGCGTCGACAGAAAGCTGGCGGGCCGTCTTGGGCGTGATGGCTACCGATTTGCCCCCCGAAGGTGCGTCTCAAGTACTCATCATTGAGGCAGACTCATCCGGCGTGTTGGCGCCAGCTGGCGTACAAATTGCTGACACCGATGAGGTCATAGGAGCGCTGGCAACCGTTCAACAGCAGTCATCAACGTTTAGCGGCATCATCGGTGTGACCTTCGTGGTTACGCTCATCGTGGTTGCGCTCTTCTTCGCTCTGCTGACGCTTGAACGCATTCTTCAGTACGCGGTGCTGAAGGCAATCGGTGCCAACACCCGAGACCTTCTCAAAACGCTAGTCACACAAGCGGCTGCCATAAGCACGGTCGCTGTGGTGGTTGGCATTGCGCTCTCCTTCATTTTCATTGCATTCCTTCCGCCTGATCTGCCTTTGCGGATTGAGCCGTACCGACTCGTCGTTATTGCAATTGGAACTCTGGTCACTGCTTTACTGGGCAGCCTGTTCACGTTCCGACGCATCAACCGGATCGACCCCGCCGAAGCGATCGGCTAGATCGGAGCCCCATGAATACTCTCGTAGTTGACCAAGTATCCAAGATTTACGGCGAAGGCGACCAGCAAGTTAAGGCGCTTGACCAAGTGTCACTGGAGGTGGCTAGCGACGAACTCTTACTGCTGATGGGTCCCTCGGGCTCGGGCAAGACAACCTTGCTTACGATCTCGGGAGCACTGCTGAGACCGACCGATGGCTCAATACAAGTTGGTGGTTCGGAGCTAACCAAGCTGGACGATAAGGAACTATCCAAGTTCCGAAATGACAAGATCGGCTTCGTGTTTCAGGCCGTCAATCTGATTCCATTCTTGACCGCTAGGGAGAACCTGTTGGTTGTCCGTAGTCTCGGCGGCGGGAAGGTAGATGCGGGGGCTAAGAAGCGGGCTGAGGAGTTGTTAGACGAGCTCGGGCTGGGGAGCAAGGGTGACAATCTCCCCTCCCAACTTTCTGGTGGTCAGCAACAGCGTGTGGCCATAGGTCGGGCACTAATGAACGAGCCAGCGATGCTGCTCATCGACGAGCCGACCTCGGCCCTTGATAGCGAACTGGGAAGGCAAGTCATGGAACTAATCCGTGACGAAGTGAAGAACCGCGATATCGCAGGGATCGTGGTCACCCACGATGAGCGGGTCCTTGACTTCGGCGATCGGATCGTAGAGATGGTCGACGGAAAGATCACCTGACCAGTCGGCTCCGAACCGAATAGCACGTGTAAGACGAACAAGTCTTAGAGGCGCTCGTCGAAATGGAGATCGCGTGTCTTTCTATTCAACTGAGACTGAGCTGGTGCGAGCCTTAGTCGTCCGTTTCCGGCGCGCTGCGTCGGTTGCTGACGACGTCGCAGATCAGACGATGCACGCGTTGGCACTGTCGGCACTGGATACGCCCGCGGTCGGTGAAGCCATCCGGATAGCCGAGGGTCTAGAGCGCGCCGCTGCAGACCTTGCCAACTACTCACACGACGTCGACGATTCCGAAAGTCAGAATCGATTCAAAGAAAATGGGAACCAGATCGGCCGGTCGTTTCGAACCACTTGGTAACAGCGTTCAACACCGAGCGCACTAACCAAAAGGAACAGACATGGCCCAGTTAACAATGATTACCGAGAGTGTCGCAGAGGCAGTGAATCGCTTTGCGGAACAAGCCACTGGCGTCGAAGTAACACGAGGCGGAGTGCGAACCATCATTGGTGAAGTCGAAGCGCTCCTAGAGCAGATCGGCGTTACCGAGCCCCGGCTGATAACCGAGCTTGAAGCTCTCGGGCTTGACACCGCAGCGACACTCGCTGCGACGCTTGGAGCAGACTGGACGGGTGAAGCCGCAGACCGATTCCGAGGATCAACCGAAGAGCTCATCGCCTTCATCGACCAGGTTCGTGAGCGACTGCGTGTTGCCTATGCAGACTTCAACGCCGCTCGCGAGAACCTGCGAACCATCTTGCTTGAAGTAGGCGCCGAGTTTGACGCTCGTGCCGCCGAAGGCGAAGAGACAACCATCGATTACCGAGGGGTTCTCGAGGCTCGGATCAGCGAGACCGAGTCTCTCTTCTCCAAAATCCTTATCTGAGAGCCGAGCTGATGCCGACTGTCGGAGAGTTCATGCGAGCTGCGGCGCTTCTGGAAGACTCAAGCGCCGCTGCTCGCACGATGATGGCACCAGTCGATGCGGCTATGGGGCCAGACGTTCTAGTGGGTGGACTCGTAACTTCAACGACCGAGCGCACCATCAATGAACGCTCTACCGACGCCGCAGGTCTTAGCGCCGAGCTAGTTCGGTTGGCATCTGAGTGTCGGTATCGGGCGGCTGTAGTGGCCGCCGCTGCAGCTGAAGCGGCGGCCTACGCAGACGCATACTCCACATACTCTCGACGGCGGCGAAGCTATGACCAACAGCTTGACGTCTATAGGTCAAGGCCAGATTCGGGTCATCCGGGGCGTCCTCCCCATCCGCCGACACCACCACCTAAACCTCCAACCTGGGCAGATTTCTGATGCGAATAACGTTGCAGTCACCATCTTCTATTGCCGACGTCGAGCTCGTCGGAATGGACCCTGATATGCCGCTACGCGAACTTATGGTCGCCGGTGGCTGGAACGATCCACCTGAGCTTGTGTTGGTGGACAAACGGCGTAACCGGACCGACCAACCTCTGTCAACGGTCAACTTTGTAGAAGGGAGCGTGGTGCGAGAGGTTATTGAGCTGTCAGCACCGCCTCGGGTAGAGCTCGTGCGGCTTGCAGGTCTGGCCACCGGGCAGTTTCTTCAGTTGGCAACTGGTACCTACGACGTTGGATCTTCTGATTCTGACACGCCTGCGATCGGACAAGCGAAGGAACCTCGCTTTCGGCTAGAGGTCCACAGTGATGGCACGGCCACAGCACTTGCCTTGGCCCCAGGAGTAATTGTTGAGGGCGATCAGTTCAGGCGCGGTCGGCCGTTGGTGATCACCACCCACGATGCTGTCTATCGGGTTGACCCACTCGCTGGTGAGTCACTGGGCTCGGTAGATCCCGCTCACGGCAAGGGCGCTGGAGTTCACAAATCGGTCATGAGGCAACCTCGGTTATTGGCCTCACCGGCACATCCAACACTAGACCTGCCACCTCCGCCGCCAGAGCCTCGGGGAGCGCCGACAATCTCATGGCTTGTGACGCTCGCCCCAGTACCAATCGGCATCGTCTTGGCATTTTTCTTGAGCCCCTACTTTTTGGCGTTCGCGGCAATGTCACCGATTATCTCTATCGCTCGTTGGCGAGATGGTAAGAAGCGCCTCCGCATTGACGCGGCGGCGTCGGTTCAGTACACGTTGGAGAAGCTTCACAGTTTTGGCCTGCAGATACGTCATCAGGCTGATATCGAGGCCCAACATCGACGAGATCGATATGTCGACTTGCGCCGCCAGGAGAAAATCGCAGACACGGGCAGCCCTCGGTTATGGGAGGTCCGACCCCATCACCAGGATCATCTAAACGTGACCCTTGGTTTGGGGGAAGCGACTTGGGGGCCAACTGTGGCGCGTAACCCTTCGGTTGAAGGTATTGATGACCTAATTGAGGCCAGCAGCTTTTTGCGATCCTGTCCGGCAACGGTGGGGTTGGCCGACGTTCGAGGAATTGGCTTGGTCGGTCCTGTTGAGATCGCCCAAAAGGTTGCAGCAGCGATGCTGTTGGAACTCACAGTTCGTCAAGGGCCGGCTGACATCGAAGTTCACTGCCTTCTGGATGTTGATTCGTCTGAGATTTGGGACTGGGTGAAATGGTTGCCGCACCTCTATTCAACCTCCGGTGAGCCTCGGCTTATGTTTGACCGCAGCGCTACCTCAGCTGTGTTGGATCTTCCAGTTCCTGACGTGAGACGGGGGCTGGACCCAGATTCATCGCCAGCTCAGCTCTTGTTGATCGACAGCATCGGCCATCTTCGGACAGGACTTCCTGACGTGTCGGCCGCCGTCAATCGCGGCGCGGCGGTCGCAATAGTGGTGGCTGAGTCTGTTGATCAGCTTCCGGCTTTCTGCGGCGCCGTGGTTCAGGTGTCGGAGGCAGGTGACTGTCGTGTTAACAAGGTGGACTCCGGTGAAGTTATGGATGGCATTCTGGCCCCGGTCGCAGACATGGGGGCCATAGTCAACACCGCCAGGGCAATGTCACGCTTTGTCGATCCCGATGTGGCAGGTGCTGCAGCCCAAGTTCCAACCAGGTGCAAGCTAAGTGAGTTGCAGGGCACCGGATTGGGGACAGCGTCAGTGACTGAGCGTTGGGGAAGATCTGCGGTGCGTTCTGGTGGACATCTATCGGCAGTCTTGGGAGTTGGAGCGGAAGGGCCCTTTGAAGTTGACCTGGTGCGAGACGGACCCCACGCGTTAGTCGCAGGAACCACTGGAGCCGGCAAGAGTGAGCTACTCAGAACGCTGATTGCTTCGATGGCTTGGGGCTATAGCCCCGACCAAGTGACGTTTGTTCTGGTCGATTTCAAAGGTGGAGGAGCGTTCGATGCCTGTGCCAATCTTCCACACACCGTCGGCGTAGTTACCGATCTCGACGCTCCACTGGCCGCCCGGGCGCTGCGGTGCATGCGGGCAGAGCTGACCTATCGCGAGCATCGGCTGCGCGGGGCCGGAGTTTCAGATCTGTCGGAGCTTCCCGAGACTGCGGAGCCACTTCCTCGATTGGTAATTGTCGTTGACGAGTTCGCCACCTTGGCTGCGGAGCTTCCGGACTTCATGGAGTCGTTGGTCGATGTCGCTCAACGCGGCCGCAGTCTCGGTATCCACATGGTCCTGGCAACGCAGCGCCCGGCTGGTGTTGTCGACAACAAGATCAGAGCCAACACGAACCTTCGAATCGCTCTTCGGGTTCAAGACGACAGCGACTCCATCGAAGTCATTGGCTCGTCGGAGGCCGCCAAGATTCATCGAACCCAGCAGGGCCGCGCGTTCGCCCGCCTGGGAGCCGGTGAGCTTGTACGTTTCCAAACTGCTCTGGTCTCAGAGCCGCCAGCTGCCCTTGACGGGGTGGCCCTTCGACTTAACCCGTTTCGTCTCAATGCTCAGCGGCCCGAACCGCAGATTGTCACGCCCGGACAGCGGTCGGATCAACCAAGCGAACTTGAGCTGTTGTCGGTTTCGGCTAGCAACGCGGCCGTTCGGCTGGCCCTAGATGTGCCCCGGGTTCCGTGGCCTGAACCTCTGCCTCCGGCGCGCCCGCTGGCCGAGCTCGCAAAGCCAGGTGGCAGTCAGTGGCGGGTTGCGGTGGGGGAAGTCGACTTGCCTGACGAACAGCGGCGCTCAGTATTCACCTGGTCCGGACCCGAAGACGGAAATGTTCTGGTCTACGGAGTCGACTCGGCAGACGTGGCGGGTGTGCTCGGCACGTTCTGTACCGCCATCGCCAGTAGCCACAAACCTGACGAAGCTCATCTTTATGTGGTCGATTTTGCCGGCGCACTTTCAGCTTTGTCTGATCTACCTCAAGTAGGTGGCTATTTGGGGCCTGAGGATGATGAGCGGATCGGTCGACTGCTGGACTTGCTGGAGACCTTGCTAGATGAGCGACGTGACTTACTTAGAGAACAGCGCTCGGCCGGGCTGGGCCCGTCGGACGTGCCAATGATTGGCCTCTTTATTGCTAACTACACCGGGCTGCTTGAACACTTCGATGAACAGGGTGACCTTGATGGCGCGGTCCGCCTTGGTGCGATACTGCGCGATGGCCCGCCGCTAGGTGTGTTTATGTTTGCGTCAGGGACGGGCGAACGAGGCATACCGATGAAGGTTTCGGCCCAGGTTTCCACCAAGTTTGTCCTTCGTTTAGCTGACAGCACCTCGTACTCGGCATTTGGGCTTCGGGCCCGTGATATTCCTTCGTTGGGACCCGGCCGGGCCATTGACACACGGACAGGTCTGGAGGTGCAGTTTGCAATTCCAGCGTGGAGTGTGCCGTCGGTGTCAACTTCTGAACAGGTCGCCAACGGCCCGGTTCGCCTTCGGACCCTCGGAAGCGACATCTCCCTTGACGAGCTAGCTGGCGAGACACAAATCAGGGGAGATCTTTGGCGCCTGGCCATCGGTATCAACCACCATGACCTTTCCGCTGCGTTGATTGACATTCGAGCTGGGGTCCACACCGTTGTAGCTGGTCCTCCGGCCAGCGGTCGCAGTACTGCGTTGCGTTCGATCGCCGCTTCGTTGGCAGCGGTTTCGCCACAGACCCCGATTGGTTCAATTGGCATCGAACTCGGCACAGAAGTGGGCTGCCTTATTTCGACTGCTGAAGAGCTGATTCAGTTCGGGGTCGAAGGTGGGTTGCTGCTGGTTGACAACATTGAGCAGTTGCCCGTTGAGCTAAGCCCAGACCTAGAGAAGCTGGTTGCCGCCGCCCCGCAACAGTTGCGCATCGTCGTCTCGGGTCGAAACGAAACCCTCAAGGGGATGCAACCAATGATGCGGATGCTGACTGCGTCGCGAACGGGCCTACTGCCGCGCCCTGGCACCGACGCTGGCGACGTTTTCCGGTGCAGGCTTCGAGTAAAGGGTGTTTATGAAGCGGGCCGAGGCTTCCTGCTGAACGGAGGAACCGGCGGAATCGCCCAGATTGCCCACACCAACAACTTTGCGGTGTTGGTGGAGAATTGGTAGCCAGCACAGACTTTTTGGCAGATACAGAATTCTTAAGTAATCGCGAACCGTCACCGGGGTTCGGGGCGAACCCTTGTTAAGAAGTCAACCCTTTATCAACCTGGAAGGAGTCTTACAATGGAGAAATCAGAACTCTGGTTTGCTAGAGCAAGGCAGTGGCTCGGCTGGACCAACAGGCAACCGGCTATCGCCGTTAGTCTCCACGAGGACGCCGTTTGGATGTTGGCTCTCCGAGATCGGCCTTTTCGCATCACAGCGTGTGGAAGTGTGCCGTTGTCCATCGGGACTGTTCGTCACGGTAAACTTCGCCTGGTTGGCCTGGCCGCAGATGCGACTCGTTCCTTGGCAACTCACCTTCATCTTCGCAGCGATTGGCCGGTCATCGCCGTAGTCGCACCAAGCACAGCTTTCGCAGATCCGAACACAGACACGGTTCATGCGTCACTGGACAGCTATCAAGTTGACGCTGTCACCCGATTGCTCAAAGAGGCTGGGTTTAGCAACTCCCACCTTGACCCTGTTCCCGCCGCGATTGCCAGGGCGGGAAGGATGCTGTCTGGCCCCGCTGGGTTTGCTGCGGGTTCTGGCTGGCTGACAGGCTGGGCGGATGAAGTATCTGAGGCCACGCCGTCGGGCTCGGTCTGGGATTCACTTGCTGTCGGAAGCTCGCCAACTTCACTTATGCCGGTAAGTAGTTCTGCCCCTGTCGGGGTTGCCCAGTCGGTGAAACTAGACGGACCTTGGCCTTTGTTGCTGGGAGCGGCCTTGTCAAAGTTCGAGCACGGGCCCGACTCGGAGGTATTGGGTGTTGCTCCACCAGCCGTGCACGGTTGGGCCGCCGAGCCGATTGGCGGCGTAAGCGCATGAGTCAACAGATCCACTTTCCGACCGGCACAACAGCCGAAGTTGGCCGCCAGCGCTATGTAGCTCGGTCGCTAAGCGTGCTGAGTCCGCTATTCCTTTTAGGCGGGCTATTCCTATGGACGGCGACGTCCGCTGGGGGTAGCCCCGAACAGGTAGTTCTCGAACAAGAGCCAGCAGCCACCGCGCCTTCGACCGCGCCCGAAACCACAGCTGTTGTGGCCGCAGAGCCCCCCACCATCACCGGAGCGAAGGTCTCCACCGCTGGCTTACCGGTTGCCATCGAGATAGAGGCGTCACATGAGATAAAACTCGTGACTCCTCCGGCCAACGGATTGGTTCAGCTCGAAGGAGCCGGCGACGCGGTCTATGCCCCGAACGAAGCCTTTGTCGGGTCAGACACGTTCGTGGTGGAAACATGCAACGAAGGCGAGTGTCGTCAGGCCGATATCGAAGTGGACGTGCTTCCCGCATCCACTTCTAAGTACCTCGCCACACCCGTGACTCGCATCATCGACTCTCGGGATAACGAACCGCTTGATCCCGGAGATTCACAAACCGTTGCTCTAACAGGAGAGATTGATTATGAGGCCGTTGCCCTATCGGTCACGTTGATGCAATCGCAGGCCGCCGGCTCGGTCCAGGTTGATGGCGGGGCAGGTCCAGTTAGTGCCATTACGGTTCCGGGCGCCGGGGCGATGACAACGAACCTTGTAATCGTTCCGATAACCGATTTGAACTCAGTCACGGTCACCAATCAAGCCGGAGGCCATGTTGTCGTTGACGTAGTTGGCGTCTTCGAAAGCTCGGCAGAGTCTGCAGATGGCCGCTTCGTTCAGGTTGACCCCGTCGAGGTGGCAAAGCTTGAGACGGCGGTCGACGGCCGCGAAGCCACGATCCGCCTTGGTGAACTTCTGGACTTGCCGAACGAAGAGATCAGCGCGGTGCTGGCGCTGGTAACTGCCGATGTTGGGGCTGACGGCGGCATGGTTCGGTTAGGTCCGGGAGTTGAGGCCTATGACCAGATGCTTATGTGGGGCAAGCCAGGTGGCCCAAACTTAGAAAGAAGAGGAGTGGTCCTTCTGACTCCTGACTCTGATGGTGCTCTGTCGTTTCGGTACGAAGGTGGCTCGGTTATCGAGCTAGACGTCCTTGGCTATTTCACCAACTCCGCCTCGGCAACCGAGACCGCCGGACTGTACGTCCCTGAATATGGCGGCCAAACGATTTCTGAACTATTCGGACCGGGCACCAGCGTGGTCGGGGTTGTTCCCGACTATGCGGGAGCGGCGTTTGTAAATGTGTCGGCCGAGCCAGGCGCAAATGGTTCGGAAGATCCACGTGATCTAGGTATAGCTTCAGGCCGGACGATTGGAACCGCCTTGGCGGTAACGCAAAATCCCGATGCCGCCAATAAGGGAATCGAGGTGGAGACAAGCAATGAGTTGCAAGCAACGCTCCAACTGCTGGGCATCTTCCTCCGATGACAGCTCAAGTGGCGTACCTGCCGCTTCCAGGAAAGGTTCCAGCAGGGAATTCAGAGAAGACCCGGGCGAAAGTAGCAGCTACAGTGGTGTCCACGGAACCAGAACTCGATGCAGACGTGCTCCGGCGGCTACGCGCCGGCGACCCAGATGCTCTGGGGGCTGTTTATGATCGCTTCTCGAAACCGGTCTGGACAGTGGCGATGAGCATCTTGCATGACCGCGAGCTTGCCGAAGACGCCATGAACGAGGCGTTTATGCGCCTGTGGAAGAGCGCCGCTGGCTACGACGCAAGCCGACCACTGGCCCCGTTCCTGTTTACGATCGCTCGCCGCTCGGCATTGGATCTGTACCGGCGCGAGCATCGGCCGACGCGAGGTGACCACGAGCCAGAACGCGACGACGTTGTGGTCAACCTGCCGGACCTGGAACAGGCCTGGGAAGCGTGGGAGATTCAGGGAGCGCTAGAAGAACTGCCGAAGGACGAGCGCGCGATCCTTCAGCTGTCCCACTTCCTGCAAATGACCCACGCTGAGATCGCCGAAAAACTTGAGGTGCCTGTAGGAACGGTAAAGTCCAGGTCGCACCGAGCCCATAAACGATTGGCTTCTCGATTGCGACACCTACTCCCGCAGGGTGAAACTACGAGTCGCCGCGGAGGTGATCGAAATGTCTGAAGTCGATCCCACCAACGACATGTGGGCTGAGTTCCTAGACCCTTCAAAACCTGACCCTGTTCTAGAGCATGAAGAAGCCGAGATGCTCAGCCGAGCTCGTTCGACCTTGCAACAGCCCGAGCTTTGGGATGGTCCCTCTGCCGGAGCCCGAGACCGGCTGCTAAGCCAGGCTCGCCAGGAAAAGCCCGATGTAGTCTCGCTTGCGTCAGCCCGGAGTCGAAGGTCCCGGCCCATGATGGCCGCCGCTGGTTTGGTCGCAGCGGCCGCCGCGATCATCGCTGTGTTTGTGCTGCCAGCCGGTCAGACTCCGGTTCCAACTGGCACAACCTATGAGGTTGCTGGCGGGTCCTACCTGCCCGACGCAATCGCAGACGTGACCGTAGATCCGTTGGCCAACGGCGTGAAGCTGGTGATCACCCTCGACGACATTCCTGCGGCTGAAGCCGGTACCTACTACGCCGGTTGGTTGATGGGTCCGGACGGGACCGTTCCTGTGGGAAGCTTCCATGCTCGTGGCACTGGGGACGTCAGAAGGGTCAGCCTTTGGAGTGGCACTGAAACAGAGGACTATCCAATGTTTATGGTCACTCTCCAAAACGAAGGCGAGCCGTTAACTCCGTCAGACCGGATTGTGCTTCAGGGATCGGTCGCAGGCTAACCCTCCTCTAGCAAGCCCCCTGCCCCCTCTCCCTCTCCCTCTCCCTCTCCCTCTCCCGAAATTTCTGCCCCAGGTGACAATTAGTGTCACCTGGGGCAGACAGAATCCGAAAATGTCGCCTACAGCTGACATTTGGGACCCACAACCGGGGTCTCAAGATTCCGCAGCGGCCAGCTTGGGTCTATTCTCCACCTATGGCTCACCCTCAGCGCTTTGACGACAACGACCCGGTTCTGGCCAAACTGCGTGAGATCTGCCTTGGTTTACCGGGGGCTGACATGAAGGTCTCACACGGTCGTCCCGCCTTCTTTACGAAGAAGATCTTTGCGATGTACGGAGCGGTCCTCAAGGGTGAACACCACACCGGCGAATATGACCAGGCGTTGGTGTTTATGCCCGACTCTGCTGAAGCTGACGCACTTGCCCAGGACGAGCGATTCTTCAGCCCGGCCTACTGGGGACCATCCGGATGGCTAGGGCTAGATCTAAGCCACAAGCCTGACTGGGATGAGGTCGCTGAACTGGTTGAAGACAGCTACCGGGCGAACACAACAAAGAAGCTGATAGCGGAATTGGACTCGCTGGACTGAGTTATCCACAGTTCGGGGCACCTAGTCAGTTTCGAGACCTGACCCCCATAATGGAAAGCATGAGTCTTCCTGAACTTCAGCGCTTTCCTAGCGATGCTCCGCACGCCGAAATGATGGCGGCTTACAAGGCTGACGGCGGCATGATCATCGAGAACATGGTGCCCGCTGAGACCATCAGCGCATTGCGAGACGCCGCTGACTTGGTCAGTGCCGAGCTTGTCCCGGGGTCCACAACTCAAGGGATGGGCAAGGACGGCAAGGAGTTCGTTGGGAAGAACACCATCCGGTTCTCCAGTCTCGGCCTACACACGCCCGCGTATTTCGACCTATTGGACAACGAGATCTTCAAGGCGGTCGCCGATGAGGTCCTGCTTCCAAACTGCGGTTCCTATTGGGTGAACACTGCCCAGGTCATGTACATCGGACCTGGTGAACCCGCTCAGGTTTTGCACCGTGACGCCAATAACTGGTGGCAATACGTGTCTGCCACTTGGCCAAACTCTGCCGAGGTCACTGTCAGCGCCATGATCGGGCTTGAGGATGTAACCGAGCATCTCGGGGCGACTCGAGTGGTTCCTCGAAGCAACTTCGAAACCGACCTTGTCCACTACGACGCACCCCGTGAAACTGTTCCAGCCGAACTGGGTGCTGGCGACGCCCTGATCTATTCCGGCTATGTGGTGCACGGTGGCGGCGCCAACACGACCACCGACATGTGGCGTAAGGCAATGCACCTTAGTTTTGTTGTGGGCTGGTTAACCCCCGAAGAGGCCTGTGCGATTGACTACACCACCGAAGAACTCCAGGCGCTGTCGCCGCGAGTTCAACGGCTTCTCGGACATCGATCCTATGACTCACGCCCTCTGCGGGGCGGAGGACTATGGTTGAAGAACGTCAATGCGATCGAAGATCCCGACGGAACTGCTAACTAAAGAGTCTTAGAGACAGAGGAAAACCAATGGCTGATCGTGATATCGAGAAGAACGTACCTGTAAGTCAATTTGTGGACACGCTACGTCGTCTCGCCGATGCTCTTGAAGCGGGCGAGTCATTTCGCATCCAGGTTCAAAACAAGCGATTCACAATTCCCGCCGATGCCGAGATCATCATCGAACACGAAATTGAAGATGGCGACGAAGAATTTGCGATGGAACTCCAATGGAAAGCCTCTGACGACTAGTAACTCTCAAGCTGGGAGACTCTTAGTCACACCAAGTGGTCCGAAAACCGCCGGACCTCGCCCCAATAGCTGATCTAAAGTTGCGGCATGACGACGCTTGAAGTTCTGGGAACCTGCCATCACGATTGTCCTGACAGTTGCGGCTGGGTTGCGACGTCGGTGGACGGCGTCCTTACCTCAGTAAAGGGAAACAAGAAGCACCCGTTTTCAAAGGGTGAGCTGTGCCCGAAAGTCAACAAGTTTGTTGGCCGGGTGAATCACGAGAATCGACTGCTTACGCCCCTTATCCGAACCGGAGTGAAAGGGAGCGGCGAATTCCGTGAGGCGACTTGGGATGAAGCGCTAGAGCTTGTGGTCAGCGAGTTCTCACGCGTGAAAGACACCTACGGCGGCGAAGCGATCTTGCCATGGTGGTCGGCGGGAACTCAGGGCCTGATTCAGAACTCGGGAACAAGTAACGCACTGTTCGCATTGCTGGGATCGAGCACCCAATACGGAAGCGTGTGCGGCGCAGCGTCTGGTTTCGGTATGGCCACTGTGTATGGCCACGGCCTCGGAACCGACCCGCTTCAATGCGAGCACTCAGATCAGATCATTCTGTGGGGCACCAACACACGGCTCACCAACAGGCATCTATGGCCCACAATCGCTAAGGCTCAAAAAGATGGCGCCAAGGTCATCGTTGTTGATCCGATTAGGACAATCACTGCCGATAAGGCCGATCAACACATCCAGCCACTGCCTGGAACTGACGTGGCGATGTTGCTGGCCATCATCAACGTTCTCATCGCCGACGATTTGGTCGATCACGACTACGTCTCGGCACATGCCCTTGGCTTCGAAGAGTTAGCCGCCCACGTGGTCAACAGCACGCCTGAGTGGGCTGCACCGCTGTGCGGCGTGGATGCGGAGACCATTAGGGATTTGGCACGCTCGATTGGAACCATCCCGGCCACGATGATTCGTGGCCTCATTGGTGTGGAGCACCACTTCAGCGGCCCAACGATGTATCGACTGTCGGCCATGATTCCGGTTTTGACCGGTTCTCACAAGACGCTGGGCGGAGGTTTCGCCCGAAGCGTTGGGGCATGGGCCGAGGTTGACGATGTTGATGGCGGGGTAGTTGCCGGGCTTGCTTCTGTTGTTGCACCCAATGCGGGCCAGCGCCGGTCGCTTCGACAGCCAGCGCTCGGCGAGTCACTCACTCAGTTGGCTGACCCGATCCACGCCTTGTTCATATGGAATGGCAATCCTGTCTTGAGCATGCCTGACTCTGCGGCTGTCCGACGAGGCCTCGAACGCGAAGATCTTTTCACGGTCGTGAGTGAGCACTTCATGACCGACACCGCCAGATATGCAGACGTCATATTTCCGGCCGCAATGGAGACCGAGATGGTCGATGTCATGCCAGCGTGGGGTCATCTATGGCTTGGTTGGAACGAACCAGCCACAGACCCGCTGGGTGAAGCAGTTCCTAATACTGAACTCTTCCGCCGCTTGGCCAAAGCGTTTGGCTTCGACCAGCCCGAGCTTCACCTGTCCGACATGGATCTGATCAAGATGGCCGTCGGTGATCACGTTGACATTGAAGCGATGCGTCGTGATGGTTACGTGCGCGTTACCAACTACCCCGAGAACTACTTGCCTTATGAGAACGGTGGCTTCCACACGCCATCAGGCAAGGCGGAGCTAGTTGCTGAATCGTTCGGCGCGGTAGGCGTCAGCCATCTCCCTGAATGGATTCCGGTGGCCGAAGGGCCAGGTAGTCCTCAGATGGATCGTCACCCGCTGTTCCTTCAGACGCCGAAGAAGGCCACCCGTTTCCTAAACACGTCCTACAGCGATCTCCCGGCCCATGCTGATCTGGAGACCAAACCCCATATCGAACTTGATCTAGCCGATGCAGAAGTTCGAGGGCTGACCGAAGGTGACACTGCCCGAGTTTTCAACGACCGGGCATCGTTAACGCTGCCGGTTGCGATCACCGACCGCCTGCGCCCAGGCGTGGTCAGCGTGCCATGGGGCTACGTCGACTCCGCTTATGGCGACGCAACAGGCTCGGTGAACGACCTGACAAATGCCGCTGACACCGAATTCGGAGCGGGCTCCAACTATGGCGACACCCTGGTCCAAGTCGAAGCGATATAGCCAAATCCGCTTGGGTATCTCTGCACGAAGTTGAGCTAGCTAGTCTTCTGTTTTGCCCTAAATGGAAGGCCATTCTCAATGAGCATCATCGGAAAATTGGCACAAACTGCCGCAGCATTTTGGATTCTGAACGTCTGGTTCAACCGGTTCAACAAAGACACCGGCTATCGCGGCGGCAACGCTAAGAACATGGTGGAGGAGTTTGAAGAATACGGAATGTCCAAGAAACAGATGTACGCGGTGGGTGCGGTCAAGGTCGGCCTAGCTGGAATGTTGCTTGCGGGACACCAGTATCCACGCCTTGTTCGCCCCGCCTCTATAGGTCTGGCCGGGATGATGCTTGGCGCAATTGGGATGCACATCAAGGTGAAGGACCCGATCAAGCGCTCTCTTCCCGCTGCAACAGTCGCAGGTCTGTCGGTTGCTTCAGCGGTTCTGAACGGCAACAGCTCTGACTAGAAAATCTGTTGCTTCATCGAATTAAGAAAAGAGCCACGAGCGCTGCGTTGATAACCCCCAGCGTCGCGGCTGGCACCATCAATCTTGGGGCATCGTGAATTCTGAACCTAACAACTAGACCGAGAGCCATCATTACCGCCAGCCCTGCTGCGGCCAGCGCCCCAATAGGGCGATAGGCAAGTCCGGCGATAACACCGAAGGAACCAAGAAGCTGAGTTGCACCAACGAAGCGTCGAACTTTGGGCATTCCGTATCGCTCGTACTCACCACGCGGTGGCATACCGAACAGGGTTTGCCAACCGTAGATTGCGAATGCGATCCCAGAGGCCAGGGCGAGCGTGACCAGTAAGAGCATCAAAGCGTCACCATATGGCGGATCGGCCCTGTGCCCCTGATCGGGTGATCTCAATCCCTCGGCCTTTCAACTCTGTCTCGTCGAATCGGGTTGGAAGCGGCTTTGGGTTTACGCTGCGCCGATGGATGCTTCACTCACAGCTCGACTCGGGGCCATGCTCAACCTGACCCACGGCTTTATCTATTTTGCCCCTGAAGCGACCGAGGCCTATGACGCTCTCGGCCTGAGCGGTCCTGAACATTACTTCGCCAGCCGGGCTGCTCCGTTTGGTCCAGTCGCCGCCGAGATTGTGATGGCCACCTTCTTCAACTTTGACCCGGCCTATGTTTCCCAAGGGATGGAGCGACCCTGGCAGTCAGCGTCTCCGGCCGTGGTCCAATCCGCCCGAATGGCCGCCGCTGCGAAGGTGCTAAGGCGATGTGTCCCTGATCTGATGGCAGGTGATGTGGCCCAAGCAAGCGAGCTGGCGCAGAAAATGATTGACGGCCTGGGGTTTGAAGGAAAGCCGTTGGCAGCAGCTAACCGTGCAGTCCCGGAGTCTGAGGATGAGATCGAGTTGTTGTGGCAGCGCATCACCGTGTTGCGCGAGTGGCGCGGTGATGTTCACGTTGCCGTATTGGTTTCAGCGCCGGTTAATGCGGTTGAGGCCTTGATACTTCATGCAGCCACGGGTCAGGTGCCAAAGGCTGCGCTACAGCGCAGTCGGAAGTGGTCAGCCGAAGCGTGGCAGCAGGGGGTTGACTCACTTGTCGGCCGTGGCCTTGTAAACACCGACGAATCCTTTACTGAGGCCGGCCAGGTCTTTCGCAACAACATTGAAAGCACGACTGACCAAGCATGCCAGCCAATGGTTGATGCGATCGGCGTCGACGAAACGCATCGGCTGATCGAATTGCTGAAGCCCGTGCGTCGCGGACTGTTAGACGGCGGAGCGTTTGCTTTGATGGGACGCTGAGTTAGCCCGGTTTGACGGGCCGAGTTGCTGGCTGGCCAGCCTGGGTTAGTCGAGACCTCGATCGATCCAGGTTTCGTGAACTCGTCTCCAACGCAATCCGTTTGGGGCGTCTGACTCTGTAGAGAAGACCACAGTGGAACGCCGGGTGTTAGAGCGGTCGGTCAAAACATGTTCTTCTATGTATTCGGCCACCAATACGCCCTCGGTTTCCATAACAAGCTTGTGATCGAGAGTTCGAATGGTCAACGATTCTGTGTGAGCGTGCCCGGCGGTGATCGCAGCGATTGTTCCGGCCCGGTCGGTGGTGTTCGCATCGGGAGCGACGAAAGTGAAGTCTTCGGCCAGCGCTGCTTCGACCCGTGACAGATCCGTCGAGTTGCCCAAGAAGTAGGACTCAAACACTTCGTGAAGTTCGCTGATTTCCGATTGCCAGTTTGGGATCGCCATGATTCAGTCTCCCACACCGATGTGGCCCGTGCCCTTGCGTTGATGAGCTACCCATATTGATCTAGCGTCGGGCGATGACCGACCCACTGCTGGAGCCATTTCAGCTGAAGCACCTAACGCTCCGCAATCGTATTTTCTCCTCGGCTCACGAGCCGGCTTACGGCGTGAACGGACTGCCCACTGACCGGTACCGCCTCTATCACGAGGAAAAAGCCAAGGGCGGTGTTGCGATGACCATGACTGCCGGCTCGGCAGTTGTAGCCGAAGACAGTCCTGCGGCTTTTGGAAATCTACATGCCTACAAGGACGAGATTGTTCCTTGGATACAACGCATCACCGACGGGGTTCACGAGCACGGCGCGGCTTGCATGATTCAGCTGTCTCACATGGGGCGCCGAACCGCCTATGCCCAGGGTGACTGGCTACCGCTAGTTGCGGCGTCGGGCCTTCGCGAGCCTGCGCACCGCAGCCATCCGAAGGAAGCTGAGGATTGGGATCTGGAACGCTTGGTCGTCAAGTACGTCGACGCGGTTGAACGTATGCAAGCCGGTGGAATGGATGGCATCGAGCTGCAAAGTTATGGCCACTTGATGGACGGCTTTTGGTCTAAGGCCACTAACCAACGTGAAGATGAGTGGGGAGGCGTTGAAGAGAACCTGCGCCGTTTCCCGCTTGAGGTGATGCGCGCAATTCGCAAGCGAGTTGGCCCAGATTTCATAGTTGGGATCAGGATGACCTTTGACGAGATGGTCCGCCCTGGGATTGACGCCAGCGATGGCGTTTCGAAGCTGGCTCAGCTTGAGATCGAAGGACTCATCGACTTTGTGAATGTGATTCGAGGGACGACGTTCACTGACACTTTGCTCTCCGACGTGATCCCGATTCAAGGCATGAGTGCTGCACCTCATCTCGACTTTGCCGGCTTGATTCGTTCCGAAACCAAGCTACCCGTGCTGCACGCAGCGAAGATCGACGACATTGCCACTGCTCGACACTCAATTGTTGAAGGCAAGCTTGATCTTGTCGGGATGACCAGGGCGCAGATCGCTGACCCCTACCTGGTGGAGAAGTTAGCCGAAGGCCGTGAATCAGAGATTCGCCCCTGCGTTGGTGCCACCTATTGCCTCGACCGAATCTATGAGGCTGGCGAGGCGCTTTGCATCCACAACGCAGCGACGGGGCGCGAAGAAACAATGGCTCACAAGATCACTTCGGGCCCAAGGGCCCGCCGGGTAGTCGTTGTGGGTGGGGGCCCAGGCGGCTTGGAAGCTGCCCGCGTTAGCGCCGAGCGAGGTCACTCGGTTGTTGTCATTGAGGCGATGCCAAGTGTTGGTGGGCAACTGAACTTGGCAACCCGCAACCCTCGTCGAGTTGACCTGGTTGGGATCGTTGATTGGCGGGTTGCTGAGCTTGAACGCCTGGGCGTGGAAGTCCGATGCGGCACCTATGCCGAGGCTTCTGACGTAATGGCACTGGCGCCCGACGTCGTGTTTATCGCCACCGGTGGGCAGCCCCAATATCCATCGCTCGAGGCAGGTGAAGGCTTGGTTTCCACCTCTTGGGAAGTCTTGGAGGGTTCTGTTAAGCCCAAGGGACGGGTCCTCTTTTACGATGATGATGGAACACATTCGGCCATGTCGGCCGCCGAAGTCATGGCCCGGTCTGGCGCCGACCTAGAGATCGTCACACCCGAGCGAACACTCGCAGTGGACATCGGCGGTATGAACTTCGTGCCGTACGCAAAGGTATTCAACGAGACTGAGACGCGCATCACTCTCAACACCCGCCTGCTTTCAGTGCGCCGAGAAGACGCTGGCCTTGTGGCGACCCTTGGTAGCGATCAGTCTGATCACCGGTTCGAGCGGGTCGTGGATTCGGTTGTTGTTGACCACGGAGCGTTGCCGCTGGCGGAGCTCTACTTCGAGTTGAGGCCTGGCTCTAGTAACGGAGGCGCTGTTGACCATGCTGCGCTTATCGACGCAAGGGCCCAGTCCATGGTCCGCAACGAAGCTGGCACCTATCAATTGTTCCGTGTGGGGGACGCCGTCGCCAACCGGAACGTCCATGCCGCAATCTACGACGCACTGCGCCTGGCGGTCACGCTCTAGTTTAAGCACGGAAACTAAGCACGAAGTATTGGTCCCAATCCGCAAGTGTCTGCGAGACTGTTGTGGTGTCAGCTTCACTTCTGGAAGAATCACTTGGGCGCTATCCAAAAGGTGTCGAATGGATGAGTCGGTCGCCGCAGGTCTCTTCACTATGAGTCTGATCGGCCGCCGACCAAAGGTAGTTATTGTGGGCGCAGGCTTCGGTGGCCTGGCCGCAGCCAAGGAAATGGCTGATCTGGATGTTGACGTTCTGATGATCGATGCCCGGAATCATCACACGTTCCAACCGTTGCTTTACCAGATCGCTACTGCTGGTCTTGACGCCGATGATGTCTGTTACCCGATTCGAGGCGTGTTCCATCGGCAAGGCAACGCGCGGGTACGTTTGGGCAGGGTCAAAGCCATTCACAAGGAAACAAAGACGGTCACGGTCGATGATGGCACGGCAATTCCATATGACTTCCTCGTGTTAGCAGCCGGGGCGGTCACCGCGGATTTTGGCGTGCCCGGAGTCGGCGAGCATGCCCTTGGCCTCAAGTCAGCCACCGACGCCCTCACCATTAGGACCAAAGTCCTCGAGTCGTTTGAGGCAGCTGACGCCGATCCGGCCTTAGTCGACGACGGTGTGCTTAACATCGTGATTGTTGGCGGAGGCCCCACCGGAGTTGAGCTTGCTGGCGGTATGTCAGAGCTCGTCGATCGAGTTCTTCGGCGTGACTATCCGGGGTTGGAGATCGATCGGGCGCGCATCGTGCTGATTGAGGGCGCTGACCGATTGCTCGGTTCCTTCGCCAGCAAGCTTTCCAAGCGTGCGGAGAAACGGCTGGTCAAAATGGGAGTCGAACTGAAGTTGGGAGTTGCGGTTGCTGAGGTCACTGCAGCGTCGGTACGGCTTGATGACGGAACTGACATACCAACCAGCACTGTTGTTTGGGCCGCAGGGGTAAAGGCGAACGAGATCGGCACTGCCCTCGGCGGCGAGCTTGATCGTGGCGGTCGGATATTGGTTGGCAAAGACCTGTCGGTGCCCGGAAATCCAGATGTCTGGGTCATCGGCGACCTTGCCTCGAGTCCAACCGGTGATGGCCGACCACTTCCTCAGGTGGCGCCAGTCGCAGTCCAAGGCGGGGAGTTCGTAGCCAAAGCGATCGCGGCACGAATCGAAGGTCGAGAGTCGGAAGAATTCCGTTATCGAGACAAAGGCTCAATGGCCACGATTGGACGCAACGCGGCCGTAGTCGAGCTGCCGAACGGCAGAACGCTCTCAGGCTGGCCCGGTTGGATCACATGGCTCGGTCTTCACCTTGTTCTGCTGATCGGTTTCAGGAATCGAGCGAACGTCCTGGTGAATTGGGCCTGGAACTATTGGACCTATGACCGGGGCAGTCGCCTAATTCTGGCTCATACTCAACCACCAACTGACTAATCTCAGAGCCTGTGAGCTTTCAACCAATTCATACCGAGCGGCTGATCCTTCGCCAGTCACTGCTGACCGACGCTGAGGCGGCCTACCAGCGGCGCAGCTTGCCGGAGGTGGCGCGATACCAAGATTGGGAAATGCCCTACACCCGGGATCGGGCAGAGAAAGGAATGGCCGAGCTTGTGGCCATGGACGGGCCAGTCGACGGCACGGGCTGGTCGCTGACAGTCGTTGATGCGGCGAACCCCGAAGTGATCATGGGAGATCTTTACGTGGGGGTGAATTGGGGCGGCCGGAGTGCCCTGGTCGGCTACACCTTCCATCCCGACTTCTGGGGGCAGGGTTACGCCACCGAAGCAACTCAAGCGATAATCAAGTATCTGTTTCTGGACTTCGGGGTCACCCGGGTTGAGTCCTCACTGCATCCTGATAATCCGCCTTCCGCCCGAGTTCTTGAGGCCTGCGGAATGAAATTCGAAGGCCTCACCCGTCAATCGTTTTGGGTGGGCGACGAGTGCTCAGACGACATGCTCTACGGTTTGCTCCGAGCTGATTGGGACGCTTGGTGTGACCGGCCAAGACACGTGCCCGAGAGTCTCAACTTGGTTCCGCTCACGGCGGATAACGCCAGGGCAGTGGGAAATTTGAGCACACACAAATCCCAAGAACGTTTCGTTTCAACCATGTTGGGCAACTACGAGGACGCTCTTGTGCCGCCCAAACGCAACGGGGCGCAGATGATCCCGTGGTATCGAGCTATCGAGGCCGATGGCCAAATCGTCGGGTTCATCATGGCTTCAGAGCAAACAGATGCTGACACCAACCCTTATCTTTGGCGAATGTTGATAGACCGCATGCATCAGCGCAGAGGCATCGGGTCCGCCGCCTTGGACCAATTTGAAGACTGGTGTCGTAGCCAAGGTGCAACGGCTGTTGAAGTCACATGGGTTGAAGGTCCCGGGTCTCCAGCGCCCATGTACATCGCCAGAGGGTACATACCGTCAGGCAAAATTGAGGACGGCGAGATCCACGCAATCAAACAGCTCGGGTGAGACACCTAACTAGCGACTAGCTATTGCGGTCAACAAAGGCCGGTGGATCAAAAGCCTTTACCGGCAGGGCCGGGCCCTCGTATCGCTCGATGCTGACCAAGCAGCTCAATGCCGCTGGGCCTTGGGATAGGTTTGATGTGCCGTGATCGTGTGACAGCACGTTCACGTTTCCGTGGTTGCATGTTGCCTGCCCGCCGGTGTCGACTGGGTCAAACCAAGCTCCGGTGGCCATCTGCACTACATCAGGTCGTAAGCCATCGTCGATCACAACACCGGCCAGCAACGAACCGCGACTGTTGTGCACCCGCACGGTGTCTGAGGCTTCGACGCCAAGCAGGGTTGCAGTTTCTGGATGTATTGATATCGGTTCGTGTCCGTCAATCTTGGATGCCCGGCTGATTGATCCGTGGTCTAACTGCGAGTGCAGTTTGGTGACCGGCTGATTCGAGATCAGATGAAGGTGGTGGCCTCGGTCTGTTGCGCCGAGCCACTCGCGAGGTTCGAACCAGGCCGGATGGGCGGCACAGTCAGCTAGCCCAAAGGCTCCGACAACTTCAGAGGTGATTTCGATCTTCCCGCTGGGCGTTCTTAGCGGCTCACCGTTGCGGAAGTTGCGCCACTCGTTGTTCGGACGTTCGGGTGCAGGCACCTCAATCCACTTGCGACTCTTCAGCTCATCTAGCGATGGCAGCGAGATTTGGCGGTCGGCGCAGTGCTTACGCGTCTCTGAGTAGAGAAGCTCGATCCAACCGGCGCTATCGCGGCCTGCGGTGAATCTCTGCTCGAAACCAAGCTGCGCTGCTATTGCGGAGAAGACTTCGTAGTCATTACGAGCCTCTCCAACAGGCTCTATAGCCCGTTCCATTATCGACACCATTCCAGAGTTGGGAGTTATCTGCAGGTCCGAGCGTTCAAGTGGAGTGGTTATTGGCAGCACGACGTCGGCGAACTTGGCGTTGGTATTCCACGTCCATTCGTTCACCACGATCGTGTCTGGCACCTGCCACGCGTCCAACATTCGGGTCAGGTCTTGGTGATGATGGAAGGGATTGCCTCCAGCCCACCACATCAGTTTGATATCTGGATATGAGTACTGAGAGCCGTTGTAGCTGAATTGCTTTCCCGGGTTCAGCAACATGTCAGAAATTCGGGCAACCGGAATGAAGGTGTCAATTGGGTTGGTGCCTTGGGGGAGTGCCGAGGCTGTGATTCGTTGGATCTTGTCTCCAACTCGATTCACAGCGCTAAGCCCAAACGACAGGCCGCGCCCCGGCAGGCCTATTTCCCCAAGCAGCGCGGCCAGAGCGATTGCGGCCCAGAAAGGTTGCTCTCCATGGTCTTGTCGTGTGAGTGACCAGCTGACCGAAATTATGGTTCGCTGGCTAGCCATCCGATGTGCGAGTCGGCGAATCCAGCCCGCGTCGACGTCGGCGATGGCCGCTGCCCACTCTGGGGTTTTTGCCACATTGTCTTCGCCTTCTCCGAGCACGTATCGCTTGAACGTCGCCGCTCCGACCGTGTATCGATCAATGAAGGCTTGATCATGAAGTTCTTCGACTAACAACGTGTGGCACAACGCCAACATGATGGCTGTATCGGTGGTAGGCCTAGGGGCGACCCACTCGGCGTCGACGTCGTCAAGGACATCGGACCGGATGGGTGACACGTTCACAAAGCTCAAGCCTGCAGCTTTGGCCGCTAACACGTTTTCGCGTTGGGTGTGGCGGCCCACTCCGCCCTGATTGATCTGGCCGTTCTTCAACGGGATTCCGCCAAAGGCCACAACCAGCTCGGCATGGTCGATGATTTCTGGCCACGTTTCGCCTTCGTAAACGTAGGGTCGATAGTCGCCAATGACGTGAGGCACCATGACCTCTGCTGCGGCGAAGCTGTAGGAATTCACAGAACGGGTGTATCCGCCTGCGCAGTTGAGGAACCGGTGAAGCTGGCTTTGTGCATGATGGAAGCGGCCTGCGCTTGCCCAACCGTAGGACCCGCCGTAGATCGCCTGGTTGCCGAAGCTGTTGCAAACCCGATCGATCTCAGAGGCAACCAATCGTTCGACTTCATCCCATGAGATTTCGACAAACGGTTCTTTTCCGCGAAGATGCGGGTTACTTCCCGGGCCGCCTTCCAGCCAACTCCTACGCACGGCCGGTCGCGTGATTCTGGTCGGGCCGTCGATGACATCGACGAGACCGTGGCCAATTGGGGAAGGATCAGGGTCAGCTTCGAAATCGTGAAGCCGTGTGACCTTGCCGTCAGCCACTTCGACTCGGTAGGTGCCCCAGTGATTGGCCGTCAGCGGCAGGTCGGTGAGGTCAAGTTCCGGTGGGCCCATATTTGCGAACTGTACTTGAGGTGGATAGTGCGCCGGGACCATCGACAATACGGAGTAGTTCTCGCTGAGTGAGACTTCGGCCGTGCCTTCCTAGAATGAACGAATCACTATGACTAAACCAATCGTTCTTATTACTTCCTCGACAGGCCGCATTGGCCGTGAGCTTGTTGCTCGCCTTGGCGCTGGAGGCCAATTCACTGTTCGCGCATGCGTGTTCAGTGAAGGGTCCGAAGAGATGCTTCTGGGCCTAGGCGCTGACGAAACCGTTCACTTCGATCTGAGCGATCCTGCCACTTGGGGGCCAGCGTTGGAAGGCGTTAGCGCGGTTTACTCAGCATCACTTGACCCGATGCTTGAAGGTCATCTGAACTTCTGCGAAGAGCTGGGCCGCCGCAAGGATCAGATTGATCACGTCGTGCGGGTCAGCTGCATGGGTGCAGATACAAATACCGCTTCATATGACCCAACCAAACACGCATCACGAGAGGGTGCTGGTATTCCGCTGATGCTTCAGCATTACTGGTGGGGCGAGAAGGCGCTGATCGACGCTGGCCTTAACGTCACTGTCCTACGCAACAACTTCTTTATGAATCACCTGTTGAAGACTGACAGCGAGAGTATTGACACCGAAGGCTGGTTCACTAATCCACTCGGGTCGGCCCGAAACTCATTCGTAGCTACTCGTGACATTGCCGAGGCCGCCGCCGTTGTACTTTCAGAAGGCCCCGACCGCCA
Organism: uncultured Acidimicrobiales bacterium; assembly: GCA_937922785.1. Classification (GTDB taxonomy): domain Bacteria; phylum Actinomycetota; class Acidimicrobiia; order Acidimicrobiales; family SZUA-35; genus CALAJQ01. Next base: position 31,687 of record CALAJQ010000016.1, read on the forward strand.
CGGCAACAAGTTCTATGACATCACTGGCCCCGAGCCTCAGACCATGACTGAGATTGCTGCCGATCTCGGCCAAGCGATGGGCAAGACGATCGAATACCGGGCCCAATCGATGGAAGACTTCGAGAACGATTTTGGCGCAACCCGCGCCGAGTTCTTTGAGTACTTGTCGAACGGCTTCTACTGCCGATGCAGCCCAGACTTCTACAACCTCACTGGTCACAAGCCCACCAGCTATCTCGACTATCTCACCACTGTCGGCGCCGCTGGGGAAACTGGTCTTGAGGAACTGTGGCAAGGCAACCTTTGGAAAAAGGGTGTGGACGCAATGAAGGACGCCGCCGCCCTCGAAGCCGACTAATTCTGGTAAAGCGTCGGGTCCACGTGCCTCGTCCAGGGGTCCAAATGTCTGCTGTAGGTGACATTTTTAGGTTCTGTCAGCTGGAGGTGACACTAATTGGCACCTGGGGCAGAAATTTGGGGGAGGGCAGAAATTTGGGGGAGGGGTCGGCGTAATCTGGGGGCAATGGCTGTTGTACCGATTATCGACCTAAATGGCTGCTCGCCTGAGACTCCGCCCGAAGCAGTTGTTTCTCAAGTAGCTCATGCCGCGGAACACTTTGGCTTTTTCCAAGTGGTGAACCATGGCATCTCTGAAGACCTCATCAACCAGGTTTGGGACTCCACCAAAGAGTTCTTTGGCCAGTCTCAGGCCGATAAGCGCAAGCTGAATCGCTCGAAGGAAAATGCCCGCGGCTACTACGACCGTGAACTCACCAAGAACGCCCGTGACCTCAAAGAAGTTCTTGACCTGGCCCAGGTTCGATATCCCGAACTTCCCGACAGCCATCCAAGCAACATTCACGCAGTTGACGGACTCAACCAGTGGCCCGAGCTTGAAGGGTTTCGCTCCACGATTGTCACCTACTTAGAAGCCTGCAATGATGTTGCCTTGTGGCTGCTTGCTGCATTCTGCGAAGGACTTGGCGAGCATGCCCAGGCATTACGGGCCGAATTCGGACCAGGGCACACCAGTTTTCTGCGCATGAACCATTACCCGCTGGGTGACTTACTTTCGGCGGACGAGGCTGCCGAGGTAACCGATCTTGGCGACATGGCTCTTCACCATCACAGTGATGCCGGAGCGCTAACTCTTCTACTTCAAGACGACGTCGGCGGGTTACAGGTAGCCCATGGTGGCGGGTGGATCGATGTTGAGCCGACGCCAGGGGCAATCGTTGTTAACACTGGCGACATGATGCAGGTCTGGTCCAACGATCGATACCAAGCAGCGCTGCATCGCGTGTTGCCCCGGTCCGATCGAGAGCGATACTCGCTTCCGTACTTTTTCAACCCGTCTTATGAGACCAGTTACAGCCCGTTGCCCGGCTCAGTGGCAAAGGGCGACACGCCGCACTACAGCGAGATCACCTGGGGTGACTTCCGCCAAGCTCGAGCCGATGGTGACTTCGCCGACTACGGGGCCGAAGTGCAGATCTCCAACTTTCGCCTGTGAACCTCTAACTTTGCCATCGGTATTTGATGTCGGGCTCGCCTTCTTCGTTGTCGCCAGCGGTTCGATCAATCTCGACAAAGCCGTGACGCTCATAGAAGCGTTGGGCCCCCGTGTTTGACACAAACGTCCACAAAACCAGCTCGCCATCGCTGGCCGACTTGGCGTGTTGAACCAACTTCGACCCGATGCCATTGCCAGTCTCAGATGGTCTCACGTAGAGGTGCTCGATCCAACCGTCAGTGGTCACCAACACCGCTGAGATCTGCCCAGCATCGTTTAGTGCCAGCCAAACTTCTTGCTGAGACATCACGAACTCGCTGAACCATTTGCGGGTCTCCTCATCGCCATGAACCGCTGCCGGTATAGAAGGCACGGCCTCCCAGCGCGCGTCGATCATCAACTGGGCGGCCGCTTGGGCGTCGTCTGGCAATGCTCTTCGGATGGTCATCTTCACACCTTCACCGGTTGAGGATTCGGCTGGCGTCTGCTGTCAGCGTCTGTATTACCTCAGCCGCAGAGGGGATGTCTGAAAGTTGGGCAACTGCAGCGCCGGCATACAACGGTTGCAATTGGTCATCGTCGGAGGCCCGGGCAGCCCCGAACAGGTCTCGGCCTGCAGCAGCTTGAAGCAGTCCAGGTAGGGCTTCTGCTCGAGACTCCGCCCAATGGTCGGTGAATTCTGAATTCAAGACACGAGCCCATTGGCCGGTGAAACCATCGGTCAACGTTGTGGAGCGGTCGCCTGACGTGATTCGCTGTTTCCAAACTTCGGCTGCCCCTGACTCCTTGGTTGCTACGAAACGGGTTCCCATCAAGGCACCGTCGGCGCCTAGGGCGAACATTGCAGCAAGCCCGCGTCCGTCAACAACACCGCCCGAGGCCAAGACTGGAACCTCGCGACCAACCGCGTCGACCATTGCTGGCACCAGTACGAGACAACTTGAACCCGTGGCCCCTTGCCGATCAGGCTTTGTGCCGTAGCTTCTATGACCGCCAGACTCTGTGCCCTGGGCGGCGATTGCGTCAACTCCGTTCGCTACTGCCGAGACCCCATCGCTCAACGTCGCAACCATGCTCAACACCTTGGTGCCGGCGCGGTGAAAACGCTCCACCAAGTCTGCTTCGGGAATGCCAAGACCGGCCGAGAAAACAGGGACCCGCTCTTCGATCATGACAGTAAGGGCGTCGTTGACGAGGTCCCTCGCCGGAGCCGGGCGTTCGAACGTAACGGGTAGATCGAACCGTGGTCGAAAGTGGTTCAGTACTGCTTGTGAGCCTCGAACCACATCATCGGAAATTGCCGCTGGATCTGGAGAGGTACGCACGTCGCTATGCAACCAGATGTTCACGCCGAAGGGTTTGTCAGTGGCTTGGCGGATCTGACGGATTGATTCCCGAAGCGCGTCTGGCTTGGCGCCTAGGGCGGCCATAACCCCAAGCCCTCCAGCGTTCGAGACAGCGGCTACGAGCCCGGGCACAGCCACTCCGGCCATGCCCGATTGAACGATTGGAGCTTCGATTCCAAGTGCCTCAGACAGACGTTTTCCAAGTACTGCATTACCGGTCATGCTGCGACGCTAGCAGTGCAGATCGCAGCGCAGATACGAGCGCTTGACGCTTTGCCAACGAGCTGCTGGTCTTGGGCTATGTCCACGAATGAGACCGAGAGCTTCGAAACTCTTCTCACCGGCGGCCACCCGAATTCGCTAGGGCGGACAGAAGACGTAGTCGCAATGATTTTGGCTGACAAGACGCGCTTGCAAGAGCTGTACCAATGCTATTTCAGTACCGATGAGGTTGTACGGCTTCGCGTGGCAAGCGCAATGAAGCGAGTGACGATTGCCAAACCCGGATGGGTCATGGAAATCCTCGACGGTTTGCAATCAGAGATCGCTGAAATAGATCAAGCGTCAAACCAGTGGACACTGTCTCTGATCTTTGACGTGTTAGTTGAACGGATGTCGTCAGCTCAACATCAGCGGGCCTTAAAAATCATCAAAGGCAATCTGGCTAGTCACACCGATTGGATCGTGTTGAGTAACTGCATGAAGGTGCTCGGCAAGTGGGCAAAAGACGATCCCGATCTAGCCGAGTGGCTACTTCCCCATGCGAGTCGCCTAGCCGACGACCAGCGAAAATCTGTTGCAAGAAACGCCCAGAAACTCCTCGACCAACTCAGCTAGTTCAGTTGCCGATGTCGTACTTGCCGGGTGTGATCAGACCGCTTTCATAGGCGAAAACAACTACTTGGGCTCGATCGCGGAGACCAACCTTTGTGAGAATGCTGGACACGTGGGTCTTGACAGTCGCCGCGCCGATGTACAGAACCTCAGCGATCTCGGCGTTCGTTGAACCCTTCGCCAGTTCAACGAGGACTTCGCGTTCGCGGTCTGTGAGAGAATCAAGCCGCCGTGCTGCGGCGGCGTCGGTTGCAAGAGTTCGAGCGAATTGTCCGATGAGTCGCCGCGTTATGCTCGGGTCAAGCAGCGCGCCACCTTCGGCTACTGTGCGAACTGCGGGGGCAAGATTTTCGGGTGGGATGTCTTTGAGTACAAACCCGCTGGCACCGGCCTGAAGTGCTCGATAGACGTATTCGTCGGGATCGAAGGTTGTCAGGATGATGACCCTGACGGGCCAATCTGATTCTTCGATAATGGCGGCAGTCGCCGCTAGGCCGTCCATCTCTGGCATTCGAATGTCCATAAGCACGACGTCGGGGCGATGCTTGCGAATCACCTCGATCGCTTCGATGCCGGTGCCAGCTTCGGCCACGACTTCAATATCGGGTTGGTTGCCGAGCACCATGGCAAAACCACCTCGCACCAGAGCTTGATCGTCAACGATCACGACCCGGACAGTCACGATTTCCCTGGATCCAGAGGTAGGCGGGCATTGACAAAGAAGCCGTGAGGCGGGTGTGGTCCAGCCGTTAGGGTGCCTCCCAGGATTTCAGCGCGTTCGCGCATGCCCGTGATCCCGTAGCCAGACTTCGGGAGTTCAGGGGAAAGGCCCTTGGTACTATTGGTTATATCGACGGCAACTAGGCCATCTTCCATTCCAATGTTGACGCTCACAACAGGTCTGGGTCCAGCGTGTTTGATGATGTTGGTTATCGACTCCTGCACTATGCGGTAGATGGCCACACCCACTCCCATTGAAAGATCGTCGGGCAATTCTGTGACGTTAACCGTCACATCGGATCCGATGTGCGAGAGCTGGTCGGTGAGCGCTGTGATGTCGGCGACCCCGGGCTGGGGGCCCAGATCCACCGACTCAGCATCCTTGGGGCGAAGTACACCGAGGAGATGTCGAAGGTCGCTAAGGGCCTCGCGTCCAGCCTGCTCTACATCACTCATGGCCGCTACCGCCTTGTCGATGTCTGTCCCGGCGATAGTTCTAGCGGCACCTGCTTGAATAGTCATCATCGAAACTTGGTGAGCCACGACATCGTGCAACTCACGGGCAATTCGAGAACGTTCGTCTAATACGGCTTGACGAGCTTGGGCGTGTTGATCTGCTTCGAGGCGCTCAGCCCGTTCTTGCACTAAGGCGAGGTAGTCACCGCGATTGTGGATACGTCGGCCCACGTACCACGGCACAATAGCGAACAAGAAGGCGGGCCAAATGTCGATGCGTTGGTTCCCATCGATCACCGAACCGAGGAGGCTGACCCCAACGACAGCTCCCACAGCAACAAGGCTTTGCCGGTAGTCGGTGCTGTAACGGCCCACGCCATATATCGCAACGACAAGAGCCAGTTCGTGCCCGTCCCCGTAGCTTCCGAGGGCCCAAGCGATCATCGCGGCCAGCACGGCCGCCGTTACAGCGATGGGTTGAGAGCGTCTCTGCAGGAGGACTGCGGCGCTGATGGCAAGAAGAGCGAAGGCTCCAACAGGGTGATCGCCGATATCGCCTAGCCTCAGGTCGTCCCCATCGGCGACGGCGCTCGCCGCCACGGCAACTAGTGAGACTGCGAACACGATAAGTGCGAGAATTGCGTCGGTGGTGCGTGGCCAGCGACTAAACGGACCGACGTAGGGATGAGGCTCACCAGGTTCAAACCAGTCGCGCCATTGCCAGCCGCTCACAGCGGCTGGCAATTGGGCTTCGGTTTGGCTTCGGTCGAGTGTGGCCATCTTGTAACCACGGTAAGCGCCAACGTGATGGCGTGTCACCCCTCCATGGATGGATTCCCCTCCGTCGCACGGGGGAGACGTTCCTGATGATTGCTAGCTGAGCCTCTGATCAGACGATGTCTTGACGGTGGATCGACCACAGAGCGAGCAATGCTGGGACTGCAGCCCAGGATGCAATTGCGAGTATCGCGCTAACCACGCCGGTGGTGTCGGCGACACCGGAGACAACGAGGGCAAGAGCGCTTGGAACCCAAGAAGCAGTGCCGCTTGCCAATTGGATGATCAGTGGTGGCGCAATGATCAGAGTCACGACTGCAGCGGTGACGGCGCCTCCCGTATTGCGGATCACATTTCCAATTCCGCCGCCCAATATGGCGCCGGCTGCGCCAGCAAAGCTCGAAGCCACAAGTACCTGCGCAACCTCTCCGAGCGAGGCCAAGAAGCCGTAGTTGGTCATGGGAAGCGAGATAGCGACGGCGCCGATTGTGAGACCTGCCCCGGCAAGTCCAAGGACTGCACCGCCTAGCCCGATGGCCGTCATCTGAGCCAGCAACGCTTTCGACCTGCGTGGGGCTGCCAGATAGGTAGCAATTACTGTGTTGTGTCCGAACTCGCGTGCAGCAGCGATGGCACCGAACAACCCTGCGATCATCAACGCGTTTCCGGCAAACGCAAACAGCGAGATTTGATCCGCAGCAGTGGAAATGAAAGTCTTCGAGCCGTCCATGTCGGTGCCGATTGCAACCGCTGTGCCATTGATCGCAGCTAGCACTGTGAGGACTGCGAGGAAAGAGAGTGGCATGCGGGTGGTGGTGAGTTTGCGTAACTCGCTTCGTAATAAGTCTGTTGAATTCACGGCTAGTTGCCTTTCTGGGATGGTTGAGCGGTGAGAGCGAGGAAGACGTCTTCGAGCGAGCCAGCGTTTGGTGCTAGCTCGTGAATAGCGAGGCCGCCTCTGTGAGCGGTGTCGCCGATCTTGTCCAGATCGAGCCCGGTTACCACTAGCCTGTCGCCCGCAGTCTGTTGAGCCGTGGCGCCGGCAGCCAGTAGAAGTTCTGCTAGTCGAGCAGGGCAAGGAGTCCGGACATGGGCTGATTTTCCAGTTAGCTCGTCGATTGTCCCCGTTGTGACTAAACGTCCGTCGGCAATGACTATTACGTCATCAACCAGGTGCTGCACCTCGGTAAGCAGGTGGCTTGAAACCAGCACCGTGTCTCCGTTGGCGGCTCTGGCCCGTAGTAGGTCGCGGAGATCACGTATGCCCTGGGGATCCAGCCCATTGGCGGGCTCGTCTAGCACGAGCACGGGCGGGTCACCAAGCAAGGCGGCGGCAAGAGAAAGGCGCTGCTTCATGCCAAGTGAGTAGGTGCCAACTCGTCGCTTCGCAGCGTCGGGGTCGAGGCCGGCTATGGACAGACTTTCATCAACTCGGCGCCTTGGCTGCCCGGTCGCTTGGGCGATGATGCAAAGGTGGTCTCGTCCTGTCCGGCCTGGGTGAAAGGCATTGGGTTCCAGAACCACGCCAACCGTGCTTGCGGGGTTTGGCAGGTCTCTATAGCGGCGGCCACCGATGGTGGTCGTGCCATGGTCAGCGGACGCTAAGTCAAGTAGGACTTTCATCGTGGTGGACTTTCCCGAGCCGTTTGGGCCGAGGAAACCCGTGACTTTGCCAGGTTCGACGGTGAAGGTGAGATTGTCGATCACGGTACGATTGCCGTAGCGCTTGGTAAGCCCATCGACTTTGAGCGGATGGTCGTTTGAACGGGCGGTCATTGTGTCTCCTCCAGAAGTTGTTGTCTTCTAGTAGACGACGGACTGTCCTGAATGTCATCGGGCGCAGAGAGGGTTGGGTCTCCGTCGTGCGGCGGAGATCGAGCAACTGTGGTGTCAGCTGAAGCGAGAGCACCGCGAAAAAACCGACGAAGGTGAGTCCCCGAGAAGCTCGTCGGCTTCGGTCAGCAACGCCAAGGTGTACCTGTCATGAGGCTTACGGAACGGGCTTTGATTCCAATGGGCCAAAGCGGCAGCTACGAACCTGCGGCTCGACAACCTGCGGCTCGACGTGAACGTCGCCTTCAGGGCCAGTCAGTCTTCGGGCATCGACATCTAGCGAATAGTCATCCCACCGATAGATCATGTGTCCCCCTCAGTCCATCCTGAGACTAGAAGACGGGGAACACGTTTGGGTCTTTTGCTGACCGTTCGGCCCGAGCGAGGGCGTAGAGAACGTTCCAGTCGCCGTGGCGGTTTCTTGCAATTCCGGTCAGGATGTCGATTACGATTGCCGGCCCGAGAGGATCGGTCTCGGGCCGTTGTTCACCAGTACTGACTGCGAGGTCATCTAGGTGAAGCAGGACCTCGATCAGCCTTGTCCGGCAGAAATCGTCAAGTGTGAGAAGCCGACCGCCTAGGGCACCGACGAGGCGATCGTGGGGCTCAGACGCCAACCGGGCCCTCAGATCTATAGCCAGCTGCTGACATTTGTTTACTGTGGCTTGGTGGCCGATGGCTGCTTCGGTGGCTGAGACGTCTTTGATCTGTTCGTGGATGGGCGAGTCGATGGCAGCGTGGAAATAGGTGATTGGCGTTAGGAGGTTATCTTCGGGTCTGCGGTCGACAGGTGTGCGATCCAGGTAAGCGATCGTTGCGCCAGCGGCCCGGACCAGGTGCGCAGCAAGCGCTCCAACTGTCATTCCATCGAGAGCTGACGGCTGATCCCATTGTTCCTTCACAGCGGAGCGAGCTAAGAACACCGCGGCAGACTCCACTGCCTCTACAGCTAGACCGCGGACCTGGGCAGAGCTGATGGTGGACAAGTCGGTGTGGCTCACTTCTGTATCTCGATTCTTTTCATCGATGGTCCGTTTGCGTTTGTGTCGCCCCAATATTCCGGAAGCCGGAGGTAGCCAACCCTGGGAAGCTCAACAGTTGGTTCCAAACCTTGGTGTTCTTTAAGACGCTGAATGGTTCTGATGTGGCTGAGCATTTCGTAGAAAACCATCCAAAGCGAACCCTCCAAGTCATAACGAACGAAGCCGGGGTGATCGGGGTCTGGGTCTGCACCACGAGGCAGTGTGGTGATCACATAGGCCCAGAATTCGGTGGCTCGAATGCTGACCCTTTCCGCCCTCAGCTGCTCAATTGTGAACTCGTTAGCTACCCGTTCGAGCCAACCTATGCCTATCTCCAGTTTCGCAATGAGGTCAGGCACCTGCCAATAGAGGTCCTCGTCGAGCATCCGGTCATATTTCATCTTCGGTCCGAAATGGTGGTGCTCCCAAACGACAGGTTCGGGCTCGTTGCCGTCGGGCCAAAGCAGCGCGCCGCAGCGGCGATGAGTAAAGACAAGCGAATCCCAAGCCATGTGCGAAACCTGGCGACGGATTGACCACCACATCCACTCGTTCGCAGGACCGAGATCGTCGAAGTCGAGCTGGGTGACGCTTAGCCCATCCACCTCAGACCGAACCCAGTCAACCAACCGCCGATAAGGAGGCATGGTCGCTTTATCTGGATCCTCGGGCATCTCGACGATTTTGTGATCGACCAATGCCATGGTGTGAGCGCTACTTGCGGGTTACTTGGACTGGGAGAGTTGCGTAGCCGTTTACGAATGATGAGAAAGTGCGGGTCGGTTCTTCCTTCACCTCGACGCGTTCGAATTGGGCCAGAAGCTCCTCCCACAGAATCCGAAGTTGAAGCTCGGCCAGGCGGCTACCCATGCAGTAGTGCACGCCGTAGCCGAATGACAGATGACGGTCTGCGTTGGGTCGTTCGATATCGATCACGTTTGCGTTCTCGAACATGTCTTCGTCACGGTTCGCAGAGGCGTACCACATCAGGATCTGGTCGTTCTTGAGGATCTGCTTGCCGCCAATTTCGGTGTCGAAGTTGGCAGTGCGTCGCATATAAGAAAGTGGCGTCTGCCAACGGATGATCTCAGGCACCATGCCTGGGATTAACGACGGGTCGGCGATTAGCTTGTCGTACTGGTCGCTGAACTTGTTCATGCCATAAATGCTGCCAGACATGGTGTTTCGAGTTGTGTCGTTTCCGCCAACGATCAGCAGCAGGAGATTGCCGAGGTGAGCTGCTGTGGGCATGTGCTTGGTGGCTTCGCCGTGAACCAACATTGTGACCAGATCATCACCGGGGTTATGGAGGCGGTCTTCCCAAAGCACCTCGAAGTACCGGACGCAGTCCATCATCTCTTCGCGCTTTTGTTCGATTGTCTCAACCACGCCTCCAGGCTGAGGAATAGCAAAGACGATGTCAGACCAGCGGGTTAGCTTGCGTCGGTCCTCAAACGGGAAGTCGAACAGGGTCGCCAGCATCATCGTGGTGAGCTCGATGGAGACGGTGTCTACCCAGTCGAAGGTTTCGCCATCTGGGAGCGAGTTCAAAACGTCGACGGTTCGTTCCCGAATCAGCGGCTCGATATTGCGCAGGTTCTTTGGCGCAGCTACGGAGCGAACGGTGTTGCGTTGTTCGGTTTGCTTTGGTGGATCCATCGAAATGAATGAGGTGATTTGCGGAGCGTCATCGCCGCGTTCGACAATCTTTTGCCCCAAAGTGATTCCTGGTGCGGACGAAAAGGTCTTCCAGTCTCCATCGACAGCTCGAACGTCGTCGTATTTGGTGATCGACCAGTAGCGGCCCGCCGTCTCTAGCTCGTTGAAATGAACGGGGTCTTCCGCACGCAGGCGTGCGAAGTGCTCTTGCCAGCGGTTCTCACGAAAAAGGTGAGCATTAAGAGGATTGATCTCGTCTATCGACAATTCCGAAGCGGCCGCCACGTTGGCGCCCAGCTCGGCCATTTCGGCTTCGGGACCGCGGCTAAAAGCCTCAGAGATCGAAGGATCGACGTTGGTGTCAGTCATAAAAACTTGCTCTCCTAAGTGTTACTAACAACATTGTTACCCATCAGTCACCTCAGGGCCTAAACGAGCTTGGTGCGGATTGGCTACACAACCTCTAGCCCGGGTCGTTGAGTTGGGCCCATTGAAGCAGCAGGACCGTCTTGCCATCCACAATCTTGCCCGACCCAACTTGGGCGATGGCGTCGTCGATGTCGATTTCGATTACCTCAATGTCTTCACCTTCGTCGTCCAGACCACCTCCATCGTTTACTTGATCGTCTGGGGTGTACTCAGCAACAAAGAACGAAACCCTTTCAGTCACTGAACCCGGGCTCATAAAGAGCTCAAACAGTGGCACAACGTTACGCACTTCATAGCCAGTTTCTTCAACGGCCTCCCGCTTGATGGCAGTTGCGGCGTCGTCTTCGTCCAGCAGTCCGGCCGCAGTTTCGATCAGCATTCCGTCCGTGTGGCCGTTGAGGTAAGCGGGCACTCTGAACTGTCTCGTAAGTAACACTTTGCGACGAGTCCAATCGATCAACAGAATCGTGGCCCCATTGCCGCGGTCATAGGCCTCGCGCTGGCGTGTGGACCATTCTCCAGCGCGGTTTCGGTAGTTGAAGTCAACCTTTTGCAACGTGTACCAGCTGTTGGAAAGGACCTCCAGGCTGTTGATCTGGACATCAGGGTTTGTTGTTGGGAAACCAGCGCTCATTTCGGTGACGGTACAGGTCGCCTGCACGTTTGAAAAGCAATACGGGCAAATTCGTGTACTATCGTGCAAATGTCAAAAGATCCGACTACAGGCACAGAACTGGCAGACACAGAACTAGTTGACGAACGCCAAGCCTGGTTACTCGAACAGGTGAATGCCGAGCGGCGAGTCACCACAAATGAGGCCGCAGCTCGACTAGGAGTCTCTGTTGACACCGTCAGGCGGGATCTTCGCCAGCTTCATGACCAAGGTTTGCTAAAGCGAGTCCACGGTGGTGCCGTTCCGGTCTCGCGATTGCCTGGCTCGTTCTCTGGCCGAAGTAGCGAAGCGTCGGGAACGGTTCCTGCTCTTGCCGCCGAGATCGTCAAGCGTTTCAAGCCTGGTCAGGTCATCGGGCTTGACGGAGGCTCGACGAGCGTAGAAATTGCGTCACGAATTCCGGCGACTCTCTCGGTCATTGTTGTTACCAATAATCCAGCAGTCGCCGTTGCGATGGCAGATCACGCCAGCGCGACCGTAATTTTGTTGGGAGGCCAGGTCGATCTGAGGTGGATGGCATCCACGGGTTCCGAAGCAGTCGATGGCTGGCGCGACTACCGGCTCGATATCGGCGTGCTTGGTGTTTGTGGGCTAGAGGCAGAGGCAGGGCTAACAACTAACTCGGCCAACGAGGTGGCGACCAAGCGGGCACTCGTCGAGTCCTCCACCGAAGTCATCGTCGCCGTTCACAAAGAGAAGGTCGGAGTCCAGGCACCATTTGTTGTAGCTGGCCTCGATTCGGTCGGATTGGTCGTTACGAATTCAGAACTGCCAACTGTTATTCGCAAGAGGCTCAAAAAGCACGCAACCGAGATTGTTGTCGTCTGATTTTCTGAGTTAAGCCAGCGGCGAGACAATCTTGGTTTGCCAATCGTTCGGATTAGGAACTTCACCTGGGTCGGTTAGATAGATCTCCCAAGGTCCACCCGATGCCGTCAATTCGTTGTCGTTGATCCAACGATCGATGGCCAGGTGGGTATCACCCAGTGACTCATAAGATCCGTGATGAATTGCCACGGCCGCATCCCCGCCAGGTAGCGCGCTCGCAAACAGGTCCTCTCGGTGAACTGCACCGGCCGGCTCGACCAGTGGAACTCCAGCCTCGATTTCAAAGAACGCGGCAGACTGGCTGAGGTACCGAACAAAGGGTGGCCCGGCCATCGTCAGGCCCGCCTCCATCACGTATCCGTAAGCGGCAGGAAGGCATTCGGCCAAGGCGTCGGCCATTTGATCTTTGTCGACTCGGCGGCGGGCAACAACCGTCGGAGTTTCATCGATCGACTCGCGGGTGATTTCAGATGTGGCCATGGGGTCCTCTTTCATAGTGATGCGCAAACCACTAGAGCGCAGATCTGCTGCCGCTCTCTCTAGCCGCAGTCGTTGTTGGTACTTGGCCGGGCTTTCTTTCACCCTGGCGGCGAAGATGCGCTGCAGATGCGTGGGTGAAATCTTGGCTACGTCTGCTGCGTCGGTCAAGGACATCGAGTGTCCCGACTTCTTCATCCGTGCTAGCAGCGGCAGCAGTGTGGGTGTCCGTAGCATTGAGCCCATTCTAGAGACCCGGTTCATCGCAGATTTAACCGATCTTGCGAATCAGCGATACCTAGGCGCCGTGGCCGGTGGCTTTGGACAAATAGGCGGCCGGGGAAGTGCCCAGATGGCGTCGGAAGTCTCGGGTTAGGTGAGCCTGGTCTGAGTAGCCTAGTTCTGCTGCAACTGATGCCCAGCCTCGCCACTGGTCGCCGTTGTCGATGGCCATTCGGGCTGCTTCGGCGGCCTCGATTATCCGCCACCTTCGAACCACCGCAGAGGGGCTAACTCCTACGTGGGTTTCAAAAAGGCGTTGAAGGGTTCTTACGCTGGCTCCAGCTGCCTTGGCGAGGTGCTCGTCTCTGCAGACTGATCTGTCACGCTCGGCAATGGCGGCAACTCGGCTGACCTCTTTTGCCTCAGTGATCATTGCCGGCTCGCGCCGCTCCACCAGGCCTTCCAGCGCCCTCCGTAGGACGGCTATCCGTGACTCGTTGTCTTCCTCGGCACATACCTCAGCCGTCGCCGCCTCACCGTCGAAACCGGGTATCGCGTTAGTCAGGGTGAGCTGGAGGTCGGTCGCTGATCGAGCCGGACCATCCAGAAACACACCTAGTCCGCCGACGGTCAGTCTGGCCGCAACTGTCCAACCCTGTCCGGTGAGTCTTCTGCTGCTGAGCCCAGTCATCACCCCATAAATTCGACCCTGGGGAGAATCGAGCGCGCCGTCATCATCAATAGTCCCGACGCTGATGTTGCCGGCCGGATGATTCAGGACTTGTTGATTGTGAATGACCCCTGCAGGTAGGTCCCACGCTACGGACCAGAACCACTCGACAAGACCCTCAAGCCCGCCGTCGGCAGGCGAACGTTTGAAGTCGACATGGCGCAGCATTTCGACCGGATCGATTATTCCGCGAGTGTCATCGGGGAGGGGGCCGGGCACCTCCATGACGATATCGGCCGAGCTTGGCGTGAATCTTCAAGAAGCAGTACGAGGTGATCACTTAGGTTGCCTACATGACTGATGACGCTAACGAATTGCCCCTGTTCCCAACAAATGCCCCTGCTATTTTCAGCGACCCTGGGGCGACTGCCAAACTTTTCGGCGAGGTGCTTGAGCGCCTGGCCGATGTTGTCGAACTGAGCGATGTCGACCTAGGGCAACCAACGACGTGCGACGGTTTCACGCTGGGCGATCTTCAACGTCACACCCTCGGCTGGTTGCAGTATTTTGCCGCTGCGCTCTCGGACCCCTACGCCGCATCAAGTCGTCCTGACCCCGACACTTTCGAGCTTGTTGGAACCCAGACAGCGAACAGCATTGTTGCTAACGCACAGGCTGTTATCTGCACTGCGATCGCCGACGGCGTGTCCGACGAGGTGGTCACGATGTCTTCCTCCCGTATGGCAGGCGACGGGGTTTTGGCGATGGCGCTGGGGGAGTACATCGTTCACGCCTGGGACTTGGCCACTGCCACTGGGCGACCGTATTCGGTTTCCGACGATGCGATTCAGCCAGCGCTTGATTTCTTGCGGGGGATGGTAGCCCCGGAATACCGGGGACCGGATTCGGGCTTCTTCGGCGATGAGGTCGAAGTATCCTCAGACGCACCGTTGCTACACAAGCTCCTTGGTTTCACTGGGCGCAACCCTGAAATGTTGAGCTAGCGGCTGCTATGACCAACCACCATCCTGGCTGATTACTTGGCCGAAAATAAATGACGATGACTCGCTAGCAAGGAAGAGGGCTAGCTCTGCGGTTTCGGACCCTTCGCCTAACCGTTGTGCGGGCACGTCCTGCCTCAACCGCTTTAAGAACTTCTCGTTCTGGGCCAATTCAGGCGGATAGTAGGTCTCATTGGCCACGAAGTTCTGAGCAACTGCGTTTAGCCGGATGCCCTGTTTGGCCAAAGCATGGCCGGCGGAGCGAACAAACGCATTCTGTGCGGCGCGGGCGGTTACATAGGGGACCGCTTGGGGAGACATACGCCGTAGTGGCGATGACGACGTGATTGCCACTACGGAACCGCCGCCGGCTTCAGCCATTTTCGGAGCAGAAGCTCTGACGAGGCGCATCAACGGGTGCACCATTGCGTCGAAGCTGTCTAGCCAAGGCCCGTCTTCGATATCTGCGGGCTTTGCTGCATACGCGGGCAAGTCGAGGTTGGCAACAATCGCGTCTAAGTCCCCGGCAGAGTCGATGAGCTGCTGAGGAGCATCCGGTGAAACAAGTGAGTCGGTGTCAGCGATGACGTCGGCCCCTTCGTTGCTGAACAGGTGAGCTATTGGCGGGCCCATGTAGGTGTTGGCGCATGTCAGGAGGATGCGCTTGCCGGCTAACCGCATGAGTGGTCCTTAGGCTCGTGGTGGGTTCGGAGTTCCATCGGCAGACCCTACTAAAGACTCGCTGTCGGCGACCTTTCGTCAGGGTGCCTATCGTTGGAGAGTTAGCTCATCAGGGTGACGGTGGCGGCAATGGTCAGTTGCACCGAGATGCTTAGCGGCAAACCGGCCTTTATGTAGTCGGAGAAGCGATAGCCGCCAGGGCCGTAGACCATCGTGTTTGTTTGATAGCCGACCGGGGACAGGAACGAGGTTGACGCTGCGATCGCCAATGCGATTGCCATAAGCCTCGGGTCAACTCCGGCTGGACCGGCTACCGCCAAAGCGATTGGGAACACGACCACTGCTGCAGCGTTGTTGGTGACAATCTCGGTAAGCACCGACGTTGCCAGTACCAATCCGAGTACCAGTCCGAACGTTCCCAGGCCCTCGAATGCTCCAGTGAAACCTATGGCGATACTGTCGGCGAGACCGCTTGCTTCAACTGCAGCACCCAGCCCGAAAGCTGAGGCGATCAGTAGGATCACATCTAGGTCAATCGAGTTCTTTGCGTCCCCGAAAGTCATGACTCGCGAAGCCACCATTGCACCGGCTGCCACTAAAGCAGCTTCTAACGTTGACAGCAGGCCAGTGGCTGCAAGCGCAACAAATCCGACAATAATCGCAGCGACGATAGACGCGTTCGCCGACGCGACAGGGGCGGGCGCGTCAAGCTCGGCGACAACGAGGAACTCTTTGCTTTGCCCGTAGCGGCGGCGAAATGCGTCACCAGCGACCAGCACTAGGGTGTCGCCGTGGCGGAGTCGGACATCGCCGAGCTTTTCATCGAGACGTTGGCCAGACCGATGAATCGCCAGGACGGCAGCGCCATACCGGGCGCGAAAATCAGCCTCTCGTAGAGTCATCCCGTTCACGGCTGACATCCGGCCGATTACTACTTCAAATAGGCCCCGGTCAACTGCATCGATTGAGTCGACCTGGTGCTCAACTACCGAAGTCAGTCCGGGCATTCTCTCGAGGTCCAAAACGTTGTCGACCTGGCCGACAAAGGTCAAGATGTCATTTTCAGCCAAGATCTCATCGGGCCCAACCGGCACAATCGATCCACCATTGCGACGCAGCTGCGCAAGATACACGCCATCCAGGGAACGTAAGCCGGCAGCAGAAACTGACTGACCGTTCATCGATTTGTCACTGCCGACTCTCATCTCAACGAGGAACGCCCGGGCCTCGTCGTCGTCTTGATCTGCCGCTGCTCGGCGGTTAGGAATCAGCGGGATTGAAACGGCGAATAGGACAAACATGCCAACTAGCGCAACTGGCAAACCGATCTTGGCGAACTCGAAGATGCCTAGGGCTTCGGCGCCTGTTTCTTCCAACAGCCCTGATACGACCAGGTTGGTTGAGGTGCCAAGCAAAGTCAGTGTTCCACCCAAGATCGAAGCGTATGAGAGTGGCAGCAGATAGCGCGAACCGTTGCGACTGTTGCGTCTACACCAAGCAAGAACGTCAGGTATGAGGATCGCCACAAGTGGCGTGTTGTTCAGCACTGCTGAGGACAAGGCCGAGGGAATCAACAGACGGGCGTGTGCCACGCCTTTGCCCCCTGGCTTGCCCAGCAGCTTTGCCAGCGGGCCAGACAACAAGCCGGTTCGTTGGGCTCCCGCCGCCACCACAAAGAGAGCAGCAACTGTTAGCGGAGCGGGGTTCGAGAAACCCGAAAACGCTTCTGCTGAAGTGATCACATTGGTTATCAGGAGAATGACAGTGGCGCCCAGAACCACTCCGGCCGGCGGGAACCGGTCGGCAACTAGTGTCCCAAGTGTCAAGATTAAGACGACAAGGGTGATGACAGCATCGGCCTCCACCTTGTCTAAATCGGCATTCTTTGCTGCCAATCAAGCAGCTGGCTACAGCTGAATTTGGCCGGGATTTCTCTAGAAGAGACGCTTTGTGGCCAGACTTATCCACAGAAATTCGAACCTAGCTACTTTTGAGACTTGACCCCATTTAGGTAGGTGGCGGTTTCGGTGTGGCCGAAGTGGTTGGCCCAGCCCCAAGGGTCAGCGCCGATGTGGGTGTCTTTCAGATCGGGGTTGGCACCGTGCTCGATTAGCATTTTGGCTCGCTCGACGTCGTTGGCCTCGGCGGCGTGGTGGAGTGCCGTTTTTGTGTCAGACAGATCGTTGATGTCGAACCCCAAGTCGATCAGCATCTTCAACATTGGATCCTGGCCAGCTGACACACTCTTGCACAGCCCCGGGTATTTGCCCTTGAGCTGTTCAAGTAGGTTGCCGTGCTCACTCAGCAGCTGTTTCAGTTGGTCGGTTTCATTGCGACGCGTGTACTGGAGTGCACGCTCGGTTGGCGTCATCTCCACATCTATTCCGGCGTCGGCTAGGACTGCCATCACTTCGACGTGGCCTTCAGCGGCAGCGATACGTGCTGGAGGCAATTGAGACCGACCAACGGGGCGTTCGAGGTCGAGACCAAGGCTGGCGAGGTAAGCCAGGATGTTCGGTCGGTTCCGCTTGGCGGCCGCCTCCACTTCGTCATACAGAAGCTCGTCGATTTCCCTCAATTGAGAGCCGAGACGCTGGTACCAAGGCCCGTTCGTGTCAGTGCCGAGCCCGAACTCCACCAGCAGCTCTAGGTGGGAGGGGTCGTCGTGGTTCTGCCCGCCGATGCCGTTGTTGTACAACAATTGCCCGTCGTTCGGATCGGCGCCGGCTTCAAGTAGTAGTCGGGCAAGTTCAAGTCTTTCGGGGTGCCAGGCCTGGTGGCTTTCGCCGCCGCCGATTGCTCCCGTCAACGCTGTAAACGGCGGAACGAGCCCTCGCCAGAAAAAGCCAGCGTTCGGGTCAGCGCCAGCCGACAACAAAACCTTCACGGTCTCGATTGCAGACCATTCAGGGTTATCGGTAGTCAGCCGTGAGTAGACCGCGTAGAACAAAGGCGGCCAGTCGTTTGGCCCACATTTGGTGTTGACCGCATCGGGGGTTTCGTCAAGGGCACTGGCAAGTGCACGATGATCCCCAACGGTGGCAAGTGCCTCTACGGAGCCGGTGGCAAGCGCTGGGTCGGCAGCGAGCATTTGCTGAGCTGCCGCTAACCGATCTGAAGGGCTGGGCCCGTCGCCCGAATAGTCAAGGCATGCATTTTTCACAAACATGGCCTCGCTGCCGTGTTTCGTTCCGCCCTCGGCGCTCGAGGTGAAGATGTGGGAGCTCACAATCGTGAGGTGCTCCCGGAGTTTGTTCCAACTTGGGAACCGGTAAAGCCGTGCAATCATCAGTTGGGCGTCGGCAGTCTTGAAACTTGCCTGCTCTTCGGGTTGCAGCTCGGCAGCTTCGAGGCGGGGATGAAACTCATCGATCATCGAGAGGGCGCCTGGTTCACCGCCACGAATCAGATCACGGACCAACTTCGCTTGGCTCTTGAGGTGCTCAAGCGAGGGATTCTCAGGTAACGGAATTGACGGCACGGAGGACCAATTTCATAGGAAGGAGCGTAGTTACCGGGTGAGTTTTAGGCTAGCCACGGACAACGAACCGCTGTCAACGCTGGCGACGGCATTACGCTTGCGGCCGCCAACCCAAACCGAAGCTGCGGGCTCTGCCTCTAAGTTCTTAACCCACAACGAGTTGGCCTGACGGTGCTGACTGCCACCCTTGAACCAACACGGACAGCAACGAGCGGAACCTGGCGAGGCTTGCCTGATCTACGGCCTGTGGTTTCCAAAACAACCAAGCCTGCGCCGATCGGCAGCGGCGAACCAATGCCTGCTTTCACTGCGGGAAGCACCACGCTGTTGAGCGCTCGAAATCCTCGTTGGGTAGCGCAGCGACGAAGGCCAGTTAGTGGGTTAGACATATCAAGTTAAACGATAAGGGCTACCTGGCAATTCCTTCGAACCAGGTGACCCAAGACACTGGTCTCTGTGTAGTGGTTGAACACAAAGCGTGTGGTTCTGTGAGATGCTTTAAGGATCGCATCTCAAACAGATCATTCCCGGCCAGCTCGGTATGAATACCGGGTGTGGGGCAAGTATCCCAAGGCCCGAAGCATCATTCGCGACCTCGCGGATTCCGAGACGCGTGAAGAGGTTGATGACTGTTATCTGATCGTTGATGATCTGGACTTCAACGCCAAAATCCGTGACAACCGGCTGAAGACGAAAGAACTAGTTTCAGAAACTAAGGGTTTCGAGGAATGGACATCTCAGACGCATCGAACATCAGAGTCGGTCCCCGAAGAGTTGGAAGCGATCTACGCGGCACTCAAAATGGACCGCCTTCGTAGCAAGAAACGATTCAGTCTCGAAGACGCGCTCAAAGGTCTTGAGGATCACGACGGAGTCCGTGCTGTGCAAGTCACCAAGCGACGAAGGCGATACAAGTTGGGCGAGATGAAAGCCGAAGTCACCGACGTTGAAGTTCACAACACGGGTGAGGTGGCCCGGACGCTGTCAATCGAAGGCGCCAACCTGCGTGATCTCGTAAAGCTGCGAAAGACGCTTGGACTCAAGGGCGAATCGAACACCGCCGTCCACCAATACATCGACGAAGAATTCAACTAGCTGTTTTAGTAGAGCGCTGTGTCAGTAGAGCGCTGTGCCAGTAGAGCGCTGTGCCAGTAGAGCGCAGAGTCGCTCAGTCGTCGGTGTCTACCGCTCCATCTTCGAGGTAGTCCATATGGGGAACAGGGTCCACTGACGTTCGAACGACTCCAACCAGGTTCGCTCCGATTCGACGGAGGAAGCGATAGTAGATGGCCAAAGGTACAACTTCGAACCCGGGTCGCTGAGAACTCATGAACTCATCGATCTTGGACTGGAAGTAGGCGACAGATTCACTTACTCGAGCCGAGTACTCGTCAATAGCGTCGCGGTCTGGGTCCGACGCTCCGAGCAGCTCTCCGGCTTCGGCGAAGAAGCCCGACAGTAGTGTGCGTTCCGCTGTCATCTTTTCCAGGTCGTCACTGTCACTGAATGACACGCCCTGCTCGGCGAGCTCCAGGATGTTTTTGGCTTGATCACCGATGCGTTCGATCTTCTTGAGCAGCAACGTGAACCCCAGTACCGAGCCGATATCGGCCGATCCTTGGACAGCTACGTGCACTACCAGCTCGCTCCGAAGCTCTTGTTCAGCTTGGTTGATCCTGTCGTCGGTTGAGCGAATGTCGGCAGCCACAGCCGAAGCGTCAGCGCCAGTCAGCAAGGCCAAAGAAGCAAGGTCAAAGGAGTGGCGAGCATCACCGAGCATTGCCACAGACCTCGCAACGATTGGCGCGAAGTTGCCCTCACCTGAACTTCCTTTGAAGAATGAAAGAACCATCGGGAATACCTTTCGTTGGCCGCTAGCCGAGAATAATTACGCCGAGAAGCGGTACCACAATGAACACTACGGCCACATAAGCCACCGCGGTAGTGCGCCGCTCGACAGCGACACCGGCTAGCCGCTCGGCAGCAAATATGGGCCAGTCCCGGGCGAGCGGGATGATGTAGAGACCGAAGATTCCCAGCACGTTGAACGTGGTGTGGGCCAAAGCGACGGTAAGAGCTTCTGGGCTCGACGCAGCCAGTGAAGCAAGAAGGGCTGTGATCGTCGTTCCGACGTTTGCTCCAAGAGTTACCGGATATGCGTTACGCAGGGTGATCACACCAGCGCCGGCCAGCGGGATGAGAATTGATGTGGTGATGCTGGAGGACTGCACCGCAATGGTGATGACTAGGCCAAGCAGTAACGCAACAAACCCGCCACCCTTGCTCAACATCGCGTTAACAGATCGTTCCACTCGATCGGCAACAAGAGACCGCATGTTCTTAGTGATGAACGCCAGGCACAGCAGAATTATTGCCAGCCCGCTGAGGACCATGAGAGTGCCCTGGAGGTTGCCGCTAGTGCCGACAGCCTCCCAGAAACTCTTCAGCAGATTTACCGGCCCTTTGACCCAAGCCTTAATCGGGCTCTTCCACTCTGTGCCAGCCGCGCCAACGAGACTGGCACTTATTCGTGTGGCTGGACCGCTGATAACACCGAAAAAGATCTCCAATGGCAAAAGCACAGCAACAGCCAAGAGGTTAAAGAAATCGTGAACTGTTGCGGCGGCGAAGGCTCGACGGAATTCATCGGACTGGCGAATGTGGCCCAGGGAAACCAGCGTGTTGGTAACGGTTGTGCCGATGTTTGCGCCCATTGCCATCGGCACCGCATCCTCCAGTCCAAGCGCCCCGGAGGCAACGAGGCCAACAATCACCGAGGTAGATGCGGACGAAGATTGCACCAGGATTGTGCCAAGAACGCCTATACACAGAGCGGCTATTGGGTTACCGGCAGCGGCAAAGAGGCTCTGTTGGGTGTCCTCGCCCATGATCTTGATTCCGGCTTCGAGGGAGGAAACTCCTACCAGGAAGAAATAGATCAGTAGGAATACAAAAACCGACCGAAGAGCGCTGGGGATCTGGTAAGCGGACCCAGACGGCTGTGTAGTGGACACGGCCGATGACGCTACCACTAGGTCAGACCAAGTGCCACAGTTTCACCACCACCTTGGAAGGCGGCGGGGGTTGTCATCGACACCAGCAAGGCTGAGACTGGGTGAACTTGACCGAAAGGTAAGCCTTGAACCTTCTTACGCCTGCCGACTGGTCGTTTCCAATTCCTATTGCCTTTGGGTCGGGCCGGGTCGCTGAAATCGGCTCGGTCTGTTCCCGGGCAGGCATGGCTGCACCCTTGGTGGTAACTGACAGAAACAGCGTGGATCTGCCGTTTGTCTCCAGGGTCCTGGACTTGTTGGGCTTGTCAGGACTGTCGCCCGGACTGTTCGCTGGTATCTCGCCTAATCCAACAGTTGCCGACATAAGCGATGGTCGAGCTGCCTTTGTTGGTGGCAATCACGATGGAATCGTCGCCATTGGCGGGGGTAGCGGTATGGACGGCGGCAAGGCCATGAGTCTGATCGCCAGGAATAGATTTGGTCTGGATCAGTTTGACTACGACGCCGACACCAGTCCGTCATTGAGCAGTGAACAACTTGTGCCGCTTGTCTGTATCCCGACCACGGCCGGAACCGGAGCCGAGACCGAAAGCACTGCGATGGTCACTGACACCGCCAAGGGGGTCAAGATCTGTGTCTGGCACCCCGAACATCGTCCGGTTGCCGCAATCCTCGATCCGGAACTGACACTGGGCCTTCCGCCCAATCTGACCGCGTGGACCGGCGTTGATGCGCTTGTCCACGCAATCGAGGCCTACTCGGTGCCAGATTTCCATCCGATGTGTGACGGCCTAGCGATTGAAGCGATCAGGCTGATTTGGAGATGGCTGCCGAGAGCGGTGGAAGACGGTTCCAACCTTGAAGCTCGGGCGGCGATGTTGACAGGGTCTTGCTTGGCTGGCGTGTCGTTTCTGAAGGGTCTGGGTCTCGTGCACGCGATGAGTCACATGGTCGGTGCGGTCTACAACACGCATCACGGGTTAACTAACGCCGTACTTTTACCGTCGGTCATCGAATACAACAAGAACGTTCTTGGCCCCAAGACGGAGGTAATGTCCACTGCTATGGGGTTAGCTGACACGAGCCACGAGGCTTTCGCCGGGGCCATCAACTCCATGCTGGCAGACCTGGCGATCCCGACGAGTCTGGGTGAAATCGGCGTTGGCGTCGACCGCCTCAACGAGATTGCCCACAAGTCCTTGGGTGATGCAGCGGCCCGAACAAACCCGAGGCCCAGCTCGGTGGCAGATATCGAATCAATGTTGCACAAATCAGTTAGTCAGCTGGGTCAACCAGATCAATAAAGGGCAGGAACCTCATGACCATCAACTACATCAAACGAGCCACTCGCCCACTAAACGAGACCGACGTTGGAGTCAGGAAGACAGTTACTGAGCTTCTGGATCAGCTCGAGAACGGACGCGAGGCTGAAGCGATCAGCTTGGCTACAAAGTTCGACGGCTGGGAAGGCCCCATCGAGGTCACCGCTGAAGAGATAGCGAACGCAGCAAGTCAACTAGACCTAAGCGTTCGGGAAGACATCGAGTACGCGCACCGGCACATCCTTCGATTCGCCGAAGCACAGATGGCGTCGTTGACCGAATTCGAAATCGAAGTGGAGCCAGGCCTTCGCGCCGGCCAACGTAACGTTCCGGTTGATGTGGCTGGCTGCTATGTGCCGGCTGGCCGCTTCGCTCACATTGCCTCTGCGTTAATGAGTGTGACGACTGCCAAAGCTGCGGGTGTCGGACAGGTCGTTGTTACTTCTCCAGCTCGGCACGATAGAGGCGGCGTTCACCCTGCGATTCTCTATGCGGCCAAGGTCGCAGGAGCCGATCGCGTGTTGGGCCTCGGTGGCATCCAAGGGATTGGTGCTTTGGCATTCGGGCTGTTTACCGGACTGGAGGCCGACATGATCGTCGGACCCGGAAACAGCTTTGTTGCCGAAGCCAAACGTCAGTTATTCGGTCGGGTCGGAATTGACGTGATTGCTGGGCCGACTGAGTCAATGATCGCGGCCGACCACACGGCAGACCCGGTGATGGTGGCCACTGACCTAATTGGCCAAGCCGAACACGGGCCGGATTCTCCTGTATGGCTAGTGACCACCTCGCCCGAACTGGCCCAAGCAACGGATGAGCTTTGCAAACGCCACGCCGAAGACTTGCCCGATCCGGCGAGGGCTTCAGCAGTGGCCGCGTGGCGAGACTACGGGGAAATCATCCTGGTTGATAGCAACGAAGAGGCAGCGGCCGTCTGTGATGACTACGCACCAGAACATCTTCAGGTGTTGGCGCAAGATTTGGATTGGTGGCGGGGGAGGCTGCGTAACTACGGTTCACTTTTCTTGGGCCCCAACACCAACGTGACCTTCGGTGACAAGACTTCTGGGCCAAACCACATCTTGCCAACAGGTCGCGCTGCTCGTTACACGGGCGGCTTGAACTCCCTGAAGTTTGTAAAGCAGTTGACGTGGCAAGAACTCAGCGCGGAAGCAGGCGCCAAAGAGTCTCCGGTTGCGGCTCGCGTATCACGGCTCGAAGGCATGGAAGGTCACGCCCGCAGCGCCGATCTTCGCGGACCTCAGGCCTAAGGTTGATAAGGCGGAGCGAGCGGCGCTTGGGTACCTGACTTCTTGACCTTCGGAGTGGCATCTTCAGCAGCAACCTTTATGGCATCGACCACTGACTGCATGTTGGCGCGGTGTTCACCAATTCGGCCTGCGATGATACGGGCCTCTTTGTCGGGCATGCGTTCGATTGCGGCGGTAAGGCCAGACGGTCCGGGGCCGAGAATCAGTCGGTAGCGCAAACGAGTTGCTCCAGCGATTCGATCCAGCTCGAACCACCACTGTGCTCCCGGATTGTCAACATCTGATGTGATCCAACCGAACCTGCGCTCGGGCTCAAACTGATTGACAAAACAAGGCACTTCCCACTCGCCAATGGCGTCGTGTTTGTTGGAACCAAAAAACTTGGCGCCAAGGCTTGGGCCTCCGGCTCCGTCGGCCCAACGAGCGCCAGTGAACTCTGGGCTGTGGTCGGATCCGAAGTTGATGTCGGTTACGAATTGCCAAACTATCTCTGGTGATGCCTTGATATCGGCCTCTGCCACGCAACCGGGCCCGTCGGCAACCGATGGTGACTCGCTAGGTCCACGCTCCCAGGTGCGAGCAAAGCCGTCGATGTAGGTAATCTCTCGGGCCGGAAGCCTAGGGGCCAGCTTCACAGATGATCCCTTCATCCAACCGACTGGCAACATCGCTATTGGGGTTACGTCATCAGGAATTCCGAGCAGATCGGTCAGCTCGTTTTGTCTGGCCAAGATTGCCGTGGTCCACGCAGTTCCGAGGCCGCGGGCACGGAGAGCAACGCAAAAGCTCCAGACCGACTGAATTACCGAATCAAACAGACCCGGCCGTCCACTTCCATCGTGAACGCCGATGATTGTGGGGAAGACGATTGCCTGGCACTGGGCAAGGTGGGTGGCCAGGTGGGCGGCCGAGGCCATAACCTTTTCTTGAGGATGGCCGGTTCCCTCGATCTTGTTATGAGCTTCGATCATCCACTTGCCAGCGGCTTCCATGTAGATCTCGGCCAGTCGATCCTTGGTGCGCTGATCCCGAACGATGATCCAGCGCCGGCTTCCTTGGTTGCCGCCCGATGGCGCTTGCTCGGCGATGTCAATGCAATCGAGCAAGATCTGCTGATCAACTGGCCTCTCGAGGTCTAACCGTCGCCTGACAGCCCTAGTGGTCATGAGCGCTTCGTCTACCGACTTGATGTCAATTGCCATGGTCGTTACCTTCCTGGCGCCATAGCGCTTGAGGTTGGGGTCATCTTGGTTCCAGCATGATCGCGAGCTGCTTTGGATAGCAACCGAAACTCGCCACGTTCGTCGTCAGTGAGTACTTCGAAGTCAACCGCGTGGAGCAAATTGGCGGCTGCTTCGATTTGGCTGCGAGCCTCCGTCATTGATTCACCGTCTGGGTATGGCTCGGGCCACCCAAACATCTTTGCATTCCATGCGCCGGTCGGCCCGCTCATAATTGCTTCGAGAGGGCTCATTCCTGCAGCCATCACTGCTGTGCAGAACCGCGAAAAGCCCAACTCGCGCAAGGTCTGGCAAAGCTGCATCGTTCGACCTGGCCCGGACTCAGGAAGGGTTTGGTCTCTCCAACCCACAAACATTGGCGCACCGAGGGGGCTCGCAGAACTGACGACTCGTTCGGCTAGCTCTCCGAGTCTTTCGGCGCCGTCGAAACCGTCAAGGTGAAATTCGCCCCACTCCTGACAGATTCGGGCGAACACTTCAGCTCCCGCTGCCGGACTTATGACCGCCCGGCCGGCCTGTACTTGGGAGGTCAGATATTCCGGGTTCCAAAAAAAGGCTCCGCCGACGACGTTGTCAACTGGGCAATCGCCCAGCACGCCAAGGCGGCCCACTGCATAACCCGGGATACCTTCGGGCATCCCGGCCGCAGCTGCCTTGTCGTTTGTTGACGGTGCCATCAGCCAATGCATAGCCAGCATGCCGATTGATCCCCGCATGCTTCGAGCCAGCGAAAGTGAGTCCATAGGCGGACCCTATTTCCAGCTGATGCCCCAAGTCCATTTGGCGGGCCTTGCGAGGAACTCTGTGTCCTCTAGCTGTCTTCGGGGGCCAACATGGTTATCGGTGGAACCACATTGTAGTACTGGTGGCAAGTGTGAACCTGCTGGTGCGAACAACACCTGTGTGCTTGACTCAGATTCATGCGTCAACCGCCTAACAGTGGCCCTGTGGGCTCTGGCTTTAGCGATTGTCGCGGTCTTGATTCGCCCACAAGCTGCCGCAGCACAAGATGGCCAATCGGCTGAGACCGAACTTGTTGAAAGATATGCGCCGGTAATTGCTTTGCGGCCCCAAACCGAGCCGTGCGACACCTCGGGCGAGCAGTTTGCGCCCGCTCCTGCTGATCTGGTTCTCGACAACCCGCACATGTTGCTAAGGCAGATTGGAGTGGAGAACCCGGTTGTTCTTCGTGGACCAACTGCTTCTGACATATTCGGTATGGGTGGTGGTTTCTACATCGACTTCCCTGGTGACGCTTTTGGCCCGGGATGTCTCTACGAGAGGGACTATCAGCGCTACAACCAAGGCCGCAATGCCGTGGTCTACGCGCATATTGCCACTCAGTCCGACCGGCCAGACAAGCTGGCGGTTCAGTACTGGTTTTTCAATTACTACAACGACTACAACAATCTTCACGAAGGCGACTGGGAGGGGATTCAGCTTCTGTTCGAAGTTGGCACCGTCGAAGAGGCTTTAGCTGTTGAACCAGCCAGCATCGGTTACTCCCAGCATTTCGGAGGCGAGGTGGCGGAGTGGGGCGGCAAGAAACTTGAGCTTGTTGGATCACACCCAGTCGTCTATCCAGCAATCGGTTCACACGCCAGCTACTTTGCCCCGGCGCTCTACCTTGGTCGAAGTGGCAGCCAGGGATTCGGCTGTGACAACACTCAGAACGCCAGCCGTCGTCTGAACCCAGACGTGGTGCTGTTGCCCGACGAAGTGACTGACCCAAACGATCCGCTGGCTTGGTTGAGTTTCGAAGGACTTTGGGGAGAGAAGCGCTTCGGGCCTTTCAGCGGGGCAACTGGCCCAATCACTAAGCCTCGTTGGACCGCACCGGTTGACTGGCACGACACACTGCGATCTTCCAGTGTCGCGGTGCCAGGCGGTTCCGAGACTACGACGCCTGTGGTGAAACAGTTCTGCGCTGTAGTTGGTTGGGGCTCGTCCCAATACCTCACTGCTCAACAACATCCGTTGCGGGTTACCGGGATCCTGGCGGCGATCGCCATTGTTCTGTGGTACCTAAGTGGACTTACGGCGTGGTCGCCGCTTCCCGCGATGCCCGTTGTCCGGCGCCGTCGACTTGGACAGATCATCACCTCCGCTGCGGCTTTCTACTGGCGGCACCGCGGCGTCATGCTCCGCATGGTGGCGATGTATGTTCCAGCGATTGTTGCTGCAAGCCTTTTGGTCGCTGGCATCGGGCGCCTGCTTGCCGGCAGCGCGCCCGAGGGAGCTGACCCCAACCTTGGTCCAATCGGCGCCATCTTGATCGGCATGGCGGGAGCAGCAGTACAGGGCTTGGGCCTGCTAACGATCAACGCGGCGGTCATTGATGTGGCAGACCGAATCGAGCATGGCCGCCCGGTTTCAGCAAAGGCCGGCTTCAAGGCGGCCTTTGCTGCTTGGAGGCCGCTGGTTGGTGCAGCTCTTCGAGGCGCCTTGATAGTTCTTGGATTGGCCGTAACCATCGTCGGGACCCCTTGGGCTATCAGGCAGTACGTTCGTTATCAGCTTTCGGCTTCGGCCATCATTACTGAGGATCTAGAGAGTGGAACCGCAGCGTTAGCTCGCAGCTCGGCGCTGGTGTCGGGTCGAAGCCGGTGGTTCCATACCGCAACGGTTGTGCTGATGGTTCAAGGTCTTGTTGCCTTGGTTGGTGTAGTTGCTGGGTTGGCGTTCCTGCTAGCTACAAATGGCTTGCCTTTAGGGCTCTATTCGGCCCTGACCGCTTTAGCTTCGGCGTTCGTGTTGCCATTTACCGCAATGGCCCAGCTCTTGCTGTACGGCAACGTTAGGGCCGAAACTGAAGCAACTCGCGATGGCCAGCGTTAAAGAGCGAGTACTAAATATGCCGATGATCCGGGAGTAACGGCTAGGAGACTCAGATGGCTTCACAACAAAGGGTCAGGTTAGCGGTGGCGATGGCTCTGATCGTGGCGGGCTGTACTAACGCTCCGGCCGAAGATGCAGCCGCCGGCCCCACTACAACACAGGTGCCAACTACCAACACAGACCAGCAGTCGATTACGACACGGGCTGACGGAACACCTTCGTCTAGCTCATCGGCTTCAGCGCCGTCGGCTCCCGTCGCAACCACATCCTTAACCACAGGGCAGCCCGATGCGCCAGCCATCCAGCCCGAGACTGATGTGTTCCGCATCGCCCCTGTCGGAACTCTGCCAGGTCCGGTAATTGTCTATGGCCCAGATGGGGTTCGTCAGTCATTTCACACCCCGCAACTTGCCCAGGTCGTAGAGGGTCCAGTGTCATCAGCGGTCGACACCTATCTACGCGGCACCGTTTATCAAAGGCCGGGCGACGACCGACGAATATTTGTTGCAGGCGCCGACGGGGACCAAGAGCTTCTGGTCGCGGCGGAGAACCAAACCATTCGCCTTGTCGGCATCCGAATCGAACCCACCGAGGACAACACGTTCCATGTGCTCTACGTCAGGCGGACCTCATCCACCCCAGAGCTGACGAAGGAGACACTGCGGTCCTACAACACGGAAACCGGTGTCGTGACTGAACTGCTTGAGACAGGAGGCTGGGAAAGCGGAACGGATTTCGACTACATCGAGGGCGAGCGAGCGGTAGGGCGATGGTTTGGCGAGGCGTTCACCAGAACTCACATAATCAACACCGTTACCGGCGAAGTTGAACAGAGCTTTCCAGCCGAGGGTGAGTGTTTTGACGGGGAGTTTGCCGAAGGTTGCTTACCGTTCACGGTTGCGGGACTTTCGGGCAACACGATCTATGGGTTCGGGCCAAACCCGAACGATTCTGGCGTGGTAGATCAGATGGCTTTGTACAGATTCGACACAGCCAGTTCAGAGTTGGTTGAGCTGATCTCCTTTCCGTGGGACAACGGTTTGTACTATCCCGTTGATATCTGGGTCAGGAGCGGCACGGTCGTCGTTGGATTGTCGACCACGCCACGACCAGAAGACGGAGAGCCACTTCCTGCGTTGCTGTATGACATCAACGGGGGCGAGGCAACAACCGCGCCTATTTCTGGCTACTTGCGTACCGGGTTCATCAGCTAGAGGCGTTCGCTCATGTTTGAGTTGCACGAAGCAGGTTTGTCCTGCCCCTCGAGTCTGCCTAAACAAAAGCAAACAGCATGGCCGGGTACCTACAGCAGATCGATCACTTGCTGAAGTCCGAGTGCGCTTGATGCAATGGCGCCGACGGCTCCGTTGATCATCCAACGCTTCCTTCTGAGATTCGGATTCGTCACGCTTAGCCGCACCAGCGCCAAATTCACCAAGGTAAAGACGGTCAAGGTGATCACGCTGGTTGCTTTGGCCAAAGTGACAAGCGGGAAGAATGCGGTAAGCACGACAATGCCGATGCCAACCAAGATGATCGCTCTGGCGGGTGTCTTATGCCGCAGATCAACCGAGGCCAACAATTTGGGGAGCTGCCCATCCACCGCCATTCCGTACAGGACTCTGGACGCCATCACGATCTGCACCAGAATGCCGTTGACCATTGCGAAGCTTGCAATCGTGGCAATGGGCGCCGAATTCAGGCCGCTGACTTCGGAAAAGATCACTGTCATTGGTGCGCTTGAGGAAACGATCTCACCGCGGTTTGGCAGGGCGGCGGCGATAAGGGCTAGCGCTACATAGGCAATCAGGGTGACTCCAAGAGTCCAGGCGATAGCACGAGGAGCCGTTCGCCTTGGGTTGATCGTTTCTTCGGCCATGTTGGCGATGTCTTCAAAACCGATGAACGCAAAAAAGGCAATGCCAGCTCCAGCCAGCACCGGACCCATCGCCCCGTCTGCAAATGGATTGAACGCCGGAGCTAAGTTGTCGAGCTTGACATGTTGAAAGCCGAACGCAACCACCACTATCAAAGTGCCTACCTCTAGGACAGTAACAACTGCTGCGAGAATCACGCTCTCGCGCACGCCCCA
Source organism: uncultured Acidimicrobiales bacterium (assembly GCA_937922785.1). Taxonomy (GTDB): domain Bacteria; phylum Actinomycetota; class Acidimicrobiia; order Acidimicrobiales; family SZUA-35; genus CALAJQ01. Next base: position 62,087 of record CALAJQ010000016.1, read on the forward strand.
CCAAGCGACAGTGCACAGCACGATGACGATCGCAATCGCCGTCATTCGCTCGGGCAGATCAATCAGCGTTGTCACATAGCCAGCGAAGGCCAAGGAAACGACGGCGCTTGAAATGACGCCAGTGACGACCACGCCCAGCCCAGCAATCCGGCCTGCCGCAATTCCGATTCCTTGGCGTACATAAACTGCTTCGCCACCGGCTCGCGGAAACTGGGCGACCAGCGCCATGTATGAAATACCGGTCAGCCCGGCTATGAGGCCGGCGACAAGAAATGCTAGAGGGGCCTGTGATCCAGCTGAGCCAAGGATCTCTCCGACCAGCGCAAAGATGCCGGCACCAACCGTTACTCCGAGGCCGTAAAAGACGAGGAGCGGAGTTGACAGCGTTCGCCTGAGTTTCCCTCGGTCAGTTGCGTGATCGCGCTCGCAGATGGTGTCGGTCACGCCCTGACGACATCCTCAAGCCGATTTTGTCTGCCTAGTTTCATGCATTGATTGTCGTTGAGGACCTCCCCAGCGCCCAGAGTCCAAAGTCCCAAGACCTCCTGAAGTAGGGACCTTCGACTCTAGGAAGTCCGCATCATCCAATTCAGGATCAGCACATGGCACAGACCGGGATCTCCAATGCATAGCCGGGTGCTGGTGCCTCTCGACGGAAGTATCACTTCCCCTGCGGCACTTACCGTCGGGAGGCAGCTTGCTGAAAAGTGGGATGCCGAGCTGCAGGTGCTAGCGCTAGTTGAGAAAGGCCAAGCCTCATCTGGAATCGAAACCCTGACTAAGCGGCTTCTTGACCGAATCGACCTTAAGCCGAAGCTGGAGGTGCGTCGTATCGCCTATTCAGCGGCAGAAGATATCGCCGGCGAGTTCGACCTAGTGCCCGACACTTTTGTGGTGCTGAGTTCGTGGGCAAGAGGGCGAAGCGCCGGCGTTGTCCCGAATCTGGCAGAAGACGTTTTCCGTCTAGTGCGCCAGCCCATGCTGCTAGTGGGTCCAAAGGTTGAGGCCCGGAGCGATTGGCCAGACGGGCCGCTGCATATCAGCATCGACGGATCAGGCTTCAGTGAGACCATCGCCAAATCTGCGGTTCTGTTCGCCAAAAGTCTGCAAATCGATGTCAGATTCGTGACTGTCTTCGATCCAGAAGATGCTCCAGGTGGGCCTGACATTTCACTGGAGACCAACGCGATCGCCCGACTCGCAGATCAGGCGCAGGCGGTGTTAGGTCGCGAGGCCAACTACGACGTTCTTCACAGCCCACAGCCAAATCGAGAGATCCCCAGCTACGCAAAACGCTACGGTGCTGCGGCGATTGCAATGGCAACGCACATGCGGTCGGGGGTATCTCGGCTAGCGCATGGCTCAGTCACTATGGATGTCGTGGGCCAGGCTCACTGCCCGATTTTGGTTGATCGTCCGTCAGTGGGTGAGTTCTAGGTGAGCAAGAAGCCCCAGCAGCGGAACAGCAGCAGAGCAACGGTTAGAAGCCTTCGATGAGGTTTCGGTCGATTTCAGAAATCGAGGTCACACCAGACAACGCCATTGTGCGCTCGATGCCCGACTGGAAGAAGTCCAGCACATGGTCAACGCCGGCCTTACCGCCTACAGCCAGGCCGTACAAATGTGGCCGGCCCATCATGCAGGCGTTGGCCCCCAAGGCAAGGGCCTTGACGACGTCGCTGCCTCGGCGAACGCCACCGTCGCAGTAGATCTCGGTTTGGCCGCCCACCGCATCAGCTACAGGTGAGACCAGGTCGATGATGGCGGGGGAGGAATCGAGTTGTCGGCCGCCGTGGTTGGAAAGTGCAACGGCTTCGATGCCCGAATCGGCAGCGATTTTGGCGTCAGCCACGCTTTGCACGCCCTTCAGAACTACGGGGCCACCCCATTGGGAACGAATCCATTCAACGTCATCCCAGGACAGGCCTGGATCGAACTGCTCCACCGTGAACTCAGCAAGCGATACCGCGGAAGTACCGTCGGCAAAGTTGCCACCAAGCCTCTTGCCGCTTACGGCAACGTTGGAGAAGATGATCGGGTCATTTCGTAGAAACTCCCACACCCAGCCAGGCCGCAGCGCTCCTTCGACGAAGGTGTCCAGGCCAAGCTTTGGCGGCATAGCCATGCCGCGGCGAACGTCACGTTCCCGTCGGCCAAGAACTGCGGTATCGATCGTTATGCAGATGGCCTCGAAGCCGCTCTCGCGGGCTCGGTCAAGCATGTCCTTCACCAGCGCCTTGTCTCGCCAGACATACACCTGAAACCACTTGCTGCCGGCACTGACATCGGCAACTTCTTCAATCGAACGCGTGCCCATGGTCGAAAGCGTGAAGGGAACGCCGTGGTCTGCGGCGGAACCAGCAGTGGCCAGCTCTCCATCGGGATGGGCAATTCTTGGGAATCCGGTTGGCGCAAGGATCAGCGGCATTTTGTGACGCCTGCCCAGGATTTTGCACGAGGCGTCAACCTCGCCCACGTTACGAAGTACTCGGGGCACAAGCGTGCGGTCAGCGAAACGACTGGCATTGCGAGCCATTGCCATCTCATCTTCGGCCCCGCCGTCGATGTAGTCGAACACCCCGGCAGGGAGCTTGCGCTTAGCAATTCTGCGAAGATCGTCGACGTTCGCAGCTGACCCAAGTCGCCTTGCTACAGCATCAGTTTCGAAGGACTTAAGGCGGACTACCGACCGCAGCGATTCCAGCATGACTACTGCTTAGCTCATCCCTGGAGCAGGTGCTAAAGGCGACGGGTCAAACCAAGTTAGATGTGGGCGGGCAGCCGTGGCAGAATTGAACTGTGCGCGTCCTTCAAATTGATCACGTCCAGCTTGCTATGCCTCCCGGCGGGGAGGCTGAAGCCATTGCTTTCTATTCTGGCGTGTTGGGCATCCCGCACGTTGCTAAGCCACCTGACCTGGCTGTGAACGGAGGTTGCTGGTTTGAGGCGGGCAGTCTCAAGGTTCACCTAGGTGCACAGGCCGACTTCACCCCGGCAAAAAAGGCTCACCCTGCTCTACTTGTGGACGATCTGGCTGCGTTGAAGTCAGCAGTTTCAAACGCTGGGCACGAGGTATTCGACGACGTGCCTGTGGAAGGCTATGACCGGGTTTTCTCCCACGATCCATTTGGCAACCGAGTTGAGTTCATGCAGGTCCTCCAAGACAGTGAATGATGCCAGCTTCGGTGCTCGCCTTGGCTGGAGATCGCTAAGTTCGCCAGACCTCGAGCGTGAATATTCGCCCAGCAGTTGTGTCGGCGGCAACATCGGGCCATACCTAACCGAGTACTCGGCCGACAGCCAAGTCAGCCGCACCTGGTGTGTTGATGCTGGGCTGGAACTAAGAACGCTTTCCTACGGTGGTCTGGCATCTCAGACGATTGACTTCGTCACCCCTAAGGCCGACAACGCACCGCTTGTTCTTTACATCCACGGCGGTTACTGGCAACAACTCTCCAAGCTCGAGTCCTTTGGTCCCGCTTCGAGTTTTCTCTCCAACGGCATTGCCTATGCGGCGGTTGACTACACCCTTGCGCCCGAAGCAAGCCTTGATGAGATCGTCGCCGAATGCCGTGACGCTGCAACCACGCTGGCCAGTCAAGCCACCGAGCTTGGTATCGACCCGAAGCGCATCGTCCTGGCGGGTAGCTCGGCGGGTGCACATTTGGCGGCGATGGTGGCCCTTGATCCGCACATTCGCTGGACGCCCGCAGGCATGGTGTTGCTGTCGGGCGTTTACGACTTGGAACCTCTGCTGGCCACGACTGTGAACGACGCAGTGGGCATGGACGAAGAAACGGCGCATCGGAACAGCCCGGCGCGCCTCGTTGACCCAAACCCGGCCACCGACCTTGTATCAGCGGTGATCGCTTGGGGAGACAACGAGACCGATCAGTTCAAGCAGCAGAGCCGCCTCTTTGCCGAGCTCCTTGGATCCAAAGGCGGATCGGTCACAGTCGTTGAAGCGCCCGAGCGGAATCATTTCAACATCGTTGGAGACCTGGGCCGGAGCGACACCCCTCTAGGCTTGGCCACGGCCGAGCTAATCGGATCAGCCAGGAGAGATTGATGCCCAAGTTCGAGCCGTTCATGCCAAAGATCGTCGACCCAGAAGGCGTTGAGGCATCAACTGCGGCCCGGCCAATGAATCACAGTAATGATGAGTCTCGGGCAGCCACAGCTACCGAGACTGGTGGCTCACCGATGATTGACTTTGAGGGAACCTCGAACCCTTACATTGACTATCAAAGCATTGACCTCCTGCTGTCACTTCAACATCCGCGTAGCGAGGGTTATGACGAGATGTGCTTCTTTGTTATGGGACAAGTCAAAGAGTTGCTATTCCGGGGTCTTCATTTTGAGTTGGTCAATGCTCAGATGCAGATCCGTAACGATGAGGTTGGCAATGCCCTGCAAATCCTGAGTCGCTCCACCGCTTTTGTTAAGTACTTGGCCGATACTTGGGATGTTCTGTCCACAATTACTACCGAGGGCTTTAATCAATTCCGAGACCACTTAGGCACCGCCTCAGGACAACTCTCCTTCATGTATCGCCACGTTGAATTTGTGCTCGGTAACAAGAGTCGACGGCTGGCCGAGGCTCATCGAAACGTGCCTCACGTTTGGCCTGCGATGTTGGAGGCGTTGGAAACCCCAAGTCTTTGCGACGACGTAAATGCCCTTCTTGCCAGACAAGGGATGAGTATCGACTCAGCTGTCTTGGAGCGCGATTGGTCCTTGCCTTATGAGGCAAACTTGTCGGTAGAGAATGCGTGGCGTCACATATTCGAGACGACCTCAGCCAACGACGAGATGCATCGCTTGGGCCAGGCTTTGGTTTCGCTAGATCAAGAGTTCTCGATCTACCGCTGGCGTCATTTCACAACAGTTGAGCGCATCATCGGTTACAAGCCCGGCACCGGAGGTTCTGCCGGAGTGGGGTGGCTGGAACACGTAACAAAGCATCACTTCTTCCCGGAGATCTGGGCAACTAGCAACTAGCAACTAGCTATCTGAGGCAATAGGCGTCACCGGCGGAAGTGAGCTGGCCAGTCAGTCAGTCAGCGCGAAGTATGGCCATCTGATCCCGCAGAACGTCGGGTTCAAGCGTTGCATCAAGGACGACGCTGTCGACAGTTCCGCCCACCCGTTGGCGGATGGTCTCAGCGGCCGCCATTGGCTCGCCGACTGCTGCGAATGTCTCCAGCATCTCGTCACTGATCTGAGTGGCGAGTTGGTCCCACTTGTTTTCTTTGGTCATTGTCCGCAACACGGGCTGAAGGTCGCCCCAGCCGTGCAGATCCAACACGGGCTTGTAAGCCGGAGTAGATCCGTAGAAGCCGATCCGATGCTTCACAGCCGCTTTGGATTTCTCGAACGCCTCTTCGTTGGAACCGGTAGCCATGAAGATCGGGTACTGAATGTCGAAGTCGGCAATGCTGCGACCTCTGGCCTCCAGAGCTGGTTCGATACGTGGCACGATTACTTCCTTCAAATAGCGTTCGGTGCAGAATGGGTGAACGATGAGGCCGTCCGCCACTTCGGCCGCAGTCTTGATCATGAGCGGCCCGACCGCAGCAAGAAGAATCGGCGGTCGTTTTAGTCCTTCAGTTACCGGCGTGAATTCGGGAGTCATAAGCGAGTTCTTGTAGAACTCACCCTCGAAGTCCAGTTTCGTTCCGTCCCACCAGTTATCCCAGATCGCGTTTATGGCCTCGATGAACTCTCGCATTTGCTTTGCAGCCCCGTGCCAAGGCATGTCGAAGCGTCGGGTGATGTGAGGTTTGATTTGTGAGCCGAGCCCAAGACGAAAGCGACCGTTCGAAAGGATGTTTATCTCTTGGGCTGCGGCGGCGACGTTCATAGGGTTTCGGGCAAATGCGACGGCGATGCCTGTGCCCAGCTGAATCTGCTTTGTGTGATGAGCAGCGAGAACTAGCGGCATGAACGGGTCGCGGCCGGTCTCAGCCGTGAACAGTCGGTCAAACCCGAGCTGTTCCAGCTTTTCTGACCGTTCAGCGATTAGTGAGGTGCCTAGTTTGTTGCCAGGTGACAGTGACGCTTCCACCTTGACCGATTGTGATCGCATTTGATCGTTCTCCTTGACCAGGGATATTTGGTTTTCGAAGTTTGGTCTGAGCGCAGCCCCAAGAACAAATACAAGTTAGAGAAACTCTGAAGAACCTCAAGCACATGGCTGAGGCAGGTTAGCTATCAGCTGAGACTCGGATCACGCAGTACTTGATGATCACGGCAAAAAGCGCAGCGCCGATTAGCGAAATGGCGACAATGGCAATTGTCATCGCTGCCACAGCGTCGTCCTGTCCAAGCAGAATCGCAAGAGTGATTGTTGCGGTCATTGAAGCGGCCAGGAGGCCCACAAACTTCACGATTGACCGAACATCTGGGTAGTAGGGCGCCTCGCGCAAGTAGTTGTCAGGCTCTGGGATACCTTTCTCGCTCAGCAGCCCACGAAGCACGTCGAACCCCTCGTCGACAACTTCGGATTCTCTTTTACCCCTTTAAGTAGCTTCAGGTCATCGGGGTGGTAGCGGTAAGCGCCGTGTTTACGGGCCGAGGTGTAGTTCTCATCCAGCAATGGTCCGAGATTGCCAATATCTGGCCTCGGGCTAAGGGTCTTGATGTGGCGTTTGAGTGCCCGCGTCGCAGGTCCATCAGGTATGTAGGTGATTGGGACGTACACCATAATCTCAACACTAGTCCGGCCTAGATCTCTCTTCTACAGCGGGTTCTGAGTCATGTAGACGTTCTTGATGAGACCTTCAGATCTTCTCCAGGGGTTCTTCAAGCAACTTTTGGGTGGTTTCTTCAGAGTGGAACCATGACCAACTCACAAGCAAACCCAGCACAAGCAATCGGCCCAACAATCGACGACCACTACGACGTGGTAATCGTCGGAGCTCGAGCGGCAGGAGCGGCAACCGCCATGCTCTTAGCCCGTGAAGGGCTTCGGGTGCTCGCAATCGATAAGGCAGCCTATGGCTCCGACACGCTGTCAAGTCACGCGCTCATGCGTGGCGCAATAAGCAGCCTCGGGCGGTGGGGTCTCCTGGATGAGGTTTACGGGGCAGGCACTCCGATAATCAGCAAGACGGTGTTCACCTACGGCATTGAGGAACTCGCAATCGACATACCACCAACACCAGATGTGCCAGGTCTGGCGGCACCTCGCCGAACGGTTCTTGACCCGATCCTGGTGGACGCTGCGCTGGCTTCTGGAGCAACGGTCCTGCACGAGACACGCCTTGTCGGAATCGACACTGATGACACTGGGTGCGTAGTCGGAGTTCAAATTGAGGTTCCAGGCGGACCCGTCAAGGCCGTAGCAACTGACCTTCTTATCGGAGCCGACGGATTGCGTTCCGCAGTTGCCCGTCAGCTTGATGTTCCGATAACACGAATGGGGTCAAGCGCATCGGCCTACATCATGCGCTACTTCAGTGACCTTGAGGTCGACCGAAACGCATATGCGTGGCTCTACAAACCAGGCATCGGGGCTGGTGTCATCCCAACCAACGATGGCGTATGCGTGTTCGCAGCAATGACCCAAGACGAGTTCCGCAGCGGCGCCCGCAAGAACACCGAAGCCGCAATGGTGAACGTGTTGAATCGTCTGGATCCAGAGCTTGCAGCGTCGGTAATGCGCGCAACGCCGCAAGGGCCTATCCGGAGCTGGCCTGGAGTGCGCGGGCAGTTCCGCAAGCCCTTTGGTCCCGGCTGGGCGCTGGTAGGCGATGCCGGGTATTTCAAGGATCCGTTTGCAGCCCATGGGATTTCCGATGCCTTTCGCGACGCTGAGCTGTTGGCACAAGCGGTCCGAACCGGCGACTACGCCCGCTACGAACAGCGTCGAGATGAACTGTCGGCCCCGTTGTTTGATGTACTCGAGAAGATCGCTGGCTATGACTGGGATCTAGAGACCTTGCCGGGTCTGCACTTTCAGCTTTCGAAAGCAATGAGGGCCGAAGGCAAAGCGTTCGCCGAAGACCTCGAAGCTTCGGCACTGCAGACCGCTTAGGGTCCAGCTGATATCGATCCCAAACAAATCCTGCAGTCGTTGTCGATTTAGGACCGGTTAGCGCGTCATAGTTATGTCGGCACAACGTCGGCCCAGAAACTAGGAGATGACTATGAAGTACTTCGTTCTACTTGCGGGATACGGCGAGATGAAACCGTGGGAACAGATGACCCCCGAAGAACAAGAGGCTGGGATGATGGCCCATGTGGCCTTTGACGAGGCTTGTAGCGCCAAAGCAAGCGTTGAACTTGTGGGAGGCGAGGCGTTAGGGGATGGTTCGGTTGCAACAACTCTGCGTACTCGAGGAGGCGAGATGACCGTAACTGACGGTCCTTTCGCCGAGTCAGCCGAACACATCGGCGGCTACTACGTACTCGACGCTCCTGACTTAGACACCGTGATCGAGCTTTGCAAGGTTCTGCCGGCCTATGACATCGAAGTTAGACCTGTCCTCGAAACCCCCTGAACGGGTCCTCGAAGAGGTCTATCGGAGTGACTGGGGACGCCTGCTTTCGCTGTTGATCTCACGAACGCGCCGACTGGATCTCTCAGAGGATGCCCTCGGGGAGGCGTTCGCCCGGGCCGCCGATCGGTGGGCCCGCGATGGGGTTCCGGCGAACCCGGCCGGCTGGCTCTACACCACGGCCTATAGGCAGATGCTTGGGAAGTTGCGAGCCGAAGCGATAGCCGGCCGTAAGGCAGCGTTGCTTGCGGTGCGGCCCGACTGGGTTGGCCCAACCGAAGACGGCTTCGACGAGTTGCCTGATGATCGGCTGCATCTGATCTTGTTGTGCTGCCACCCGGCCGTGCCCAGCGAGTCTCGGTCAGCGCTTGCTCTGCGCCTTGTCATGGGCACCCCCACCGATCAGATAGCGAAGCTCTTTCTGGTTTCAACCCCGACGATGGCAGCTCGCATAACTCGGGCCAAGAAGAAGATTGTGGCGGCTGGAATTCCACTTGGACAACCGTTGGAGACCGAGCTCAGGTTTCGGCTGGACGAAGTGTGCCGGACCATCTACTTGGCTTTCACGGCGGGCTACACGCCCGCAGCGGGGCCCCAGTTGCTCCGGACCGACCAGGCCGGCGACGCCGTCAGGCTTGCGGCGCTGCTAAGAGACCTTGTGCCCGGGGCCCAACAAGTCTCAGCGATGCTTGCCCTTGTCCTTTTTCAGCATTCTCGACGAGACGCTCGAGAGCGCGACGGAAAGCTGGTGACCTTGGCAAAGCAGGATCGTGCGTTGTGGCATCACAACGAGATCCGGTTGGGTATCGGACTAGTGGCTCAGCTTGAACCCGGCCGTGGCTACGCCGAAGAGCTAAGGCTTCAAGCGCTCATCGCTGCCGAGCACGCAACCGCTAGTTCTGCTGACTCGACCAACTGGCGCAACATCGCCGATCACTATAAGGCGCTTGAAGCTCTCACTGGATCTGCCATTGTTCGGCTCAATCGTGCAGTCGCGGTCGGTGAGGCGGATAGTCCTCAACGTGGGCTGGATCTACTGGATGGGTTGGAAGAGGAACTGCCCAGCAACCATCGGCTCTTTGCCGTTAGGGCCGAGCTGGCAATTGCTGCTGGCGATGTCTTCCTGGCCAGGTCATCGCTAGTTAGGGCAATTGAACTGTGTTCGAACGATGTGGAGTTGGCCCACCTTCGAGACAAACTTGCTGCTCTTGGTTAGACACTGATCGGCCTGCATGGCGCGCACCTGGTCTGCATGGTTGCTGCGTGGCAGACTCCTCGACATGGCACTTACGAACGCAGCAGACGGAACCTCAATTCACTACACCGATCTAGGTGGCTCAGGACCAGGCGTGATTATGGTCCACGGAATCACCGAAAGTGCGAGAACGTGGGACCCAGTCGTAGCCTTATTGCGAGACGACTATCGAGTGATCACAATGGATCTTCGTGGCCACGGTCAATCGGCGCTGGCTGACCGGTATGACCTGGAGGCAATGGCTACCGATGTTGTTGCGGTATCTCAGGCGGCAGGGTGTGAGAGGCCACACATCGTTGGCCACTCGTTAGGTGGCGCTGTTGTCTCAGCCGTCGGAGCGGCGATGGACGTTGCGTCGGTCGTCAACGTTGACCAGTCGCTTCAACTCGGAAGCTTCAAGGAAGGATTGACTCCAGCTGAACCAATGCTTCGAGATCCGGCCGCGTTCACGACTGTCATCGATGGGCTCTTTGAGCAAATGAAAGGGCCGCTTCTATCAGCAAGCGAAATGGACCGGGTCAATTCGGCGCGTCAGCCCAAACAAGATGTTGTTCTGGGCGTCTGGGAGCTGATCTTCTCGATGTCCACTGATGAAATCAACGGAGTCGTTGAAGAGGCGCTGGGCGGTTACGCAAATCGGCCGAGCCCGTACCTATCTCTATTCGGCATTGACCCGGGCGATGGTTACGCGGAATGGCTTCAGGGTTTTGTGGACGGGGCAATAGTTGAGTTGTGGGAAGATCACGGTCACTATCCGCATTTGGTCGACCCTGAGCGATTTGTGCAACGACTCTCGGACTTCTGGCGGACCGCTGCCTAGAAATCTTCTGGGTCAAAGATGTCTTCGATTTTTTGACTGAAGATCTGGCCGATCTTAAAGGCCAACGGAAGGCTTGGGTCGTACTTGCCGACCTCGATTGCGTTGATGGTTTGGCGCGAGACCCCGAGCTGGGAGGCCAACGCTGCTTGAGTCAGCTCGTGTTCAGCTCTCAGCAGTTTGAGCTTGTTCTTCACGCGTAGCGCCGAGTGGCAATAAGTACGCCGGCCACATATCCAAGAACCAGCACCGTGCCAGTGTGGGTCAACCCGACGTCGGGGGCGCCAGCGATGTTGAATAGCTGGTAGCTCAGGCTGAACAGAACTCCTGCGCCAAAGCCGAAGGCCACACCTTCAAGCTGAATTCTTCTGGTTAGCTCGTCGGCCTCAAGTATGAACTTGCGGTAGGAGGCCAAGGCTGCGACGCCCAGAAGTAGGCACATTGCGGCGATGGCCCAGGCTGTGGCCCCATCTGGCGCAGAGTCGCCCTTCATGACCCAGGAGCTGGCCACAAACACAACGGCCCAAGCAAGGCTTGCGAAGAGAATTAGCTGACCGTTGCGGCGGTCAGCTGGTGGGACGCCGTCGCAGCTAAGTGAGTTCGTGTCATCTCTTTGGGACGGCATTTTCAGGGCTCCAATTGGTCAACGTGGCTGTGTCGTGGTTCCTTGACATTAAGACAAGGAACCTTGACATGTCAAGAAGCTACTTCTCGGTGATCGCTGACAAGCTTCTAAGTCTGTTGATCCGCTCGTCGCCGGCGCCTAGGTATTTGGCAAGGGTGCCCATGATCGACTCGGCATCTAGGGAGTCAGCAGAGTGCATCTCCTCAAGGTCGGCCCAGTCCTTGGTTCGATTAAAGAAGGCCTTGAATACAGCTAGGTCTTGACATGCAAGAAACGGAATGTCACTGCCGCCGAAATGTTCGAAGCGAGCCCTTGTGGCAACTTCTTCGTGAAACTCTGTGGTGTTGAAGAACACATCGACTGGTGTCTTGTCCCACCAGAGCCGCGTCTGGCCATCGGATGTAATCTCAGCCCGGTTTGAACTGGTGACCTTGATGGCTCGGGGGAGGGCGGCGTAGGCCTCTTCGGCTCGCGAGGCAGGAAGAAACAGGTTGATGTCGATGTCGATCGTGGCTCTGGCTCGCTCGGTGCACCATGCCAACGCCAGTGCGCCCCCAAATGCGTGAGCGATGTCTGCCTCTGTTAGGTCGCGACTGAGTTGGATGATGCGGTCAACCAGGTTCACGGCGTCGGTCCAAAAACAGGTGCTTCGAGACGCTTGGTGTGTCGGGTCGGGAACTCGGCAGCTAGCTCCAGCACTGCGATCAACTCGTCTCCCTTTGTAAGCCCCGACGTGCCTCGGTGGCGACGATGCACTCGGACCTCAGCGGTGAATCCGGCGGCGGCTAGCACTCGGTCAAACGTCTTGACATTTGGCGACTTCGAGCCCGATTCGTACGCAGCCAGCGTCGAGTGTGACGTCCCCGCCATAGCCGCAAGATCACGTAGCGTTAGCCCAGTCTTGGTTCGGGCCTCTCGTAAAAGGCGGGGGGAGTCAATAGCGCCGTGCTGCTTAGTGTTTTGCGGACTCGAGCTCATGTCTCTCATGGTATCTAATCGGATACCAGTTTGTCTTGTTGAGAAACTTGCAAACGCGAAGGCACAGGTCGACACCTGTGACCTATGGTCCGGGGAAGCGCAAGCAGTGGCCAAGGCCGATGCGCATACCTGCCGAAGGCGGTCCCGGGCCTTGGAGTCGGATTTTGATTTGTGTATATCGACTCCAAGGCAGCCGGGAAGCGGCTAGTCGGACTCCGGAAGTGCCTTTGGCGCTAGTGCTGCGGCCGCAGCAAGAACTGGTTGCTGGGCTTTGGCTACGAGGCCCATCGTGATGCTGCCCATTATTTGTCGGTACGGATCGGCTCGGTCTTTTGAGCCAGCCAGGATCAAGCTTGCGCCACGACTGCGAGCGAACTGGTCAATAGCTGACACTGGATCGTTGCTCAGTATTATCTCCCACCCGACGTGGCCAAGTCCTCCGAGTTCAGCGACTCGATCTTCCAGATACTTGACTAAGTGTGGGCGGTGAGAGATCGGATCGTCCCGACCCAGTGGCGGTGCGACGGTAACCAGCCAAATCCGATTGCCGTGGATTTGGCTGAGTCCTCGAGCCAGAGACAACGAAACCTCCGACGGCGCTGAGCCGTCCAAGCCGATGACGATCTCACCCTCAAGGTTTGTCAAACTGGCGTGAGGTCCCATCATCATCAACGGCACGCCACTGCAGCGAAGCACTTCCTCAGCCGCTGATCCTTTGACCCTCCACTCATTTGCGTTCTGGGTGGTCATGAAGACGAGGGAGTCGTCTTTGATCGTCTCGCAGATGGATCTGCCAATCTGTTCGCCAGCGAGATGGGTCGTGGCGAACTCTTGAAGTGGGTACCGATGGCGTAGCCTCTCAGCAAGGGATTCGAGACCCAGATCGATGGTTTCAACTGACTCATCCACATGGGTTAACCGAATGGGAAGTTGCCAGGTTTGGGCAAGCATGACTGCAGCGGATTCGCCTCGTTCGTGAATGGACTTTGCCGTCACTGGAAAGACGATTTCCGAAACCCGTTTGTCTCCTAAGAGCGCCGGTGAATGTTCAAGCGTGCTTTCGCTGGTCATTGGATTCTCCAGTTGCCTGTGCGTTTTCATGTGGATGAGCTAGTTGCGTCAGACCGTAAGAGAGGGAACTTGGCATCGTCAGAGTCCAAAGACCCAGACTTACCTGTTGTGACTTAGTGCCCTGTCCTCCCAGTACACGTTCGTTGCACGATTCAGTCATGGAAAGATCAGATGGCAGCCAGGGTTCAGTTCTTGTGGGGGTTGACGGGTCCGAAGGATCACGAGTGGCCCTCCAATGGGCGATGGACAAGCAAGCAAGGTTTGGCAAAGTCCGGACCCTGACAGCGTACCGAATAGGGCCCTTTGACTACGGTCTCGGCACGTTCCAAAGTGCTGAGGCCATTGACGAAGCTCATCAGAGCGGAGCCGAAAAACGTCTGCGTGAAGTTGTTCAGGACGACTACCCCGAGTTGATGGAGACAGCCACGGTGGTCCAGGCTCACCCTGGCACAGCCTTGGTTCAGGCCGGGGCCGGCGCCGATCTTGTTGTACTGGGCAGCCGGGGAAGAAGCGGAATCGCCGAAGCACTTCTGGGATCGGTCGGCTCTCACTGCGTGAAACACTCGAAGGTTCCAGTCGCTGTGATCACGGCTGACGCAGTGCAGTCGGAATCGTTGAGTCGAATCGCAGTGGGAATCGATGGATCGGCCAATTCGCTTACCGCATTGCGCTGGGCGGTCGATCATGTCGACTCGGATGGCAAGGTGGTAGCTGTAGGCGTCTTTAACCCGGTGGCTTTCTCAATCGAGGGGTACGTGCCGCCCATTGAGTTGCTCGAAGAGCAGACACACACGACAGTCCAGACCGCCGTTGACAAAGTGCTCGAGAATGCCGAAATCGGCCCTGAGGTTGAGGTTGAGGTCAGATCAGGCGATCCTCGCACGCAGCTGCGAACCGCAGGCGAAGAAGCCGATCTCCTTGTCCTAGGTGCCCGGGGCCATCAAGGCGTCGGCTACCTGTTTCTTGGCTCTGTAACAACTTCAATACTTCACCATCCAACATCGCCAACAGTCGTAGTTCCGTACTAGGAGCCTGTCGATGTCGAACCCTCCAGTGCAAATCAACGAGCTCACAGAGGACAGATGTTGGCAGCTGCTGGCAGGTAAGACTCTCGGCCGATTGGCGGTCTCGATCAACAATGAGCCAGACATATTCCCAGTAAATTTCAAGATCGACGGCGAACCCGCTGTCTTCATCCGGACCGCTGCCGGCTTGAAACTCGCCGCCGCAGTACTGGGATCTACCGTCGCTTTCGAGGTCGATGCGATTGACGAGGAAACCCGGACAGGTTGGAGCGTAGTAATCAAGGGCAGGGCAACCGAGGTGTATAGCACCGAGGGTCGGCTCCATGTAGAAGACCTGGGCGTTGAGCCATGGGTGGACGGTGCAAGGAATCGAACGATCAAGATTTCACCTGTCTCGGTTACCGGCCGCGAAATTCCGATCCCGTCAAACCAGGACTGAAACCCATGACAGAAACCAGGAGAAGCCAAATGTCGCTGAGAGTCACTCGTAGCGGCGTTTGCCTCGCTCTTCTAGCCGAGCTGCAAAGGCGGCCGCCTCTGTTCGGCGGCTCATCCCCAGCTTTGCCAGCATGTTGGAGACGTAGTTCTTGACCGTCTTTTCCGCAAGGAATAGTTCGTCAGCGATTTGTCGATTGGAGCAACCTTCGCCGATCAAATCGAAGATCTTATGCTCTTGAGCGGTCAGGGTTGCGACTAGTCCTTCTTCGCTGTTCTTCAGGCGGGTCATCGCCATTCGAACTGCTGCGGAGTCCAAAAGGGTGGCCCCACTCGCGACCCTCCTGATGGACTCAATCAAGTCATTGCCGCGAATTTGCTTGAGCACATAGCCGGCGGCTCCGGCGAAAGAAGCATCCACGATTGCATGGTCATCAGCGAATGAGGTAAGCATCAAGCAGCCAACATTGGGGTGGGCCGAACGAATCTCACGACACACCTCGATGCCATTTCCATCACCAAGGCGAACATCCAGCACCGCCACGTCGGGATCGCACAGTTCGACCGCCCTTAGTGCCTGTGCGGCGGAACCCTCCTCACCCGCAACTTCCATGTCCGACTCCGCAGCGATCAGATCGGCGACGCCTTTCCTGACGATCTCATGATCGTCGAGAATAAACACGCGGATCTTTCCGTCGTTGTCAGTCATGGCTCCCATTCTGGTCTGCTGTAGGGGTGACGGCACAAACAAAGTCGCCTGGCTTGATTACCAGAACAGAGCATCCAACTGACTGGGAGACTGATTCAGCTGTGTTGCCGACTACTACACCGTCATAGTCAGATCGGCCGACCGAACCCATAACAAGCAGATCTATCCGGTACTGGCGCACAAGCGTTTCAATCGCCTTTGCCGGGGATCCATTGACCAGATGAGTATTGGCGCACTGGTCCTCTCCAGCTTCGGTGAGGAGTTTGTCTAATTGGCGTCTGTGTGTCTCTTGCACGGCGTCGGCGTATGAGGCCAACTCTGCCATTGCAAAGTCAAGGTGCTTGCTCTTGGCAAGCGTAACCTCGCCGTGCAGCTCCCAGCTGTGCATTATGTGGAGGTCACCCCCATGTCTTGTTGCTAGCGAACGCGCGTGTCGCAAGATTGAGATGTTTAGATCGCGACGGCCATTTGGATCTAGCGCAGCGAGCACGTTTCGGGTCTCGACTCTAGGACGTAGAGCTTGTACCGCGCATGGGGATAGGCGCAGTACGCGCTTAAGGAGCGTGTCGGCTTGTTCGGATCCGGACGAGGTAAGGAGAACCAGATCGTGGTTGAAGTCGACGACCCGACGCACTATCTCTGACGCTGGCTGACCGTGGACCACCTGCAAATCGACAGCGCCGATACCCGTCCGAGTGTGGGCGTAAGACGCCAGCGTTGCAGCAATTTCTGCCTCGAGAAGTTCACTGACTGGACGGGGCGGTGTTCCGAGTCGGACAAAGCTTTGCAGCGAAGGGGCTGGGGGCACGATGCCGAGAATCGTGAGTTCTGCCTGGTTGGCGGCAGCGAGTGAGATAGCAAGGTCGTAGTACTCACTCGATCGATCCGAAACGTCGGGGACAAACAAGACGTTGCTGAACGATTGCATAAGTCCTACTGAACCATCCCGGTTGGCGCTAGCCCAGGGTCTTAAGTCCTACGAGCTGAGAAGACGTTATGAATTGAGAGGGACGGACCATTCGACCGTTGTGCCTGCTCCCTCCGAGGATTCAATTGCCGAGTAGCCGCCTAGCGCTTCGGCTCGCGCTCGCATGTTCCGTAAGCCGTTGGAAGTGAGCTGCGGGGCATTGGGTGATTGTGAGTTAAGGGCCGCTGTGCTGAAACCTATGCCGTCGTCGGTGATTGTCATGGTCAGTCGATCTTCCGATGCCTCGACCAAGATATCGACCTTGTCAGATTCGGCATGTTTCGATGCGTTAGTCAAAGCTTCTCGAAGAGCGGCAAGGGCAGCTGAAATCCTGTTCTCAGCAACAGCGTCGATTGGTCCGTTCATGGTGACTTGTGGTTCGAAGCCGAGTACCGGTTTCATATCAGCTGCAATAGCAAGGATCTCACCTCTTACGCCATTGCCCCAATCTTGCTGAGAGTGGAGGCCATAAATACTCGTTCTGATCTCCTTTATGCCGGTATCGATTTCGCTTACTGCTGCCTCTATTCGTTTCTTTGTATCGGGATCGCTCGTCCTTGCTAATGTGGCCTGGAGACTCATGCCGGTGGCGAATAGCCGCCCGATGACGAGATCGTGCATGTCTCGCCCGATGCGCTCGCGGTCTTGCAAAAGCTCAGTTCGCTGGCGCTGCTTTCGAGCAGCATCGAATTGAAGAGCAGTGGCGGCGTTAGAGGCGAAGCCTGTAAGAAGCAGTAGGTCTGCGTCTTGGAAGTGGTCTTCATCGATCCCTCTGAGAATCACCAGAACACCCGCAACACCGTCGTTCCCAACCACCGGCACGACCATCGTTGGTTGGAGTCCACCGCCGGCCTCGTCGATGCCGCCATGGCTGTCATCGTCGCCAGATCGCCAAGCTGTCCCGTCGCCAGCGATTGCGGCCGACTTCGCAGCGATGACGGTTTCTGCAGCGGAGCTGCTTAGATCTTGCCCGACATGAGCGAGCTGGACCAACGAAGCTCCAGCCTTGCTCGGCCGCAAGTAGCTAACGGAGTCGGCGCGGACAAGAGCTCTCGCATGCTCGCAGATCAGTTCCAATATTTCGTCGGTCGAGTGCTTCGCTAGAAGCGTCGACCGCACATCGGCCAGCGCCTCAAGCGTTGCCTGCGTCCTTTCACCCTGCCTGTGCTCGCGGGCTTCGGTGGCAACTCGTTTCGTAATGTCGCGCACAGCGGCGATTGTGCGTACCTGGCCGTCAATACTCACTGGGGACAAGCTCACCTCGACGGGTAGTTCCTTGCCGTCAGAGCGGCGGGCCAGCAGCTCCAAATCGGTGCCCATCGACCGGACAGTTGGCGCACCTTGATAGTGGTTCCGGTGCGCCGAATGGGCCGCACCGAGTCGATCAGGTAGCAGAGTTTCAACAGGCTTGCCGAGCAGGTCGGATCGCTTGTAGCCGAACAGAGTTTCGGCCTGCTTATTGACCAATTCGATGATGCCGCTTGCGTCCACCATCACTAAAGCATCGGGTGCGGCCTCGACCATCGCCCAAGCTGCGCTGTCGGAGATCGAAACACTTCGTTGCGGCAATGTCCGCTCAGTTTGGGGATCTACAGCCATGGCCTCTTTGCCCTCACGTTTAACCGTGCGTTCGGTCTCAGACTAGCTGGCTGGGGCCTGTGGCCCTAAACGCGCTCAGTTGACCAGCGCTCTGACGGATGTGGAAAGCTGAGGCCATGACGCCGAGCGCTGACAACTCTGAAGAAGCCAAATCGAAGTTGGCGGCGAGGCTGGTTCTTGGGCTTGTAGATCTCACAAGCTTGGGCACAGAAGACACGGAGGCAGATGTCGTCAACCTCTGTAGACAAGCCGTGTCGGCTCCCGGAACCCTTGCGTCGATTTGCATCTGGCCACAGTTTGTTGAGCTGGCAGTTCACGAGCTGGCCGATGTTGGCATTGGGGTATGCGCCGTTGCGAACTTCCCGCTTGGGGCAAACGATCCAGAACTTGCAATATCGGACGCTTCGGCGATCGTGGACGCTGGCGGGGCCGAGGTGGACGTCGTCATTCCTTGGCGGGCGCTCGAATCTGGCGAGCGTGGGATGGTGAGACGGTTGGTTGCCGGTGTGCGCGATGGTGTAGGTAGCGCAACGACTGTCAAGGCGATTCTGGAAACAGGGGAGTTGTCGGACCCAGATCTTATCCGAATTGCAGGAACCGAAGCTATTGCTGGTGGTGCTGACTTTCTGAAGACGTCCACCGGTAAGACTGCACGGTCGGCGACGCCAGCCGCAGTTGAGGTATTGCTTGAACTCGTTCGCGATCACCATGCAGCGACGGGTGCAACCGTTGGGATAAAGGTCTCCGGTGGCATCCGAATGCTTGATCAGGCACGTGAGTATTTGCACATTGCTGAATCTGTGATGGGTCCCGACTGGGTCGACCGTTCAACATTCAGGTTCGGTGCCAGCTCGCTGCTAGATGACATAGTGATCGTGCTCGACGCATAGCGTGCGGGAGGTAGCGGGCACTCTGGGTTATTCTATCTCTATGAAGGTGGCCTCTCTATGAAGGTGGCGTTGATAACCGGTGGCGGGTCCGGTATCGGAGCCGCTTCCGCACGGCGCTTGACGGCCGACGGATGGTCGGTGGCGGTAATGGGTCGCCGGATTGAGCCAGTCTCGGCTATCGCAGAAGAACTTGGCGGTCTTGCTGTTCAAGGTGATCAGTCAAGCGAGGCAGATTGCAACCGGGCAATCGCCGCCACAGTTGAGCGCTTTGGACGGTTGGATTCGGTTGTTGCTAATGCCGGAATCGAAGCATTCGGGTCTGCCGAAGAAATCGAGCTTGACCAGTGGCGCAAGGTGATGGAGGTCAACGTCGACGGCGTGCTTTTGTTGGCACGGGCTGCGCTTCCATCGCTCCGAGCCTCGACAGGTTCAATCGTTGTGGTGGCGTCAGTCGCTGGCCTCACGGCTGGGCCACACTATGCCGCATACGTGACTTCAAAGACCGCTGTACTAGGGCTTGTCCGATCACTTGCGGTTGATCTCGGACCTGACGGAATCAGGGTCAACGCACTTTGCCCAGGTTGGGTAGCAACGGAAATGAGCAACCGAGAAGTTGCCGAGCTGGCAGAAGGACTGGGCACCGACGAGACCGAAGCCCGGGGGAGGTTGGTTGAACACTTGCCGTTGAACCGCATGGCCGACCTTTCGGAGATCGCGGGATGTATTGCCTTTCTCGCTGGGCCCGATTCTTCCTTTATGACTGGCGCCAACCTGGTGGTTGACGGCGGCGGCTCTGCGGTAGACGTCGGCACACTTGCCTACAAAGGGCTGTAACACCGATGACCGAAGCACAAGCCTCAAGACCTTTGCGCACGATGGTGATCCTGACTGAGAATCACACGCTGGTTCCGCCAGGGGATTTACGAGGCCTGGTTCAGATGGCAGTTGACGCCGAGAGCGCCGGCGCCGATGCGGTGATGTTGAGTGATCATGTGTGTCTAGGGCCCGAGGCCGGCGCTGTTGGCCGCCCGACCAACTTGAGGGAATACGCGGCTCCGGGCAATCAAGACCCGGCCACCGAATGGCCAAGCTCAATTGTGATGGCTTCGGCGATTGCAGCTGCGACGTCGACCGTCCGAATTGCGCTTGCCGCGCTGATAACGCCGTTACGAAACCCGATTGTGTTGGCCAAGGACCTGGCCACACTTGACCGGCTCTCAGAAGGTCGACTGGTAGTTCAGCCCACGGTTTCTTGGTCTCGAGAAGAGTACGAAGCGCTAGGTGTTCCGTTCAACAAGCGCGGCGCCATCCTCGATGATGGACTTGCGGCAATGCAAGCTCTTTGGCGTGATACGCCTGCGACTTACAACGGTGAGTTCTTTCAGTTTGAGAATGTGTATTGCGAACCCTCGCCTTGGAGCCGGTCGGGCCCAACCCTTTGGTTCGGTGGGCAGAACATGCACTCTGCACTGAAGCGTCGGCTGGTGAATCATGGATCTGGCTTTCATCCCTTCGGCACGCCAACGGCTGAAGATCTGCAACAGTTGTCTGATGCAATGCAGGATGCGGGCCGCTCGCTCGGTGAGCTTGAACTAATCGGCGGGACACGCGCCAAGTTCACGGGCGCAGATGACTGTGCTGATCTTGCTGAGTCCATGGCCGACTTTAGCGATCAGGTGGCAGCCGGCTACACGACCTTCTGCATCAAGCCTTCTCAACACACTGACGACCCAACCGAAGTTCAAGCACTAGTTGAACAGATGGTGAGACATCTTCAAACCCTCTAACATCTGTCTGCTCGCAACGCTCACCCACCGAGCGTTAAGCCCAGACAGAATCTTGACTAGACGGCCAACAGCTGAAGGTAGGCCATGCCCAGGATCTCGCGATAGCCGTTGTAGTAGGCGCCGGTCTGCCGGGCCAGTTTGGCCGCAACCTCGGCTCGATCAGGGTGGTCGGCTGGGTTATCTGCCAGCCAACGTGCGTAGCCGGCCGTGAATCCGGACTCAAACTCGTCCCATTCGTCGAGCGATGCTTGGTGGGTGCGCATGACAACAAACCCACACTCACTGGCGATTTCTAAGAGACTGGGTAAGAACACGAACTCATCAAGCCGACCTGCCAGGGGAGCGATTGCTTCGGGAGTCGGTTGAGCAGTCCAGATGCCGTCCCCAAACACCAAGGGAAGGCCCGGTTGAAGCAGATCGCGTATGGCGGTCAAGGCGCATCGGTAGTCAAGAGGCTGGTTTTCCTCTACGGAGGCGCCCCAGATCTGGCTTGCGCCGATACAGAAGACTCCACCTGCTTGATCGGGCAAAGACTCAAGAGCGTTACCTACGACAAACTCCAGCCGGTCGCCGACTCCACGCTGTTCAGCAACAGTCCGACCATGACTAATTCCGTCCGATTCGAGGTCGTAGCCGATCGCTGTTAGATCGTGGCCCTGTTCCAAAGTTTCGATGAGAAGCTCGGCCCACCCGCAGCCGAAATCTAGAACACATCCGCTTGCGTTGGATGCCACGAACTTACTCAAAACGGCCGCACGCTCCTGCGACAGCGGCGCCATGTACTTCAAGTCTTGGTACGGAGGGGCAAATTCAGGTGCCATCGGTCTCGGCGTCAGCCGCATCTTGGCGAGCCTTGCGGATGGCATCGATGTTGTGTTTGACGATTGGGCTGGGCTCTGAAGGTTGCCAGTCCTTGTAGGCCTGCCTGCGATCGCCCGGCCACTCGATGTTCAAGTCGACTCGAGTCTCGGGCTCACTCGCGGATGTCAACACCTCTAGCGCAGCGAGCAAAACCTGGGTCTGCATTTCGGAATCACCGACCACGCCAAAGGAATGTCCGAACGGGAACTCGACACCCAGCACCCGTGAGGCTCGATACTTGGTTGATAACTCGGGCATCATCGAAACGGTGACCGTTGGAATTCCTGCGGCTTCAATCTCACGTGCCAACACGGGCACGTTTTGGCAGCAGTCTGGTCAGGCCGGAGCCAGAATTAGAGCATCGATATCCGCCGCATGGCATCGGGCGGCAATCTCGGGCGCTGTAGTGGTGCGCCAAACGTCGGCACCTTCTGACTGAAAGCCCATCACCGAAAAATGCTCGGGCGAGGCAGAACCGATAATGCCCGTTGCGGCCATCTCGTTAAGACGTTCTATCGGTAGGGCAACGTTCATGTCGGTCAGCAAGTCGGTGGTATTTATATGCAGGTGAGTTGCATCAAGATCGGCTTGACTAACTGAATTCGGGATGACTCGCATTGTCGGGTCACCCCAAGTCGGTTCGTTGCGTTCGCGCTCGACGTCGAAAGGTGGCTGCTGGTCAGAAACGAAAATCCCGGCGCTTGTCAGCAAACCGATTCGGGCCTCAGATAACGGCTTGTCGAATGGCGCCCAAATCGGCTCGTGATCGAAGTGAGGCGCCGCTTCAAAGATTGATCGGAAGGCTCTCGGTAAGAATGCGTAGCTGTCAACGGTCACGTCTGGTTGCATCTCATCCACTTAGTGACCTTATACCGAGGATGCGGGCAGGGCTAAAGCTGGTCAAGGACCACAACATCGGAATACTTGCTTGGGCCGGTTGGTTCCATCCCTCATGACGAACGGCTCCGAACTTCCAGCAGGTCTAGTTGAAACACAAGGCAGCGGTACTGCTGTTGATGCAGCTGATCGTCTGGTCGCAGCGATCGAGGCGAACGAAAAGCTGCGACTAGTCGCACGTGTTGACCACGGTGCTGGTGCCGAAAGCGTAGGTCTTGAGCTGACTCCAACCATCGAAGTGTTCTTCGGAAATCCCGCCCTCGGCACACCGCTGATGCACTTGGCTCCGACCGTTGCGATCGACCTGCCTCAGAAGATTCTGATTATCCAGACTGACCGAGGGGTCCGGGTGCTGTACAACTCGCCGGCCTACTTGGCAGAACGTCACGGCATTGATGGCGATACCCCACAGCTCGCCGTGATAAGCGGAGCTTTGCAGAACCTGGCCGACGTCACTGCAGGCGTCAGCTAGAAAGCCTTAAGCGCAGTTTCTGTCATCGCCGAAGCTAGATGCGATCCCGCAACTGCGGTAGATCTTGAAAGTAGGGGATTCGCTGTTGGGCTTTTTGCACTGCGCGTGAAGTGAGGTCCGCAGTTATCACTTGTTCGGCGCTTCCTGCCCGAGCTAGGTCGACTCCGTCAGGGCCCACGATGCAGCTTCTGCCCAGGTAGGTCTTGCCGTTCTCCACTCCGGCATGGTTTGCATACATCACATAGATCCCGTTTTCGAAGGCTCGGGCGGGAACTAGGCGATTGGCAACAACATCCCATTCAGCACCAAGGGCTGTGGGCGCCAGAATCACATCGGATCCGGCAACCGCAGCCGCTCTGGCCGCCTCAGGGAACTCAAGGTCATAACAAATGAGCAGCGCCATCGACATGCCACCAAGCTGAAATTGACTGATCCCGCAGCCAGTCGTGAAGGTGTCAGTTTCAAAGCCCGGCGGCAAGACCAGCTTCCGTTGGACAGCAACGGTTGAGCCGGTGCTATCTATGCACAGCGCAGAGTTGTATAACCCGCCAGCGGCGAGTTCGGGGTACCCGTATGCGATTGCGGTGTTAGTTTTCCGAGCGATTTTTGCGACACCATCAGCAAACGGCCCATCGCTCGGCTCAGCTAGCTGTCTGAAGTCAGACTCGATGTTGTAGCCCGACATAAACAACTCGGGGCAAAGCAGGAGATCAAAATTATTGGCACTGGCTACAGCGCCGAGCTTATGAAGTCTGGCTGCCTGTGTTAGTCCAGAAGCATCGGCCTGAAAGATTGCTGCCTTCAAAACCGGACTCTCCTCAGTCATCAAGCAGGCCCCAACAAGTCCCACTTGTTGCCCGCCATATCTAGAAAAACTGCAACTTGGCCATAGGGCTCGGTTCGAGGCTCGCTGACGAACTCGACTTCGTGTTCCACCATGTCCTGGTGCGCCGCTTGAAAGTTGTCCACCCGTAGGAACAGTCCAACCCGGCCAGCGAATTGCTGGCCGACGGCTGCTTGTTGACGGTCTCCGTCAGCTTTGGCCAACAACAAACCAGTAGCTGCACCAGGCGGGCGCACAACAACCCATCTCTTCGGGCGCCCATCGTTAGTGAGCGAAGGTGAATCCTCAATTAGCTCGAACCCCAACGCGTTCACGTAGAACTCAATTGCGGTGTCATAGTCATCAACGATGACAGCGGTGTGTTCGATGTGCATTCATTGAATCTAGATGACCGCCAGGTCCTGCACTCGCTAACCTTCTGCTCAGTCCGTCTCTATTAGCTTCTCTCCTAACTTTCGATCTTCCAATGACTACTGCTCACCTTGACACCAACAGGCACCCAATTGGCGAACCTGCATTCGTGGCTAGCTGCCGGGACCTGCTGGACACCGACGGTGCCCTAGTGCTCGAGGGATTTGCGCCAGCGGACACGATTGCCCAGATTGTCGCCGAGTCTGCACCGCTCGAATCTGATGCGTTCTATGCAGACAAGACCCACAACGTTTATCTGACCCCAAACGATCCGAAGTTCTCTGCGGGCCATCCCTACAACCGCCAGATCACCAGTAGTAAGGGTTTGATCGCCGATGACGAGATTCCCGCCTCGTCACCGCTCCGCGAGATTTACCAAGACGAAGACTTCTGTAGTTTCCTTTGTGGTGTTCTCGGCATCGATCAGATCTATCCGTATGCCGACAACCTTTCGTCCATCAATGTTCACTTCGCAGCAGAAGGCATGGAGTTGGGCTGGCACTTCGATAACTCTTCGTTTGCGGTAACGATGCTGCTGCAAGCTCCTGAAGCCGGCGCTCACTTTGAGCATGTGCCCGCCGTGCGTAACTCTGCCGAGGGCGATATGGCCTATGACCGGGTCGCTGCGGTCCTGGATGGTCACACCAAAGTGCAGACTTTGGAGTTCGAACCGGGTGACCTTGTTTTGTTTCGTGGTCGCGACGCGATGCATCGGGTCACTCCCACCGAAGGTGGCACCACCCGCCTACTAGTTGTGTTTGCATACAACGATCAGCCCGGAGTGGCGCTGTCAGAATCGGCATTGGAAACTTTCTACGGCCGGACTTGCTAACTAGCGCTAGATATTAAGGCCGAGTTGCAGGGTCACAACAGCAGGGCGTCGGTGACCACCTCAACAATTGATGGCCCGCCATGCGCCAGCGCAGTCTCGATTGCACCGCGTAACTCAGAAAGCTCAGTAACTCTGATTCCCTGAGCTCCACAAAGTTGTGCGAACTCGGAGAAATTCGGATTGTGCAGACTGGTCTGCCAAACGTCGAATTGGCCAGCTCGCTGCTCCTTGCTGATCTTGCCGAGTTCGCTGTTGTTCATGAGCACATGGGTGATGTTCATCCCGTACTTGACCGCGGTGGTCACCTCCATTGCATACTGGCCAAAGCCGCCGTCGCCAGACACCGAAACGATTTGGCGGCTGTCGCCAGCAGCGGCCCATGCGCCCATTGCTGCAGGGAACGAGAAGCCAATCGAACCTAGGTATCCGCTCATAAGAATGTCTTGGTTAGCAACTTCGAAGTAGCGGCCAAAGGAGTAAGTGTTGTTGCCAACGTCCACACAGATAACTGCATCGTCGGGCACAAGTTCGCCAAGTTCTTGGAAGATCGAAGCGGCGTTCACACCTTTGCCATGGTCATCGGTGCGCCGACTAGCCTTTTCTTCTCTCCAGATCTGCCAACGTTCAGCTACAACCGCTCGTTGGTCAACGCAGGCGTGCTTTCCACCGAGTCCGGCTGTCAGGAGACGGGCGGTTGTGCTTACGGCGCCTTGTAGTCCAATCTCAACTGGATGGTGGCGGCCGATTGCCATTGGGTCGTGATCGATTTGAACAATTGGCTTGTAGGGGGCAATGCCGGTGTGGTTTGAAAACGACGAGCCAAACACGATGACTGCATCAGATTCGTTCATCAGCCAGCTAGCAACTGGAGTTCCGCTGCGGCCAAGAACGCCACAGCCGAGTGGGTGGTTGTCAGAAATGGCACCCTTGGCTTTGAAGGTTGTTATCACTGGAGCGCCTAGAAGCTCAGCCAACTCAACAACCGCATCCATGTCTGGGCGGGCGCCCTGACCCACCACGATTACTGGACGTTCGGACTTTGCGATTAAGGCAATGGCTTCTGCCAACACAGCTGCCGGGGGAGAGATCTCACGGTCTCCAGTTCTACCGTCGGGTCCCGAAGCTTCTTGGTCTGAGGTCTGTTCCTGAACCTCATCTGGGAAAATCAGGTGCGCAACGTCGTTTTCAACCAACGCGGTCTTGCAAGCAAGCGTCATGATCTCGGCATGGTCTGCGCCTGCGAGAACCACTTCGCCAAAGCGGGCGACATCATTGAAGGCATCGGCAAGATCCATGTCTTGGAAAGCACCACGGCCTTTGGTCTTTGATGGCACCTGACCCGATAGCGCTAGCACGGGTGCACGATCGACCTTGGCGTCATAAAGTCCGGTCAGCAGGTTCGTGGAGCCGGGGCCAGCGATGCCGAAACAGCCTGCGAGCCGGCCAGTCAGTTTGCCGTAAGCTGTTGCGGCGAATGAGGCGGCGCCTTCATGGCGAATACCGAAGTAGCGAAGTTCGCCGCGTTCTTCGGCTCTTCTCATTGCATCGGCAAAGCCGAGGTTGGAATGCCCGACCATGCCAAACACCGTGTTGACACCCCAATTGACCATCGTTTCGACCATGACGTCGGAAACCGTTCGGACATGCTCGGCCTCTGGGGGTAAAGCGACGTACAGACCGTCATCTCTCATCTCGCTGGCGTAAGCCTCGGGGGCATCATCGAATCCGCCCGGCGGTGTGCCATTGCATGGGCTGTAGTCATAGCCATGCCACGGGCAACGCAACCAACCCTTTTCGATGGAGCCTTCGCCCAATGGGCCGCCTTGGTGTGGGCAATGGTTGCTCATAGCCCCGTAGTTTCCTTCTACGTTGGTGATGCACAAGGTGCGATGGCCAATGGCGACGGCCGTGACGCGGCCCTCGGGTAGTTCGTCGACGTCTAGCACTTTGTGCCAGTCGTGAGCACTCTCAGGTACA
The DNA here is from genome assembly GCA_937922785.1 of uncultured Acidimicrobiales bacterium. GTDB lineage: Bacteria > Actinomycetota > Acidimicrobiia > Acidimicrobiales > SZUA-35 > CALAJQ01. Next base: position 89,040 of record CALAJQ010000016.1, read on the forward strand.
GGCACAGGTTCGGTTGAGGGCGCTTCTTGAGAGCTCATCTGGATCATTTCGGGTAGGGGAGTTGGGTTACTTGTTGGTTTGAGTGACAGCCTTGACGACCGGCGGCTCGATCGCAAATGCGAACTGTTTCTGTGGCTCGAGTGTGCCTGCTTCAGCACTCTTAGTGGGTTTAAGTCGCACTCAGTTGTCAGTTGTGCAACTCTGTTCTACATGGTTTCCCTCGCAGCTCTCGGAACTGGTATGGCGCTCTGTCTCATAGCGGCTTTGCTCATACTCACTCAAGTCTTGAGTGTGACTGTCGGTTCAGCAGTGGGAGTGGCGGGCGTTGCTCTTATTGGCACATCTCAGCTAAGAACTCGCGCCGACTCTGGGTAGACGAGGGGTAAGCGTGAGCGCCCCCGTTTCCCGCGCTCAAGGAGGTGGGCGGTTTGGTCGAGAATGTAATTGTCTGTCGCAACATCAACAGCGGCAGCCGAATTATGTCTAGAAAGTAGCCTTAGAAAGGCCTCGCCCGAATGAACGAACCTAATTCCTACCTTCCTGGGGAGTACCCAACGAGTCCTCCAGAGTTCATCTTTGATGAACCAGCTGCAGTGTCGAGTACCACCGAAGTGGCTACGTCAGGAATTGGTGGTCGTATCGCACTAGGTGTTATGGCAATTGGTTTGGTGGCCGCTGGCGGGTTTGCCGCTCGGGCCGCACTAGCACCGCCCGCCGGCCCGTCAAGTTCTGATGAGGCGATCACCCAGTTCTTCGCGGCTCTTGACAACGATGACCTCGTTGGAATGGCCGAGTTGGTTCACCCCGCAGAGCGCGAGTCCATAGCCGACCCGATGTTTACGATGCTTGAACACGTCCAGCGGCTTGAGATCGTCGCTGCCGAAGGTACCGATCCAGAGGCTGTCACGTTCACCGATACCCAGGTTGAAGGGCTCACCTACACAATTGAGGAGACCGGCGCCCGTCTCCACTACGTAACAACAACGGGCGGCACAGTAACCACCCCCAACGATTCCAGCATGCCCGGCGGTGCGTTGTTTGATCGGTTCGATATCGACTTCCCCGAGGTTGATTCGGGCACCAGCGTTGTTGACCTTGGTGACGACCCAGTGAAAATGGCTGTGGTCGAGGACGACGGTTCTTGGTACGTAAGCCTTTGGTACTCGGTTGCCGAAGACACTCGTCGGAACGAAGGAATGCTGTTCTCTGAACTGGGATCGGGTCCGGCACCGGTGGGCGCAGCATCTCCTGATGCCGTGATGGAAGACATGATGCAAGCGATGAGTGACCTGAACCCTCGAGGCGTATTGACGTTGCTTGATCCACGCGAAGCAGCAGTGCTTTATGACTACAGCTCGCTCTATCTCTCAGATATCGACGATGCAATGGACGAGGCTCGCGCCGAAGCTGACGCCGAAGGCATTTCCTGGACTCTTGATGCTGTCGATTTCGATGCGAAAGAGGTGAACGGCCGTCAGGTAGTCACGCTTTCAACAATGGCGATGTCTATTGAATATGAGCAAGACGGGCAGAGCGAAACTGCAAGCGTTGAGTTAGTAGACGGATGCACAATTGTCACCGTCGCTTCTGAAACTACCGACTCATGCGAACAGGCACAGGCAACCCAAACTGAAGAGTTCGAACAGCTCAGTCAGCAAGGACTGGACATCTTGGGTCTTTCAGATGTCACCTTGAATGCGTTTGAGAAGTTGGGCAATGTAGAAACCGGCCTAACAGTTATCGAGCGCGACGGCCGCTGGTATCTGTCGCTGGTGCCGACTGCGCTTGAAGCCGTGAACGATCACCTTGCGGTTCTCGAGCCAGAAGACCTTGTGGCCATGGGAACAGATATCGAAGAAATCTACGAAGACAGCGATCGTGTGCTTGAAGAGATGGTTGACCTGATTTCAGAAACCGACTGGGACTCTCTGGAGGGCAACGAAGGCGGAGCAGTTGCGCTAGGTGAACTCCTTGGGGAGCTAAGCGGAACAACATCAGGTGAGACCTTCGAAGACGTCTCGCCCACAATTGGTGACGACGACGTCTTTGGCGACCCCGACAGTGATCCGTTCGCTGAGGCCGAGTTAGGCCCGCTAGTTGACGTCATTGAAAACCCAGACATGTGGTTCGCAATTGACTACGACTTCAGCTACCTGAGCTGGGAGGCCTGGGCGTTAGAGACACCGCCTTATGTTGCGGGTGGTTATACAACTGGCGACGGATTCATAGAGTTGCTCCAGTTTGAATCGCCTGTTGATCCTTCATCCCTGGATCCCGACGCCTGGACGCTCGAGGTCAACGGTGACATAACAACAGCGACTAGCACTGCTGGGGGAACCGTATTCGCCTTCGTCGGCGATTACGTCGTGTGGCACGGCGGCGACGAAGCCAGCATGGCCATGGCTGCTGACCAGATTGCTCGGCTGCCGCGATAGCTAGACCGCGCTAGCTGAACCCTGCTAGCTGAACCCTGCTAGCTAGGCGTTGGCAGTGTGGCCAGAAATGAAGTCGGCGCCTTCTTGCATGGAGGCGTTGGCTTCTCGCATCAATCCGACAAACGCTTGAAAAACGTGCCACATCTCTGGCCAAATCTTGATCTCAACATCAACTGCAGAACCCTTGGCCGACTCGCCAAGTCGGGTTGAGTCGTTGAGGAGCATTTCGTTCTCACCTACATGAATAAGTACAGGTGGAAGGCCCGCGAGGTCTGCGAATACTGGAGATGCGCCGGGGTTGTCGGCTGGGGTGTCAGCCAAATAGTGGTTTGTGGCTTTCTGAAGAAGCGACATTGTGATCACGGGATCGATCTCAGCCTTGGTGACCATCGTCTCGCCACTTGCAGTGAGGTCGGTCCAAGGTGAAATCACGAATGCGCATGCTGGCAGCTCATCACCAGCATCGCGCAGCGCACACAAGGTAGCTACGGTTGCGCCACCACCGGCAGAGTCGCCCGCTATCGCCAAGTTGCTGGCGCCGAATTCTGACATGAGGGCCTTAGCCGCTGATACGCAGTCATCAAGAGCTGCCGGAAACCGGTGTTCGGGGGCAAGCCGGTAGTCGATCGTTGTAACGATCGCCTCCGCCTTGGCGGCCAGTCTCGTGGCCATGGTGGTGTGGCTGGTTGACGACCCTATGAAGTAGCCGCCACCGTGAATGTAAAGAATGTGACGGTTTGTCGTGGAGGTTTTTGGGGTTGACCGAATTCCCGGTACGCCTCCGACCATTACCTCGCTATATCGGTAGCTGCGTGGTCGCGGTAGTTTTCCGGCCCGGTCAAGATCGCTCCGGAGCTTTTCTAGGGTGTCGTCATCGCCGCCTATGAATAGTGGCATCAATCGCCTGAGGAGCCGGGCACGTTTACTAATTGCCATTTGCGAAACTTACTACAGAGGATCTAGAGCGAACACTTGGCCAGGCACTAGGCCTGGGCCCGCCTAGAAGTCCATCAAGCCCTTGCCGTTTGGCGTTGACATAACTGGATTGTTGCCTTGGGGATCAAGCAAGATCAAACCGAGCTTCTTGGCCCGCGCTGAGAAACTCATAATGGTGTTCTCCCAGTTGCCAGGATCACCCGGTTGGTTGATGTTGCAGTAACGGCCCTGTCCGCTTAGGTAACTTCCGACGAAGTTCCCACCAGTCTCAGCTAGGAACTGTTGGATCGAGGCAGTGGCGTCGGTTGCGTCGTACTCGCTGTTTGCCATGTAGGCGTCAATGGCCGTGTTGATCTCGGGAGCCTCGCCGTCGAAACCGGCAAGGCCAGATGGATCAAACAGAATTAGGTCTCGGCTCATGCCCGACGAAGTTATCAGTGGTTTGGTGTGGTGAGAATTTGCTCCCTCAGGATGTCAGCGTGGCCACAGTGTTGGGCGAGCTCGCGAAGGACGTGAGCCAGTACCCAGCTAAGCGGCAACGGTCCTCGTCGATTGCCCGGCAACCGATCACTTAGTGTCAGGTCCGCAATTGCTGCTCTGGACTTCGCGCAAACCTCCAGAAATTCGGCCCGGACAGAATCGATGGTGTCTTCTGGCTCAAGCACGAATGACTCAGGCGGTCCGGCCACGATTCCAAGCTCTTCGCGAGATCGGCCGGTCACGGCTTGCTCGAACCACACCTGTTCCACAAAGATCGCATGCTTAACAAGACCTAGGAGTGTGGTGTCAGACTGCACGAGTCGCTGCCGCGCTTGAGTCTCGGTCAAACCGTCTAGCGACTCGACAAGCATCGCCCGGTGCTCATCCACGAACACCTCCAGTTGTTGCCGCACGCCAAGGGCGAACGTGCTGGGGTCATCGGTGTCTGGGTCGTTGTTGTCTGGGCCATGGGTGTCTGCGTCTTGCATGTCTTGACTATCGCCGATCTAGCTGATGTCGGCCAGGATCCGCTTCAGAGCGGCCGCGTCTTCTGGCTTTGTGACCGGCGTTGAGAACTCGATCCGGTCAACTCGGTTCGAGTAGCGGTGGTTAAGTTTGCTGGCTATCTCGCCGTAGGTGCCGATAGTTGCCACCGTGTGAAGCATGTCATCGGTGACCAAGTCAGGTAACTCATCCCACCTTTGGGCCCGTGACAGTTCGGAGGCTTTGCGGGCGAGCTGGCCCCAACCGTGAAGCTCAAATGCCCTGCGGTAAGAAGGTGTCGACAAGTAGAACGACACTCGCGCCCTAACAGTCTTCACCACCTTTTCCAGTCTTTCCTCAGTCGGGGCCGTGCCGACTAGCGGTTTCATGCAGACCTCAACGTCTTTCACATCGCGGTCGGACCGAGCGGCACCCCTGGCGAGGTTAGGTAGCACGTGTTCGTCGATGTACTTGGCGGTGCAAACCGGGTGTAGTCGGACGCCGTTGGCAACCTCACCCGCAACCGCACACATGTTTGGACCGATGGCGGCGAGATGAATCGGGATGTCGGGGTTGTCGATTGGGCCCGGGTTGAACAACGGCACCATCACATTCAAGTTGTAGTGGTCGCTGACGAAGTTCAGCCTCGTGTCGTTCTGCCAACAGTCCCAGACCGCACGGATGGCGTTGATGTAGTCACGCATCCACGGAGCAGGGGCTTGCCAGCCAATTCCATAGCGGCGTTCTACATGGGCTCGAACTTGGGTGCCCAGTCCCAAAATGAACCGGCCGTCTGACAGTTTCTGTAACGACCACGCAGACATTGCGGTGACAGTTGGGCTTCGAGGAGTGGCAATAGCTACCGACGTTCCAAGCTGAATTCTTGTTGTAGCCGCTGCTCCCAACGCCAAGAGTTGGAAAGGGTCATCCTTGGTTTCTTCAACCAGAACTGCCCCAAGTCCCACGTCTTCCGCTGTTGCGGCGAGCGCGGCAAAATCTCGAATATCTAGCGGCGTCTCGGGCTCTCGGAGACCGGGGTCAAGCTTTCCCAGGGGCAGTAGCGATTCGACAATCAACGCAATTCTCCGGTCAGTGAGGGGTTGGGGCGGGGCTTCACGGGATGACTCCACTTTGGTGCCGTGGGTCTGGTCAGTAAAGTCGGGGGCCATGACCTCTGACCGCCACGGAATTCGGATTGAGAAGCTGAGTAGCTGCTAATGGCTCGACGGCGTGAGCGAACAAAGCGAGTTCGAACAGTACGTTCCACCAGTCATCACCGGCTACTCAAGAATCCGTTTGAACCTTTGCGGGTCTTATCCGATGACCATGTAGCCCACATTCATGCCAGCGCCGTGCGTTACCTAGCCGACCAGGGCGTGAGGGTTCTGTTTGACGAAGCTCTTGCTCTATTTGGCCAAAGTGGAGCTTCAGTCGATAAAGAAACAATGATGGTTCGACTCGATCCAGACGCTGTCGCTGAGGCATTGTCTAGCGCACCGGCAGAGTTCGAAATCGATGCGCCCAATCCAGAGCGATCTGTGATCGTCGGAGGATCAAACCTAGTTTTGGCGCCAGTCGGTGGCCCCCCGTTTGCCTCTGATCTTGCCGGTGGTCGGCGGGCTGGCACCATTGCAGATCAAGAGAACTTTCTGCGTCTAACTCAACACTTTGACGTGATGGCCGTGACTGCGCCTTGTGTAGAGCCCGACGACGTCCCATTGAACACGCGTCACCTACGAAGTTGCCAATCAACCCTGACCCTTACCGACAAGGTGCCGTTCTTGTATTCCCGTGGCCGGCAGAGGGTGCGGGACAACTTGGAAATGGTGAAGCTGCGGCATGGGATTACGAGTGATGAGGAGTTCGCGGCTCGGCACCGCTGCTGGACGAACATCAACACGAACTCGCCTCGGCAACTCGATGTTCCAATGTCCATGGGAATCATCGACTTCGCTCGGGCTAACCAGCCGTGCATCATGACGCCGTTCACTCTGGCGGGAGCTATGGCTCCAGTGACTTTGGCGGGCGCTCTTGTGTTGCAACACATGGAAGTATTGGCCGCCGTTACTTTGGCTCAGCTGGTTCGGCCCGGAGCGCCGGTGCTATACGGCGCCTTCACCTCCAACGTCGACATGAAGTCCGGTTCGCCAGCCTTTGGAACTCCTGAAGCGATGAAGGGCGCCTTGGCTAGCGGGCAATTGGCTCGTCATGTTGGTTTGCCTTGGCGGTCATCTGGGTCTAGTTCTTCGAACGCAGTTGACGCCCAGGCCGGATATGAAACCATGACCAATACTTACGGTGCATTCCTGGCTGGCGCTAACTGGCTAATGCACTCAGCTGGGTGGCAAGAGGGCGGGTTGTCGGCGAACTTTGAAAAGTTCATCGTCGATATCGAGATGTGTCAGATGATCGCCGAGATGTGCACCCCGATCCAGGTAGATGAAGGTGAGTTGGCGTTGGATGCCATAACCGACGTTGGCCCGGGCGGACACTTTTTCGGAACCGACCACACGCTCGCCCGATTCGAGACCGCGTTCTATGACCCAGTTGTATTTAGCCGAACCAACTTCGAGCAGTGGACTGAGGAAGGAAGCCAAAGGGCCGATCAGCGGGCCGCTGGTATCTGGAAACAGATTGTTAACGACTTCGAACCTCCACCGATTGCTGATGATGTGTCAGAAGCCCTGGCTGATTTCGTTCAGCGCCGAACCACCGAAGGTGGCACGCCGCCGGACTAGTTCGGCCTTCAAAGCGGTTCAGGTGGCCTGTCTCCCTAGTCACGCATTAGAACAAGTCGCAAGGGCTGGGGAAAAATGCTCAACCCCAACTTTGGTACCCCTGCACCATAAACGTTGCCCAAAATTGGTAGCGGCGTGATAGTGCCTCTATGAACGAAGCAGCCGAGCAAGTAAGAACTCTTGAGTCATCATCGAGCCCCATGAACAGATCTCTTGGCCGGGCAGTCTTGTTTTGTCTGGTTCTTCTACTTTCGAGTGGGTTGAAATCTAATCTTTACGTCCAAGTTGCAGCTGGGTCTCTTGTTGCTTTCTTCGCGCTGTCTCTCGCAGTGGTTGTGCTGGCCGGTCGCCTCGACTTGGCAAGGTACAAAGATGCCCTAGTCGGAAGCGACCGAGCTTCGGTCGAGGTTGACGGAATGGGACTCGCATAGGTTGAGGTGAGGTTCGGCCCTGCGCACTGAATATCGTGCTCTGATGGGTGACAAGACTCGAGTTGTGGTCATAGATGACCAGGTGTCCTACGCCGACGCTCTCGAGCTGGCGATGTCGATGACCGAAGATTTTGAAATGGTTGGTAGAGGCTCCGACAGCGAGACAGGTTTCAGTGCGTGTCTCGAGGCGAGGCCTGAGCTGGTCGTCTGCGACTATCGGCTTCCAGACGGCGAAACAGGTACTTCGGTAGCAAAAAGGCTTCGGGAGGCTGGCTTCAAACATCCGATTCTCATACTGACAAGCTTTCTAGCTCCCCAAGTTCGTAGGGAAGTCACAGAACTTGTGCGCGTCTCGGCATTGTCCAAGGACACACCTATTGCAGGGATAGTGAATGCAATGCGGGAGATGCGAAGCAACGGCGAAATCGACAATGCCGAGTTCGCTTCCGTAGCCCCCAATTCGCTCCTGTCTGCAGGGGAGATCGAAGTGCTCGAACATCTGGCAGGCGGGTCAACTCCTGCTGAGATCGCCGAGGCCCTCTTCCTATCGCTGCACTCTGTCCGGGCACGCATCAAGTCGATGCACAAGAAGCTCGAAGTTGGATCTCAAGGCGAAGCTATAGCGAAAGCTATTCGAATCGGTTTGGTCGTTCCGCCGTCTTGAGTGGCACCGTCACCCATTGCTCCAACAGCTCCGATTAACGTCTGTGGGCCGGGGGGAGTGACAGGAGCGCACAGTGTTCGTCAGCGAAACCCCCAACACCGAGCTGGACCAGTTGAGGCACATTCTGCTGGGTGACGCCCAGACCGAAATTATCGAATTGCGTGAGAGGGTCTCTGAGCTCGAAGCCATTGCAGCCCGGGTCTCAGAGCTGGAGTCCGCTCTGGCATATGAGAATCGAGCAACGGCAACAGGTGAGATACTGGTTGACTCGGTAGCTGCTAACAGGCGGGCTGAAGGCGAACTCGGATCGGCGCTACGAAATGAGATCGAGCTTGCTGTCAGCGAGTCGGCCCGCACCGATTCGACAGTTCTGGCTGACGCTTTGTACCCCGTGATGGGGCCAGCAATGCGCAAGATGATTGCAAACATCTTCTCCTTCGACCAAAGCAAGGCAGGTAAGACCTTCAAAGTTCAACAGGTCCTTCTGATTGAGAGATCATCGGGGTTGATGCTGGCAGCAACAGCACACGATGAATCCCATCTCGACGATGCAGACGTTGTGTCAGGCATGCTTGATGCCATCCGGCGCTTTGTTCAGGACGCTTTCAACACCGAGGATCACGATGGCCTGCAAGATCTAAGGGTTGGTGACACTTCTGTTCTGGTGGAGTGGGGGCCCGACGCAGTCCTAGCCTCGGTCATTCGTGGCATACCCACCGACGCCTATCGAACTAGAGCCGCACAGACACTGGAGCTAATTCACTCTGATCGTGCTGAGGACTTCGAAACATTCAACGGTGACGTGACCCCATTCAACGCATGTTCTGATGATCTTTCTGAACTTCTCAGAGCCGGCAAGCCAGCACTTGCAAAGCAGGCGGGCGCAACAATGTATGTTCTTGCGATCCTGGTCCTGGTATCGCTAGTGGCAGTCGTGCTGTACCTATCGTGAACGCCAGAGATTCGCCACAGAAACGAATCGTTCGGGCGAAGGTCGCAATGCTTGGTGCTCCGGGTGTTGGCAAGTCAAGCCTTGTAAGGCAGTACGTGCACTCGGTGTTCTCCGAAGAGTACAAATCGACTCTGGGAGTCAAGGTCGATCGAAAAATCGTGATGGTGGATGGCTGGTCAGTGACGTTATTGCTATGGGACATGCATGGTGAGACAGAAGGTCTCGATGTTCCAGTGACCTATCTTTCGGGAACTGCGGCGGCAATGGTTGTTTTCGATTCGACCCGGCCTGAGACGATTATCACTGCCGAGACCTTGCGCAACAAGCTAAAGGAGCAGTCACCTGCTGCTCCCGTCCATATTCTGGCGAACAAGTCTGATCTTGACGTCGATTGGCCAACTGTCAACGAAGCTTCGCGCCGCACATTGGGGATGGCTGGCTACCCGGTTTCAGCTAAGACCGGTGATGGGGTTGATGACGTTTTTACCTCGATTGCTGCACGACTAGTTCCGAGCGATTAACTTTCGCTGGCCTGTCGTTGCCTGTTCTGCGCCGTGGTGGTGTGCGTTGTTCCGATTCGAGGGAATTCCACCCAAAAGACCGAGCCTTGCGCTTCAGAAGCGTCGACCCCGATAGAACCGCCGAAGGACTCAACAATGCGACGGCTGACGGCAAGCCCGATTCCCGAGCCAGCTGCACTAGCCGAGGCACGTTCGAACAAGTTAAAGATCCGTTTCTTGTCGGACGGATCGACCCCGACACCATTATCTCTGACGCTAATGCGAACGGTGTTTGCAGAATCGGTTGCGTCGACCGATATCAGCAACTGGCGATCTGGGTCTCGGTAACGGATCGCATTCGAAATGAGATTGGCGAAAACGCTCTGCAAAGGAGTGTGACGCCCGCTAACTATCGGTAGTGGTGTCGCCTCCACGGAAGCACCAACTGCCTCCAGAGGATCAGCCAGAGTTGACAACGCGCTGTCAAGCACGGCGTTGAGATCGGTAGGCACAGCGCTGTCGGTACCTGGCTGGATCGTCGACAGGTCCATTAGGTAACGGACTTGCTGGCTCATTGTAATGATGCCCGTCCTGATTTGAGCAGCACACAGCGAGGCTTGGGCTGTGTCTGGTGAATCGCCCGACCCAATGAGGCCCTCAAGTAGTTCGGCATAGACAGAGACTGCTCGAAGCGGGGCAACCAGTTCGTGGGCGGCGATGTAGGCGAATTGTTCAAGCTCGGCGTTGGAAGCTGCCAGTTGGGTGCCGGTTGCTACCAGCTGTTGTTGGCTGTCTCTCAACAAGTCACCAATTTCATTGAGGCGGATCTGTTCGATCGTTCGATCGAGCTGGTCTTCGATGAGTATTTGAACTGGCTTTAGCGACGTTATGGATTTCGGAGTCAAAGCAGATCTGCTTGTGGACCCAGCTGCGATCCAGCCCACCTCGCCAGTCGGCCCTGTGATCGGCAGTATTGCCACTGAGGACACCCAATCTTGGCAATCTGAGAGCTGCTCAGTCTCTGAATCTGAGAAGATTCCTGTCCGGTCAGCCCAAGATTGTCCAAGCTCCATTGGTTGCGCGCCTTTTGTCAGCAAAACCCCTGGGTCGCCTAGCAGCGTCAACTCCGCAGAAACAGCACCCGTGCAGGAGCGCGCTAGTTCAACCAAAAGCTCCAGCATTGCTACAACCTATCGGAACGGCACAGCACGAAACCAGCTTCGCACCTCAGGTCACCCCAATTCTGGTGTCAATCGGCCGACTTATTGATTCTTGGGTTCGGTTGCGGCACAGTCCACTACTGTGGACGCACGATGCGGCGAAGAGGGCGCTGCCAAATCGAACAGGTGAGTTGCTGCTAATGACCCAAAATTCTGAGACCGGAAATTCTTCGACGGACATCGCCACGGCGTCCGCAGAGATAGATCTGACGTTTGGCGACGGCGATCTCGGCACTATCCAGGGCATTCTGCTCGGTGGCTATGCTCGCCAGACGTCGGAGCGCATCGGAACGCTGGAGGCGGCGCTCCTCGGTGTCATTGCCGATTTGCGTTCGGAGATGGATATTCGGTTCGAGAAGTTGTCGAAACAAATCGCGGCCGAGTCGCAGACTCGCACGACTGCGGTTAACAATGTCGTTAGCCGACATGAAGCGGAGTCAAACGCTCGGGTCAAAGCTGAACAGGCGATCAGAGCCGAGCTCGAAAATACCCGATCGACTTTGGATTCGGCTATTAACAAGACAACAGTCACCGCCGCTGCCGAACTCAGCCGGGTTCGCGCTGAGCTTGCCGAACAGCTGCAACAAACCGACTCGTCATTACGCGACAACAAGGTCGACCGCGAGACCTTGGCTGGGTTGTTTGAAGCAACAATCGATCAGCTTCGAGGTCAAGAACCTGAAACCTCTAACGGCGACTGACGTTGTCGCGTAATGACGAGTCGGTTTAGACAGACAAGTCGATTGAGTAGCGACGCTCGGTCAGGGTCACTCCAGCGACGTCTTCGTATTTAAACGCCTCGTTTGATGTCCAACCCTGGCGCTCGTAGAAGCGCCGCGCCCGATCGTTCTGCTCGATGACCCACAGATATCCGGTACGCAAGTTCTTCTCGGCGAAGTGAGTAAGCGTGGCTTGCATCAGGGCGTAGCCCGCGCCAGCACCCCATGCGTCGGGGTTTACATACATTGCCCACAACTCGCCGGCAGCGTGGTCGTCGGGGTCGTCTCGAAACACTCCGACATTGGCAAAGCCAACAACCTCGCCATCGACCTCAGCGACGTAGTCGGTTGGAGTATCTGCTTCGAGATAGCCACGCCATTGCCCCAGCCGCTGTTCAATATTGATTGCGTCCAAATACTCCTGAGGCACAATTCCCTTATAGGCCACTTGCCATCCCCGGGCGTGGGCCGTCGCCACAGCCAGGGCGTCGTCAACGTTTGCCTTCCGAGTGGTTACAGCCATCAACCCATTCTCGCACGTTCTGCTGATCGGTGAGATGGTCTCAAAAGTCAGCTGGAGACCACATTTTCGCCTTCTGTCAGCCCCAGACCACACCAGATGTGGTCTGGAGCAGAAATTTGGGAGGAGGGGGTTACCAGTTTGCGGCGATGTATTGGGTCTCGCAGAACTCGTAAATGCCTTCGCTTGCGCCTTCGCGTCCGAGGCCCGACTGCTTCATGCCACCGAAGGGAGCCGCCGGGTCAGACACCGCGCCACGGTTTACCCCAACCATTCCAGACTCGAGCCGTTCGGCGATGTTTAATCCCTGGGCCAGGTCGCCCGAGTAGACGTACGCTGCAAGCCCCATTTCGGTGTCGTTGGCTTGGGTGATCATTGCGTCAACATCGGTATAGGGGATCACCGGAGCTACTGGGCCGAAGATTTCCTGATGCGTAATAGGAGCGCCGGGCGTGACATTGCCAAGAACTGTCGGTGGGAAGAAAAAGCCCGGTCCGTCTATTGCCTGACCGCCTGAAACTAGCGACGCGCCAGCCGAGACTGCTTCGTCGACGAGTTGAGTGATGGTTTCAACCGCACTCGGGTTGATCATTGGTCCACAGCCCACAGCGGCGTCCATGCCATTGCCTACCTGAATGCCATTCATGGCGGCTGCCAGCTTCTCGGTGAATTGGTCGGCAACCGATGCCTCGGCAAAGAAGCGGTTGGCGGCGGTGCATGTCTCGGCCGAGTGGCGCATTTTTGCCACCATTGCGCCTTCAACCGCAGCATCGATGTCTGCATCACCGGTCACTATGAACGGAGCGTTGCCTCCCAGCTCCATCGCAACCTTCAACACACGGTCGGCACAGCGACGCAAGAGTACCCGGCCAACTTCGGTTGAACCGGTGAATGAAACCATTCGGGTTGCCTTGTGTTCGGTGGCCGCATCGAACCATGATCCGGCGCTTTCGGTGGGCACCACGTTGACAACGCCCTCAGGCACGCCGGCCTCTTGCAGAAGGTCGGCAATTCGTAGGGCAGTGAGAGGGGTCTCCTTTGGTGGCTTAATGACTACGGCATTTCCTGCTCCAAGGGCCGGAGCAACCTTGCGGGTGATCATTGCGGCCGGAAAGTTCCAAGGAGTGACCATTACAACAACTCCCACTGGCGGATGGCGCACGATGATTCTGTTGTTGCCGGACGGAGCCGTGCCGATCATGCCGTGAATACGCACTGTCTCTTCGCTATTCCAGCGGAAGAATTCGGCCGCGTAGGCAACCTCGCCGCGAGCATCGGCAATCGGCTTGCCATTCTCAGCGGTGATCAGGTCCGCGATTTCATCCGTGTGATCGAGCAGCTTCTGCCAGCACGCCCGCAGGATCTCCGCACGGTCTCGAGGTGACCGCTTTGCCCACAGAACTTGGGCGGCTGCTGCGGCATCAACGGCAGTGTGAGCGTCCGCTGGAGTGCCTGCAGCGACAGAGCTGATTTCCTCACCCGTTGCCGGGTTGAGAACCGAAATGCGGTTACCTTCAGCGCCGTCACGCCACTCGCCACCAATCAGAAGTTGTTCACGCATTGCAGAGTTAGCCTTTCGCAGCCAAAGATAGAATCGAACGAGAATCGAAGGCAACGCTAACGCTCTTTGTCTTGATATACGATGCCGACCACGTCGCTTTCATACGCTGTGGCTAACCAGTCCGGCTTTGGGTTTAGGTCTCCAAAAGCGCAACTGCGGTTCATGGGCACTTAGCCACTTGCGAACAGCAGGGACACGGCCAACAAATCCAAGCGCAATCAACGCCGCTCCCGGACCAATGTCTCCAATGAGGACCACATGGCCTAGCAACGCAACAGCCACAACATAAGTCAGTTTGTGCAGCGACCGCCAACGCCTCATCCCCATAGCCCGCTGGGCTCGCCGGCTACTAGTTACGAACAACGGCAGGGCTAGGGCAAGGGCAAGAGTTCCTGCAACTAAGAACGGCTCCGACAAGGCTGAGCCGATGCCGGTTTCAAGAACGAACATGGCTCCGTTGCTTAGGGCCAAAACGAAGAAGCTGATGCCAAGGAATTTTCGGACCCTCACCTGGGATCGGCCGGTAAGCCACTGAACTGGCGAGGCTAGAAACATTGCCCCGAAGGTGATCATGCCCGGATCCTCACCTGCCTCGAGGTTGAACTCGATCATGGTTTCGAGCGGGATCAGGCCAAACAGCGTTGCTAGGACTGCGCCGGTGATGAGTAGGACAGGGATGCTGGCAATGGTCATTGTCGCTAGCTGAGCTAGGGAGAAGCCAAGCCATCGGAGGCGACGTTGCTTTGGTTCGTTTGTCATGACTCAATCGTGATCAATTGCGATGTCGGGCGAATCTGCCTGGGAGAGCGGTCATGTACTCCTCAGGGAGTATTTCTAAAGTCACGGTTGTCTACCCAGCTACGATGCGCTCGGTGTGTCAATAGGTCACACTGGAGGCAATCAAACCTTTTCTGACTCTTCACTTATCTCTCTGTATGACAACCACTCAATGACAAGCATGAACCGAAGCTGGTCGACAGGGCCGCGTCGTAGATTCCTGATCGAGGCAGTCGTCGTTTGTTTTGCGATGGTGTTTGCGGTCCTAGCCATTGTCGAACATGGGATCGCCGAGCGGACCCCAAGCGGGGGAGTTCTGGTTGTAGGCCTAATTGTTGTAGCCGGGTTGGCGTTGGTCGCGCTGCGCCGAGAGCCTGTGGTGGCGTTGTTGGTGATCGCCTCAGCTCGACTTTTGATGACGTGGCAGGCCAGCGACGACGTCGCGTTGATTCCTGCGGAGATGATCGCCCTCTATGTGGTTACCAATTCTGGTGAGCGGAGAACTCGCCTTTTCATAGCTATAAGTGTGGCCGTCGTAACAATGTTTGTTGTTGCCGCTTTCGATTCCGAAGGCTTCTTCCAGGAACTTGCAGGTGAAGCTGCACTAATGCTGTTGCCGATTGCTGTTGCCGATGGCGTGCGTAGTCGTGCTGACCGAATCAAGGTATTGATCGATACCGAAGCAGAGTCACGGGTGCAGGCTGAGCGGTTGAGAATCGCCCGGGACCTTCACGACGTGGTCGCCCACGGACTATCTACCATTGCGATCCAGTCCGGGGTTGCCGCTCATCTTCTGGGCAGCGGCGCTCACAACGGCGCCGCTCAAGCCAAAGAGTCGTTGGAGATCATCAACGCAACAGGCAAGCGCTCGCTAGATGAACTTCGCGCAATGGTCGGGGTTCTGCGTTCGGTCGATGACGCCCTGCCCCTCAGTCCCGCGCCGAGCGACCCCAATGATCTCAGTGACGTTCTGGCCGGGGTTGCTCACGCTGGCCTGACCGTTACAACTGAACAACATGGCGTCTTCCCGACCTTTGCTGGTGACGCGTGTGTGGTGGCAGTTCACCGGATAATCCAAGAAGCATTAACTAATGTGGCGCGCCACGCTGGGTCAGTACCGGTCGCAATAGAGGTCGATCACAGAACTGATGAGGTCCGTATTCGGGTCAGTAACGGTCCTAGCATTGCGGCCCGCAATTCAACAGCTTCAACCGGCGTGGGCATCATCGGCATGACTGAACGGGCCGAGGCTCTGGGAGGAACTCTGTTCGCTGGGCCTATTGATGACGGCGGCTTTGTTGTAGACGCGACTGTTCCTTATCGGCTTCCGAGCGAAGTTGCCCGACACTGATGGCCGACACTGATGGGCGGCGACGATGACTACTGACGGCCCGATTAGCGTGCTGGTTGTCGACGACCAAGAGTTAGTTCGGCGAGGGTTTTGCGCACTCATCTCAGCCGAACGGGGCCTAGAGATCGTCGGAGAGGCAGCAACAGGCTCCGAGGCCATCAATCAGACCTTTGCCAAGAACCCTGACGTGATCCTGATGGACATCCGGATGCCTGAAGTTGATGGCATCGAAGCAACCCGTCAAATCACCTCCGACGAACGCCTCAACGAGACCAAGGTGATAGTTCTCACAACCTTCGATCTTGATGAGTACGTCTACGACGCGCTCCGGGCCGGGGCTTCAGGGTTTCTGCTGAAGGACACTGCGCCCCAACACTTGCTTGATGGCATCCGGGTTGTAGCCGCTGGTGACGCCTTGATTGCTCCTGGTATCACTCGGCGATTGATAAGCGAGTTCGCAAGTCGCCCAAACCTAACAGGCAAGACTTCGGTGCTTGAGGCATTGACTGCCCGCGAACGTGATGTGCTGGCCGAGGTTGGTCAGGGACTAAACAACGCCGAGATCGCTGAGCGTCTCTTCATCAGCCCTTTGACCGCCAAGACTCACGTGAGCCGAGTCATGACGAAGTTGGCCGCCCGCGATCGAGCCCAACTGGTAGTGATTGCTTACGAGACCGGACTGCTCACTCCTGGGTCGCCGCCGAACCGCTAGGCGGTCATTGCGCCATCAACAACGAACTCATGGCCGCTGCAATAACTCGAGTCTTCCGACGCCAAGAACAACACAAGCTTGGCCACTTCTTCAGCGGTGGCCACGCGGCCAAGCGGGATGCGAGTTTCCATGCGATCGCGAAGCTCATCTCCGAACTCCTGGAGCATGTGGGTATCAATGATTCCGGGGTGCACCGAATTTACTCTGATGCCTGAAGGCGCCAGTTCCACCGCTGCGGCTTTTGACATACCTCGTACTGCCCACTTTGTAGCGGCGTAGGCGTGCGCAACAGCTGCTGCACCAAGCCCAGCAATTGAAGAGATGTTTATGATGCTTCCTGCGTTGTGGGCCTGCATGGCCGGTGCACAGGCTTTCATTCCTAGGAACACGCCAGTCTGATTCACCGCCAACATCTGGTTCCAGTCCTCAACCGAAGTCTGAAGCATGCTGGCGATCCTGAATATGCCGGCGTTGTTAACCAACACGTCAAGTCGTCCGTGGCGCTCAACAGTCTCAGCAACCACTCGCTCCCAATCACTGACCGACGTGACGTCATGGCTGATGAACGAGCACGCTTCGCCCAGCCGTTGCGCGGTAGCGTTGCCCTCGTCTTCAAGCACGTCGGTAATTACGACTTTGGCGCCCGCTGCGATGAACAGCTCGGCTTCGGATGCGCCCTGACCACGAGCACCTCCGGTAATCAGTGCGACCTTGTCATCTAATCGATTCATAGATGCATATTGTCACGTCTCGCTACGGGTCTGGAATTAGCACGCCCGGGTTAAGTCGATTGTCGGGATCCAAAGCTGCCTTGATGGTGCGCATCAGTTTCCATTCGACCGATGACTTTTGGCCGACCACACGATCTCGGAGATCTCGGCCAACACCGTGCTCGGCACTTAAGGTGCCGCCCATAGAGAAAGTCAGCTCATCGATCCGACGCATCAGCTCAGGCTTTACCGATTTGAACTTTGCGATGTCGGCTTCGCCCATTGGCAAAACATTCATGTGTAGGTTGCCGTCACCTACGTGGCCGAAACCGTAGGTGAGCGCATACGGGGCGAGCTCGGCTGCGATCTCGCGAACCGAGTTGTGAAACTCGCCCATCCGGGCGATCGGGACGGCGGTATCCATCTTTATGCCGGTTGCGTGATGGGTGTAAAGTCCGGTCGGAGGGAGTTCATCTCGCAGCGTCCATAGCTTGATCTCTTGCTCGGGCGTGGCTGCAACTACGGCATCAGTAATCTGGCCAGCGTCAGCGGCCAGGGCCAAAAAGTCAGTTAGGAGGTCGGTAACCGGGCGATTTGAACCAAGCTTTATCAGCACGTAGAAATCGGCCCTGGTTTCCATCGGATGAACAAGGTCATAGGTGTCGCATACCTTCTGAATGCCGACTTCGGGGAGCAGCTCGAACGCAGTCAGAGCATCGCCAGCTGAATCCTTCGCAAGCGCAAACACATCCATCAGATCATCAAGACTCGACAACGCCGCCAGGGCTGACTGTTCGTGAGGCGTAGTTTGATGCAGCTTCACAACAGCCCGGGTAATAATGCCAAGGGTTCCCTCCGAGCCAACAAACAACTGCTTCAAGTCATATCCCGAAGAGTCTTTGCGCAGTGACCTAAGGCCGTTCCATATTTCACCGTCGGCCATGACCACTTCCACACCCATTATTTGGTCGCGCATGTTTCCGTAACGCACAACATTGTTTCCGCCCGCATCAGTAGCTATCGCTCCGCCGATGGTGGCCGAACCTCGGGCTCCCCAGTCGGGGGCGAACAAGCGATGTTCGGCGACGGCCGCTTCCTGCATAGTCTGAATGAGTACTCCTGCCTGAACCGTCATGGTCCATCCGTCAGGGTCCAGCTTTTCGATCTGGTTCATGCGCTGTAGCGACATGATGACAGCGGGCCCCGATCCCCAAGGGATAGCGCCGCCAGACAGACCGGTGTTACCGCCTTGGGAGGAAATCGCCACATCGTTCGTAACACACCAGCGCACAACGGCTGCGACTTCATCAGTGCTTGCGGGTCTGACCACCGCCAGGGCTTCGGCGAAGTGAACCTTACGGGCATCAGTGAAAAGAGCTTCTGCGTCCTTGCCGGTAAGGACGTTTGAGTCTCCGACGATTTGTCCCAACCCTGCGATGTCGATTGTCATAGTGGCACCTTAACGCTGGCCGACAGCCAACTTTTGTTTGACACAGGTGGCGCCTAAGTTTGATGATCAATGGTTGCTGTATCGTTCAACAAGCCCCATCAGCGAGTAGTTGCTGCCTCGGGTCTAACAAACTTGGCCGACGGGATTCGAGCGGTCGCCCTTCCGCTTCTTGCATTGCAGCTGACCAGCAGTCCGTTCCTGCTGGCAGTGGTATTTGCGGCCGGTCAAGCTCCTTGGTTACTTCTCGGACTCTGGGCCGGCGGCCTAGCTGACCGGCTAGACCGGCGCATGCTGGCCCAGCGAGTTGCGCTGGCAAGAACTGGGCTTCTGGCTTTGATGGCGGTGCTAATCCTGTTGGAAGCCGTGCCCATCGCGCTACTAATAGCAGCCGCGTTTGTCTTGGGAACTAGCGAAGTCATGGCTGATAGCGTCAACGGCACGCTCATTCCCGACCTTGTGCCTGAGGCTGATCTTGAGCGCGCGAACAGTCGGATGGTTGGCGCAGAGATCGCTGGCAACGAGTTGGTGGGACCCGCACTGGGCGGTTTGCTGTTTGCGGTAGCCGCGTCGGTTCCCTTCTTTACCAATGCTGGCCTGCTTTCGCTTGCGTTTGTGTTGTTGGCTGGGCTGCCACTAGTGGGTCCTGGCTCTGGTGCCGAAAACATCGCAGGGCCAGTTTCCGATGTGGGATCTGGTGAGGAGACGGCGGGTATTCGAGCAGGGCTTGAGATCGTTCGAGACACTCCGCTGCTCCGGACCATCACTTGGTCAAGCGCCCTGCTAGCGGGGGTTGACGGAGCCTGGTTTGCCCTGATTGCCTTGATAATCACAGTTGAGCTTGGGATGTCAGCCGCAGCACTCGGACTGTTTCTTGCGATCGGAGCCCTGGGCGGGCTAGCTGGCGCAGCATTCGCCGACCGCAAACCAGAGCTAACTTTGGCTTGGGTCGCCACCGCTGTTTTCGCAACCATGGCGATTCCGCTCGTTTGCTTGGCCTTGTTCACAAACCCATTCGTAGTTGGATTTGCTCTGGTTCTAACCAGCGCGGCGTTTGCGCTATGGAACGTATTTATGGTTTCAGCGCGGCAGAGGGTCACACCGACGGAGTTGTTGGGAAGAGTGGGCGCTGCTTACCGAACTTGTGTGGCAGCGGCGGGTCTACTCGGAATGCTGGCCGGCGGTGCAATGGCACAGCTGGCATCTGTTCAGGCAACGCTTGCCGCTAGCGCCGCGATTCTCGTTGCCGGAGCGGTGCTGTTAACGGGGCGATTCTCTAACTGACCTGATTTGGTCTGACCTGATCTGGCCTGACCCGATCTGGCGAATTGGCGGCCAGCTTTTTGGCCCTCTTCTGTTCATACATCGCTTCGTCAGCTCGTTTGATAAGCGAGTCGAAGTCGTCTGTAGCGGTGGCAAAGGCTATGCCGATAGTGACGCCCACGGTTAGGTCTTGAACCATTTGGTCCGAGATCGCCCGAACCGATTCTTTGATACGGCTTGCGATCGCCGAGCTCTGCTGCGATCCGTCTTCGCACGCCATCATTACCAGGAACTCATCTCCACCAAGTCGCCCGACTATGTCAGTCGGTCTCACCAGCTCGGTGACAGCGTCGGCAACCCGAGCAAGTACTGCGTCGCCGGTGGCGTGGCCGTGTGCGTCATTAATGGCCTTAAAGCGATCCAAGTCCAGAAATAGAACCGCAATCTCCGATGTCTCGTCTTGGCGAGATAGGTCGAGCTGGGTCTCGATAGCGTTCTCCAGGCCCAACCGGTTGTAGACGCCGGTAAGAGAATCCCGTTGGGTCTGAGCGGCCAGTTCGTCCTGATAGGTGAGCAGCCTGGTCACGTCGTCCAAGGTCAGCAGAAGTCCAGCGTGAACGTCGTCCTCGCGCAGGGGTCTGACGTGGAGTCGACCGAACTTGCTGGCGGCTGAGTCGCTGTTAAACGTCACCTCGATGTCGTCATCAGTTCCGTCATCGAGAGCAGCCTTGATCGCCTTGGCCGCCTTGGTCGTCTCGTCCAAAGAGTCCAGCAACCCAGCAACTCCGGCGATGGGCTCTGATCCAGTAAGGTTTGCCCACTGGTCATTCCAAATTTCGGCTGCCCCCTCAGCATTGAGCTGGAGGACTCCAGAGGGCAAAGCCTGCGTAAGCCGATCCAGTAGGGTCTCGCGTCGCTGGAGCGCTGCTTGGGCGGCAAGTTCACGAGACACATCAAGAATCTCGCTAAGAACATGTGGATTGGTTGCATCATCCAATCGATTCGTATCTTCGACATCACACCAAAGCCAGTCGCCGGACTTGGTCTTGAATCGTTGTCTTATCTGGCACTGGCGAGTCGGATTCTCAAGTAGCTCAATCCATCCGACGATCGCATTCTCGTGATCGTCAGGGTGCACGTAGTCAAGTACCGAGCGTCCAACCAATTCTTCGCCGTCCCATCCGAGCATCTTTGAGATCTCTGCGCCTACTGAAAGGAAGAGACCAGAGGCACTCACACGAAAGTGACCTTGGCGAGGAGGCGCGACGTCAGGCGAATCAGAAGCAGCGATTTCGGCATCCTGGGGAAGAGCGACCGCAACGAAGCACCCGTGTGTCTTGTCCATGTTGAAGATGTGGAGACGGTGTACAGCGTCGTCGTCGGTCATGGTGACAAGCGTCGTGCCGTGGCCTCGACGATTTGCCGACTCGAATGCCCCAACGGCGCTGCCCTGAAACTCCCGAGCGATTGGATCCAGGGGGCTGTCGCATTGCATCGGAACGGCTAGGCCTAGATCTAGACCAGCTGGAAGGTCAACTGTTTGACCACCTGTTGGATCCATAGCCAGGACTCTGGACGAGGGCGTGTTCAGTAGGTCATGGAGATCGACGGGAACTTCCACAGTCGTCCATCGACAAGTGGCTCACCGAGCTTGATAGGCAGTGTTGCCGGACACGTTTCCAGCCGTCTAGATGAGATAGCGGCCTGTGGGGGTCTTTAGTAGCTTGAGGTCATGGATATCCCACTGGATAGAGGCAATTTTCACCCTGGCTACTGGCCATCGCCTTGGCCTGTTGAGTGTGGTGGTAACCGTCGCCAAAAGGCCGTTGCAGGCCGGTTGGACGCAGCTAGCGGAACAGCTTCGGTGGTGTCACGCCATGACAAGAAGTGGCATGTGATGGCGATCCGAAGGGAGCCGGGTCAGTGGTATGTGGGTGGAACCATGCCTGCCTTTAGTGGCCCGCCGCCCTATGGCTGGGTGGAGCGAATCAACCCGGAAACTCTTGGAGTTCTGGCTAGCTCACCAGAGCTTCCTTGTGGTGGTCACGTCTGGTGCGGAGCCATTCTGGCTCACGCAAATGGTTCGATCATGTCTGTAAATGGAAGCTTCTTGCACCGCTTAGACCCTGAAGACCTTTCGATTCAGGCCGAACGCGAGCTGCCGGTCAGTCGTTCTCACAACGGATTGCTGGCGCTAGCTGACGGGTCGCTTGTTACCAAGGACCTCAAGCTGGAAGGTCAGGGAGGCACAACAATCACAAGGCTTAGTTCAGAGACTCTTGAAGTGATTGACGAGCCCGTTGTGCTGCCCGAAGGGTCGATGGGGCGCATCGCCGCCGACCTCGACGGTGACGTCGAGAACATCTACGTGCCTGGCACCGAACACATGTGGCGGCTGCAACTAAACAACGGGAGGCTTGAAGTTGATCGCTGGCGACCCCGCTATCGCACCGCGTCAGATTCCCATGGCTTGGCTTGGGACTCGTGCCTTTCGGAGGATTCTGTTTGGATTATGGATTGTGGCGACATTGGTTCGGTGCGCAAGATCCACAACACAGTTCCAAACGGTCGCTGGGACGAAGCGCCGGGTAAAGATCTGTCTTGGAGGAATCCGGCACCGTGGCAAGGCGCACAGCGCCTGATCCGGCTGGACGCGCGTACCGGCGAAAGTTCTGAGATAGAACCGTTCGGCACCCCGGGCGGTGGAATCATTGCGCCGCCGGTTCACGTCCCCGAGCTACAGACGACCATCGCATGGGACTCGGTTAACGGAGGACTGGCCGGTGTCTCTTCGGCCGCTGAGGATCTGGAAGTTGCTTGGCAGCTAGAGGTACGACCAAGCATGCAACCGATCGTCTATCCCGAATCGGGCGAACTAGTGATCAACGACTTCACAGACTCCGGCAGCGACGATCTGATAGTGGTGGACATCAGAAGCGGAGAGTTGTTGGACCGGGTCCCAACTGGTTCACGGATAGCAAACGGGATGTTCTTGTCACCTGGCGACGGCAGAAGCGTCTACTAGGGTTCCACCCTGACAGTTGCAAGAATCAGCTGGGGCTAACCAGCCTTAGTTCAGCGCAAGAGCGATGTTGCGCAGGAAGGTTGCGGTCTCACCTTCTTTGTTTGTCGCCTCTTCGGTTGATGTTCCATAGGTCCTGTTAGCTGAGAGCTTGACTATCACCGCTCCGCTTGGCGGGTGTACATAGATGTTCTGGTTGTAAACGCCGATGGCGTTGAACTCGCCCTCGTCTCCCTCTGGGATCCACCACTGGTAGCCGTAACCGAACTCGTCTTGGTGATCGCCGATCCACACCTGGCCGGGCTGGGTATGGGCGGCGGTTGCGGATACCGAGGCTCTCACGTAGTCGGCGGGCACAATCTGGCATCCATGCCACATGCCATCGTTCCGATAGAGCTCACCGAGTCTTGCGAAGTCTCTAGCAGTCATATTCAGGCCGAAGAAGCCTCCGACTCGCCCAGTAGTGTCAGTTAGCCAGTGGCTCTCGTCAACCAAGCCCAGAGGATCAACCAGCTTCTCTTGCATGTAGTCGTTGATGCTGCGTCCGGTCGCTCCGGCCAGCAGTGATGTGAGGGCTTGAGTGTCGGCTGAGTTGTAGCGGCACATAGTTCCTGACCGATACTCCCGGGCTGAGGTGGCAACAAATTCATCAAACGTGCTTGCGCCGTTCATTGCGGCAGCGAGTCTGAAAATGTCTGAATCGGGATCGTTGTAGTCCTCGTTCCAACGAGCACCCGATGACATCTGAAGAACGTCAATGATCGGTACGCCGTCATAGGCCGAACCTGATTCCACCGCAAAGTACTGGCTGATCGGATCTTCCACCGAGCCAATCAATCCTTCGTCTGCGGCTATTCCGACAAGAGCAGAAATGAAGCTCTTTGCCACAGACATCGATAACCATCTGACGTGGCGCCCGCCGGTCAGGGCGTAATGTTCAAATCTGATCTTGCCGTTTTGGAGAACAAGAAGCGCTGCAGTATCGGTCCGGGTGAGGAACGCTTCTGAGCAAACCTCGGCGCCATCGAACTCAAAGGAGTCTGGCAGGTCGAATGGCTCGCCCTCTTCCCATTCACGAGGCGTGGGGGAGGGTCCCATAGTGACGCTCGGACCAAGTTCGGCCATGCGGCAGAAATAGTCGTGCATGGGTTCACCGCTGAAGAATGGGATGTCTTCTCGTGCGTGTTGGTTGGGTTCGTTGCTCACAGCGGAACAACTTAGGCCGTAACGGTGAATGCCTTCCAACTGCCTGTGCCGACGTTCCCATCAGAGTCGACGGGCTTGATGCCCATGAAGTAGTTGCCCACAGGAAGCTGCATCGGATCATCGTTGAAGCATGAATTGCCGACGTCCGGGTCGCCTTGGATGATCTGGCCCAGATTGTCGAACGCCTTGAAGTTGCCGAAGACGATGTTGTTCGGATCGATGCCGTCCCCGCCTACGTTCGGCTGAACCCACCTGCCAGTGTCGGTGTTGAGAATCGTTAGGCGAACCGATCCGCCCTCTCGGTAGGTGTCGGATCGGACCGAATAACAGAGCCCACCGTCGTTGCTAAGTGAGTAGGTTCCAGTCGCCCCGCCGTCGGCTGTCACGTTCCCACAGTTGGCGGAGCAACTCTTAACTGAGAATGCCGACCACAACTGGGAGAATTTGGTTCCTTCTGGGCTGAAGTGTTCCAGCCAGAATCCATAGCGGCCTGGGGCGAGGTTGACCTTGGTTTGGGCCACGAAGCTGAACGGGCCGAATCCTTCTATGGCCATGTTCTGAACAGCGTTTGCTGTGCCGAACGAGCCGTCAGCCTGTAACCACTGGTTGTCTGACAACCTCTTGATGCTGATCGTCGCGTTGCCGGGGCTATTGCCACCGAAGGGGTCGCCAAACGGGTGTCCGCTCGTGATCGTTACAAGGCCGGCCTTCAGCGTTGCGTTGTTTGCCGGGGTTGCTGACGCTGTCTCGAAAGGGTCTGGATCAACCGGAGGTGGGTCGACGGGGTCTGGTCCGCCGCCGACGTTGAACTGATACCACGGTCCAGGTGCAACGTCGCCGTTGTTTGCCACGGGCCTAATGCCGACCTGGTAATCACCAGGCGGGAGATCGGCGGGAAAGGCAGCAAGGATGCGATCGCCCTCGGAGGTAAGAACTGCGTCGGCACGGCTCCACCTGGTCTCAAAAGAACCGAGTGGGCAGCCCAGGTCGATGAGGCCTGGGCAAGTGGCCCGCTGCCACCACAACCCGGTGGAGTTATCTCGTATCGCAACCAGCACGCCTGCGGTGTTATCCGAGACATAACCACCCAGCACGAGTGGTTCGCTTGAGCTGTTGTTGGTTGCTCCCGGCTGGACAAGAAGCTCAAGAACCACAGGGGCTTCTACCTGCTGTGCTTGAGCCATCGTCGGGCCCGCAAGCATCGCAAAAGCTGTGACCAAAGAAAATAGAATCCGCCGCATCCCAAAGAAGCTAGCGCACCTTAAGTGCTAGTAAAACGCTCTAGGTGGTATTGAGTGTCGATTGCCTGCGGGAAAGCCGACGGAAGCTCTATTCAGGCCAGCTGGCTTCGATTACTGCTGCGGCTTCTGCTGCAGTTGTTTCACCTTCGACGAGCCTCGTCCCTTCAGACCAGAACGTGCCAGCTCCGACTTCGGGCGGGAACTGATCGGAAGCGTCCAGTCTGATGACGGTTGTTACCTCTGCAATTGAAAACATGCGCTGTTCGATGGGCAGGTAGACGTCGCTGTTTTGCCCTTGGGCTAAGGAGAAGTAGAAGACATAGTCCGAGCCCATTTCAACCCGCCATCTTTCGGCAAATTCGCGGCCGATCATGTACTCGAAGACGGGCCAGACCTCGGGTCGGTCTTGCAAAGCTCCAACGGTTTGGAGACTGCCTGATGTCGGCCGATGACTCTCTTGAGCGGTTGGGTTGTAGAAAACGTCAATGGACTGTGGGGAACCGTCAGCCAGCGGGGCGTCGTCGCTCATGTATTGCGGGGCGTAGGAGGCTTGGCGAATCATCATGCACTCGCCATCTTCGAAATCGACAATGGCTTGGTCGAACCGGGTGGTCCCGATGGTTCCGCCGCTAGCGAACACCATGCCCTCGATGTTCCAGTTATCCACTACCCGCTGCATCGCACTTGTGACTGCGTCGTCGGTAAATGGAATGTCGTGATCGATCCACTCGTCATAAACGTCGGGTCCAGAGATTCTTAGCAAGTTCTCTTCGACTTCGTCTGTGTAGACCCAGCCAGTTGACGGTCCCGACTCGATGCCGACGCAGTATGGAACATTGCCATCAGCGATCATCTCTAGCTCGAGCGCTCGTAGCTCGGTTACCGAAGCGGGAATTGAATAACCGTTCTGGCCGAACTCGCCGGGGCGATACCAAACAAGGCTCTTCGGGATGGTGAAGATCGGTGCTGTGTTGCGAACAGAGGCGGCATCGCCCATCTCTGTCCACGGCGATGGCCACGCTGCGATTTTTGCAGCAACCGCAGACGGGGGCAGCAATTTGAAAGCCCCGTTGACGTCAATGTGGCGTTGGCTCCGGCCTGCGCTGTGTATGGCAATTGAGGCGTCAGACGTTCGAGCCAACAGGTTCGCTTCAATTTGGGGCTCGCTGATGTACTTTGCGTGAACTTCGCCGCCATCGGTGAAGGCGTCAAGCGCGTTCTGCATGGCTGCGATCTCCCGGTCGGAACCGAAGATGCCCTTGACCAGAACGGAGTTGCCGGTTCCAGGCAGGTAGGGGGCGGAGGTAATGAACTCTTGGTTTATGGCAACGAAGTAGATCACCTCGCCGCGGTTGCCCATGGCGTTGGTTGGGTTGCTGCCGGTCTCGTTGGTTCCGTTCAAGATGTCCAACCAATACGCAAATCCATCAGCGTCGGGCTGGCGGCCGAGGACGTTCTGATAGACCCGAGTTAGGAAGACTGAGTTATCAGGAGCATCGGCGTAGGTCGTGTCGAATTCGGGTGAGGCGTCTACGAAGAACTCTGCGATCTGTAGCGTCGAGTACTCATTTCCGTCGAGCTCACCTTTGCTTACGCCGATCCAGTACTTGATGCCTTCAAGATCTGGCTCACGGTCGAAGAACGCCTTGTAGAGACGCATGATTTCAGGGTCAACATCAGGCCTGAAATCGTCAGAGTTGATCAGCTGGGCCAAGTTCTGAGCGTCGTCGATTGTCAGCGACGATATTGAGGCAGGTGACGGAGTCTGGGCTGTCGCGGTAGAAGCCGATGCTGTCGCCGAGGGTGCAACGATTGAGATCGAAGCTGTCAGAAGGCCGAGCGCCAGAAACGCAACGCTTGTACGTAGAGAATTCAAGGCGCGCTCCCTATTGAGTTAGTTCCGCCGCTGAGCACGCTAGCGGACTTGCAGGCTCAGGTTCGTAGCCTGTCTAGGCAAAACGCCCCGAAAGCGGTTTTGGCGGCGTGTGCGACCGAATCCGGGCCTGGGCGCAGCCAGAACCAAATTTATAGGGCCTGGGCGCAGCCAGAACCGATTTTGGCTTAGGGCTGGAGCACTGAGTCGGTGACGATTGCGTCGCCGTTACCTAGGTAGAAGATTCCGGGAAGTCCAGCGGTCTCGAAACCCAGGCTTGGATTAGCCAGCATGGCTACGCCGTCAAGGGTCATCGTTCCTTGGCGGTTGTTGCTTACATAGAAGATCCCGCCTCCGCCTTCGTTGGCTGAGTTGTCCCTGATCAGCGTTCCGCGAACGGTCAGGTGGAACGTGCCGCCGTCGTTATAGATGGCTCCACCGTTGCCTCCGCCTGGGGTTCCGGGCTGGGCCGGGTTTGCACCGTTACCGATGGCGTAATTGTGGGAGAAAACGCTATTGAGGATTGTGAACGATGATCCAATGGTGCTGAGGCCGCCACCGTTCGAGCAGATGTTTGCTTCTTCGGCGCTGCCGCCAAATGTCGAATTCACTATGTAGACGGGCAGGTCGTTGTACTGGCTTATGACTCTGAGTCCAGCGCCAGCCACATCGGGCCCGGTTTCATCACATCGGTTCGAAGTGAAGATCGTGTTGACTGCTTTGAATCTTCCGCCACGAACAAACACTGCGCCTCCACCCAGCAGGCCTAGCCCGGTCGAGTTGCCTTGGGTGAAGCGAATGTTCTGAACTGTGAGCCGAGGGTGATCTTGATTTTGGCAGTGCGGGGTAGTCCAGACCTGATCTGGATCACAGGTGTTCATGTACAGAATTCGACGGGCGTTCTGACCTGACAGTGTCACTTTGCCGCCGCCGTCAATGACAATGTTTGGGTTTTGATCGTTAAAGACCTTGGCCGTTTCGTGCATGAGGATGGTGATTGGGTCCGGACCACAGTTGAAGGTGATCACGCCACCCTTAGCCACCGCAGCCACAACTTCGGCCGAGGTGCAGGTGGCCGGCGTGCCGTTGCCGATGATGTGGTCTGGAGCTCCGACCGGTTCTGCTTCAGCCGCGGCCGGAACCGCAGCTCCGCCAGCTGGGTTGCCCGGGTTCTGCGGGCCGCCAGGGGCTGGCGGCTCTGGGAGGTATGGGTAGCGGGTCTTGAACTCGTTGCCGGCGGTAACCCAACGAACCACTACACCTCGACTGAGAGTTTCGAGACCGGAATTCTGGCCCGAGGCATTAGTTCCATCAAGGAAGTCAAGCCAATAGACAAAGCCTGCTTCGTCATAATCACGGCCTAGGACGTTGGCATAAACGCGTCGTAAGAACTCAGGATTAGCCGTGCCGTCGTAGTTGTTGGCGAACTCATCAGATTGGGTGAAGTACTCGGCAATGCTCTCAAGTGAGTGGCCCGAGTCGCTGACGTCTAGCCAGTATTGCGCACCGCCGATTTCGGGCTCGCGGTCAAAGAAAGCTCGATAGAGCCGGAGCACGTCGCCGTGAGATTCGGGTCGATAGTCAACAGCATTGACTACGTCATCGATCGATTCAGCATTCTCAATTGTTGGCAACATTGCCGCCACCGGTGCAACAGGGACAGCGGTAATCGCTCCAACTGCTAAGAAAAGGGCGACAAACAATGAGCGAGGCATGGCTCGCTTAATCGGCCCAAGCCGCGAAAATCCTTAGCAATTTGGAGGAGCAATATATCCCATCGATGGCTGGTCAATCGATGACCTTTCGACGGCGATGCCGTGGTTATTGATGGGTCGGCATCAAGCCGCTAACTGCCAGCCGCAGCAAACAATTCACTGAGCTTGGGAGTATCTGGAAGCTGGCAAAGGAACCACCGCTTGCCTTCGATCTGCATCTCTGCGTGCGGCCCTTCAAGCAGCTTAAGTGCGGGTGGAGCGCCGCCTGGAAGCTTGTCAACAAAGGTTGCCGAAGCGAGGTCAGCGGTTGGAATGGTCACGTTTGATTTGTGGGGCAACGCGTCGCGGCCTTGCTCGTCATAGATCTTGGTGTTCTCGGCAATTTCAGCGCGAAACTTGTCGAGAATCTTCTCTCCAACAACGGCTCCTAATGCCGTCCCACCAGCCACTTCAGGGTCCAACATCGCGAATTTTCGTTCCAGCGGATTGTGCGGGTTTTTGAGGTTTGCCGCCATTCCAAGTGACAAGTAGTCCGGACTCCAATGGGCACCGCCCTTGCCCAAACGTACAAAGTGGGTCGAGTCTCCGTCGATCTCAACAACATAGGTTTGAGCCATGCTGGTTAGGCTTTTCTTCCAGCCAACCAGCGCTGTTCGCATATCTGCCATTTGCTTCCCTCCAAGCTTGTCGGCCGCTTCTTTGTTGAGCCGAACCGCTTCAAATTTACACCTGCGGATGGGAGGTGTCGAATGTCGAGTCTGCTTGATTGGTCGACCGCTCAACATGCAGGAGTGATGTGGCCCCAGTAACTACATGCCAGTTGTTCGTTATCAAACTGAAATATATAGTCAAGGGCTCAACCCCAGCCGCGGAAGTCTGACATCTATGTTCGATCTTGAGATAGCTGACGTTGCAGCCGATGATGGTCCTGAGACCACGGTTGCTCCCGGAATTGGTAGTAGCCGTCCGAAGTTGGATGACCTAAAGGTTGGCCTGCCGATTGCCATCGCGTTCTTGCCAATGCGACTGTTCTTGGCAGCAGGCTGGCTCAGGGCCGCAGCAGAGAAGGTGCCGGATCCTGCATGGTGGAATGGTGAAGTTGTCACCCAGTTTGTTGCTGACCAGCGCGCCGAGTCTTTGTCGTTCTTCAAGCCTGTTTTGGTCGATCTGATTCTGCCCAACGCCGTGGCCGTATCTGCGATCGTTGTGGTCAGTCAGATCTTCGTTGGCTTGGCTCTATTGGTCGGACGTCGGCTTTCCTGGGCTTTACGCGCAGGAATGGTCATGAACGTCGCGTTCGTACTTTCTGGGCTTGTTAATCCGTCGGTCTTCTATCTAGTAATGGAAATCGGTTTGCTGTACGCCGTCGCATCGGGCTGGCTTGGGCATAAGCCGCCTGAGCAGCAACGGTCGCCGATGCTTGTTGCTGCGGGCTGGGTCATCGTAGGTTTGGTCTTGGCGCAATGGATTCAAACGATTGAGCCCGCTGGGGTGATTGATGACCCTGCAATTGTTCTGGCGTTCTTATGCCTGATTTTGGCTGTCGGCTCTGTGCTCAGGTCGGCGATAGCCCGCGATCTAATTGCCAGGCTCGACAGCGGAGTTACTTCGCGTGTCATCCACAGCTGGCTGTTTTGTCGAAGTGTTGACCGGCCAGCGAAGCAAGGTAGGCAGGAAGCAAGGTAGGTAGGAAGCAAGGTAGGAAGATCTAACTCCCTATTCAGAATTCACGGCTTTGACCAAATCCATCAGTCGACCAAGGTGGTCTATTCGCTGGTGGTCGTCGTCGGCGTTGATACCGACCCTGAGCGTCTGGATTCCAGCCGCTTGATAAAGCCTCAAACGTTTGCTGACGTCTGCGTCGGTGCCAATCAAGTTGGTGCCAAGCCCGATCTCAATGGGAACTCTTTTGGCGGCACCATCGCGGTTGCCCGCTTGCCAGAGTCGGTGAACCTCTTTGATGTCTTCGCCAAAGCCTTGTCTACTGAAAGCCTGGTTATAGAAGTTGGTGGAGCTAGACCCCATGGCGCCAATAGTGAAGGCGTAACCATCGGCATGACGTCGACCAGCCGCTTCAGCATCATCACAGAACTCAAGCGTTACCGGCGCCGTCAGCTCGATGTCACTTAGATTGCGGCCATTTGCATGTGCACCCTCGCGTATCGGATCGATGAAGACGTCGGCCGTTTCAGGTAGGAAGGCGGTTCCAATCCAGCCGTCGGCCTTGGCCCCAGTCAGCTTCAAGTTAGCTGGCCCCATCGATGCGACGTAGATATTGATGTTTGGTCCCGCTACCGGCGAACGAAGAGCGCGGCCCTGGCTATCGGGTAACGGAAGCACATGAAGCTTGCCTTCATAAGTCAGCCGCTCACCGGTAGCTATCTTCCTGACGATGTCGATGGTCTCGCTTGTGCGCGTGATTGGCTTATTGAACCGGACTCCGTGCCAACCCTCCATAACCTGGGGCCCGCTGGTGCCAATTCCCAGGATGAATCTGTCGCCGGACATTTTCTGAAGAGCCAGCGCCGACATTGCCAACATGGCGGGCGAGCGTGCGCCCAGTTGCACTACTCCTGCGGCCAGCCGCATTCGTTCGGTTATGGCAGCGATGTAACCCAGCGGGGTTAGGGCGTCATACATCCAGGCCTCGGGAACCCAAACTGAATCCACTCCCAGCTCTTCAGCCGCGCGGATGTAAGCGAACCCGCTGTCATCCAGCGAAGGTGGGTAAACGCCGATTCTCAAGTTGTTGGGCATGACACTGTTGTTAATCAAGGGTTGGATTGCGGTCAAACTCCCAAGCTACGGTCGGTCTGCTAATCAGCTTCTTGATACTGACTGGCATTCACACTCAACTACCGAGCTGCAACCCGAACTCGAGGCCTGGCCAATGACTGAATTCGAATACACAAACGATCTTGACAAGCTAAGCGAGTGGGTCGGTCGAACCGAGCGAATTGTCGACGTCATCTCCGCGCGTGCTGTCAACATGCTGGAGCACACCCTTGATCGTCCGGGTGATCTTAAAGACGCCGACACCATGCCGCCTTTGCGACACTTTATCACTCATCTGACCTCAGCTTCGGCCAGTCGGGTGGGGCGTGATGGGCATCCGGAGCGGGGCCCGTTCTTGCCGCCGGTGGCGCTGCCCCGGCGAATGTGGGCTGGCGGTCGCCTGGAGTTCTCCGGTGATTTGCGCATAGGTGATGAAGTCGTGAAGACCTCAACAGTTGACAAGATTGAAATGAAAGAGGGTCGCTCGGGTCCGCTGTGCTTTGTTACTGTCAAGCACACCTTGGAGGTTGAGGGCGCGATCCGTCTCACCGAAGAGCAGGACTTGGTGTATCGAGAAGATCCGGCGACGGATGCTCCCAAGCTCCAACCCAAACCGGCGCCAACTGACGCAGCGTTTAGCAAGATGGTTGAACCGTCAGAAGTGATGCTCTTCCGCTACTCGGCGCTTACGTTTAACGGCCACCGCATTCATTACGACCGAGACTACGCGCGGTCGGTTGAGGGTTATCCGGCTTTGGTCTTTCATGGACCCCTGACTGCAACTCTCTTGGCTGACCTGGCCGTTTCTGAGACCGGGGCCCAGCTCGCCTCGTTCAAGTTTCGGGGACTAGCTCCGCTGTTCGACACTCAGCCGTTCAGCGTCTCGGGCAAACAATCGGGCGACATCGTCGAGTTGTGGGCAACCACGCCAGATGGTGGTTTAGCAATGAGCGCACAGGCCACGATTGCGGCCTGACTTTCGGAGATGACATAACCCATTGCCTCAGGTCTGGCAGTCTGGATACTCGCGATGAGTAGCCACCACGACATGTCGCCTTATGAGCCGACCGAAGTAATGCCGCTGGTTGACCTCATCGAGGAGCCCGAACAGCAGCCCGAAACAGTTCGGCGGGGCGGCATCGGACGCTTCTTCGGGTTCCTTTTGTTTTTGGGGCTTTTGGTGGCTGGCGGCACGTTGCTATACGGCCAGCGCCAGTTCAGCGAGATAGAGCGGGTTGCGGTTGGAGACCTGCTGGCGTTCTCGAGCCCGGGCGGAACCAACTATCTGATCGTTGGCAGCGATTCGCGAGAGAACCTTGACCGTGACATCGAGAACGCAGGGGCGATCTTTGGCGATGGTACGGAAGAGATAGGCGGCCAGCGCACCGACACCATCCAGATTCTGCGCATAGCCGCTGATGGGACACAACACATTCTGGCACTCCCGCGCGATCTATATCTGCCTATTGGAGGCGACCAAGCCCCGAATCGAATCAACGCGGCCTACGCATTCGGCGGCCCGGAGCTTCTCATCCAGACGGTTCAGAGAAGTCTTGGAATCCCAATTCACCACTATGCGGAAATCGACTTTGCTGGCTTTATCGACATGGTCGACGCAGTTGGCGGCGTCACAATCGAGTTTGAGTATCCGGCCTCTGATCCAAAGACCGGATTGAACGTGGCGGTTGCTGGCCCCGCCGTTCTTGACTCTTCACAGGCCTTGGCCTTCGTGAGGTCTAGGCAATACACCGAGGTTATTGATGGCCAGCAGGTGGTGGACAGTCGTGGCGATCTCGGCCGGGTTAAGCGGCAGCAGGTGTTCCTTAAGTCCCTTTTTGCCGAGCTTGGCAACCCCTCAAGCCAAGTAGCGATGGCTCGTAACCTGGACGCTTCGACCGGCTCGGTAAAGCTTGACGACCGCCTTAGCTACACGGACGCATTGAGCTTGGCAAACAAGTTACGCAGCTTCGAACCCAACGACACTTGGGACTTGGTCGTGAGTAATTTCGTGGCGCCAAATGGGGCTCAGGTATTGAGGCTTGACGCAGCCGCATCGCAACAGACTCTTACGTTCTTCTCGAGCTGAAGCTTCTCAACGTGAGGCGTGTGGTGGTTCTTTGGGCGGCTCTTTAGGTCTTGACGGCGCTGGTGACCCGAAAGGCTGACATCGTGGACACCAATAGGTGCTTCTCTGGGTCTTCACGCCAGCCTGGGCAAACAGCACTGAGTCCGAACAACGCATGCAGGCGTGTCGGAAGCGCCCATAGACGTAGTTCCGATCCCTGATTGATCGTGAGGTTGTCTTGCGGCTCGGGCGGTCTCTGTTCTCAACTAGCTGAGTGTGAGCAATCCGCCAGATGCGCGCCAGCGCGTGGTCAGACAGATCCTTTACTGGAGTGAACGGATGGACCCCAGCCAGGAACGCGACTTCGCTTTTGAAAACATTGCCAACACCTGCGGCAATACTCTGGTTGAGGAGAGCCTCGGCCAGCAAGCTCTGGTTTCCCAGTTGCCGTGTGCGTCTTACAAGTTCGTCGATGTCGACCTCGTCGTTGCTGAGGTCTGGTCCGAGATGATCGATTGGTGATGATTCGCCGTCTCTGATGAAGGTATCGATCGTGGGTGCAGCGAAACAAAGCGCAGTGCCCGCAGTGGTCCGAATCAACACCCGAAGCTTGGGATCACGTGGGGGAGCCGAGCCAGTCTTAGCAATTCGCCAAGACCCAGTCATGCCAAGGTGGGTCCTCAGCGTGATCCGTCGGTCGAAGTTGATGAGTAAGTGCTTGCCTACGGCATCAACATTCTCGATCGTTTGACCAACTCGAGGACGATGACCCCGAAGCTTGCGAAACCAGATGTCGGTAACCACCTGACTGTCAAGCACGGGCGAAAGCAACGCTTCGGCCCGTCGCAGCGAATCGCCTTCAGGCATGAGTTGCTCGGTCGAAGTTGGTCATGGGCGCTTCAGCGTAATGCGGGCTATAGGCCGGTGCCCCACCGGCCAGCTGTCCGAATCCCGCCAGACCTTCGCCGGCGGAGATCTTAGGATCAGCACATGAGCAACATCACAGTTAGCGGAATAGACAGCGCCGAACTCAAGCGAGTACTGGAGGCGGGCGTCGATCATGGAGGTAACTCGATCGAGCCATTCGCGGACAAAGACGGAGGCATGCCGATGCGCTGCTGTCTGGCGGACTCACGGGCCGGTGACAACGTTGCCATCATTGCTTGGTCGCCATTTTCCTGGCATGGGCCCTACAAAGAAGTTGGTCCGATTTATGTTCATACCGACCCATGCCCAAGCGCTGACGCGCTGGATGAATTGCCCGAAGATTTCGACAGCCGGGCGATGGTTCTGCGGCCCTACGGTTTCAACAAGATGATCGCTTATCACCGTGTTCGGCATGTGCCGGCCGGTGAGTCCTTGACGGCCCATGCGAAAGAACTGCTGGCAATGGACGATGTCGATTTCTTGCATGGCAGGAACGTGACCGGTGGCTGTTTTAGTTTCGCTGCCTCCTCAAAGACCAAATCTTCGAAGACCAAATAGACCCACAAGTCGTGCGATGCCGTTGGTTTGGGCCAAACTTCTGAGGTGACATCATACGAATCGGCGATTATCGACGGAATCATTGAGCGAGCGTCAAGGTACCTCACTGAGCCTCCACGAGGTTCAGATCCGGTGATTCGCTTGGCGTCACCGGCCGAGTTGACTGCAACCTTCTCAGAATCGGTTGGCCTTGCGTTTGGCGAGACCGCTTCAGCCCACGATGATAAGGCCGTGCTGGAGTCGGTTGAACAGGTCATCCGATACTCGATGCAGACCAGCCATCCCAGGTTCGTGAATCAGAATTTTGCTGGTCCCGATCCGCTTTCGGTAGTGGGCGACTGGCTGGGCGCGGCTCTGAACACAACAGGGGCAACATATGAGGTGGCGCCGGTGTTTACCTTGATGGAGAGCGCAGTTCTAAGCAAGCTCGGCCGAATCGCTGGCTATCTCGAGGAGTCAACTGAGAAAGACAGCGATGGTGATGATGGAGGTCTGCCGACCCTGCCGCCTGGTCTCTTCTGCGCAGGGGGCTCAATGGGCACGTTGTTCGGTTTACAGCTGGCTCGTCATCGCCATCAGCCTGACGTCACCACCCGTGGTTCTAACGGTGACCGCCTGGCATTGTTCGTATCTGACAGCGGACACTACGCAGCTTCTAAGTCTGCAGCGCTGTTAGGCATCGGTACCGACGGCGTAGTCAAGGTCGCAACCGATCACGAAGGCTCAATGATTCCAGAAAAACTAACTGAGGCGATCAAAGCCTCAATCGAAGCCGGGCAGACACCTTTTGCCGTCATCGCAACTGCGGGAACGACGGTGACATCGGCGTTTGATGATCTGCACGCCCTCGCCGACATTTGTGCCGAAGCAGGACTTTGGTTACACGTAGACGGTTGCTACGGAGGATCTGCCCTGTTTTCTGACACCCATGCGGCTCGGCTTGGTGGAATTGAGCGATCGGATTCCTTCGTATGGAACCTGCACAAGATGATGGGTATGACCCAACAATGCACTGCGCTACTAGTGAAGGACCCTTCCCAGCTGGCGGCGTGCTTCGCTGCCCGCGCTGACTACCTGTTTCAATCTGACAAACTCAACGGCGAGTTCGACTCGGGCGACAGAACCTTTCAGTGTGCTCGCCGAATCGACGTTCTGAAGTTGTGGCTTACGTGGAAGGTTCGGGGCGACGCCGGCTTCGCTGAGCGCATAGATCACGCCTTTGCGATGGCCCAGCACACTCGCAAGTTGATTTCTGCCAGCGAGGGAAAGTTCGTTCCTTTGGTTTCAGGCTCGTTCACAAACGTGGTCTTTGCCTGGGTGCCTCCCCAATTGCGACCTCTGCCCACAAATCAGTCGGGTGAGATTGATCTTGAAGCCCTGTCGCCCGAAGATCACGTCGTCTTGAACGAGTGCCCACCTCAGATCAAGGCCCACATGCAAGCCAGTGGATCAGGAATGATCGGGTTCCAACCGATCCACGGTTTGAACACGTTCAGAATGATTTGCATGAGCACGACTTTGCAGGCTGCAGACGTCGAGGCGCTGCTAACAACGATTGACGAAGCTGGCTGTCAGCTCAAATCGTGAAGCTGGAGCCGATCGCCTCTTCGCTCTTGGACCACAACAGTTCATGTGTCTCGGCGTTGTCATAGAAGTCCTCAAGCGCGAACGGTTTTGCTTGGCCTCGAAACGCAATCGCTCCGCTGCCCGGTCCATAGAATTGGCCGGACTGAGCTTCAGGCAAGCACATGCAACTTAGAATTCCCATCGCCCCGTCTTCTGGGCTTTGGCTGAACCGCATGAACTGGTCGGTGAAGAAGCTACCCATCCCGCCCTCTTTGACAGAAGTCTTCTGGAGATGGGTATTGGACAGACCTGGGTGAGCCACCAGAGCTTTTACTGCAGAACCAGATCCCTGAAGCCGATTGTGAAGTGCGGCGGTAAAGGCAGCGTTGGCAAGCTTTGACTGGTTGTAACGAATCCACCGAGGCCCGTTGAACATCATGTTCTGCAGCTTTGAGCCGTCGCCACCGAGCTGTCCACCATTTTTTTCCAGATGGTCAGCTCGGAGCGTCTTGCTAGGTGCCATTCGGGCGACGCTCGAGTGGTTAACAACTCGAGCCTCTCCCGACGACGCTGCGGCCGATTGGAGCAAAGGCATCAGCTCCTTTGTTAGTAAGAAATGAGACAGGTGGTTTGTTTGCATCTGTATATCGAAGCCATCCACCGTGGCAGTGTCGCCTAGCGCCATAACACCGGCGTTGTTGCACAAGACGTGGACACCCTCAGGGCACAGCTCGGCTACAAGAGCTGCGGCGGCGCTTACTGACGCAAAGGATTGCAAGTCGCACTCGATCTGGTGAAGATCCGCCGATGGGTATTCCGCAGACAACTCGGCGAAGCTTGAGTCAGATCGA
Organism: uncultured Acidimicrobiales bacterium; assembly: GCA_937922785.1. Lineage (GTDB taxonomy): Bacteria > Actinomycetota > Acidimicrobiia > Acidimicrobiales > SZUA-35 > CALAJQ01. The sequence goes on from CALAJQ010000016.1 coordinate 126,738, forward strand.
TCAGAGGCGCGGTTCAATAGCAGCACTTTGGCGCCGAGATCAGCGAGAGCGTTTGCGGCGGCTCGGCCGGTTCCCGATGTCGTGCCTGTGATGACGACTGTTTTGCCCGACATTGACGGGAGTTCTGCTTTGAACGATGGGAAGTGTTTTGACTTGACGTTTGGCATACGGCGTCCTTCTCGGGTTGAGGTGGTCAGAAGCCTAAACCTCTTCGGTTGGGTTTGGCGCAGTTGCAGATATATGCCCTATTGCTGCAGCTAGACCGGATATGGCGATCAGAATAAACATGGCCCGGCTGGCCAGCGTTCGTGATGGCCCTAGCGCTGTTGCGGCGAACGCGATTGCGGCAAGCACCAGGCAGATTGCCACTATTGACGACACCTCTTGGACCCGCCGAATATTGAACTGTCCTGACCGCAAGGCATCATCTCGTCGTTCTACCGAATCCCACGCCAACTCGACTGCCACGTACCAGGCGCATCCGACAAACACCGACTCCACCCAAGTGGATTCCTGCACCATGGCCGAGGCGATGAGTGCGCTGCCGAGCACACCGCACGAGGAAAGTCCAACGATCCGGCTGGAACCGAGCGCCAGTGCCCCAACAAAGATCACAAAGCTGACCAACGCCAGGCGAGGCGCAATTGGATCATCCCAACTAGCAGCCGAGATCGTTCCAGTGACTACAGCCGCAACCGCTATGGCGCCAAACCCTTGAGCCAAGCCACCATGAAAACGCGGCTTGGCTGGTTCGGCTTCGTGGTCGGCGTCTGATGTGGCCATTATCGCGGCGCCACGCGAACGCTTCGCTGTCTTCGTCGGGTCAGTTCGCTGATCATCAGGTCCACGTGAGTTCCTTCATCCCAGGGTGCAATGCTGACCCCAGCGTCAGTTAGCCGATCCCGCGCTACCTGGCGTTCGGCTTGCCACATTCGGTTCGCTACCTTTGATGCTTCGGTGAGGTCGGTATCGAATGAGCCCCAGTCAGGAACGCACTCAACTACCGCAACGTCGTGGCCGCGGGCAGCAAGCAGGAACAGTGCCTGTATGAATCGATCGTCAAGTAATGGAGTCAGCGCCACAACAAAGGAACGTGGTGGAAGCGCCCGCGGCGGGATGACACCGAGATCCCGCTCGGTCGCATTGGCATAGAGGCCGGTGCTTAGCAGGGCATCGGTCAGCTTTTGAAGCTGGATGCGCCCCGTGCTGGGGGCCACCCACCGGACTATCCCACCAAGTTCAACTAAGCCGACCCGGTCAGTCGCCGCTAGATGGCTTTCCGCTAAGCCCACGGCGGCCTCGATGGCCATGCCGACTACCTTCTGCACATCATGCCCGGACTCCACAAATGAGTCCAGGAACAACACGACATCTGTGGCCCTGTCCGGGTGGCGTTCAGACACCCACAACTCTTGAGATCGAGCGCTTGCCCGCCAGTTGATATCACGGAGCGAGTCGCCAGGACCGTACTCCCTGATGTCGGCGTACTCGACGCCGCGCCCAACCGCCGAGGACAGATGGCTGCCCGTAATCCGCCTCACCAGTCGTGGTGTTATAAGGTCGCGAAGCTCAACCTGAGTTGGGTGGACTCGAACCATCGATGGTTGATTCTGGATCGCTGACCACTTGAACAAACCATAGGGCTCGGTGATTTGCAACTGAACCTTGCCGAGGTCATGAGTTCCCCAAGCGGTTGCTTCCAAGCTGCAATGGACGGTTGCAGTTCCTGCCACGATGGGCTCGACAACTTGGGTGTTCGGCGCAGAGACCGGCTTGGTTCCGGGCCACAATCGTTCATGAGACACGCACTTGACTAGAACTGTCCCTGTCGCCTCGTTGATGGTTGTTTTGATGTCGATCTGGTCACCGACGACGACGCGGTCCTGAGCAACGTCGACACTTACCTTCATCTCACCTTGCTTTGTGTTCGCTAGCCCAAGGGTCAGCAGCACTGCCCAGGGCATGACTAACAACGCGGCCTCGGGTCGGCCGGCGAGTAAAGCAACAAGGAAGCCAAGAACTGTAAGAACAACCGACGTTCCAAGCCGGTCCGTTGCTCGACGGATCACAGGACGCTAGGGGGATTCGTCGAGGTTGTCGGGCCTGGCAGGGTTGATGCGGGCAGGGTTGAAGGTGTCGGTACTTGGGCAAGGCAATCGACCACGACGCTTGATGTGTCGGCGCCTCTAACCCAAAGCTCGGGTCTCAACACAATCCGGTGAGCCAATGCAGGCACCGCAACAGCCTTGATGTCATCTGGCGTTACGTAACTTCGCCCCGCCAACCCAGCCCGAGCTCGCCCCAGCTTTACAAGTGCTTCAACTCCGCGTGGGCTCGCTCCGGCACTGACGCTCACACTGGACCTTGTCGCGTGAACGATTGCCACGCAGTATTCGATCACAGGATCAGAAACCACCACATCTTCCAGCGCCGCCTGAAGGCCGAGAACGGTTTGCTGATCCAAGACGGCCTCAAGCTCGAATCCGTCAGTCCTGCGCTGAAGTCGGCGACGAATGATCTCGGCATCATCAGCCTCGGTCGGGTAACCGATCGAAGTGCGAAGCAAGAATCGGTCAATCTGTGCTTCCGGCAGCGGGTAGGTGCCTTCGAACTCGATTGGGTTCTGAGTCGCTATAACCATAAAGGGTGCTGGAAGCTTGTGCGAGACGCCATCCACCGTCACTTGACGTTCCTGCATGGCTTCCAATAACGCAGCCTGGGTCTTAGATGGTGCGCGGTTGATCTCATCCGCTAGCACCACATTGTTGAAGATCGGTCCGGATCTGAACTCAAATTCTTGTCGGCGCTGGTCATACAGCAGCGAGCCGGTTACATCCGACGGCATCAAGTCGGGCGTGAACTGCACGCGTCCTACTTCCAACCCGGTGACTTGGGCAAGCGATCTAGCTATCAACGTTTTGCCAAGGCCCGGCAAGTCCTCAAGTAGAACGTGGCCCCCTGCCAACAGGCCGCTAAGGATTAATTCCAATTCGGCCCGCTTGCCAACGATGACGGTCTCCATGGCATCGAGAATCAGTGCAGAGGTATCAGCCACCATTTGTAGATTCGGAACGGACTGAGGCATCAAGAATCTTCTCCCATGACCGAGTTTTCTCCAACAACCGAGTTTTCTCCGACAACCGAGTTTTCTCCGACAACAAGGTCTAGGAACTGGTTCAGTTCCTCGAGAGTGGGTGTCCGGTCTCCGATGTTGGGATCGATCAGCCACGCGACCTCGCCCAGCAGAGCGGTGGTTTTGGCGGGCTCGTTGGTCGGGTCAATTCCTCTCTGGATCGGGAGGAAGTGGTTAGCTAGTGCGTCTAGACGAGGTCTTAGTCTGTTGGCAAACGAGCGCGGATTGAACTGAGCGCTAGCAATTGCGCCCTTGGTCGCTCGGAGTTCGCGCGCCGGGTGCACCGCTATTGATCCTTTGCGGTTTCGGCTCCAGGTCCAAGCGGCCGAAATGCGGGCTGGCTCAAGGTTGGCTGAAGTCAACATGTCAAAGATCAGGCGCCCTGCCATCAGCACAGCTGTAAGAGTTAACCAAGTGTCGACGACGATCACCTCGTCGCCGCTAAGTGGCAGCGCAATCAAAGCGGCCAAGATCGCAGTGCCGGCCAATCTAGCTACGAAGCGTTTCAGATTCATGTAGCAGTCGATTCTTTGCGTAGTCCTATGCGGGATTCTCGCAATGCGTCGCCCGCATCATGTTGGTCCTCGACGCTTATCGGGTGCTCTGAGAATCGGGCGATTTCGTATAGGGCACCCAAGCGGACGGCGGGCCCAGCCACACTGGGGAAGCGTTCAAGCACCCGCCTGAGGTGTTCGGTGGGCGTTTCTGAGGCAAGCCGGGGGCGTCCCTGATCGGCCAGCGCTGTTTCAAGACTGGAGTAGGAAGCGAGCACGGCGTCACGAGGGTCTCCGCTGGAAGCGAGGAGATTGCTAGCGTTTTCAAGCGCGACTGCAAGATCAGCCTCTTGGTTGTCTTTCATCAGTCCTTGATCAAGCTCTGTTCGTAAGCGGCTTCGAGTCCATAACAACAAGGCGCCGATCCCAAGGCAAGCTGTCAACAACAGGCCGAGGTTGCCGAGCTCGGCTGGTGTGAAATCAGTCGGCTCCGCAAGATCTTGCTGTAATGGCGCACCACCCACTTCCGGCTCAGCTTCGATCTCTTGGGGTAGCTGGGGGTTAATCGCCATCAAGACAAAAACGATGAGTGCGATCATGATCACAAAGGAGAACATTGACTTGCGCGGCGGGCGTTCGATTGATTCGTTGTCGCCCCGAAACAAGAACGGCAACATGATTAGGCCAGCAAGTGCGATGACGGCCAGAAGGCTCACAATGACTGCTCTCAAGTCTGGGGGGCTGAAAAAGGCGTCGTCCGCAACTTCAGGGGCTGATGAAAGAACCACGAGAGCGGCCCAACCCACTAACACAAGGACCACGATGCGACCTCGGCCACTCAACCAGCTCGCCATATGCCCGAAACTGGCCATGGGCAAAGCTAACCCACAGCGACTTGATGATCCATCCGAAGTGGCGCTAACGGGTTGCCGGGGGCACTGATCGCCGATGTTAGCTAACGGAAACCCACCAGCTGACGGTCAGTCTCAACAGCCACCAAGGTCCCTTCACCCAAAGCAATCGGGACACCCGGAGCTAGGCCGCCGGCGTGGTTGATGACCCAAAGCTCATCGCCGGTGTCAGAATCGAAAGCTCCGATGTTGCCGGTGGACGAGCCGTGAACATACACGACGTCCTCACCAACAGAGATGGCGTCAGACAGCAAAACACCAGGCGACCACCCTGTCTCCCAGACCGGGGCGCCAGTTGCAGCGTTGACGGCGTGAACATCGAGAGACTGGGTGAATACCAGCCCATTTGCGGAGGCGTATTGAAGCGACGAATCGGGATCAGCCCACCGTTGGGATCCATCAGTTAGATCTAGCGCCCGTAGGCGCCCATCCCGGACGATGACTGCACCCTCGGCGATCAGGGCCATGTTGGGTGTCAGTTCACCGCTTAAAGTGTGGGCCCATTGCTCCTGGCCAGTGTCTTTATCCAATACCTTGATCTCGGCACCAGCAACTGTGGCGATGAGGCCATCGGCGATCATCACCGGCAGCGGAGATCGCTCCGAAACAGCAGACCACGTCCACTTGATCTCGCCCGAGTCCAGGTCTACGGCCACCAGGTTTCCAGTCCAAGTTTTGTCATCTAGGCCCGAATACATGATGTAGGCAAAGCCATCTACAACCGTCGGTGACTCTGGACTTACCCGCACCTCAACACCCGTCGGCGGCGAGATCCTGAGTAGCTCCTCGGTACCACTCGTCCGATCGGTGGCAACCACATCAAAGCCGTCGACATAGAACACAGCCTCGTCAGTAACAGTCGGTGTACGACCCCCAAAGCCGGTCTCCCGACTCCAAATCTCACCGCCAGTATTGACGTCAATTGCTCTGATGGTTTGGTCTGCAAAAGCGGCGTACAGAACGCCGCTGGCAACGACGGGGTGCCCACCGATCGGGTCGTCGATGCGCCATGCCTCAGCTGGTTCGGTCTTAGGGCCAGCCGAACGCCAATTGCGAGTACGCAACGGATCGGCCCCCGAGCCTGCGACCCATCCGTCGGTGCGTCCAGGGGCGGGCCCGATCACCACGGTTGCGTCGATCGCTGGGTCGGTATCGGCGGATAACGCTTCAGTAGTTGGAGCAACTGATTGATCAGTCGTGGGCGTTGGATCAGATGTTGAAGTGGTCGCATCGTCGACCTCGGAAGACTCAGCTTCGATGGTGCTTGAGGTTGGAGGCTGGGCGTCGTCATCGGATGGCCGGGCGGCGGCGATGGCGGCTGCGCCAATGGCAATTACAGCTAGCGCCAGAGCAGCCAGCAGTGTTGCCCTGCCGTGCACCAAGTCCCATACCGGGCTCGTCACATTCCTAGGAGCCGCCTCTGAGCCGCTGGACGCAGCGGGCTTGTTTGGCTGGTCGTTGCCTGTCAACGTTGTCCGACTGTCGGGACCGATCGCCTCATGGATCTCAGAGGCAATTTGGCCGGCTCGACTTCTTCGAAAATTGAACGCGTCGATGAATTGGCGAGAGGCCAGGAAATACTCGAGCGACCCCGATGGCTCGATGTTCTCTAACCGGACCGTGAGTAGCGTGAGATCTAGAGCGTGGGCTCGCTCGACCTCGCGGATCACGTTACGCGAGGCCTGGGATTTTGCGCTCAAAACTGTAATTAGCGAACGGCAGCTGCGGATGCCTTTGATGATCGACTCTGCGTAGTCTTCGCCGACGGTTATGTCTCTAGGTGCGATCCAGCAGGTAAGTCCGCGCTGTTCGAGGGCGTCGGCAAGAAGCTTCGCCGAATCGAAATCAGCCGAGGCATGGCTGATGAATAGGTCCCTCTCCATCGCGCAATGGTCACACACAACTTGGAGTGGTGTCTACCACCCAGATCAGGCTCCTTTGTTCAGTCCAGCCCAAACATTGACCGACAATCTTCAAAGCCTTCGACATCAAGTTTGAAGTCAGGTCGGTGAGCCTTCCATCTGTCTCGCGTAAGCCGCCAGCGATCCTCGGTGTCTATCTGGTCGCCAAAGGCGGCCCTTTTGAAACCGTTGTGTTCATAGCCGAGCGACTTAGACACGCCTGCTGAACCGCCATTGCCAACTCGGGATTCTGAATGTGCTTCGAGTGCATCTAAGTATGTGAACCCAAATTCCAGAACTCCGGCTCGCATCTCCTTACCAAGCCCTAGGCCTTGATGGCTTTTAAGTAGCCAAGAACCCGTCGAGACTTGGCGCAAGATCGCAAAGTCTGACGCTTCGAGACTCTGTCCACCAACTGGTTCTCCGTCCAAGAAGGCAATGGTTTCGAAGTGCCACTCTGATGGCTGCCAGCTCGCCCGTCGGCTCCAGTGGTATTGAGCGATGCTTTGGGCAAATTTGGGATCTGAAGAGTTGGTCCAATCGACAATAAAGGGAATGGTCTCGTCGTGGACACCGGTAGCTCTGACAACATCTGCCACCTTGGCAATCTCGTCATCGGCGGGCAGCCGCAGCTCAAGCCTCGGTGTTTTGATTCGAAGATTAAACAATGGCCAAAGATCAGCGGTCATGGGCCCAGATTAGGGTGCGGTGAGGTGCTTAGCAGCTGAGTTTCTGGCGGCGACTCTTACGAAGTTGGTGGCCTCGGGGTAATCGACATCCGCGCACGTAGGTCATCGAGGGGAGTGTTCAGTTCATCCTCCCAGATGGTGAAGTGCGTGTTCTTGGCCGACCGGCCACAGACCCATCCGTCAACCATTGCGTCCATGGCCGCAGCTGTGGCACCCGGATTAACGAAAGCCATGTGGCCCGTCGTCACCGCAACGCGCATCGCATGGTAGGGAAATCGAAGCTGCGCGAAATGGAACGTCGCTTGGGCCAGTTCCCCAAGTGGTTTGGAACTAAACCCGGTAAGCACGTGCAAGAAATCGTGAATCTGAAAACCTCTAACGATCATGTAACTGATGTCTGCGGGTAGACGATCAAGTGCGCCCTTGGCCGAGAGCTTTTCGTTGAACTTGCGGTAGTCGACGGCGAGGTTCTCGGCAAGGCCGTTATCGGTCAAAAACCGGTAGTAGCCTTCGCCCAACGTGCCAGTGGCGCAACCTTCAAGGTCGGCAAGCTTTAGTGGCTCACTTAGAAACTGGTTATCTATGAACTCTCGTGCACCTGGAACTGCCATCAACTCTTGGTGGTACGCGTCGATCGCCTCCTGCGGTGCCTCGGCCCACCAGTCATGAAAGAGATAGTAGACGCCGTAGTCGAATGGCCGGTCTACTGCGGTCATGAACTTCTCAGCAAAGTCCCGATTGACAATTGGTTCTGCCATTAGCTGCCCCTTAGCGTGCCATTGAGTAGAACTCGTCGTTCGGTCGCATCGAGGTGAGGTTTGCTAAGCGGTTGCTCATCGCGAAGAAGGCCGTGATTGCGCCGACATCCCAGATCTCATCGTCAGTCAGGCCGCCGTCTCGGAGGGCTTGGAGATCGTCGTCGGAAACCGAGTTCGAATCGTTCACCATGGTGAGCGCAAAGCTGATGATTAGACGTTCACGCGCCGACAAGTCAGCCTTCCAAGGGTTAACGGCAACTTGATCTGAGATAAGTGGATTCTTGGCCCGGATGCGGAGAATCGCGCCGTGAGCTATGACGCAGTACAAGCAGTCATTAACGGCACTGGTTGCCACCACAATCATTTCGCGTTCTGCCTTAGACAAACCCTCGCTTTTGTCCATCAAGGCGTCGTGAGCGGCAAAGAAGGCCCTGAACTCCTCTGGTCTGTGGGCAAGAGCCAAAAAGACGTTCGGAATGAAACCGGACTTTTCCTGCACCGCCTCAATAGCGCTTCGGATGTCGTCGGGCATCTCGGCCAGATCCGGTACTGGGAATCTAGAAATCGGGTGGTCGCTCATTACATCAGCATGGCGGCCAGCGAAGGAGCTGGCAAAAGCTAGTGCTCTTTGACCTGCCTGAGGAACTGGCGTGCTCGGTCGGTCTGGGGATTGTCCAGGACGTCGAGCGGCGGCCCTTCTTCAACCACAACTCCGCCGTCCATAAACACCACTCTGTCCGCTACTTCCTTTGCGAAGGAAATCTCATGCGTTACAACCATCATCGTCATGCCTTCATCGGCAAGTGACCGCATCACATCGAGAACCTCGCCAATAAGTTCTGGGTCAAGCGCTGAGGTGGGTTCATCGAACAGCATCATGTCGGGCTGCATGCAAAGTGCACGCGCGATAGCGACCCGTTGCTGCTGGCCGCCAGAAAGGTGGGCTGGAAATGCGGAAGCTTTTTCGGCTAGGCCCACTCGCTCCAACATTTCGTGGGCGAACTTTATGGCTTCGGCTTTATCGCGCTTAAGAACGCCGATCGGGGCAACCGTGAGGTTTTTCAGGACGCTGAGGTGAGGGAACAGATTGAACTGTTGGAACACCATGCCGATGTTCGTCCGCAGCTTGTCGACGTCTGCGTCAAGGTCGGTGATGTCCTCGCCTTCAATGAGGATCTCGCCGGCTTGGGAATCCTCAAGGCGGTTGATGCAGCGAAGAAGAGTCGACTTTCCCGAACCTGAAGGGCCGATCACACACACAACCTCGCCGGCGTCCACCCGGAAGTCGATCCCTTTCAGCACCTCTAAGTCGCCGAAGGACTTGTGAAGCGCCTTCACGTGAATAGCGGGTTGGGTCTCAGTCATCTTGCCTTTGCCGCCGACTTCTCTAGGCGGCGCACCATGTAGGTGAGCGGCAGCGTGATGATCAGGTAGACAATCGCGGCCACAGTCAGAGGTGTTGCGTTCTTAGTGGAGTTCAAAAAGTCTCTGGCGAACTTTGTGAGTTCTTTGGTGCCGGGGGTTGATCCGAGCACGAAGAACAGCGAGGTGTCCTTGATCAACAGAACTAGCTCGTTAGTTAGCGGCGGAATGATTATCCGGAACGCCTGGGGGAGCGTGATCGTGAACATTGTCCGGGTTTTGGACATGCCAAGCGATCGGGCTGCTTCAGTCTGGCCCTTCGGCACCGCTTCGATGCCAGCCCGAATAGTTTCAGCCATGTAAGCGCCGGCCACGATTGCTAGCCCCAGCGAACCTGTTCCAAGAGTGCCACCTGGGATTGACCATCCGAAGGCGATAGGCACGCCGAAGCCAACAAAGATCAGTGTTATGAGAGCAGGCAGGCCTCTCAGAAGCTCGATGTAGACCATTGCGAAGGCCCGAAACGGTGCAATGCTTGAAAGCCTCATCAACGCCAACATCAACGCAAGCACGAGACCCATCGAGAACGAGAGCGCGGTATAGAGCAGTGTGTTCTTGGCCGCAATGAAGATCACGTCCGGGAACATGTCTCGCATTACTTCGGTGTTAAAGAAGTTGCGGCCGATTCTCTCCCAATCGGCCAGAAGCCCAACTGCTAAGGCAACAACGGCGGCCAAGACATACATCGAAGTGATGTAGATCTTGGTTTTTTGGCGGGGGGTGAGGTTCATATACAAAGCCAGAACGAACGAGCCCACATCAGGTGAGCCCGTCCGTTCTGCAGTTTTCAGATTGGATTAGGCGCTAAACCACTTGTCGAAAATTGTGTCGTAAGTGCCGTCGTCCTGGAACTTCTTTAGCGAGGCGTTGACTGCTTCAAGAAGAGCTTCCGAGCCCTCTTCCTTAACTGCCATGCCGTATAGCTCCTGGGTGTCATAGGTCGCAATGACCTTGCCCACACCGGGGTTCTCGTCGGCGTAACCCTGGTTGCCGATCTGGTCAGTCACTACGCCGTCAACTTCGCCCGCTTCGAGAGCCAGGTAAAGAGCGCCAGCGTCTTCGAATGCGACCAGCTCGTTGCTGAAGTTCTCCGTTGCGTAGATCTCACCAGTGGTTCCGCTCTGTACGGCGATCTTGCCCAGATCGCCAGCTCCGGTTGCTGAAGAGTCTGCTGCAACAAACAGTGACTGCTCTGCTGAGAAGTATGAGTTTGTGAAGTCAACTCCTTCTTCGCGCTCGGGTGTGATGGTGATCGATGCGGCTGAGATGTCGCACTGGCCAGTTTCCATGGCAAGGCCTGAAGTGATTGCTTCCCAACCAGGGGTTACAACTGCGAACTCAAGGTCGAGATCGCCGGCAATGGTGCGAGCCAGTTCCATATCAAAACCGTCGAAACCGCCAGGCGCGCTGGAATCTTCAAATTCCATTGGTGGGTACGGAACATCTGTGCAGACGGTAAGCGTTCCTTCGGATACGAGGCCGAACTCGCCTGCGTCGCTGTCGCCGCCACACGCTGCAGCCGTGAGGCTTAACGCGAGAACTGCGGTAAGTAGTTTGATTCGATGCATTAGTTGCACCCTTTCGTAATGGAGGGGGGCAACGTGACCGTCGCCCAGAACGCTGAACAACCTAATACCTAAACCTGCACATTCCTAGTGGAACGCTGTTTCTCTGCCAGAAGCAGCGTTTAGGTGATCTTTGGCGCCGCCGCGTCCACAAACCGCTCTCGTAACTCTCGCTTGAGGACCTTGCCGGTGGCGTTCCTCGGCAAAACATCAACAATCGCCATGTCATTGGGAACCTTGAACTTGGCAAGACGTTCCACACAGTGTTGCACCAGTTCAGACCGTTCAAGTGTTGAATCGGGCTTCAGACAAATTACTGCCAGGCCAACTTCACCCCATTTGTCGTTCGGAACGCCAATTATGGCCGCCTCGGCGACCTGGGGCAGCTGGTACAACACGTTCTCAACCTCGGCCGGGTAGACGTTCTCACCACCAGAGATGTACATGTCTTTCCAGCGATCCACGATGAAGACGAAGCCTTCGCTATCCATGCGGGCGGCATCGCCAGTTTTTAGCCACCGTCCTTCGAAAGCATCCGCGGTTGCGTCAGGCCGGTTCCAATAACCGGGGGTGATGTGGGGCCCTGCAACCCACAGTTCGCCGACCTCATCAGGCCCGGCGTCGGAACCATCCTCGGCGACGATCCTGAACTCGGTGTGCATGAGAGCTTTGCCGGTGGATCCGATCTTGCGTAGAGCGTCACCGGGATCGAGGAAGATGCACGCAGGGCTGGTCTCGGTCATCCCGAAGCCCTGAGCAAGAGAGACTCCTCGTTCGGTCCAGTTCTCCATGATTGTTAGCGCACACGGGGCACCGCCAACACCGGCCACTCTTAATCGGCTGAGGTCGGTAGTTTCGAAATCGGGGTGCTGCATCATGAACTGATACGGGGCCGGCACGCCAAAGAAATGGGTTATTCCTTGATCCGGATCGCCCAAGACCTGCAAGGTCTCGCCTGGATCAAACGCCTTGAGAATCACAACCGTGCCACCAGCGTGCAGTACCGGGTTGGAGTAACAGTTGAGCCCACCGGTGTGAAAGAGCGGCAAGATATTGAGGTGCACGGTGTCAATGCCAATGCCTGCGGGGATGCCCAGGTTTACGGCGTTCCAAAAGTTCATTCCGTGGGTGATCATGGCGCCCTTAGGCAGACCGGTCGTGCCAGAGGTGTACATGATGGTGATGACGTCGTCATGCGTCAGAGACTCGCGGGCGACGGGGGAACCAGCGTTTGCAGCCAGTGTCGTTTCATACTGGCTGGCCTCGTTACCACCTTCGATTCCAAGCAACTGGCCGATTCCGCACAGCTGGGCCAGTTTGGACGCTGATTCCGCGAACTCAACATCATGAACGAGCAACATCGGAGCACTGTCATTGATGATGAACTCGAGTTCAGGAACGGTCAGGCGCCAATTGAGTAGCACGCATATAGCTCCGATGCGGGCGCAAGCGAACTGAACGTCGAAATACTCCACTCCGTTGTGAGCCAATACAGCCACTCGATCACCGCGGCCGATGTCGACGGCCTTGAAGTACGTGGCCATCGCATCAATCCGCCGGTCAAGATCGGCGTAGGTGAAGCTGCGATCGTTGGTGAGATCTCTTATGGCTTCCTTATCGCCCCGGTTTGCGGCGTGATGGTCAATCCAGTCATAGGCCCTGACAGGGCCGTGACCTTCGGGGCGAGATTGGGCTAGCTCAGTCGACATGTTCATAAGGTAGTGGGGCTTCGGCATCTGCTCTAAATGCCCAAAGTCCGGCCAGCACTACAATTCCGCTGCCGACGAAAGTCCACACATCGGGAACGTCTCTGAAAAAGACGATCTGAAGGATTATTGAGAACACAACAATTGAGTATCGAAACGGCGCGCTGTAGCTGAGGTCACCGATTCTCACCGTCGCAACACTTGCCACATAGCCAATAGTCAGGAAGATGCCAGCGCCAACGAGTAACAGCACGGGCCGAGTCTGCAGCGCTCCCCATCCCTCAACGAGTGAAAGAGCCAGCCCCATCGCTGTGATTGAGATTCCAGTCATGAGGGCAACGACTTGGGTCGGAGCCGAGTTGTTTATCTGGCGAGTGGCAAGTTCTCGAATGATGATCAAAACAACAGTGGCAAATCCCAGCAGGTACCAAGAGCTGAACGAATCTGCTCCAGGCTTCACGACTAGCAGCACTCCGGCAAACCCAGTGATGACGGCGGCGACCCGCTGAAGGCTGACCGGTTCGCGAAGTAGTCGAGCGGCAACAAATACCACGGCCACTGGTACCAGTTGCAGGACGGCTGTGAGACCCGCAAGCGGCAACCTTGTGAGTGCGCTTAGATACAAGATGGTGCCGAGGGTTTCGCAGAGAAGCCGGACCGCTATTGGTTTAGAGAAGTGTTGCGTCAAACCCGAAAGAGTGCCTCGGTGGAGATTGAAGGCGACCAGGATTGTGCAGACCCACACACCTCTGAGAAAGATTGACTGGAACAGCGGCAGATCCTCTGCGGCCAGCTTGATGAACGCGTCGTTTGTAACGTACCCAGCCATTCCCAGGGTCATCCAGCCAGCGCTGGCGATGTTGTCTGAGCGTGGCGTCACCAACGCAACCTAGCGTCTTGTTCGCGTTTGGAATGGCTTGCTTAAGTCGCCAATGCTTGCGTCCGATGAACAGCCATGTCCAAAGTCTCAGTTGCTCGGTCGGGCGCCATTGTTGCGCTTGCGTTGGTCGCCGCTTCATGCGGATCCTCAGAAGAGGGGAATGCTGCTGAGAGTACTGAAACCACGGTAACTGCTGAAGCTACGACCACCACAGCCAAGCCGACTACAACGACAACAGCGGCGCCAACAGCGGAAGAAATCTCCGAGATCTACTGCGAGACAGCATTCAAAGCGAACGCTGAATCGATTGACTATGAGTTGTCGAACGGCCCGGAGAGCACTCTGACGGGGGACTATCTAGACGTTGGCTTATCTCGAATGCAATCGCTGGAGTTGATCCCTGACGAAATCGAAGCCGAGTTCTCCCTGGTGATAAATGGCCTTGCAGAGATCCGTGATCGTTCCGAAGCCGCCAATGATGAAATCGCGTTCGAGGAACTGGAAGACATTCTCACCCCCGAGTTCAGCGAAGCCTCAACCGAACTTGACAATTATGAGGCTGAGGTTTGCGGTTTCACCTACGACGAGATGGCACTTGAAGCTGGCCTGGGGCCAGTGTCTTCCATAGAAGGTAGCGAGCTGTTCTTTGACCCCGAAGGCGAGTACAGCATTGAGATAAATCCGGAATGGGCTGCCAGCCACGGCTCAATCGCTGCCGGTATCGAGCTTTGGTACATCAATGACGGAACCGACGGCTTTGCGGAGAACCTGAACCTTCTTACCCAACAGGTAGGTGACGTCGGCCTGGAGGAATACCTCGAACTAAGTGCTGACTCGATCAGCGTGCTTCTTCAAGACGGCGCGGTTCTTGATCAGGCAATCGTTCCTGGTTCGCTAGGTCAGGACCTGGGAGTGCTTCTGTATGAGGGAGCAGTTGGCAACCAGGTCGGCACCTTCTTGGCCGTGTTCGCGGTTGAAGACGGCACGGCTGTGATTGCGACGTTTGTGGCTCTCCCGGATGAGTTCGACGACCTCGTGCTTGAAGTAGAAGAGTACATGTTCACTTTGGTGGCTGAGTAGAAGCAGTATCGAACGCGATACCAGGCGCGCTGTAAATTCCGATATCGGATATCGAAATCGGATATCGAAATCAGATATACAGACACTGGTGAAAGTTGCAGAGGATTTCATTTGCGAGCACGGCATGCCCCAGCCCTGGGCTACATGCACCGAATGCATGCTTTTGCCAACCAGTTTGAGGCCCGAAAAGCCCAGACCCAAACCACCACCACCTAAACCAGCCGCGTCTAAACCAGCTGCGTCTAGATCGGCATCTTCCAAATCAGGAGTATCTAAACGAGGAGCCAATAGCTCCTCCCGCGGTGCCAGGTCGGCAACGCCGCGCCAAGCAACTCGGCTACCCAAGTCCGACATGGACAAGGTGCCAGCCTTATTTGGCGCCCTTGACTTGGCTTATGAGATTCCTGACACGAATCTCAGGTACCACATCCAGGGAGCAGACAAAGACTGGCTGCCGATTTCGTCTATGCCTAAAGAGCTTCGCGCTAACGGGTATGTGTTCTTGCAATCCGAATCTCGGCTGGTAGCTCGCTGCCCGGTCAAGGGCATCGGATTTCGTGAGCGGCGTTGGAGTCACGAGCGTCCCGAGGCCAGTTCTGACATGGGGCCAGGAGCCACGCTTGAGCTTCACGGAGATTCCTGGGAATTCCTGTCGATCAACCTTGGCAGCGAAGGCGAGGCCGATATTGTCGGCTATCGCTACCTTGAAACTGACGCTGACGGAAACGTCCGCCCTGCGTCTAGCTACTGATGAGGCGCTCGGCGGAGACGTCTTACGCATCTTCGGCGCATAATCCCCTTCAAACTGCGGTTCGGGATATCCTGAGAACGCTGATTGCGGCTTACGCAAGGTCGGTCGGGTCTAGTTCCCGGTTGATTCATTTGACCAGCACAGGGTAATTAATGAATTCAATTTTTGTATTGCTACTTGTACTGGTCATGGTCGGCTTCAACGCCCTCTACGTCGCAGCCGAATTTGCGACCGTGGGATCTCGTCGATCACGGGTTCAGGAGTCGGCAGAATCTGGCGGAAGGGGGGCCTCTGAGCTTCTAAAGATTCTTCAAGACCCCAAGCGGCTAGACAACTATGTGGCGGCGTGCCAGATCGGCATAACGCTAAGCAGTTTGGTCGCTGGTGCTTATGGCCAGTCCCAGTTGACTCCATTGTTTGAAGATCTGTTGGGCGGAGCTGGCGGGCGAACCGCAGCAATAGTTTTAGTGCTGTTACTGATCACCTCGCTTCAGGTCGTTCTTGGTGAGCTACTGCCCAAGACTGTGGCCCTGCGCTACCCAGAGACGTTGGCCGTCGCCACTCTGACTCCGATGAAGATCAGTCAAACGTTGCTGCGTCCTTTAGTGGCCATCTTTAACGGTTCAGCTTTCAGGATAATGAAGGCAGCTGGGCTCTCGGTCGAACACTCTCATTCCCACGTGCACTCACCCCAAGAGTTGGCCGGCCTCTACCGGGCCAGCGCCGATGGCGGCCTAATCGACTCCGCCGAGCGGGAAATGCTTGCAGGCGCGCTCACCGTTAGAGAGCGGCTGGTCCGCGAGATCATGACACCCCGCCGACGGCTAGTAACTATTGACCGCACAACCACGGTGGATGACGCCCTCGCTGAGCTGTCAAAAACTCCATACTCTCGCTTCCCTGTAACTGATGGCGGCGAAGACATCATTGGTGTTGTCACTCTTCGTCAACTGTTTCGGGCTTCGGCCAATCAAGGCAATCTCGCAGTTGACAAGCTTGCCGACAAGGGCCTTGTGGTCAGCGAAGTGGTTGCTGTTCCCCAGCTGCTGGCCCATTTCTCCGAGAATGAGATTCACACTGCGTCGGTGGTCAACGAGTTCGGAACTGTTTCAGGCTTTGTGACTCGCGAAGATGCCATCGAAGAAATCTTCGGTGAGTTCAACGATGAGTTCGATGTAGAGCCTGACCCCATAACAACTGACGGGAATCGGGTTGTCCTCAGAGGCGACGTTTTGTTGTCGGTCTTGAACGACCGGTTTGAGCTGGCGTTGCCGGCTGACGAAGTTGGAACAGTCAGCGGTTACATCTGGCATCACCTTGGCCGCAGGCCCGAGCAGGGAGACACGGTGCCGCTGCCCGAGGCCTTGCCAGAGTTCGAGGTACCCGTCGACGGCAGTGATGTTGTCGCCCAGCGGTTCATTACGGTCGACTTGGTAGATGGCAACCTGGTATCAAAAGCCAGCTTCGATCAACCTGGGGACCAGGCGTGATCGCCGCCAGTTTGTTCACAGGCGTGATATTGCCGATCGTTGCGATCATTTTGCTGGTCATCATCAACGGATTATTCGTGGCCGCAGAGTTTGCACTTGTTGGCTCACGCCGGAGCCGCTTTGAACAGCTAGCCCAGAACGGCAATCGCTCGGCTCGCTGGCTTCTAAAGATCTTCGATTCTGCCGTGGGCAAAGACGGCTACATCGCAGTTGCGCAGCTGGGTATCACTCTGGCCAGTATCGGTCTTGGTATGTACGGCGAACCAGCTATCGCCCACTGGATCGACAAGCCACTTATTGAGAACTACGGACTCAGCGAGGGCGCGGCTCACACCATTGCGTTCATCATCGCTCTCAGCGGCATCACATTCCTGCACGTTGTAATCGGCGAGATGATTCCTAAGGCCCTGGCGTTGCAAAGCCCCGAAACCACCAGCCTCAAAGTGAACCCGTTGATGCGAATGTTCGCACTGATATTCCGGCCAGCGGTTGCGGTTCTGAACTGGTTGGCGCTGGCTCTCATGCGGCTACTGCGAATCCCCGAGCCCGATCTTGCAGTGTCGCTCTACAGCAGTGAAGAGCTGGCGATTGTGACTGAAGAATCGGCAGAGGTTGGCCAAATTGGTCAGCTACAAAGCGAGATCATCACAAACATCTTCGACTTAGAAGATCTCTCGGCCGAAGAAATCATGACCTCTCGCAGCAACGTCGTTGCGTTAAACATCGAGACCGGGCGCGACGAGATCTATCAGCGAATTATCGAATCTCCGATAAGTCGCTACCCGGTGTATGAGAAGGACCTCGACAATGTTGTTGGCTTGTTGCACGTAAAGGACTTTGTTAGAGCCGACCAAAGCGCCACTAATATCGAGCTGGCAAAACTCGTCCGGCGGCTTCCAACGGTCACGGCCTCAACCACCGCAGACGTTCTGCTAGATCGCTTCAAGAGCGAGCGGATTCACGCAAGCCTTGTGGTCGACGAGCTTGGCAGCACAATCGGCTTTGTCACCCTTGACGACATCATCTCTGAAGTAATTGACGACCCCGCTGGGGATCATGATCTTCCTGCGGTCATCCACGACGAGAACTCGGCCACCCTTGACGGCGAAACGACCCTTGCCGAACTCGAGGAAGACTTCGGCTTCTTGTTTGAGCACAGGGAAGTAACCACTCTGGCAGGCCTAGTGCTATCTGAAACCGGAGTAGTGCCGACAGCTGGGGCCCAGGTTCAGGTGCAAGGCCACGAGCTTGAAGTTGTGGAGCTTGACGGCCACAAGATCACTCAGGTTCGGGTGACCCGTTTCGCTGAAGCGGCTCCCGCACCAAGCGAGCCCGAAGGACACTAAACCCCGTGCCGATAGATGGTCTAGAAATTCTCAGTCCATCCGATATCGACAAAGCGGTTGAGCTCTTCTACCGGGACGGCTTCATAGTGGTCGCGGACGTCCTGACCCCGCAACAAGTTGAATTTCTAAAGGCTGGTGTGCTTGAAGTTGTGGCCGAGATCCTGGCGGTCGACGACGGTCTTGGCGGCAATCGAGGGACCGGTAGATACTCCTTCGGCGGTTCTAGCAAGACTCGCAGCATGCTGCATCGACCCGAATGGCAGATGCTGATTGACCTTGAAACGGTCACGCCCATCGTGAGTGCAATCTTTGAGTCTTCTGACTACATGCTGCGGTCAGCCAGCGGTGATTTCTGTCTACCCGGCACGACGGAGTATCAACCGCTTCATTCAGACATGAGGGATCAGAAACCGTCCAATCCCAGCCCGTTCAGCGCCTATCACGATCCAAGAGGAAGGCTGACTAGCCGGGACCTTCCGTGTCCGTACTTGTGCGTTAACTTTCTTCCTTTTGATCAGACCGAAGCTAATGGTCCGACTCGTCAAATTCCGGGAACCCAACACTCACGGGCGCGAATTCCTAGCCTCACCGATGAGCCCGAATGGATGAGACAAAGCACGGTGTGTCCGGCCCCGGCTGGTTCGGCCCAGATAAGAGACGTGAGGGCTTGGCATGCTGGGACTCCGAATGTGTCTGAGGAAATGCGGGCGATCCCGAACGTGGAGTTCTACGCTCCATGGTTCCGGGAGCCAATAGACACTTCGATCTCATTTCAGGATTATCAACAGCTGTCGCCTCATGCACAAAGGCTGACCCGCTTCCACGTTGCTGACTCATCCCAAGAGCTAGACGTTGGCTACGAAGTGGCTCAACTGCCTTCCAGAAACTGATCTGCGCCGAAGGCCCGAGCTATAGCTAGAAAGCTCGGATAAGTAACGGGAGCCCCGCCGCAACCAGCCCGATGGCCAAGAGAGCGCTTACTGCGGTTTGTGAAAGTTTCCCGGCCGAGCCTGAACCGATCCGTCCGCCAGCAATGGCACCAGCTATAACAAACGGCAGAAACGACCACTTGGGGTTTCGAGCGAAAATATGTCCCAAGCTTGACCCGGCTCCCGCCACGGCGCCAATGGCAGTTGTTGTGGCCGCAGCCCGATGGGTTGACATCCGTTGAAGCGAGCGGATCACAGGCACGGTTACCAGGCCAGCGCCAACACCAAACGCTCCGCTCAACACCCCGATCACAGATCCCGCCCCAACCAGTTTCCGAACCTGGGGCGGCACCGGTGCAGCTTCGTCGGTCGCGGTTGGCTTTGTTGCCACCACAAGAACCGCCAGCCCTAGCAACAGCGACCCAATTATGAGATCGAATGTGCGCGCGGGAATCCGGTTGGCCAATAACGCCGCAGAAAGGAACGCGACCGGCAGAGAGCCGGCGACAAACCACTTGGCGACGCCCTTGTTGACCATGCCAGCCCGGTTGTAGTTGATCGCTCCCGACAGCTGAACAAACATGATCGTGAGAACACTGGTGCCCACGGCTTCGGGGCCTGAGAGATCAAAGACCAGAACCAGCGCTGCGACCATGATGAAACCGCCCCCGGCTCCAATGATCGAGCCGTAGATTCCAACGCTAAGCGCTAGAGCGAAAAGCCCTAGGGCAAGACCGGTATCCATGAGCAACCGACTTTAGCAATTGGCGCTGACGAATCGGGCCGATCGGGGGTTGTCTAATAGGCTGGCTGCATGAACGCGACCACCGCCGGTATTAACTTCGGATCAGCTTGGGAAGTGGTCGCCGATCACGCCAGCGATCGCCTTGCTCTGGCCAGTGGAGAAGTCAACCGGACCTGGGGCGAATTTGAAGATCGGGCTAGCCGAATAGCCGGAGCGCTGGCAGCAGCTGGCGTAGGCCCGGGAGACAATGTTGCTTGCGCACTCTATAACGGCAACGAGTATTTGGAGGCGGAGTTCGCTGCCTTCAAATTGCGGGCAGCACCTTGCAACGTCAACTATCGCTACGTCGAGCGCGAGCTTGAGTACCTAGTCGACAACAGCGATTCTAAAGCTGTCTTCTTCGACTCTGCCCTGACAGAACGGTTCGATTCAATCCAGGCCGGACTCACCAAAGTGCGGCAGTGGATTCATGTTGGGGCTGGCGAATGCCCCAGCTGGGCGGACCGCTATGAGTCCCTAGTTGCCAGCAGTAGCTCGGCGCCTCGCATCGATCGCAGTGGTGACGATCTGTGGATTCTCTACACAGGGGGCACGACCGGAAATCCCAAAGGAGTGATGTGGCCCCAAGCCAACCTGGTTCAGCTCGCCGGCCGCCAATTCGCGGCGCTTGGACTGGAGCTGCCCGAAAATTTGGCTCAGATTCCGGCGGCGCTGGATGCGATTGATGCGCTCGGAGCTACACCAGTTCAATTGGCAGCCTCGCCTTTGATGCACGGCACAGCCGGAATCGGGGCCCTGTTCAATCTGTTCATGGGTGGAGCAGTTGCGACGCTAACGAGCCGCAGCTTCGATGCTGCCGAGCTCTGGCGGGTAGTTGAGGGAGTGAGGTGCACCACGATCTCAATAGTTGGCGACGTGTTCAGCCTGCCCATGGTCGAAGTTCTTGACAGCGCCGAACAGTCAGGCAAGCCGATTGACTTGAGCTCGGTTTCGCGAGTTTCCTCGTCAGGCGTCATGTGGAGCCAGCCAGTCAAGGACCGATTGCTGGCCCACGCCCAAGCTCAGGGGTCGGCTTTGGCATGTCATGACTCACTCGGCGCCAGCGAAGGAGTTGGATTCGGGGCCAAGCTGTCGGGCGGCGATGACGACACAACGACTGCAACCTTCACTCTGGGTCCAAACGCAGCATTGTTCTCTGCCGACGGGGTTCGAATTCAGCCAGGCAGCGACGAGGCCGGCTTGCTTGCGGTGACCGGGCCCATTCCCCTTGGCTACTACGGAGATCCAGTTAAGACAGCAGAAACGTTCCGGACCTATGAGGGCCAGCGGTGGTCGATACCGGGCGACTGGGCTCGTGTTGACAGCGATGGGATAGTCACATTGATGGGTCGTGGTTCGGTATCGATCAACACTGCGGGAGAGAAGGTCTTCCCCGAAGAAGTTGAGGAGGCGCTGAAACTTCTGCCTGAAGTGATCGACGCAAGTGTTGTGGGCCTTCCTGACCCCAAGTGGGGTTCTGCTGTGACCGCTGTTGTCGAGTTCTCACCAGAGGCTGCGATCAGCGATGAAGATGTCATTTCTGCGCTGAGATCGCTTTTGTCCGGATACAAACTTCCCAAGAAGATCGTTCGCGTCGAGTCCCTCTACCGATCTCCAAACGGCAAGTCGGACTACAAATGGGCTACGAAGGTTGCCGCCGAGGCATAATGAGCCGATGGCAGTCAGATTCAAATTGTCCGGGGCCCCTTTGGGCTACACCCTCGCCTTAGTCGAAGGCACGGCTGAGCCCTACAAGTCATTCGGTACGGCGCTTTGGCACGAAGACCGTGCCGTTCCCGCTGTTACGAAAGAACTTGTGTTTCTGCGCAGTTCGATAGTTAACCAATGCCCAACCTGACTGGATAGCCATGTCGTCTCGGGTAGACGACGAGGATTGACCGACCAAGAGATCGATGCGATTGGTGTTCGGGAAGCATGGTCTGATGTCTTTGATGAAAAGAACCAGGCCGTATTGAGACTGGCCGATGCTATGTGCGGTGACTCGCACCTCCTGGCTGCCGAGCTGGTTGCCGACTTGAGAAACCACTTCTCTGAGGCAGTACTGGCCGAGCTAATTTTGGTTTGTGGCCAAGCAAACCTCAACAATCGAGCAGGAAACGCTGCCAAACAATTACTTGGAGACTAAGAGTCGCTAGCTCGATCGTTGAGCAGCTCAAGAATCTCAACAGCCAGCAAAAGGGCATCTCCAAGGTTCTCACTGACCCGCACATCAAGTAGCCCCGCATCGGTCATTGCCATAACCCTGGTAGCGGAACTAGTGCTGCCAGTGACAGCGTCCAAGTCCGAGCCGTCAACCGATACCGAACCAAATGATTCTGTGAACCATTTCAATCTGGCTTCACCAGACGCCCCACGATGCCAACCGACTAGAACCTCGCCCTGGCCAGATTCGGTGTTAAAGGACCACTGGCACTCGTTGAAGTCGCCATCGGGAGCAAGAGTGCTGGCGGGGCTGATCGAAACTGCTGCGGTGACCTCTTCGTCAGTGAGTAACTCACACGCATAGCTGTCGGGCTCTCGCTCGGTTGCTTGAAGTGAAATGTCTCGAACGATCGTTTCGGTTCCGCTTGTGACTGAAACCAATAGTCGGGCCGGACCCGGCGACGTGGCGCGCAACCAGAACTCCTGGGCTACGTAGTCATTGCCTTGGTAGCTATAGACAATCTCTGACCCAGGAGGTGCTTCGGTCCAGAACCACGATTTCTCGTGGACTGCGATTTCATTTGAGCCGACAACGTTGACAGCATCTTCGAGGCCACCGTCTCCTCGAAGAGCCAGCCAAAGTATTGAAGCTGCGACCACCGCCAGCAGCACACCGGCTAGCACCTTAGGGGTCATAGTGACCCGGTCCGCACCGCTGCTTTTGACTGTTTGAGCTGCCGGTGTCCCGGTAAGAGCGCCGCTGACGGCATGTTGAATACCTTCGAGTCGGTCGGCCGTTAGCGGAAATCCGTCCACGAATTGAGTCGATGCCAGGAAGTACTCAAGTGACCCTGAAAGCGCGACGTCTTCTAGGCGAACGGTCAGAAGCGGTATATCAAGGGCATGAGCCCGCTCGACTTCTTTGGCAACATTCTTGGAGGCGACTGAGGCTTTGGACAGCAGGACGATCATGACCTTGCTTGACTTGATCCCGTCGACGATGGCCGAGCCATAGTCAGATCCCAAGGCGATATTGCGCGGTGCGATCCAACAAGTCAGCTGCTTAGACTCCAGCTGGTCGACGATCTGGGTTGCTTTGGCGACGTCGCTTGAAGAGTGGCTGACAAATGCATCGGTTCCCATGTCGTGATCCCTTTCTGCTTCGCTTAGGGTTGGGCCCGGGCCACCCTCCAGCTGGTGTGCTCGCGGGAGATTCCATCTTCGGCGTCGTTGACAAAGCCTGCCCATTTGTCTTCGTCTTGCTGGTGGCCGATCATCGTTTGCACAAGCGTCAACTGATGGGCTGCTATCGAATAGGTCGAGGCTTGTTTGCTGTAGTGAGTAGTTGCCTGCCATGTGGCGACGATGGCGGCGCTAATGCCAGCCAGTCCTAGGAGATTCACCGAGATGACCCCCAAAGCTTGAGCGAACCCAAAGCAAACAGCCGCGCCGCTGGCACCCAGCATGAGAGTGTCTAACCAGGCGTTCTTCTTGGCCTGTTCTTTGGCTTTGGATGCGTACCAGTGGAGCTGAGGCTCTATTCGATTCTTCGCAAAAGTGGCAACGCGTGTGTCGAAGCTGGCCCGTCGGGTCTCTCGCATCCCAGTTGTGATTTGCTCTGTGCTATCGCTTGGATCGGGCAGCGGCACGTGTGAGGCGTCGCGGATTACTCCGGCCAGCCGTTCGCTCAAGAGCTGATCAGCTTCGGTTTCAGATGTGCCGGTTGCAGATGTCTCGTTTGCAGATATCGAGCTGACGTCTCGAGAGCTGGAGATTTCGAAAGGTGCTCCACCAACCGAGTAGCGCCAAGCCAGCGACTTGACCGACTCTGCAACTTGCCTGTTCTCATACCAGATCTTGTCTGGCTCGTTCACCTTGATGTTTAGGCGGATGACCACAAGCACGGCATACGCGGCCACACCGATATAGGCCAGCTGTTTGATCCCAGTGACCTGAACACATATTCCTGCAACGCTGCCCACTAACAGCATCCCGAGCTGCACCTTGATCAAAGTGAAGTAATGGGCTTGGGCCTTGGTGGCAGCCCGATCAGCCAGCCTAAACAGCGCCGGCATGTCTTGCTGTCCGAAGTTGGTCGCTAGGTGTCCCTCCATCGCATTGTCAGACTAGCGCTCAGTGGCAAATGTGGCGAAGGTACCTGAGATGTAGGATCGCGGAGGTGAGGGACGAACTGATTTCATCCATTCGTGGTCTTCTTGGGCGAGGTGAGTTTCTGTCCGCAGCCGACATTGGCTCCGAGGCCGTAGATCTTCAGGCTGTCGATCTTGAATCAGGCAGCCACGACCCCGAACTTGTGTGGGCGACCGCCCTTGCGTTGGCTAGGTGTGGAGCCACCGAGCGGGCAGTCGTTCTTGTATCGCAGACCAACCTTCTCGGTTTGGCAAAGACGGTAGGAGCCGACCTTGCTTCGGACATCGGTTCGCTTTGGGCTCGCCTGGCCAAAGACGAGGCATTGTGGACAGGCGACAAAAATGAGCGGGCGGCCTTAGCGGTTGAGTCTGCTGCACGCTATGAACTCATGGTTGAGGAATACCGCAGCGACTATGCAGCGGTGAATGCGGCCACGCTGAGGTTACTGGCGGGGGATGACGTTGGAGCGGGCGCGATGGCAAAAACAGCGCTGGACCTTGCCTCGGCAAAGCCTGAAAGCCGCGATCAGGTGCAGAATTATTGGCGGCTCGTAACTGAGGCAGAGGCACAGTTGGTTTTGGGCTCAACCGAGCAAGCATCGGTGGTCTTGCATAGGGCTGCGGAGACAAACCCTGACTGGTCCATGCTGGCCACAACTTTGAGACAACTCCGTTTGGTCTGCCAGATCAAAGGTATCGACGCCGAAGTTTTGTCGAGTTTGAGGCCGCCGACTGTCATTCACTATTCGGGCCATATGTTCAAGACGGGTCCAGAAGAGCGGCTAGTAGCAGAGATAGATCGAGTGCTGATAAGGAGGTCAGTGGGGGCGGCGTACGGATCGTTGGCTTGCGGTTCGGATCTGCTGATCGCCGAGCGGGCACTGGCCTTCGGCGCGGAGTTGCACATTACGTTGCCGTGCGATCCAGACAAGTTCTTGGAACGGTCGGTGTTGCCAGGGGGCACTTTATGGGTCGAGCGATGGAAGAGCGTGCTTGCTGCGGCTACATCGTGGGAAGCGGAATCGACGGCGCCCTTTGCTGACGAAGCCATGTTTGAATTCTGCGACCGGGTAGCCATGGGGAATGCTCTCATCCGGGCTCGACAGCTTGAGTCTGAAGTTTTCCAGCTAGCCCTGTGGGACGGACAATCAACTGATGGGATTGCAGGTACGGCTGCAGCAGTTCAGCGTTGGCAGGCAATTGGCGAACGCACCACTGTGATTGACCTCGCTCGTTCTGAGATTGAAGCCGTTGAGGAATCGGAGCAAACTCCCGACCTAGCGCAAGATCGCCAGCGGGCGGTTAGGGGAATCTTGTTTGTGGATGTCAAGGGCTTTAGCGGATTGTCTGAAGTTCAGCTTCCGGGATTTTTCGAGCATGTCATGAAGGCCGTCGCCGAGCAGTTGGAACCCTATGGATCGGACCTGTTGTACCGGAACACATGGGGCGACGGAGTCTACTTGGTGTTTGCAAAACCAGTACAGGCGGCCCGGTGCGCCCTAGAGATACAGGACCGGCTGGAGACGATGTCGCAAGAGAAGGGCTGGGAAGGTCTGACGGCCCGAATCGGCGGCCACGCAGGGCCAGTGTTTGAAGGATTCGACTACATCTGCGATGAACCAGCCTTTTATGGCACCCACGTTACGCGGGCTGCTCGGATAGAACCACGAACTCCTCCAGGTGAGGTCTATGTAACCGCTGACTTTGCTGCGCTAACCGCTTCGTCTCGCTCTGGTGACTTCCGCATGGAATACGTTGGCCACGTTCCAACTGCGAAAGACTACGGAACGTTTCGCATGTACCTGTTACGACGGTAGAACTGTGGCAACGGTATGAAATCCCCCTTAGAAGCGTTGGACGAACTTCACATCAAGCGAGGCCCAGCAGCGGCCGCCGTGATAGCGGCGGTCTACATAACTGGGATCGTCGGATACGTGATCTTGGGTTTGTCCTTTCTGGATGCCGCCTATCAAACCGCAATCACAATCTTCACAGTTGGCTTTGGCGAGGTAACAACAGAAGCAGGCGCCACCGTCGGCTATCGCCTTTTCACGCTGTTCTTGGTGCTGGCAGGGGTAACCACCGTGGTGTTCGCCAGCGGTGTATTTGTGGAATCGTTAGTCGAGAATAGAGCTGAGCTCCGAAGGGGAAAGCGCATGCAACGCAGCATTGACCAACTCTCAGACCATCTGATCGTGTGCGGATATGGGCGGGTTGGGAAGTCTGTGGCCGCCCGGGCCCGGGAACTTGAAGAGGACTATGTCGTAATCGACCGGTCAGAGAGCATCGCCGAAGCCGCCGAGGGCCGAGGCGATCTTTTTGTGCAGGGCGATGCCGCAACCGACGACGTTCTCATCCAAGCCGGCCTCAAGCGTGCTATAGCGCTGGTGGGTGCGCTTGAGACCGACGCTGACAATCTGTTTCTTGCGGTGTCAGCCCGACGGCTCAATCCTCAGATCCGAATCGTTGTAAGAGCCAACGGTTCTGAGGCCGCGGAAAAGCTACGAACGATGGACATCGAAACCGTCGTTGAGCCCTACCAAATTGCTGGGGCAAGACTGGCAACTGCAGCGATCAGACCGCACATTAGCGAATACATCGACCAGGTCTTTTCTTCAGAAGTCAAGGGTGTCGATCTGGTGGAAGTTGCCATCAGCACCAACTCTTCGTTGGTTGGTGAGGCGGCCGGAAGCGCCTGTCCCAAGGGGGCAGTCCCAATTGCAATTCGGCGAGTAGGCGAGACCGAGTTCTTCAGCTCTGGCGTCATCGAGCACATCGTCTCAGCTGGCGACATTCTTATCGCCTTAGGCGATCGGGCATCAGCCGAGCTGTTACGTGCCAGGGCCGAACGCAGACACAATCTCAGATGATGTCCTGACTGCGCCGGTTTGCAGGTACTCCATGGCAGCAAGCGAAGCGTCATGGGCTGCTTGACTGCTTCCGGCAACACAGTCTTCAATGACCCGGCAGAAGTAGTCGTGCTGATGGGCATCGACGAAGGTGTAGTGGACACACATATCGGTGTGGCCACCGATGAGGATCAGTGTTTCGGCCTTCAGTCCCTTCAGTAGGATTTCAAGCTCAGTGCCGAAGAAGCACGAGTATCGACGCTTGCGAATGAAATAGTCGTCCTCTCGCATGCCGACCGCAGCAGAGACTTCAGTATGAGGATCACCTTCAAGAAGATGGACTCCTTCGGCGCCGTCTAGCTCGCGCCCGAAGTCGATCAGGTTTCGGCGGTGGGCCTCCTGGAAGAAGATCACTGGTACGTCCGCAGCCCGTGCTGCTTCGATTACCTCGGGTGCGTTGGCCATCCGGTCGTCATATCCCTCCATGCAAGGGATGCTTGCCGGAGCGTCCGGGTCCGGCTCGCCACCTTGAATGTCAATCACAATCAAAACTGGCTGGCCTTCGATGATCTTGCGCTTGGTTTGAACAGGCATCTGCTCCTACCCTAGGAGGTCGTGACAATCACATTAGGCAACGCTACAAAAGATGGTCTTGAGGTGAACGGCCGCGTCTACAGCTGGCTGTGGCTGTTGGATCATTCCCAGGACGAGCCGGTCTATCACCTGGTTGCCCGTCAACGTCTAATTGAGACGTTTGAATTGGGTGAAGCTCATCCCGCTGATGCCCAGATTGTCGACGGCAAGTTGCTTCTGACCTGGCCTGATGGTGCTACCGGCACCTACTCAGAGCAGTTTTTTGCTTCGGTCGATGCTCCAGCGACGTCATATCCGTCTCGTGCCTTTCAGCCCAATCCGTGGTCAGGAGCCGAAGCCCACGAGCGGGCAGTTCGAGTCGACTTCGATCAGTTTGTTACTAACGACTCAGTGCTAAACACAGCACTGCGAGCGCTAGGCACCGAGGGCTTTGTGCTTATAGACGATCTGCCGTTGAATGTGGAGGCCACCCGGCAGGCGTTTGAGCGAGTGGGTTATGTCCGCAAGACGCTGTTCGGCGAGCTTTGGAACCTTCGCTCTGATGGAGAATTCGATGACACGGGTTCGACGCCTTTGGACATCACACCTCACACCGACGGCACCTACTCCAACGATGCGCCTGGGTTCTTGGGATTGCACTGTCTGGTGTTTGACGCCGAGGGTGGCAACAACGTTCTTGTTGATGGATTCAAGCTGGCTGCGGACATCAGGGCGGCCGATCCAAAGGCCTATGAGACACTCTCGACTGTAGAGATCCCCGGCCGGTACATCGGAGACGGAGGACACCTGGTAGCTAAGCGGCCTTTGCTTCGCCACGAGCACGGCGAATTGATTCAGGTCAGCTACAACAATCACGACCGGGCTCCGCTGTGGCTGCCGGCTGAACATATGGAAGAGCTTTATCGGTCGCTAGGTGTGTTCGACAGAGCTTTGCGTGACGCCGAGAACCAATTCGAGTTCGGTTTGCGACCCGGTTCGATGGTGTTGTTCGACAACTGGCGAGCGCTTCACGGTCGTCGTGCATTCCGGGGCGACCGCCATGTGATGGGTGGCTACCTAAACCGCGAAGATTACGAGAGCACGATCCGTCGCTTGGCACAGCACCCTTTAGACATGGTTGCTAACTAAACATGGTTGCTAACTAAGCGTGACATCGCCAACATGATCTTCCTCCCGTGACCTGGTGGCAGGCGCTTCTTCTTGTGTTCGGCGGGACATTTGCCGGAATCATCAACTCGGTGGCTGGCGGCGGATCGACGTTGACCGTCCCGCTGCTGGTGCTGGCCGGAGTTCCCGGGAACATTGCCAACGGCTCGAACCGGGTTGGCGTGCTTACTTCCAACCTTGCCGCTGCCACATCGTTCCGACGACTTGGCTTTGATGGCCTGGCCCCGGCCTTACCGATTCTGTTCCCCATTGTGGCCGGCTCATTGATGGGTTCGCTAGCTATAAGCCGTTTGACGGATGAGACGTTTGAGACCGTCTTCGGGCTGTTGATGATCCCGCTAATCATTTTCTCAATACGTAAACCCAAGTTCAAGACCGACGGCGCCACCTGGAGCCGGCCGGTGACAATTGCCGTCTTCTTCGCCATCGGCATCTATGGGGGAGCGGTGCAGGCTGGTGTAGGTCTGGTGCTTTTGGCCGCACTTACCCGGGCCGGGTTCGACTTAGTTACTGCCAACAGCATCAAGGTCATTATTACCTTCACAGTCACCTGTATTGCCCTGCCGGTGTTCATCTGGAACGGCCAGGTCGACTGGATACCAGCGCTCATTCTTGCCGTGGGTTTCACTGCCGGGGGCTGGCTTGGCGCCCACGTTGCAGTGCGAGGTGGCGAGCGCCTAATTCGAATCGTCATGGTTCTCGCCTCCATAGCCCTGGCTGCCAAGCTGCTAGGCCTCTTCGGCTAATCCAAACTTCCTCAAGCGCCCCGAACTGACCTGGCTACCAGCCAAAAAATCCGAATTGACCTGGCTACCAGCCGGGTTTGACTGGGTACACCGCCGGTTCGAATTTTTTGACTGGGTACACCGCCAGAACGGGAGTGGTGACTGTTTCTCAGGTCAGAATCGGTGTTAGAGGGGGTGTCTGATCTTGCCTGCGATGATTGTGGCCGTGCACTTTCCCGCCCCTGAAGTGACTAGTTCGCTAATCGAAGCCACATCGAAGACGGCAAGATCGGCTCGTTTGCCAACCTCGAGCGAACCGAGGTGGCAGGCGAGGCCCAGAGCAGCAGCGCCTCCCATGGTGGCTGCGTGAAGCAGTCGTGCGTCAAGGTCTGAATCGCTGTAGCCGCCTTCGATTGCGAGCCGGCGAAGGAGTGCTACGTCTTCGAGGAGATCAAGCGATGTCGATGAACTTAGCGAGTCTGTACCCACAGCGATTGGGATGTTCTCGGTGAGGAAGTCAGCTACGGGCGGATAGTCCACACCGACGATGTGGTTGGATCTCGGACACAACGCAACGAAGGTAGTTTCAGCCGCCATAATCGCTCTGCCTTCTTCGGCCAGATACACCCCGTGCGCTATATGGCACGTTGGGCCCAATACACCCAGAGACTGAACAAAGGCCCCGGTGCCCAAACCAAAACCACCGTCTTCCAGAACTGCGACTCTGCGAGTTGCAACAATCCTGAGACGGTCCGCTAACGACCCAGTCCCAGTTCGGTAGAGCTCCTCCTCACCATCTGACTCGGCCACGTGAATGTGGAGACGGACGTTGAGTTCTCGGGCGAGATCGGCCATCAGAGTCAGGACAGGGGCATCGATTGAGTAGGGAGCGTGAGGTGAGATACCGACCGTGTTTACTGCCGAAGTTGGAGCCAATTCGACAGCGGTTCGTAGCTCTTTCTCCAAACCTGAAGCCCAGTTCTCCAGGTCGA
Source organism: uncultured Acidimicrobiales bacterium (assembly GCA_937922785.1). Classification (GTDB taxonomy): domain Bacteria; phylum Actinomycetota; class Acidimicrobiia; order Acidimicrobiales; family SZUA-35; genus CALAJQ01. The sequence continues at coordinate 157,217 of CALAJQ010000016.1, forward strand.
CACCGATTAGTTCCAGGTAGGCGACGCCCGGAATCTCCAGGTCAAGCAGAACGTCGCGGCATTCGAAGTTGGTGACAATGTCGCCGATGGCGGTGATTCCGTTTGCCACCATTTGTTGGGCACCCTGCCGAGCGCTTGCGGTCCAGTCATCGTGGACTCGCTTGTCGTACTCTTCTACGAAGCGAATTGACCAATCGGTGTAAGTCTCATAGGCCTGGGCGCCCACGTCGGAGAAGGACGTGTACTGAAGATGCGCATGTGCGTTGACTAGGCCAGCCGTTAACAGGCCCGGCCACCTGGCTATCGAGGCAGCAGGAAACTGCTCGGCAAGCCGTGAAGCATCACCGACAGCTGCAATCACACCGTCGCTAACGAGAACTCCGCCGTCAGGAATCGGTTCACCAACTATCGGGACAACCAAATCTGCGAGGTGAAGTTGAGCTACCACTGCTCTGCTGCGTTGACCTGGGCCTCAGTTGGGGTGTCGATCTTGAGACCCGCGGCGGCCAGCTGGCTGGCGGCAACCTCATCGTCGATTTCTCGGGGCAGTAGGTGCACGCCTGCGGGAAGATTGTTAGACGCCAGATAGTCGATTGCCCGCAGTTGAAGAGCCAGGGAAAGATCCATGATCTCGATTGGATTGCCTTCCCCAGCCGAAGTGTTTGCGCAATACCCATTCGACAGAACAAAGACCGTCTTTCCGTCGGGTGTCTTCAACTCCCGAATGTGGTCTCGTACGGTGTCGCCCCAAACAAGGCTGACTCCCATCGAAGGATCGAATTCTGGTGGACCAGCCCCACCGACCGCAACAATGGCCCCGTCTGGCATCGCGGCCACGTGATCTGCGATTAACGAATGCCCAATTCCTGACGCAGTAATGACAAAGTCAGCGCTAGTGACAGCTTCGATAATTGTTGCCACATTCAGTCCGTCGTGATGGGCGGCGAGTGCCTCAACCGGGTCAATCTCGGTGACGGTGACCCGCGCTCCGAGACCCCGGGCCGCAGCAGCGATACCGCGCCCAACTTTGCCGTAGCCAACCACGACAACCGACTTGCCTTGCATCTGAAGGTTAGTTGAATCGAGGATCGCCATCACGACCGATTGCCCAGTGCCATAGACGTTGTCAAACATCAACTTGGTTCGGGCGTCGTTAACGGCAACGCATGGAACTTCAAGCTGGCCTGCCGCAGCCATGTTTCGCAAGGGGCGCACGCCGCTGGTTGTTTCCTCCGCCACGCCGTCTAGTGATTCAAGTGCGTCGCGCCGGCCTGTGTGAATTCGCCGGACGTTAAAGGCACCGTCGTCAATAAGTAGCTCTGGTTTGTGATCGATGAATAGCTCGCGAAGCTCGGCCGAACGCTCGGGCGTGCTGCCAGCTTCGGCAAACACCTTTACGCCGCTATCGGCAAGAGCGTTGGCAACAGCAGGCTTGGTGGAGTTGGACGAGCCCAGAACCGCTACTTCGGCTCCCAGCGAAGCGATGGCCTCAACCAGACAAGCGGTCTTAGGTTCCAGAGTTAGTGCTACTCCAACTCGTTTGCCTTGAAGAGTTCCGCCTTGGGCAACCTTGGCTTTTGCTGCTTGCAGTGCGGGCATGAAGTCAGCAGCGAAGTCGATCATGTCTCGACCAACTGCCGGGTCGGCGTGGTGGGCATCAGAGCTCATTCGTTGCCCCAAGATTGGTAGGTGTCAGCATCGAGAATTTCGCTGAGTGTGTCAGTTTGATCTTCATCAAGGTGATCAAGGGTTATGCCCCGTGAGGCCAGCTTCGCTGTGGCGATGGCCTTGTCCAACTCCAGCGGGAACTGATGAATACCCGGGCTGAGGTCGTTGCTGGCTAGATAGTGACAACCGAGGGCCTGAACTGAGAATGAAAGATCCATGATCTCTACCGGGTGGCCAAGACCGCCAGCAATATTCACGAGGGCGCCTTCTGACAGCACGTACACGGGCTTCGAACCAAGTCGGTAGCGGGTGACTCCAGGGCGAACTTCGTCAACCGAGTCGGCCTGCCCAATAAGAGCGGGCACATCCACCTCGTGGTCGTGGTGCCCGGCGTTGGCTAGAACCACGTGGGGTTTCAGTGCGTCGAAATGTCTTGATGTGATTGCCCTGATCCCGCCGGTCGCGGTGATGGCGATGTCTGCGGTGGAAAGCGCCGTGGTCATGTCGGCCACTTCGTGTCCATCACTATGGGCTTCAAGTGCGCGGATCGGATCCACCTCGACCGCAGTGACTCGGGCCCCAAGGGCGTGGGCGTACGCAGCAATGCCCCGACCTACCCAGCCGTAGCCAACAACGACAAACCGCTTGCCCGCCATTCGCAGGTTGGTCAAGGCCAACACGGCCTGCACAGTTGATTGACCGGTACCGAAACGATTGTCAAACATGTGCTTTAAGGCTGCATCGTTAGCGGCAACGACTGGCATCGGCAGGCGGCCAAGACGTTCTAACTCTCTAAGTCTGACCACTCCGGTAGTGGTCTCTTCCGAGACCCCTTTCAGTTGTGCATAGAGCTTTGGTTTGTCACGGGCCATACGAATTGTCAGCTCGCCGCCGTCGTCGATCACATAGTCAGGGCTGGTGTCACCGACCCGGCTTAAGTCGGCTTCCCACATCTCGTTTGTTGAGCCTCGAGTTGAATGAACTTCGATGCCGCGCTCTACCAGAGCCGCTGCAACGTTGTCTCGGGTAGACCAGGGGTTCGAGCCAGCGGCTACGACGTGCGCACCGGCGTCGGCTAGCACCGTGGCCAAGAACGCGGTCTTAGCTTCCAAGTGCACCACTACGGCAACCCGTTTACCTCTCAGCGAACCGTCGTTTACCTTCTTGCGCACGAATCCATCCAGTACCGGCGAATTCCGCCGAGCCCATTCGATGGCTTGGTGGCCTGATGGGGCCTGTGATGGATCCTTGATTCGGGACCTGCTGGCGACGGTCTCGCTCACAGTCGACCGGCCTCGATGATGCGCTGGAGGAACTGTTGAGTTCTTGGTTCTTTGGGGTCGCTGAAAAGTTCGGCGGGCGGAGCTTCTTCTACGATCCTTCCCTCGTCTAGAAAGCAAACCCGATCTGCCACTTCTTTGGCAAAGCCCATTTCGTGGGTGACGATCATCATGGTCATCCCGCTTGCCTTTAAGTCGCTGATTACCTTCAACACCCCGCCAATGAGCTCTGGGTCCAGTGCAGCGGTAACTTCATCCAACAGAAGCACGTCAGGGTTGGTGGCCATAGCCCTAACAATCGCAACTCGTTGTTGTTGACCACCCGAGAGGCGATCTGGATAGGCGTCAGCGAACTCGTCCATCTCCAACAGTTCCAGAAGTTCGCGGGCTCGTGATTCGGCCACTGCCCTGTCAGTCTTGTGGACTTTTCGCGGAGCCAGCGTGACGTTGTCCAGCACCGTCATTGTGGGGAACAAGTTGTAGGACTGGAAGACGATTCCGACCCGGCGGCGAAGCTCTGCTTCGGGCATTTCCTCGCTGGCAATGTCGACTCCGTCAAGAAGTATCTGTCCGTGGTCATATTCGACCAGTCGACCGGCACACCGCAGCATCGTTGACTTTCCTGAACCGGACGCGCCAATTAGGCAGACAACCTCGTGTTCGGCAATATCTAGGTCGATTGAGTGAAGCACTAACGTCTGGCCGTAATACTTGGTGAGTGACTTAACTTGCAGTCTGGGAACGGTCATCGGGTCTGCTGCAATCTTCTTTCAGCGTCGCGGGCCGAGTACCAGTCGGTGAAGCGGGCAAGGGGAATGCTGGCAATCAGGAACAAGATGGCGGCCACCATGAAAGACGAATAGTTGAACGTCCGGTCTTTGATGATTTGCGCTTCCCGAACTGCGTCACGAATGCCGATAACACTAAGAAGCGCAACGTCTTTCTGAAGCGAGACGGCGCCGTTTAGAAGCGCTGGCATTACGTTGCGGATCGCCTGTGGGATTACCGCGTATCGCAGAGTCTGAAACTGGTTGAGACCTAGTGCCTTTGCGGCGGCGCGTTGACCGTCGTGCACCGAGGTCATGCCGGCGCGATAGACCTCGGCGGTGTAGGCCGAGTAGCTGATCACAAGGGCAACGGTTCCCCAGAACAGCGCACTCTTAGGGAACCCTGGAAGCTGAAGCGCAGGAAGGCCGAAGCCCAAAAGTAACACCAGCAACAGGCCAGGCACTCCTCGGAAGATGTCAATAAACAGAACCGAGAAGAACCGCAGAGGAGCGAAGATCGGGCCCGTCAAAGAGCGCATCACGGCGAAGGCCAGCGAAACCGCAAGGATGACGATTTCCGCTATTACCCAGATCCGCATATTTAGCCAGAAGCCGCTTCGGACCTTGGGGAACGAGTCCTTCATGACTTGCCAGTTAAAGAACTGGCGTTGGACCGCTGGCCATTGCTCACTTGAGCGGACTAACAGCACAACCGCAGCAACGACCACGCCGGTACTGATCGCACTGATCAGTACCGGCCTTAGTCGTTCACTTGTGCTTGGTTTCAGCGGCGCCGGAGGGGGCGGAGCGTCATGATCTTGTACTGCCACTCGCTTATGTTCTCCGACTGCTCGGTTAGTTACTTAGTGATGGCTACTTGCTAATGCTTGGAATTGATTCGCCCTGTAGCCATTCCTGGCCGAGAGCATCAAGCGTGCCAGCGTCGCTGAGCGCCGCTAGTCCGACGTTTACACAATCACGAAGCGGGTTGCCTTCAGTGAACAGAAGCGCCATGCCATCTGAACCAACGCCGGTTGAAGGTAGAACGCCGGCGATCACGCCACCGTCGAGCTCAACAGCTGACAGGAAATACGCAGTTGGAAGACCAACAACTGTTGAGTCGATCTGGCCGGCAACCATTGCTGCAACTACGTCGGACTGGGTGTCGAATACGGCTACGTCTTCGATTCCTAGTTCGTTCTCGATGTAGTCAAGGTCGGTTGTGCCAATGGTTGCTCCCCAAGTGCCGCCTTGAAGGTCGGCAAAGGTGGTTGCGCCGTCGGTCGGTGAACCTTCGAAGGTAAGCACTGACTTCTGCACGTTGTAGTACGGGTCAGAGAAGTCAACTACCTCGTCCCGTTCTGGAAGTGGTGAGTACTGCTGCATGTTGAAGTCGTACTCTTTGTCTCCAGGCGCAATGGCAACGTCAAAGTCGGTACGGGTCCAAACAACGTCGGCCTCGGCAAAACCCATTTCTGCAGCTAGTGCGTAAGCAACAGCGCTTTCGAAGCCTTGTCCGTTGGTTGGGTCATCGTCGATCATCCATGGCGGGAAGACGGGTTCGCCGGTAGCGATGGTTAGCTTGCCGTCGGTGAACAGGTTCAGGTTCTCAACTGCACAGTCGAGCTCACCAGAACCCTCGTCGCCACCTTCGGCAGCGGTCGTTTCCGTCGAGTCTTCGGAGTCACCCCCGCACGCAGCGGCCACCAGAGTGAATGCAAATAGTAGGGACAGCAGTTTCGCAAAGCGGGTTTTCATAGGACCCTCCGGGGTCAGCGGGGTTAAGATTTCTTTCTACCACAGCGCAGTTTGACTCATCTAAATCATTTTCGGTTAGAGGTCACGTTCTTGTCCGGGTCAGGTACCTGGTCTCGCTACCAGCGCTTCTTGGTAGGTGTGAATGTCCTGGTAGCCGAGTTGTGTATAGATACGGCGGGCGGCTGAGTTCGACGACATCACATTCAAGCCGATTGTCTTAATGCCCCGTTCGATAAGCGCCCGGCTGACAGCTGCGGTTGTGGCCGTAGCGAGTCCTTGGCCTCTGTAGTCGTTGCGAGTTAGGACACCGCCAACCGCAGCGACGCCGAACTCATCGTCGCAGACGTGTACCCCCGCCATCGCTACCAGCCGTTCGCCTTCGAAAACTCCCACGTATGGACCCACGTCAAGCAGAGCTGGCGAAAAGAACGCGCTTTCCACGGGATCGGCCTGGTGGAGGTCTCCGATTGCCGCTAGGTCATCCTGATTAAGTGGTCGAGTTGAGTGTGGCGAAGCTTGGGTTTGGAGTGCGTTGGGGTTGGCCAGGATCATCTTTGTGTGCGGGCCCAAGTCTGATTCGACTGTTCTGCCGTTGGCCGCCAGCACATCGGCAAACCCCGAAACACCAGTTGCGAAGTAACGGTCAGGGAGTTCGGTGTCAACATCGGCCCAAAGCGAGAAGGCCTCGTCGGGGTTGCCGGTGTTGATGCCATAGACAGTTATGTCGGCGGGGTCGTCCGATAAACCTATTTCGCCAATGGCCACGCCGTTTCTGACCCACCATCGTGATCGGTTCCAGAACGCGTCAGCAAGGTCGCCTAACCCATAGAAGTGAACCTCGCGGTCAGCTTCAAGCAGCTCTCGCACTTGTGACTTGGTCGCTGGCTTCATCAGCCGACTTTAACGCCGGAGCTGCTGGTCGCTAGGATCGCCAGCATGCAATTCTCCGTATGGCCATCACCAGCCCGCCCAACCGCTGAGACTCTTGATCTTGCTCGCAAGGCAGACGCCCTTGGCTACTACGGCTTCTGGTTTGCCGATCACTACATGCCAGATACCAGCAGTGAAGAGGTCAAGTCTGGCGATGTGCACGAGGTCTGGTCGGTTCTGCCTGCAGTAGCGGCTGTAACGGATTCGATACGAGTGGGGCCGTTGGTCTCTCCAACTTCGGTTCATCATCCGGCAGTTCTAGCCAACCGAGCGGCAACCCTTGACCACATCTCGAATGGGCGCATGGTTCTTGGGTTGGGCGCGGGCTGGCAGATCAATGAGCACAAGGCCTATGGCATCGAGCTGGAGCCAGCCAAGCGTCGAGTTGATCGTTTCGAAGAAGCGATTCAAATCGTTCGATCCTTGCTCGATGAGGAGCGAACAACATTCGACGGTGAGATCTACCAATTGAATGGCGCACCTTCTGACCCCAGTCCGGTGCAGGCCAAGCTGCCAATTCTTGTAGGAACCAGCGGTCCACGGATGTGTGGCATTACGGCCCGCCACGCTCAGGAGTGGAACACGTGGGGCGCTCCAGATCTGGCTGCAGACAACTTGAAGACTTTCACGGCGGCATGCGAGAAGACGGGAGTCGATCCTGGGTCCATTCAGAAGTCGGTGCAGTCTTTGTTCGTGCTCAGCGACGATCAGGAAAAGATCGACAAGGCCATGAGCGGACCGATGGCGACTCGAACAATCGCTGGATCGAACGATCAGGTCGTCGAGGCGCTAGGGCAGTACGCAGAGTTGGGGTTCGAAGAAGTGATCGTTCCCGACTTCACCCTCGGCAAAACCGCCGATCAAAGGTTCGAGGCGTACGAAAAGTTCAAAGCCGAAATCGCCCCCCAGTTCTCCTAAAAATCGATTCTGGCGGTGCCCGGGCCCGTAAACGGGTGTGGGTACAGCCGGTTCGGGTAAACAAGCGAGTTATCCACAGATTTTGTGACCTAGCTACTTTTGAGACTTGACCCCCTAAGAGAGCTTGATGGCTCCATTGCCTGTGGTGGTGGTGCCGACTTGAGCTGCGGTGTGGCCGGAATCGGCTAGTTGGGACAGGACGTCTTCGGCCTGGCCAGGGTCTACTCCAAAGATTAGGCCGCCTGAAGTTTGGGCGTCGGCGAACAGCAGCACTGTTGTGTCGTCGTGAGATCCTTGGTCGATGCGATCTTCCATCCAGCTCAGATTGCGTCTTGTGCCGCCCGGAATCATGCCTGCCGCAGCGAGGTCTTTGGCGCCGGGTAAGAACGGCATTGCTTCAACGTCGAGGGTGACGTTCACGCCCGATTCCAGCGCCATGCGGCCTAGGTGACCAAGTAAGCCAAAGCCCGTCACGTCGGTGCAGCCAGTTGCTCCTGCCGCCACGGCGATGGCCGAAGCCTTGTCGTTCAGCTTGGTCATCGACTCAATCGCAGCCGCGGCAACCTCGGCAGAAGCTTTGTCATTCTTGATGGCGGTAGTTATTACGCCGACGCCTAGAGGCTTTGTGATAATCAGCGTTTGCTCTGGCTTAAGGCCAGCGTTGGTAAGCATCTTGTCGGGGTGAACTTCGCCCACAACACACATGCCGTACTTGGGCTCTGGGTCATCAATCGTATGACCACCGACTACCAGGAAACCGCCGGCTTCAGCAACATCGGACCCGCCGGCCATTACTTCGCTTAGCAATTCGGTGGACAACTCGTCTACGTTCCAACCCACGAGGTTCAGGGCGATCAGAGGCTTGGCGCCCATGGCGTAGATGTCAGAAACACTGTTCGCAGCGGCAACTCGGCCCCATGCTCTAGCGTCATCAACCACAGGAGTGATGAAGTCTGCGGTTAGAACCAGGGCGCGGTCATCAGACATCTTGTAGACAGCGGCATCATCACCGGTCTCGGTGCCAACAAGAAGGTTTGTGTCCGGGCTTGGGCTTAGGCGACGCACCACGTGCGCCAACTCACTAGGAGCGAGTTTGCAGCCTCAACCGGCACCATGACTGAACTGAGTTAGACGAGCTGGATTGGGGGTGTTCGCCATGTGTTGACGCTACCTGGCTCTCGGTCGAAGGCGGACGCACCCGGGGGCCGTGGAACCGATTTGTTCCGGTCACCGGCCACAATGGCAAAGTGATTCTGTTTGTGGACTATGAACATGTGAATGGTTACGCCTCTGAATGGGGTGAGAAACTGCTGGCGGCCCGGACCAGAATCACTTATCGCCTGGAAGACATCTCAGGTCACCATTGCATGCTGGTTCGCTACAACAAGCTCACCCACGACCTGCTGGCCACGCTTGATCCCCAAGCTGTGTTCATTAGCGGCAACGGCACAGACCCGACCCGCTACAACCAGAACGACCTAGAGACCTTGGGTGAAGTTGTGACTGCGGGCGAGTTGCCAATCTTTGGTTTTTGCGGAGGCTTCCAGTTTCTGGCCGGAGCCCTTGGCAGCGAACTGAAATCGATCGATCCAAACGTCGAAGCATCTGCCACACACCGGTTGAAGCCGTTCTCAGACGGCAAACTTGGCGAGATGGGTTATCACCCGGTTCAGCTAACCGCTGACCACGAGCTGCTGGAGGGGATCGACCCTGACCCAGTGTTTCGTCACGCTCATCACCTTGAGGTCCCAGAGCCTCCCGCCGGGTTCGAGCTGCTTGCGTCGTCACCGGTTACGACAGTACAGATGGCGGTAAATGCCGAGCGGCGGATCGTTGGCACACAGTTTCATCCCGAGTACTACACCGATGAACACCCTGCCGGACGAACTCTTATCGCCAACTTTTTGTCTTGGGCCGGCGTCCAGCCCGAATCCACAGCGCAGCCCCAGTCCAAATGAGCTCTCCAGATATTAACTATCAGCCCGAGCTCGTTGCTCTGTTTGAGACGCTTGTGAACGTCATGTTCTGTATCAAGAGTGTCGATGGGACCTATCTCGAAGTAAACAGCGCCTTCGTTCGCCGTTCAGGCCGGACCTCAAAGCGGGAAGTGATCGGGCGTACGGTCACCGAGATCTTCCACGAAGATCTCGCCGAACGATACGAAGAGCAAGACAAGTTGGTGTTCGAATCGGGCGAACCCTTACGGGATCAGCTCGAATTGATATGGCGCCCTGACGGATCCTTGGGTTGGTATCTCACCACCAAGCTTCCAGTGTTCGACAAAACCAACAGCCAAAAGGTTGTGGCGTTGGCCAGCGTCAGCCGTGACCTTCTCATTCCGACCACAGAAAACATCGAACTTGAAGGCCTTCAACTTTTGGTCGGTTATGTAAAAAGCCATGTGGCCGAGAACATCAAGGTGGCCGATCTCGCCGAAGTTGCCGGTTGTAGTGTTGACCAGCTGGACCGACGCATCCGCAAGGTCTTTGGGCTGACACCCAAGCAATATGTGCTCCGAGTCCGAGTGGGCAGAGCGGCTGCGTTGCTGTCAGAAACCGATTTGCCCCTGTCAGAAGTTGGAGCCACGGTCGGCTTCTACGACCAGTCAGACTTCACCAGACGATTTGCCCGCCTGACCAACCAAACTCCAGCCCAGTTCCGCACGGCAAGTCGATCAACTAGGGCTGTTTCGCCTAACAACTAGACAGCTGACCAGCTCATACAGGCCGTTTGGTAGAAAACTGGCTGCCAGCGGCCAGTATCTACACAAGACGGATTTGTCCGAATAGGGCAAAATTGAGCCATGTCTGATTTTCCTGGGTCTGATCAGTTCATCGAACCAGCTATTGCCCTGGTCGATGAATGGTTGCGTAAAGCTGAAGATCTAGAAACACGCCAGGATCGGGCCACGATGTCCCAGTTGGGCGACCTCGTAGCCGACGAAGAGGGCGTCGGCTTTGTGATGAAGTTTGTTGACCGGGTTGCTAGACCCGATGACAACAAAGTGGCGGCTTCGCAGTTAGCGGCAATCGTGGCCAGCGAGGATCGACTCCCGAAGTTCTTGTCGCCGATTGACAAGGCGATGTTGACTGTTGGCGCAAAAATCGCTCCTCTGCTTCCCGCAGTTGTTATTCCTCTAGCTCAGCGTCGCATGCGTTCCATCGTCGGCCATCTTGTTGCACCTGCGGACCCGGTAGCGCTGGGTAAACATCTCGGCACACAACGTGAAGACGGATATGACCTAAACGTAAACATGTTGGGCGAGGCTGTCTTGGGTGAGAAAGAAGCGAATGCTCGCCTGCAACAACTGATTGGGGTCCTTGAGGTTCCCGACGTTGACTACGTATCGGTCAAATTGTCGGCGATCGCCTCGCAGATTAACCACTGGTCTTACCAGTCAAGCCTTGAAAGGGTGAGCCGTCGCCTGGCCGATCTTGTGGATGCAGCAAGCGCTGTTTCGCCTCCGACGTTTATCAACTTCGATATGGAGGAATACCACGACCTTGAACTCACTGTGGACGCCTTCAAACGAGTCCTCGATGAACCGAACCGCCAGCACCTCGACGCCGGCATCGTCCTTCAGGCCTATCTGCCAGATGTCTTCGCCATTCTGCAAGACCTAGTCTCGTGGTCAAACGCTCGAAACGCAGTCGGGGGAGGCACCGTCAAAATACGCCTGGTTAAGGGCGCAAACCTTGCCATGGAAAAAGTTGACGCCGCCATGCACGGGTGGCCTCAAGCGCCGTTCAGTTCAAAGATCGAATCCGATGCCAGCTATCGACGGTGTCTTGACTGGGTCCTTACCGAAGAGAATTTGTCCGGGACTCGCCTTGGTCTTGCCAGCCACAATCTGTTCGACGTGGCGTGGGCCAAGTTGGTGGCCGATTCACGTGACGTAGCAGACCGAGTTCAGTTCGAGATGCTTCAAGGCATGGCGCCGGGTCAAGCCAAAGCCGTCAACTTGGCAACCGCTTCAGACGCTGCAGGTTCCATGCTCCTCTACACACCGGCTGTAAGTGATGACGACTTCGACGTAGCTATCGGCTACCTGTTCCGACGGTTGGAAGAGAACGCTGCGCCAGAGAACTTCATGCGCAAACTGTTTGACCTCAAACCAGGTTCTAAGGCCTTTGATGACGAGGCCGCATTCTTCCGTAAGGGGGCAGAGCTTCGGCACAGTGTCGACCTTTCAGTCCGCAGAACTCAAAACCGAAGTGCACCAAGCCCGCCTCACGACATCAGCCAGCGGTTCAGAAACGAACCCGACACTGATCCAAACCTTCCGGCCAATCGGGCGTGGATCGAGTCGCTTCCTAACGCGCCTTTCCAACCTTGCCGAACTGAACTGACCGAAACAGTCCAGGCTCTTCAGTTCAAGATTGACCAAGGTCGAAGCGGGGCCGCAAAGTGGGCGGCCGTTGACCCTGCCGAACGCCGAGTGATTCTTCACCGAGTTGGCGACGAGCTGGCCAAGCGTCGTGGCGATTTCATCTCAACAATGATGCACGAAGCCTCAAAGACAATTTCCGAAGGTGACAACGAGGTCTCTGAGGCGATCGACTTTGCCCGTTGGTATGCCGACCGAGGAGTTGAACTGAACCAAGTTGATGGTGCTTCTTTTGATCCGCACGGACTTGTCGCAGTTGTTCCGCCGTGGAACTTCCCAACTGCAATTGTGGCCGGAGGTGTGCTTTCGTCCCTCGCAGCAGGCAACGGCGTGATTCTGAAACCAGCCCCGGAAACTCCTCGGACTGCCGAAATCGTTGCCGAGGCTTGTTGGGCCGGGGGAGTGCCCGTTGACGCTATGCAGTTCGTACGAACCCCTGACAACGAAGTTGGTCAACACCTGGTTGAATCGGCCGACGCGGTGATCCTTACAGGATCAACTGAGACTGCGGACCTCTTCCGTTCCTGGAACCCGAAGCTCAAGCTATATGCCGAGACTTCGGGCAAGAACGCTTTGATTATCACCCCCAGTGCTGATCTAGACCTTGCAGCGGAGCATCTAGTCCGGTCCGCATTTGGGCACGCCGGACAGAAATGCTCTGCAGCCAGCCTGGCAATTTTGGTTGGCGACGTTGCGACCTCAGACCGATTCCGCCGCCAACTTCGTGACGCTGTGACCAGCCTGGGTGTTGGCTCGCCTACAGACCTTGACACTGACATCGCACCTCTTGTTGGCGGTGTGAACGATCGCCTTGGCAGAGCCTCAGAAACTCTGGAGCCCGGGGAGTCTTGGTTGGTCGAACCAAAGCTCGTAGACGGCGCGATGTCGCCTGGTGTTCGCGACGGCGTGAAGGTCGGGTCTTGGTTCCATCAGACCGAGTGCTTCGGCCCCGTGCTAGGGCTTATGGCCGCTGAAAGTCTGGATGACGCAATCGGTATCGCCAACTCCAGCTCGTTCGGTCTGACAGGAGGCATTCACACCTTGGACCCGAACGAGGCCATCCACTGGGCCGAGCGAATCGAGATTGGCAACGGCTACGTCAATCGGCCTATCACCGGAGCCATTGTCCAACGCCAACCTTTCGGAGGTTGGAAGCGAAGCTCGGTCGGGCCGGGGGCAAAAGCGGGTGGCCCCAACTATCTAATGCAACTGGGAATCTGGACTGCAGACGAGTCCCTTGACGATGACTATCAGCAGCAGTGGAACACCCATTTCTCAAGATCACACGACGACACGGCCTTGTTCTGCGAGGCAAATATCTTCCGGTACCGCGCCCTGCCTGCGGTCGGCGTCTGCCTCAACGAAGAGTCAGACCCGGCCGAGGTTGCGCTGGTACGCAAAGCCGCAGCAATTGCGGGCGTGCCGGTTACCGAGATCAGACCCGAATCCAGCACGAGCACTTCTTGGGTCAAATCGATGCGGACTGCTGGTATCGAGCGAGTGCGAATGGTCGGGGTAGAAGTGACGCCGGAAATGGCTTCGGCTGCAAACGAGCTGGGCGTGAGATTGGCCGACGAGGCAGTAACACCGGCGGGTCGTGTGGAGCTTCAGCACTACGTTCGTGAGCAGGCTATGTCTGTAACCTTGCACAGGTTTGGCAACCTGGTAGGAGCCGAAAAGCTAGCCAACTTGCCCTAACCGACAGCTCTCAGGGTCGACATGGCCACAACCTGTGGTCGGTCGAATTATCCTGGCTCAGATCGCTTCGCTAATAAGGATGTTTGATGGCCGGTGGACTAGTTGGATTGCTCGATGATATTGCTGCGCTTGCCAAGCTTGCCGCGGCCTCAATCGACGATGTTGGAGCGGCCGCTGGACGAGCCAGCGCAAAGGCTGCGGGCGTCGTAGTCGACGACACGGCGGTAACCCCGGCCTACGTGCAGGGTCTTGCCGCCGATCGTGAGCTGCCGATCATCAAGAAGATTGCGATCGGTTCTCTGCGTAACAAGCTGGTGTTCATCATCCCGATCGCTTTGATACTGAGTGAGATTTCACTGACGCTTATCGAAGTGATCTTGATGTTCGGCGGAACCTATCTGTGTTTCGAGGGCGCGGAGAAGATCTATCACAAGCTCAAAGGCGGCGATCACTCTCACGACGTGCCCGTTGTAGTGCAAGGTCCGGAGGCAGAGAAGAAAGTGATTGCCGGCGCCGTGCGGACTGACCTGATCCTGTCAGCGGAGATCATGGTGATTTCACTGAAGGAAGTCATCGAGGAGGGTCTGCTTTCCCGAACCGTGATTCTGATTGTGGTTGCACTGATGATCACAGCGATTGTTTACGGCGTAGTCGCTTTGATCGTAAAGATGGACGACATCGGATTGTCCCTGGCCGATAACGAGTCGGAATCGTCCCAAAAATTTGGCCGCTCATTGGTTTGGGCGATGCCGGTACTGCTGAAGTGGCTGACCATCATCGGAACTGCCGCAATGCTTTGGGTGGGCGGCCACATTCTGGTGGTTGGCAGTCATGAGCTTGGTTGGGACGGGCTCTATGACATCGTGCACGGAGCCGAAGAGGCAGTGGCCGATGTCGGCGGAATCGGTGGGGTCTTGGCCTGGCTTGTTAACACCGCATTGTCGGCGGTGGTTGGTCTGATTGTGGGCTTCATCGTGGTAGCGATAGTGTCGCGGCTCCACGGCGACTCACACGAAGAGGTCGCCGCCGCTCACTGATTGGTTAACACTGATCAGTTGATACGGGTTAGTTGACAAACTAGGGAAGCGACACCATGGGTCAGAAAATGCGAGCCGCAGTAATTGGCTCTGGGAACATCGGCACGGATCTGCTGATCAAGTCGAAACGCACCACCGACCAGATCGAGATCATCGCAATGGTTGGTATCGACCCAGAGTCCGATGGGCTCGCCCGGGCCGAACGCCTTGGTGTCGCCACCACTTCTGACGGCATCGATGGGCTGGTTGCCATGGATGAGTTCGCTGACGTTGAGTTGGTCTTTGATGCAACCTCGGCTGGCGCGCATGAGCGTCACAACGAAGTCCTCCAAGCTGCGGGCAAACGGATTCTGGATCTGACCCCGGCTGCGATCGGACCTTACGTAGTTCCGCCGGTCAACGGCGCCGATCATCTAGACGCTCCGAACATCAACATGGTCACCTGCGGAGGGCAGGCAACTGTTCCGATGATCGCTGCGGTTAACCGGGTCGCCCCGGTTGTTTACGGAGAGATCGTCTCGTCAATTTCGTCCCGCTCAGCCGGCCCTGGAACCCGGGCCAATATTGACGAGTTCACCGAAACAACATCCAAGGCAATCACTGCGGTTGGCGGAGCTCAGATGGGTAAGGCAATCATCGTGCTTAACCCGGCCGAGCCGCCGCTGATAATGCGCAACACGGTGTTCACCTTGATTGAAGGCGGGGAGCCCGAAGAGATTGACCTTTCAATCAAAGAGATGGTCGCTTCAGTTAACTCTTACGTGCCTGGATATCGCTTAAAGCAGGAAGTTCAGTTCGAACCAATTGACGACAAGTCGCCGGTTCGAATCCCCGAACTTGACCGTAAGTTCACGGGCTGGAAGGTGAGCATCTTCCTTGAAGTGGAGGGTGCTGGTCATTACCTGCCCAATTACGCTGGAAATCTAGACATCATGACAAGTGCGGCCCTCAAGACGGCTGAAGCAATTCACACCGGCGGTGTGTCATGACCAAGATCTATGTTCAAGACGTGACCTTGCGTGATGGGATGCATGCCATCCGTCATCAATACGGCCTGGAAAGTGTTCGTGAGATCGCTAAAGCGATCGAAGCAGCGGGGTGTGATGCGATAGAAGTTGCACACGGTGACGGCCTCTCTGGATCGTCGTTTAACTACGGCTTTGGTGCCTTTACCGACTGGCAGTGGCTGGAAGAAGTTGCCGACGTCTTAGACAAGTGCATCCTCACCACACTGTTGTTGCCTGGTATCGGAACGATTGAAGACCTTGAGCGAGCACACGATCTAGGGGTGAAGTCGGTCCGGGTCGCAACCCATTGCACCGAAGCCGATGTGGCCATTCAGCACATCGGCAAGGCCAGAGATCTTGGCATGGATGTGGCGGGATTCTTGATGATGTCTCACCTAAATGAACCCGAGCCTTTGGCCCAACAAGCCAAGATTATGGAAGACGCTGGCGCTCACTGTGTTTACATCACTGACTCTGGCGGACGGCTCACCATGGGTGACGTTCGGGCCCGCATGCGCGCGTACAAAGAAGTGCTCAAACCTGAAACTCAGATCGGCATTCATGCCCACCACAACCTCACGTTTGGCGTGGCCAACTCTGTGGTGGCGGTGGAGGAAGGCTGTTACCGGGTTGACGCCTCGCTTGCCGGAATGGGTGCAGGCGCTGGCAACTGTCCAATCGAGGCGTTCATCGCGGTAGCCAACCTCGAAGGGTGGGAGCATGGTTGCGATGTCTCGATGCTTATGGATGCGGCAGAAGACATCGTGCGTCCGCTGCAGGATCGGCCCGTCAGGGTTGACCGGGAAACGCTTAGTCTTGGTTACGCCGGGGTGTACAGCAGCTTCCTGCGCCATGCTGAAAGCGCCGCCGAGCGGTACGGCCTCGACACACGTGACATTCTGATGGAATTGGGCGCCCGCAAGATGGTGGGCGGTCAAGAAGACATGATCGTAGACGTTGCCCTAGACATGACAAAGGCCCGAGACGCCAGCTAGTTGACCGCACTTAGTTAACACTGCACTTAGTTAACACTGCGCTCTTTACCTTCCCAGTAGGGCGCTCGCAGCTCTGTCTTGAGGATCTTGCCTGATGGGTTCCGAGGGAGAGCGTCAACCCAGTCCACCGACTTAGGGCACTTGTATGACGCCAGGTTCTCACGGGCGTAGCTGTGCAGATCCGCCTCGGTCAGATCACCGCCGGCCTTCACGATGATCGCCTTAACTGACTCGCCCCACTTCTCATCGGGCACGCCGATTACTGCAACATCGGCGATTGCAGGGTGCTTCATCAAGGCGTTCTCTATCTCTGCGGGGTAGATGTTCTCGCCGCCTGAGATAATCATGTCTTTGACCCGATCATGTATGAACAGGTAGCCGTCGTTCATGTAGCCAGCGTCACCTGTTCGGAACCAGCCGTCTTCACTAATAGCGGCGGCGGTGGCTTCGGGGTTCTTCCAGTAACCCTTCATAACTTGGGCAGAACGCACCCAGACTTCGCCCACTTCCCCTTCGGCTACGTCCTTTAAAGACGCCGTGTCAACGATGCGAAGTTCAACGTCACCCCAAGGCTTTCCTGCGGCTCGCAGCAGATGGGCTTTGCCACCGGCAGGGTCGTGATCGATCGGGTCGAGTTGAGCCACACCTCCGGTTGTCTCAGTGAGACCATAGGCCTGAACAAAATCGCATTTGAACATTTCCATCGATCCGACCAGAACTTGTTCGGTGATGGGCGACGCTCCATAGACAACAGCTTCCATCGAGCTGAAATCGGCCTCAGCTGCGGCAGGGACAGCCAAAATGAACTGCAGGACTGCTGGCACAAGAAGCGCGTGGGTGATCGAGTGTTTCTGAATCAGTTCCACAATCTCAGCCGGATCCACCTCACGAGCGATGACGGTTTGGGCGCCGCTGAACATGCCTGCCAGTCCCCAGCCGCTCCCGGCAATATGGAATAGCGGCATGGCTACCAAGTTCACTGCGTTCTGGTGAAGCTGCCATCCCTCTACGCCGATCCTCATCGTCCAAGTAAAGTTGCGGTTTGTGATCTCGACGCCCTTGGGAAGGCCGGTGGTGCCCGAGGTATAGAGCTGGTAGCACGTGTCTTCGGGGCCAATCTCTGGCGGATCAGCTAACGGCTCTGCCGGGTTTTGGGCGACCCACTGTGCGTACTTGGGATGTTCGGCACCGCTGGTTTCAGTTGTGGTTTCATCGGTGGCTTCACCTTGCACGTGTTCATCAATAACCACAACAAGCTTGGTCGTGGTGAGGTTCATCTTTGTTAGGTGACTGAGGAACTCGGCGCCTACGAACAAAGCCTTGGCCTCTGAGTTATTAATGATGAACTCCATCTCTGGCGGAGCGAGTCTCCAGTTGACCGCAACAGACACGGCATTCAGCTTGGCGCCACCAAAAAGCAGCGGGAAGTACTCGGGAACGTTCCGATCCAGGAAGGCCACCCTGTCACCGGGGCCGATGCCGGCCGCTCGAAGCCCGTGGGCCACTTGCATTGATTCGCCTTCGATTTCACTGAAGGTCCACTGCCTGTCTCCAGCGATCATTGCCACTTTGTCAGGAGTCTTGCCTGCCCAGTGGCTAGCAAAGTCGGCTAGTACGTTGATGCCTTCCATCGGCCAAAGCTAGTTGGCGCGAAGTCCTAGTAAAAACGCAACGCCGCGGTTAGCCGGGATACCCATTCCAAGTCGGCGGTGGAGTTCTGATGTGTGTAGATAAATCGTAGGTTGTTAAGCATGCGGCCCAGGATCGCCTTGGGGCCGACTGTTTGTAGGTGTTCTGGCATCAACACTGCGGCATCTCCGTGGAGCTGGTGAAAGAACTGGTCGATGTCATCGTGGTGTCGAATCGCGCCAGCGTGAAACGGGTCGAACCAAACACCACGCGCTTCAGGGCTAGACAGCAAGAAGTGGCCCGGCATCGAAACCCCTTCTAGCGCGATGTCTAAGCGTTGTCCGATTGCGATCGCCAGGGTCGACAAAGTTATTGGATTGCCACGATGGTGTTTCAACACAGACGGAAGCAGCGAGTTGTCAGGGTCGTAGTAGTTGCCGATGTTGCCCGAGAATTCGCCCGACCCGAACAACGCAAGCATCAGCTCGTGTGGCGTTTCCGCCTCCACAGCGGCGGCCACTTCGTTAAGTCGTTCCTCGGTTGCGTATACAAGCTCCATGCCGTCGAGATCGTCAGCGTCCTCCGTCGCAGTAATGATTGCCATCGCTCCGATTACGAGGGCTCCGGTCTCAACCGCTTGTGGCCCCTCGCCCCGGCCCGCCTCAGCGAAAGCTCCAATCAGATCATTCAAAATTCGCTCTCATTCTTGTGACATCTAGGTTCGCGTGCGACCGCGCCGCTTGCGTGCAACGGTAGCTGGCCAGAACGATCAGCTAAGCGCTCGACACGGATATCTTGAGCCGACTACGTTGCCGATGTGACCAATACTGACACCAAAAATCTCTCTGCTGACGTCGTAATTATTGGTGCTGGCGTAATTGGCTGCGCACTGGCATTGGAACTGGCAAGGCGGGGCCACAAGACCATCAACGTTGATAAGGCAAGCGCCGCCGGGGCTGGGTCGACAATCAACTCGTGCGCCATTGTGAGGTTCAGCTACTCCACCGAGCACGGAGTCAACTTCGCGTGGGAAGGCGGTCACTACTGGGCCAATTGGGCCCAATACATCGGGGCCGAGGACGAACTGGGTCTCATCGAGTTTCACGAGGTCGGCCAGCTGGTTCTCACAATGGACGGAGACCAACACGCAACCCGGGTTACCGAGTTGTGGGAGAAGTTGGACATTCCTCACGAGAAGCTAACTGTGGAACAAATCGCTGAGCAGTACCCCTGGCTCGACCTCGGTCTGTACGGCCCGCCCGCTCGACCTGAAGATCCTGACTTCTGGCGTGAATCAGGCGGTCAGCTGACTGGCGGCGTGCGGACCAAGAACGGAGGCTATGTTTCCGATCCGCAGCTTTCCTGTCACAACCTACAACGCGGTGCTGAGGCAGAAGGTGGTGAGTTCAGATTCAACACTACGGTTAGTGGAATCGTTCAGGCCGATGGCCGAGTCGCTGGCGTCGAGCTTTCTGATGGTTCGGTAATTGGCGCGAAAGTTGTTGTAAATGTGGCTGGTCCACATAGTTCGATCATCAACAAGATGGCGGGCGTCTATGACTCAATGAACATCAAGACTGCGGCTCTGCGCCACGAAGTCCATCACGTCCCAGCACCTCCCGAGGTCGACTTCTTGGCCAACGGAGTTGTCGCCGCTGACAACGACACCGGAATCTACTTCCGACCAGAGGTTGGCAACAACGTTCTCATCGGGAGCGGTGATCCGGAGTGTGACGTGAAGGAATACGTAGACCCCGATAACTATGACAACGCCGTGTCTGAGGCCCAGTGGAATGCCCAGGTGCTGCGAGCCAATCGGCGTATTCCAACTTTGGGTGTGCCCCATGAAAAGAAGGGCATCGTTGATCTCTATGACGTCTCCGACGATTGGCTGCCCATCTATGACCGCACCGATCTTGATGGTTTCTACGTAGCCATTGGCACCAGCGGCAATCAGTACAAGAATGCGGGGGTTGCCGGCCAGGTGATGGCGGATCTGATCGAGGCAGTGGAGGCCGGGCACGACCACGACAACGAGCCGTTGCAACTAACAGGCCGCTACACCGGTCGGGACATCGACATGTCTGCCTACAGCCGAAACCGAGAGATCAACAGCGAGTCCTCGATGTCGGTCCACGGCTAATTTGCGAGCCACCGGCCGCATCGGTTATCCACAGATCAGACAACCTAGACAGTTTTGAGACTTGACCCCCTATGAAGAAGACTGAATCGCCAGTAGCTAACGCCATCGCTTGCATCGGTCTGCGCAGTATCGGACCAGCATTTATGGGCGGGCGGATCGCCGATATTGCGATTCACCCCGGCCGCCCATCGGTTTGGTACGTCGCAGTCGGGTCGGGCGGTGTTTGGAAAACCCCGAACGCTGGCATCACTTGGGAGCCATTGTTTGACGATCAGGCCTCTTATTCAATTGGTTGTGTGCGCATCGATCCTCAGCGCCCAGAGGTGATTTGGGTCGGCACTGGCGAAGACGTCAGCGGCCGTCACGTCGCCTGGGGCGACGGGGTTTACCGCAGTCCCGATGGGGGCAAAACCTGGACGCACATGGGCTTAGAGAAGTCCGAGCACATCAGCGACATCCTCATTGACCCTCGAAGCTCCGATGTTGTGTTTGTTGCCGCCGAAGGCCCTTTGTGGAGTTCGGGCGGCGAGCGCGGTCTCTATCGGACCAAAGATGGCGGCCAGACATGGGAAGCTGTTCTTTCAATCGACGAAGACACCGGTGTTACTAGCGCGGCGTTTGCACCTGATGACCCGGACACGATCTACGCGGCCACATACCAGCGTCGCCGGCGGGTCTGGTCGTTTCAGGCCGGCGGCCCGGGCTCTGGAATCCATCGTTCAACCGATGGCGGAACAACTTGGACCAAGATCACCGAAGGTCTACCCGAAGGCGACATGGGCCGCATCGGTCTTGCCGTCACCGCTGCTGCCCCCGAGGTGGTTTATGCAACCATCGAGGCGGCTGAAGAGAAAGAACGCGGCTTCTACCGGTCAACCACAAAGGGTGCCTCGTGGGAGCGTCGCAGTGAATATCTGTCGGGTGGCACTGGCCCGCACTACTACCAAAAGATCTTTGCCTCGCCAGTTGATCCGCAACGGGTCTACGCGGCCGATGTGTTTGTTCACGCCACCAGCGACGGCGGTAAGACCTTTGCCAACATCGAAACAGGCAAGGGCAAGCACAGCGACAATCACGTCGTTTGGATCGACCCCACCAACACCGACCATCTCATTGTTGGCAGCGACGCTGGGCTTTATGAGTCCTTCGACCAAGGTAGCTTCTGGCGCCACGTCTCGAACATGCCAATATCTCAGTTCTACAAGGTGGCAGTAGACAACTCACTGCCGTTCACAAACATATTGGCTGGAGCCCAAGATCTTGGAACGCTTCGGGGCCCATTAAGAACGTTGCAGCTAGACGGCGTGCGGAATCAGGACTGGTGGGCGCCACTTGGGGCTGACGGCTACCACGTCGCCTTTGATCCCGAAGACAATGACATCAGCTACATGGAGTGGCAGGTCGGGAATGTGATGCGCCACAACGGTAAGACCATGGAGCTCACCGACATCCAGCCTCAAGCCGGGCCCGATGATCCTCCCGAGCGTTGGAACTGGGAAGTTCCGATCGTCATCAGTCCGCACAAGGCCAGCCGAATTTACCTGGGTTCCCAGCGCCTTTGGCGCAGCGAAGACCGTGGTGACTCATGGAGTGCGATCAGCCCCGACCTCACCACAAACGTCAACCGATACGAGTTGCCGGTTGCAGACCGAGTTCTTAGTGTTGACTCGCTATATGACCATGAAGCAATGTCGCTCTATTGCAGCATCACCGCCATTGCCGAGTCGCCTGTCGATCCGGGTGTGCTTTATGTCGGTACCGACGACGGGCGGATCCAAGTAAGCGAAGACGGTGGGGTCAATTGGCGTGAGGCCACTCGGCCCGAGGGTCTACCCGAGGCAGCCTTCATCAACGATTTTGAGGCGTCAGCACACGACGGCGACGCAGTCATCGTTGCTGCCGATGACCACAAGAGCGGTGACTATCGGCCGTACTTGTTTGAAAGTCTTGACCGCGGTCGGTCTTGGCGGAACATCAGCTCCAACGTGCCGGACAGCGTTGTTGTTTGGTCGATCGAGCAAGACCACATCGTCGAGAACCTTTTGTTTCTCGGGGCCGAAAATGGCGTGTACGTAAGTGTTGATAGGGGAGCGGAATGGCACAAGTTGTCCAAAGACGTTCCCACCATCTCGTTCCGTGACCTGGCCATTCAGCGCCGGGATAGTGACTTGGTCTGTGGCAGCTTCGGTAGAGGGATCTACGTCTTGGACGACTACGGGCCGCTTCGAGAACTGGCTGCCAATCGCGTCAGCTTGGACGATGAAGCTGTTTTGCTGGCTCCCCGTGACGCTTGGTGGTACGTGCCGTATCAGCCGATGCAAGCCGTAGGGCAGTCGACCTTGGGGGCGACTGCGTTTAGAACTGCCAACCCACAGTTCGGCGCAACCTTCACCTATCACCTCAACGCCGACATCGAGTCGCCAAAGGCGAAACGCAAGACCCAAGAACTCGACATCGAGGGTGATGTCGAGTTCCCTGGTTGGGATCGCCTCCAACACGAACACATTGCCCCCGAGCCCGCCATGGTGATTCGCATAAGCGACTCGAACCGAAATCCTGTTGCCAACGTCATTGGTAAAACAACGTCTGGTCTGCATCAGGCCACCTGGGATTTGCGCCTGAATGCTCCCGAGCCGGTGCGACTAAAGCCTCCGGACTTCGAACCTCCGTGGGCTTCGGCTCGCAAGGGTCCTCTGGTGGACCCAGGCCGCTACCAGGCTGAGTTGGTCTCGTTTAACGACGGCCAAACCCGAGTGCTGGCCGGTCCGCAAGAGTTCAACGTGGTGCCGATTCCGGCAGTTGAAGCAAGCGCAGTCTCAGCCGATGCCCAAGCATTCCGCCAGGCCAGCGTTGACCTCTCTCGCAGACATGCAAGCGCCAGCAAGCGGATTGAAACAGCCCGAGATCGCGTGAAGCACCTTCGGCTCGCAATTGTGGCCACCGCATCGGCAAACGATCTGTATGGCCGCCTTGAAGCTGCTAACCGTCAGCTCGAGGAGTTGGCAGCCTTAATAGTTGGCGACCCCGTTCGCTTAAAGCTTGCTGAGGCGCCGACCCCTTCTGTTGGTGAACTAATTGATCGAATCAAGTACTTCCAATGGGACAACACAAGTTCGCCAACGGCCACCCAGCAGGCAAGCCTTGATCGGGCGCTTAGCCAGTTCGGCCCCGCCGAGGCTGAGCTTGTTGATCTGATTGATTCCGAGATGGCATCAATCACCGCTGCGGTAGACGCTGCTGGCGGCTCCTACACCCCCAGATAGCGCTCAATTTGAAGCCTGATCGGCCGACTATGACTGTATGGCCACCGAACTGTCTGCGATCGATCGCGCCCAAAGCGTTGCGGTCGAAAACTCAGCAATTCGATGGAGCTCACGCAGGCTTTTCTCGGTCGTATTTGGCGCTGCGTTTCTGGTCTATTGCACAACTGCACTAGTTGTTGCCACCCATTCAATTGACGCGTTAACGAACTCAATCAGCAGTTGGTCCATCGTCCGAACTGGCTCGCCGGTTGTGCCCGAGTTCGAACAGGTCGCAACTCCGCCCGGAGTTTTTGTGCCGCACACGCCCTGGATCGTCGAGTCACCCCGTGGGCCAATCTCTCAGTATCCGCCGGGGGCCGTCATCACCGCGATCCCGGCCTATGCCGTTGCCAACGTTGTCGGAGTTGAATCGATTCCGCTGTCGTTTCCGACCGCTGACGGCTCAGGCGACATTGACGTCTTGGTGGCGCCTCTGTGGGTTGGTTCGCTGATTGGGGCTGAGGTAACTGCACTGGCCTTGGCGGTAATCGCCCTGACCGTGCACGAACAGCACAATACAAACACTGCTCTGTGGTCTGCTGCGGTGTTTGGACTAGGAACCTCAGCTTGGATGGTGGCTGGCATGGACATCTGGCAGCACGGCCCGGCCATGCTGTGGGTTGGGATCGGAGTATTGATGAGCCAGCGGGCCGGCTACTCAAGATCGGGTCTTGCGTTTGCGGTGGCCATTCTTACCCGCCCTCATTTAGCTGCGGTAGCGGCGGGTGTGGGTATAGCGGCCGGGCTGAAGGATCGATCGGTAAAACCGGTGTTGGCCGTTGGCGCCTTTTCCGCAATCGGCCTGGCTGGCCTGATCGGATACAACTACTGGATCTATGGCGAATTGACTTTGTCTGGTGGCTACGGGGCTGCGTTTTCAGAACAGCTAGCTTCATCGGAAGAGTCCCAGCTCCTTTGGTACGTGAAGAACGTCATCGGTGGTCTCATCAACCCGGGCAAAGGACTGCTGGTCTATTCGCCATTCATCATCGTCCTGGCTGCCAAGCTGGGAAGTGGGTGGCGCAACACTGAACTAATTGGACGGGGCGCCGCCATCGGTGGAGTCATTTATCTACTGGTGCAGTGGAAGGCGAACCGATTCTCAGGCGGCGACACCTTCTGGGGTTATCGGTACCCGCTGGAACCGCTGGTGGCACTAGTCCTGTTGGGTGTCGGAGCCTGGGAAAGCGTCAAGGCCGACGAAAAGCTCCAGAGGGCCTTTAAGGCGCTGGTAGTAACCGCCGTGCTTGTACAGCTGCTGGGAGCTTTTGCTTAACTGCCCAATCGCCGAACAGGCGACGGGACGGCGTCAAGTTTGGCCTCTAGGCTGAGCGCATGGGTGGCGAAACCAATTTGGCAACGATGTTGGCGACGATTCAAGTTCGAAGGCGTGAGGGATCAGTAACTTTGGTCTCGATTGACGGACCAATCGAACTTGGCAACGGTATCGAAGCCTTGATGATGGAATCTGAGGGAACCACCGTTGTTGCCACCTTGGAAGAGGCCGAACGGCGAGGTTGGCCAATTGGATTTGAGGCGGCCTGGCTGACAATCGAAATCCACAGCTCGCTTGAAGCTGTCGGGTTGACAGCAGCGATGTCGGCGGTCCTTACCGAACACGGTATTTCTTGCAACGTCTTGGCGGGTTACTACCATGACCACCTCTTGGTCCCGGTCGACAGAGCTGATGAGGCCATGAAAGTCTTGGAGTCTCTTCGAGATAGTTAAGGGGCCTAAAGTGGGCGGGTGACCGTTCCCGTAATTGATCTTTCTGGCTTTTCCGAAGGCGATGAGTCACATCGGGCCCGCATCGCCAGCGATGTTAATGAGGCCTGTAGGTCAATTGGATTCTTCTCCGTTGTAGGTCACGGTGTGGACCCTGAGATTGTCGAAACGGCGCACCGGACTGCCCTTGAGTTCTTTGCTTTGCCGCTGGCAGATCGTATGGATGCTGTGGTGCCCGAGCCTTCATACCCCTACGGTTATCGACCTTTCACAGCTGAGGCGTTGAACAAATCGATTGGTGGCGCCGGTCGGCCCGATCTGAAAGAAACTTTCAACATGGGGCCACTCAGTGCCGCTCCGGATTCCTATTCTCCAGCGTCAGATTCTGCCGAACGGGGAGTATGGGCCCCGACTCCGTGGCCCTCGGTCATGCCCGAGCTGCGCACCGCCCTAGAGGCTTACTACCAAGTGATGGCCGACTTGTCAGCCACGCTGATGAACACCTTCGCCTATGCGCTTAACCTGGGCTCCGGTTGGTTTGAACCCTTCATTGACAACCACCCTTCCGCCATGCGGCTTGCGTACTATCCGGCGCTTGAGCAGCCGCCAGAAGCTGAGGACCTTAGGGCCGGCGCCCACACCGATTACGGAACTCTGACGATCCTGCGGCTGGATGCTGAACCTGGCTTACAAGTTCAAGGCGCAGACGGAAACTGGGCCGATGTAAGTGCTCCGGCCGGTGCCTTAGTTGTGAACCTTGGAGACCTAACCCAGCGTTGGAGCAACGATCGCTGGCGTTCAACCATGCACCGGGTTGTCGTGCCCGAAGGGCATCACGATCGTGCCCGAATGACAATGCCTTTCTTCCATAACGCAAACTGGGATGCCTTGGTTGAGTGCATAGTTGCCGAAGGTGAAGAACCCAAGCACGAACCGGTTCGGGCAGGTGCGTATCTAATGGACAAGTTCCGCTCCACAGTCGAATAGCCAACCCTCTCCCCGTTCTGTCTGGGCGTAACGCTCGATGGGTGAGCGCTTCGAGCAGACAGATTGGGGAGTTGTGTCGCTTTATAAGTATGTGCTAATCATAAGCAATGGCTAATGATCCAGTGCCTCATGAAGCAGTGTCTCATGAAAGAATGGCTGCGGCAGCACTTGACGTGTTGCATGATCCAACGCGCAGACAAGTGCTTGAACTGCTGAGAGACGGTGAGCAAAGTGTCCAGCAGCTCACCGACCAGACCACAGTCACTCAGCCAGCAGTCTCTCAGCACCTGAAAGTCCTACGGGAAGCCGGCCTGGTACTGGCCCGACCCGATGGGGCAAGACGCATTTATCGGGTCAATCCCGATGGGTTTAGTGGTGTTAGAGCTTGGGTTGACTCATTTTGGGACGACGCGCTTACCGCCTTTGTCACTTACGCAGAAGGAGAATCAAAATGACAGTCCCACCAGTAGTGAGGTCCGCCTGGGTCAATCGGCCACTCGAAGAAGCGTTTGCCGTCTTCACAGATCAGATCGGCGCTTGGTGGCCGTTGCCAACTCACGGATTGGCTTCAGTCGCTGGAAGTGTTGGGTTCAGCGATGGTGCGCTCATCGAACAAGCAGCGTATGGAACCCAAATCACGTGGGGCGAGGTGCTCGAGTGGGATGCTCCAAACCAGGTTGTTCTCGCCTGGCATCCCGGCCAAGAACGCTCCGAAGCCTCTGAGGTCGAGGTGGCATTTGTACCTGATGGTGAAGGTACCCGCGTGGTCATAGAGCATCGCGGTTGGGACGGCTTTGGCGCAGACGCCATGAAACGGCGAAAGGGTTACGCAGGTCCGAATGCGTGGGGTCATGTGTTGGATCACTACGCAGATTTGGCTGATGTGCGGCCTGACGCCGCTGATCTTTCCGGCCTGGCTGCTTCATATGAGCAGTTCTTTGCCGAGGCCGACAAGGGCGGCTTCGGTTCGGCTCCAGAGGGGGAGTGGAACGCTGAGCAGGTTGTTGCTCACGTAGCGCTGAACGACGCAGGGATGCTTGGCGTATGCCAGGCCTTGGTGCACCAGACCGAAGCTCGGTTTGAGAATCTGATCTGTCAGGATCTCGGGGTTCTGGCTAACTACATCGAGCGTCACGATGGGATGGCGGGCCTCATCGAGAGTGGCCGCAAGATGGCCGATCTTGTTCTGGCTGCGCTTTCCAGGCTTTCGCCTGAGCAGCTCCAAACACCGGTCGCTTGTTACCTGATGCACTATGACGACGTGATGGTTGACGCCGACATGCCCTGGGAGACTGTTGCGATCAACATTCAGGCTGGCCGTCACCTGCCTGCTCACGTGGAGCAGCTACAAAATCTCAGAACCTGACATCTGTCTGGGCGTAACGCTCGGTGGGTGGGTGCTTCGAGCAGACAGATGTGGACTAGTGGTGCTCTTGTACGATTGAGGAGTCAGCATCTGCTATCGATCCAACCCCAGACAACGCCATGGTGTGCTCCAAACCGGTTTGAAAGAAGTTCAAAAGGTGGTCAACTCCCTGCTCGCCGCCAGCGGCCAAGGCATACAGGTGGGGCCTGCCAATCATGCAAGCGTTGGCACCAAGTGCCACAGCCTTAAGGACGTCGCTGCCGCGCCTTACGCCCCCGTCGCAATAGATCTCGGTTTGTCCGCCAACAGCGTCAGCAACCGGGGCAACCAGGTCGATGATCGCTGGAGAAGCGTCAAGTTGGCGGCCGCCGTGGTTGGACAGAGCGATCGCCTCGATGCCCTCGCTTGCAGCGATCTTCGCATCCGCGACTGACTGTATGCCCTTCAGGATTACGGGTCCGCCCCATTCCGAGCGCAGCCACGCAACATCGTCCCAGGAAAGCCTTGGATCGAACTGTGAGTTGATGTATTCGGCCAGCGTTACCGCCGACGATCCATCGGCAGTGCCGTTCGAGAGCCGCTCTGTGCTGACGGCCACATTTGAAAACACGATTGGGTCAGAGCGAAGAAAGTCCCAAACCCACTCGGGCCTCAGCGCACCTTCGATGAAGGTGTCGAGTCCGAGCTTGGGTGGCAGCGTCATACCCCGACGAACATCGCGTTCGCGGCGGCCAAGAACTGCAGTGTCAACTGTGATGTAGAGGGCTTCGAAGCCGCTTTCCTTGCAGCGAGCCAGCATGTCTTTGGTCAGTTCCCGATCGCGCCAGACATAAACCTGGAACCACTTACGACCGTCGCTTACTTGGGTGATCTCCTCGATGGAGCGGGTACCCATCGTTGAAAGCGAGAACGGGATGCCCGCCTTCGCGGCGGCCTTTGCCGTTGCTAGCTCTCCATCGGGGTGCGCAATTCGCGGAAAGCCGGTTGGCGCAATGATCAAGGGCATGGGTGCCTTGTGGCCAAGAATTGTGGTGGAGGCATCGATGCTTGAAACGTCGCGCAGCACACGTGGCACGAGGTTGCGGTCGGAGAATCTGCTGGCGTTGCGGCCCATTGCTGACTCGTCTTCGGCGGCTCCGTCGATGTAGTCAAAGACTCCGGCTGGCAGCCGCCTCTTGGCGATGGCTCGTAGGTCATCCACGTTTGCTGCCGATTGCAAGCGTCTTGCTACTCGGTCCCGCTCGATTGGTTTTAGGCGTACGACCGACCTCAACGACTCCAACATGGAGCCAATCTAGCGCTGGTCCTTAGGTGACGATTCTCCGGTGACATTCCGACCTAAATTTGATCTGTGCCAAGACTCGCCCGACCTGCTTCCTTTGTTTCGGCCCTAGTCAGCGCTGGACTTCTCCTGGCAGCCTGCGCCTCGCCGTCCGATTCCTCCGATCAAGCCTCAACTACGGCTGTGCCCGACAGCACCACGAGTCTTGCGATCTCGACCACGGTGCCTCCCACCACAGAACCTCAGAGCACTGAACCAGTAACAACATCGGTAACAACAACAGAGCCGGTGGTAGAGATTGAGGCACCCGAACCGATCGAGATTCTAGACATGCGTCCTGGGATGTTCCTGGAGAGTGCGGTTATGGGTGACCGCCTGGTGCTGTTCGGGGCCGATGCAAAAGGTGGCGGCGGGGTATTCTGGGCAACTGATCAGCCCTTCGAATCGGCGATCAACATCTATGACTTGGTTGACCCAGACATTGACCCGGGTTCGATCCACCAGATGGTCTATCTCGATGGCCGCTATTACGGGTTCCCGATATGGGCTGAGGCAGAAGACAAACTCTCGCCAACCATGTATGTGTCAAGCGATGGAAGCACTTGGGAGAAGACCAACTTTGGTTCGATTACCAAGCAAGCAAGCCTGCGGCTAACCCCAGACCAGCCATCAGCGGCAGGAGGGGCAGGCGTCGCTACCGCGATAGTTGTTAACGGCCAGATCGAAGCCACGGGCTGGATAACCGAAAACGATCTGCGGGTCCCAGTGCTGTGGGTTGGCGACGGAACTAATTGGGTTCAGACATATCTTCCAACTGTTGAGGGCGCTACCCAAGGTGGCTACCTTGCTTCATCGAAGTTGGGGCGTTTGGCCAGTCTGGAAGGACCCACGTATTTCGGGTTTGGCACTTTCGTACAGATGTCGGGTGGGCAATGGCAGACCGTTCCCCACACCCTCGATGCAGACGGCAGCGAGGCTTTCACCCGGTATCTGGGTGCAAGCGACACTGCGTTTTATCACCTTGAGTTCATGCACACAGGCGACAGGATCTTAACTACCAGTGTCGATGGAATCGCCTGGACCGAATTGCCTCTGCCAGAACAGCTTCCCGACTTGCCGGGAATCCATGTGAGCCCCAATAACAAACTGGTCTCCTGGAACCGGAGTCTGCTGTCTGAAGAAGAAGGCAGCGCCATGGTTTGGTCAAAGTCTGAAGACGGCTGGACCCCAACTACCTACCACGGCAGCACGGTGTTGCTGGTCACTGATGATCACATTGTTACTTCAAGTGACAGCCAGATCTATATCTACGAGCGCAGCTAGCTCATCCAGGTGATCAGCGCAGCGGCGAGATCCTCACCGCAGTCATCTTGAATGAAGTGGCCGCCAGGTGAGAACTCTTGGTGTGGTTGGCCCGCCGCTCCTGGAACTCGTTCTATGAACTCGTGATGAAGCTGGCCAAGAACCGGATCACCAGGTGCCCACAAGGTGAGAAATGGCTTATCCCACTTTTCCAGTACCGACCAAGCCGCCTTATTCTCAGCAACGCTGGCATGATCGGGTGTTATTGGGACGAGCGGGGGAAACTCTCGGGCGCCGGCCATGAAGGTTTCGTCTGGAAATGGAGCACGATAAGCGTCCATCTCGGCCTCAGTTAGTTCACGAGCAGTCGTGGCGCGCTGAAGGAGTGCTCCACAATCCATGAACTTCATGTTCTGCGATGCCGCGCACCACATGTCGAATCCCTCACCGAGCGATTCGCCCACAGGTAGACCTGTGTTGCCGATAGCGACTCGATCGAACTGGCCGTCCATCTCTGCAACCAGGCGCAGGCCGATAAGGCCACCCCAGTCTTGGGCAAACAGGGTTGCGGCAGGTAGCTCAACCGCTTCGATGAATTCACGCATCCAGGCCACATGGCCGTTGTAGGTGTAGGCCGATCTCTCGATTGGCTTGTCGGATCGACCAAATCCAATCAGGTCGGGGGCAACACAGCGATATCCGGCCTCAACCAGCGCCGGGATCATTCGGCGATAGAGGTAGCTCCAAGTCGGCTCGCCGTGTAGAAGCAGCATGACCGGCCCGTCAGCAGGCCCCACATCTACATAAGCCATTCGTAGACCGTCAACCATCACGTAGTTGGGTTCGAAGCCAAAGTCCGAAGAAACATTGGCGAAGCGCTCATCGGGAGTCCGGACAAATTCAACTTGGGCGGGGGTCATTCCAACATCAGACATGCGCCACGCTAACGCAGGACGCTAAGAATTGGCAGTTAGGAATGCCATGATTGCGTCGTGCGCTTGAGGAACAGCCGATGGGTCCTTCCATCGCTCAAGCAACTCTGCGTTGGGCGCCAGCTCGGCCATTTGGCGTGAAGTCCATTCTGGGTGGTAGTTGTCGTCGCCCATCAATATCAACATCTGTGTTTGCATGGCGGCAACATCTTCTGCGGTTGCGGTTAATAGGAAGTCTCCTCCCCACATGTTCTGGATGTATGACTCGAACGCTTCAGCTGACACGTCCGGGTGGGTTGTGGCGGCGAGGTTCTGGGTGAACGGTGTTGAGATGTCCCAGAAGTCGTCCCGATTCTCGTTGTCGATGCCAACCGGCTGCAGCAAAACCGCACTCAGTACGCGCTCGGGTGCCTGCTTCATGATGTTCGCTATGTACGGTCCGCCTATGCACATGCCAAGAAAATGAGCTTGGTCGACATTGAGATGATCCAGCAGGCCAAGCTGATCGGCCATGTGATCGTTCCAGCCATGGGTAGCCGAAATTGGGCCGTAACTTCCACCCGAGTTGCGCTGGTCCATAGCAATGACGGTGAAATCTGAATGCAGCTGGTCGATTGGGTTCCACGGCGACATCGCCCACATAGAAATGTTCGAGTTCAGACCGCCAGGGGCGATCAGTAACACCGGCGGGCCGTCACCACTTATCTCATAGTTAATGCGAACATCGTCAGTTTCGAAAAGAGCCATGTGATCACCGTAGATTAGTTAACTGTCAGCCAGTGTTTCGGAGCCCAGCAGCCACACCGTTGATGCTTAGCAAAAGGGCTCGGCGAATCCGGCGGGCATTCTCGGGATCATTGCCTTCGG
This sequence comes from uncultured Acidimicrobiales bacterium, assembly GCA_937922785.1. Classification (GTDB taxonomy): domain Bacteria; phylum Actinomycetota; class Acidimicrobiia; order Acidimicrobiales; family SZUA-35; genus CALAJQ01. Next base: position 189,197 of record CALAJQ010000016.1, read on the forward strand.
CCCTTGCCCGTTTCAACAATTCAACCTGGAGCACGTTGATTGGGTCCAGGTAAGCGTCTCTAACCGCAAGGGTTCGTTTCAACAGCGGTAAGTCGCTAAGCAGATCGCTGCCGGTCAACTCTCGAATCTGACTTACGGTCAGATCGTGTTCAGCCACAACGGTGTCAAAAAAGTGGTGTAGCTCGGGCCGGACCAAAGACGTCACATAGTGCTGGGCGATGTCGATGTCTGTCTTGGACAAGGTCATCTCAACGTTGGAAATGAACGTTTTGAAGAACTGCCAGTCCTGGAACATTGCGGCAAGATCGGATTCGTGCCCGAGCCGGCGGGCCTCTGCCAGTGCAGAGCCGACGCCGAACCAACCAGGAAGAATCTGGCGCGATTGGGTCCACCCAAAGACCCACGGGATTGCCCGGAGGTCGCTGATGCCCGACGACGAACCTGACCGTCGGGCCGGACGCGAACCAATGTTCATCTCGCCCAGTTCTTCCACAGGGGTAGAGGTGTTGAAGTACTCAACCATGTCTGGCGTTTCAAGGAACGAGCGATAGGTGAGGTAGGCCTCGTCAGACATCAAGGTCATCACTTGGTTCCAGCGTTCCATGGTGGCTGGTTCGGTACGGGCCTTCCGGTGCGACAGTGAAGCCTCGAGCACTGCAGCCACGGCGAGGTCAAGGTTGCGGTGGGCCAGTTGAGGCAGACCGTATTTGTCGGCGATCACTTCGCCTTGCTCAGTGATCTTGACTGCACCGTTGATCACGCCCGCTGGTTGGCTGAGGATCGAAGCGTTAGTTGGTCCTCCGCCCCGGCCGATTGTTCCGCCGCGTCCGTGGAATACAACAATGGAGATCCCGGTCTCTTTCGACACCTTGGCGATCTCACGCAGGGCCTTGTGGATCTCCCACTGGGAGGTCATGATGCCGCCGTCTTTGTTCGAATCGGAATAGCCGACCATCACCTCTTGCTTGTCGCCTCGCAGCTCGACGATCCGGCGGTAGCCCTCATCAGCCAGCAGTGCCCGCAAGACCACGCCGATGCTTCGAAGGTCGCCAATTGTTTCGAACAGAGGCACAAACCCGATGCGGGCGACGTTTGCCGGCAGATCGATTAGGCCAACATCGCGGGCCAAGACCGCTGGCGCAAGAACGTCGTCGACGCCCTCGGTCATCGAAATGATGTAGCTCTGGATGACTTCGTCGCCGGCCTCGTCCATAACGTCACGAAGTTCTCTGAACAGGTTCAGCGCTTTTGGCCCGTTGGCTCCAGCAGGTGGAGCGAAGGGTCGACGGCTTAACAGTTCTTCGGAAAGAAGCGCAGTTCGTTCCTCGCGGTTGAGGTCGCCGTAAGCGACGCCAAGAGGAGCAAAGAGTTCGGTTAGCGAAGCGTGGTGGACGTCGGTGTGCTGGCGGATGTCGAGCATGGCCAGGTGAAACCCGATCATCGCCGTCATTCGCCGGACTCGGGCCAGTCTGCCTTGGGCCAGTAGTTCGCCATGGTTGGATTCCAACGAATCAGCCATGACTGCGAGGTCGGCGGCGAACTCCTGAGGCGATGCATATGCCCTCGGACCCGGCGGTTGCTCGGCCGTTTCCTGGAGGCGTTGGTGAATCACTGCGCATCGCAGACGGTATGGCTCGCCAGCACTGATTTTGAAGAACCGAGCCAGCACGCCGGGGAAAGCTTCAGCATCGGCTGCTAACTGTTCTGTGAGCTCGGGGCTCACCTGGCTGATGACCTGACTGACCGAAAGCTCCGATGACAGTTCTTCAACTTCTGCAATCAGTAGACGTAGAGCACGGCCCCGTTGGAAATCTAGAACGTCACGGGTGGTGTCAGGGGTGACGTTTGGGTTGCCGTCACGGTCGCCGCCAACCCAAGATCCGAACCGAATCGGCACATTGTCCGGATTCAGACCGCCCCCGACGGGCTCCAGCGCTGCGTCAATGTCGGCTAACAGTTCTGGGACCCCTGATGCAGCGATCTCCACCAGGAAATAGAGGATCGAGCGCGCTTCATCTACCGGGTCGGGCTGTTCTCGTCGAAGCTCGTCGGTTTGCCAGATGGCGTCAATCAATTCGTCGACTCGACGATCAATTCGTGCCTGCTCAGTGGTGCCGACCGCTCGCTCGTTTCGCCGCTCAATCAGCAGCGAGATCTCAGCGAGCTTGTCCAAGATGGAACGGCGTGAGGCTTCGGTGGGGTGCGCAGTAAAGACCGGTCGCAGATCCAACGTTTGAGCAGCCTCAACGATGTCAGCGTCTGAGATCCCGGCCGTCTGCATCTTTTCGACCGTGGCCGCGAAGCGATTCCTGTTTGCGGGAGCCTTCTCGTTCAGCTCCTCGATGCGATGAACTTGCTCGGCAGTGTTTGCCAGGTGGAAGTACACAGTAAAGGCCCGAACCAGAAGAATTGCGTCCTGAACGCTTACGTCGCCCAACAGAGAGGCAAGACTCGAACTGGAGTCATCATCACGGCGCAGGCCCCGAGCCATCGCCCTGACTTGTTCCACTCGTTCTAGCAGTTCAGGACCGTTCTGGCGCACTAGGGCATCGCCTAGTTGGCTGCCCAGGCGCCGGATATCGTTCCGGAGGGCAGAGTCGATCTCGTCGATGTAATCAGCGTTCACTGAACCAAACCTATCCAGACATGCCCTGTCATGGACCGAATCCAATTCCTCCGACTGAGAGTCAGTGTTTCCTCCGACTGAGAGTCGGGGTTCCTGAACTAGTAGCTTCGCAGAATGAACGGACAATCAGTCTTGATCGCAGGTGCAACAGGTGGGTTGGGATGTGCCATCGCCCGGAATTTGGCGGCCCGAGGGGCCACACTGACGTTGGTGTCACGCCAGGCTGACAAGCTTGAAGCGTTGGACATTCCAGGTGACCGAATCGCCCTCGACTTGCGAGACCCGGCAGCTTGCCAACAAGCGGTGGACTTTGCCCTAGGCCAAACCGGCAAGCTTGATGTTTTGGTCAACGCAGTAGGCGTTGTCGCTTTTGGTCCTGTTGATGAGTTGTCGGTTGACGCCTTAGAAGAGCTGTTTATGGTCAACACCTTTGTTCCGGTCTTACTGGCCAAGGCCGCTCTTGGTGCGATGGCGGACGGGGGAGTGATCGTCAACATTTCGGGCGTTATCGCAGAGCAAAATCTTCCGGGCATGGCCGCCTATGGAGCATCCAAGTCAGCCACCCGATCCTTCGATGAGGCTTTGACCCGTGAGGCGCGGCGCCGCAAGATCAGAGTCATCGACGCCCGGCCCCCACACACAGAAACAGGTTTGGCCACCCGGCCGGTGGAGGGCGAAGCGCCCAAAATGGGAGAAGGTCTGGCTCCTGACGCCGTTGCTGGAATCATCTGCGACGCAATCGCTGGCACCGCCAAAGATCTGCCCAGCAGCGCATTCTCTTAGGCAAAGGTGACGGTGCTAACACAACCCTAACGGTCTCCTAACGATCGGCTCCGATAGAGCAAGCACGCTCTAAAGAAGCGACCGAAAGGAAATTGTGACCAACTCACACACCAACGAACCCAAGCCCAACGAACCTAGCGAAACTTCTGGCGGTTCAGGAACATTCGAGACCCCGAGCCGACGGCGATTCTTGGCTGGCGGACTAGCGGCAGGAGCAATCCTTGGGGCTCCGACTGCCGTCGGTGCAGCTTCCCGGCGACGCCGTGACCGCGACGGACAACGTCCACCCCGACCCGACAGATCAATCTCAACCTCGGTTGATGACGGCACTGGCTCGTTTGTGCGCATGTTTGACGGCCCACCGTTTGCCCAGCCAAGTGAACAACTGACTGTGGCATTGATTGAGATAGGTAGGCCGGGCGGGATTATGGATGCCGGTGACCCGTTGGAAGTTGGACCAATTCGGCTGATTACCGAACCTGAGCTGAGCCCGAATAACAGAGACAACCCAACCCACACTGCTGGCTCTACCTTTATCGGGCAGTTCTTGGACCACGACATCACCAGCGATGCTGGTTCAACTTTGGATGTTCCCCAGCCGGTTACAGCAAGTCGCAACCTCAGATCCGCTCGGTTCGACCTGGACAGTGTCTACGGCGGCGGCCCGTCAGTCTCGCCGCATCTCTATCACTCCGATTCAAACCGCGATGGCCAGTTTCTCATTGAATCCGGTGGCCTGTTTGAAGATCTTCCCCGAGCCGCAGACGGTTCGGCAATAGTGGCCGAGGGCCGAAACGACGAGAACCTCATCATCTCCGGTCTCCAAGTAGCTTTCCTGAAGTTCCACAACCAAGTGCTTTCCGAAGAAGTCAGAGGTCGTAGAGACCGACGAGGTTCCAGCCGTTTCGAACAAGCTCAACAGATTTGTCGGTGGCATTATCAGTGGCTAATCATGAACCAATTTCTGCCCCAGTACGTGGGCCAAGCCATGGTTGATGACGTTCTGGCCAACGGCCGCCGTTGGTTCACCAGTGACATTGGCCGCATCCCGCTTGAGTTCCAAGGAGCCGCCTACCGTTTCGGCCACTCGATGATTAGACCGTCCTACCGAGCGAACCTCGCAGGAGACAACGGCGAACCATTCTTCGCATTTGTGTTCGACCGTGACGAGATGGGCAAAGCCGACCCGGACGACCTCACCGGCCGCGTTAGAGCACCACGGCGCTTCATCGGATGGCAGACGTTCTTCGATTTCGATGACGGCGAGGTAAAGCCGAACAAGCGCGTGGACACCTCGATATCGACACCGATGTTCAATCTGCCAACCTCAACCATTTCCTCGCCAAGCGGTCAACCTCTAGGTCCACTTTCGCTGCCGACTCGGAACCTGTTGCGCCATGTCACCTGGGCCCTACCGTCAGGTCAACATATTGCTAGTCAAATGAATGAGGCGGTGTTATCAGCTGGTGACCTGGCCGATATTGGCACTATCGATGCTGGTCTGGCGACGAGTACTCCGCTTTGGTTCTACATCCTGCGGGAGGCCGATGTAATCGCCGATGGTCTGCACCTGGGTCCTGTCGGTGGACGCATAGTGGCGGAGGTATTCATCGCCCTGCTTCAGAACGATCCAACCTCGTACTTAAACGCAGAACGTGCGTGGCGGCCGACGCTGGAGTCAAAGACAGGCGAGTTCACAATGTCTGATCTCCTTACCGTTGCCGGAGTGGATCCGACATCGCGAGGTCAGTGACCTAAGCGTTTACGTAGGCTCGGCCAGAGACTAAAGAGCGTCGATGATCTTAGAGCGTTTCTGCTGATACTCGGCCTTGGTTATTAGACCGTCGGTGTAGAGGTCAGTCAGGCGCTCGAGTGCAGCTTTGGCATCAGTGGTACCTGATCCGCCCCGAGACTGGCCCGCCGGTCTCCCTGATGATGACCCGGCCCCCGGCGTGCCGCCACCGGTCCGGATTGCCTTCCCGCGGTACATCAGGACTCGTTCGTCCTTGGGGCGAGGAGAGCCTGGTGCACCAGAGGAGCGCCGTGGCGTCTCAGCGTTGCGGTCGGTGAGCTCCTGGCTGTCCAGGGAAGCTCGCGCTTTGCGAAGCAGGTCGAGTTTGTTTTCTGAAGGCATGGTTTAGGTTCCGATCCGGCTATTGCCGGGTTGTCCTAGTCGACGTAGGTAAGTTCTTCGAGGAAGTCATCAAACTCGTCGCGTTCATCGGTTTGTACATCGGTGTAGTCGACGTAGTCATCGTTGTATGCAGGCGTTGCGTGCTCGGCAATGTCGAGGCCGAGCATTTCTTCGGTTGCTGTCACTCGAAGAACTCCGAGGCTCTTCATGATCAGGAACAGTGTTCCTGTTGCAAGTGCCGAGAAGCCAAAGATCGCAACTGTGCCTGTGATCTGGTTGATCAGCAGACTGGGTGTTCCGCCGTAAAGGAGCCCTGCGGGACCGTCGCCGCCCAGCGTTGCGTTAGGTGTAGCGAAGATGCCAACAGCAATCGTTCCCCAAACACCGCACATGAGGTGCACGGGAATAGCGCCCACTGGGTCATCGATTCGAACCCGGTCAAGAAGTAGCACACCGTTGGTTGCGATCACTCCGGCGACAAAGCCGACGATGATTGCCCCGAAGTAGGAGATGTTGGCAGCGCCAGCAGTTACACCAACCAAGCCGCCAAGTACACCGTTACCAATAAGGGTTACATCAGGAGTTTTAAGTGTGAGCCATGAAGCGACAGTAGCGCCTAGGCCGCCAGCACCCGCACCCAGTGCGGTCATTGCAATGACCCAGCCTACTGATAGGTCCGCAGCCAATACGGAGCCACCGTTAAATCCAAACCACCCGATGAGGAGAATGAACACTCCGAGGATCGCTAGTGGAATGTTGTGGCCCGGAATCGGTAGGGAGTTTCCGTCTGTGTCGAAGCGCCCGATTCGTGGCCCAAGAATGAGGGCACCCATGAGAGCAGCGGCGCCACCTGTGACGTGAACCACGCTAGATCCAGCGAAATCGATGAAGCCTAGCTGAGTGAGCCAGCCGCCACCCCAAACCCAACTCACAACAATTGGGTAGACCAGGGCTGAAATGACGAAGGCGTAGATGAAGTAGGCCTTGAACTGAACTCGTTCGGCTACCGCACCCGACACAATGGTTGCTGCCGCTGCGGCGAAACCAAGGTTGAACACCAGGTGAGTTGCCATTGTCAGGTTTGGCGCTACCCCTGCCGCTTCGGTTGGACCGGCCCAGAGCCAGGTGAAACCTACATAGTCGCCACCGCTAAAGGCTATGTGATAGCCAACTAGCGAGAAACCGGTTGCACCAACCACGAAGTCCAAGAGGTTCTTAAGCATCATGTGGGCTGCGTTCTTGGCCCGAGTCAGGCCCGCTTCAACCATGGCAAAGCCAGCCTGCATGAAGATAACGAGCGCTGCACAGATCAACACGAAAGCGTTGTCGACGAGCACACCGGGCGCCGTTGGATCAACCGTTGCTGCAGCGACCGGGGACGATGAAGCTAGAAGGACAACTGCGGACATAGCGCCCGCATATGCGATTTTACGTTTCATTCTGACTGGCTTTCGTTGTGAGCGAGATTGTGTGAGATGGGTAGGGCTTAGAGAGGACATCAGGCTTGACCTGCGTCGGCCATCATTCGGTTCAAGATGACATCGAATAGGTTGAGCAACACACCCTTGACCGATTGACGGTCACGGGCATCGCAATGGATGACCTTGACTTCGGGTCGCAGCTGCAACGCAGCCGCTACTTCTTCGGGACTGTGAGATGTCTGTCCATTGAACGTGTTGAGAGCAACAACAAACGGCAAGTTGCGGGCTTCGAAATAGTCGACGGCGAAGAAGCTGTCCTCGAGCCGGCGAGAGTCGACAAGGACCACGGCGCCCAGAGCACCATTCACCAAGTCATCCCACATGAAACCGAACCGATCTTGGCCGGGAGTCCCGAACAGGTAGAGGACCAGGTTGTTCTCGATGGTGATTCGACCGAAATCCATAGCCACAGTGGTCGTGGTTTTGGTTTGCACTTTGGACGTGTCATCGATGCCTACGCTTGCTGCAGTCATTGACGCTTCTGTGCGAAGAGGGTCGATTTCTGAAACTGACCCTACGAGCGTTGTCTTTCCGACGCCGAAACCTCCGGCGACTACGAACTTGGCGGAAATGGGATTGGGACTACTCATAGCGCTCTCACTCCAGCGATAAGTCGCTGAATCATGTTCAGGTCTTGCAGTTGATGGGTATCGATTGTCTGATGGGTCTTGAGATGGCCAAGGGAGATCAGGTCTCCGACAAGAACCTTGGCGGTCCCAATTGGGATTCGGAGGTGGGCTGAAACCTCGGCGATAGAGATAGCAGAGGTACACAGTGTCATTACGCGGCCGGCTTCGAACCGAAGCCTTGAAGTGTCGCTACCGGTCTGTTCAACCATTGTTTCCATGCGCAGATCGCCAACCGAACTTCGCGTCCGTCCAGCTGTTACTAGGAAGGGTCGGACAAAGTCGTCTTCGCTTTCCATGAACACCTCATCATCAGCCATCGTGGATCTCCGACTAAACGCTTAGCGTGTTCTTGAGTTGGCTGATTAGGTCTGGGGTTAGCACCCGGCCCGCTCGCTCTGCGAACAGTGTCATCTCATATGCGACGGCGCCAATGTCGGTGTCCTTGCGAGCAAGCACGCCGAGTACTGACCCGAAAGCAATGTTGGCAATGAGCAAGTAGCTACGATCCATTTCGATCACGATGCGCTGTACGCCGTCTTCGGCAAAGCATCGGGCTGCACCAAGGGTGAGGCTGGCCAAGCCTGATGCGATAGCACCAAATTGGTCAGCAGTTTCAGTGGGTAGGCCGGCGGAGGCCGCAAGCTTGATTCCGTCTGCAGACACTGCGATAGCGTCTTCGACGCCTGAAGTGGCGCTAACGAAGTTATTCAGGAGAAAGGCGAACTGGTCGCCCCCGGATTGGCTCATTGTGCTCTTCTTTCTGGGTGTTGATCATCGGTGCTGTCTTGGAGTCCCTTGGAGACTCCGGTGCTGAATGCCGACATCAGTGACGAGAATTGGCTGGCCTGAGCTTCAGTGCTTTCAGGTTGGCCCACAGGTTGTGGTGCGGCACCTGTCGGTGGAGCCACTAAGCCACCGGGGTTCCTTACCGGCAGCTGATTTGCCGGTGCTCCGCCTCGGGTCGGTAGGGGAGAATTGCTAAGGGTTTTTCCTGCAACCCGCTGAGCTGGCATACGAACAGGTAACTGTTGTTCGGGAGCAGCCTGCACTGGTTGTGCTGGCATGCGCACAGGTAACTGTTGTGCCGGGAATGCCTGAACCGGCTGAGCCGCCACCGGGGTGTCCCAACCTTGAATTGGGGGAGAAGTCAGCTCCTCGAACTCGGAGTCAATGTCGTGTTGCTGTTCGAGAGGGCTTGTCGCTGGCGCCTCGTCGAAGTCATGCTGGGTGTAGTCAAAGATCTGCGGTTCGGGCTGGACCTGAACTGGAGCAGCTGGCTCTTGGCTAACGGGAGGTTGAGCTGCTGGTGGTTCCTGCGCAACTTCGAGTTCTTCAAAGCGGGGTTCGGCAGCGGCCGCGGGCTGCAAGGGTTGGTTTGCCTCGGAGTCGAGCACGAGAATTTCTTGCGGTATCTCGATTCGTGCAACGGTTCCTTGGCGAGCGCCTGGCACGAGCTTCACCTTGATTTCGTGTCGTTCAGCCAAGCGGCCAACAACGAAGAGACCCAGTCGACGAGTGGGAGCTTGGTCGAGGGGAGGAGGACTGCTGATGCGTAGGTTGTTTTCGACAATGTCATCGTCGTCGAGACCGATGCCTTGATCGGTAACGCTCAGCAAGTAAACGCCCTGACCCATCTCACCATTGATGTGAACTGGCAGAGACGGATCTGAATAGGCAAGCGCATTCTCGATGAGCTCAGCGAGGAGGTGCGTCACGTCGGCAACAACTGAACCCTGGATGAAAATGGGGTCGAGCCAGGCGACTTCGACTCGCTTGTAATCCTCAACTTCAGCAATTGAACCGCGAACTGCGTTCTCAACCGAGATTGGTTTACTCCACTGACGAGGTGCCTGCGTGCCGGCTAGAACCAAGAGGCTTTCTGCGTTTCGACGCATTCTGGTAACCAGCTGATCTAAGGCGAAGAGAGACTCCAAGGTGTCAGGGTTAGCCTCGTCCTGCTCCAGTTCGGTAACCATTCCCAGCATTCGCTGCAGTAGCCGCTGGTTCCGGCGACCGAGGTTAATGAACATGTCGCTGACGTTTCGGCGACTAATGGCCTGTTCGGTTGCGAGTGTGTGAGCAGTTGTTTGCATCCGGTTAAACGCATGCACCAGGTCGCCAATTTCATCGGAGGACTCGGTTGGAATCTGAGGTGGATCTGGCAACAGCTCGGCGCTTGATGTGGTTCTCAGCTTCTTCACCAATGCTGGAAGCTGAACGTTGGCGATGTGGTCTGCGCGGTCCAAAAGGCTCGTTAGTGGGCTTGTGATCGATCGGTAGATCACGAAGACCAGGCCGCCCAGAACCACCGCTCCGATGATGCCGAGCAAGCTGTAAAGCTGTCGTTGAGCGGTGCTGGATCGGGTGCCGTCAGCGGCAGCCTCGGTCAGATCTTGGTCTAGCTGAGCCAGCGTGGCGGACAAGCTGTCTCTGTTGTTAGTCAGGGCAGAGGTCATTTCCTGGGGTTCAACTGAGAAGGAACCATTGCGGAGGTCACTCACTGCCTGGTTTTCCAGGCTCCGGACTGCTAGGGCACTTTCGTCTGCCCGGATGGCTTCTAGGAGGCTACGGTCAGACCCCGAAGCCAGCTGGATGGCTTGAGCCTGGGCACGGTCGGCAAGCGCAAAGCTTGTGACAACAGAAGCGGTGTTCGGGGTGATCTGCAATTCCTCGGCGAAGTAGTTAACCCAAGCTTGTTCTCTCGCTTCGAACGCTTCGGATGTGAGGGTGGAAACAATCCAGCTGTTTAGAAGATCTGCATCGGCGATGTCTGCTGCCCCGCCCTGGTTCTGAGCGAGGAGGCTGCTGTTGGCTTCAGAATAGAACTGTGCGGCCTGCCATGGTTCGGTGGTGGCCCGAGCCTGGTTGACAGCACTGTTAGTAGCACCAAGTTGGTCGGCACTAATCGTGGAGGCGAGGACCTCTAGTGCGGCCAGCTTGGAGTCGGTGGTGCTCTGCATCTCACTGATTTCAGCGTCACTGCTGGATCCAATGCGGGCCAATCGTTCAATCGCTATAGCCGTGGTTGCTTCGTTAATAGCAACGGTCTGAGCAACTCGGGCTTCACTTAATGCAGCAGCGGTTGCGTCAACGCTTTGAGATCTAAACCCGAGCGTAGCTATGGCGCCCAATGCCATGAGGGGCACTGCCATAAGCACTAACAGTTTCGACTTGATGCTCACAATTCACCTTTTCCCGCAACGCTCAGTTGGGCTCTTCGCTCCCGCTGTCGCCACATAATGTTCGGCGCATTTAGGAAGAACGTTTAGATGTTTCTATGTGACAATTCGGTTGCCGATTGTTGCTCACAGCTCAAGTGGCAGGTACTCGGCTCCGATACATCTCGCACAGGCGAAACAGGCCCCCGTACCAGGCCAGCAAGGCGAGCGATGACCGAACAACTCAGCTACAGAGGCCAGCGAGGAATGATGCGCCAGCTGAAGGCTGGACTACCGCTTGAGGCAGGGTTCGGATCCGGACATGAGCCTGGCGAACTAAGAGGGATTGACCAGCTCAGATCGCTATTGGAAGTGGCTATCGCTGACGCGCTAGACAGAGAACATACGGTTCTTGTTTTCCGAGTTCAGCACGAGTCTTTTGCGTCGTCAGACGACGTCGATTTCTTCCAATACCTCCCACTTCACCCAGCACTCAAGGAACGACTCGAAGCAGTTGCGGTTGACATCCAGGTAATCGGCTCGGCCGCAGGTGGGCTGATTGGCTTCATCCCAGACCTTCGTCGTAGAACCGACGGTGAGGATTTGTTGAATCTAATCACGGCGGAGTTAGCCAGGCCAATAACAATCGACGGATTACCTGTGTTGCTCGGAGCTCACACTGGCGGAGCGATACTAAGTAATGACAATACGACGGTCGACGATTTGTTCGAGGCCAGCAAACTGGCGCTATGTGAGGCGGACGCATCCAGAGTCGCCGTGATGTTCCACCCCTACCAACGGGTTCGTGACACTCGAGCGTCGGACCTTGCCAGGGATTTCCGTACTGCCCTGATCAACCGAGACCTGACCGTCGCCTATCAACCGGTCGTCAATCTTCAATCGGGAGCAATCGCCGGGATCAAGGCTTATGTGGTTTGGGACCGCCAAGGAGCGCTTGTGCCGAGCAATGAGGTCGTGGAGATTGCTGAACGGTGGGCTCTGTCAGTTCCGGTTGGTCAACACGTTCTCGGCGAGAGTTTCGCTGCAGTTGCCGGTTGGGTGCGGGTGGGACTGATCGAGTCGACCACTCTGTGGTTGCAAGTTCACCCCAGAGAAGTCCTAAACCCCGGCTTTGCGCCGGGAGTTACTCAGGCAATCAAGTTCGATCCCCGCGTCCAGGTAGGCATAGAGCTGACAGAGAATCCCAGCGAAAACCAGCCATACACCCACAGCACGATTAGGTCTCTCGTAGCCCAAGGTGCACGTGCGTCACTTGGCGACCTTGGTAAAGGTCCGCTCGACTTGGCCGAAGCTCAGCAAATGCCGTTTACAGCCGGCCGGGTGAACTCAACGCTTACCCGCCAGCTCGGTTCGAGTGGAGCAGCGCTGCCGATCCTGAAACTGTTGTTGGAATTAGCTCAGGTTCTGAGCTGGGAAACAACCGTTGAGGGAATCGACACTGCTGATCAGCTCGAGGCCGCCCTGGCAGCCGGAGCTTCATTTGGCCAGGGAAACTACTTCTCAAGTCCGCTTTTGGCTGGTGACATGATCCAGCTACTACAAGAGGCTAAATCCGGCCGGTCGCTGCTTTAGGCGTTCACGTAGGCTCGGCCAATAAAGAAGGCCATTGTGGCCGATAGCAGGCCGACGGCGAGCAGTACCGCAAGCCATCGGCTGCTTCGGCCGGTGTCTCCGCGGAAGAACCAGCCACCAACGGCGAACACGCCCAGCGGTACTAGTCCGCCGATGTAGTGGATATAGAGCTGAAATATTCCTTGCCCCTGATCGAGCAGCTTGATTCCGATTAGTACTTGGGCAGCTAAAACCAGCGCAGCCAAACCCATGGCCAGCTGGGTGCGGCTACCGATTGGCCGGTTGTTGATTGCGTCAACTACGACCAGGCCGGTGGCCAAAGTTAACGATGCCAAAACGAGCGCACCGAGGAGTAAGTGAACCGACGTGGAGACGATCAGGTTGTCTAAGACACCGTCGCCTAGATCTGAAGCTTGTCCGAAAATCATTTGCTGCGATTCATTTGTTGGCTGACCCGTTCGGTGAGATTGCGCTGCCACAATAGCTAAGTGCAGAACATTAGACCCGCTGGAAGTGGCGCCATGTCCGATTGTGGTGCCTTTTTAAGACCGCAGTTATCTCCATTTGCGGCGCTCACCTTTGCTGTTGCTGACGGAATTGACCCGGCCGATTGGCCAACGGCTGACGGAAGTCGGGTTGCTGATAGCCAGCTGGGCCATGCGGCCGGTTGGGGGTGTGAAGTCAGAGCCGAACACATCATCCTGCTTGACCCACTTGGCGAAGGAATACTCAAGGCTGATCGGCCGGAGCTAAGCGAAGCGTGGGTGCACCAGGTTCGTTCCACCAACAGCGCAGCGGTATTCTTAGTGCCGGAGACAGTAGCTTCTGAACGAGCTGGCGACGCGCTCAAACAAACCAGCGAGTGGGCGATGGCGGCGCTAGCAGGCAACGATCTGGCTCTTCGAGCAGCAACAGTTCGCACGTCGATTGCTGACGGGGCGTTTGATCCACCCAAGGTCGGGCGTAACGATCCTTGCCATTGCGGGTCAGGCAAGAAGTTCAAGCATTGCCATGGCCGGAAGGTCTAGGTATTAGGTTGGTCAAATGGCGTTAACAGCACTATTAGGTTCGGTACTCGGAGCACGAAGCGGTCGAAAGCTTGGTCGGCTCTTGGGTGGAAGTACAGGCGCAATGATTGGCGGAATGGCTGGCTCAATGTTCGGCGGCCGCAACCTATCTCGCATCAGCAAATTGCTTCCAGGCAGGGGCGACGACGACGGAGGAGACGATGTTGAGCCAATCAATGAGGACGAGGCTCGAGTAATCATCCGGGCGATGTGTAACTCGGCCAAAGCTGACGGTGTGATTGATGATGCCGAGATGGACTCAATCATGGGGCAACTCGAGGGGCTTGACGGAGACGATGAAGCGTTTTTCCGAGGCGAAATGAGGTCTCCCTTTGTCAGCGCTCAAGAGATCGCCGATGACACACCGGCAAACCTGAGCGTTGAGGTCTACGCAGTTTCGACGATGTCAATTAATGTCGATAACGAGGCTGAGGCCACTTACCTGCGAGAGCTCGCTGACGCGCTGGGTGTGGATCCGGAACAGTTCGTATAACAATTCCGAATTACCATTTCTGACGCATCACCCAGGCAGAGGGTACTAATGGGCGGACCGTACTAATAGGTCCAAAAGTCGCGAAGATAATCCGCGTCGGAGTCAGATAATTCGGGCAGAATCGACGGTCGATGTCACGTCAAGGTTCTTCTTCCCGCCGCACGCTTAAGTTGCGTCCGTGGCAAAGAAAAGCCCTAGATGCGTACCAGGAATCACGGGAGCCAAACTTCTTGGCCGTGGCTACCCCTGGTGCTGGAAAAACAACCTTTGCACTTACTGCGGCACGTCTAACTTTGCCGAGGCTCAGTGGCAGGTTGGTTGTTGTTGCGCCCACTCGGCACCTCAAGCACCAGTGGGCAAACGCTGCTGAAGAATTTGGCATCCACCTCGATACAGATTGGTCTCCGCTTCAGGGCTTACCGGCTGACTTGCACGGAATCGTGACCACCTACCAACAAGTTGCCACTTCGGCGCATGAGATCTCACAGATTGTCCGTGGAGGAATGGTAATTCTTGACGAAGTGCATCACGCTGGTGACGAACTGGCTTGGGGCGACGGAGTCACTGCAGCCTTCAGCGAAGCGGCCAGACGTTTGACCTTGTCAGGCACGCCCTTCCGGAGCGACACCGCCAAGATTCCGTTTCTTACCTACGTCGGGGCTCAGGTGGTTCCCGATGTTGAGTACGGATACGGCGACGCCTTGGGTGATGGACGTGTGGTGCGGCCGGTTTTCTTTCCCAGATACGGCGGACATATGGAGTGGACTGCGCCTGATGGTTCTGAAGTTGCCGCATCATTTGACGACGCTCTACCTCGAACGCTGGCCAACCAACGACTGAGAGCCGCATTGAGTCTTGAGGGCGAATGGCTGCCTACTGTTCTGCGCCACGCTCATGAACAGCTACTGCAGATCCGTCAGTCTCAACCTGATGCCGGGGGACTGGTGATTGCGTCAGATCAGGATCACGCTCAGGCCATCGCTCGCTTGCTGAGAACGCGCTTTCACTCAAGGGCAACAGTTGCAGTGAGCGAAGACAGCGACGCGTCCAACAAGATCACTCAGTTCTCCAACAGTTCTGATCCATGGATTGTCGCGGTCCGAATGGTTTCAGAAGGTGTGGATATTCCGAGACTTCGGGTGGGCGTGCACGCCACCACGACCACAACCGAGCTCTTCTTCCGCCAAGCTGTCGGGCGAATCGTTCGGTACACCGGCGGTCGAGGTAAGGCCTATATGTTCGTGCCTGACGATCCTCGGCTGAGACACTTCGCCAGCTCTATCGCTGAGACCCGACGACACAGGTTGGAGACGGCGCTGGATGATCGCGAGGAACGTGAGGCGCCAGAGCAACCAGTTGAAGACGATCAGCAACTATCGCTGTTTGCTGTTCACTCAGCTACGGCAATCGAAACCGATGTCGAAGACTTCGATCCGGAGGACATATTTGCTGACCATGAAGAGGGCGGCTTCGATGACGCTCCTCCGGTCGATGAGGACGATGCGGCCCTGATGATTGACCTGACTCTTTTGCCGCCGGTGGCCATTGCTGACCAGCAAAGTGGGCCAGTAAACAGCCGGGCCGAACGGGAAAGGTTGCGCAGTGTCAATTCTCAATGGGTCCGTGACCTGGTCACCGTTACCGGATTGGGGCACGCCCAGATCAATGCGGAGTTGAATCGAATCTCAGGTGTCAAGAAGGTGTCAGAAGCTACCGTCCAGCAACTGGCGAGGCGGGCAAAGGGCGCTCAAGACTGGTTCGATAAGGAACGCAGACGCAGCTCCGTCCGCTAACGCCGTTCGACACCCCCATTCTGACCTGGGAAACCGCCACCAAATCTGTACTGGCGGTGTAGCCAGTCAAACCCGGCGGTTTCCCAGGTCAGTTGCAAATTGGTGACTGGTAGCCAGGTCGGTTCGGAATTGGTGGCTGGTAGCCAGGTCAGATCACGATGGGGGCTACGCGGTTTGTGATGCACCGGGCCAGACTGAGCGCGGCTAGCGCTGAAGTCTTGGGGTTGGCCGGCAATGGACTGTTGGCAATTACTACTTCCATCTGGCCGAAGGGTCCCTTTGCCTTTAGTTCGTGCCGGTTGGTTGTTGCGTCCGGGTCAGCGACAAGAGTGATCTTGGTGGCTTGGGGGCCGATGCCAGCCAAAGCAGTGGTCATCGCAACGTTGGCGTTCTTGGGAAAGGCCGAGGCTGTTTCAGAAGCGTTAGCTGAATAGAAGGCGTCAGGCCTGCTTAGGGAATCCAAGTCACACAAATCTTCACCCAACGTGCCAAGCCAAGCTTTGGGCGGCTTAACGATTCGGTGTTCGACCGTGTCCACCCCCATCAGCTTCGCGGCGGCCAGCGCTTCAACTCCGGCTAAGGCTCCGGGCTGAATGATCACGCTGGAGTCGCCAACGATTGCATCATGGCGAAGTAATCGAAGTAGGTCGGCGTCGGCAAAGGCTGAAACTGAGGAGACTATGAAGTCGACACCGGCCGCCGCCGAGGCCTTGCCCCAGGGCTCAACACTGTCTCGGCCAGCAGCCTCAGCCACGACGTCTGGTCTACACGACACAAGCTCGGCCGGATCTGAAAGTAGTCGGGCACTGGCGGGCATGGCTGGTCGCTTAGCAGCGACATCTCGAACGGCAACCCCCACTATCTCAACCATTGAGGGGTCAAGCAGCCCGGCGACGGTCTGAGAAATTGCGCCCCAGCCGACCAATACCAAACGAGTGGGGGCGTCGGTCCGGCTAGCTGACATGGGTCAGACCTGAAGACCGCATTGTTCAAACGCCTCGCGGGTAGTCGCTTTTTCTTGGTCCGTGAGCTCCAACAGTGGGAAGCGAACTGCACCTCCTACTTGGCCGAGGAGCTCTTGCCAATATTTCTGGTGCGAGTGAGGTTTCTCGGCAGGTCGAGTTCCCCAAAGCGCCTCACGGACGGGGTCGAGACTGCGGCTTATTGCCTTGGCCTCATCGGCGTTGCCGGCAAAGGCAGCTTGGGTGTAGTCGTGCATCCGTCGATCCTTGGCGCTTTGTAACAAGAACGGCGGAGACGAACACAAGTAGAGCTTCCAATTGAGTTCAAGGATGTTGTCAAGCCATTCTGGTTCTGACGCTGTGCTTACCTGGATGCGGTCAGAAGCCAGCCTGGTTAGCTCTGAATACATCGAACGTTCAACGCTGTACTTGATTGCCACAACGTTCTCAAGGTCGGCGAGCCGGTTGCATAGCTCGGGTGTCATCAGATAGCCGCTTGCGGGATGGCTCCAAAGAGCAATTCCGATGTCGACACTGTCGGAGATCTTCTTGTAGTAGCGAAGTAGGGTCTCGTCATATTCGGTGAAAAAGTGAAGCGCCGGAGCGTGAACCACTATGTAATCTGCTCCACACGTTTCAGCGTGGCGAGCTAGATCGATGACCACATCCAGATTCTGGTCTGAGCATGACATGATCGTGTGGCCGTGATCGCCGGTGGCTTCAACGGCCAGTTCGAATGAGCGTTTGCGTTCTTCGATGCTCATCGAGAAGAACTCGCCCTGTTTGCCAGACACAAACAGGCCTTCGATTCCCAGTTCTTGAGTCCAGTGCCGGACGTTCTCGGCAAAGCCTTCTTCGTCGATTCGATGGTCCTGGGTAAAGGGCATAAGCGCCGCCGCCCAGATGCCTTTCATATTCTCGCGGGCGTAATCTTTCGCACCGCTTCGGGTGTAGTCCATTAGAGGTCCTTACTCCTTAATAAGTACTGGTCAAACGATCGAGACGCTGTGGGACACGTTTTTTACAACTGTGTAGTGGGCAAGGCCCTCGGCTCCGCCTTCGCGGCCATAGCCGCTTGACTTGACACCGCCGAAGGGCGTCTCCGGAAGTGACGCTTCCAAGGTGTTAATAGACAGGTTGCCTGCCTCGACCTTGTCAACCATTCGGTCGGCGTAGTCGGCCCTGTTGGTGAAGCCATAGGCAGCCAGGCCATATGGCACAGAGTTAGCCCGCTCGATCGCCGTGTCTAGGGAGTCCACCGAGTTGACGATTGCAAGAGGTCCGAACGGCTCCTCTTGCATGACTCGCGCATGGTCCGGGACGTTGGCCAACACGGTTGGTTCAAAGAAATATCCGGTTGAGCCGATTCGGTGGCCGCCGGTCATCAGGTCTGCTCCGCATTCGGTGGCGTCGTTTACCAGCGCCGACATCGCGGCGAGCCTTCGCTCATTTGCCACTGGCCCCATCTCAATACCTGACTCCATGCCATCACCCACGATGGTTTCGGCCGCTCGTTTTGTGAAGACATCAAGAAACTGTTCAAAGATGCTGTCGTGCACAAAGAACCGTGTGGGCGACGTGCACACCTGCCCTGCATTGCGCATTTTGCGGATCGCCGAAGAGATAGCAGCGGCTTCGACGTCTGTGTCTTCACAGACAATCACCGGGGCGTGTCCACCCAGCTCCATGAGGACGGGCGTCATGTGGTTTGAAGCAAGCCCGGTCAGGTGTCGTCCGACAGCTGTGGAACCAGTGAAGGCCACAAGTTTCACTTCGTCAGCAGGAATCAGGTGGTCAGAGATGTCCGCCGGTATTCCGAACACGAGGTTAAGTACACCGGGAGGAAGTCCAACGTCGTGGAACGCCTGAACGATGTGCATTGCTCCAGCCGGGGTCTCCTCGGCCGCTTTCAAGATGATCGAACAACCCGATGCCACCGCACCGGCAATCTTTCGCGCTGGCTGGCTCATCGGGAAGTTCCAAGGGGAGAATGCCGCCACCGGACCGATTGGCTGATGATGAACTATGTACTTCACGCCTGGAGCGCTCGGGATAACCCGTCCGTAAGTGCGGGTTGCTTCGCCGGCATCCCATTCGAAGAACTCACACCCGCGGATTACTTCAAGCTGCGCCTGACTGAAAGGCTTGCCGTGTTCGAGTGTTATCGAGTGTGCAATTTCGTCCTGGCGTTGACGAAGAAGGGCGGATGCCTCGCGAACTAAATCGGCCCGATGCTTCGGTGAGGTCTGGCTCCAGACGCCGAACCCTTCGTGGGCAGCGGCTAGCGCGTCTTCCAAGTCTTGGGGCTGGGCAATTGGGAAGCGGCCGATTTCTTTCTCGGTGGCTGGGTTGATGACAGGGCCGTCACTTGCGGCGGTCCGCCAAGAACCGTTGATGTACATCTTTAGTTCGGGGTATCGCATCATTGGTAACAGCTGTCCTTTCGGGGGAGGGGCATGAATTAGAAGGCCGTCCGGATGGCCCAAAGGTCGGGGAATGCAGGTCGGAAGAGTGTGGTTTGCAGGTAGGCCGCTCCGTCGGAGCCGCCGGTGCCGGGCTTAGTTCCGATAGTGCGGCGCACCATCATCACGTGTCGGTAACGCCACTCTTGGAGACCTTCGTCGAGGTCAGTCAAGGTCTCACAAAGGCCAGCGAAAGCTTCGTCGCTGTATCGCTCGACGATGCTGGCTTGGACTACTGGGTTCGGGGTTATTGGCTCACGAACATCGCGGTCTAGAACCTCGTTGGGCACCGCAAAGCCCTCACGGTGCATCAGGTGTACAAACGCGTCCCACAAGGTTGGTTCTTCGTATCGTCGTGTGAGTCGTTCACCCTCGTCACCCACAAACCACTCGATCTGAATTCGGTCCTTTATCCCTAGAACAAATTCCAGTTCGCGGAATTGAGCCGATTGAAATCCACTTGCGTTGGCGAGAAAGTTGCGAAAGCTTGCAAACTCAGCAGGGGTCATGGTCTCCAGAACATCAAGCTGGCCAACTAGAGTTTTCATGATCTTTAGAACACGCTTCAGGTGGCTTTGAGCCGCACCGATCTTGTGGTCGTTGAGCATCCCAACGATGTAGTCGACCTCGTGCAGAATTTGCTTGAACCAGAGTTCGTACACCTGGTGGATGATTATGAAGAGCGTTTCGTCGTGTTCTGGCTTGTTGCTGTCTGGGTCTAATGAGACGCACTGTTGAAGTGACAGCAGTTCGCCAATTCTGAGATAGCTGCCGTACGTGAAGTCGTCTTTGTTTTCGAATGGAAGGCTCATAGTTTTTCTCGGGATGGATTGATCATGAGGTTGAAAGGGCTTCGGGATCGGCCAGAGGGTCAAGCTGAGGAAGGACAGGCAGCCCCGAAACCAGCTGGTCGACGTCGAGTGTGGGATCAGCGATTGTGTCGGCGATGAGCTTGGCTTGGGCTTCTGCTCGGGACTGGGCTTCGGAGTAAGGCATTGTCGAAAACATCACCATGTTGTAGCGAGGGCTTAGATGCTCGGGGTGGCGTTGTTCCAGCTCGAGGGCTAAAGCTCGCTTAGTCAAATAGTCTGGATCAATCACCCCGGAGCGCATCTCGACGTAGTTCTGTAGCGCCATGGCGGCGATTGCGTCGGCGTCGGGTTTGCGCTGGGCCTCATAGCGCTGGAACGCGCCGGCGATGTCACCTGGAGTTTCGGCGAGGTGACGGTGAAGTAGCCGAGCCGATTCCATGGCAGCATTCATGCCTTGCCCGTGGAACGGAACTATTGCGTGGGCGGCGTCACCGACCAACACAGCTTTGTCCTGGTAGCTCCAGCCGGTGGCCCGCATCGTGCCCAGCGGGCCTGTTGGGTTCTCTAGAAACTGGTCAGCCAGGTCGGGAACGAGGGCAGCAAAGTCGGCGAACTCGCCACCAAAGAATGAGTTGATCTGATCGTGGTTTGTCAGGTCATCGAATGTGGGTGTGGGGGCGAAGAGCGTAACTGTGAAGTCGCCTTCGGGATTAGCGAGAGCGATCAGCATGAACTCTCCACGAGGCCAGATATGGAGCGCATGCGGATCAAGCATGTGGCCGCCGTCAGTTGCTGGAGGCAGCGTCAGTTCTTTGTAGGAATGATCCAGCCATTCGGTCTCGAACTCACAAGCACCTTTTGCTGCGATCGCCTTGCGCACTCGGGACCCAGCTCCATCTGCCCCGTAGATAACATAAAATGGCTCAGTCCGACCGCCGACGAAATGGATGATTGACTGGTCAAGATCAACCGATTCAATACGGGCCTCGAACTCAATGGTGACTTGCCCAGTTGCCTCCGCTGCATCTAACAAGATGGCGTTGAGGTCGGTTCGAGACACGGAATGAATTACTTCATGAGTCTTGGTGCCGTAAGGCTGGAGATCCGGCGTTGGGTCGCCAACGGCGTGGACCATTCGCCCCTTCATTGGGATGGTTATGGCATCAACCTGTTCGATCACTCCAACGTCGATGAGGGGGACTATGCCCCTAGTTGCGAGCGCCAGGTTGATTGAGCGGCCGGCGTCGATATCGGTGCGGCGCAGATCCGGTCGGCTTTCATACATCGTCACTTCGTGGCCTTGGCGGGCAAGGTAGATAGCAAGCAGTGAACCGGCCTGTCCTGCGCCAGCAACAACAATCGGCCCGCTCATATGACTATCTCGTCAAGGATTTGAACGAAGCGTTCGATATCGGCGAAAGAGTTGTACAAAGGCACAGGTGCCACACGGATGACGTCGGGCTCTCGCCAATCACAAAGAACACGAGCTTCTGCCAATTCCTCATAGACACGTTTGCCGTCGCCATTGGTGACCCGAAGTGCGTATTGGCAGCCCCTTTGGTTCATCGCACTTGGGGTGATGTTCTGAACTCGGGCTCCAAGGGTTTCAGCCAAGATGCGGTCGAAGTAGGTGATCTGTAGTTCCGACTTTTGCCGCATCGCAGGTACGCCGCCCGCTGCAGTGATGATGTCTAGGGAGGCCCGCAACGCCGCCATCGGAAGGATTGGTGCGTTCGAAAGTTGCCACGACTCGACCGTCTGAATGGCCTCAAAGGTAGTGGCCATCTCGAACCGGCTGGAGGCTTCGGTGCCCCACCAACCCAAGAACTTGGGGAGTTCCTGATCTGCGATGTGGCGTTCGTGAACAAACGCTCCCGCCACTCCTCCCGGTCCGCTGTTGAGGTATTTGTAGGTGCACCAGGCGGCGAAGTCAACGTCCCAATCGTGAAGGGAGAGTTCAACGTTTCCGACCGCGTGTGCCAGATCGAAACCGACTACTGCGCCTACGTCGTGGCCGGCCTGGACAATGTCGGCCATCGGCAAGACTTGGCCTGTGTAGTACTGCACACCCGGAAGCAAAACCAGCGCCAGCTCATCACCGTGGGTCGCAATGGCACTCAAGATGTCTTCGGGTCTCAGTGTCTCCTCTCGGTCCCTGGGTGAGATCAGCACCAGCGATTCAGATGGATTGAAACCTCTCTGGGCAATTTGAGATTCAGCAGCGAAATGATCGGACGGGAAGGCGTGGTCTTCGATCAGGATCTTGTGTCGCTTTGCCGTTGGTCGGTAAAAGCTGACCATCATGAGATGGAGGTTGACAGTGAGGCCGTTCATAGCAACGACTTCTTCAGACCGGGCGCCAGTAATCGAAGCGAACTGGTCGGTAAGTAACCCGTGGTAGTCCTTCCACGCCAGCTTGCCAGTGAAGTGGCCTTCAACTCCCAGCGCGGCCCAACGGTCAAGCTCTTCGGTTACGTAGTCTCGAGTGGCCTTGGGCATGGCGCCCAGCGAGTTGCCGACGAGGTAGATGCCATCGGGTATCTCAAATTCTGATCGAAAGTGTGCCAGCGGGTCAGCAGCGTCTAGTTCGGTGGCGGTCAAAAACTCGGTCACAGACGTCCGGCTTTCCCCGGATGCACGGTCTCACAATGTGGACAGGTTCTGGCTGCCTCGTCTGCTTCGAACGCAGCGAATAGAGGTGGCAGATCCCTGTCTATCGCTTGCACCTGAAGCTCGACCCGATGCACCAAGTTCGAGCAGTTAGGGCATGCCCATTCGAAGCCGTCTAGTTCGCCAATGTCGCGTGCGTATTCAACAACAAGGCCAATCGAGTCTGGGTCTGGGCGCTGGGGCGAGTGTCGGAGGTGAGGGGGAAGCAGGTAGACCTCACCCTCGCGAATGGGCATGTCGTGAGGTTCAGAGCCATGGTCGGGCCAGATGACCAAGTTCATGTCGCCCCTTATTTGGAAGAAGAATTCCTCACGCGGATCATCGTGGAAATCGACCCGCTCATTGCCGCCGCCAACGATCATGATGATCATGTCGGCCTCGCGCCAGATCTGTTTGTTGGAAACCGGGGGAGTGAGCTCTTCGCGGTGGTCCTCGATCCACTTCATCAAGTTGAAGGGCCGACGGGCTGCGGGGTCGGCTGGATCGTATTTGGGCATCGCTGGTGTCTCGTTTTGGTGGCTATCCGGCACGGGTCATCTCCTCTGCAATGTTGTTTAAGTTGGCTTCGACTCGGGCAGTCAGTTCTTCAAGCTGCTTGATTAGCGCTGAAAGGTCACCGGCGTCGGCTAACGCCCTTGTGGCAAGTTCTTGGGCCTGAGCGATAAGGGCAAGCGTAAGTTTCTTACCCGCGGGAGTCATCGAAATGAATCGTTGGCGTTTGTCTTCAGTTCCCAAAGTCCTGGTCGTGAGGTTCCGCTTTTCGAGACGACGCACGGCATGGGTAACTGTGGGTTGGGGGCTTAACGCCTCTCTCGCCAGATCAATGACCGAGAGCTGATCGTGTTCGTTCAGCACCGCCATCACTCGCCACTCTGAACGTGAGATTCCGTTTTGGTTTAGGACCGCGTAGAACGGGGCCGACAAAGTCTGATCCGCCTTACGTAAGAGGTAAGGCAGGTAACTGTCTACAAAGGGCGCGGCGTCATGAGCCATGCATCAAAGATAGATTCATATGAATAGGAATTCAAGTATTCATTTGAATCTAGTTTCATCGGACTTCGATGGAGATCTCAATCACGAGCGGGTTGACGTTGTCGAAAAGCACCTCTAGCTCTGCGGTGGTGCCTTCAACTAACGGCTCAGCTAGGCCGATGCACATAACGTGTAGTCCCGCTGGCTCAAAGACAAGGGTTTTGCCAGCGATCAATATGAGCTGCGCATCAGACGCAGGAGTCATTGAAGGGGGTCAAGTCTCAAACTTGGCTAGGTTGGCAAACCTGTGGATAATCGTAGGAACCAACGTATAGCTGTAACGGTCCTAGCTGTGGTTGTAGCGACACTTCTGCCCGCCAATCCAGCGTCGGCGACAATTTCGATTGTCGGCGTTGACTCCGACGCTGGCGAAGTGGGAGTCGCTGTGGCGTCGTGTGTTCCAGCCACCTTTGTAGAGGCCGAATCGGGTACGAGCGAGATAGTTGCCCTAGTTCCTGGCGTTGGAGCAGGAATCTCCCAAGCCCAGCTCAACTCGAACGCACCCTCGGAAATCTCGCGCCTACTAGCCCAGGGCAGCAGCGGCCCCGAGATTATCGAACGGCTTGTCTCTGACGACTTCGACGGCAACTTTGATGCCCGTCAGCATGCAGTTGTGACTCTCGACGGAAACGCTTCGGGGTTCACCGGGAAGGAGAACACCGATGTGGCGCTGGACATCCAGGACGTCGGGGTAAGCGTTCAGGGCAACATTCTTGTTAGTGAAGCGGTGGCACTAGACGCGCTTGCAGCGTTCCATGCCCAAGACGGACCGCTGGCTACGAAGTTAGTTGACGCCCTAGTGGCGGCAGCCGAACAAGGGGGCGACTCTCGATGCGCCGCTCAGACCGCATTGTTTGCCCACGTAGCGGTTGCGGCCACAGGAGACGACCCTCAGAACCCGTCGGTGTTGCTGTGGGTAACCGTTGACGAGGGGACCGGTGAGAACCCAATATTGATGCTGGCCCAAGAGTTCAGAGCAGGCAACGACCAGGTAAGTGTTCTGAACGCAACGGACTCACTTCTCTTGAAAGCCTTACCCCTAGCCATCGTCGCAGGGATCGTGATAGTTCTCGGACTTTTCTTGCTCCGGATTGTTCGAAGACTCGTTCGAAGTAAGTAACGTACGCGTTGACAACTGTAATTTGCGTAATCAATAATGTGAGTATGGAAGAGGTCGATATTGCGCTCGCCGCCCTAGCTGATCCGACCCGACGGCAAGTCATCGAGATGCTCATCGACCAACCCCGTCGGACCAATGAGCTTGCCGAAGAAATTGGAGTTAGCGTCCCGGCCGTCAGCCGACATCTGCGGGTTCTTCGTGAGCGAGAGCTTGTTGAGCGGATGGACGTTGAAGGCGACGGGCGAGGTCGGTTGTACAAACTCAACCCGTCTCGGCTCGCAACTTTGGCCAAGTGGCTGAGTGGCAACCACTGGACCAGTCAGCTGGCTTCGAAGGCGAGCTCACCAGAGGCCAGCGAGTATCTCCGGCGCGTAGGTGGCTTTCTTGATGGGTTCGCACAATCAGACGCTGGCTTCTTCGAACGTCACCTGGCTGACGACGTTCAGCTGTGCTTTCCCGGTAGTCCAACCCTTTGGGATAAAGCCTCTACGGTTGCCAGCGTCTCTAGTCACCCGCCGTATGTAGCGTGGAACATTTTGGAACACAGCTTCACTGTTCTTGGCGCCGGATTGACGCTGGCCGTCATCACTGTTGAAGTTCAGACAGCAGCCACTGACAGTGCAGCGCCGGTGGTCCAGTCAATGGTGTTTGACGACAGCACTGACCCGTGGACGCTGCGATTCCTGCAACAATCCCCAGCCCAGTAGCCCAAAAGCCAGTAGCCCAATAGCCCAAAAGCCAGTAGCCAGTATCAAACCGAAAGAGGATCACCATGTCAGACACAACCTCAACAGCTACCGAGCTTGCACCTCGGCTAGTGGTCTCCGACGGAGATGCTGCCTTAAGCTTTTACGCCAACGCGTTTGAGAGTGAGGCCACTGATGTGATGCACCACGAAGGCAAGCTGGTTAATGCTCACGTTCTAATCGGTTCCACGCTGGTCGGAGTGACCGAGGAAGATGGCGTCGTTAACACCTCGCCCGAAACGGTTGGCGGTACACCTGTAATCCTCAGTCTTAGCGTTCCAAGCGCTGACGTCGCAGCCGAACGGTTCGTCGAAGCCGGGGGAGAGGTCGTGATACCAATCGACGATCGACCTTATGGGCGCCGCGACGTTCGGCTTCAGGACCCGTTTGGCCATCTGTGGATTGTCGGCCACGAACTGGGTTAGGCCGACCGAGTAACCGATGTTAGGTCCTGAAAGTTGCCCGGAACTCGGCTCCACCGATTGAGGAGTCGCCAACAGTTATTGTGGCGCCGTGGCTATCAGCAATGTGTCTCACAATTGCCAAACCAAGGCCCGAGCCACCTTCGCCGCGGGCACGAGCTTCATCCAACCTGGTAAATCGTTCGAAGATTCTTTCGCGATTCTCAGTAGCAATCCCCAGGCCATCGTCACCAACTATCAGGGTGACCGTGCCCGCATTCTCTTCAATGGCAAGAGAGATTTTTGTGGCAGCGTGACGAACTGCGTTGTCCACCAGGTTGCGGACCAGTCGGCCGAGATCGCTGCGTGAGCCCCGAAGCTCGGCTGGCACCACGCCCGACAGATCAACGGTTACCGAGCCTGTTGCCGCCACAAGCTCGGCCTCGCTAAAGAGCAATTCGTCCAGAGCAATTGTTGACTCGGTCCCAACTGGTCGGCCAGCTTCGGTCGAGGCAAGGAACAGCAGGTTGTCAACGAGGTTCCGTAGCCTGTCGCTCTCGTTACCAAGCTGCGCCTGAAGCGCTTGCCATCGAGAGTCACTAATTTCGGCAGTATCAACAAGCGCCCGAAGGTTGGCAACCGGACTCTTTAACTCGTGAGATGCGTCGGCGGTGAACTGTCGCAGCGAATAGTCGTGCGCCTCAATCCGATCAAGCATTGCGTTAACAGTCACCGCTAGGTCTTGAATCTCATCGCGTGAGTCTGGGACATTGACTCGGCCACCGAGGTTTGTGCCACTGATTTCAGCCGCTCGAGACCTGATCCCCTCAACCGGTTGGAGCGCCCGGCCAGTTGTCATCCAGGTGAGTGCAGCAACTAACGCCAGCAGAGGTGGGAGACCTATCAACAGAAGGCGTCCGAGCGCTGTGACTGCTTCGTCGACAGTTTCGGTTTCGGCGCCGGCCACAACCACAAGCTTCCCGCCGTCCGCCCCGGCCGAAGCTAGCCGTAGCGTCGACAACTCGGTTTCGTTGCGTCCGTGGCCGGCTTCGATAACCAGAAGTTCAACTACGTCGATTCCTCCAATGGTTTTGGGAACCGGACTATCGACAGGTTGGAGCGCAACACTGGCTGCAACAGTTTGACCGCCAGGAGTCCCGATCCAGACCAGGGCCTCCTCATCGTCAAGTAGGGTCACCAATTGCTGCGGGTCGCTGCCTTGATCAATGAGATTCGCTCGATCCTGAACCTGTTGAAGCAGCGACTGGTCGAGAGTTGCGGTCAGCTGGTTGCGGTACAGCAGCAACAGCAACAGCGAGCCCATGATCATTGCAACTGCGACAACGGCGGCCGCCAATGCGGTGGATTGCCCGCGCACTGTTCGCAGTGCTCGCCGCATCGAGGCGAACCTATCCACCGTCGGAATCCAACATGTAGCCGGCGCCGCGCACCGTCACGATTGACTGCCTGCCGAACGGCGTATCGATCTTCTTTCGCAACGAGCCTGCGTAGACCTCAACAATGTTTGGCCCTCCGTCGAATGCGAAGTCCCACACATGAGCCAAGATCTCAGTTTTTGAAACGACTTGACCGACCCGTGACATCATGAATTCCAGGATGGCAAATTCTCGCGCTGTGAGATCAATGGCCTCGTCGCCTCGCCGAACCTCCCGAGTTGCGGGATCTAGCGAAAGGTCACCGGCAGTCATTACAACGGGCCGTTCGCTACCTGCCCGACGAAGCAAAGCTCGCAAGCGAGCAAGTAGGACCTCGAACGCGAACGGCTTAGTCAAATAATCGTCGGCACCGGTGTCTAAGCCTTCTGCCTCATCAAGATGGCCATCTTTGGCAGTCAACATCAAGATGGGCGTCCAGTCGCCTCGGTCTCGGATGGTCTCACACACCTTGAAACCGTTGATCTTCGGAAGCATGAGATCCAGCACGATTGCGTCATAGTCAACCTCGGCGGCGTACCACAGCCCTTCTTCGCCGTCGGCTGCTACGTCTACTGCGAACCCATGGTCTTCCAGGCCTGTTCTTAGCGACTGGGCCATGACAGATTCATCTTCTACTACCAGGATCCGCATTGCCGCCTACCCTATATTCGCCCGTTGTGGTTCTACGGGGACCGTTGGCCTGGGTGGCTTTATTTGAGCCCTGCGGCTGGTCGCAAAGATCCGGTATCCGGTAAGAAAAACAACTAGCAGAGTCATCACGCCGGTTCCGGCAATATAGAACGGGTTTGCTGCATCTGTTCCGGCTGTTACACCGTGGACCAAGCCAGTCCAGAACAGTAGCCAGCTGGTCATGTGCACACGTTTCCACCAGCGGCGAGGGATTCGTTTCATGAACACCGAAGTCAGTTGCACTGCAACTAACAGATACATCGACACGATGCCCCATGCCACTGCGCCCGGTTGCCAGTTCGACGCAAAGGGAACAAACAGGTCAATCAGACCAAACTCGACGTAGCTGTCAGCAACGAGCGCTGCCATGTGGACGCCGGTGAAAGTTACTGAAAGTCCTCCGAGCCAACGGTGCAAAGACAGCAACCACTTCGGGGCCGGTGCGCCCTTCATGATCTTGGTTGACAGCGCAAGCCCCCAAATCACTGACAGGCCACAGAGAGCTAAGGCAACTATTCCGCCCGAGCGCGCCACGTACCACCAGAGTTGTTCGTTGTCTAATAAGTGCACGTCTCATACCTCTCATATGTCTCGTACCTTTCAAACTCGCAAAGTCGATCAATCGACCGGTCGGCAAAAACTCTCAGAGCGGCACATCGTGGAGGGCAGTCGGGCGAGTCTGGCTCTGAACCCAAAGTCTCCGGCTGGCAAACAAGCGCAGTCGCGGCAGCTTCGGCCCACCAGGCTTCACCGGCAATCACCGAGGCAAGATCGACGCCGGGCACGCAGGAAAGTCCGGTGTCGGGATCTAGGAGGTGGTGGCGTTCTAGTCCGCCATGATTCCAGCGTCGCTTCTTGGTTGTACTGGTTGCCAGTCCGCAGTCGTTCAGTCGTACCGAGGTGATGGGACTGTCCAAGACGGCGGGTTCCCTTATTGCGATTAGCCACGCGTCGCCTGAGGGTGGTGTTCCCCGAACTCGAAGGTCTCCACCGAGATTAACCATCGCGCCCCAGGCCCCATCGTTCATGAGTTGGGCCGAGATCATGTCGGCTGCTAGACCTTTGCCGATTCCCCCTGGGTCAAAACCGATGCCTTTGGGCAGACGGACGGTTTGGTTCTCACTATCGACGAGAATCTGCCCGCAACTCTGATCCGGGTTCCAGTCTTCAATTTGTTCCGACAGCTGGCACTGGTCAATCGCTGCGAAGCTTCTGTCATATCCGAGCTCAACCATCCTGTTGGCCATTGTCGGATTGAAGCGACCTTGTGACAGCCGCCAAGCCAAAACTGACTTCTGAACAAGGCTGACTGTCTCCGGCGAGACTTTCATGGATCTGCCGTTTGCGTGACTTAGCTGACTGATCTCGCTACCCGGCCTGAATCGGCTCCACAACAGTTCTAGACGCTCGACAGCCTCAACGGCTTTGGCAACCTTGGTCGGCCCGCAAGGACCTACTGCCAGAACATGGCAGTAGGTTCCCATAGCGGTGAAGCGGGTTTCTGCCGAAGCCCATTGAACTTCAACTGCCACTTGACTCAGTCACAGGTTTTGTTTTGCGCGCTTGTGGTGCAGTAGTAGGCCGTGCGTCGGTGTGGGGTTCGGGCGCTTCGACGACGACGATGCGCCGGATTACCGGAGCGGCTGTGGGCTCAGGCTTACTTTCGGCTGCCCCGGCCATAGCGCCGACCATGGCCAAGCTAGACCCAACAGCCGCACCAACAGCAACCCAGCGGCTTGCTTTGGCGGCCGGTTTGGGCTTGGCCGATTTTGGCTTGGGAGACGCCGTATCGGCGGGGCGTACTTCGTTAGTCATCATCTTCACCCTCTTCCTCGTTGTGGTCCTCTTCCTCGTAGTCAGCGTCTTCGTCTTCTTCGTACGCTTCAGCCTCATCCTCGTGGTCGTATTCTTCAGACTCTTCGTTCTCTTCAGACTCATACTCGACTGCCTCTGACGGTGCCTCAGTCATGACAGGTTCGAGTTCGACTTGAGCCCGAGCTTCCTCAGCTGCAATCGTTGACTCTGGATTTGGTGCTGCAATTGGGTTGCCGTTCTGATCGACGTACTCGACAGCTATGACCGGCGGAGTCGCCGGTTCGCCACTGGCCTGAGTGCCTTGGCCGACGCTGAGGAACAGAGCCGAGACTCCGCCTGTAACTGTGAGGGCTAACGCTGCTGCAGCCCCAAGTGCTCGTTGTGATTTCATTTTGATTCCTTTCGCCTGTAAGCGATTTGCTTGGAATCAAGATGACATTTGTTTGCTGAAGGATCCCTGAAGGCAGGGCTCAGCCGTTTGGTCTTGCCACGATTTCTACCGGGGCAACAATGCCGTCGCCTAACGCGTGGGACAGGTTGCCAAACATGGTCGGCCAGCCCGAACCCATCAAGTGCGAGAGGTTAACTGGCGGAGGCTGATCCTTGGCCTTCGAAACGGCGAGGCGGACAAGGTCCAACCGGTTGACAGGTGGCGTGCAGCTAAGTCCCGCAGCTGTTAGCGCGGCAACATAGGCCTGAGGACGCTCAACGAAGCTGGTAGCAGGATCTGATGACCAGGGCACTGGGTATGTGATCTCGCCGTCGCTAACGCGCATGATGTCATAAACGTGGATGGTGCCGTGGCTAGCGACGATCCGCCCCAACTCGGTAAAGAGACCAACCTTGTCTTCGATGTTCATTCCAACGTGCACCAAGGTGACGGCGTCGAAGTAGTCATCTTCAAAATCGAGGTTTGATGCATCGGCCACGCTGAAGCTGGTCGCAGCGCTCATACCCACCAACTCGCTGAGCTCTGATGCCGTGCTCACGAAGACGGGCGTCAGGTCGACTCCTGTCACATGGCAACCCATAGTTTGGGCAACGGTCCTGGCAACGCCGCCGATGCCGCAACCAACGTCAAGTACCCGAGAGTCACTGGTTAAGGAAGCGGAGGTCAACAGTTCAACCGTGGCTAACCGGCCACCAAGGTGAAACTCATCGACACCGGCAAGATCGTCAGGGCCCAGCTCATTGAGATCGTGGCCCGATTGTTTGAGCTGAGCCAAGATCACCTTGATCGGTTGATCCTGGCCGTAGTGGTCGATGACCGAACCAACCACATTGTCCTTCGGGCCCAATCGAGAAGAGGCCTCGCCAACTTCGGTTATCCACAGTTCGGGCAACCTAAACAGTTTTGAGACTTGACCCCCTGAGGCGGCGCGGGCAGCGGCTTCTGCGGATGAGAAACCGGACTCGCCTTGACCAGGCAGAAGGGTCCACCGACCGCCGTCTTCGGGATCGCTGCGAAAGACCGCGAAGCCGAACTGGCCATCGAGGGCATAAACGTCGACGCAGTATTGCTGGTCAGGCGAGGAAACGCTGCTTAAGACTTGCCATCCATGACGATTTTTCCGCACTCGCCGATCTTAGGCTCGTCAGTGTGTTCGTGTTGCCAAGAAATTGCATGGGGTTTGATTGTGGGCCGGCTGAGGTGACTGCTGGCCGAGATGCCTTTATGCCCTGGTTGCATTCGCTTGGGAACTCCTTTGAGGGCCAGGTTCGCGTTCAAGAATTGCAATCAAACGTGATTAGGTCCTTTGATGCGTTTGAGCTTGAGGGCCTTGGCCTATGGCTCCTTCACAACAAATTCGCCTCGACCGTTGGCGTCGTCCCCGACGCTCCAAAGGCTGGCTTTGCCTATGCCGTGGACCAAGAATTCGTCAGGCTTGACGTGCCTGACTTCTTAAGAGGTTGGGGACCGATCGTTCCCTCGGCGATTGACCTGAACGCTGATCTCACAGATGCTCACTGGCAGCTAATCACAACAACCGACCGGGCCTATGCCGACAAGTTCAAGCCGACAAAGCTAAGTCACGTCTTGTTTAACTATTGGGACTGACCAACTCAAAAGTCAGCTGGAGGTGACAAAACACCGAAATTCCTGCTGGGGGTGACAACTATTGTCACCGGGGGCTGACTTTTGGGAGAATTGTCACCTGGGGCAGAAATTTGAGTGGACGGCAGATGGGCGGCTGGGATCGTGCCGGGTGTCAGTCCGAGTCGGCGGATCAGGGCGGGTCAGCCGGTGAGGTTGTTAGACAGCACCCAATATCCCTCGACGTCAACCACGTTCGAGCTTGGCTTCGGCGGATCTAGCTTCTCACCGATTTCGTTTCGCACTTCAAGTACCCAAGTGTTGTGTTGGTACTCGTGATTAATGACCGCACGCAACAGGCCATCAGCAATGATCGAAAGCTGAGCTGGCGCGCTAACGTCACCAGAAGCGATTCGCTGAATGATTGACTTCGTCGATTTGGCTACTTCTGCTCGGAACGCAAGAACCTGTTCCATCGGTGGAAGATCGCCGCGTTGGGGTTCAGTCGTGGCGGAATCAAAGAGTGCATCGAATGACTGGTTAAACGAAGGCTCAGCTGCGGTCAGGTTTCGCACCATGTAGTGGTTCACAGCTGCCTGATGCCCGAGGTGCCATCCCAGCCCGCTGCTTTGTTCGTTCGGTCGCCACGCACACTGCTCATCGGAAAGACCTTCAATGAGACTCTCGGAATAGGAGCGAGCGAGGTCGTACTCATGCAACGTTGCCTGAAGGGTCGAACGAGACGCGTTGGGGTTGGAGCTCATGTTCAATTAGGGTACCGCTGGTGACCCAGCACAAGAGTTCCGTCGCCATCATCGGAGCCGGTGTCAGTGGCCTAGCCCTTGCCAATTCGCTTCACGAGATTGGCCACCCCGTTCAAGTACTAGAGGCTCGTGACCGAGTAGGGGGCCGACTTCATTCGATCTCGGTCGGCGGTAGCCAGTTTGATTTGGGGGCGACCTGGTTCTGGCCGGGCGAGCAGAGGGTCATCAGCCTTGCCGCGGAGCTGGGCCTCGAGGTGTTTGGTCAGTGGCTTCAAGGCGATGCCGTTGCCGAGCAGGAAGGCTCGCCAACCGTTCGGCTTAACGGCAACCCAATGGATGTGCCCAGCTATCGAGTAGCTGGTGGGTTAGCCCAACTGGCAATCGGCCTCGCCGACCGGTTGCCTGAAGGTACGGTCGAGCTGGGGCGGCCTGTGACCCAGATTCGACGCGGCGAAGGCTCTGTTCTAGTTGAGACCAGCGACGCCCGGCTTGAGTCCGAGATTGTGGTTGTGGCCATCCCGCCTTCGCTTGCGGTCCCGCACCTACTAGATCCCAAGACCCTGCCGGCGTCGGTAGCTGCGACAGCAGCGCAAACCCCGGTTTGGATGGGCGCCAGCGCAAAGGTCGTAGTCGTATATCCAGAGCCCTTCTGGCGAGAAGGCGGCCTTGCTGGCTCTGGAATGTCCTATGTCGGGCCCCTCCGCGAATTGCACGACATGTCACCAAGTAGCGGCTCACACGGTGCAATCTTCGGGTTTGCCAGCACGGGTGATCCTCGTCTGACCCGGGCTGAGGCTCTTGAACAGATGGTGAGGTTGTTTGGGCCGGCGGCGGCCGATCCAGTTGATGTGCAGATTGTCGACTGGGGTACTGATCCGAATACCGTGGTCACTCCGAATTCACCTCGACCTCGCTATGACCTATACGGGGCACCTGAGCTAACGGCGGGTCTTTGGGACGATCGGCTCTTCTTTTGCTCAACGGAAACCGCAGCCCATAATCCGGGTCATGTTGAAGGGGCGCTTCAAGCCGCCGAGCGAACCGTAAGTCTCATTACAGCGTCTGGCTGAGGGGCTCGTTTGGAGTGAGGGGCTTTGAGTCGGTTAACCTCGGCTCAAATTGCTAGCTGAGGAGATCAAGTGCGAATTACCAAGTCTGAGGGCGGTGTTGGTGCCCATGTCGACGAGGTCGACCTCAGCAAACTCACTGCTGACCAGACCGCCGAGCTCGACGCTGCTTGGGCTGAGCACGGTGTGCTGTTTTATCGAGACCAGCACTTGACGCCAGAACAGCACATCGAGTTTGCGACCCGCTTCGCTGAGGTCGACATCAACAAGTTCTTCAAGAAAGTGGAGGGGCACCCTCAAATCGCGCAGGTGGCAAAGGAAGCTGATCAGGAGGTCAACATTGGTGGCGCTTGGCACACCGATCACAGCTACGACCTGGCCCCAGCGCGTGGATCGATTCTGTTAGCGCGCGAGGTGCCACCGATTGGCGGCGACACGTTGTTCGCGAACGTGGCCGATGCCTACGAAGAGCTCTCTGAGGGAATGAAAACAACCCTTGAAAGCCTTCGGGCGATTCACACAAACGCAGACGTGTTCGGGGCAAACACCGAGTATGCAAAAAAGACCGGAGACCGGATCGCCAATCCCGAGGGCGTGTCGACAGTTACACACCCAGTTGTGGTCGCCCACCCGCAGTCTGGCCGCAAGCTGCTTTATTTGAATCTTGCGTTCACTCGCTACTTCGAAGGCTGGACTCGCGAGGAATCTAAACCGTTGCTGGAATTTCTCTATGGCCACGTAAGCCAAGAGCGTTTCACCACCCGGTTTGCCTGGCAGCCGGGGTCGATCGCCATGTGGGACAACCGCTCCACCTGGCACTGGGCACTAAACGATTATCAAGGTCACCGCAGGCTCATGCACCGGGTGACAATCAAGGGCGAAGAGCTGACAGCAGCGTGAGCTAACCGTTCTGTCGCTAGGCGTCTTGGGAATTGATCGGTAGGGGCTACGGTTTCGGTTCTAATGGATGACCCAGCCCAACAACGAAAGCAGTTGAGCTTTTTGGCGGTTGCGCTGGTTCTTTCGATGTCGCCGTGGTTTTCAACTGCAGCAGTACTTAGTCAGCTGCGCGAGAGCTGGGACCTGTCCTCAGGGCAAAGTAGTTGGTTGATAATTGCGGTTCAGCTCGGCTTTGTGTTGGGTGCTGTGGGGTCCTCAGTGCTCAACTTGGCTGACAGAATTCCGCCGAGACGCCTGATCCTCTACGGTGCCTCTTTGGCCGCAGCAGCTAACGCATCGATAGTTGTCTTAGATAGTTACTTGCCTTCGCTGATCGCCCGCCTCGTCACGGGCGCTGCCTTAGCAGGTGTCTATCCGCCGGCGCTTAAGTCGATGTCGTCTTGGTACAAGAAGGGACGAGGGTTTGCCCTTGGGGTCATGATCGGCGCTTTGACCGTTGGCTCGGCCCTACCTCACCTGATTAATGCCTTAGGCGAGATTTCTTGGAAGCCCTTGATGCTCACTATCTCGGTGCTGACATTGCTAGGCGGCCTTGTTGCAGACCGGCTGTGCGGGGACGGTCCGTACTCTGCAGGAGCGGCAACCTTTGACCCCGCTCAGCTCGGCAAGATCTTAAGTAACCGGAGCTTCAGGCTGGCCAGCCTCGGCTACTTCGGGCACATGTGGGAGCTCTATGCCATGTGGGCATGGATCGCAGCGTTCTATAGCGACATATTCGAGTCCAGTCGACAAGCCAGCTTGGTTGCCTTTTCCGTCATCGGAATCGGCGCCGCAGGCTCGGTTTACGCAGGACGAATGAGCGACAAATGGACACGCTCCGAAGCCGCAGCGCTGGCAATGAGGTGGTCAGCGTCGGTTGCTGTGGTCATGGGTTTTCTAACCGAAGCGCCAACCCCAATTGTTGTTTGCGTTGGGTTGGTCTGGGGATTTTGGGTTGTGGCCGACAGCGCACAATTTTCCACGATCGTGTCCGAGGTGGTTGATGCTCGCTATGTCGGAACAGCTTTGACAATGCAGCTGGCGGCCGGGTTTGTCCTGACGGTATTTACGATCTTCCTAGTCCCGGTAATACGTGACGCCCACGGCTGGGGTTGGGCATTCTTGTTGCTAGCGCCTGGCCCAATGCTGGGAGCGTGGTCAATGAGAGCGTTGCGATTAGGGCCACGCAAGCCAGCGGGCCCCGAGCCCGAACCGATTTACATCAGCCCGTTCTTCTAACAGCGACTTTCTAGAGGTTGCTTCGAACGAGGGGACGGGTCAGACAGGTGGGCCCGCCTTCACACGGAATACAAAGCTCATCGGCAACAAATGTTGTTACAACGCAGCCGGCATCTCGCATGAGCTGCACCGTGCCCTTAAAGCCGTCCACGGCAATCACATTGCGAGGAGAGGTGGCAAGAACATTAAGGTTTAGGCCCAAGCTTGCGTCGAACTCCTCGGCTGGAGCTGCCAACAAGGTGTACCCCTTCTCCAGCATTAGCTCATAGAGCGCCGTAGGCATCAGGGGAGGATGAACCAACGCAAGGTCTGCATCTAGAGGGCTTACCACCGACATCAAATGCAGACAGGCTTCGGGGCCAAGATGATAAGGCAAGTCAAAAACTGCTAATTCGATCTCAAGGGGTTTCACTATTGTGGCCAGCTGTTCGATGCCCGAGGTGTTTGTTCGGAACCCTCTACCTACCGCAATTGTGGTTTCGTCCAACCAAAAACAGTCTCCACCTTCGATCTTTCCTGGAGCCTCGATTGAGCCAAGAATCGGTATGCCGTGGCTCTCATAAAAGTCGGCGTGAACTTTCGCCTCGGCAATGCGCAGATCTTTACCGGGCCGCAGAACAACTGCACCACCGGGAACCATGAATGACGGGTCGTAGGTGAAGATGGAATCAGCAAGGCCGTCGTCATGTTCGGGCAGATAGATGATCTCGGCTCCACTCGCCTCCACAGCATCAATAAAGGCTTGGTACTGACTGGACAGAGCGTGAGGGTCAATCTCTTTGGCGTAGTGCCATTCGGTTGCATTGGCCGACAAGATTGCCCCCGGTCGACGCATGGCCACCTTCTCGAGCTTGCCAGCCATGGAGTTGACGCCCCAGCTCATCGCAATCCGTCCTTGCCAACTACTTCGTCAATTGAGAACCCACCGATCCGATGGTGTGGTCTCGGCCCGGTAGACATCACCAGCGCGTACACAACCTCGTCGGGCTTCGGTCCATCAGGCACCACAACCGGCTGCACGTCATAGTGGCTTCGCAAGTAACTGGCGTGCAGATAAACCAACGGGATGTCCAGCTGGCTGCCGATGGCTCCGATCTTCTTGCTTGACGGAACCTGAGCGAGGGGGCCGTCAAGGGCCGAACGTAGACCAACCCCCGCCGGAGCATGCCAGGCCGCAGCCATTTCCAGTTCACCGTTGCCTCCAACGGTTGCGCCCTTGCCGTAGGTTTCGATCGACCGGTCGTCGCCAATTAGCGCGTTGCGGAGCTCGATCGCCATGGAATCGGCCAACGGCTGAAGCGCCCTCATCCAGTCTGAAATGTCAGCCTCGGATGCAAACGTGCCGGCGAACGGATTGCTAACTACTGCCGCAATTGAACCGCTGAAGTGAACATCGGGCAGAGGTTTGCCTCCAGCAGAGTATGTCCGGTCCAGGGTTAGCTGCGTCTTGCGAATTTCAGGTTCGATCATTGTTGTTTCCTACCGGGTTTCCTGTGTGTCCGTTGCCGGCCAGGTTGGCAGTGACCCAGCATATGACCACAACCAAATCTGCCACGCTGACCGCACCGTCAGATCTGGTTTCGTGCGAAACTTAAGTATCTATGAACGACGGTCCTATCAGTAAGTCAGTTTTCGCCGCAGTTGAGGCAGGAGGAACAAAGTTCCGTGCGGCCCTAATGTCAGCCTCATTTGAAATAATTGACGAAGCTTGGATTCCCACAACCCAGCCGATTGAGACAACTGAAGCGGTAATTGCCTTCTTCTCTTCGCTTCAGCGAGCTGACGCTCTTGGAATTGCGTCGTTTGGCCCGTTGGTAGTTGATCCTGAATCGCCAAACTATGGATCGTTGGCAGACACGCCTAAGCCGGGCTGGAGTCAATTCGGATTACTCAGACGACTCCAGGAGGGCCTTGGCGTCCCTTGCGCGATTCAGACTGATGTGGAGGCCGCCGCAGTTGCCGAACACCAGCTCGGGGCGGGGCAAGGCTTTAGCTCGGTTGGCTATGTAACTGTCGGCACAGGTATCGGCGCAGCCGTGGCAATTGACGGCACCCCGTTCCGTGGACGCGACCACACCGAGCTTGGCCATATTCCGATCCGTCGAATCGACGGCGACGATTTCGAAGGCATATGCCCGTTCCATGGTGACTGCTTGGAAGGGATGGCAAGTGGCCCCGCAATTGCCAAACGCTGGAATTGTGACCCGGCCCAGTTAGACGAACGAGACGATGTCTGGGACCTGGAGGCAAAATACTTGGCGCAGCTTGTCAGGGTGTATGCCTACTCGTTCGCGCCCGACATTGTTCTGTTCGGCGGTGGTGTCGGGGCCCGACCGGACATGGCACAACGTGTGCAAAAGTGCGTCGCCGCTGATTTAGCCGGTTATTCAGTAAGCCACGCCCAGAACGACCAGCTAGTAAAGCGGGCCGGACTTGGCTCTAACGCCGGTCTTGTCGGAGCAGCCCTAAGTGCTGCCGAGATTGTCCGAGGCTGGCAGTAAAAATTCTGCTGGCCTTTCTAGTCACTTAGGGTAAAAGTTCGCCACAAACCGTCGATGGAGCCTGATAGCGGGGGCTTCACGAACGGGTTGGTATGTCAGTAGCTAAGAAGTTTCAGGTTGCGATCTCGGCGGTCGCACTTCTAATGGGCACAGTTTCGTACTCGGCAATGCCAGCGGGTGCAGCGCCGGGTGATATCTCCGGCACAGTATTTGACGATGTAAACGCCGACGGTGCCAACGGGTCAGGCGAGGTCGGTGTTGGTGGCGTCATTGTCACCGCATACGGACCTACTGGGCCCCTTGGTTCCACAACAACAGCCGCCGACGGGAGTTGGACCATTGGCGGATTGTTCGATGGCACCCAACACCGAATCGAGTTCACAGGTCTACCCGCTGGGTATGAATCTGGTCCGGTCGGAGCC
The DNA here is from genome assembly GCA_937922785.1 of uncultured Acidimicrobiales bacterium. Taxonomy (GTDB): domain Bacteria; phylum Actinomycetota; class Acidimicrobiia; order Acidimicrobiales; family SZUA-35; genus CALAJQ01. Next base: position 228,067 of record CALAJQ010000016.1, read on the forward strand.
GATAGCGAAAGCTCGGTTACTTTCGCTACCCCTGAAACGACGGGCGTGGACTACGGCATTCATGTGCCAACAATTTGTAATCCGACACCACCAAGCGGCGCCTTGCTGGCAACCTTTGACGCAATCTCTACCTGTACTGCTGTTGTTGACCCCTCGGGCACGCTGCCTCAAGACAGCTTCGGCATGTTGGACGTCGACAATTCAATTCCCGGCGACCGTTCTGACACCACAGCCGATACGCCAATGTTCCACCACCCCGACTATGACATCAACCGGCTTGGCAACGTCTTCGGAACAGCAATCGACAACCGCACCGGAAACTTCTTCGCCGCTGCGTCAAGTAACTACTCCCACGTTTTCTATAACGACACGGTGGCCGGCGGTCGTTACACCGGCATCGTTCGTTATGGCGACATTGGCGGCGGCGCAGAAGATCTAAGCGCGGCTGGAACTCTCTATCGGATGGATGCGATAACCGGCGCACCTACCGTGTTCGCAGTACTGCCTCAGCAATCGACGACGGTTACACACCGAGGCTGTGAAGGAGCAACAGGCGAGGCTGTAGACCGCACAACTGGAGTTGGCCTTGGCAACGTGGTCTATGACGAGACCAACGATCAGCTATTTGTATCCAACTGGGAAGACGGACACATCTACCGCCTTTCAATGGCCGGAGCCATTCTCGATGCGTATGACTTCGATGTCGATGACGACGGCACCGCCGGCATGGCCAATGGAAAGACCCCTTACGGTCTTGAAGTTAACAACGACGGTACCCGACTGTTCTGGGGCACAATCTTTGGCCGGGAAATCTGGTCTGTTGATCTTACTGCGGCTGGCGGTTTCACTGGCGGTGCAGCCGTCAACGGCGCCGGTGTGTCAATACACAGCAATTCAGGATCAGAACAGCTGAACCAGACAGTTACTTTGACTCCTGGAGAGCCCGCCCCTGGTTTCCTAAACACCGACCTTTATCGTTCAATCTCTGACCTTGAGATTCTCCCCGACGGTCAGATGTTGGTTGGTCTTCGTGCTGGCTGCTACAGCTCACCGCACGCTTCTTACAACCACACAGGTCAGACTCACCTTGCTTCGGTCAACGGGGCGGGCTTGTACACCAATGATCTGGGAGCGTTCGACATATCGGTAACCGGCGATGCTGGCCTTGATGACACCTACGGTGGTGTTGCCTACCGCGAGAATGATGACGGCAGTGTTGACTACGCAGCTACGGCTGCCGACATCTTGGCCGAAACCGGGCCTCACGGACTGGCCATGTTTCCCGGTGGGGCACCCGGAGCGCAGGAAGACCCCCTAGGCGCAATCAACTACGGAGTCCCGAACGATCCCAAGGGTGTGATCGGTGATGTTCAGATTCTGAACACCGTGAGCTGTACCCCGTCGGCCATCCAGATTGGTGATCGCGTTTGGCTTGACCTTGACCAAGACGGTGTTCAAGACCCAGACGAACCAGCCTTGGCTGGTGTCGGGGTCTCGCTGATTGCAGGTGATGGCACAACTGTTCTGGCCACCACAACTACTGATGCAAATGGCCTCTACAACTTTGGCTCAGCCGACGGCGTGGCGATCAATAGCAGCTATTTCGTAGAGTTCGACACAAGTTCGAACACAACTCCGCTACCTGGCGGCGCTGCTAACAGCGAGCTAACCGAGACCGTCGCCGACGCTGCGACGGGCGCCAACGCTGATGCAATTGACTCCGATGTGGTTGCAGACCGAATCGCAATAACTACTGGGTCAGAAGGGGTCAACGACCACACCTATGATGCCGGTTACAGCCTGACTTATGACCTCGCCTTGACGAAGGTCTACACCTCAGACACCTTTGGGAACACCACCGACGGAATCGTTGAGAACGGCAGCGACGCTACGTTCACGATCTCGGTAACTAACCAGGGTGCAGCTGAGGCAACTTCCATCGAGGTGACCGACTACATCCCAGCCGGGATGACGCTAAACGACCCGACTTGGACCGACAACGGCAACAGCACCGCCACAATCGCAGCTGGGCCAGTGGCGGCTGGCGCGACCATTCAGATTCCTATCACCCTTAGCGTTGACACCGCTGCGGCAGGAACGACCATCAACATCGCCGAGATAAGCGTTGACGACGGCATCGACCAAGACTCGACTCCGAACGTTGATTCTGCTGACGACAATCAGCCCACTAACCCTCGCGATGCCACAGATGATGTCATCGACAACACCGATGGCGACGAAGACGATCATGACATCGCCGGTCTTACCGTGACGGCGTATGACCTTGCGTTGACCAAGGTCTACACGTCCGACACAAGTCTTGACGGCAACACGGCTGATGGTGTGATCGAGCCTGGAGACAACGTCACTTTCACTATCACGGTGACCAACCAAGGCAGTGTGGGTTCTGGTGCGTTTGAAGTGACCGATTTCCTGCCAACGGGATTCAGTTTGAATGATCCGGCTTGGAACGACAACGGTAATAGCACGGCTACTTTCTTCGGTGGCGGGATCGCATCTGGAGGTTCAACCGACATCACGATCACCCTCAGAGCTGACAATCCGGCAGCTGGCGATGCTGTGAACTGGGCTGAGATCTCTTCCGACAGTGGAAATGATCCCGATTCGACTCCAAACGCTGACGTTTCTGATGACATCCAGCCTGTTGGTCCGGGTGCTCCGACTGATGGCGTTATTGACAACACCGATGGCGACGAGGACGATCACGACCCGGCTGGAGTCACAGTCAACGCTTATGATCTCGCGCTCACTCAGGTTTATACCTCTGACACGTTTGGCGACACAACCGACGGTGTTATCGAGGCTGGCGCCGACGTTACGTTTACCATCACCGTCACCAACCAGGGGACACTCGACGCAACAACGTTTGATGTGGTCGACTACATCCCAGCTGGGTTTACCTTGAACGATCCGGCATGGAATGACAACGGAAACGGCACAGCAACCTTCAACGGCGGGCCGCTTCTAGCAGGCGGGACATCGGACATAACTATCACCCTGACCGCTACCAGCCCGGCTGCTGGTGACTTTGTGAACTGGGCTGAGATCAGCGTCGACGATGGTGCTGATGTTGACTCGACGCCTAATACCGACATTTCTGATGACAACCAGCCCGTAGGGCCAGGTGCTCCAACTGACAACGTCAACGACAACACCGATGGTGACGAAGACGATCACGACCCGGCCGGCGTAACCGTCGGTAGCTATGACCTTGCGTTAACCAAGGTCTACACCTCAGACTCCAGCGTCGACGGCAACAGCACCGACGGAATCGTCTTTTCTGGCGACGACGTAACTTTCACGATCACTGTGACCAACCAGGGGACTGTTGACTCGGGCGCCTTTGAGGTGACTGATTACTTGCCCGCTGGTTTCACGTTGAATGATTTTGCTTGGACTGACAACGGAAACGACACCGCAACCATCACGGCTGGCCCAATCGCAGCTGGCGCATCGGCTGATCTAACGATTGTTCTCACGGCAACTTCGCCCGGATCTGGTACCTCAGTAAACGGGGCCGAGATCAGCAGCGACAGCGGCACCGATGGCGACTCGACCCCGAACGTCGACCCTGATGATGACAACCAGCCAGTGAATCCTGGTGACCCAACTGATGACGTCATCGACAACACCGGTGGCGACGAAGACGACCATGACATCGCAGGGGTGACCGTCAACGCCTATGACTTGGCACTAACCCAGGTCTACACATCTGACACCTTCGCTAACACAACTGATGGCGTCATCGAGCAGGGCTCCGACGTTACTTTCACGATCACTGTCACGAACCAGGGCACAGCCGATGCGACCTCGTTTGAGGTGACGGACTATTTGCCTGCTGGCTTTACCTTGAACGATCCAGCTTGGAACGACAATGGCAACGGGACGGCCACCATCGCTGGAGGCCCCTTGCTTGCTGGCGATTCCACCGACATCACTATCACCTTGACCGCTACCTCGGTAGCTCCTGGTGACTTTGTGAACTGGGCAGAGATCAGCACCGATGACGGTGATGACATTGACTCAACCCCTAACGCTGATGTTTCTGATGACAACCAGCCTGTAGGGCCGGGTGCTCCAACTGACAACGTCAACGACAACACCGATGGTGACGAAGACGATCACGACCCGGCCGGAGTCACAGTTGCTTTCTATGATCTTGCGCTTACGAAGGTCTACACCTCAGACAACTACGGCAACACCAGCGACGGCAATGTCGCCAATGGCGCCGATGTAACTTTCACGATCACTGTTACCAACCAGGGAACCACTGGCGCAACAGCGATCGAAGTGACTGACTACATCCCCGCCGGGTTCACTTTGAACGATCCAGCTTGGACCGACAACGGAAACGGGACGGCCACCATTGCAGCTGGCCCAATCGTCGCCGGCGGTTCGCAAGATGTCACGATTGTGCTTCGAGCGGCCACAGCCGCTGCTGGCGTGAGCAAGAACATCGCCGAAATCTCAGTTGATGATGGTGCCGACACTGATTCTGCGCCGAACGTCGACCCTGATGACGATAACCAGCCAACTAACCCTGGCGATGCTACAGACGACGTAACCGACAACACGGCGGGCGATGAAGATGACCATGACATTGCTGGCGTCAATGTGGTGTTCTATGACCTTGCGTTAACCAAGATCTACACGTCAGATTCAGTTGGTGCTCCGAATGACGGAGTTACCGAACCGGGCGCCGACGTTACTTTCACAATTACTGTTACGAACCAGGGCACTGCTGACGCAACAGCCTTTGAGGTGACCGATTACATCCCTGCTGGATTTGCTTTGAATGATCCGACTTGGAACGACAACGGAAACGGAACAGCCACGATAGCGGCCGGTCCTCTAGCAGCTGGCGCCTCGACTGATTTGACTATCACATTGACCGCTGGTTCGGCGGCCGGAGACTTTGTGAACTGGGCTGAGATCAGCACCGATGACGGCGATGACATCGACTCGACACCTAACACAGATGTTTCAGACGACAACCAGCCGGTAGGGCCTGGGGCGCCCACAGATGGTGTCACTGACAACACCGATGGCGACGAAGACGACCATGATCCGGCCGGGATTACCGTGGAGATCTATGACCTTGCGTTGACTAAGGCATACTCATCTGACACCAGTATTGATGGCAACAACAACGATGGTGTGATCCAGCCTGGTGATGACGTGACCTTCACTATCACTGTGACTAACCAAGGCACTGTTGATTCTGGAGCCTTTGAGATAACCGACTATCTACCTACTGGGTTCAGCCTGAATGACCCGGCGTGGACCGACAACGGCAATGATACGGCCACGATTTCAGCTGGTCCGCTAGGGGTTGGGGCCTCCGTTAACGTCACCGTGACGCTGACGGCGGTGTCGCCTAGTGCGGGTGACCTTGTCAACTGGGCTGAGATCTCTTCCGACAGCGGAAACGATGTTGATTCGACTCCAAACACTGATGTTTCTGATGACAGCCAGCCTGTTGGTCCGGGTGCTCCGACTGACGACGTTATTGATAACACCGATGGCGACGAGGACGATCACGACCCGGCTGGATTCACTGTTAACTCATATGACTTGGCACTAACTCAGGTCTACACCTCCGACAACTTCGGGGACACAACCGACGGTGTTATAGAAACCGGATCGGACGCGACCTTCACAATTACGGTCACCAACCAAGGCACTATCGACGCCACAACGTTTGATGTGATCGACTACATCCCAGCTGGGTTCACTTTGAACGATCCGGCATGGAACGACAACGGCGATGGCACAGCAACGTTCACCGGGGGACCGCTAGCTGTTGGTAACTCCGATGACATCACAATCACACTGACCGCCACGACCGCAACGGCGGGTGACATTGTGAACTGGGCCGAGATCAGCGCCGACGACGGCGCCGACGTTGACTCAACGCCTAACACCGATGTTCTTGATGACAACCAGCCTGCTGGCCCGGGTGCTCCAACCGACAACGTAAATGACAACACCGACGGTGACGAAGACGATCACGACCCGGCCGGAGTCACAATCGGTAGCTACGACTTGGCGCTAACCAAGGTCTACACGTCTGACAACAGCGCAGACGCCAACGCTACCGATGGCTTGATCCTTGTTGGCGATGATGTCACTTTCACGATCAGTGTCACCAACCAGGGAACCGTTGATTCCGGTGCGTACGAAGCGACTGACTACATCCCAGCTGGATTCACTTTGAATGATCCGGCGTGGAATGACAATGGCAACGGCACTGCAACTATCGCCGCTGGTCCGATTGCGCCAGGTGCATCGGCCGACCTAACAATTGTCTTGACTGCAACCGCTCCTGCCACGGGAGACTCGGTGAACAGGGCCGAAGTCAGCAGCGATAGCGGCACCGATGTGGATTCGACTCCGAACGTCGACCCTGGCGATGACAACCAGCCGACCAATCCGGGCGATCCCACCGATGACGTAACCGACAACACTGACGGCGACGAAGATGACCACGACATCGCCGGCGTCACTGTGCTGTTCTATGACCTTGCCCTAAGCCAGGTCTACACGTCAGACACGTTTGGAGATCCAACTGACGGCTCAATTGAAGAAGGAACCGACGTTACCTTCACGATCACCGTTACCAATCAAGGAACTACTGACGCCACGTCGTTTGAGATCACTGATTACTTGCCTGCTGGGTTTACTTTGAATGATCCGGCTTGGAATGACAACGGAAACGGCACTGCCACTATTGTTGGGGGTCCCTTGCTTGCTGGGGATTCCACCGATATCACGATCACTATGACTGCGACGTCGGTCGCCGCTGGTGACTTTGTGAACTGGGCTGAGATCAGCACCGATGATGGTGATGACATCGACTCAAACCCTAATACTGATGTTTCTGATGACAACCAGCCTGCTGGCCCTGGTGCTCCTACTGACAACGTTATCGATAACACCGATGGTGACGAAGACGATCACGACCCGGCTGGAGTCACAGTTGATACCTATGACCTAGCGCTAGTCAAGGTCTACACCTCAGACACCAGCGTTGATGGCAACGCCACCGATGGGCTGATTCAACTCGGCGATGAAGTTACGTTCACTATGACGGTGATCAACCAAGGCACGCTGGATGCCGCGGCCTTCACAGTAACTGACTACATCCCTGCTGGTTTCACATTGAACGATCCGGCGTGGACCGACAACGGAAACGGCACCGCTTCGATAAACAGCGGACCGCTGGCGTCAGGACTTTCAGTAGACATTCCGGTGACCTTTACCGCGGGCGCTGGAGCCTCTGGCACCATCCGCAACGCCGCAGAGATCTCAGCTGACGATGGCAACGATCTGGACTCTTCACCTGATCCTGATCCTGATGATGACAATCAGCCAGTTGATCCAGGCGACCCAACCGATGACGCAACTGATAACACCGATGGTGACGAGGACGACCACGACCTGGCCCGGCTTATCATTCAAGCCGCCCGGATACCTGCCTCCAGCCTCCCAGTGACCGGCGTAGCCTCACGCTCCCTGGCCGGTATCGGCCTCTTCCTCACCATTCTTGGATTTGGTTTCGCTGCCATCGCCCGGGATCGTGATCGCAAGGACTCCGAGATCGCCCAGGCCTAGGACACTGCTGAG